>JBBRNK010000041.1:0-8549 GCA_038230355.1 Mycobacteriales bacterium | reverse complement strand
GGTAACGGCACTTAGCTACGGTCGCGGTCGACGCACAGCGCGGCGGCGTTGCCATCGTCCTTCTTGCGTTGTGATGCCAGCTGGCGAGGGCGATACCGCCCGCGGGGCGCCGGGCTTTCGAGTCCGTGTTGCGCGGTCAATTTTCATGTTAGCCTTAATGACATGAAAAGGCGGTACGACATGAGCGTGCGGGCCGAGGCGGCAGCCGCAACGGGCGACAGGATCATTACTGCCGCCTCGGCCCGGCTCATGCGGGAGTACTACGACGACGTCACTTTGGACACCATCGCGGCCGATGCCGGAGTGACGGTCCAAACCGTGATCCGCCGTTTCGGCTCCAAGGAAGGTCTGGTTCGAACGATCGTCGAAGCGACCGGCCGTGAGGTTCGTGCGCAGAGGGACGAGGCGACTCCTGGCGACGTTCCCGGCGCGGTGCGAAACCTGATCGAACACTATGAGGAGTTCGGCGACATCGTCCTGCACCTCGTCCGCCAGGAGGAGCGGGTTGCGCCGTTCGCGGAGAGCACCCGAGTGGGGCGCGACTTCCACGCCGCTTGGGTCGATCGCGTGTTCGGGCAGTGGCTCGAGCGCCGAGCCGGCGCCACCAGTGCCCGTCTGCGCGCCCAGCTTATCGCCGCCTGCGACCTACAGACCTGGCACCTGCTGCGGCGTCAGGAGGGTCTGTCCCGGCGGCAGACCGAGTTGGCCATCATCGAACTACTGCAGGGAGTACTGCCATGAAAATCCTCGCCTACACCTCACCGGCCCGTGGCCACCTGTACCCGCTCGTACCGATCTTGCTGGAACTTCGCGACCGGGGGCACGACATCTCGGTGCGCACGCTGGCCGACGAGGTGCCGAACCTACGCCGGCTCGGGATGGACGCCGAGGCGATCTCGCCGGCGATCAACGAGATCGTGCACAAGGACTACCTGGCCCGGTCGCCGGTGGCAGCCGTTAAGCGCGCTACCGAGGTGTTCGCTCGGCGGGCGCCGCACGAGGTGGAGGACCTACGAGCAGCGATCGCCATCGAGCAGCCAGACACGGTGATCGTCGACGCGAACTGCTGGGGTGCTGCCGCGGTCGCCGAGTCATGGGGTGGGCCTTGGTCCTCGATGCTGCCCTACCCCGCTCCGTTGCCCTCGCGAGACACCCCTCCATTCGGACCCGGCTTCCCTCCGGCCAGGCACGCCGTCGGCCGGCTTCGCGACCGGGTCCTATCGCCGATGATCATCGGCAGCATCGAGAAGGCAATGCTGCCGGCCCTGAACGCGGCCCGGACAGTTGCGGGCGCCGAGCCGGTGCGCGACGCGCACGACATGCTGACCCGCGCCCCTCTCACGCTGTACCTGACCGCCGAGCCGTTCGAGTACCCGCGGTCCGACTGGCCATCGTCGTACAAGCTCGTGGGGCCGACTTCCTACGAACCCGCAGCGGAGGCGCCCGCGTGGCTGGCCGACGTCGATCGGCCCATCGTGTTGGTCACGACGTCATCGGAGTTCCAGGACGACGGCGCCGTGGTGTCGGCCGCGCTTGCCGGGTTAGCGGACGAGGATGTCTTCGTCGTGGCGACCGTGCCGGCGGGATCGCCAGACGCCTATGACGTACCCGCCAATGCCCGTGTCGAACGCTTCGTGCCGCACTCGCAGGTGTTGCCGTACACGACCTGCGTGGTGACCCACGGCGGCATGGGTAGCACCCAAAAGGCACTCGCCGCCGGCGTGCCGGTCGTCGCCGTGCCGTTTGGACGCGACCAGTCCGAGGTCGCTCGCAGGGTCGAGGTCGCACACGCCGGGACCCGCCTGTCGTCCCGACGACTGTCCCCGGATCGCCTGCGAGTCAAGGTGCGCGAGGCCATGCTTCTGCGCGATGGCGCCCGGACCGTTGCCGCCGCGTTCCACGCGGCTGGCGGGGCCGCTCAAGCGGCAACCGAGGTCGAAACACTCGCTAAGGCCGTCCGTGCCTGACAGTCCGCGACGTCGTCAGCAATAAGCGCACAAGTCTGAGCCAGCGCCCGTGACGCAGGGGCTCTCGGCGGTGTGGTCGCAGCCGGTTGCCGTTCGTGTAACGGCACCGACTCAGGTCGGCGCCGTTCTCGACGGGGCAGGGCGAGAGGCGGGTCCTATGCCACCCAGTATCCGGTTCAACAGCGCAGCTTCGGCCATCGAGACGGTTGGCCGGGCGGGGCCTCACCAGGGCAGCGGTTCAGATCCGTGGTGAATGCGCCACTTCCAACTGCCTCCCTCCTTCACGAGGATCCCGGTGAGGCGGTATGGCCCCCTCCGGTTGCCGCGCAGCGATCGCAGCTCGGCGGTGCCGAAAGACGCTATGACTGCCACTTCGCCGTAGACGTTCACATCGAGCGTCGAGTCCGTGACGGTGAACTCGACGTCGGCAGCCTGAGCGGCCAGGGCCTGTGCCATGTCGATGACGGCCGCACGCCCGACAGCTTGTTCGCCCTCGCCAGAACCGACGAACACGATGTCGTTGGTGCACAGGGCGAGCGCAGACTCCAGGTCGCGACGGTCAAGCGCCTCGTCGAACTGCCGGACGGCCTCCCGGACCTGTGCCTCGTCCGACAACGAATCTGTCATGAGCGGGACCTTATCCAGCCCGCTCTCGAGAGAGCCGGAGGCTGCGACGGCTATGTAGAACGCCGCCTCTCTGCTGTTCATGCGAGCGGAGCGGACCGCCCGTGGAGTCACTCGCTGATCCGATCTGGGCTAAGAGGTCAACGCGCGGGGAAGCACATGGCGAGCGACCTCGCGTGTGGGCACGTGTTGACAGTGAGGATTACCCGGCACTCGTCGGGTCGATGACCCTGCTGACTTCGCGGATGTTGGTGCAGGGGAAGCCGCCTGCCGCGGCGTGCTCATGGACGGACTCGGGGCTGTCGGCGACGTAGACGCAGGTGATGGCGTCGCCGGTGACATAGCTCTGGACCCACTGGGCGCGTCCGGCCATGCCGGCGAGCACCTCGTTGGACTTCTGGGAGATTGCCTGGATCTCCTGGTCCGAGAGCGCTCCTGCGCCGGGCAGCTCGCGCTCGATCAGGTAGTGGTGCATGTCCGTGCTCCTCAGGGTTGGTAGTGACGAACCGCTTCAGCAATGCGTTCCGAGATGCTCCCCAGTTCAGAAGACGCGCTCGTTCCTTCTACGAAGTTCCGGTCCCCCGTATGCGACTCACGCTTGGGCGCGCAGCTTTGCGATGGCTGCGGTGCGGCTGCTGACTCCGAGGCGTTGGAAGACGTTCTCGAGGTGCTTGCCGACGGTGCTTTCCGACACGAACAGTCGCCGGGCGATCTGCCGGTTGGTGTAGCCGGCCTCGACGAACTGTAGGATCTCCCGCTGCCTCGGTGTCAGGGGGACCAGGCCGTTGCGACGGCGCTCGGCCGTGATGTAAGCCGCTTGCAGGTGTGGCCGCAGGAGGGTGAGGACCGCGATGTCGCGGTGGAGAAATCCGAGCCTGGACCGCGGAAGAACAGAACCCTCAGCGTCCGCTGCGGTGCGCCAGCGGGGAGGCAGACCATGATGTCGTGCTCGAGCCCGAGCGGCCGGAAGTACTCGCTGATCATGCCGCTGTTGCCGTGCGGGGAGCTGTCGGCGATCAGGTCAGCCGACCTCGCGATCGTCGCGAGGTCACCGGTTCGGTCGGCGTAGGAGCAGGAGGCATCCCAGTAGTGCTGGCGGTAGGCACAAGCCAGCGCCTGATCCTGATCTTGATCCTGATCAGTCGAGACGGTCGCGCCCGTGTACTCCTGATCCGCGAAGAAGTTCCATCGCGGTGTGTCGTGGCCCGACACCGACACCAGGTCGCAGGGAACGAGCTGCCACAGGTCGTGGAGCAGCTCCTCAGGGAGCGTGTGGGACGGGTCGTCATCGGAGTAGTCGCGGGTGATCGCCAGCATCTGCTGGACGTCGTGCTCGGTGATGCCAACCGGGTTCATGACGCACCTCCTGGGTGACCGTGAACGTAGGTCGCGCCGTCACTGGAGCGACATACGGCAAATCCCTAGTAGCAGAAGGCCCCATAGCGTGCCCCTTCCTTCACGGGCAGTTTCTGAGTCCTCAGACAGACACCGACACCAGGAGGACAACATGACCACCATCCGCCAGCTCGTCAAGATCGCTCTCACCGCCCTCACGGCCGCGCTGCTCAGCCTGGTCCCGGCCTCCGGCGCCTGGGCCATGGTCCCGGTCCCCGACCCCCAGACCGCAGGGTCAGGAACAGCCGGGGTGACGACCGTGGTGCGCACCGCTGACAGCACGGGCTTCGCAGACTGGCAGGTCATCACGATCGGCGCCGTCTGCGCGCTTTTCGCCGTGGCGGCCACCCTTGTGGTCATCCGCCTCGTCCAGTCCCGTACGCACCAGACGCGGCTCGCCCACGCCTGACGCCACCGGCGCGGGACGGGAACGCATGGGACCCTACGGCCGTGGCTGACCACGTGGAGATCAACCTCGCCAACTGGAACAGCCGAGTCGTGCACCATGAGCGCGAGTACGATCTCGATCGCTACCGGTCCGACCCTGGCCATCTCTCCAGCGTCGTCACGTTCGACCTCCCCCGCCTCGGGCGGCTAGACGGTCTAGACGTCGTACACCTGCAGTGCCACATCGGCACCGACACACTGTCGCTCTCCCGGCTGGGTGCCCGCAGCGTCACCGGCCTCGACTTCTCGGCACCCGCGCTCGCCGTAGCCGAGAGACTGGCAGCGGACTGCGGCGCAGCGATCCACTACGTCGAGAGCGAGCTGTACGCCGCCGTAGAGGCTCTGGGCGCTGGGCAGTTCGACCTTGTCTACACCGGGATCGGCGCGTTGTGCTGGCTACCCGACATCCGCGGCTGGGCTCGCGTCGTCGCCGAGCTGCTCCGACCAGGCGGACGCCTGTTCATACGCGAGGCCCACCCCCTCTTGTGGGCACTGGCCGACCCTCGCCCCGACGGTCTGCTCGTCCTCGAACACCCCTACTTCGAAACCGCCGGCATCTCCTTCTCAGACGCGCAGAGCTACGTCAACCACGACGAACCACTGGCCTCACCAGACATCGTCCACTTCAACCACGGCCTCGCCCAGATCATCACCGCAGTGATGGATGCAGGCCTGACGCTGACCGCCATAGAGGAACACGACACGGTGCCGTGGAACCCGTTGGACAACGCGATGGAGCTGACCGACGGCAGCGAGTACCGCTTGCGCCAGAACCCGAGCCGACTCGCCGCCACCTACACGCTGCAGGCGCAGAAGCGCGAGTAGCGCTGCATAGCCTCCGGCAGCAGAGAACGTCGCCTCATCGCACTCATCAGACGCGGCATCTATCGCCTTTGATGTTCAGCGACCAGACGGGCTCACCGTCCCGCACCTCCCCGGTTGGCGAGAAGCCCCGGCTTCGGTACAGGCGCTGCGCACGTTCGTTCTCGGGGTGCACCGTAAGTCGAACATCCTCCGCACCCGGTCGGGTCTCGGCGACGCCCGCAAGGAGGAGGTCCACCACCGCCGATCCAACGCCTTGCCCCTGCTTCGAGACATCAACGACCAGGTGAAGCATTTCTGTGTGCGTCCTCGCGTGAGCAAGGGCAACGACTCCAACCGCCGAGGCCCCTGCGGTAACGACGAGCGGCTCCCAATCGAGTTCGCCCGGCCGCACGTACGCCTTCGCGAGGATGACCAAGGCGACAGGCTGATAACCAGCGACGTACTGGAGCTGGGCAGAGGTCACGTTCACGGCGAGTGCCGTTCGCCAGTTGTGCTGGTCGATTCGCGCCAGGCGTAGAGGACGGGGTTCTTCCATCCGGCCATCCTCGCCGTAGTAGGCCACAGCGGCGCATGCGGGCAGCCAACGCCCGTCGCCCTAACCACGGAGAACGCCGCCTCATCGCGGTTATCAGGGTGGGCGCTGGCACCGGCGGGGTCTAGCCGTGGAGGGCTGGAGGGCGAAGGCTTGGCTTCCCGCTCGGAGGCCTTGATGTCCGACTTCGTCCTTGTGCCCCGCAACACCGGCCCCAGTCTCACCGACTACGCCTTGGCGAGCTTCCTGGCTCGCTATCGCGGTGCCACGCTCCGGGCCTACCAGCAGGACCTGCTGGCGTTTCTGCGCTGGTGCCTCATCCGCCAGCTCGAGCCGCTCCAGGCGCAGCGCCCGCACCTGGAGCTGTACCTGCGCTGGATGGAACAGCAGGAACTCGCCCCGGCCACCATCGGACGGCGGTTCGGCACGGTCGCGGGCTTCTTCAAGTACGCGGTGCTCGACGGTCACCTGCCAGAGAACCCCGCGCTGGCGGTCACCCGACCCAGGGTCAGCTGGGAAGGGCAACGCCGCACCGTGCTCCACCCGCTGGAGTACGCCGCGCTGCTCACCGCAGCCCGCCACGACAGCCCCCAGAGCCACGCGCTCGTGGCGCTCCTCGGGATGCTGGGGCTCCGCGTCAGCGAAGCCTGCCGCGCCAACATCACCGACCTGAGCTATCACAGCGGCTACGAGCTGCTGCAGATCCTCGGCAAGGGCAACAAGCCCGCCACCATCCCGCTTCCCGTCCCGGTCCTGCGCGCCGTGCACGAGGCGACCAGCGACCGCAAGAACGGCCCGATCCTGCTCAACACCCACGGCCTGCGGCTCTCACCGGCCGCAGCCACAGGCACCCTGCACCGGCTCGCCCGCACGATCGGCATCGACCACCCCGTCAGCCCACACAGCCTCCGACGCACCTTCTGCACCGCCGGACTGATCAGCGGCGTGCCCCTGAGGGACATGCAGTACGCCATGCGTCACGCCGACACCCGCACCACCATGCGCTACGACATGGCCCGCGCCAACCTCGACCGGCACGCCGGCCACCCCGTCGCCGCCTACCTCGCAGGCATGGCCATGGACTGATAACCGCGATCAGGCGGCGCTATCCACCTGACAGCAAGGTCGCAGAGCGCGAGTCGCACCGCGCTGATGGCCGCCTCGTCCGTCCCCACCCACCACCGGTGGTGTCAGCGGCGTGGCGTGCTGGGCGCCGGTTGCAGGCGGGAGGGTGCGAGCGACGGTGGTGGTGTGGGTCGGCTGGGAGGGAGCGCTCCCGGCGGGGCCCAGACCCACGGGATTGTTGCTGCGGGGCAGCTGTCGAGCAGCCGGTGGTGCAAGGTACGGGCGGTGTGCTGCGGCGGGAGTGGTCCTTGGTCGGCTGCCTGCGTGAGTGCCGCCGACGCGTCGGTTCCGCTGAGCGCTACCCGGTCCAGTGCGGCGGCGAGGACCCGATAGTGCGGATCGGTCGGCAAGCGCGGGTCGACGGCGGAGCAGGTCTGTTGCCAGCGTTGCTCGGCGACCGTCGTCGCCCGCGTGAGGGTCTGCGCGGCCGCGGTCGGCGCCAACAGAGCGGCCGCTGTGGGCGCAACGGTGGGCGCCCGGTGGGTGTCCCCGCTGAGCGCTGTGTGGGCGAAGCGGGCGGCGGCAGTGCGTTCGGGCAGGTGCTGATAGGCGGTGGTGATCGGCCGGCATTCGGCCGCGCTGGAGGGTAGCCAGCGGCCGCGAAGGACCGCGGGGATGCGCTCTGCGGTCGCGGTGAGCTGGCGGGCCGGGGCGTAAATCGCGCCGGTCTGCGCGAGCCGGCTGACCTGAGCACTGTGCTGGTCGGCGACGTGCGCGATGGCGGCCAAGGCCCCCCGGGCGAGCTGGTGGGCGGCGTCGGGGCTGATCCGGTCGCGGACCTGCTCCGGGCTGGCCCAGTCGCCGGCGGTGCGGGCCAGCGCGCTGACTGTGTCGTCCAGCACCGCTGTGGCCTGCAGCAGCTGCTCGCTGGGAGCGGTGCCTGTCGTGAAGGTCCGCCATGCGGCCGCGGCTTCGTTCCAGCTCCTGCCGGCCAGTCGGATCTGCTGGATACATGCATCCACTCCGGCGAGAGTCCCGTCGGTCGGGGGGTGCGCGCGGATCAAGACCTGGGTCAACGCGAGCAGCCGGCCAGCGGCCAGCGCGGCGCGGCGAAGGTCATGGCTGCTGGGGGCGGGGAGTTGCGCGGCCTGTTCGGCGGCGCGTTGCCAGCCGTGCACGGCAGCGGTCACCACGCCCGCCACGTCACCAGGCGGCGAGGAGGTCGGTCGAGACAGCACCGTGCTGGCGTCGTCCAACGTGACAGGGGCAGTGACGGCAGCACCGGCAGTGACGGCAGCGCGGACATCGGACGGGTCAGCGGCGGTTGGCTCCGGACTGCCCGCGTCGATGCCCCTGCTTGACCAGGCGTGGGCTGCGGTGGCCGCCGAGGCGGTCATGGCGTGCAGTTCCGGATGCGGGAGGGTCGCGGCTGCGACCAGGCCGGCGCCGGCGAGCAAGGGCACGGTGGCGTGCGCGGCGTCGAGGGCGCGCTGCTGGGCTGACAGTTCACTGCGGTCCCGGCCTGCGATCAGGTCACCTGCGGCCGCCAGCAACGTGGCAGCCCGCGCGAGCTGCGGGTCGGCGGCTGCGGTTGGCTGTTCGTGCTCGTCACCGGGCGCGGCTGGGTGTGCGCTGCGCTCGCCTGGTTGCGCCGCGATCCGGGCCAGCAGGTGCTGGCCGGCGTGTAAGAATGC
>JBBRNK010000040.1:0-10418 GCA_038230355.1 Mycobacteriales bacterium | reverse complement strand
GTCGGGTCCGCAGTCGGGTCCGCAGTCGGGTCCGCAGTCGGGTCCGCAGTCGGGTCCGCAGTCGGGTCCGCAGTCGGGTCCGCAGTCGGGTCCGCAGTCGGGTCCGCAGTCGGGTCCGCAGTCGGGTCCGTCGTCGGATCAGTGCTGGCGCTGGCCGTGGCCGTGGCGGTCGCGGTGGCGGTCGCGGTGGCGGTCGCGGTGGCGGTGGCGGTCGGCTTCGGGGTCGGGTCGTCAGAGTCGTCAGAGTCGTCGGAGTCGTCGGAGTCGCAGTCGACCTTGAACACCTTGAAGTTGTCGCTGCCGTTCGAGGTGGCGGAGGTCAGGTACGGCTTCCACATCCCGTCGGGGAGCGACAGCACGCCGGTGTGTCCGTCGCCGTTCTCGTCGGTGACAAAGGAGCCAGGATGCACGGGCGTGGCCTTGAAGGCGGGTCCCTTGGAGAAGGCGTAGAAGACCTCCTGGCCCGGGTCGAAATTGAAGGCGTCGACGTAGAAGCGACAGACCTTCGGTTCGTTGCGGGTGTCGGCATACGCCGTGCCTGGCTTGTGGATCTTCAGATCACCGTTGTCGCCGGCCGGCGTATGAGCGACCGGCGAGCCGCTGGCCGGCGACACGAGCAGCGCCTGAGCGCCACCCACCATCAGCACCAACGACACAGCGCCGGTGCAGAACACCTTCTTCGAAGGCCGTACGTACATGTCGTCTCCGCCCCTGAGGGACGGGTCGGTCTCGCCACTTGCTCCCTGAGCCCGCTAGGCGACCGTCTGTCTCCGTGCGCCCGAAGGCGTCGGTGAGGACGGGCTCAGATCAGTGCTTCCCCCCAGAACTCGACCCAACGCGATCACGCTAGGTCGTCCACCGCCACTGAAGGTAACGGACACAGAGCGTCACCACAACAGGACTGTCGGGTAACTATCAGGTAACAAAAGGCAGTAGCTGCGACAGATCGGCCCGCTCGCCGCTTGCGCGCACCCGCCCGTTGGCCACCAACGCTGCCCAACCGTCCCTTCCTGCGCACAGCCGCACCCACGCGATGGGGTCCGCCTCGACGACGTTGGGCGGCGTACCCCTGATGTGCCGCGGTCCCTCCAGGCACTGCACCGCCGTGTACGGCGGCACGCGCACCTCGACCGTGCGGCCCGGGTGCTGCTCCGCGAGGCTTGCAGCCAACGCCTTCACGACCAGCTTCAGCGCCGGGCGCGCCGGCTCGATCCCCACGTCAAGTCCGTGCACGACCGCCTCGACGAGCCGGAACATCGCGGCGTCCCGCAGGCTGTGGTCCCCCGTGGCCTGGTGGACGACGGTGTCAGCCGGGTGGTCATCGAGCGCCTGCAGTGCGGAGTCCACGAAGGCGCTGGTACGGAGGCGGCCTGAGCGTGCGACCCGGTCGGCCACCTCGGCCAGTCCCGCGAGCTCACCCGCCCAGGCTGTCAACCCTCCGGTGGCCGGGGAGTCGACGCGCCGCTCCTGGACCGCCGCGAGCCCACGCAGGTTGTGGGCCATGTGGTTGTCCAGGTCCGCGACCGTCCAGCCAGCGCAGTCCGTCGGACCAGCCGGGTCGAGCGCGTCCAGGCCGCCGCAGAAAGCGGTCAGCTGGACGGCGAGGGCGGCCCTGATCTCGTCGTACGACGCACTGCTCGCCATCCGGTCGACCCCTTGCGTCCTAGGAAAGCGCCCGACGGCCCCGCGCAGAGGCTAGGACGCTACGGAGGGGTGGTCGGGGCTGGCGCCGGCGAGGGGGCCGAAAAGGGCAGGAAGGGTTGCCTCGAAGGCGGTTCGCAGCTCCGCGAGTCCGACCGTCAGGACGTCCTGGATCTCCAGCACGTCACCGTCGGTGACCCCGATCCGGGCGCACGGCAGCCCGCGCGCCCCACACATCTCGGTGAAGCGCAGCTCCTCACTGCGCGGGACGCTGACCAGCGCCCGGCCGGCCGACTCGGAGTACAGCTGGACGAACGGCATCAGCCCTGCGGGCAGGACGACCCGCGCACCGACCCCCTTGGCGAGGGCGCTCTCGACGAGGACCTGGGCCAGGCCCCCGTCGGACAGGTCGTGCGCACTGTCGAGCATCCCGTCGCGCGAGCCGGCGATGAGCACCTCGCCCAGCAGCTTCTCCCTGGCCAGGTCGACCCGCGGGGGGACACCGCCGAGGTGGCGGTGCATGGCCCACGCCCACTCCGAGCCACCGAGCTCGTCGGCGGTGTCGCCGAGCAGCAGCAGCGTCGCCCCTTCGGACTGGAAGCCCATCGGAGTCCTCCGGGCGACGTCGTCGAAAAGTCCCAGGACCCCGACGACAGGGGTGGGGTTGATCGGCGTACCGGCGGTCGAGTTGTAGAAGCTCACGTTGCCGCCGGAGACCGGGGTCTCGAGTACCGTGCAGGCGTCGGCGAGGCCGCGGGTGGCCTCGGCGAACTGCCACATCACCTCGGGGTCCTCCGGGCTGCCGAAGTTCAGGCAGTTGGTCACCGAGATGGGTACGGCGCCGGTGGCGGCGACGTTGCGGTAGGCCTCGGCGAGGGCCAGCTGCGCGCCGGCATAGGGGTCGAGGCGGGTGTAACGGCCGTTGCCGTCGGTGGCGAGGGCGATGCCCAGGCCGGTCTGCTCGGACAGCCGCACGACGCCGGCGTCCTCCGGCCAGGCGAGGACGGTGTCGCCCATCACGATCCGGTCGTACTGCTCGACGACCCAGCGCTTGGAGCACAGGTTGGGGCTCGCGACCATCGCCAGGAGCAGCTCCTTCGTGGCCTGCGGGTAGGCAGGTGCGGCCGCGTCGTTGAGGGCGGCCAGATCCGCGGGGCGCTGCATCGGGCGGTGGTAGACCGGCCCGTCGTCGGCGAGTGACCCGGGCTCGACGTCGACCACGGCCTCGCCGTGCCAGAGGATCTGCAGCCTGGTGCCCTCGGTGACCTCACCGATCGCGGTGGCGATGACCCCCCACTTGTGCGCGATGGCCAGGACCGCGTCCAGGTTCTCGGGGGTGACGATCGCAAGCATCCGTTCCTGCGACTCGCTCGCGAGGACCTCGGTCGGGTCCATCGTCGCCTCGCGTAGGGGCACCCGGTCGAGGTGGGCGAGCATCCCGGACTTCCCTGCGGCTGACGTCTCCGTCAGCGCGCAGGTCAACCCGGCTCCACCGAGGTCTTGGATGCCCTCGACGAGCTTCGCGTCGAAGATCTCCAAGCAGGCCTCGATGAGCAGCTTCTCCATGAAGGGGTCGCCGACCTGCACGGCCGGCCGGTTGGCGGGGCCGTCCTCGTCGAACGTCGCGCTGGCCAGGACGGAGACGCCGCCGATGCCGTCGCGGCCAGTCTTGGCACCGAGCAGGACGACGACGTTTCCGACGCCACGGGCCGCACTGAGCTGGATCCGCTCGACCGGCATGACCCCGAGGCAGAGGGCGTTCACGAGCGGGTTGCCCTGGTAGCTCGGGTCGAACACCACCTCGCCGCCGATGTTGGGCAGGCCGAGGCAGTTCCCGTAGCCCCCGATGCCGGCCACGATGCCGGGCAGTACCCGCCTGGTGTCCGGGTGGTCCGCGTCGCCGAACCGCAGCGGGTCCATCACCAGCACCGGGCGGGCGCCCATCGTCAGGATGTCGCGGACGATGCCGCCGATGCCGGTCGCGGCCCCCTGGTAGGGCTCGACGTACGACGGGTGGTTGTGGCTCTCGACCTTGAAGGTGACGGCGAGGCCCTCGCCGACGTCGATGACGCCGGCGTTCTCACCCATCCCGACGAGCATGCGCTCGCCCTTGGGGATCTTGCCGAACTGGCTCAGGTGCACCTTGCTGCTCTTGTACGAGCAGTGCTCGCTCCACATGATGCTGTACATGGCGAGCTCCGACGCCGTGGGGCGACGGCCGAGGAGCTCGAGGATCCGGGCGTACTCGTCGTCCTTCAGGCCCAGTTCGACGTAGGGCATCGCGTCCGAGGCCGTGGCTTCGGCGTTCGTGACGGTGTCGATCACGGGGCTGCTCACTGCGCCTTCACAAGGCTCTCGAGGACGGAGGTGAAGAACCCGAGGCCGTCGGTGCTGGGACCGGTGAGGTCCTCCACCGCGTGCTCGGGGTGGGGCATGATCCCGACGACGTTGCCGCGCTCGTTGGTGATGCCGGCGATGTCCCGCATCGAGCCGTTGGGGTTGCCGACGTAGTAGGCGACGACCCGGCCCTCGGCCTCGAGCTCGTCAAGGGTTCGCTCGTCGCCGACGTAGCAGCCCTCTCCGTTCTTGACGGGGACCGTGATGACCTGGCCGGCCTCGTACGCGCTGGTCCAGGCCGTCGCCGCGTTGGCGATCTCGAGCGGCTGGTCACGGTGCACGAAGTGCAGGTTCTGGTTTCGGGTCAGCGCCCCGGGGAGCAGGTGGCTCTCGCAGAGGACCTGGAAGCCGTTGCAGATACCGAGGACCGGCATTCCGCCCCTGGCCGCGTCGACGACGGTCGGCATGACCTGTGCGAAGCGGGCGATGGCGCCGCAGCGGAGGTAGTCGCCGTAGGAGAAGCCGCCTGGCAGCACGACTGCGTCCACGCCGTGCAGGCTGGCGTCGGCGTGCCAAAGTGGGATGGCATCGGCTCCGGCCAGCCGAGCGGCGCGCTGTGCGTCCCTGTCGTCCAGGCTGCCGGGGAAGGTGACGACCCCCACCCTCAGACCTGCCTGAAGACCGGTGGGAGGAGCTGTAGGCAGCGGCACTCGCGTCAGACTACCGGTCGGCCCAGCCGCCGCTCTTCGTGTCCAGCCGCGTGATCAGGGCGTCGTCGTCCCACGTGAGCCGCTTCTCCATGTGGACGACCGTGCCGTCTTCCGGGCGGTTGATGAAGCTGATCTCATCGACCAGAGCCTTCATGATCAAGAGCCCACGGCCGTCCTCGGCGTACGGCCCCGGCTCCGCGAGACCGGCCGCATCGAAACCTCCTCCGCGATCGATCACCTCGATCACGCAGGTCCGGCCGTCGATCCCTGCGGCCACTTCGTAATCCTCGGTCCCGTGCGCGTGGTCCAGCACGTTCGTGCACGCCTCGGTGAGAGCCAGCTCGATGTCGTAGATCGTCTCCTCACGCACCCCGATCGTCTGGAGGGAGCTCGTCAGGATCTTCCGCACGACGGGCACGCTGGCCGCGTCGCGAGGCAGCGCCAAAGTCAGCTTGATCTCCATGAAGCGGCCCCTACCCTCCAGGTGCCTGCACCTACCCCCTCACGTACTCCTTGTGCCCCTCTTCTGCCCCCACCTCCTCGGTGATCTTCCGTTTCCGGTGCCCGGCGCGCCGCCAGGGGTCACCAGGAGCGGTAGATCGTTTGGCTCCCACGGGGCTGGTTCAGGGCCGGCCGGTAACATCGACTCGTGGCCGTTCACAGGATCCTCGTCGACGTGATGCTCAAGCCGGAGATCCTTGACCCTCAGGGGCAGGCGGTAGCCAATGCGCTGCCGAACCTCGGCTTCGCCAGCCCACAGAGCCTGCGTATCGGCCGACACGTCGAGCTCGCCCTCGAGGCGACGGACGGGACCTCAGCCCTCGAGCAGGCCACCAAGATCGCCGACACCCTGCTGGCCAACGCGGTCATCGAGGACTTCACCGTTCGCCTCGCCTGATCAGGCGGCCCGAGCCGCACCCTCGGCCCGGGTCGCGAGCGGCCGGAGCCTCGGGGCTCGCAAGGTGTCCTCGCCGAACCTCAACCGGGGCCGGGTACGGCGGCTCGCGATCTCCAGGGCTGCGGTCAGCGTCCTGAGCCGCGACGCGGCCGACCGCCGGTAGATGTCGTCCGCGCTGAAGCGCCGCACCTCCACCTCGAGGTCGGCGAGACCGTTGCCGCGCTGCCGGTCGTGTGCGAACTTGGGCCTCAGCAGCCGCTCCTGACGCCCGTCGTACTCGACCGCAACGCCGTCCAGGAACAAGTCGGCGCGTCCGCGGTGGCCGCCCAGGTCGTCGTACAGGTCGATCTGGGCGGGCATCCGCGGGCCGCCGGCGAGCACGAAGCCCACCCTCAGTCGGCTTTCCATGAGTGACTCGCTGCGTGGCTCCAGGTGCTCGACGCCCGCGCGAGCTCGGGTCACCCAGCGCAGCCCGCCGGCCCGCTCGACCGACGCCTCGATGCGGTCCAACGTCGTCAGCCCTGCCCTGAGGGCCGCATCCCCGCACGCAACTCCCTCGACGAGGCCGTAGGTCCTGGCGACATCGACGAAGGCGCGCGCCGCCGAAACGATCAGCAGCCCGTTGTGCTCGCACAGGTCCTCGTCATCGACCAGCGCGCTGTGTCGGCGCAGACCACAACGATCTGCCAGGCGCAGTCCGCGTCCCGTGGTCAGGTCGATCAGTTCAGCACCGGCCGCGTCCCGCCGCAGGACGTCCAAGCCGTGTGCCCAGAGCGCCGCCCAGTGGCTGACCACGACCCCCGGCGGCACGACCCTGGTGAGCGCGGCGAGCCGGGTCATGGCGTCGTCGGGAACGTCAGCCAGGACGTAGGCATTGCGCAGGACGCGACGGTAGATGCCGTCACGGACGAGGTGCTTGGCCCTGTCGGCGCTACCGGCGAAGGCCACCAGCTCCGGCCACAGGGACACGAGGATCTCCATGCCGTGAGGGTCGGTCAGCCCGGGAGATCCTGCGTCCGGTCATCCACAGCCCGCACCGTCGTCCACACCCCCTCGACCCCCGGTGATCTACCGCTCCTGTCGTCCGCCCGCGGCGTGTCGGGTACCGGGAACGGAAGATCACCGAGGAGGGGGGTGGGGAGGGTCAGGTACGGCGGAGGTAGGCGTCGAACGAGGAGCCGGTGAGGCGTTCGTAGGCCTCGACGTACTTCGCGCGGGTCCGGTCGACGACCTCCTGTGGCAGCGACGGCCCGGGCGCGACCTTGTCCCAGCCCGAGGTCGTCAGCCAGTCGCGGACGAACTGCTTGTCGTACGACGGTTGCGGCCGCCCGGGGCTCCACGTCTCGGCGGGCCAGAAGCGCGAGGAATCGGGGGTGAGGACCTCGTCCCCGAGGACGAGGGCCCCGTCGAGCAGGCCCAGCTCGACCTTCGTGTCGGCCACGATGATGCCGGCCTCGGCGGCCACGCGGACCCCGCGGGCGTAGACCCGCAAGGTCACCTCCCGCAGCTCGGCTGCGAGGTCCGCGCCGACCTGCTCGACGACCTCGCCGTAGGACATGGGCAGGTCGTGCTCGCCGACGGGAGCCTTGGTGGAGGGGGTGAAGACGGGCTCGGGGAGCCGCGAGCCGTCGACCAGGCCCGGCGGCAACGAGACCCCGCTGACGACACCGGTCGCGGCGTAGTCGGTCAGCCCACCGCCGGTGAGGTAGCCGCGGGCCACGCACTCGACGGCCACCATGTCGAGCCGCTGCACCAGCACGGCCCGGCCCTGAACAGCCGCGGCCCACTCCCCGAGCGCGGGGACGAGGTCGGCGGTGACGACGTGGTGGGGAATGACGTCGGCGAGCTGCTCGAACCACCACAGCGACAAACCGGTCAGGACGGCCCCCTTGTCGGGGATGGTGGTCGGCAAGATCACGTCGTACGCGCTCATCCGGTCCGACGCAACGAGCAGCAGCCGGTCCTCGCCGACCGCGTAGAGGTCACGGACCTTGCCGGAGTGCAGCAGCGGGAGCGGGATCGTCACCCGGGCAGTCTGTCAGCCCAGCAGGAACGCGAGGGCAACCAGGACGGGTACGACGATCGCGACCGCCACCCAACGGCCGCTGCGAAGCAGGACCCAGGCGAGCACCGGGCCGGCCGCCAACAGTGACAGGGCGAGCAGGCCGAGCAGGAAGCCACCCGTGTGGTCGGCGCCCGTGCACGAGATGAAGCAGCCCGACCAGGTGACCACTGCCACGAAACCCAGGACGGCGGCCGCCGGTGGAGCGACGACTGCGACGACAACAGTCAGGACGATCCGCCAGATCGCCGGCCGGTGGGAAGCAACAGGGGAGGGGGCGAAGTAACCGGTGTCCGTCATGGCTCAAGGCTGTCGGGAAGGGGCCCGGAGCACCTGAGTAGGACTACGTGAGAGCGGCGAGGCGCTCGAAGACGGGGCCGAGCCGCTCGAGGTAGCGCTCCGGTCGGCAGACCTCGTCGAGGCGGCCTTCGTCGAGCTCCTTGCCGGCCTGCTTTGCCTCCGCCGTCAGGGTTGTGCGGAACGGCGTGCCTGTCTCCCAGGTCTGCATCGCGGCCGCCTGCACGAACGCGTAGGCGTCCTCGCGGCTCAGCCCACCGTCGACGAGCTCCAGCAGGACGGTCGAGGTGTAGATCAGCCCACCCGAGCTCTCCAGGTTGAGGCGCATGCGGTCGGTGTCGACGACCAGGCCCGTCACGAGGCGGGTCGTGAGGTGCAACAGGTAGTCGGTGGCGATGCTCGCGTCGGGCAGGCAGACCCGCTCGGTCGAGGAGTGGCTGATGTCCCGCTCGTGCCACAGCGGGATGCCCTCCATGACGGGTACGACGGCAGCGCGCACGATCCGGGCCATGCCGGCGATCCGCTCCGACGCGATCGGGTTCTTCTTGTGGGGCATCGCGCTGGAGCCCTTCTGGCCCTTGCCGAACGGCTCCCACAGCTCGCGGACCTCGGTGCGCTGGCCGTGCCGGACCTCGAGGGCGAAGGCCTCGCAGACCGTGGCGATGATGGCCAGAGCTGACACCCACTCGCTGATGCCGTCGCGGATCACGACTTGCGTGGCGGCGTCGGCGGGCGTGAGGCCGAGCTTGGCAGCGACCGCGGTCTCGACGTCGCCGGAGATGTTGGAGTAGGTGCCCACTGCCCCGCTGATCTTCGCGACCGCGATGGACGCGCGGGCGGCCCTGAGACGGTCCCGGGAGCGCGCCATCGCAAAGGCGAGGTCGGCGACGCGGTGGCCCCAGGTCGTCGGCTCGGCGTGGATGCCGTGCGTGCGACCGACCCGCACCGAGTCCTTGTGGGTGAGGCCGAGCTCGCGCATGGCCGCGACCAAGGCGTCGGCCTTGCCCAGCAGCAGGTCCGTGGCCTCGACCAGCTGCAGGGCCAGGGCTGTGTCGAGCAGGTCGCTGGAGGTCATGCCGTAGTGCACGTGCGCCGCCGCCTCGCGGGGGCTCGTGTTGTCGGCCCACGCGGACAGGAACGCGATCACGTCGTGCTGGGTGACGGCCTCGATCTCCGCGACCGCCTCGGGGGTGGGGGGCTTGGCGTTGCGTACCGGCCCGACGCTCTCGGCGGGGACTGTCCCCGCCTCGGCGTGCACCTCGAGCACCAGCGTCTCGACCCGGCACCACAGCTCGTACTTGTGGGCCTCGCTCCAGACCCGACCCATCTCAGGCAGGGTGTAGCGCTCGATCACGGTGACTCCTTCAGCCGGGTACGACGGTGAAGGGCCCAGTCTCCCAGAAGCCGCGGCGTCGACCGAGCGTTCCGGGCTCGGTCGCAGTCAGGTCTCGGTCGTGCGCAGGAGCCGCATTCCCGGGACCGCCGCGGGGAGGTCCTGACGCAGCGCCGCGCCGCGCGGGCTGTCGTTGACCTCCAAGATGACGTGCAGGTCCAGGAAGTCCGGCTCGGGCAGGTCCTCGGGATCGACCGCTCCGTGATTGGACACGATGCGAAAGCTCTCGGCGAGAGGCTCCCCTGACTGGAAGTAGACACCGCCGAGGTAGTCGCTGTCATGCTCGGTGAAGGGCTGTCCCAGCACTGTCTCGAGCAGGGCGCGCAACTCGTCCATGGTGACGGCGGAGGTCCCGTAGACGTCATAGGTCCTCACGGTGTGGGCACTCCTAGATGGGGACTGCGGGCCGCGGCATCATCGATGCTGCGGTAGATCATGAAGTGAACATCCCGCCCGGCCAGCGCGGACAGCGACTGAGCCAACTCTGCCAGTCCGAGCTGCCGCAGCTCGCCGACCGTAAGCGGTCCGGTGCGCACGCCGCCCGAACGCAGGCGCACACCGGCCGTCCGGGCAGCGTGCAACAGGTCCTCACTGGCCAAGGCGACGTCGAAGTCGCTGACGCGACCGACGTCGAACCCCACCCCGCTCACGAAGCTCCTGCCCGTCACGGAGCTGCCCTGAAAAGCAGCCGTCGTCCCCGGGAAACCTGCCTTGGCCAGACCTGCGTGAAGCGCCCCCGCGAAACGTCCGTAGCTTCGCGCCCCGTCGAATCCACGCGGCAGCACCTTGGTGCCCACGCCCCCCGTAAGGGCGGCGACCGCCCGCGGGCCCAGCCAACGAGCGAACGGGCTGACGGCGCCCGCCGCAGCTCCCGCGCCCACTCCCAGTCCCAGGTCCAGGGCCGCATGCCGGCTCAGGGCGCCGACGTCGAGGTGTCCTGTGGTGCGGACCTGCTGGAACGCGTCGTAGTCGGTGAGGCCGGCGGTGACGGTGATCTGGGGTTTGAGGAAGGTCGCGACGGCGCGGAGGGCTTGCAGGGCGCGGACGGCGAGGGTGACGGCTTCGGCGGCTTCGACCGCG
>JBBRNK010000039.1:0-11466 GCA_038230355.1 Mycobacteriales bacterium | reverse complement strand
TCGCGGCGCGGGCACTGGTGCCGGTCCAGTGCTGGTGGGCGTCGGCGAGGACCGCGTGGGCCAGGGCCTGGGCGCCCAGCAGCTCCTGGGCGCAGCCGCGCAGGGCGCGGGCCATCTGCCGGGCAGCGGCCGCATCCCCACAGGGCGGCTTGGGCAGCTCGAAGGTCTGCGCCGGCGCGAGCTCGGCAACGGCAGGCGCGATCAACGACGTGACCTGCACGACAGGCACCGGCGGGCACACGACGTACCGGGATGACAGGGCATGGACGAACCGTGCCAGAGAACCCGACCTCACCCCGGAAGTTGTCCACAGGACGGGGTCGGGCCTGAAGTGACCTCGCTTAGCGGAGGGCGGCCTTCTCGAAGTCGTCCTTGAAGCGCCACAGACGCTGCCGAAGTTCGATGTCGCCGACCGCCAGCATCTGGACGGCGAGGACGGCGGCGTTGAGGGCGTTGTCGATGCCGACGGCGGCGACGGGAACGCCGGGAGGCAGTTGCGTCAGGCCGAACAGCGCGTCGTGACCGTCGAGCGCCGCACCCTGCAGGGGGACCCCGACGACGGGTAGAACCACGTGAGCTGCGACGATTCCGGCCAGTGCTGCAGAGCCGGCGGAGCCGGCGATGACGACCTCGACGCCGCGCGGCTCCAACTCGCTCATCCACTCCGCGAGGGCCCTCGGGGAGCGGTGCGGTGACATGCAGACCTCGTCGTAGGCGACGCCGAAACGGGCCAGTAGCGCCCCCGCCTGAGCCATCTGGTCGTGCTCGGCCGGGCTGCTGTAGATGATCGCGACCCGCGCCGTACGCTCGTCGCCGTCCAGCCTCTGCGTCATGGGCCCTCCACCTGAGTCGGAACGCAAATCTCACCACGGGCGGCCTTCGCCGCGATGTCGGACCGGGAGAATCCACCCCGGAGCTGTACGGCGGCCACGCCCTCGTAGGCGCGGGTCCGGGCCTCGGACAGAGAGCTGCCCGTGGCGGTCACGGACAGGACGCGGCCCCCGCTGGTGAGGACCTCCCCGTCGTCCGACAGCCGGGTGCCTGCGTGCAGCACGGCAACGCCCGGGGGCAGGTCACCGACGACGACCTCGTCCCCCGCAGCCGGGGTACCGGGGTAGTTCTCGGCGGCGACGACGACGGTCACGGCGGCGCCCGGGCGCCAGACGAGCGGCGGCTGGTCGGCCAGGGTCCCGTCGGCGCAGGCGAGCAGCAGGCCGGCGAGCGGAGTGTCCAGCAGAGCCAGGACGACCTGCGTCTCCGGGTCACCGAACCGGCAGTTGAACTCCACCACCTGCGGTCCGCGGGAGGTCATCGCGAGGCCGGCGTAGAGCAGCCCGCTGAAGGGGGTCCCACGGGCGGCCAGCTCGTCGACGACGGGCTGCAGAACGCTCCTCAGGACGTGCCCGACGGTGCCGGACGGCAGCCACGGCAGTGGCGCATAGGCACCCATGCCACCGGTGTTCGGGCCGGTGTCGTCGTCGCCGACCCGCTTATGGTCCTGCGCGGGCAGCAGCGGCAGCACCGTCCTACCGTCGGTGAGGGCGAACAGCGAGACCTCTGGCCCGTCGAGGAAGTCCTCGATGACCACGCGCGCGCCGACGGTCGCGAGGGTGTCGCGGGCGAAGTTCCCGGCGTCGACCAGGTCGCTCGTCACGAGCACGCCCTTCCCGGCGGCCAGCCCGTCGGCCTTCACCACGTACGGCGCAACGCGGCGCCCGAGAGCCTGCACCGCCTCGTCGGGGGTCGTGCACGAATCCGACGCGGCCGTCGGGACGCCGGCAGCGGCCATCACGTCCTTGGCGAAGGTCTTGGACCCCTCGAGCTGGGCGGCCGCCGCGGACGGCCCGAACACCGGGACGCCGACCGCCCGCACCGCGTCGGCGACGCCCGCGACGAGCGGTGCCTCCGGACCGACGACGACCAGGTCGTAGTGGCGGGCGAGGGACGCCACCGCCGCCGCGTCCGTCATGTCGAGGGGGAGCGCCTCGGCGACCTCGACGGTGCCCGCGTTGCCGGGGGCGCACGTCAGGTGCGTCACCGCGGGGTCCCGTGAGAGTGCGAGCACGAGCGCGTGCTCACGCGCACCGGGGCCGACGACGAGGACCTTCACGGGCCCGAGGCTACTGACTGCTTGAGCCACGGCGCGCGGACCGGCAGGCTGCCCTCATGCACAGCGTCCTGGTCGGCTTCGGGCTCGGCTTCCTCGTAGCACTCCAGCTCGGGCCGATGTCGCTGTTCCTGATCCGCTCGACGCTTCGGGCGGGTCTGCTCACCGGGCTCGGTGTCGGTGCCGGCATCGCTCTCATCGACGGCCTCTACGCCGCCCTCGGTGCGGCCGGGGCGGCCCCGCTCCTGCTCGTCGACCCGGTCAGGGTCGTCCTGGGGGTCGTCGGCGCCGGGGTGCTCGTGTGGCTCGGCGCCCGCACCCTCGTCGCCGCCTGGACCGTCCGCGCCGGCTTCGACGGGGCGGCGGCCGCGTCGCCGTACACCGCCTTCCGGACCTCGCTCGGGGCGACGGCCAGCAACCCCGCGACGATCGTGAGCTGGGCGGCGATCTTCGCCGCCGCGTCCGCGACCTCGGACACCGCCGCGGTACCGCTCGTCGCCGGCGTCGGCCTGGGCAGCCTCACCTGGGTCGGCCTGCTCGCTGTCGTCACAGCCCTGGTACGCCGGGCCGTCGGCGTGCGCGCCGTCCGGCTCGCCGATGGGGTCGCCGGGGTCGGGCTGGTCGCCTTTGGCGGCGTCCTCGGCTGGCGGACGCTGCACGACCTGTGACTAGAGCAGGGGGCGCAGCTCCAGGGTCTGCTCGCGGTCGGGGCCGACGCCGACCGAGGAGAACGGCGCGCCGCTGATCGCCTCCAGCGCGCGGATGTAGAGCTGTGCGTTCTTCGGCAGGTCCCCGAAGGTCCGGCAGGAGGTGAGGTCCTCGGTCCAGCCGTCGAAGTACTCATAGACGGGGGTCGCGTGGTGGAAGTCGGTCTGCGTCATCGGCATGTCGTCGAAGCGGACCCCGTCGACGTCGTAGGCCACGCAGACCGGGATCTTGTCCCAACCGGTGAGGACGTCGAGCTTGGTGAGCACGAAGTCGGTGACGCCGTTGACGCGGGCGGCGTAGCGGGCGATGACGGCGTCGTACCAGCCGCAGCGGCGCGGTCGGCCGGTCGTCGTACCGTACTCGTGGCCGTGGGCCCGCAGCTGCTCCCCATCGGCATCATGGAGCTCGGTCGGGAACGGACCCTCGCCGACCCGCGTCGTGTAGGCCTTGATGACCGCGATGACCTTGTCGATCCGATTCGGCGGGATGCCGGAGCCGGTGCAGGCGCCGCCTGACGTGGCGTTGCTGGACGTGACGAACGGGTAGGTACCGTGGTCGACGTCGAGCAACGTGGCCTGGCCGCCCTCGAGCAGCACGGTCTTGCCCGCGTCGAGGGCCTGGCCGAGCAGCAGCCCGGTGTCGCGGACCATCGGACGCAGCCGGTCGACGTAGGACAGCAGGTCCTCGACGACGGAGTCGACCGTCACGGCCCTGCGGTTGTAGACCTTGACGAGCACCTGGTTCTTGAGCTCGAGCGCCCCCTCGACCTTGGCGCGCAGGATCTTCTCGTCGAACAGGTCCTGGACCCGCACGCCGACCCGGTTCATCTTGTCCGCGTAGGTCGGCCCGATGCCACGACCCGTCGTACCGATCTTGCGACTTCCGAGGAAGCGCTCGGTGACCTTGTCCAGCACCCGGTTGTACGACGCGATGACGTGTGCGTCGGCGCTGACCACGAGCCTGGACGTGTCGATGCCACGGGCCTCGAGGCCCTCGATCTCCTGGAACAGCACGCCGAGGTCGATGACCACGCCGTTGGCGATGACCGGTACGCAGCCGGGTGAGAGGATGCCGCTCGGGAGCAGGTGCAGGGCGTAGGTGTCGTCACCGATGACCACCGTGTGCCCGGCGTTGTTGCCACCGTTGAACTTCACGACGTAGTCGACGGAGCCGCCGAGCTGGTCGGTGGCCTTGCCCTTGCCCTCGTCGCCCCACTGGGCGCCGATGAGGACGAGTGCGGGCATGCGGGTGGCTCCCTCGTGAAGGTCCGCGCCGGGACGCAGCTGGTCGGACGACTCGAACGTGTGCCTCGAGCTCCTGGCTCGACAACCGAAAAGACCCCCCGCAAGCGCGGTGGGCCTCTTGCGGACGAAGTCTAGCCGTACTCTCGCACTGTGGCGAAGATCCCAGGGATCGACAGTGTGGTCAGCAGTGTTCTGGCAGTGCTGCAGGCCCAGACGGAGGCGCTCGCGGCACTGCCGGCCGCGGTCCAGTCGCTGAGCGCGGCGGTGAAGAACCTGGCCGACGCGACGGCTGAGGCCAAGCAGACGGCACAGACCGTCAACCGGATGGTCACGCGGATCGACTCGATCGTCACCGAGCTCGAGGAGCCGCTCAAGGCGCTCGCCCCCGGGATGACGCGGATGGCGAGGATCCTCGACGACCCGATCGTCGCGTCCGTCCCTGAGACCCTGGCGCAGGTGCAGCGCGACATCCTGCCCGTTCTGCGGACCTTGGCGGACACGCACGAGAAGGTCGCGTTCATTGCCGGGTCGACCGAGCGGATCATGCAGTTCGTCGACGAGACCGGCCGCACGATCGCCGGCATCCCCGGCGCGGCGCTGTTGGGCCGCCGCAGGCCACCGCAGCTCCCGAAGCCGCCCGTCTAGTGTCGCCGACAGACGGGGTAAGCCCGGGTGAAACTCCTGTGAGAAGTACCGCGGTGATGCTCATCACGATCTTGGCGTAGCACCGCTCGATGTGCCTGACGCAACAAGCTCTCGGGTGTTTCTCTCGGCCAAACTCACCGAGACTTAGGTAGGACGTCGAATTCTCGGCGTGCTCACCAGAAGGGATTCGCAATGACAAGCTCACCAACGGCAGTGAAGGCCGTCACGTCGGCCGTTGCCCGGCGCCGGCAGGCGCTGCGTCAGCAGGGACAGCTCCGCCGGGAACTCGCGGCGTACGACACACCGAGTGCACGTGACGACCTCGCCGCCGTGTTGGCCCGGTACGACGACGCGCAGAGCGCGCCGATCCACCGGATCCTGCGCGGGCAGTGGCAGGCACCCGTGTCTCACCTGTCTGTCCACTAGCGCTGCGACGCGGGGTTAGAGAGCGTCCAGAGCGGTCCGCGCGGCGGGGTCGGACTCGTCGAGGAACGCCGCGATCCGGGACGCCTCATCGGCCTCCGAGATCGCGTCGGCAGCCCGACCGAGGGCGTAGAGCGCACGCAGGAAGCCCTGGTTGGGGCGGTGCGACCAGGGGACCGGGCCGAAACCCTTCCAGCCGTTGCGGCGCAGCGCGTCCAGTCCGCGGTGGTAGCCGACGCGGGCGTAGGCGTAGGACTCGATGACAGCGCCCCGGGTGTAGGCCTCGAAGGCGAGGTCGGCCCAGGCGGCGCTGTGGGTCGGGTACGTGGCCGCCACCTCGGCTGCGGGCGTACCGCCTTCCAGCAGCGCACGGGGCGCCACCTCGTCGGGCAGCAGGGTGGGCGGTGGTCCGCCCAGAAGGTCTCGACCGGTCAGCGACATCCGCCCATCCTGCCTGATCAATGGATGCGCCAGGACGCGACGGACCCCAGAATGCGAATATGCCCCTCTTTCCCGTGCACGAGACCCGCCTCTATGCCGACCTCCGTGGCCCCGAGGAGGGGTTCCCCCTGATCGTCCTGCATGGCGGGCCCGGACTCGACCACACGATCTTCGGCACCTGGCTGAACCCGCTGGCCGACACCTTCCGGCTGGTGCTTGTCGACTCCCGCGAGCAGGGGCGTAGCGACCGCGGGACGGACCCGGCGACGTGGACGCTGAGCCAACATGCGAGTGACGTGTCGGCCCTGGCGGCAGCGCTGGGCTACGAGGAGTACGCCGTACTAGGTCACAGCTACGGGGCGTTCATCGCACTGCAGCACGCGGCCGATGCTCCGGGAGCGGCGGCGGCAACGATCGTGAGCAGCGGAGTGCCGTCCATGGCCTACCTCAACGAGGTGGAGAAGGGCCTTGCGGTCTTCGAGCCGGAGGAGCTGCGCGAGCAGGTGGCGGCCTCCTGGGCGCTGGAGTCCACCGTCCAGACCGAGGACGACGCGCGGCAGTTGATGCTCGACCAGCTCCCCTGGCACTTCGCCGACCCGCGCGACCCGCGGATCGCCGACCTGACCCTCACGGACATGGTGTTCAGTACCGCCGTCCTGCGGGCCGCCTCCCTGGAAGGCGGGGGTCTCGACATCGACGTCGAGGACCGGCTGCCGCACGTCACCCAGCCGGTGCTCGTCCTCACCGGCCGGCACGACCGCACCTGCGTCCCGGCCGCGTCCGAGCGGATCGCACAGCTGGTCCCAGGAGCGGAGCTGCACGTGTTCGAGAGCAGCGGTCACCTGGCGTTCATCGAGGAGCCCGAGGCCTTCGTCTCGGTGGTCCGCGACTTCCTCACCCGCGTCGTGGGAGCCCCAGCGTCCTAGGAAAGGCCCCACCGCCGTGGGTGGGGGCTAGGACGCAGGAGGTGGAGGGGTACGCCGCAGCAGCTGGGATCGGGCTCCTTCCGGGAGGCGGTCGACGACGGCGGCGCGGTGGGCCTCGTCGACGTTGCCGCCGTACTTGAACTTGGCCTGGACGGCGTCGACCGTGAGCCGGATCCCCGTGATCCCAGGCAGTCTGCGCCGGTGGACGGACGGATCGGCGATCGCGGAGCCGGGCTCGAAGTGGTCGAGCTGGGCTCTGAGCACGTCGAGCAAGGCGTCGCCGCCGAGCAGGTCCGCCGTGCACGTGAGGGTCACGGCGGCGTAGTAGGACGTGGGGATCCCGAGGGCTGCGTCCTCGTCGCCGATGGCCTTCCATGCTGCCGGGACATAGGCCCAGTCTCCGTGCACGGAGAAGACCGCCTGGGGCCGCGCAGCCAGGGCGGCGAGGGCCGGGTTGGGGCGCGCCAGGTGCAGCAGGACCTCGGTGCCGCTCCACACGAAGTGGGTGGGCACCACGACGGGAAGGTCGGCAGTCGGGCAGATCAGCGTTCCGACGTCCTGGGTGGCCAGGAACGCCTGCCACTCTCCATCGTGCCCCGCATCCCACGGGTGGATCAACACGTCACGCCACCGTCTCCAGCAGCCGCTGGGCATCGTCGAACAGCCGGGAGGACGCGAGGCGGGACGCCACGACCCCGGCGACGGCGACGGCACTGAGCAGCATGTACATCACGACCACCTGGTAACGGATGGCGGTCAGCGGGTCGACGCCGGCGAGCAGCAGCCCGGTCATCGCGCCCGGCAGGGAGATCAGCCCTACCGTCTTCACCTGGTCGATGTCGGTCACCAGTGCGGTCCGCAGAGCAGTCCGCCGGTGCGGGGCGAAGGCGAGCGCTGCCGGCAGTCCGAGGGCGAGCCGCGCTTCGATCTGGCGGCGGGCGGTGACGGACTGCTCGGCGATCCGGAGCAGCACCACGGAGGTCCCACGGGTCGCCGCCGACACGACCATCCCCCCGACGGGTACGACGACCCGAGGCTGGGCGTCGATGACCTGCGCGACGACGAGCAGTCCGAGGGTGGCCACCACCCCTGCGGTGATCGCGATCGCGGCCACCCACGTCGACCGGGGCACGCCACGTCCGCGGCCCCCGGCGACTCGGGCTCCGACCGCGACCATCCCCGCCACCCAGAGCAGCGAGCCGGGCAGCCCGGCGCGGGTGAACAGGACCCCCAGCAGGGCGCCGACCGCAACCAGCTGAACGATGGCCCGAACGCACGCGACCAGGACCTCACGCCCCAGGCCGAGCTGCTCGCGCACCACCACGGCGACCGTCACGACGACCAGCAGGACCGAGGCGGCGACGCCCCACCAGCTCGGTACCGACGGGTGCGTTCCCGAGGCGAGCAGGGTCATGACGCCCCTGCGAGGTACTGCGACGTCGACGCCGGGCCGCTCTCGACGACGCGGCCACCGCGCAGCACCACGACGTCGTCGGCGAGCCGACGGGCCTGCCTCAGGTCGTGGCTGACCAGGACCGCGGTGAGGCCGTCGGCGACGAGGGACCGGACGACCCGCTCGACCGACTGGGCCGCGACAGCGTCCAGGGCGGAGGTCGGCTCGTCGAGCAGCAGCACCTCCGGACCAACCGCGAGCGCCCGGGCCAGGCACAGGCGCTGGGCCTCTCCCCCCGACAGCGAAGACGTCTCCCGGTCCATCGGCAGCCCCTCGAGGCCGGCCCGCGCGAGCAGCGCTGCCGCCTCATCCGGGGTCAGCCCTGGGCGGCCGACCCGCAGGTCCGCGAGCACGTCCTCGGCGAGCAGCACGGGAGCCTGCTGCACCAGCCCCACCCGACGCCTGAGCTCGAGCACGTCGTACGACGGCAGGGGGGCGCCGTGGAAGGTGACCCGGCCGCTGGTGGGCTCCAACAACCGGTCGAGCAGCCGGAGCAGCGTCGACTTGCCAGCACCTGACGGTCCTGCGATGGCGGTGCAGCGACCCGTGGCCAGGACCGCGGAGACGTCTGACAGCACGGTCGTCGTGCCGCGCACGACGCACACGTCTTCGAGGACCAGCACGCCACCATCATGGCCGACGGCCCGGCCCGGTGTCAGGAGACGGGCAGCTGCCAGGCGGCGGTCCACAGCACGTGGTCAACCGTGCCCGGCACTGTCTGCAGCCGCTTCTCCGAGGCGAAGCGGGCGGCGACCCGCGCGCTGTGCGGACCGTAGCGACCGTCGACCGCCAGGTCCCAGCCCCGCGCCTTCATTCGCGACTGCCAGGCCGACACGTCAGCGCGGGTGGCGTGGACGTCGGCGGTCGTCATGACGTGCCCGGTGAAGCGGGGGGCCGTTCTTGCGGTGGCTTTCGGGAGCACGACGAACCGGCTGCGCGAGGCCCTGGGGGCCGCGGTGTCGCGGCCCAGGTTGAGATTGCGCGAGCAGCCCGGCCACGGCTGCCAGCCCCGCTGGGCCTGAAGCTCGCGGGCTGCGGCGTCCTGGGTGGCGGGGGAGGCGTTCGACGGCAGGGAGCTGTAGCCCAGGCCGTGCCAGGTGCGGGCGTCGAACTGGTAGGCGCCGTAGAAGCCGTTGCCGGTGTTGGTCGCGTAGTGGTTTCCGCTCTCGCACATCCGCAGCCGGGCGAAGTCGTCCTCGCTTGCGGCCTGCGCGCTCGAGGCCGCGGCGGACAGACCGGCGCCGAGGGTGACCGTCATCCCACCGACCGCAAGAACGGGGGCCGCCTTGCTGGGCTTGGCGTGCTTGGGCTGGTGGGCACGAAGCAGCGACACGCGAGTCCTCCGAGGTTGTCCCCACCCCGTGTGGCGTGGCGAGTTGACAGGCTAGACCACGTGATGGGTCGCGAACTACCGCTTCGGTGAGGTTCCTGACGAGCGCAGGTCCTCGCAGGCCGTGACGACCCGGGCCGCCATGGCGTTCTCGGCGGCCTTGCCCCACACCCGGGGGTCGTACAGCTTCTTGCTGCCAACCTCGCCGTCGACCTTGAGGACGCCGTCGTAGTTCTTCAGCATGTGGTTGGCGACCGGCCGCGTGTAGGCGTACTGGGTGTCGGTGTCGACGTTCATCTTCACGACGCCGTAGTCGAGGGTCTCGCGGATCTCGGACAGCAGCGAGCCGCTCCCGCCGTGGAAGACCAGGTCGAACGGCTGCGTCTTGCCGACCTTGGCACCGACCGCGTCCTGGATCTGCTTGAGGATCTCGGGGCGAAGCTTCACGTTGCCCGGCTTGTAGACGCCGTGAACGTTGCCGAAGGTGGCGGCCAGCAGGTAGCGGCCCCTGTCCCCGATACCCAGGGCGTCGGCGACGGCCTGCGCGTCGGCCGGGTGCGTGTACAGCTTCTCGTTCTCCCCGGAGTTGTCGACGCCGTCCTCCTCCCCGCCGACCACCCCGATCTCCATCTCCATCACGATCCGAGCCTTGGCGCACGCGTCCAGGAGCTCCTCGGCGAGCACGATGTTCTCGGTGAGCTCGACCGCCGAACCGTCCCACATGTGCGACTGGAACAGCGGTTCGAGGCCCCGGTCCACCCGCTCCTGGCTGACGGCGACGAGCGGCCGCATGTAGCCGTCGAGCTTGTCCTTCGGGCAGTGGTCGGTGTGCAGGGCGATCTGTACGTCGTAGCGCGCGGCCACCACATGCGCGTACTCCGCGAGCGCCACGGCCCCGACCACCATGTCCTTGACCTTCTGGCCGGCGAGGTACTCCGCTCCGCCGGTGCTGACCTGCACGATGCCGTCACTGTCGGCGTCGGCGAACCCCTGCAGCGCCGCGTTGAGCGTCTGCGAGCTCGTCACGTTGATCGCGGGGTAGGCGAAGCGACCGGCCTTGGCCCGGTCGAGCATGTCGGCGTAGACCTCGGGCGTGGCGATCGGCATGGGGCTCCTTGAAGAACAGGCGTTCACGCGGGTACGCCGGACGACGTGCGCTTCTGCCGGACTGGGGCGGTGGCTGATGCTGCCGACGAGCATGCCAGACGCGCTGAGCCTTGCCTGCGGGTGAACCTCTTGTGCGCCGGTCAAGTTGCGCTGCGAACCTGACGATGCTCTGACACCGTGGGCCGGTGTCGTCCGCCTCAGGACATCCCTCGACAGGAGAACCATGCCCCGCACCGCCCGACGAGTAGGCGTACTCGCCGCCGCCGTCACCTCCGCGCTCACGGCCAGCACCCTGGCCCTGCCCGTCGTCACCGCGCACGCCTTCCTCACCTCGACGGAGAAGACCGTCTACCTCGCCGACACCGACGGTGACCTCAACTACGGCCTGTACAGCGCCGACGCCCCCGGTGCCACCGCCACCGCCCTGGTCGCGGAGAGCGCCACCCTCAGCATCTCCGAACTGCACGTGTCGCAGGACCACTCGCGGCTCATCACGATCGAGGACAGCTTCCCCACGACCCCCACCGGCACCGGCTACCAGCGGGTCGTGGTCCGTGACGCCGGCACCGGGCGCCTCGTGCGCGTGCTCGAGCAGCTCCCGAGCACGGGCAACGACTTAGTGTTCGGAGCGGCCCTGTCGCCGGACGGCAGCAGCGCGGTGTGGACCCGGGTTTCCTTCACGGCCACGTCCGTCGCGGTGTCCCTACGGCGCTCGTCGGTTGCTGCCGGCGCGGCATCGGCCCTGACCGGCGGCGCGGACCTGGTGTACCCCGCGTTCCTGGACGACACGACGCTGATCGCGAGCAAGGCCGCTGACGGGTTCGCGGTCACCCTCCCCGCGACCGGCGGCGCGACGAGTGGTGTGGTCGGCAGCCCTCACCAGGCCTCCGACCTCACGGTCTCTCCGGACGGCAACACCCTGGCCTGGTCCATCGACACCACGCCACCGACTGCCAACTCGACCACCTCGACGCTCCAGGACGCCAGCTTCACGCTGACAGGCGGGGTCCTCACCCTGGGGGCCGTCAACGACCTGACGACGTCGCTCAACAACGTCAGCCCCGCCTTCTCCGCCAACAACC
>JBBRNK010000038.1:0-12710 GCA_038230355.1 Mycobacteriales bacterium | reverse complement strand
TTCGCGGACAAGATCGACGCCAACCCCGGCTCGCTCGTGCAGGTCGTCCTGACCCAGCTCGGCGAGATGGTGACGGCGACGCAGTCCTGCACCGACGAGACCTTGCTGCTGCTTGGTGCCCACCTCGGCTACGAGATCTCGATCGTCACGCCGGAGGAGGAGGACGCGGAGCTGCTGTCGCGGTTGGTCCTGTTGTTGGGGGTGGATTAGGAGGACGAGTCGGTGGTGTCGGCGGGGTCCCCGGTCGTCACGATCATGGGGCACGTCGACCACGGCAAGACCCGTCTGCTCGACGCCATCCGGTCCACCGACGTCGTTAAGGGCGAGGCCGGTGGGATCACGCAGCACATCGGCGCCTACCAGGTACACCACCCCGTCGAGGGCGGTGTCCGCGAGATCACCTTCATCGACACCCCGGGCCACGAGGCCTTCACGGCCATGCGTGCGCGTGGTGCGAAGGTCACCGACATCGCGGTCCTGGTGGTCGCGGCCGACGACGGCGTCAAGCCGCAGACCATCGAGGCGCTCAACCACGCCCAGGCGGCCGACGTACCCATCGTGGTCGCGGTGAACAAGATCGACAAAGAGGGCGCCGACCCGGCCAAGGTTCGCGGTCAGCTCACCGAGTACGGCTTGGTCGCTGAGGAGTACGGCGGCACCACCATGTTCGTGGACGTGTCCGCGAAGGCGGGTCTGGGCCTCGAGGAGCTCCTCGACGCGATCCTGCTCACCGCCGACGCGGCGTTGGAGCTGTTCGCGGACGCGACCGTCGATGCTCAGGGCACCGCCATCGAGGCCCGCCTGGACAAGGGCCGCGGCCCGGTCGCGACTGTCCTCGTCCAGCGCGGCACGCTGCGCGTGGGTGACTCGATCGTTGCCGGTGACGCGTTCGGAAGGGTCCGGGCGATGCTCAACGAGCGCGGCGAGACCGTTACCGAGGCGGGCCCGGCCCAGCCGGTGCAGGTCCTCGGGTTCACCTCCGTGCCCGGCGCCGGCGACAACTTCCTCGTCGTCGGTGAGGACCGCATGGCGCGCCAGATCGCCGAGCAGCGGGCTGCCCGTGAGCGCAACGCCGCGCTCGCCCAGACCCGTGGCCGTCCCACCCTCGAGTCGCTGTTCGACCGCCTTAAGGATGGCGAGAAGACCCAGCTCAACCTCATCCTCAAAGGTGACGTGTCGGGTTCGGTCGAGGCCGTCGAGGACGCTCTGCTCAAGATCGACGTGGGTGAGGAGGTGTCGCTGCGGATCATCGGCCGCGGCGTCGGTGCCATCACCGAGAACGACATCAACCTCGCCAACGCGTCCGAGGCGGTCATCCTCGGCTTCAACGTCCGGCCCGAGGGCAACGCCCGCGAGCTGGCCGAGCGCGAGCACGTCGACATCCGCTACTACTCGGTGATCTACGCGGCGATCGAGGACATCGAGGCGGCACTCAAGGGCATGCTCAAGCCCATCTACGAGGAGGCGCAGCTCGGGACTGCCGAGGTGCGCGAGGTCTTCCGTTCCAGCAAGTTCGGCAACATCGCCGGCTGCCTCGTCCGGTCCGGCGTCATCGTCCGCAACTCCTCCGCGCGCCTGGTGCGTGACGGCGTGGTCGTGGCCGACAACCTCAAGATCGAGTCGCTGCAGCGCTTCAAGGACGCGGCCACCGAGGTCCGCGACGGCTACGAGTGCGGTATCGGCCTGGGTTCCTTCAACGACATCAAGTCCGACGACGTCATCGAGACCTTCGAGATGCGCGAGGTCCCCCGCAAGTAGCTCACCCCCTTTGGCGCAAATCCACACGGCCAGGACCGTGTGGATTTGCGCCAGAAGGGCAGGCGGCGGTCGTCCTCCAGGAGGGGTCAGCAGTGTTCACGGGCAGTCTCGCGCTCGATGTGCTCTTCGGGGACGTGCACTCGCTCAAGCAGAAGCGCTCGCTGGTCCGTCCGGTGATTGCCGAGCTCAAGCGCAAGTACGCCGTCAGTGCCGCCGAGGCAGGACATCTCGACCTGCACCGGCGGGCCCTGATCGGCGTTGCGGTCGTCGCCGCCGACGCCGGTCACGTCCGCGACGTACTCGACGCCTGCGAGCGCCTGGTCGCTGCCCGACCCGAGCTGGAAGTGTTGTCCGCCCGGCAGAACCTGTGTGGAGATGAGGACTGATGGTCGACGTCGCACGAGCACGCAAGCTGGCCGTACGCATCCGCGAGATCGTCGCGGCAACCCTGGAGACCCAGGTCAAGGACCCTCGCCTCGGCATGGTCACGATCACCGACGCGAAGGTCACCCCTGACCTACGCGAGGCCACGATCTACTACACCGTGTACGGCGACGACGTCGTCCGTCAGGAGTCGGCCATGGCGCTGGAGAGCGCCAAGGGCGTCCTGCGCAGCACCGTCGGCAAGCAGACCGGGGTGCGCTACACGCCGTCGCTCGCCTTCATCGCCGACATCGTCCCCGAGACCACCGGTCGGCTCGAGGAGCTCCTTGCCCAGGCCCGCGAGGCGGACGCCCGCGTGCAGGCGATCGCAAGCGGTGCCGCCCCGGCCGGCGAGGCCGACCCCTACCGCGTGCCGCGCGTGACCGACGACCACACCGACAACAGCACCGACGACAGCACCGACGACCGCACCGACGACAGCACCGACGACCGCACCGACGACAGCACCGACGACCGCACCGAGGACCCCGCGCGGGAGCCCGCGTGAGTGCTGCCGAGGCCGACTGGACGAGAGCGGTCGGCCTGCTGACGGAGTACGACGAGGTTGCTCTGGTCTGCCACGTAGGACCGGACGGCGACGCCTTGGGCTCCATGCTTGCCCTCGGCATCGCACTGAGGGACATCGGCACCAAGGTGCGCGCCTCCTTCGGCAGTGAGCCGTTTGAAGTACCGGCGGCGTACACGGGCCTGCCTGGTCTGGACCTGCTCGTCCCGGCCGAGGAGATCGCCGAGGCGCCGGGGCTTCTGGTCACCTTCGACACCGGAAGCATCGAACGGCTCGGTTCGCTAGGTGACCGGGTCGCGGCCGCCGCCGAGGTGCTGGTGATCGACCATCACGTGAGCAACACCCGCTTCGGCACGGTCAACCTGGTCGACGTGCACGCGGCCGCGACCGCAGTCGTCGTCGTCGAGCTGCTCGACCGGCTTGGACTGCCGCTGACGGCCGAGATCGCGGCACCCGTCTACACCGGGCTGGTGACCGACACGGGTTCGTTCAAGTACGCCGCGACGACGCCGGCCGTGCACGAGCTGGCGGCACGGCTGTTGGCGACCGGCATCCGGCACGACCTGATCAGTCGCGACATCTGGGACACCTCTTCATTCGCCTACGTGCAGCTGCTGGGTGCCGCGTGTACCCGTGCCGTCCTGGAGCCGGCCGCGGCGGGCGGTCTGGGTCTGGTCTGGACGACCGTCACGGAGGCCGACCTGTCCGGTGCCGAGCTGGCCCTGTCCGATGTGGAAGGGGTGATCGACGTCGTGCGGACCGCTCGGGAGGCGGAGGTTGCGGCGGTGCTCAAGCACGACCCGGCCGACGGCCTGCTGAAGGTCTCCACCCGCTCCAAGGGCGCCCTCGACGTCGGTGCCGTCTGCGGGTCGCTCGGTGGGGGTGGCCATCGCTTCGCTGCGGGCTACACGTCCGGCGAGGACGTCGCTGCGACGCTCGACCGGCTCAGGGTGGCCCTCGCCGCGGCGCCGCACCTACCGGTGTGACCGCTCCGGCCCCGGACGGGCTGGTGGTCATCGACAAGCCGGGCGGTTGGACCTCCCACGATGTGGTCGGCCGGAGCCGGCGCCTCGCCCGCACCCGCAAGGTCGGGCACGCAGGGACGTTGGACCCGATGGCCACCGGCGTCCTCGTGCTGGGGATCGGCAAGGCCACCCGGCTGCTGGGGCACCTCGCGCTCACCGACAAGAGCTACGACGCGACGATCCGGCTCGGCGTGACCACACTGACCGATGACGCGGAAGGCGAGGTGACCGCTGAGATGTCGGCGGCGGCGGTCACCGAGGTGCAGGTCGTCACCCAGATCGGCGTGCTGACCGGAGACCTGCTGCAGGTTCCGTCGTCCGTGTCGGCGATCAAGGTCGACGGTGTGCGTTCCTACGCGCGGGTGCGCGCGGGCGAGGACGTCGAGCTGAAGGCCCGACCGGTGACGGTGTCTACGTTCGACCTGCTGGCCCGCCGCGGTGACGACCTCGACGTGCGGGTCACCTGCACCAGCGGCACCTACATCCGGGCCCTGGCCCGCGATCTCGGCGCGTCCCTCGGCGTGGGCGGCCACCTGACCGCCCTGCGCCGTACCCGGGTGGGGCCGTTTGGGCTCGACGTCGCCCGGACACTGGAGCAGCTGGAGGGGTCCTTCGACGAGGCGGTGGTGCCGCTGGACCTCGCCGTCTCGCAGTCCTTCCCTCGGCGCGAGCTGTCCGCGGAGCAGGCGCTGGCCCTGTCCTACGGCAAGAAGCTCGACCCCACCGGAGTGCTGGGCACGGTCGGGGCTTTCGCCCCGTCGGGTGAATGTGTGGCACTGCTTGAGGACACCGGCGTGGTGGCCCGCCCGACGGTCGTGTTCCGTCCCGCCTGACTAGGCTGGCGGGCATGGAGCGCTGGCGCGGGGTCGAGAGCGTACCCACCACCTGGGGGCGCTGCGTCGTCACGATCGGCGTCTTCGACGGTGTGCACCGCGGTCACCAGCAGATCATCGAGCGGTCGGTGGACCGGGCCCGCGAGCTCGGCGTCCCCAGTGTCGTGATGACCTTCGACCCGCACCCGATCGAGGTGATCCGGCCGGGCAGCCACCCGCCGATGCTGACCGGACAGCGCTACAAGGCCGACCTCGTCGAGGCCCTCGGGGTCGACGTGTTCTGCGTCCTGCCTTTCACGCTGGAGGTCATGCGGCTCACCGCCGCGGAGTTCGTCCACGGCGTGCTCGTCGAGAAGCTGCACGCAAGCGTCGTCGTCGTCGGGGAGAACTTCCGCTACGGCAACAAGGGCGGCGGCACCGTGACGGCACTGGCTGAGGACGGTCGCCGCTTCGGGTTCAGCGTCGAGCCCTTCCCGCTGCAGGGCCGAGGCGACATGACCTGGTCCTCGACCTACATCCGCTCCTGCGTAGCGGCCGGTGACGTCGCGACCGCGGCCGAGGCGCTCGGGCGCGAGCACCGCATTCACGGCGTCGTCGTGCGCGGCGACCAGCGCGGCCGCGAGCTGGGCTATCCCACAGCCAACCTCGAGCCGCTGCCGTGGAGCGCGATCCCGGCCGACGGGGTCTACGCCGGTCGCCTGGTCCGCGGGTCGGGCCCGCAGGCGCAACTGCTGCCGGCGGCGATCAGCGTCGGCACGAACCCGACTTTCGCGGGGACCGAGCGCAGGGTCGAGGCCTTCGTCCTGGACTTCACCGGCGACCTGTACGGCGAGCACGTCGGCCTCGCGTTCACCGAGCGACTGCGGGACACGCTGCGTTTTGACGGAGTGGAGCCGTTGAAGGCCCAGATGGCCCTCGACGTGGAGCGGACCCGGTCGTTGTTGTGTGTTCACCCGTCCGAGTGACGACTCGCCGGGGCTGACGGGCCGATCCGGTGGGGGACACCGCAAGGTCGAGGAGGAGCACGTGCCCAGGATTCTGGTGATCGATGACGACGCTTCCATCCGCAGGCTCGTCGCGGACGTGCTGGAGGCGGAGGGCTACGAGGTCGTGGGCAGCGAGGACGGCTTCGCGGGGCTGCGCGCGGTCGAGGCCGACCGACCCGACTGCGTCGTGCTCGACGTGATGATGCCGGGCCTCGACGGCCATGCGGTCCTGCGCAGGATCCGGGCACTCGACGGCGGCCCCGACCTGCCTGTGGTCATGCTCACGGCCGCTGCCGACGACGCGCAGGCGTGGCGGGCCTGGACCGAGGGCGTCGACTACTTCCTGGCCAAGCCGTTCGACCCGTTGGAGCTGCTCCGCTACCTCGACTACCTGTTCACCGGCGAGGACAGCTCCCGGGCCCGCAGCGCCCTCGCGGGCTGACCGTCCTACCCTTCCCTCGTCCGGCCATGACGCGGAATGTCGGGCTGGTAGCCTGGCGCAACGCCGGGGAACCGGTGGTGTGCTCACTTGTCCAGGTGCAGAAGACCCTGGGCGCACACCCGAGGCAACGAGGAGATCCGTGGCGCTCACCACTGAGCAGAAGAAGTCCATCATGGCGGAGTACGCCACGGTCGAGGCCGACACCGGCTCGCCCGAGGTCCAGATCGCGATGCTGACCAAGCGCATCCTGGACCTCACCGGCCACCTCAAGGAGCACAAGCACGACCACCACACGCGTCGTGGCCTGCTCCTGCTGGTCGGCCGCCGTCGACGGCTGCTGAAGTACCTGGAGAAGACCGATATCACCCGCTACCGCACGCTCATCGAGCGTCTCGGACTGCGTCGCTAGCTGTACGACGGGGAGTGCCCACTCGGGCACTCCCCTTCGTCGTTGGACGCCCGTCCAGCGACATCACGTGCCCCGCCCGGGAGCTGAACCCCGACAGGCGCGGCCGTCACAAAGAGGAGTGCCCATGACGGGCGAGAGCAACATCTACGGCTCGGAGTTCTCCGAGGCCGTCATCAACAACCCGGGCGGCGCCACGCGCACGATCCGGTTCGAGACCGGCCGCCTTGCCAAGCAGGCAGCCGGCTCGGTCACCATCTACCAGGGCGACACGCTCGTCCTGTCCGCGGCCACCGCCAGCAAGCGGCCCAAGGAGAACCTCGACTTCTTCCCGCTGACGGTGGACGTCGAGGAGCGGATGTACTCCGTCGGGCGCATCCCCGGCTCGTTCTTCCGCCGTGAGGGCCGGCCGTCCGAGGACGCGATCCTCACCTGCCGCCTCACCGACCGCCCGTTGCGCCCGTCCTTCAAGAAGGGCCTGCGCAACGAGGTCCAGGTCGTCAGCACGGTCCTCGCCCTCGACCCCGACCACCTGTACGACGTCCTGGCGATCAACTCCGCCGCGGCCGCCGTGCTCATGTCCGGCCTGCCGTTCACCGGCCCGGTCGGCGCCACCCGTGTCGCCTGCATCAACGGCGAGTGGGTCGCCTTCCCGACCCACTCCGAGCTCGAGAACGCGACGTTCGACATGGTCGTCGCGGGTCGTCTGGTGGACGACGGCGCCGGTGGTCAGGACGTCGCGATCATGATGGTCGAGGCCGAGGCCACCAAGAACGTCTACGAGGTCATCAACGGTGGCGGCGCGGCCCCCACCGAGGCGATCGTCTCGGCCGGCCTCGAGGCTGCCAAGCCGGCCATCGCGGCTGTCTGCCAGGCGCAGCTCGAGCTCAAGGCGAAGGCCCCCAAGGACCCGATCGACGTGCCGGTCTTCCTCGACTACGAGGACGACGTGTACGCCGCCGTCGAGGGTGCTGCCGAGGCCAAGCTGTCGGAGGTCATGACCATCGTGGGCAAGGCCGAGCGCGAGGACGCCACCGACACCCTCAAGGCCGCCGTCCTGGCCGACCTGGCCGAGAAGTTCGAGGGCCGCCAGGGCGAGGTCTCCGCTGCCTTCCGCTCGGTGAGCAAGAAGGTCGTGCGCAAGCGCGTCGTCAACGACAAGGTCCGCATCGACGGCCGAGGCCTCGAGGACATCCGCCAGCTCGCGGCCGAGGTCGAGGTCCTGCCCCGCGTGCACGGCTCGGCGCTGTTCGAGCGTGGAGAGACCCAGATCATGGGTGTCACCACCCTCAACATGCTGCGCATGGAGCAGATGGTCGACACGCTCAACCCGGAGAACCGCAAGCGGTACATGCACAACTACAACTTCCCGCCGTACAGCACCGGCGAGACCGGCCGCGTGGGCTCGCCCAAGCGGCGCGAGATCGGTCACGGCGCCCTCGCGGAGCGGGCCCTGGTGCCCGTCCTGCCGTCCCGGGAGGACTTCCCCTACGCGATCCGTCAGGTATCGGAGGCCCTCGGGTCCAACGGCTCGACGTCGATGGGCTCGGTCTGCGCCTCCACCATGTCTTTGCTGAACGCCGGGGTGCCGCTCAAGGCTCCCGTCGCAGGCATCGCGATGGGCCTGATCTACGAGGGCGGCGAGTACGCCACGCTGACCGACATCCTCGGTGCCGAGGACGCATTCGGTGACATGGACTTCAAGGTCGCGGGCACCCCGCAGTTCGTCACAGCGCTGCAGCTCGACACCAAGCTCGACGGCATCCCGTCGTCGGTCCTGGCAGCCGCGCTCCAGCAGGCTCGCACCGCCCGCCTGGCGATCCTCGAGGTCATGAGCGAGGCGATCGACGAGCCCGACGAGATGTCGCCGTACGCACCGCGCGTGCTCAGCGTCAAGATTCCGGTCGACAAGATCGGCGAGATCATCGGCCCGAAGGGCAAGATGATCAACCAGATCCAGGCCGACACCGGTGCGGACATCACGGTGGAGGACGACGGCACCATCTACATCGGTGCCACCAGCGGGACCGCCGCCGAGGCGGCGCTCGCGGTGATCAACCAGATCGCCAACCCGACCATGCCGAAGGTCGGCGAGCGGTTCCTGGGCACGGTCGTCAAGACCGCCGCCTTCGGCGCCTTCGTCTCCCTGGTGCCCGGCCGGGACGGGCTGGTGCACATCAGCAAGCTCGGCAACGGCAAGCGCGTCGGCAAGGTCGAGGACGTCGTCAACGTCGGCGACAAGCTGCAGGTCGAGATCACCGAGATCGACCAGCGCGGCAAGATCAGCCTCACCCCTGTTGAGAGTGCTGCGGACGCCTCCGTAGCCGCGGAGTAGCGCTTTGACCACGCAGGCCCCCGGTTTCAGGAGATCCGTCCTTCCCGGGGGCCTGCGCGTTGTCACCGAAGCGGTGCCCGGGGTCCGGAGCGCCGCGGTCGGCGTCTGGGTCGGCATCGGTTCGCGCGACGAGGCGCTGCCCGAGCACGGCGCCTCGCACTTCCTGGAGCACCTGCTGTTCAAGGGGACCCAGCGCCGGGACGCAATGGAGATCTCCTCGGTGATGGACGCGGTTGGTGGCGAGCTCAACGCCTTCACCGCGAAGGAGTACACCTGCTACTACGCCCGGGTCCTCGACACCGACCTCGCGCTCGCCGTGGACGTCGTGTCGGACCTCGTGACGTCCGCGCTGGTGGCGCCGGCTGACGTCGAGTCCGAGCGGGGCGTGATCCTGGAAGAGATCTCGATGCACGACGACGACCCCGGTGACGTCGTCCACGACGCCTTCGCCGAGGCCCTGTACGGCGACCACCCACTCGGGCGGCCCGTCATCGGGACGGTGGACAGCGTCCAGACCCTGACGGCCGAGGCGGTCGCCGGCTACTACCGCGGGCGCTACACCCCCGAGAACATGGTCGTCAGCGTCGCGGGAAACGTCGAGCACGAGCTCGTCCTCCAACTCGTGGCGCAGGCCTTCGGGGTGGTGGCGCCGGGGGAGCCGGCAGCGCTGCGTCCGTGGGCACCTCCGCCTGCGCTGACCGGCGCCGTCGTCGAGGACCGCCCCACCGAGCAGGCACATCTGGTGCTGGGGATGCACGGGCTGGCGCGGGACGACCCGCGCCGCTACGCGTTGTCGGTGCTCAGCAACGCCCTGGGTGGCGGGATGTCGAGCCGACTGTTCCAGGAGGTCCGCGAGAAGCGGGGTCTGGCGTACAGCGTCTACAGCTACAGCAGCCACCACCACGACACGGGCATGTTCGGGATCTACGCCGGGTGCTCGCCCTCCCGGGTCGACGAGGTCCTCGGCTTGTGCCGTGAGGAGCTCGCGTCGGTCGCCGACAAGGGCGTCACGGACGAGGAGATCTCCCGGGCGCAAGGGCAGATGCGCGGGTCGCTGGTGCTCGGTCTGGAGGACACCGGATCGCAGATGAGCCGCATCGGCAAGGCGGAGCTGGTCAACGGCGAGGTCCTGCCGGTGGAGGTCCTTCTCGAGCGGATCGCCGCCGTGACCCCTGACGACGTCCGTGCGGTGGCGGACGACGTGCTGCGCCGGCCGCTGTCGCTGGGCATCATCGGACCGTTCCCGGACCGCGACTTCTCGGAGGTGCTGACGTGACGACAGTCGCCGTGCTGGGGGCCAAGGGCCGGATGGGCTCGGAGGTCGTCCGCGCCGTGACCGCGGCCGAGGACCTCGAGATCGGACCCGGCTTCGACGTCGGGGACGCGCTCGACCTGGAGGGCGTCGACGTGGCCGTCGACTTCACCCACCCGTCGGCCGTCATGGACAACCTGCGGGCCTGTATCGACGCGGGTGTCAATGCCGTCGTCGGCACCACCGGCTTCGACGACGCGCGCCTCGACACCCTGCGCTCGTGGCTGGAGGGCAGTCCCGTCGGCGTCCTCATCGCCCCCAACTTTGGCATCGCCGCCGTCCTGATGATGCGCTTCGCCGCCCAGGCCGCGCCGTACTTCGCGTCGGTCGAGATCGTCGAGCTGCACCACCCCGGCAAGGCCGACGCCCCCTCGGGCACCGCCCGGCGTACGGCGGAGCTCGTGGGCCACGCCCGTGCGGGGATGCCGGCGATGCCGGACGCGACGACGGACTCCCTCGACGGCGCCCGCGGGGCCCTGGTCGACGGGGTGCGGGTGCACGCCGTGCGGATGGCCGGCATGGTGGCCCACCAGGAGGTGATCCTCGGTGGCGAGGGGGAGACCCTCACGCTGCGCCACGACTCCTACGACCGGGCGTCCTTCATGCCCGGTGTGCTGCTCGGCGTCCGACAGGTCGCGTCCCGGCCAGGGCTCACGGTCGGCCTGGATGCGCTGCTGTCCCTGTGATGGGCTGGTGGCGGCGGTGAGGCGCCGGTGAAGGCCAGGACCAGCGCCGCCCTGGTGGTGCTCGCGACCGCGCTGCTCGGCGGCTACATGGTGGTGCGCGCGGTCGACCTGTTCCGTACCGGTTCTGTGAAGGGCGGTCTGCTGGGTGTCGGTGTCCTCATGCTCGTCGGGGTGGGTGGGTTCCTGGTGCTCGGGGAGGTCCGGCTCGGGGCCGCGTCGGAGCGGCTCGGGCGGCAGCTTTTCGCGGAGGGCTTCGTCGAGCAGGACCTGCCCCTGACGGCCAGTGGACGGGTGGAGCGGGACGCCGCGGACGCGCTTTTCGCCGTACGCAAGGCAGAGCTCGAGACTCGTCCGGACGACTGGCGCGCCTGGTTCCTGCTCGCGACCGCCTACGACGCCGCGCGTGACCCCCAGCGCGGGCGGCGCGCGATGCGCAAGGCCGTCGCCTTGGAGAAGTCGTCCTGAACGTTACCGAGGCCGACGTGCTGGCCGTGGTGTCCGCCGAGCCCGCGAAGATCGGTGACCTCGGGCTCCGGCTGCTGTCCCGGGCAGGGGTCTCCGTGGCTGCCGCTGAGGGACAGCCGATCGGGGCCTTCCTGGCCTCGTGCGGTGTGTCCCTGTCGGCCCTGCAGAAAGTCGTCGACGGGCTGGTCCGAGAAGGCCGGGTGGTCGAGCTGCGTGGCCGGGCACTGTGGGACTCCTACTTCCCGGGGCTGCCGGCGAACGCCAAGGGGCGGTACTACCTGGAGACCACTGGCCGGTAGCCGCGTCGTAGTGTGGCTGGTGGATCGAGTCTTCGCCCGACCGGAAGGGGCTACCACCAATGAAGTCGATGACCTGCCGGCAGCTCGGCGGACCGTGTGACCTCGCCCTGCAAGGCACGACGGCCGATGAGATCATAAAGGCCCAGGACGCGCACCTGAAGGAGCGGGTCGCTGCTGGTGACGGCACCCACGAGCCGGCCCTGGCCAGCATGAAAGGCCGGTGGAAGCACCCCATCGCGGGAATGGGCTGGTACCGCAAGGTCAAGAGCGACTTCGCGGCCCTGCCGGAGACCTGAGCGCCGCGGGGTCGACCCCGTCGGCCCGGTAGCCGGCAAGCAGCGGGCCGCCGGCCAGCGCGAGCACCTCCAGCGTGACGCGCTCGAGGGCGGTTTTGTCATGCTGGGCGACGACATCGTGCAGTCCTGCAACGAGCCTTTCGGCGAGGCCGGGGCCCTCGTCGAGGGGGTCGACCTCCTCCATCCTCCGGGGGAGCCATTTCCCTTCGGCCGTCCACCGGTTATGGACGAGCAGCACGAGCTCGCTCGCGGCGAGCATCAGGCCGGACGCAATGTAGGCGAGCTCGACGTGGTGCTCGCACCCGCGCACGTCCTCGAGCAAGTCCGTGAGCACATAGCGGCGACGGTCGAGTTCCACGGCGCTCGGCGCGGCCGGGCCCTGTGCCAGACGCCGCCGCGCCTGCCGTTGGATGCGCTGTGCCTCGTCCGCTCCTTCGGACAAGACCTTGCCCTCGGCGCACATCCGGAGCAGGGGGGTGCGACGGGCTTCGGCGTCGAGGTCCCAGTAGTGCAGCAACGACGTGGGGGTGTGCACGAAAAGCTCGATGACCCAGCCGCCTGCCGTCCTGGTCTCCCGGTACGGCGCCGGCGGGCCCGGCAGCACCACGACGATGTCCAGGTCACTGGTGGGCGTGCGCCGCTGGGTGAGAACGCTCCCACCGAGGAACCCCGCCAGCGCCTGAGGGAACATCGCGGCGACCAGGCCGCGGGCGGTCGCTTCAGGATCTGAGTTCACATCACCACGATGTCATCAACGTCAACACCATTCGGAAGATGCTTGAAGCTCCTATAGCTCGTCAAGGGGTTGGAGGGCTCGAAGTGTGGTCGGGTCGTTCAGGGCGGCGTAGACCTCGCGGGCGACGTAGCGCTTGAGGCAGCGCATGATCTCGGGCTTGCTCATGCCTTCTGTGATGCGGC
>JBBRNK010000037.1:0-14971 GCA_038230355.1 Mycobacteriales bacterium | reverse complement strand
GGAGTCCGCCCGCTGACCTGAGCACGACACCGGTGACGGCCAACCCTGGGCAGATCCCATGGCCGTCACCGGGCAGTTCTCGTGGCCGCCACTGGGCAGATCTCATGACCGTCTACGGGCAGTTCCTACTGGCCGTTGACAGCGGTATCGGACGGCATCCGGGACTCCTTCGCGATCCCGGTCGCGGAGTCCAGGACCGTAGTGGTCGTGGTCGGGCTGGCGGTGCCTCCGGGGGTGTTGGTGGAGGTCAGTGGGGTCCGGAACGTCCAGCCGGTCACGTCGGCGCCGCTGTTGAGGGTGTAGCCCGACGTGCTGGTCCGGCGGTCGTATCCGATCCCCGCGGGGGCGGTGCCGGGGTAGATGTCCGGGCTGACTGAGGCTTCGGTCCACTCGGCGACCGGTAGGTGCAGGCTGGTGGTGCCGGGGTGGCTGGTTTCGCTGCCGAGGTCGTAGTCGGTGTGGCTGTGGGCCCGGGCCGGGGCGAGGGTCCCGTCCGGCAACGCCACCTGGTGCAGTGGCCCGAAGCTGTCGGTCAGGTCGAGCTGGGTGCCGGTCTCGGCGGTCGTGTCGTGCGCGTTCAAGGCATACAGGTTTTGGGTGTCGAGCAGTCGGGCCGCGGCGGCGGTGTCGGTCGGCAACGTGACGGTTGAAGCTGGGGCGTCGGTGCGGCGCAGGGCCCGGTCGCGGTTCGCCGCGTCCAGGGTGCGCAGGGTGTTGCCTTGGCTGTCGTATTCGGTGGTGTCGATCCGCCAGCCACCCTGGCCGCTGCCGCTGTCAGTGGCGGTGTTGACCTCCCGGCCGGTGACGTCCAGCGCATGGACCGTGCCGTCCCGCAGGTCCGCTCCGGGTGTGAGGGGCACGGTTGGGACGGCGTCACCTGGGCCGAAGACGGCGACGGCGGTGACGGGCAGGTCCAGTTGGGACCAGGACGCGACGGTGCCGCTGCTCAGGTCAGGGTGCAGGCCGGCGCCGGCGTCGGTGTCGTTCCCGAACGGGACGTCGTAGACGACGGTCGACGTTTCAGTGCCGCTGCCGTAGGTCGCGTTGTGCGTGTGGCTCGCGGTGATCAGTCGGCCCGTCAGCGCGGCGCTGTCGTAGGTGAGTTTCCAGGCCGCCAGCCCGGCCGGGGTGATGGTGGACAGGCGGCCGGTGTTGGCGGTGCCGGCGGTGCCGTCCTCATAGGTGAAGCCGAGGGGTAGGTCCGCTGCGGCGGGTGTGCTGGTGCAGGTGGTGGCGTTCAGGCGCGGGTCCCAGGCCTGCAGCAGCCGGCCGCTGTTGGTGTCGTACCGGTAGCAGGCGAGGTCGACGTTGATGGTGGTGCCGGTGCCGTCGGTGGTCCGTTCCGTCGCAGCGCTGATCTGCGGCCGGCCCGCAACCGTGGCGTAGGTCAGGTCCAGGGCACGGCAGCCCATGTTGGCTGTTCCACTGAACGGGGCGGGGTAGGCCGGGCACGTCACACCAGGGGTGGTGGGCGCGAGCAACCGGACTGGGACGCTCACACCGGCGATGGTGCTGTAGGTGTACGTGGTGGTCTGGCTGGTCCCGGGCTGGCTGATCGAGGTCGGTGGGTAGGCGTGCGGGGTGCCGAGCGCAGCGACGGCCGGCCAGTTGGTGGTGACGCTGAAGACGGTCTTGGCCCCGCCGGGTTCCAGCAGGGTGAACGAGCCGGGGGCGCTGCCCAGGTTGGTCCCTGCGGTCAGGGTCAGGTCTTGGGCGTCGCGTTGCCCGACGTAGCCGGTGGCGGTCTTGGCGAACACCAGCAGCGACCCGTCGCCGCTGGTGAGGGCGACGCTGCTCCCGATGTCGGAAAGGACGGTGTAGTCGCTGCTGGCGGCGTCAACCCCAACGCTGCTGGTCCAGCCCGGCCCGAGCAGCCCGGCCGTGGCGGGGGTGCGGCTGTTGAACGTCCGTGACAGCGTGAGGTCGCTGCCGTAGCTGCTCACCGACGCATCGGTGCTGCGCAGGCTGTAGTCACCGGTGACGAGGTTCACCGAGCCAGGGCCGACCTGCTCGGTGGCGTAGCCGGCGCCGAAGGCGTTCTGGTTCAACGTCACGGTCGGCGGCGACAGAGTGGTCGTAGTGTTGACGCCGGAGGCGTTCTTAAACTGCGCCTGCACCTGGACGGTCCCATCGACCGGGGTCGTCCCGGTGCCGGTCGGGTCGAGCAACTTCGTCACGTCCAGCAGCAGCGTCGGGCTGCTGACCGTCGACCCGGAGGTGGTGGTCGCGACGGGCCAGGCCCCGACCGCGGTCAGGGCGGTGTCGGTGACCGCTCCCTGGCCCAGCGGCAGGTCCACCCACGGGTCAGCGTCCTTCAGGCGGTACTGGAAGCTGACCTGGGTGCTGCCGGTGCCGGTCTGTGCCGACAGCGCAACCTTCTTCTGCGTACTCGCCCCCGGCGCGGGGGAGGTCAGGGCCGCACCAGCGCCGAAGGTGTAGCTGGTGTCGGTGCTGCGGTTTCCGGCGTGGTCGATCCCCACCACGTGCAGGGTCTGCCACCCCGGTGGCGGCGTCAGCGACAGGGCGGTGCTGCTGTTCGTCCCGGCCGTCGCCGCAGCCGAGGCCCAGCTGGTGCCGCCAGCGGCGTTAGCGAACCGGTAGTTCCACGACGCGACATCGCTGCTCCCAGGGCTGGCGAACATGAACGACCCGGCCGGGTGCGCAGCGTTCCACACCCCACTGGGATAGGTGGTGGACGACACGGTCGGCGCAGCAGGAGCGGTCAGGTCGATCGTGACATCGGCCCAACTGCTCCACCCTTGGCTGTAGTCAGTCCCGTCGTACTGCTTGGCACGCCAGGAGTAGGTGGTGCCGTTGGTGAACGTCCCTACCGGGGCGGTCGCGAGGCTGGTCGCGCCGGGCTGCACGCTGTTACCGAAACCGCTCCACAGGTAAGCACCCGTACGGGCGGTCGTGAAGACCTGCACATACAGCTGGTTGGTTCCGCCATCGGGGTCGGGGGCGCCGCCATTGAAACCCGGACCGCTGGTACCGGTCCACCACTTGTTGGCCACCGAATCGTAGGAGCCGGGCCGCACCGACCGGCCCGCCACTGTTCCGGGATAGCTGTTGTAAGTGACGCTCAGATACGCCGGGGAGCCCGACTCGCGGCTGCTGAACTGCTTCCCACAGCACAGTGAGGTCTCACTCGCCCCGATCATCAGGCCATAGCTGGCGGTGGTGCCGCCAGCCCAACCCGCGACCAGCGTCGTCAAGGAGGCGCTGGTCCAGCTGACCCACGCCGGCGCGGTCCCGCAGGCCGCCCCGCCGTTCGCGGCGCCATTGGCGAACGTCGATGTCGCCAACACCGACGTGTCCACCGTGGGCTGGACGTTCCACGTCACGCCGGTCTCGGCCCAGCCCTGCGTGACCTGATACAGCGACGCGGCCGAGGCGGTGCAGGAGTAACTGAACGTGTTGCGGGCATTCAACGTCGCGCTCAGAACGTGCTTACCCGACAACTTCTCCAACCCGAACGCCACATACGTCCGGTCCGCCTCAGGGCTGGTGACCTTCCCCGTCCACAACGCCCCGGTCGTGCCGTAATTCGTCGTCGGGTCCGAGGACCGGACGTAGGCATCCGCCCCGACGTTCACGACGGTCAAGGACGGGTCTACCACCACCGGGTACGTCGTCGCAGCATCGTTCAGGAACGTCGAGGCGGGCATCACATCCACCTGCTGCTTCCCCGCCGTGCCGCTGAGGCCATCGAGGACCGGGACCTCCCTGGAAGGGTTGCCGGCGCTGTCGCGGTGGGCATCCCACATCCGGGCCGCCCCGACCGTCATCACTGCAGCACCGGAACCATCGAGCAGGCCCACCGCGCCCGTCGCAGCATCACGGCGGGTCGTGAACCCGCTGATCGACAGCGGCAAGTGGAACGCGGCAGCTGAGGTCGGCTTGACCTTCAACACCATCTGGACGTCCACACCGGTCGCAAGGGCCTGCACCACCAAGTCCGTACCCGGCTGCACGTCCCGATACGTCGCACTGTCACCAACCAGAACCGGCACCGGCAGCACCGACGGCCACGCCAACGCAGCACGCCTACCATCCGGACCGGCCAGCGAGACCAGCGGACCTGAACCGCCACCGGACAGCACCGGTGAACCCAACACCGACCGCGGGTGCACGCCGGTCTTGTCAGAGACCAACGCGGTGTCGACCGCGCCCCAGGTCCCGTCGCCCTGACGGACCCGGACCGGACCGTCCGCAAGCTCCGACGTCAACGTGCCATCCGGATTGGCATACACCGTGGTCGACTCAGTCCGCTGGCTGGTGTCCTCCACCCGATGCCCCTGAGACCGAGCCGCGATCACCGCCGCGTACACACTCCCCGTCGACGTCACGTCCGGAACAGCCGAAGCAGCAGCAGCCGGCGCCGGAATGGCGACCGCCAGGCCAGACGCCGCCAACGCAGCCACCGTCACCAGTGGCATCACCCGCCAACCCCGACGACGGTTGATTTTGCTCGACACGGATATGCAAAGACGGGCAGACATCAAGGACTCCCAAGGGTCCCGGCCCCCATCAGCGGCCCAGGCGGCGAACAGTAGGGCAAGATCAGTCCACGCGCTACGAATTCGCGCCGGCTGCGCAGCGCAGGCCCGGTCATGACGACAGGCGCACAGGGGTCCGCCTTCGTCCATCAACCCGCCAGGTGACATCCTTTCGCCGTGCACTTCTCGACCGACAAGCTGAACCCTGAACAGAACTGGTCCGGCAACCACACATACACGGCCGCCCGTATCGTGCGGGCCGACTCGGTGGAGCAGGCGCAGCAGGTCGTGGCGCGGTCGAACCGGGTCCGCGCGCTCGGCACCCGTCACTCGTTCAACGCCCTCTGCGACACCGAGGGCACCCTGCTCGACCTGACCGGGCTACGGGAAATGCCCGTCCTCGACATCGAGGAGCGCACGGTCAGGGTGGCCGGCGGCACGACGTACGCGGTGCTGGCTGCCTACCTCGAGGGGCAGGGCTGTGCGCTCGACAACATGGGCTCACTCCCACACATCTCGGTGGCCGGTGCAGTGGCCACCGGGACCCACGGCTCGGGCACGGACAACCAGGTTCTGGGTGCCTCCGTCCGCCGGCTGGAGCTGATCACGGACGACGGGTCGCTGCTCGTGCTGTCCCGAGGCGACGAGGGCTTCGCCGGCGCGGTCGTCTCGCTGGGCGCGATCGGGATCGTCACCCATCTGCACCTCGACGTGCGACCCACCTTCCAGCTGAGGCAGGACGTCTACGACCATCTCAGGTGGACCGAGGTGGTGACCGACCTCGACGAGATCTTGTCCTCGGCGTACAGCGTCAGCGTCTTCACGCTCTGGCGGGACGACGCGACCACCGAGGTGCTGGTGAAGCACCAGCCCGGCCTGACCCTCGACTGGACCGGCGGGAGCCCAGCCGTACCCGCCGAAGCGCCCTTTGCTCTGCTCGGCGACGACGTCAAACTCACCCCGCGAGGTGTCGCAGGTCCCTGGCTGGAACGCCTCCCGCACTTTCGCGCCGACGAGAACCCGAGCTGGGGCCAGGAGATCCAGACAGAATGGTTCGTCGCCCGCGAGGACGCGCCCGCCGCACTGCGGACCCTGACGCCCCTGATGGAACAGTTCGCAGACCTCCTGACGGTCACCGAGATCCGAACCGTCCGTGCCGACGACCTGTGGCTCTCCCCCGCCTACGGCCGCGACACCGTCGCGATCCACTTCACCTGGGTACGCCGGTCCGGTCCCGTTCTCCGTGCTGCACAAGCGATCCAGGCCGCGCTGTCGCCGTACGCGCCTCGACCGCACTGGGGCAAGGTCTTCGACACCGATGCCTTCGACGCTGCCGGGTGCTACCCGCAACTTCCAGACTTCGTCGACCTGATCAGGTCCCTCGACCCGACCGGAAAGTTCCGCAGCCCCTTTGTGGAGCAACTGCTGGGACCGGACGGATGACCGGCGGCCAACTCCTGCTGACAGTCGCGAGCTCATCGGCACAGCGGAGGGTGGCCTCGGGCGATTCGCGCCCGAGGCCACCCGGCCTACCCTTTCAGGGGCAGCAGCGCAGCGCGGGCCTGCGGGACCTGGAGCGGGTTGAAGTGCGGGTTCAGAGCCAGGGCCTTCGTCAGCTCGGCGACGGCTTCCGCGCGATGGCCGAGAGCCTTCTGGATCATGCCGCGGTGGAAGTGGAACAGCGCATTGGTCCAGCCCGTCGCCAGCGCCTTGTCGGACCAGCCCAGGGCCGCGGGGTAGTTCTTGTTGGCGTACTCCGCCCAGCCGTAGGCATCGGCCATCTCCAGGAACGGACGGGTCTTCCAGCCGGCCCGCGCGTACTCGAGGGCCTTCGCCGGCGAGCCGTGGTCGGCTTCGAACAGCGTCGGCTCAGTGTCGAGCACGACGTTGTTGGCACGGAACAGGTCCTCCTCGGTGCGGAACAGCGCGTACTGCCGCTGCGCCTGAGGGTCGTGCTGCGCCTCCAGCAGCTCGGCGTACTCAAGGACGTACTGAGGCTGCGGCACGGAGGACACCAGCTGCGAGTACGCCGCCAGCGCCTGCGTCGTCCGGCCCAGGGCGGCCAGCGCCTTGGCCCGGCCGGCCTTGAGCGAGAAGTCCTTCGGGTCGGCGGCCAGGCCGGCCTCGAACTCGGTGAGGGCACCGGCCGCGTCGCCGCCGTAGTTGAAGGCCAGCTCCCCGAGGTAATTGCGTGCGAAGGCGATATCGCCGGGGTTGGAGGCGTCCTGCAGCGCCCGCATCAAGGCCGACCGGGCGTTCCGCACGTCGCCGCGCAGCTCGAAGACGTAGGAGGCGCGGGTGAAGGCCGGGACGCCAGGCAGCAGCTGGTTCATCCGGTCGATCGCTGCGGCAGCTTCCGGGTAGCGGCCGAGCTGGGTGAGGGCGTCACCCTTGGCGCCGTACAGGATGCTGCTGAAGGCGTTGATGGCCAGGCCCTTGTCGGCCGCCGCCAGAGCCTGAGTGAACTCGTGCTCTGCTGACTTGAGGGCGGCAAGCGCGGCATAGCCGGCGTCGTTGCTGGTGCTGTTCAGCATCAGCGACTGCTGCGCGGCACCCGCGGCCTTGGCGTAGTAGCTGGGGTCGACCGTGGCCTTGGCCTGGGAGACGTAGGCGATCGCGAGCGAAGCCCAGACGCGGGCGTTCTTGGGCGTGACCTTGAGCTGTTTCTGAGCCAGGGCGATCGACGCCGACAACGGGTCGGTGGCTCCTTGCGTGGCAGGCTGGTCACCCTGCTGCGTGGGCTTGGATGGGCTTCCGCCCACAGCCCCTACGACAAGCAGGACGACGGCGATCAGGGCGACCGCGACCCCACTCAACACCCAGCGCCGAGCCCTGCTCATACGGTCCCAGCCGCTGCCCGCAGCGCGAGCAGCGCACCGACGACCAACACCAGGAGGGCGGTCAGGACCGGCAGAACCGCCAGAAGGCGGTCAGCTCGGGCCAGCCTGGTGCCTCCCACGAGACGGTCGAGCCGTCCTCGCAGGCGCACGAGCAGCAGGCCCGCCGCGCACAGGGCCAGTGCCATGCCGACGCCGTAGCCCAGGACGAGGAACACCCCGAACCAGGTCCGGCCCAGCGCCGTCGCAGCGAGCAGCACCAGCAGCGCGGAGGGGCTGGGGACCAAACCTCCGGCCACGCCGAGACCGACCAGGCCGGTGCGGGAGAAGGCCTGGTCGGACGGGTCATGACTGTGTCCACGACCGCCGAACAGCCCGTGCTTGTGCGTGTGGTCCTGACGGTCGTGATCGTCGTGGACGTGCGCTTGCGCGTGGTCATGGGGGGCGTGCTCGTGGGGCGGGTGCTCGTGCTTGTCGTGCTCGTCGTCGTCGTCGTCGTGGTCGTCGTCGTGGGGCGTATGCCCGGGGTGCTGGTGGTCGACGTGTTCGCTCCTGTCCTCGGAGCCGCCGGCGCCCACGAGGACGGGGGCGGGTGCGAGGGCCTGGCTGAGCTTGGGGGTGTGCCGACCACGAAGAGCGCTGACCAGCAGCAAAACACCGACGCCGGCGACGATGACGCCGGACAGGATCCCGAGCAGCTGCTCGGCGGCCGTGGGCGCGAACGCCGAGGTGCTGGCGATCAGCAAGCCGAGGATGAGCACTCCGGCGGTATGGGTGATGGTGACCGTCGCGCCGACGGTGACCACGTCCCGCAACCGGCCTCTGCGGCCCACCAGGTAGGCCGCCATGATCGTCTTGCCGTGGCCGGGCAGGAACGCGTGTCCGGCGCCGAGCAGCAACGACAGGACAAGGGCGAGCAACCCGACCCCGACCGTCAGGTCCTTGCGTCCGACGACGTCGTTGAAGGAGGTCGCGAGGTCGTTCAGAGCCTTGACTGCGGGCCCGGCGACCGGCAGGCGGCCGGCGAGCCGATAGGTGGACGACCCGGCACCTGGCTGCACGCTGACCGTCCCGCTCCGGACGTCCAGCGGCGAGCTGAGCAGGTCACCGGGGTAGCGCCGGAGCTCGTCGCTGATGCTCTTGGCGGGAAACGGAGAGCGGTCGAAGGACACGCCGTCTCCGACGGCGGTGATCTCGTGCCAGCCAATGCCGTCGTCGTCCCAGAGGTTCTCGAAGCGGACCTGCGCCTTCGACGTCAGGTCGACGTCTGCGCGCAACTGGCATTCGAGGCGACCGATGGTGAGCTGGATCTGGCCGGGCCGCTCCACATATCCGCTGCTGACGACCTGCAGGGCGACTCGCGTACCTGCCACGGCGAGCCGGACGGCACCAGCCATCGCCGCGCACTGGGAAGCGGCGTAGTCCGAGCGTTCCTGCAACGACAGAGTTCCATCACCATTGCGGTCGATGCGACCCTTGCGCTGGTAGGACGGGATCTCGGCGACGTCCTCGACAGCGTTGTCCACGACGTGGTCGGAGGACAAGACCAGGCCGTCGTAGTGGTTGACGGTGGCGTTACCCAGCGGATGCGCCTCGGCAATTGGGGCAAAAAGGGCAACCAGCACCACCGTCACACTGGCGACCACGGCGGCACGCGTTCCTCGCACCCCGTCACTCCTGTCTCGGCTTCTCGATGTTCCGGTGACCTAGTCCAGCACACGCCCAGTGCATGTGGTCTTGTTGGCTTATTCGTCGCCCAAGCACTTTCGGTTTTGCGCAATCCGCTTGGGCCATTCCCACGAAAGCACGGTTACGGGGTCTCTTTCGTGACCCCGTAGCCCTCTGTCTCCACATGCGGCTGACACCAGTCGTCGCCTTCATCCCGTTTGGAGTTCCATGTCCCGTACCCCTCGGACCACCGCACGCAGTCGTGCGGTGGCCGTCCTCTCGGTGGCCGCACTCGCCGCCTCCGGGTCTGCATTGCTCGGCCCAGGTACCTCGTCGGCGTCCAGCCACCGCGAGGCTCCCTTCGTCGCGAACGACCCCACGGTCGACAACACCGACCTGTACGCCTTCGTCAGCCCCGACAAGACGTCAACGGCGACGCTGATCGCCAACTGGTCGCCCTTCCAGGACCCGTCCGGCGGCCCGAACTTCTACCCGTGGGCCACCGACGCGGCGTACGACATCAACATCGACAACAACGGTGACGCCAAGGCCGACATCACCTACCGCTGGGTCTTCAAGGACGTCGACACCCGCGGCACGGTGGACCACGGCGACAAGACCAACCACGGCAACATCACGGGTAACGGCATCGGTGGCTCGTTCCTCTACAACGACGGACCGGTCACCAGCCTGACGGACAGCAACCTGCTGTACCGCCAGACCTACACCCTCACCGAGATCGACACGACACAGGCCGGCGTCGCCACCACCAAGACGCTGCTGACCGACAAGCCGGTCGCCCCGTCGAACGTCGGTTCGGCCTCCATGCCGAGCTACTCCTCGCTGCGGGCTGCTGCCGTCGCCGCGGGCCAGATCACCGGTGGGGGACAGAGCTACGTCGGCCAGGCCGACGACCCGTTCTTCCTCGACCTGCGCGTCTTCGACCTGCTCTACGGCACCAACCTCAAGGAGGCCGGTCACGACACCCTGTCCCACTACAACGTCAACACCATCTCCCTGCAGGTGCCCAAGACCGACCTCGCCGCCCTGGGCAACGTGACCCGCAACCCGGTGATCGGGGTGTGGAGCACGACCAGCCGCAGCTCCACCCGCACCCTCGCCGTGACGGGGGCGTCTCCCTCCACCGATGAGAGCACGAGCCCTGCCGGACAGTACAACGCGCAGGTCTCTCGCCTGGGCAACCCGCTCGTCAACGAGGTGGTCGTCCCGGCCAACTTGAAGGACTACTTCAACCGGTCGCGGCCCGATCAGGATGGCGCTCTGCTCGGCAAGGTCCAGAACCCCGAGCTCCCCTACCTGGTCAAGAACATCTACGGGATCAACAACCCGAACACGCTGACCAACGGCGCGAAGCGCCCTGACCTGGTGGCGACGTTCCTGACCGGCATCTCCAAGCGGGTCTACGCGGGCACCACCTTCGGGGGGGCCGGTAAGTTCGGTGGCGCGGACGCCGACCTGAACTCGCTCGACCTCAACAAGGACCCCGCCACCAGCGGCGTCGTCCCGGCGGAGTACCTGCGGCTGAACATGGCCGTTCCGCCGACCGCCAAGCCGAACCGCTTGGGCGTCCTGGGCGGCGACTTCGCCGGCTTCCCGAACGGTCGTCGTCTCGCTGACGACATCACCGATGAGGCACTGCAGGTCACCGAGGGTGTGCTGCTCGGCCAGAAGACCGGCCTCGGTGACGGCGTCGACGTCAACGACAAGGCGTTCCTGAAGTCGTTCCCGTACATCGCCGACCCGAACAGCGGATCGTCGGTAGGCCCGGGACAGACCCCGGTCACCTTCCGTCAGGACCTGACCAGCGGCAACGGTCGGTTCACCATCTACGTCCGCAGCATCACGCCCGCCCAGCCGGGTGGCAACGTGAAGCTGTACACGATCGGCAGCACGGGTCACTCCGTCCTGCTGGGGACGTTCGCGCTCAACGCTGCCGGTACGGCGATGGCCTCGCCGAGCATCCGCGCAGCCCGTCCGGGCGCCAGGGCGGTGCTCTACTTCCGCATCGATACCGGCCCCAACAGCAACAACAGCCCGGGTGTCGGACCGCTGACGGTTCTGACCATCCACTAGGCACTCGCACAGCACAGTCACACTGAACGGCCGTAACCGGTCCGGGACGGCGGGGTCTACCCGCCGTCCCGGACCGCACCACCTCCAAGGAGCATGCGCACGTGAACCCTCTCGTCGTGACCTTGCTCTTGGCGCCGACTGTGCTCGCTGCGGTCAGCGGCTGCAGCTCCTCATCCAGCTCGTTCGCCCAGCCGAAGGAGTCCTCGTTCAACCCGGGCTCCTGCCGTCAGCTCGCCCCAGCGGTACTCCGGCTGGGCAGGGACATCCACGACCTCGGCACCAAGACCCCGTCAGCAGCGCAGCGGACGACGTTGAAGAACGACCAGCAGAAGGTCCGGGACCAGCAGACAGGTCTGTCGGCAGCGGTTGCGCCTGCGGTCCAGAACCTGGTCAGCGCCGTGGGCCTGCTGCGCATCCGGGCCGACACCAACAGCTATGACGGCAGCCTCGCCGGTCTCGCCCTCACGCAGTACACCTCGTTGGTCGCCCTCTGCACCAGCCCGGCCGCCAGCCCCAGCTGAGAGCTGAGAGCTGAGAGCTGGGTCGAAGCCGCTGACAGCAGCTCACCGACACCTGGCTGAGTGTCAGGCCGTCGCGCGAAGCAGGGTCGCGTAGAGGGTCAGCCCCGGACCGAAGGCCATCATCACGACGTGGCCGCCAACCGGGATGGGTGTGCTGCGCTGCACCTCGTCAAGGACCAGCAGGACGGTCGCCGACGAGCAGTTGCCGAAGTCGCGCAGGGTGCGCCGCGACGCCTCCAGGGCCTCCGGGGGCAGCCCCAGCTGCTCCTGGCAGACGTCGAGGATCCGCGGACCGCCCGGGTGCACGGCCCAGCCGTCGACGTCGTTGATCGCGACGTCGCCAAGCAGCTCCTCCACCACGTCGCGAACGTGCTCCGCAAGCACCTTCGGCACACGAGGCGACAGACCCATCTTGAACCCGAGATCCGTGACGTCCCAGGTCATGTGCTCGGCGCTGTCGGGATCGGTGCGGGCAACGGTGCGCAGCACTTCAAGACCTACCGTCGGCTGGACGACAACCGCGGCAGCCGCGTCGCTGAACAGCGAGTGGGCCACCATCTGCTGCGGCTCGTCCGTGGCCGGCTGTACGTGCAGGCTCGGCAGCTCCAGGCACAGCAGGACCGACGTCAGCCCACGTGCGGCGGTGGCATCGGCGACGGTCGCGAGTCCGGGAAGTGCTGCGTAGCAGCCCATGTGACCGATGTTGAGACGCTGGACGGACGGCCTCATGCCCAGGTCCCGGGCCAGCAGGATGTCGAGGCCGGGGGTCACGTAGCCGGTGCACGAGACGACGGTGAGCAGGTCGACCTGATCGGCAGTCAGCCCCGCGTCCTTCAGCGCCACGGTCACCGCCTCCGCGCCGAGTGGCATCGCCTCGAGGAGGAACCGCTCCATCCGCGCCGCCGTACCCCAGCTGCTGACATCTTCCTTTCGCGGGTCGAGGACCCCGTGTCGGGTGGTGATCCCCGACGCCGCCCACAGCCGTCGCGCAAGGGCGCTGCCGTCATAGTGCTGCTCGAAGTAGCCGTCCCACAGCCCCTGCTGGTCCATGACCGCCGGGACGGCGCTGCCGAACCCGGTGACCGCGGCCGTCACCATCGCGGCACCGCCGCGGTCGCGTGGGGGTCGACTCCGAGGGTGGCCGCACCGAGCCAGTCGGCACACACGTCACTCGTGGCCGGGTGCAGGGCTCCGCAGCGTGCGTCCCGGTAGATCCGCTCAAGGGGGTTGCCGCGCCTGGTCGCCGACGTGCCGCACGCCTCCAGGACTGATCCTGCGACCTGGGCTGCCGTGTCGCCGGCGAGCAGCTTCGCGCGGTAGACCCAGCGGTTGGTCTCGGGCTCGCCCGGAGCGAGGTCGACGCGCCGGGCCGCCTCTGCCGTCACGAGCCAGGCGGCCTCGACGGCGGCGTCAGCACGACCGAGGCGACCGCGTACGGCGGGCAGGTCGGCGAGCCCACGAGCCACCAGCTGCGAGGCAGCCTCGTCGACCGCGGCTCGTGCGACCCCGACGTAGACGGCGGCGTAGGAGGCGACCAGCCACTGGGGCATGACCTGAGCGAGTAGCGGAGCCAGCCCTTCGACCCCCCCGAGCAGTCCGTCGAAGGGGACGTGGACGTCGAGGTGCAGGTCGTTGCTGGCTGTGGCGCGCATGCCCATCGGGTCCCACGTCTGCTCGACCGTGAGACCGTCGCCGGCGGGCACGAGGAACTGCGAGATGTGCTGCCCGTCAGCCGATCGCGCCACGACGAGGTAGGCCTCGGCGTGCCCGGCGCCGCTGCAGAACGTCTTGCTTCCACGGATGCGCCAGCCGTCACCCTCGCGCTCGTAGGTGGTGGTCATCTGCGTGAAACGCGACCCCGCTCCCCGCTCGCTCATCGCGACGAAGAAGCACGCACCGCGGGCGGCCCTGGCCAGCACCTCGTCCCGGGCGGCGAAGAAGCTGTCGGGGGCTCCCAGGCTGCGAGCCAGTTCTTCGGGGGTGCTGGCCAACGCCCCGATGATCGACGAATGCATGTTGAACAACAAAGCGGTGGCTCCACTGCCCCAACCCAGCTCCCGGGCCACCTCTGCATAGGTGGCAAAGCCCGCACCCATACCGCCGAGGGACCGCGGCACCATCAGGCCGAGCAGCCCGCAGGCCCGAAGGTCTTCGAGGTCCTCGTGCGGGAAGCTGGCCTCGCGGTCGTGGGCCTCGGCCCGCTCCCGGGCGGCCACGGCCACCTCGACCGCCAGCGCAACAGCGTCGCTCACCGCTTCACTCCCACTCCCTGGTAGACGGCGCCGGTCCACCGTGAGCTGATCATCCGGACGTCCTTGCGCTGGTGCAGTACCCACCTCATCACATCCCCCACCCTCGGGCGCAGGCCGTTGACGGCGAGGTCGACCCCGCGCTCCTGACAGAGCGCACGCAGCCGAGCCGGGTCGACGAACAGTGCCCCGTCGTGGATCCCCTTCGGTACGAAGGGAAGCCGCTCCGCCAGGGTGACGAGCAGCAAGCGGCACAGCCAGGTGTCCGCAAGGGTGTCGCACACCAACGTCCCGCCGGGCTTCAGGACCCGGATGGCCTCACTCACGGCCCGTTCGAGGTCGGTGACGTGCTCGAGGATCTCGCCGGCCACGACCACGTCGGCGCACGCGTTGCGCACAGGCAAACGGAGGACGTCACCCCGCACGGTCGTAACCCCATGCTCCCGGGCCACCCGGGTCGCCAGGTCGCCGATGTCGATCCCCACGTGCCGGTACGCAGCCAGGGACGGGGCCGACAAGTGGGGCGCGAGCAGACCGCCACCACACGCAAGGTCGAGCAGCAGGGGCGTACCGGTCGCCGGCGGCACCAGTCTTGCCCGCGCGACGGCGAGCCAGTGCAGGGCCTCGAACGCCCCACGCGGCCGCCACCACTCCGCGACGAGGTCGTCGTACTGCGCCGGATCGTTGCGGGGACGCATCTGCCCATCCTTGCCCAACGCCCGCAGATCGGCACGAGTGGCCCCGCTGGCCAGTGCGGGCGGACTCAGGAAGCGGTGGCCAGGGGCCCTCGCTTGCGGCCGCGACCAAACTGCCGGCGCTCACTGTCGGCCGGCGCGACTGCGATCGGGGTCAGATCCTCGTCGGTGGCTGTCCTCACCGGACGGACAGGCTCCCGCGAAGCTCCATCCGAGAGGTCCGTCCCGCCGGGGGTAGCGCAGCGGCTGAGCCGCCTTGCGGGCTCTACCAGCCGCGGAGGAGGGGTCGGGGTTCGCGGGTGACGGTGTGGCCGTTCTTGGTGGTCCAGTGCACGCTGCCCCCGCCGGTGCTCCCGCTCGGGCCGCCGGGCTTGCCGGTGGTGGTGCGGGTGACGGTGAAGTACTTCT
>JBBRNK010000036.1:0-16711 GCA_038230355.1 Mycobacteriales bacterium | reverse complement strand
GTTCAACTCCCCCCTCGCCCACCGAACCGAACCGAACCGAACCGAACCGAACCCAGGGCCTCCGGCGGGTTGTCGTCCTGGTGGGACGGCGATGGCTGTCGCGCCGAAGCGGTGGGCAGATGTCCTGAGCGTCGTACGGTCTCGCGAAGGTCGCTGGTCAGACGGCTAGGCACAACGGAAGACATGTCGGCGGCCCTCGCGGTGGGCGGCGTCCTGCACGGCGACGGTGTCGCGGATGATGTCAAAGGCCGGGGCCAGGGGAAGGGGGTGGTCTGCAACGCGCATGGCGGGGTCGGTGACCGCCACGGGATGCCACCAGATGCCGTCGTTGGTGATCGTAGGTTCAGGTTGGAGAGTGTCGATGCTCACCGGCTGCCCGTACTCGGCGAATCCCTGTTGGGCCACTGGCCGAATCAGTCGGTCTGCCGCCTCGATGTCCAGGCTGTCGAGCAGCAGGTGCAGGGCTTCGGCCGTGTCCGCTTCGTCCTCGTGCAGGGTGGCAGCAATACGAACCGAGAATCCAAGGTTGCGGGCTAGGGTGATGCCGGCAAGCGTCTTCGCGTGGCTTCCGGAGCCTCGGTGCTCGTCGTGCAGCGCGGAGTCGGCGGAGTCCAGGCTGACCTGGAGGGTGACCCGATCGCGCGGCATGGCTTCGAGCGCGGCAAGGCGAGGGCCCCGGAATGTCATGGCATTGGTGAGGACCGTGACGGGAAGCAGGCGCGCGAGCTCGGTGGTCAGCGTCTGGATCTCAGGATGCAGGAAGGGTTCGCCGCCGGTCACGAGAAGTTCACGACCGCCGAGAGCGGAGAACTCCGCTGCAACGTCGAGGGCGACACCTACGGCGAGCAGCCGTGCGGGTGCACGCGGGGAGGACTCGGCGCAGCAGTAGCTGCAGGCCAGGTTGCAGTGGAAGTTGCTGTACAGCCAGAGCCGCTGGCCGATGGGCGTCGCCGGTCCGCTGGTGAACACGGCCTCGGAGACGGCCGGCACCGCCGGTATCGCCCGTGAACCTCCGCGCCGGACGGACACCTGCCACGGCCCTGCTGGATGCTCGGCTGTCGAGGCGACGACTTCGTGGCCGGCCAGCCGCGCCCAGTCGAGCAGGTCCGGTGGCACCGAGGGTTCCTCGGTGTGCACGAGCAGCACTTGGCCGGGGTCGACTTTGCCGATGCTGCGCATCAACAGCAGCAACAGCCCGCTGCCACAGTCCATCGTGCCACCATGAAGCTCAGCAGTGGGCTGCTGCTCGGGGTGCACTGGCTCAGTAGGAGATCGTCTGGGCGCCGGCAGCCATCAAGGCGATGACGGCAGCACCGCCGGCAATGACCGCGCCGGGGACGAGATCGGCTTCGGTGATGCCCCGCTTCTTCGCGCACGGGCTACAGACGATGATCTTCCCGCCCGCCTCGACGAAGCCGCTCATGAGGTCGGCAAGTGGGGCAAACCCCTCTTCGTTGATCTTGTTCGCCTCGCCGGTCTTGCCAAGCCACGCACCGTCGGCTGACAGAAACACGGTGCTGTCCTGTCCCGAGGCGGCCGCAGCGCTGGCGACCACGAAGCCGACGGTGGCGCGGTCGGTGTTGTCGTGGCTGCTGGCCAACGACACGAGGATGCTGCTCATCAGGGTGTCTCCGTTGCGGTGAGAGTGGATCGTTCTGACGGACGGTGCCACGGACGTTCTGGGTCGACAGGGGTGGGGTGCTGGACGATCTCTACGACGAAGTGCGCGCCATCGGTGGTCGCCGCAGGGCCGTGATAGCGGTGGCCGGTGAGATGACACCACGCTGGGATGTCGATTGCTGCGGCGGGGTCCGACGAGGCGATACCTACTACCGTGCCGCCTGCCAAGTCGCGAACGCGCCGATGGATGGCCATCAGTAACTCGCCGCAGGCCAAGTCGCCACCGTCGATCAGCAGCATCGGCGGTCAGCACACCTAGTGCGACGTTGCCCCCAACTCAGAACGGCCACCGGTTCCCGAACCTCGAAGCGAGTCTGGAATCAAAGCCGCGGTGACGACCGGCCGGAGCGATGGCGAGCAGCACCAGTGGAAACAGGTCCTCAGCCGGGTACTCCCACAGGTACTTGTTGGAGTGCCACAACAGGACCCAGATCGGTCCAATCAACAGCAGCCCACCCACGGCCGCCAATCGACTGGCGATTCCGAAGATCAGCCCTACCGCCACCGCAAGCTCGGCGAGCGTCAAGAAGACGCTAAACAATTCCCAATGTGGGAGGACGACGTTTTCATAGAACGCACCGAGCGGCCGGATCTGGGTCTGATGCGCAGCACCGGTCAGAATGTGTCGAGCACCCGACTTGTCCACCAGGTTGAACGAGAAGAAGCCGAGGTCGTACTTGCTCGTCTCGATCACCTTCGCGAGACCGTTAGTCAAGAAGACGAGTCCCGTAAAAACTCGAAGCACCGTGAACAACCGAACAAAGACAGTTGTCTCGGCGTCGACGCTGGCCACGGGGGGAGTCTGAGTTTGTGTCATGGCCAGCACCCTTCAGAGCGGAACGAACGATCGTTACCACGTTAGCCTGGCACAGGTAGCCCGTCAGTCCCGCAATCTTACGGTTACCGAACCTGCGACGCGGCAGAAGCAAGGGCCGCTGGGGATCCGCGCCGCGCCGTTCAAGAAGGTCGCCACCTACCGGGTACGGCGCAGCACCACGACCAGGCTGTCGTCGACCCGGCTGGCGTCGGCAAGCACGTGCTGCACGAGTGCCTCGGCGAGCTCGATCGACTTGAGCTCGGCGAGGTCGAGCGCCGCGCTCTGCAACGCTTGCAGGCCGAGCACGATGTCTCGCTGGGCCTCGACCAGGCCGTCGGTGTAGAACACGACGCTGTCGCCGGGGGCGAGCACGACGTCGACGACGTCATCAGAGCCGGCCTCGGGCCAGCCGACGGCGCGCCCGCTCGGCTCGAGGAAGCGGGCAGCGCCATCGGACAGGAGCAACGGCGGCGGGTGGCCACCGCTCGCGAGGACCAGCCGGCCATCCGCCGGGTCGAAGCGGGCCACCATCACGGTGGCGGCAAGGTCGGGGAAGGCTCGGTGCAGCAGGGTGTCGGCCCCGCCGACCAGGTCGAGCACGGGCGTTCCCCCGATGGCCAGCATCCGCAGGGCATGCGTCACGGCGAGCGCGTCCTTGGCTGCGGACACGCCCTTGCCCACGACATCCACGACGCTCAGGTGAACGGTCCCGTCGGTCAGCGGCAGCCAATCGTGGAGGTCGCCACCGGCAGCGGCGCCGTCCGCAGGCAGGTAGCAGCACCCGAGCTCGAGCCCGGGGACGACCAGGGGGGCCGGCTGCATGGTCTGTTGCAGCTCGAGCAGGACGGCGCGCTCGGCGGCGACGATGGCCTCCAGGCGCACGGCCTCTTCCTTGCGGTAGGTCCGCTCGTCGTCGAGCAGCCCCCGAAGCGCGATCTCGTTGGCGGCAGCCAACGAGAGCACCCGCAGGACGTCGACGTCCCGAACGGTCCACGTCCGCACGACCGAGTCGACAACGCAGAACGTGCCGAGCACCTCCCCTGTAGGTGCGTGCACGGGGAAGCCCGCCCAGGCCGCGATGCCCATCGACGCGATCGAGGGGTTCGACGCGGTTATCGGGTCGTTCGTGACGTCGCCGACGATGAGCTCCCGGCCGCTACCGATGACGTACTGGCAAAAGGACTCCTCGACCGCGTTCTCCCGTGCGCCCTCGGTCCCGACGCAGCTCTTCCAGAACGACCGCATGTCGTCGACGACGGTGAGGAACGCCCAGGGAGCGGACAGCAGCTCGGCGGCCAGCGTCGTCAGCCGGTCGAATGGCTCCTCGGCCGGGGTGTCGAGCAGGCCCGTGTCCCGGACCGCCGCGAGGCGGCCCGGGTCGAGGACGTGCGGTGGAAGCGTGGTCATGGCCCCTCCGGCTCAGAGGCCCCCATACTGCCCTAAATGCGAGTCTGCCCTAGCGAGGCGATCTACAGGGACTTTGCGAGCGCGGTCATCGTGGCGACCTCCTTGGTCTGAGCGGCGATGATCGTCGTGGCGAGAGCCTTGGAGGCGGCGTCCTGGCCGTCCTTGATCTCAGTCCCGGCCATCTCGATGGCGCCTTGGTGGTGGCGGGTCATCATGTCGACCCACATCCGGTCGAACTCCGCGCCGGCGGCTTTGCCGAGGGCGGTCATCTCGTCCTCGCTCATCATGCCCATGCCGGACGCGCCGCCCATGTGCATGCCGGACGTGCTGTGGTCGGAGGACGGGACGGGCGCGCCCCAGCCCTTGAGCCAGCCACTCATCGTCGCGATCTCCGGAGCTTGCGCTCCCTTGATCGCTGTCGCCAACGTCTTGATGCCGGCGTTGGTGGCCGTGGCGAGGGCCATGTCCGCCATCTCCACCGCCTGCGCGTGGTGGGGAATCATGTCGGTCGAGAACGCCACGTCGGCACTGTTGTGTGCCGTGTTCGCGCTGGTCGACCCGCTGCTGGTCGTCGAGCGGCTGGTGGAGCCGCAGGCGCTGAGCGTGAGGGCGCCCAGCAGCGCGACTCCGACGAAGGCGGTACGGCGGTTGGTGCTGGTTCGGGTCATGGGCGTGCTGTTCATGGTGGTGCTCTCCTCGAGAAGGACTGCGGGGACGGAGGCAGGGACGTGCGGAACGGGACGCGTGGGAGCTCTCGCCGGCTCACGTCCTGGAGATGCAGAGTCCGTCGAGGTCGGGTGCGCCCAAGTGTGGTCGCTCGGTGGAAAGGATCGCGCGCACCGCGCCCTGGCTGGGCTCCAGCTGCGCGACCTCGGTCCACCGCATGGCGGGGACGACGCCCGGTAGGGCGAGCTGGATCAGCCGCCCGACGTCCGAGACGCACGGCTGGACGACATGGTGACCCGGAGCAGAAGGCAGCGGGTACGCGGGAGCGGAAGCCAGGTGGTGCGTGGACGACGAAGACAGCGAGTGCGGGCGGGTGGCCGACATGGGCATCGCAGAGTTGGGAGCGCTGCTGGACATGCTCACGGTGGGAGCGCTATGGGACATGCTTGCGGAGGGGCTCATGGAGACCGGGCCCCGAGCGCTCGCGGCGGCCGGCGTGCTGTGCATCGCCAGCAATCCGAGCAGGACGGCGAGGCAGAGCAGCAGCAGCCCCTCGCGTCGACCCGTAGCCCTCAGCACGTGTCCCACCCTACCCCCCGGGGGTAAGCACGTCCCGCGGAATCGTCGCGGGGGCACAGGGGCCACCGGAAGCGCCAACGGGGAGGGCGAATCCCGTCCCCGACGCCGCGGCCGTCAGCGCGCGGGACCTCGGGACGTCCTACTCCGCGAGCGCAGGGCCCCCTGAGTTCTCAGGACGCAACGGGTGGCGAGCGGCGTCACGGACAGGCAGCCGTCAGCCGAGCTGTCCGAACGGGAGGCGGCGCTGCTCGCCGTACGAGCCGCGCTGGACGCCGCCCACTTCGGCTGATCTGCGGGCGTCAGGCGTCCGCGGCGTAGGACTCGGGGTCGGAGTGCTCGCCGGTGACCAGGTAGGTGACCGCGTGGCTGACGCTGACCGCGTGATCGGCGAGGCGCTCGTAGTACCGGCCCAGCAGGGCGAGGTCGACGGCGGCCTCGACCCCGTGCTCGAAGTTCTCCGACAGCAGCCTGGCGAACAGCTCGGCGTGCAGGTCGTCGATCGTGTCGTCGTCGGACAGCAGCTGGGCGGCAAGCGTCAGGTCGCGGGTGGCGATGACCGTGCCGGCCTTGACCGCGATGCGGGTCGCCGCCTGCCCCATCTCCAAGATGATCGCCCGGAGCTCGACCGGGACGACGCTGGCCGGGTACTTGCGCTTGGCCACCTTGGCGATGTGCACGGCGTAGTCGCCGACCCGCTCGAGGTCGGAGCTCATCCGCAGGCCGGTGACGATGGCCCGGAGGTCGGTCGCGACCGGTTGCTGACGGGCCAGCAGATGTACGGCGACATCGTCGAGCTGCCGGTACAGCGCGTTGACCTGTTCGTCGGCCAGGATGACGCTCTCGGCGGCCTCGAGGTCGGCGTCGAGCAGCGCGGTGGTGGCTTTGCTCACGGCCGAGCCGACCAGGCGGCTCATCTCGATCAGGCCGTCGCCGACCTCCGCCAGCCGCTCGTGGAAGTTGTCCCTCATCAGATCTCGTGGTCCCTCATCAGATGTCCCAGCATCAGCCGAACCTTCCCGTGATGTAGTCCTCGGTGCGCTTCTCGGTCGGGTTGCTGAAGATCTTCTCCGTGGCGTCGATCTCGACCAGGCGGCCGGGTTGGCCCGGACCGTCGATGGTGAAGAAGCCGGTCGAGTCCGACACCCGCGCCGCCTGCTGCATGTTGTGGGTGACGATGACGATCGTGTACCGGTCCTTGAGCTCGGACATGAGGTCTTCGATGGCGAGCGTGGAGATGGGGTCGAGCGCGGAGCACGGCTCGTCCATGAGCAGGACCTGCGGCTCGACGGCGATCGCCCGGGCGATGCACAAACGCTGCTGCTGGCCACCGGACATGCCCGCTCCTGGCTTGCCGAGCCGGTCCTTGACCTCGTTCCACAGGTTGGCGCCGCGCAGGGAGCGTTCGACGGCCTCCTCCACCAGCTGCTTGTTCTTGACACCGTTCAGGCGCAGCCCGGCCGCGACGTTGTCGAAGATCGACATCGTCGGGAACGGGTTGGGCCGCTGGAAGACCATCCCGATGGTCCGCCGGACGGCCACGGCGTCCACGCCTTCGCCGTACAGGTCCTCGTTGTCGAGCAGGACCTTGCCGGTGACCGTCGCGCCCGGGATGACCTCGTGCATGCGGTTGAGCGTCCGCAGGAACGTCGACTTGCCGCAGCCCGACGGGCCGATCAGGGCGGTGACGCTCTTGGGCTCGATCGTCAGCGTGACGCCCTCGATGGCCTGCAGGGATCCGTAGCGGGCCCCCACCCCTTCGGCCGTGATGCGCTTGGCCACGGTCTACCTCCTCGCCAGGCTGTTGCGTCGGGTCAGCAGGCGGGCTCCGACATACAGGGCCAGCACGATGATGATGAGGGTCAGGGCGGCGGCCCAGGCACGGTCGTAGGTGATCTGCTGCCCCTGCCCGGCCTGGTCGAAGATGAACGTGGGGATCGCCGTCTGCTTGCCCTGGAAGGGATTGGTGTTGGTCGACGGGGTGACGAAGGCCGTGAGCAGCAGCGGGGCGGTCTCCCCGGTCACGCGGGCGATCGCGATCATGACCCCGGTGGTGATGCCGGCGCTGGCGGCCGGCAGGACGATCCGCACGATCGTCTTCCACTTGGGGATCCCCAGCGCGTACGACGCCTCCCTCAGCTCGGCGGGGACGAGCTTGATCATCTCCTCCGAGGACCGGACGACCACGGGAAGCATGAGGATGGTCAGCGACAGCGCGGCGGCGAAGCCCGAGTAGCCCTGCTTGAGGCCGATCACGAGGAACGCGAACACGAACAGGCCGGCCACGATCGACGGGATGCCGGTCATGACGTCGATGACGAACCGGACGCTGCCGGCGAGCCAGCCACGGCCGTACTCGGTGATGTAGACGGCCACGAGCAGCCCGAGGGGCACGGCAATGACGATGGCCATGAACACCATCTCCAGCGTGCCGACGATTGCGTGGTACTCACCGCCGTTGGTGTCGAGCGGGCCGATCCCGGTGAGGTTGTGCGTCAAGAAGGAGACGTCGAGCTTGTTGACCCCCTTGATCACGGTGTAGCCCAGCACAGCCACGAGCGGTACGAGGGCCGCGAGCAACGACAGGTGGACACCGAGGCTCAGCAGTCGGTCGGCCGCGTAGCGGCGTCCCTCGAGCGCAAAGGAGACGACGGTCTGGACGATGGCGTAGGCGATGACCAGGAAGACCAGGAAGTCAGCCCGGCCCTGCAGGCTGGTGACGGCGAACAGGAGCAGGCTGACGAGAACGGTCCCGGTGAGGATGCCCAGGCGGAACGGGCGGGTCAGCCGCTCGCCCCCGGTGCTCAGGGCAGGCTGGACCGCCTCGATCGTGGGCGCGCTCACGCTGCACCTCTACTGACGCTCACGCTGCCACCTACTGACGCTCACGCGGAGGCCATCCGACGACCGCCACGGCTGACGACGTAGCGCGCGAGGCCGTTGACGGCGAAGGTGATGACGAACAGCACCAGACCCGACGCAATCAGGGCCTGCTGCCCGAGCGGCTCCGCGGCCTGGTATTGCGCGGCGATGTTGGCGGCGATCGTCGTGCCGCCGATGTTGGCGTCGATGATGTGAAAGCTCGTCGTCGGGGCCAGCGAGAGCACCAGCGCCACGGCGATGGTCTCACCGAGGGCGCGGCCCAGGCCGAGCATCAGCGCTCCCGTCACGCCCGAGCGGCTGTAGGGCAGCACGGCCAGCCGGATCATCTCGAGCTTGGTCGCCCCGAGCGCCAGTGCGGCCTCGCGGTTCTCGGCGGGCACCTGCAAGAAGACCTCCCGGCTGATCGCGGCCACGATCGGCAAGATCATGATCGACAGGACGAGCGAGGCGATGAGGACGCTGCGCCCGACCACACCGTTCTTGCCGAGGTCGAAGAGCGGGATGAACCCGACGTGGTCGGCGAGGAACTGCTGGAACTTGTCCGCGTGCGGCACGAGGAACAGCAACCCCCACAACCCGTAGACGACGCTGGGTACGGCGGCCAGCAGGTCGACCAGGTAGCCCACGAAGGTGCCCAGCCGACGGGGGGCGTAGTCGCTGATGTAGAGCGCGATGCCGATCGCGATGGGGCCCGCGACGAGCAGGGCGATCACGCTCGACAGCAGCGTGCCGAAGACGAGGGCCGCGATCCCGAAGACCGGCGGGACGTTGTCGGGTTGCCAGAGCTTGGTGGTGAAGAAGTTGGTGCTGTCGGCGCGGACCGCGGGGGCGGCCTTGCGGACCAGGAACACAGCGATAGCCACGATGATGACGAGCACGAACATGCCCGCGCCGCTCGTCACCCCCGCGAAGACCCGGTCACCGACCCGGCGACCGGGACCGGAGATCGCGGAGCCGGTACTGCCGTCGTCGGAACGGGACGCGCCTATAGGAGCGGGTCCGGTGGCGCGGGCGTTGGTCTCCACGGCGTCCTGTCTACTGGATCGGCGCCGCGGCTGTGCGGGCGACGGTCGGTCGCCCACACAGCCGCGGTAACGCTCTGTCCTGCTTCGTGCCGTTAGTTCTAGGCGAGGGTCGCGACCTGCGCGGCAGCCTGGGTGGCGATCACGTCCGGCAGCGGCGCATAGCCGAGGCCGTCGAGGACGGCCTTGCCGTCACCGAGGACGTAGGTGAGGTACGCCTTGAGCAGGGCCGCGTTCTTGTTTCCCTTGTTGCAGGTCAGGGCGTACGACGGGGCGCTCAGCGGGTAGGCGGCGGCCGCGGTGGTGGCGTAGTCCGGGGTGATCCGCAGGTCACCCTTGCTGGTGTCGACCTTGGCGCTGGCCAGGGCCGCGGAGACGCTGGTGCCGGAGGCCGCAACGGCCGCGCCGCTCGCGTTCTTGATGTCCGCGAACTTCAGGTTGCGCTGCTTGGCGAAGGACAGCTCGGTGTAGGTGATGCCGCCCTTGGACTGCGACACCGCCGTGGTCACACCATCGGAGCCCTTTGCGGACTGGCCGCCGGGCCAGGTCAGGGTCTCCTCGGCACCAAGCTTCCAGTCGGCCCCGTCGCCGGCCTTCACCCAGGAGGAGAAGATCTTCGTCGTACCCGACTTGTCGCTGCGGTGCACGGTGACGATCGGGATGCTCGGCAGGGTCGCGCCGGCGTTGTCGGCCTTGATCTCGGCCGCGTCCCACTGCTTGATGGTGCCCTGGAAGATCCCGGCCGCCGTCTTGGCGGACAGGACGAGCTTGTCGACGCCCGGCAGGTTGTAGGTCAGCACGACCGCGCCCGCGACGACGGGGGTGACAATGCCCTTGTTGCCGGCGCCGCACCGGGTGTCCGCGGCGGCCTGCTCCGGATCCTTCGGCAGCGAGTCGGTGCCGCCGAAGTCGGCCGTGCCGTTGCCGAACGCGGTCTTGCCCGCGCCGGAGCCGGTGCCCTGATAGGCGACCTGGGCGCCGGCGCACTTCGCGGCGAAGTCCTTGCTCCACTGCAGCTCGGCGTTGCCCTGGAACGTCGAGCCCTGGGCGCTCAGCGAGCCGGTGGCACAGCCGGTGGTGGCTGCACCGGTCCCGCCGGCCGTGCCGGTGGCCTTGGGTGTCGTGGTGTTGTCGCCGCTGCCGCAGGCGGTGAGGGCGAGCGCCCCGACTACCGCCAGTCCGGCGAGCTGACCTGTGCGCGTGAGCTTCACGTGGGGTCCTCCGTTGTTGCTCGGCCTGTGCCGAGGATGTGTGTGACGCAGCAGACGGGGGGTGGGTGTCGCCGGGGTCACATCGTGGTGTGGCCCTGTCGTGTCTACCCGTGCAGGGTGAAGCGCAGTGAGGTCCAAGATGGACAGTGGATGAACGACCGACGATGACCTTTCATCTTGTGTCCATCCGATTGCGCTCCGCTGCTGCAGCGAGAGCTAGCGCTCAAGCTTGTAACCGAGGCCCCGGACGGTCATCAGGTACTGGGGCACGGCCGGGTCCGGTTCGATCTTGGCGCGTAGGCGTTTCACGTGGACGTCGAGCGTCTTGGTGTCGCCGACGTAGTCACTGCCCCACACCCGGTCGATGAGCTGGCTGCGCGTGAGAACGCGGCCGACGTTGCGCAGCAGGAGCTCCAGGAGGTCGAACTCCTTGAGGGGGAGCTGCACGGGTTCGCCCTGGACGGTCACCAGGTGCCTGTCCACATCCATCCGGACCGGGCCGGCCTCGAGGGCCGTTCCCTCCTCGAGAGGCGCGCCCCCCTGCCGGCGGAGCACCGCGCGGATCCGCGCCACCAGTTCACGGTGGCTGAACGGCTTGGTGACGTAGTCGTCGGCGCCGAGCTCGAGCCCGACGACCTTGTCGACCTCGCTGTCGCGAGCGGTCAACATGATCACCGGCACGTTGCCGTTGACGGGTCGGGTCCGCAGCTCGCGGCAGACCTCCGTGCCGGACAGCCCTGGCAGCATCAGGTCCAGCAGCACCAGGTCGGCGCCCTCGCGGTCGAAGGTGGCGAGACCGGCCGGGCCGGTCTCCGCGACAGTGACCTCGAAGCCCTCCTTGCGCAGCATGTAGGCGAGCGGCTCGGAGATCGAGTCCTCGTCCTCGACGACCAGGACTCGGGTCATGGGGTCTCCTTGAGAGTGCTGGTGGGGGCCAGGTGGGGGACGTGCGCGGGCGTGGGCGCGGGCAACCGCAGGGTGAAGGTCGAGCCGTAGCCCTCGGTGCTGCGGACGGTGACGGTGCCACCGTGGTTGTTGGCGACGTGCTTGACGATGGCCAGGCCCAGACCGGTGCCGCCGGTGGCTCGAGACCGGGCCGGGTCGGCCCGGTAGAACCGCTCGAAGACCCGCTCGACGTCCTTCTCGGCGATGCCGATGCCTTCGTCGACCACGTTGACCTCGACGATCGAGCCCTCCACTTCCTGGACGGTTCGGGCACCGATGACTACCCGGGCCCCGTCGGGGCTGTAGTTGACCGCGTTCTCGAGCAGGTTGCCGAGGGCGGTCGTCAGCTGGGCCTCGCTGCCCTGCACCTGCACGCCGTGATCGCCACTGCGGACCACCGAGATTCCGCGGGCCTGGGCGCTGGTACGCACCCGATCGACAGCCTCGGCGACGGCCCGGTCGAGCCGGATCAGCTGCGGTTCCGGCTGCCGCTCGGCGCCTTCGAGACGGGACAGCGCCACCAGGTCCTGCACGAGCGAGCCGAGCCGGGCGGACTCGCGCTGGGTGCGTACGGCGAAGCGGCGAATCGCGACCGGGTCGTCGGCCGCGTCCTGCATCGCTTCGGACAGCAAGCCCAGGGCGGCAGCGGGGGTCTTGAGCTCGTGCGAGACGTTGGCGACGAAGTCGCGGCGCACGTCTTCGAGCCGTCGGGCGTCGGTGACGTCGACGAGCAACACCGCGACCGTACCGTCCGCGATCGGGGCGAGTCGGGCGCGAAAAATCGCAGGTGGTCGGCCGGGGCGCACCAGGGGGGTGGAGAGCTCGGCGTCGTAAGGCCGGCTGTGGACGCGGGTGTCCCTGACGAGCTTGCGCAGCTGGGGCAGCTCGGCCAGGACGCCGTCCTGCACGAGACCGAGGTCGCGAGCGGCGCGGTTGCCGACCAGCACCTCTTCGCTGGCGTCCACGACGAGAACGGCCATGGGAAGGGCCTCCAGCACGGTGGAGGCGCTCGGTCCGGCCGCCCCGACCGGGCGGCTTGCAGCGCCTTGCGGGCGCCGGGCCATGGCGACAGCGAACCCGACAGCCCCCCCGGCGAGGGCACTTCCGGCCGCGATCAGAACCCACCCAGTGACCACGCCAGCGATGCTAGGGCGGCGGAGGCCGCCTGCGCTGCGTCCGCGCAGGTGTTCGTGACTCGTTCACGCCACAGACACCTGGTGACCTGGTTGGTGGGGGGCGAGGGGACCAGTTCTTGGTGTTCTGTGCCGCTGGACGTGATCGGGCGCAATGCTCACCACCTGGGGACACCAGCGAGTCGTTGACGTTGCGTGCACGAGGGTGGCAGTCTTCGGCGAGATGCGACTACAGAGCGTCACAGACCGGTACATCTTGGGGAAGAGCGCTTAAGTCGGCAGGTGATCTGCCGACTCTTTCTTGCACGTCTGCGTGTGGCTTGCTGACTGGCTCCTGCTCGAAAGCGCAGAGTGACAACGGCACTTCCGAACGCGCTGCTCGCACGTTCGCCCCGCTCGTCCCGCATCACGGAACCATTTGCCCCAGGAGATCGCATGCGCGTCCGGCCCTTCCGGTCCGCTTCTCGTCCTACATCCCCCACGGTTTCCCCCTCGTCGGACCGCTCAACCCTGCGCGCCCGTTCCCTCAGGCCCGGTGCCGGGCGAGGCCATCTGCGCCTGTCCGCCGCGGTGGCGGCTGCGGCCCTGCTCGCGACCGGTGCGCCGCTGTGGACCACTCCTGCGAGCGCCGTGGAGGTGCCCAACGGCAACTTCACTCAGACCTTCAGCATCCAGACCAACGGTCTGAACGGTGCGATCACCCTCGGCGACTACTACTCCTCGACCACCGCGCAGGGCGGGGCGCAGTCGCCGCACAGCCTCCGGGTCAACGTCCCCTGCTCATGGCCCCTGAACAAGCCCATCTCCATCGACCTGTTCAGCCCGCAGATGAACACGGCCACCACCGGCTACCCGGGAAACCAGACCTACGAAGAGCCCGCGGGAGGCGGCGACACCACGTCGTACACGATCAAGACCCCGGCCGGCACGACGATCACCACCACCTCGTACGCCCCGATCAACAGCACCACCGACAGCTGGGTTCGTTTCAGCACCCTCCCGACCGATGCGACCGGGAAGACCGCGTGCGGGGCCTACATCCTCACGGACACGACCAGCAACGACGACCAGAACGGCTGGAAGCTCCGGGCGGGCTACGACGACGACGCGAACCCCAACAACACGCCGCCGGTCAACTACGACAATCCCGACGGCCTCGTGGGCACCGATGACGAGCTCACGGTCGGACTGTCGCAGATCACCTACCAGCACGACCTCGGCGACGGGAGCCCCGCCGCCGCCAAGTGCCTGACGCTCTACCAGTACGTCACGCCGGCTCAGCCCTCGGTCACGTTCAACAACTTCGACATGGACAACTCCAACCTGGCCGGAAGCGGGGTCCGCTACTACGCGCCGTCGGCAGCCTTCGACCCACTCGGCCAGACCGGGGGGATCGTCGGCACCGAGTCCGGCAACGGGGTGTGGAACGGCAGCGCCAACACCACCCGGGTCGGCGACACCGTCAACAACCCCGAATCTGGGTGGTGGCGCCTGGTCACCTGCCTCAACAACCACAACCAGTTCGTCCAGGAGGGCCAGAGCGGCCAGCCGGTCTACTTCGCCCAGCCGCCGACGCCGCAGCTGACCGTGACCAAGGACGACGGCAACACCTTCGTCGACCCCGGCCAGCGGATCACCTACACCGTCACGGTCACCAACACCTCGACCGGTGCGAACGCCGGGGCCGCCACGAACGTCGTCTCCAAGGACACCCTGCCCACCGGGCTCACCCCGGTCAGCTGCGCCATCACGGGCGCGACCGCGGGTGAGACGTGCGCCTTCGCCGGCCAGGTCGCGACCGCCACCTTCCAGGGCGCGATCGCCGCCAACAACGCCACCAGGACATACACGGTCGTCGCGGACGTCGTCGGCACCAGCCCACCACCGACGTTCACCAACGCGGTCGCCACGACGTACAAGGACTCGATCGGTAACAGCTTCGTCCCGGTGAACGCCACCGATGTCGACAAGATCAGCGCAGCCGACCTCTCGCTGACCAAGACCCACGCCGGGTCGTTCACCGTCGGCGGCGCCGGTAGCTACACCCTTAACGTCACCAACGCGGCCGGCTCGGCGAGCCGGGCCCGGGGCACCAAGGTTGTCGACACCCTGCCGGTCGGCCTGACCTATGTGTCCTCGAGCGGTACCAACTGGACCTGCTCCGCGGCCGGCCAGACGGTCACCTGCCTGTACTCCGCCGACCTCGCGCCCGGTGCGTCGACCGCGCTGACCGTGAACGTCACCGTCGCTGCCGGCGCGTTCCCGAGCGTCACCAACACCGCGGTCGTCTCCAGCAGCTCCCCCGACGCGGTCGGCGGCAACAACACCGCCAACGACCCGACGACCGTGACCGGCGCCAGTGTGGGCGACAAGGTCTTCGCCGACTCCAACGGCAACGGCTTGCAGGACGCCGGTGAGCCGGGTGTCGACGGCGTGACGGTCCGCCTGCTCGGCAGTGACGGCGTCACTGTCCTGAAGACCACGACCTCAGCCGGTGGTGGCCTCTACTCCTTCACCGGTCTGGTCGCTGGGACCTACACCGTCCAGTTCGTGGCCCCGAGTGGCCAGGTCTTCACCGTCGCCAACCAGGGCGCCAACGCCACCATCGACTCCGACGCCAACCGCAGCAGCGGCAACTCACCCCCCTTCACGCTCGCGGCCGGCGTGGCCAACACAACGGTCGATGCGGGCCTGGTGCCCCCGGCCAGCATCGGCGACCTCGTCTTCAACGACGCCGACGGCTCGGGCACCTTCACTGCCGGTGAGACCGGCCTGGCCGGCGTCACCGTCACCCTGTCGCAAGGCGGCACGCAGGTCGCCTCCACCACCACCAGCGCCGCCGGCGCCTACTCCTTCTCTGGCCTGCTGGCCGGGACCTACGTCGTCACCGTCACCACGCCGGCCGGGTTTACAGCGACCGGCCCGGCGGTATCGCCGAAGACCGTAACCCTGACCGTCGGCCAGAACGACGCGGCCGAGGACTTCGGCTTCCGCCAGACCAACGCCTCGCTCGGCGACACCGTCTTCAACGACCTGAACGGCAACGGCGTCCAGGACGCGGGTGAGGTCGGCGTCCCGGCCGTGCACGTCGTCCTGACCCGCGGTGCCACCGTCGTCGGTGCGGCCGACACCGACGCCTCCGGCAACTACCTGTTCAGCGGACTCCCGGCCGGCAGCTACACGGTGACCTTCAGCGCCTTCCCGGCCGGCTACACCGCGACCACCGCCAACCCGGCCGCCGTCGCCCTCGCCGCCGGTGCGGCCAACCTGACCGCCGACCTCGGCATCAGGCAGACCAATGCGGTCGTAGGCGACACGGTCTTCCTGGACACGAACGCCAATGGTGTCCAGGACGGAGTGGAGGCCGGGCTGAATGGCGTGACGGTCGCGCTGTTCAACGCGGCAGGTACGACGCAGCTCGCGACGACGACGACGGCCGCTGTCTCAGGTGTGGCGGGCCGGTACTCGTTCGCAGGTCTGCCCGCTGGGACGTACGTCGTGAAGGTGACGGTTCCCGCGGGTGACGTCGCGACGACGGCGACGTCGTTCAGCAAGACCTTGACGGCGGGGCAGAGCGACCTGACGGCGGACTTCGGGGTCCAGCAGGCGACCGCCTCGATCGGGGATGTGGTCTTCAACGACCTGAACGGCAATGGGGTCCAGGACGCCGGCGAGCCGGGCCTGGCCGGTCGCACCGTCACCCTCACCGGTCCGGCCAGTGGCACGGCGACGACCGCAGCAGACGGCAGCTACCTGTTCAGCGCTCTGGTCGCCGGGACGTACACGGTCACGACCGCGGCCCCCGCCGGTTTCACGGGCACCGGTCCGGCTACCAGCCCTCTGTCGGTGACGGTGACCGGTACGCAGGCGTACGCGACGGCTGACTTCGGGTTCCAACAGACCAACGCCTCGATCGGTGACTTCGTCTACAACGACCAGAACAACAACGGCGTACAGGACGCGGGCGAGCCTGGCCTGAACGGCGTGACCGTCACCCTGACCAAGCCCGGTGGGATCACCGTGACGACCACGACGGTCAACGGCGCGTACTCCTTCACCGGCCTGGTTGCGGGCAGCTACTCCGTCAGCGTGGCCCCGCCGGCGACCTTCAAGGTCACGACCTCGACGTACCCGGTGGCCGTCACGTTGACGGCGGGGCAGACCGTCTCGACGGCCGACGTCGGGCTGGTCCAGAACAACGCCTCGATCGGGGATGTGGTCTTCAACGACCTGAATGGCAACGGGCTTCGGGATGCGGGCGAGCCGGGCATCGCGGGCCGGACGGTGACGTTGAGTGGTGCCTCGAGCGGGTCGGTGACGACGGCCGCGGACGGTAGTTACCTGTTCAGTGGGCTGACTGCGGGTTCGTAC
>JBBRNK010000035.1:0-18294 GCA_038230355.1 Mycobacteriales bacterium | reverse complement strand
CAGGTGGTCGGGGGCGACCTGTTCGACGTACTCGACGTTGAGGTCCTTGCGGGTGGGGTGTTTGTCGCCCCCCCCCAAAGGGGGGGTGGGGGGGCGGTCGCGCTCACGCAGTCGTCGACGTTCATCCCAGCGCTCACGTCAGCAGCTCTCCCTCGGCCACCAGGACGGCGGGACCCTCCAGCAGGACGTGACCGTCCTGCTGCCACGTCACGACCAGGTGGCCACCGGGCACGTCGACCCGGAACGCCGAGCCGCGTGGCGTGCCGGTCCGCAGCACGGTCGCGACGACCGCGGCGCAGGCGCCGGTGCCGCAGGAACGTGTCTCGCCGACGCCCCGCTCGTGGACCCGCATCCGCAGGTGGTCGGGGGCGACCTGTTCGACGTACTCGACGTTGAGGTCCTTGCGGGTGGGGTCGAGCACACCGAGATCGGCGACCGAGGCGACGTGGACGACCGCGTGCGGGTTGCCCATGTCGACGAAAGTGGCAGGCGCACCGTCGATGTCGACCGGGTCGCCGACGACCGCGAGCCCCATGTCGACGATCACGGACTCCGGGTTGACCGTGACCTCCTTGACGCCACCGCGGGTCGCGAGGCGCAATGCGCCCGCGGAGGCAAGTCCGGCGCTCACGAGGTAGCGGGCGTAGACGCGCACCCCGTTGCCGCACATCTGCGCGACCGAGCCGTCGGCGTTGCGGTAGTCCATGAACCACCCCGCCTGGTCGACCAGGGCAGCCGCCTCGGGCACGTACGCCGTCGGTACGACGCGCAGGACCCCGTCGGCGCCGAGGCCCGCACGCCGGTCGCACAGGTGCCGCACCAGCTCGGGGGTAAGCACCAGGGTCCCGTCAGGGTCGGGCAGCAGCACGAAGTCGTTCTCGGTGCCGTGCCCCTTCAAGAAACGCACCACCGGAGGGTACGGCGTCAGCGGGGCCGCACCCCAGGCAGCCGCGCCGCCGCGGTGAGCAGCCCGAGGTAGGACCCGACCATCTCGTCCCAGGACGGACCGCCCTCCCCGGAAGCGGCGTGCTCGCCCGCGCTGGTGAGAACCCGCAGGACCTCATCGGCCAGCGCCCGGTCGGTTTCGGCCACGACGAGGCCTTCGACGGGAGCGTCGCAAGGAGCGTCCACGGGGGCGATCCCGCGGGCAGCGACGGGGGTCGCCACGACCGGGACGCCAGCGGCGAGGGCCTCTCGGACAGTGTTGCGGACCCCCACCCCGAAGCGGTCGGCGAAGGCCGCGACGTGGGCCCGGGCCAGCTCCTCGGGCAGCGCCGGAACGTCGGCCCGCACCTCCACCTGGTCCCCCGCCAGAGCAAGAATCTCAGCCGTCGGGCGGCGACCGGCAAGCACGAAGCGGACCTCAGGGAGCTGCTGCCAGACCAGCGGGGCGACGGCCCGGACGAGCCGGTGCGCGCTGTCGACGTTGGGCGGGTAGTCGAGGCTCCCGGCGAAGCAGACCGTGGGGACCGCGGCGCGCGGGACCGGTGACGCGACCGTCACGCCGTTGGGGACCGCGGTGACCTCCCGGCCGAGGACCTCACTCCAGGACGCCGCGTCCTGGGGGCCCACCGTGAGCAGGGTGACGTGCGCGGGCAGGGACCGCTCCGCCGACTCGAGCCGCCGGGCCTGAAGGCTCAGGAACCGGCGGCGGACCGGACCGGCCATGGCGGCCTCCATCCGGGTGCGCGTCGACCACGGGTCGACGACCTGCAGCACCCCAGGTCCGGCGAGGGACGTGGCCAGGAAGGCCACGTGGGGCCCGTGTAGCAGCGTCACGTCGTGCTGGACGGACAGGCCCGCGACCAGGCGAAATGCCTCGTCGGTGGCCCGCTCGCAGGCCCCGACCTCCCACGCCGAACCGGCCGACCGCAGCAGTCCCGCCAGCCGGCTGCGCCGGCCGAGCAGGTGCACCCGCAGGCAGCGAGCCGCAACCTCGGCGGGAAGGTCCAGGTCACCCTCGAACGTGACGAGCTCCACGGCCACGACCGCGGGCAGTCGGGTGAGCAGCTCGTAGCTGATCATCGAGCTGCCGTCGCCGGAGCGGGGGTCGCGGTTCGGAATGGTCTCGGCGACGAGCAGGAGCCTCACCGGAACGGCCGTCCCGTCACGAGCGTCCGTCGAGCAGCATCCGCCAGAGAACCACGTCGCGGTCACGGTGGGCCAACGCCAGCCGCTCCTGTTCGTCCGGTCTCTCAACGCTGACGAGGCGGCCCGCCACGGTAGCTGCCCCTCGGGCTGCCGTGGTGAGCAGCAGCGCGTCCATCAGCGTCGGGTCGACACCCTGCCGGGCGAGGTGGGCGGCGAGGACCGGCCTGGCCCAGCCACCCTCCTCGACCAGGGCGGCGGCGATGGCGGTCATCCGCTCCGGCAGCGTGGCAGCCGCCGCCCGCGCCTCGGCGACATACGCCAGCAGGTAGGTGAGGTCGTGCCCGGGCAGGCCGTACTCGACGGAGCGTTCCCAGTCGACCGCGCCGAGCCGTTCGGGAGCGACGAGCAGCAGGTTGGGGTGGCTCAGGTCGCCGTGCTCGAAGACGGCCGGCAGCGAGGCGTCCCGCAGGGTGGCCAGGGCGTCGTGGGTGCGTTCGACGAGGTCGTCGACCAGTCCGGGAAAGGCGGTCCGGAGCGCCTCGATGGGGGCGGCCACGAGGTCGTCGTACCAGGTGGAGGGGTGGCTGCCGGTGGTGGGGAGCCGCTCGACCAGGGCGGTACCGGTGCGGACCAGCAGACCCGGGTCGGCACGGACCCGCTCGGGTCCGAGCGGACATCCCGGCAGGGCGGTCTCGAGCAGCGCGGTGCCGTCCCCGACCGGCAGCAGCGCCAGCAGCCGGGGGGCGTCGTCGCGGGCGCCCAGCTCCTGCAACCGGGCCAGGCTCGCCGCCTCGCGACGCAGGCCGCTGTCGTCTCCAGGCTGCCGGCAGACCTTGATGACCGCCGTCAGCCGGGGACCGTCGAAGACCAGCCCGACAACATGCCGGGAGGTGTCGTAGGCCGGGGTCACCAACACCACCCGTGGCTGCGCCAGCCGGAGGTGCTCGCCCGCGAGGCGCTCCAGGAGGTTCACGCCCGTCGACCCAGGACCGACCCGTGGCCGACGACGTCTCCCAGCAGCCCCAGCCGGTGGATCGCGACGGCCAGGCCCGCGCGCACGGCCCCGGCCCGTACCCCGTCGTGGCGGGACAGCGTGTCGAGGACGGCGGCCCGGTCGTCGAGGGGCACCACCCTGGTGCGGTTGGCGAAGTCCGGGGCATGCCAGTGCACCTGCACGTCCTGCAGCCCCAGACCCCGCGCGGCCCTCCCCCAGGCAGCCGGGCTGGTACGACGGGACTCGCGGGAGACCTCCGCGTAGAGCACCCCCCCTGGCCGCAGCAGGGACATGGCTGGGGCCAGGTCGGCGGTCGCGGGGTGGACGAGGTAGATGGTGTCGACGCTGTCCGCCGGTTGCGGCTCCCGCACGATCGTCACGGCGTTCAGCAGCGGTAACGCCTCCAGCAGGAGCCGGTCCGGACGGCCCGCGACGAGCAGCGTGCCGGTCAACGGCTCGGGCAGCAGGAACCGCCAGTCCAGGCGTCGCCACAGGTGCAGCGTGGCCGTCACGGCTGCCGGGCGAGCCGGGTCCAGACCCCCGCGAGGGCCGACCGGCGGACCTCGTCGGCGGAGCGGGAGGCGTCGAGGACGAGGGCTCCGGGGTGCTGGGCGAGGTAGTCCTGACGGCGCTGCTCGAGGACCTCCACCGGGTGCTCGGGCTTGCGGCCGAACAGCACCTCACCCGGCGCGTCGAGCAGCACCACCAGGAACGGCTCGGGTGACCAGCGCAACGCCAACCAGGCCAGGAGTCGCCCACCGGCGCTGCGGTCGGCGTCGCCGAGCAGGGCGTCATACGCGGACCGGTCGAGCACCACGAGCCGCCCGCGGGCGGCGTACCACCTGACCTGCAGCACCTTGCGGACCATCCGGGTGACCCGCGTCGCCGTCCTGCCCCCGGGCAGCGGCGCGAGCCGTCGCTCGATCGCGGTCTTCCGCCACAGCCCCATGTAGACCTGCGTGGCGTCGACGGGCAGCTGCTCTACCAGCGCGCTGACCAGCGTCGTCTTGCCGGCCCCGTCAGGACCCAGCACGTGCACGACGCGGCCCCGGCCGACTCTCCAGCGCCGACCCGACCGGAGCCTTCGGGCGAGCCGGGTCCGGGCCGCCTCAGTCGCGGCCGCGGGGGTCCGCCGTGGGGGGGCGAGCTGCTCCAGCATTCGCTCGGCGGCGCCCGCCCCGACCACCGCGTCGAACGCTGCGGGGACCGGACCTCGGGTTGTCAGGCCCTCGACCCAGGGCAGCCCGGGGCGGCCCTTGTCACAGACCTCGTGCAGCAACCGGAGCCACTGCTCGTCCTCGCTGGCGAGCCGCCACACCGCCCCGTCATGCCAGCGACGGGCCAGCAGGTCCGGGCCCAGGGGCAGCCGCAGCTCGTGCCACGCGCCGACCTGGATCCGGGTGACAACGTCGAGCTTGAGCCACCGGTCATCCTGCTCGTCGTAGCCGAACCAGAACCGGTGAGATCCCCGCCCCGGTGCCGGCAGCCGCAGCCAGCCGACGGTGGCGAGTGCCTCGTCGGCCCGCCCCAGGTCAGGTATCCCGGCCAGCACGTCGACGTCCCCGCGGGGGTCGCCGAGCTCGTCGGCTCCCCGCAGCACAGCCCAGTCGAGCCCTGCGTCGTCCAAGGCCGCAAAGGCCTGTGCCAGGACTCGATACGGCCAGCTCACCGCGGCGCCCAGCGCCGGGCCGGTCAAACGCGCGCCTTCGTGACCTGGATGAAGTTGGTTCGCACGACGGTCCCGGAGCCGACGACGTTCCGCGCGGTGAGGGTCACCGTGTAGCTGCCGGTCGAGCGATAGGTGTGGGACGGGTTGCGCGCCGTGGAGCTCGCCCCGTCGCCGAACGTCCATAACCACGAGGTCGGGCTGTCGCTGCTGGTGTCCCTGAACGCCACCGGCAACCTGGGGGCGCCGGTGACCGGGGTGGCGGTGAAGGACGCGGTCGGCGCGGCCGCCGGGCGCTCGGAGTGCCAGTAGACCCCGTTGACGGGCGGGCCGGGAAGGATCTCGCTGGCCAGCACCACGACGCGGGTCGTCGAGGTCACCGGGTTCTTGGCAGCGGTCACGTTGTTGAGCGCGTCGTTCGTCGTGTCACGCATCACGGGCAGCCCGCGGCCGGCGGTGAACGACAGCGAGCTGAGCGGACTGGTCTTTTCAAAGATCGTGCCCGGGACGCCGGAGAACAGGCAGCCGGTCGTCGCGCCGGTGAGGAAGACGTGAAGCAGCAGGTGCTGGTCGTCCAGGACCAGGATCGGCCGGGTGTGGCAGTCGGCGACGGTGGCGACGGTGACGGGCGGCTCCCACGCGCCGGTGCTCGGGTTGCGGGCGAGCACCAGCACCTGAGGATCATCCTGGGCGGCCGGCTGCAGGTCGTTCCGGCTGGTCTTGACGGCGGCGTAGAGCCGGCCGGCCCTGTCGCCCTTGAGGTTGAGGTGGTCGTCGGCGATCTGGGCGCCCTGGGCCACCACCACCGGCGGCTGCCAGTTCGTCGCCGGGTCCCCGTCGCGGTGCTCGGAGAAGACGAAGGCGCCGGTGCTCTGGTTGCTCCACAGCACCCCGACGGAGGTCCCGAAGGACGCGAGGGTGGTGATGTCGTCGGGCGCCGGCGTGGCGCCCGTCGGGTCGCTCAGGGCAGCTGCGGTCCATGTCACGCCGTCGTCGGCGGAGGAGCTCACCATCGGTACCTGGTGGTCCATCCAGGTCGTCCAGAGCACGCCTGTGGTGTCCCTATCGAGGGTCAGCGTCTCGCTGCTGGTGTTGTTGATGGCCGTCGGTGACCCGACCGGGACGTACGTGCCGGTCCCGGTGTCGTAGGTGTACCGGTACAGGCGCGACGGGACCCCGGCGGTGTCGTTCGTGCTGACCGTCCCTGCGAAGACGTGCGAGGCAACATAGAGCTTGTCGCCGTTGACGACGACGTCGGCGCGGCTGTCGGGACGGTCGTCGGCGGCGGTGCCGGTGTCGGTCCAGGCGTGGCCCGACAGGCGGAACAGGTGGTATCCGGGGACCCCCGTGCCGGGCATGACGGCCCACCAGGTCCCCGCGGCGTACCAGAGCTTGCTCTCCGGCTTCTCGCCCGACGGCGAACCGGCCCCAGTTCCGCTGAAGGTCTGGTCCTGGTACCCGACGTCACCCACCGCGGCGAACGCGCCGGCCAGTGGGGCGAGCCCCCCGACCGCGAGCAGCCCGCCTACAAGTAACGTTCGCAACGCGAAACGATGCACGATCCCCCCCCGTTCAAACGTGCGGCGGGCCGTCCTGGACCCCCTTACTCACTGTAGCCTTTAAACCCTCTCGCTGGCCTAGAATGCGAAGGGTGGATCACCGTGCGTGACCCCCATCGCCCAGAGGCGCGTGACACCGGCCTGTCGGCTCCCGACGCCGGCCTGTCGGCTCCCGACGCCGGTCAGGAGGCGACTGCCCACCTGCGGGGATCGGCGGTGTTGCTCACCGGCCGGGTCCTGTCGCTGGGGCTCGGCTTTCTCACGCAGGTAGTCATCGTCCGCTCGCTGAGCGCAGCTGGGTTTGGTGCGTTCGCCTACGCCATGTCGTGGGTGGCCGTGGGACAGCTGCTGTGCGGGTTGGGGCTGCAACGCGGCCTGGGACTGTTCCTGGCTCGCTATGACCATGACGGCGACGACGCCCGTGTCCTGGGCCTGCTTCGCCTGGTGTCGCTGACCATCGTGGCCTCGGCGGGAGTGCTCGTGGCGGCCGTACTTGCCGGTCAGGCCTTCACCGGCGGGCGCCTGCTCGATGACCGGCTGGCCTCCAGCCTGCTCGCCATCCTCGTCGTCCTCGCACCGCTCCAGGGCGGCGACGACCTCGTTTCCGGACTTCTCGCCTACCTCGGGAAGGCCCGGGCGATCTTCGTCCGGCAGTACCTGCTCGAGCCCGCGCTGAAGCTCGCAGTCGTCGCGGTTCTCGTCCTCACCGGCAGCCACGTCCAGACCCTGGCACTCGGCTACGTCGTCGCCAGCGCCGTCGGACTCCTGCTCTACGGCCGGGCCCTGTCCAGTGCCTTGGATGAGCGCGGGCTGCGGGAGCGGATGCGCGGGGTACGCCCGATCGTGCCCTGGCGACAGGTCCTGCTCTACACGCTCCCGCTGCTCACAACCGACCTGGTCGCGGTCTGCTTCACCAGCGTCGACGGGGTGCTGCTCGGGCACTACCGCGACGCCTCGGCCGTCGGTGCGCTGCGCGTCATCGCGCCGCTGGCCGCCGTGAACCTGCTGGTCTTCACCAGCTTCACGCTGCTCTACATCCCCGCCGCCTCCCGCCTGCACGCCCGCGGTGACCTCGTCGCCCTCGCGGACCTCTACTGGCGGACGACGACCTGGATTGCCGTCCTCACCTTTCCGTTGCTCGCCGTCACCACCGTCCTTGCCGAGCCGCTCACCACCTTGCTGTTCGGACAGCGGTACGCCGGGAGCTCGACGTACCTGGTCGTGCTGTCTGTCGGGAGCTACCTCAGCGCCGCGGTCGGCTTCAACGGGCTCACGACGCGGGTCTTCGGCTTGCTGCGGTTCACTCTTGTCGTGAACGCGCTCGCCGTCGTGGTCAACCTCGGTCTCGGGCTCGTGCTCATCCCCCGGTACGGCGCCCTCGGGGCTGCCGTCGCCGTCGGGCTGAGCCTCACCGTGCACAACGGGATCAAGCAGGTCGGTCTGCGGCGCTGCCTCGGGCGAGCCCTCCCGCCACGCCGGTTCGGGTTGCCCTTCCTCGCCATCGCCGCGGGGGGCGGCGTCCTCGGGGCGAGCCACCTGGTGTGGGGCGACGCCCTGCTGCCCTCCATCCTGGCAGCGGTCGTGAGCACGCTCGTCGTCGCTTCAGCCGCGGCGCGCACCCTCGACCTCGCCGAGATCTGGCGCCGCACCTGATCCTCGGCGCACCTGATCCTCGGCGCGAGGCCCCCGTCCCCTGCGTCCTAGGAACTCAAGGGGACCTGCGCTCCAAAGGCAGGACGTCAGGGGTGTGCTGGCGGGTGCGCCGGGGGCCGCCGGCCAACCGCTAGGGGCACTCGGCACGAAGCTGTTGGGCCAGGAAGTCCTCCACGCCCCGAACCACGAGTGGGGTCAGCCCCGGGCCGCCGCTGCCGTCCACGGCCACCACAAGCGCGTCCGGGGAGCTGCCTCGCTCAGCCTCGGCGATCACCCGAGTCGCGACGGAGCAGTCGGCAACGCCGACCCGAAACGTGATCGGCAGGTCGGCCAGCGTGGCCGGGTCGAGGACGCCTGGAGCGCGCCCAGGCAGCGTGGCCGGTAGCGGCCGATCGGAAGTCAGGTCGAAGCCGGGGAACGTGACGTCCCGGATGGTCAGGGCCTGCAGGCTCGCGTTTCCGAGTCGCAGCATGACCAGACTTCGCCCCGCCTCCCGGTAGATGCTGGCCGCATTGACCCTCAGCGCAGTGTCGGCGGGAAGGTGGCCGCACAGGTCGGCGTCACTGACCGGTAGGGATGGCAGCCGCAGGTGCGCCGTGCGCCCGGACAGCTGCACGGTCAGCTCGCCGGGCGACCGGACCGGACCCGTGCAGTCGACCTCCCGACGTAGGGTCAGGGCCCGGCTCCCCCCTGCTTCCAGGACGCCGTCGATCCCGCCGGGCACGACCTGCCAGCCACGGTCGACCGAGACCCCCTGGATGACGCGGTCCTCGCTCCCCCGCGCGGATATGACCAACCCAGCCGTCAGGGCCCGGCCGGAGGCGTCGACCACCGCCGGCGTCATCGTCACCGCGAACAACCGGTCCGCGCGGGAGGCGTGCACCTGGTTGACGCGCGCGAGGGCCGGGACGACAACCACCACCAGGGTGACCAGTACCCACCGCTCGCCGACGCGAAGACCGACGCGTCGTCTGCCGGTGGCCGAACCGCAGTCCGACGGTGGGGGACGGGCTGGCGAGCGGGGGTCGCGAACGGTCACCGGCGGGCGGGCCAACGGCACGACACGTGCCGGCGCCAGGTGCCGGGGCGTCTGATGTGGTGATGCCTGCCGTGCCACATGGCCGAGCGTAAGCCCTTCCCCGAGCTAGTCGGTGCTGGGCAGGAGGGCCCGCACCTGGTCGACCGGGTCGAGGTCCGGTTCGAGCCAGTGCACCCGCGGGTCGCGCCGGAACCAGGCCCGCTGACGCCGCACGAAGCGTCGGGTCGCAACGATGGTCCGCTCCTTCGCGGTGGCCTCGTCCAGGGTGCCGTCGAGCTGAGCCAGGGCCTGGGCGTAGCCGAGGGCGCGGCTCGCGGTCACGCCTTCGCGAAGCCCGTCGAGAGCGGCAACTTCCGTCAGGAGCCCCTGGTCCCACATCCGGTCGACGCGCGTCGCCACCCGATCAGCGAGGTCCGTCCGGTCGACCCCGACGTAGACGGTCGGCACGAACATCTCGTACGACGTCATCGCGCCGGGCATGCTCCCGGTCAGCAGCACCACCTCGAGGGCCCGCACGATGCGACGACCGTTGGACGGCTCCATGCGGCTCGCGGCAAAGGGGTCGAGGGCGGCGAGGCGGGCATGCAGCGGCCCCGGCCCCTGAGAGTCCAGCTCCTGCTCGAGCTCGCGACGCAGGTCGGGGTCGGTCCCCGGGAAGTCCATCGCGTCGAGCGCGGCCCGCACGTAGAGGCCGGACCCGCCGACGACGATCGGCCGGACCCCCCGTTCCCCAAGCTCCGCGATCGTGGCCCGGCACAGCCCCTGGTACGCCGCGGCGGTGGCCGTCACGCGGACGTCCCAGATGTCGAGCAGGTGGTGGGGCACGCCGTCCTGCTCGGCGGCCGTCAGCTTCGCCGTACCGATGTCCATGCCGCGGTAGAGCTGCATGGAGTCGGCGTTGACAACCTCCCCGCCGAGCCGGTGCGCGAGGGCGACGGCGAGGTCGGACTTCCCGGCCGCCGTCGGGCCGACGACGGCGACGACCGGGGCAGGCATGACTGCCTTTCTAGCCGATCACCTCGTCGCAGGCCCTGCCGGCGACCCGACTGACACCTTCGCCGGGAGCTGTGGAGCGGCCGTGTCGTAGGCCGACAGCAGGCCCTTGCCGGTCCCCTGGTAAGCGACCGTCGCGGACGCGGCGGTCGACTGGGCCTCAGTTGGACGGGCCGGCGCAGGCGCATGAAGTCGAGCAGGTTGCGACCGGTGTTGCAGGTGGTGTCGTCCGCGCACATCCAGCCGCGCTGGACCGGGTCGGTCGTGGCCTTGACCGTCGACCAGCCGGCGCCGCCGGCGCAGGTGTAGGAGACGTCGAGATCCCACACGCCTGGCCACCCTCACCAATGCGTGACGTGCACCTCGAGGTCGTCGCGGTCGAGGTCCTTGCGGCGGACCAGCCCGGCCCGCTCCGCCAGGTCGTAGGCGTGGGTCGCCCCGGGCCGGGTGCGGGCGATCACGGGCATCCTGCTGGAGTGCTCCTGCGCCACGACAAGCGCCTCCTGCACGGCCTCCAGCGCGTAGCCACGGCCCCATCCCGACGGCGTGATGCAGACCCACAGGTCCCAGGTACTGCGCAGGTGGAATGTCACGAAGCGCAGCCCGGCGACGCCGACGAGGCGCCCGTTGTGCTCCAGGGCCCAGCCTCCCATCCCGTCCGACGCCCAGTCCTGCACGTGGCCACGAGCACGCGCCAGGTCCGGGCTCGCGGTGATCCCGGCCTCGTGCTCGAGCGCGGCGACCGCAACGACGTCCTTCTCGGTGAGCGCACGCAGGTGCAGCCGGTCGGTCCAGCGCTGCTCCGGGTCGGTCGCCTCGGCTCGCGTCACGCGGGCAACCCGACCGTTGGCATGCCGAGGGAGACGCCCGGCGTCCTCGGCGTACCGCCCGCCTCGAGCAGGTCCCCCGCGGCGGTACGCCGGTGGCTCGCGAGCGGTCCGTCGGCGAGCAGGTAGTGCGGGGCCGCCGAGGTCACGCTGGTCGTGACCACGTCGCCGGGGCGGACCCCGTCGACCCTCGCGAGGTGCACGAGGCGGTTGTCACGCGCCCGCCCGGTCATCCGCTCGGTCCGGTCCGGCCGACCCTCGCGCTGGCTCACGAGGACCTCGACCTCACGGCCGACCTGGGCCAGCATCTCGCCGTACCCGATCCGGTCCTGGAGCTCGGTCAACCTCATGTACCGCTCGGCGACGACCTGGGGTGGGACCTGGTCGGGGAAGTCGGCGGCGGGCGTGCCGGGGCGCGGGGAGTACTGGAAGGTGTAGGCGCCGGCGAAGCGGGACGCGGCGACGACCCGCAGGGTGTCCTCGAAGTCGGCGTCGGTCTCGCCCGGGAAGCCGACGATGATGTCGGTGGTGATGGCGGCGTGCGGGATCTGCTCCCGCACGGCCGCCAGGATCGCCAGGTAGCGCTCGGAGCGGTAGGACCGGCGCATCCGTCGTAGGACGTCATCAGATCCGGACTGCAGCGGCATGTGCAGGCTCGGGCAGACCGCCGGTGTCTCGGCCATCGCGGCGATCACGTCGTCGGTGAAGTCCCTCGGGTGCGGGCTGGTGAAGCGGACCCGCTCGAGGCCGGTCCGGCCGGCCGCGCGCAGCAACCTGCCGAAGGCCGCGCGGTCGCCGAAGGACCGGCCGTAGGAGTTGACGTTCTGTCCGAGCAGCGTGACCTCGAGGACGCCCTGCCCGACGAGGACGTCGATCTCGCGCAGGATGTCGCCGGGCTGGCGGTCCTGCTCCTTGCCGCGCAGCGCCGGCACGATGCAGAAGGTGCAGGTGTTGTCGCACCCCACGCTGATGCTCACCCACGCGCTGTAGGTGCTCTCCCGTCGGGCGGGCAGCGTGCTCGGGAAGACCTCGAGGGCCTCGAGCAGCTCGACCTGCGACTGCTCCTCGACGCGGGCCCGTTCGAGCAGGACCGGCAGGCTTCCGACGTTGTGCGTGCCGAAGACGACGTCGACGTACGGCGCCTTCGTGACGATCAGGCCCTGGTCCTTCTGCGCGAGGCACCCGCCGACGGCGATCTGCATGCCGGGGTGGGTGTCCTTGACGGCCTTGAGGTGCCCGAGGTTGCCGTAGAGCTTGTTGTCGGCGTTCTCGCGCACGGCGCAGGTGTTGAACACGACGACGTCCGGCGTGACCCCCTGAGCGGCGGGGACGTAGCCGGCCTCGTCGAGCAGTCCGCTGATCCGCTCGCTGTCGTGCACGTTCGTCTGGCACCCGTAGGTGCGCACCTCATAGGTCCTGGCCGCAGGGCGTGCAGGTTCATCAGTGGACGAAGTCATGACAGTCCGAGACACCCTCTACCGCGTTGCCGGAGAGAAAAGCCTACGTCAATCGACCGTCTACTCCTATGAACGTCTGCTGGGGCAACTCGGCATCCTAGGCAAGGAGACACCCTCGCAAGCAGAGGTTATGGAGGTCCTCTGGACTATCGACAACCCGAACACACGGCGAGCAGCAGTCATCGCCGTTCGGAGCATTCTGGGGTACCGCATCCGCATCCCGAAGGCCGTGCCACGGAGATACAACTTGCCTGCTGAGGACACCCTGAGGATGGCTCTGATGCTCACGCCCCATCAGCCTCGCGGGCTACTGATGATGTACGGCGGACTGCGCATAGGTGAGGCGTGCGCCATCACGGCGCGCGATAGAAGCGGTGACCGCCTGACGGTGGATAAGCAAGTCGTCCAACTCCATAGCACCGGCAAGAAGGTGCCAATTCGCATCGGACCCGTGAAAAGCAACGAGGCGAGCATCGTCATCCCTGCACTGCTTCATCCCTACGTGGATGGGCTCACGACTTGGGACAAGCCAGCCAACGTCCGCGAGAGCCTCAGACGTGCCGGGGACAAGGTGGGCTTCCGCCTCTCGCCACACATGCTGCGTCACTGGTACGCAACGACACTCCTGGAGCGCGGCGTGCCCATGGCTCTGGTGTCCCGTCAGATGCGACACAGCGACATCGCGACAACGCTGCGAACGTATAGTCAAACAAACGACGGCGACATTCATAGAGCGTTCGAGTGACGCCCCCAATGACCACCAGATTAACTAGGACGTACCCTGCGCCTTATTGGCCCGGCGGCGCTTGACGAACCAGTAACCACCTCCACCCATAGCCGCGAGGGTGAAGAATCCACCGACCGGGTTGCCATTATCCTTGCTGTCGCTGCTGGCTTTTACGGGTACAACATCCGCCGCCGTGGGAGCGGCTGACGCATCTGCTGCCGGGGCGACCGCTGCCTTGTCTGCCGCTGCCTTGTCTGCTGCCGCCTTGTCTGCTGCCGCCTTGGCTGCTGCATGCTTAGCCGCTGCTACTTGCGCTGCTTTGGTGACGGCTGCCTGATGTGCCGCCTTGATGGACACTGCCTGCTCGGCTGCCTTAGTTACCGCCGCTTTCTGGGCTGCAGCGCTGGTCGCTGCTGCTGTCTGTGCCGCTGCTCGACGAGCAGCCGCCTGACGCCCTGCCTGCGCCGGGTCAACCTGTGGAGCAGCGGCAGGGCACTCAGAGGTGTATCCGAGGTCCCCGCACACGTAGGAGCCTGAGTCAGAAGGACACGAGTGCCATCGGTGACAGCCGCTGCGATGCGCAAGAGCAGGACCGGCTGTCAGAGGAACCGTCAAGCAGACGGCCAGTGCGACGCCCAGCCCTGAGACGAAGCGATGCGTTGGGCGTTTCCCGCTGGTCCCCATGGTGATTCCCCCGACCGGATTGCCAGGGACGGTATCCCCTAAGCCGATGCTTGGCGACCGTTCGAAGAACCCGGCCTCACGGTGATTGGCCCTCCTGCACCATGCGTCGCCGTCGCTCCTCGTCCAACGGCCAATCGCACTCGGGCTCGCACCACTCAAGGGGACAAGTCCGAGAGTTCCTTGTCAGAACCCTTGACATCAGGTGCAACCCCCCTCCAAAGACCCCCCTAGAAGGCGGAGGACACCCGCCTCTTAGCAAAGGGGATTGTCATGCATTTTGTTCTGAGCGATGGAGGTACGGTCGGCGTCACGGGAAGCATCGAGTTCTTTAACGATGGAACGGTTACTTTTCCTGGTGAATCCGGCGCGGTTGTGATGGACAGCAGTCGCATTGAGGCACTGTTCGACTGCGACTACGAGTGCTTGGCAGTGCGCGAGGGGCGGGAACTTCGCCTGTTAGAGCCGAACTACTTGGACACATACGCGTTCTGAGAGGCTCTCAGGAAATCTGTAAGCCTTTAAACAAAGAAAGATAAGTCAGAACGACCATCAGTAATGCATAGCATCTAGACAAGCATTTTCGAGTACATCACAATGAACACATATCCAACGAGCAGGAGGTCCTGTCATAAATTAAGGGAGATAATAATGAAGAGATTACTGAACTGGCTTTCGGCAAAAGCCAGCCCGTGTGGCTGCGACTGCGCAGGCTGTGACATCGGGTATGCGCACTGCGGTAAGAGTTCACGGGGATTCGGGTGGATTAGATGATTTGCTTTGATAGACCCGGCGCCGAGGCAACGGGTGAGGTCCCGGAGAACGTGAACGAGGCAATGGAGTGGGTGGTGCACCACCTAGGCATGTCTGTGGCCTCAGAACATGGCGAAGGGACGCTGAGTGGCTGCGGTAAGTGGGAAGGAGAGTGCTGGGTGACCGTAGAAGCCAGCGACGGCTCTGTGTACGAATGCCCAATCTTAGATTTAAATATGTCACTCAAAGAATGCCCCTAGCCATTTGCCATTGTGACGGCAATGTGCTATGATTGGAGGAGCAAGAAAGCAATAGCAAAACGTTCGAGAGACGCATCTGGACTGACATCCATCTTTACATTCTAGCATATTTACAAAGGCCCGGCTGTCAACCGGAGCGTCTCTCAAAACAAGTTAGCCATCGCTTCTGCGGTGGCTTTCTTGTTGCGCAGACTCCGAACCTGAGACACACAGGTCTGACCCACCCCAGTTTGAAAAGTTCCTAGAGGGTGCCACGTAGCGCAGGGTAGAGCAGCAGAGAGTTCCTAGGGGAGCACCTCTCACGCAGTAAGGCTAAGGAGCGCCAGGTCACTGGCGGGCGGGAGGCAACCGTCCTAAGCCAGAAAACCGCTTACCCAAAAACAGGAGAATATATGAATATTATTGGCTTGGAAGGTGACCCTAGCAAAAGAAAGATTAGGAGCAAGTACCGAACCTTCTGCAACCTCTGCCGACACAGAATAGAGGTCGGAGAGGACGTGTGGGGTTGGGCAAGTCACAAGTTCCTTGTACATCTGAGGTGCGTCGACAAAGAAGATGATATGAGCAACTATGAGTTCAGACAAAACGTTAAGGTAAGAAGAAACAAAAAGAAATACAGAAAGATGTCGCAGGCAAAGCCTGCTCCGACCTCGGGCTTACGCCCTCGGTCATGAATAATAAGGAGAATTACAACTAACGTTTCTTTACTGTTCCTTTGATTCATATGGTGTGCGCGTTAGCGTGCACCATGCCGCCGCTGGCGGCGGGCTTTACCAGGAAATATACGAATCAACCTCTTTGGAGGCACATTCACTAAATTATAAGGAGAACCAATGACTGACAACGCAAGAAACGAGAAGAACGAAAACGAAGCGCCTCTGCCCGAGGCAGCCATCACGCCTGAGCACGAAGACGCTCTGTGGCGGACACAAATGAACGAACCGGAGGACGGGCCGTCACAGGCATGCACGTATCGACTGTCAGAAGTCGGACAGACTTTGCTGGACATCATCAGCAGCGAGGTAGAAGCAGATGACGTCGGATGCGTGGTTGTCGGGCTACGCGAACTGGCCGACTACCTAGAACATTTTGCTCAAGGTCCGGGACGCCTGGTGCTTCCTAACTAAGTGTTGGTCCACTCGTAGCCTCCTTGCCCCGAGGCCGCGAGTCTGGGCTCACTATCAGCAACAGACGGACGCACACGAAGGCCGGTCCATGCGCCTTGGAGCGCCATTCACTTTCTGGCCCTGAAACTTTGCCGAGTCCTCCGGAAAGTCACTAACGACTTTGCGAAAGATGCTCAGGACGTGAGGTCAGGCGGGTTCAAAGGATTCACGCACTAGGGCCGCACGCAGGCACTATCACAACCCTCTAGATACACCGACAGGATGCCCTCAGAAGGCCGCAGGAGCCGCGTACAGACCATGAGAGTTGCATCCGATGTGGATGGACCTGGGAAGTGCGAGAACGGCGGTGCAGGACTTGCGGCCAGGACGTCGAACTCTAACTCTCGTGAGGAGTCAGGCTCCGCGAGCCATCAAGCGCGTCTGAACCGCTCGACGCTTGTCGAGGATGGGCATGGCTGGCCTGTTCGTGGTGACCGTGTTGACCGCACCTCTCGCCCACGCGAGTGCCCCATCCGTGGTTACGCTGGCTGGGGTCAACACGCTCTCGGGAGGACGGCGAGTTCGCTCATCGTTCGCCTCTCACGAAATGTGGTGTTAGTCAACCCGCTCACAAGCGCCGGGAAGCCGTCAGCCGTCAGCGTCGTCGGCCCGGGGAATGAATTCGCAGGATTTGCACTAACTGCCCTCACAGGAGGAGCGAGCAAGTTCGCCATCATTGGCGGTCGACTGCCCCAGCGTTTGGGCGTCCGCGAATTTATCCTTCCGCTTGCAGGCCCTAATCCCAACGCTGAGTCTTATGCAATTTCGGCTGGACTCTACAAACTTTACCTCTTGCCAGCCAAGGGAAGGACAACGGTCACGCTCCGCTTACCAGGACTAAAAGGGGCGACGAGACTTCCAAGCGGCTCGCCAGTCGTGGCCACGCTCTCGGACCCTGCGCCCAGCATCAATACGACGACACTGGCGACAACACGCACAGCGGGTGTGGCGACTCGGAGCGCGAAGCCGACCCTGTTTTTCTTCGCTACTTACGCGCGTTACAACGTTCACGTCTTGACGCAGTTTCATCTCTGTAACTATGTAGAACGGCCAGACGGCCCCAATCCTTATTTGCCAGGGTGTCCTTCGCTGCACGAAAAGGAATATACCCCTTTCACATTCAGCGACGAGCGAGTTGACGGGGACGCCAAGTACCTTGTGTACGGGGGATTGCCAAACCGGCCAGCGGGTCACTATGGCGACGGTGTAACCATTACGTCCCCTACAGCAGCCGCATCGGCGGAGTATTTCAGCATCTCGGTAGAACTCTAGACTTGGCTTTAAAGAAGCGCCGCTACCGACAGCGCCTGAGCAGCGCATGCCATCTGTACGAATCGCACTACAGGTCTGCTTAACAGCAGACAGGTCCAGCGTTAAGCACTACAGGTCCTGAGATAGCCCCATGGACAGACTCCGATGCATGCTGGTCGACCGAACAGGATTCGGTCGGGCGTGCTGGTTTCCAGATTGTTGACTCAATGTCACTGGTACCTATTCCTGCAAACGACCGTATGCAGTAATCTGAGCTATGGCCAAGCAGCGCAGCAAACTCGTCATCGCTTACCTGAGGGTCTCCACGGAAGAGCAAGCCGTCTCCGGACTGGGCCTGGCTGACCAACGTCTCCTCATCGACCGAGAAGCAGAGCGACGGGATTGGACTGAGGTCGAGTTCGTCGTGGACGAGGGCTATAGCGCCAAGAGCCTCGCTCGTCCGGGCATCGATGACGCTCTGAATCGTCTGGGCAAGCGTCAAGCAGGAACGCTCGTAGTGAGCAAACTCGACCGGCTCTCTAGAAGTCTCCTTGATTTTGCGGGCCTCATGGACAGGTCCAAGCGCGAAGGCTGGCAACTCGTCGTCCTGGACCTTGCTATCGACACCACGACGGCAAGCGGGGCACTCATGGCAAACGTGATGGCCTCCTTTGCCGAGTATGAGAGGCGGTTAATTTCAGACCGCACGGCCAGTGCCCTTCAAGCCAAAAAGGCCCAGGGTCATCGGCTCGGCCGTCCTCGCACTACCTCCGATGAGGTGCTTGCCATGGTGGTTGACCTTCGGGCCCAAGGCAGGACGCTCACTGCTATCACTGATGACTTGAACGACAAGGGCGTGCCAAGCGCCCAAGGCGGCAAGCAGTGGTATCCCTCGACTGTTTCGGGTCTGCTGCGCTCTGGCTCTTTGGACGCCGAGGCTGCCGCCATTGCGAAGTCCTAGGGCCAGATTTCCCTAGGAGGGCGCTCCAAATTCATCACCAAAATGCAAGACTTTGCTTACCGCCTCAAGGGGCACATCCGTTTTGGGCCCTGCCTGGCTTGGGCTGCGGCATACTCCGTGGGGTCAGGGGCATGAAGGCTCAGCCACGACCATGTTTGCTTCCCAAGGTGCCCTCAGTGCCCCAGTCGAGACCCTCCCACCGCCAACATACGAGGT
>JBBRNK010000034.1:0-19429 GCA_038230355.1 Mycobacteriales bacterium | reverse complement strand
GGAGGGACCTCAACCACCGGAGGCAGTGAGGGAACGCAGTCGTGTCGGGCAGATCCCGTGACCGTCAGCGGGCAGTTCTCATGGCCGCCAACGGGCAGCTTTCGTGGCCGCCTCCGGGCAGTTTCCCGTGGCCGCTGTCATCCGCTGACAGTCTCCACCCGCTAGTGGGCAGCCGAAGACGAGCGCTGGTGCAATGGACGGGTGGCCAAGACCGATCCCCCACCGTCGTTGCCCCCTCCGTCGCAAGGACCCACTCCGCCAGGGGCGCACCTGGCTGCGTGGATCGGCGGATGGCCCCCGCAGATGCCCGTACGGGTCATCGCCGATCCCACCCCTGAGCTGCCCGGGTGGGACGGCGGACCGAGGGGCATCACCGGGGTCGCTGCTCCGGGGGGCGAGGCAGTGCTGCGGGTGCCGTCGCCGGTGGCTGCACGCCTACCGCGCGCGCTCCCCGACGTCGCAGCTCTGCTGGCCGCTCTCCCTGAAGCTGCGGGTGTTCCGGGTCGCGCCGTCTGCGGTGTCCTGCGATGGGCTCAGCAGGTACCGGACCAGCTTGCCGTTTCGGACGCCGGGGTCTGGCTGCCCGCCGACTTCGCCGACCAGGGCGACCCCCGGGTGCCCAGCTGGCTGCGACCGTTCGGGGGCGACGTGCTGGTCGCGCTGGACGAGGACGGCACGCATCTGGGGGGTGTGGGGATCAAGCGGCACCACGACAGCGTGTACGAGCTGGCGGTCGTCACGGAGGAGGCCGCCCGCGGCCGGGGGCTTGCGCGACGACTCGTCGCCCAGGCTGCCCGCGCGTTCCAAGCAGAGGGCCGGGCCGTGCTGTACCTGCACGCGCCGGACAACGAGGCCTCAGCGAGGGTGGCCCGATCCAGCGGCTTCCCCGACACGGGCTGGCAGGTCTTGGGCTACTTCCCCGTGGCCTCCACGCCCTGAGGAGCAGTCGTGAGTATCGCGCGACCCTCGGTTGACGACTCAGAGCGCCACGTCGGAGTCCCGGAAATGTCCGCCGGGCGAAATCTCGGACATCGGCGACCGTCAGGGGACGTCCGCGTGACCGAACACGAAGGACATCCCCTGACGGACAACGCTAGCTGCAGCCGCTGGTGCTCCCGCAGCTCTCACACACGTAGCAGCTCCCGGCCGGGCGCATCTTGACGCCGCAGGTCATGCAGAGCGGTGCGTCGGCGCCGATGCCCTGCTGGGCCTCGGCGAGCTCCATGGAGGAGCCGACGTGGGCAGCGACGACACGGGCGGGGGCCGCGACGGGGACGCCTTGGGCGAGGCCGTCGACGTCCACCTCGTCGTCGACGGCAGGGGCGGTGCCGTAGCCGGTCGAGACAGCAAGGGCGCGCTCCTCGGCGGTGAAGATGCTGAGCTCGGCGCGCTGGTCGTAGGGCAGGAAGTCCAGCGCAAGGCGACGGAACAGGTAGTCCATGACGGAGGCGGCGATGCGAATGTCGGCGTCGTCGGTCATGCCGGCCGGGTCGAAGCGCATGTTGGTGTACTTGGAGACGAAGGCCTCCAGCGGCACGCCGTACTGCAGGCCGATCGAGATGCTGATGGAGAACGCGTCCATCACGCCCGCGAGGGTAGAGCCCTGCTTGCTCATCTTGATGAAGACCTCACCGAGCGAGCCGTCCTCGTAGCCGTTGGCCGTCATGTAGCCCTCGGCACCGGCGATCGAGAAGGAGATCGTGCGGCCCGTGCGGTTCTTGGGCAGGCGCTTGCGGGTCGGACGGGTGGCCACGAGGACATCCTCGCCGGCAGCGGCCGCCTCGGAGCCCTTCTTGTCCTGCAGGGGCTGGCCGACCTTGGAGTTGTTGCGGTAAATCGCGAGGGCCTTCAGGCCGCGCTTCCAGCCCTCGAAGTAGACCTCCTCGACGTCCTCGACGGTTGCCTCGGCAGGAAGGTTGACCGTCTTGGACAGGGCACCGGACACGAACGGCTGGATCGCCGACATCAGGTTGACGTGTCCCATCGGCGAGATGTAGCGCTCCCCCATCGCGCAGTCGAAGACGCTGTAGTGCTCGACCTTGAGCCCGGGGGCTCCCACGACACTGCCGTGCTCGGCGATGAACTCGACGATCGCCTCGACCGACTCCTCCTGGTAGCCCAAGGAACGCAGCGCGCGCGGGACGGTGCCGTTGACGATCTGCATCGACGCGCCACCGACGAGCTTCTTGAACTTCACGAGCGCCAGGTCGGGCTCGAGTCCGGTCGTGTCGCAGTCCATCATCAGACCGATCGTGCCGGTCGGGGCGATGACGGAGGCCTGCGCATTGCGGTACCCGTTCTTCTCACCGAGGGCGAGGCACTCCTGCCAGGCCTTCGTCGCCTCGTGCAGGATCCGGGCATCGTCGGCACCGACGACGCGGACGCTGTCGTTCGCGGCGGCGTGCTTGCGCATAATGCGCTTGTGGGCGTCGGCGTTCTGCGCATAGCCGTTGTAGGGGCCGACGACACCGGCCAGCTCGGCGGAGCGCCGGTACGCCGTACCGGTCATGAGTGAGGTGATGGAAGCGGCGAGGGCGCGGCCGCCGTCGCTGTCGTAGGCGTGGCCGGTCGCCATCAGCAGGGCGCCGAGGTTGGCGTAGCCGATACCGAGCTGGCGGAAGTTGCGGGTCGTCTCGCCGATCGGCTCGGTCGGGAAGTCGGCGAAGCAGATCGAGATGTCCATAGCGGTGATGATGAACTCGACGGCCCGGGCGAACTCCTTGGCCTGGAAGGTGCCGTCGTCGCGCAGGAACTTCATGAGGTTCAGCGAGGCGAGGTTGCAGGAGGAGTTGTCGAGGCTCATGTACTCACTGCACGGGTTGGACGCATTGATGCGACCGGACTCGGGGGTCGTGTGCCAGTCGTTGATCGTGTCGTCGTACTGGATGCCCGGGTCGGCGCACTCCCAGGCGGCCGTGGCAAGCTTGCGCCACAGGGTCTTGGCGTCGACGGTCTCCAGGACGCTGTTGTCGCCGCGGGCCCGCAGGCCGAAGTCGCTGCCGCTCTCGACGGCGCGCATGAACTCGTCGCTGACGCGGACCGAGTTGTTGGCGTTCTGGTACTGCACGCTGACGATGTCCTTGCCGCCGAGGTCCATGTCGAAGCCGGCGTCGCGCAGGGCGCGGATCTTGTCCTCCTCGCGCGCCTTCGTGTCGATGAACTCCTCGATGTCGGGGTGGTCGACGTCCAGGACGACCATTTTGGCCGCGCGTCGGGTCGCGCCGCCGGACTTGATGGTGCCGGCCGAGGCGTCCGCGCCGCGCATGAAGGAGACCGGGCCGCTGGCCGTACCACCGCTGGACAGCAGCTCCTTGGAGGAGCGGATCCGGGACAGGTTGAGGCCGGCGCCGGAGCCGCCCTTGAAGATCATGCCCTCCTCGCGGTACCAGTTCAAGATCGAGTCCATGTGGTCGTCGACAGCGAGGATGAAGCAGGCGCTGACCTGCTGCGGCGCGCTGGTACCGACGTTGAACCAGACGGGGCTGTTGAAGGCGAACACCTGGTGCAGCAGCATGTGCGTGAGCTCGTGCTCGAAGATCTCAGCGTCGGCCTCGCCGGCGAAGTAGTCGAAGTCGATGCCGGCCCGGGTGTACTTGTTCACGACCCGGTTGATGAGCTGCTTCAGGCTCCACTCGCGGTTGTCGTGACCGACGGCGCCGCGGAAGTACTTGGTCGTGACGATGTTGGCGGCGTTGACGCTCCACGCCTCGGGGAACTCCACGCCGCGCTGCTCGAAGTTGACCGAGCCGTCCCGCCAGTTGGTCATCACAACGTCGCGGCGCTCCCACGTCACGGCGTCGTAGGGGTGCGTGCCCGCGGTCGTGAACAACCGCTCCAGCCGCAAGCGCCCGCCCTTGCGCGCCTTGGGGACTGCCGCGCCGATGGTCTCCGTCATGCTTGTCCTCTTTCGTGTTCCCGGTAGGTGCAACAACCACGGGGCGCGCGGCATTGCTTGAAGGTGTCTCGGTGTCTCGGTGTCTCGGTGTCTCGGTGTCGCTGTATCTCGGTGTCGTGGGGTCTCGGGTCGTGCTGGCCGTTGGTCTGACCTAGCTGGCGGGAAGGAGCAGGTGCTGTGGGGGCTGGTCGACGGGGTGGGGCTTGCTGGCGCGCAGCGCGGTGATCTCGGCCTCGAAGTCGGCCAGGGAGTCAAAACAGCGGTAGACACTGGCGAACCGCAGGTACGCGACCTCGTCGAGGTCCTTGAGCGGTGACAAGATGGCCATGCCCACCTCGTGAGCGGGCACCTCGGCAGCGCCGGCCTCGCGGATCGTCTCCTCGACCTTCTGGGCGAGCAGCGCGAGGGCGTCCTCGTCGACCGGCCGTCCCTGGCAGGCCTTGCGGACCCCGCTGATGACCTTCGCGCGGCTGAACGGCTCGGTCACGCCGCACCGCTTCACGACGGCAAGGCTGATCTCCTCGACGGTCGTGAACCGCTTGCCGCACTCGGGGCAGTTGCGTCGGCGGCGGATGGCGTCACCGTCGCTGGCGTCCCGACTGTCGACGACGCGGGTGTCCGCGAAGCGGCAGAACGGGCAGCGCATCTGTGTGTCTCCTCCACAGCCTGTGGGTAGCCGTATCCACAGCATGTGGAGAACTACACCGTTGTAAGTACTAGATGTTGTGTCCGAGAACCTAGGGACCGCACGGGCTGGGGTCAACGATTGCGGGGGGTCAATCTCGGTGGCGGGGGGCGGTGAGCAGCAGGCTGAGCGTGGGACGAGCGTGAGGGGCGTGGGCACGTCGGCGTGTCGCAGGGGCGTTCCCGCGGCCACCTGTCGCCGACGACCGGCGGGGTGCCTGGCGACGGCGAGCGCGAGGGCTTCCTGACGGGTTCTGTCCACAACCGCAAGGCTCCCGCGACGGTCTGACATTTCCTGGCCACGGGATGCAGACAGGTGGGAAGGACTCCCGGCAGGAGCAGACTCTCGGCATGAAAAGACACTCGGCATGAGTAGACCCAGCAAGGCCGACCGGCGAGGTCTTCGGCGCGAGCTGCAGGCGGCCCAGCGTGATCAGCGCCTGATCAGAGTGGTCCGGCGCAAGAGCTGGGAACAGCACGAGGGGTACGTCGTGGGCGTCTCCACGCAGTGGTGTGCGTTGCAGAACGTCGACGGCGGCCTGCCGGACGGCCTGGTCCTCCTGCGAATCGGTGACCTCCGCCGTCTCGACCAGCCGACCGCCCACCCGCGGGTCGCCCGCACACTCGCCCCCTGGCCTCCCCGGCTGCCACACCTGATCGACCTGTACGACGTGCGCTCGGTCCTGTTCACGGCCGGGGCGCTCGCGCCGGTGCTGGCCGTCTCGGCCGAGAACGTGCAGCCGGGGGTGTTCTGGGTCGGCAACGTGCACCGCATCACCCACCGGTACGCCGAGGTCCAGGACCTCAAGCCCAGCGGGCGATGGCGTCGGCGCGGCTGGGAGCACTACCCGCTGGCGGACATCACCCGGGTGGCCCTGGGGACCGCCTACCTCGAGGCGGTCGCGTCGGTGGCCGGGCCGCGACCGGAGGTTGTCCCGCAGTCGTCCTGAAGGTCGCCGTACGCAAGGGGCCGGTTTCGCGTACCTTCGCCGCCGTACCCGCCTGACAGCAGCCCACCGACCGTAGCCCGCCTGACAGCACTGAACGTCCCGGAGGATCCGCATGACCACGCCCGGTGGCGCACCGCCGCAGCTCAGCCCGGACGGGCAGTGGTGGTGGGACGGACAGGCCTGGCTGCCGGCGGCGCAGGCACCGGAGTCGACGATCACCCAGCCCTGGGGCCAGCCTGCCCCCCACGGCCAACAGGCGTATGGCCAACAGGCGTACGGCCAACAGGCCGGTTACCCGAGTCCGTACGGGCAGGCCTACGGGGGCCCACCTCAGCCGGGCGGCACCGACGCCAAGGCGATCACCAGCCTGGTCCTCAGCATCGTCTGGCTCCTCGGGCTGGGCAGCATCGCGGCCGTCATCCTCGGGCACCTGTCGAGGTCGCAGGCCAAGAAACAGGGGAGGTCACCGAGCGGGGTGGCCCTGGCCGGGCTGATCATCGGCTACCTCGGGATCGCCGGCGCGATCGGGGTGGTCGCCTTCGGGGTCGTGGTCGCGAAGACCTTCACGACCACCGACCCGTCGCGGCTCAAGGCGGACCTTCGGAAGGCGGCGGTCGTCGAGGAGCAGTACAACGTGCAGCACGGGCACTACGCGGACGACACGGAGCTCGGCAACACCGACTTCTCGAGCTCGTTCAACGTCGACGTCCACGTCCAGTCCTCCTCCGAGACGGACTACTGCCTCAGCGCGTCGAACTACAACGGCAAGGTCACCTACTACCTGTCACGCGGGACCCTGGAGCCCACGAGAGAGCCCTGCTGAGCGGGACGAGGCGTGCAGGCGTGCTGCTCAGGAGAGCTCGTCGGTACCGGTGACGTGGCGGGCCTCGTAGTCCGCGCGGGCCTCCCGGTCGGTCGCGGTGACCTGGTTCGGCACCAGGCGGGCATACATGAGGTCCCTCCCGCGCTGCGGGAGCACGGCCAGCGCCCGCGTCAGCAGCGACACGCGGGCCGGCACGAACGTCTCGAAGCGCGGCTTGGCGATGACCGCCACGACCGCGGCCGCGACGTCCTCGGGACGCAGCCGGGGCACGCCACCGCAGGCGGTGCCGGCCGCAAGCTCGGTGTCCACGACCGCTGGCAGGACCAACGCCAGGGACACCCCCGAGCCGGCGAGCTCCTGCCGGACGGCCTTCATCCAGCCGTGCACGGCATGCTTGGTCGCGGCGTAGGACGCCTCCCCGGCCGGCGAGACGTAGGACGCCACCGACGCCACCGTCACGACCAGCCCGTCCCGGCGGGCCCGCATCGCGGGCAGCACGAGGCGGGTCCCCCGGACGACGCCGTGGAAGTTGACGGCCATCTGCCGCTCCGCGACGCCTTCCGGCTCGTCGTCGAAGCCGCCGACCCACATGATCCCGGCGTTGTTGACGAGCACGTCCACCCGAGGGACGAGCGCGAGCCAGGCGTCGTACGACGCGCGCGAGGTGACGTCGAGCACGCCGCCCACACCGCCGAGGGCGGCTGCGAGGTCCACGACGGAGGCGTCGACGTCGCCCAGCAGCAGGTGGTGACCGTGGGCCGCGAGTGCGCGGGCGACTGCCTCCCCGATCCCGCGGGCGGCTCCGGTGACAGCGATGACGGCCATGGACCCAGCCTGCCAGAGACCGGTCAGTCGACGCCCGGGTGCGTCCAACAGCCGGTCATCGGACAGGATGAGGGCATGAACCTGACCTCCCTGCCGCTGACCACCCTGTCCGGGGAGCCGACGACGCTGCCCACCGGCCGAGCCCTGCTGATCGTCAACGTCGCCTCCAAGTGCGGCCTGACCCCCCAGTACGAAGGCCTGGAGGAGCTCCAGAAGCGGTACGGCGACCGCGGTTTCACAGTGCTGGGCTTCCCGTGCAACCAGTTCATGGGCCAGGAGCCGGGGACCTCGCAGGAGATCGCGGAGTTCTGCTCGGCGACCTACGGGGTGACCTTCCCGATGTATGAAAAGGTCGACGTCAACGGACCGCAACGGCACCCGCTGTTCACGGAGCTGACCGCCGTACCCGACGCCGAGGGCGAGGCCGGCGACGTGCAGTGGAACTTCGAGAAGTGGCTGGTGTCGCCGACCGGGACCGTCCTGCACCGCTTCCGGCCCACGGTCGAGCCCATGACCCTGACCGCCGAGATCGAGGCCGCGCTCCCGCCCGTCCGCCTCTGATGCTCTCCGGCGCGCTCCGGGTGAGACCTCCGTCACCTCGGTGGTCTGCTTCGGCCCGGTCAGGTTGCCGCTGAGCCCGTCCGGGCAGGCTCTTGCTGTGCGTCCCTTGACTGTGACCCCCGGACCGGCACCCGTCAGGGTGTCGCGGGTGGCCTCGCCGGTCGCGCGCGCCGTGGCCGTACCCCGGCGCTTCGCCCTGCTCGGGTACGCGCCCGCGCTGGACGGTCTGCGCGGATTGGCCGTCGTCCTCGTGACGGTCTTCCACTTCGTCGGCCATCGCTGGCTGCACGGCGGTTTCGTCGGGGTCGACATCTTCTTCGGGTTGTCGGGCTTCCTCATCACCGTTCTGATCCTGGACGAGCGGCGGGTGCACGGCCGGCTGTCGCTTCCGCTGTTCTACGCCCGGCGTGCCTGCCGGCTCCTTCCCGCGCTCCTGGTTCTGCTGGTCGTCTGGACACTGCTGATGCTGGCCTTCCACGATCAGCACTGGATGGGGGCGACCCCCTCCGGCGACGGGTCCGGCCGGACCATCGACGTGGCCGGGGCACTGCGCGACCTCGGGGTCGCACTGGTCTACCTGGCCAACTGGAACGTCATCAGTGGCGGGATGGAAGCGCCGCTGGCGCACTTGTGGTCGCTCGCGGTGGAGGAGCAGTTCTACCTGATCTGGCCAGCGGTCCTGCTCGGCTTGCTGCTGCTCGGTCGGCGCGTCCGCCTCACGCTCGTCGCGGGTCTGCTGCTCGCCAGCGCACTGCTGCCGGCGCTGTACTACGACGGCGGAGCCGGTAAGGACCGCATCTACTTCGGCACCGACACCCGTGCGGTCGGGCTGCTGGCCGGTGCCTTCGCCGGGCTGCTCTGGCACGAACGGCACACCTTGGGCCGACTCCCCCGCCTGGCCGGGCTACGGGCGCTGGCCGCCGTGGCTCTCCTGCTGGGCGTTGCCTGGCACCCGGGGTCTGACTTCGGCAAGTTCGTCGTGCTGCCGGCGGCCCTCGCGCTGGCCGTCGCGCAGGTCGTGCCGCGGCTCGCCGAGAATCGCGGCCGGCTGGCCAGGGTCTTCTCGGTGCGCTGGCTGGTGTGGCTTGGCAAGCGGTCCTACGGGCTCTACCTGTGGCAGTACGTCTGGGCGACGTGGACGCACCCCCTCGGGCTGTTCCCGGGCGTGCCGCTCGGGGTCGTCGGGACGCTGGCCTGCACCCAACTGTCCTGGGTCCTCGTGGAGACCCCCGCCCTGCGGTACGGCGCCCGGTTCCGTCGCCCGACCGCCCCCGAGGTCCTACCCGTCTCGCGGCTCAGCGCTGCCGCCTGACCGTGGTCGCCTGGGCGAGGGCGTGCCCGAGACCCTCGTCGCCCCCCGGCCCGAGTTGTCCACAGGGCCGGCGTCGCACTGGGGCTGTCAGCCCCCGACGTGCGGGAGCAGGAGCTGCTGGCCGACCTGGAGGCCGCCGCTACGTAGGTGGTTGAGCGCGGCGAGCTGCTCGACGACGAGCCGTGGATCGTGGCCCGGTGCGACCCGCTGGGCGACCGACCACAGGGTCTCGCCGGCGTGCACGGTGGTCTGGGAGTACGGCACGACGACCGGGCCGCCCGTCGCGGCGTGGGAGGTCCCGACCCTGCCCAGGGTGAAGGCCACGGTCGCCAGGACCAGTAGCGCCAGGACCAGGACGACCCGCCCGCGGCGGGTCAGTCGAACCGAGCTGGCGAGGGCCGATGGGTGCACCGCACCGGCGTGAGCGTCGGCGCTCGTCGCCCGCACCGGCGGCGCGAAGCGCAGCGAGCCGGCCCGGCGGGTTCGGTAGGCGGGGGTGACGGTGACGGTCATGTACCTGCTCCTTCAGAGGTCAACGTCGAACGTAGGGTCGATCGAACGTCTGAGCCAATGTCTAACAGAGGGGTCCGACAAAATCCACGACACGTCGAACAGATGTTTGGATTCTGTCGGCCTCAGGGGTTACCGTCCGGCCAGATCCACCACCGGTTCGGCGAGCGGGCCGGGTGAGGCGAGGAGCGCAACGTGGCAGACAAGACCGGGTCCCCGGGTCCGAAGATGACGGCTGGGAAAGAGGGCGCTCGCGACGGTGGCACGCTGCTGTCGCTCGCCGAGAAGGTCCAGCCAGCGGTACCGATCGGCCCGCGCAAGCGTGGTCGCCAGCCCGGAGTCCCCCCCAAGACCACACACGTGCACAACCTGCCCGACGGACCGGCCGACGACGCCGGTCTGACGGTGCGCCAGCGCAAGATCCTCGAGTTCATCAAGGAGTCGGTCCTCCAGCGCGGCTTCCCGCCCACGATCCGCGAGATCGGTGACGCCGTCGGCCTGGCGTCGACGAGCAGCGTGTCCTACCAGCTGATCAGCCTGCAGAAGAAGGGGTTCCTGCGCCGCGACGCCACCAAGCCGCGAGCGGTCGACGTCCGGCTGCCCGGGGAGATGCCGCAGGCAGCATCGCACGGCGGCACGCTCGAGGACGGTGCCGAGCACAGCAGCTTCCCCCGCCCGGCCTACGTGCCGGTCATCGGCCGGATCGCCGCCGGCGGCCCCATCCTGGCCGAGCAGGCCGTCGAGGAGGTCTTCCCCCTGCCGCGCGAGCTGGTCGGGGACGGCACGCTGTTCCTGCTCAAGGTCGTCGGTGACTCGATGGTGGATGCCGCGATCGCCGACGGCGACTGGGTTGTCGTGCGGCAGCAGCCGGTCGCCAACAACGGCGACATCGTGGCGGCCATGATCGACGGGGAGGCGACCGTCAAGACCTACAAGCGCAAGGAGGGCCACGTGTGGCTGCTCCCGCACAACGACGCCTACGCGCCGATCGACGGGGACGAGGCGACCATCCTCGGCCGCGTCGTCACGGTCCTGCGCAAGCTCTGACCCACCACCGCTGCGCCGGCACCGCTTGGCCGCTCCTTCAGGACGGTCAGGCGGTCCGCATGGCGACGACGGCAGCCAGCAGCGAGTCCGGCGTGATCGGGTGCGAGAACAAGAAGCCCTGGCCCAGGTCGCACCCCATGACCCGAAGCGCCTCAAGCTGGTCGGTCTGCTCGATGCCTTCGGCGACCGTCGTGAGGGCAAGGCTCTGGCCGAGCCGCACGATCGTGCGGGTCAGCTCTTCCTCCTCCGAGCCCTCGGCCAGCCGCGACACGAACGCCCGGTCGATCTTGAGGATGTCCACGGGAAAGCGCGACAGGTAGGACAGCGAGCTGTACCCGGTCCCGAAGTCGTCGATGGCCAGCCGGACGCCACGCTCCTTGAGGGCACCGAGCAGGTCGAGCATGTCCTCGGTGCGCTCGATGAGGATGTTCTCGGTGAGCTCGATCACCAGGGCTGCTGCCGGAAGGCCGGAGTCGAGCAGAGCGGCATCCACGACGCTGAGGAAGTCGGGGCGCACCAGTTGCAGGGGTGAGACGTTGACCGCCACGGTGAGGATCTCGAGCTCCGGGACCGTGCTGCGCCACAGCGCGGTCTGCCGGCAGGCCTCGCGCAGGACCCAGCTGCCGATCTCGCCGATCAACCCGATGTCCTCGGCGACACCGATGAACGACAGCGGTGGCACCAGCCCCCGCGAGGGTGAGTGCCAACGCAGCAGCGCCTCGGTCCCAACCCAGCGGCGGTCCGACAGGGTGACCGTCGGCTGGTAGTCGAGGACCAGCTCGTTGCGCGCGAGCGCCTGGCGAAGGTCGCTCTCAAGTTCCAGCCGCTCGATCAGGGCGGAGTGCATGCCGGGCTCGAACACCTCGAAGGAGGCGCCGCCCCGACCCTTGGCGCGGTACATCGCGAGGTCGGCGTTGCGCAACAGGTCCTCGGCGCTCTCGTCGCCGCTGTAGATGGCGATACCGCAGCTCGCGGTGATGCTCAGTACGCGTTCGGCCAGCTCGACCGGAGCGGACAGGGACGCGCCGATACGGCGGGCAACCTCGGCGGCGCTCGAGTCTGCCTCGAGGGACTCGAGGAGCACGGCGAACTCGTCGCCACCGAAGCGGGCGACCGTGTCCGAGGGCCGGACACACAGGGCCAGCCGGTCCGCGACCTGCTGCAGCAACAGGTCCCCGGTGCCGTGCCCGAACGTGTCGTTGACCGCCTTGAACGCGTCGAGGTCCAGGAACAAGACCGCGAGCGGGGTGGTGTCGCGCGAACGGGTCGCGAGGGCGTGGTGGACCCGATCGCGGAACAGGGCGCGGTTGGCGAGGCCGGTGAGCGAGTCGTGGAAAGCCTGGTGGGACAGCTCGCGCTCGAGGCGACGGCGCTCGGTCACGTCGCGGGCATTGACGACGAAGCCGGCGCCGTCGGCGACGGACGTGACGGTCGCCTCCACGGGAACGAGGCGGTCGTCCACGGCGAGGACCTCGCCGTTGAACAGCCGCGTGCTGCCCGGCGCCTGGCCGAGCTCGTCCAGCAGCGTGCTGAGGCGGATCGCGTCCAACGGGGACCACCACTGCCCCAGTGACATGCCCAGGGAAAGATCAGGAGCCCGGCCGAAGTGCTCCTCGGCCGACGGCGTCTGGTAGGTGACCAGCCCGGTGTGGTCGAGCACCGTGACGACGTCCGACAGGTTCTGCACGAGGGTTCGAAACCACGACTCCCGTTCGGTGAGGGCGCTGGCTCGCTCCTGGACCCGCCTCTCCAGGGAGCGGGTGAGCAGGCCGTTCTCCTGGACCGCCAGGACCTGGCGCAGGACGAGGACCACGAGCAGCACCACCGTCGACCAGGTCAGGAAGGATCCGAGCTCACCTGAGGCCCATTGGGTGCCGACAGCCGTCCCGACGCCGACCAGGACCGCGGCGTAGGGCCCGGAGGCGGTGACGTCGAGCCGCACGTCACCCTCGTCGAGCACCGTCGCATCGGCCCCTTGCACCCGGGCCGCCAGGATGAGGGCCAGGTAACCCACGAACCAGCACACGTCGATGGGGTGGCCGCCGCCGTAGCTGCCACGCAGGGTGGTGAACGCGAAGCCGGAGTCGGCGACGGCGCTCGACAGCGAGCCCGCGACGAGCAAAACCAACACCTGCGTCGGCACGCGGGAGCCGTGCCGGACGCGGGCCAGCGCGACGAGCGCCACCGTGGCAGAGACCAGGTCGCCCAGCGGGTAGGCCAGGCTGAGCGCCTGCGCCAGGAGGGAGCCCGTTCCGGCCACCACGGTGTCCGCGAGGACCAGCTGCCAGCTGAGCATCGTCAGTGACACCGCCACAAGGCAGCCGTCCAGGAGCAGCCGAACCCGGCCACTCCAGGCCGTCGGGGCGCTCGGGAGGGCGAGCAGCCCGGCGACGAGCAACGGGACGCTGAGCATGTGGCCGACATCGGCGTACGACGGGAACGGGACCTCCCGGCCCAGGACGCTCACGTACACGGTCCACACAGCCTGGCCCAAACCCCATGACAGCGCGGACAGGCCGAGCAGCACCCAGGCCCGCCGGCCGAGCGGCTCGAGGGCACTTCGCAGCAGGCAGCACAGCGACGCCGCCAGTGCCACGGCGACCAGTCCTACGTTGGAGACCCATTGACTCACGACGGAGTGCTCACCCAGCACCCGCTGCAGCCCGAACCAGCCGGCGGTCACACCACAGGCGAGCGCATACCTGCGCAGGCCGTGCCGGGTGACTCTCACCGGGGTTGTGTCGGCCGATCGGGTGAAGCCCTGTAGCGGGCGACCACTCCTGCGCACTCGTTCGGACCTGACTCAAGGTGCCTGGCGCGGTCGCCGAAGACGCAGGGTGAGCACACGCCTCCTCGACACCGGAGGGTGGCGTGACGTCCGCCTGCCCGCAGACCTCGAGATCGGAGATCCTGTGTACGTCGGCTCTGCCGAAGCCTGCTCGCCGCGCTCTTCAACGGCTCTCCCGTGCCGGTAGCGGTCCTTGTGAGCTGACCTGGCGGCACCCGTACCCCTGCTGTACGTCAGGACGATAACCGCTGTGATCCCGCCGAAAGGGCGACCTGCTGGCAACAGCAGTCAGCAATGCGTCCAACCCGAACCCCACGGGTCCCGGCCGCTACCGAAGTGAGGAACCTCCATGACCCTGGCCCAGCTTCTCGCCAGCAAGCTCGCCGCCGCCAGCGCCGCCAGCAAGGTGGTGTTCGTCGGCGGTGTCGCCGTCATCAGCATGGGTGCTGCCGGCGCGGCCGTAGCCCTGCCGGGCGCCCTGAACGCCGGCTCGACGACAGCCACAGCAACCGACAGCCCCTCCGCGGACTCCTCCGCGGATTCCTCCGCTGACGGGTCCGCCACGGATGCGGCCTCCAGCGACCCGGCCGACGACCCGACGGTAGAACCGACGGTCGACCCGACGGCGGCTTCCGAGCCAACCGCGACCGAGTCCGCCGAGGCCCCGCAGGCTCCGGAGCCGAGTGACCGCCCGGAGGCCACGAAGGCTCCCGAGGCCTGCATCACCACAGCGCCCGCGCAGACCGAGACCCCCGACGCCACGGACGAGCAGGGCGAGCAGGGCGAGCAGGGTGACCAGAACGAGCAGGGCGAGCAGGGCGAGTGTGAGCAGCAGGACGGGACCCATCGCGACGGCGTCCACCCCGGCCAGGGCAACAACCACCACGACAGCAGCTCCCCGAAGCCGAAGGCCACGCATGCCGTTGAGAACAGCGGTGACAACACCAGCGACACCCGCGGGGACACCAGCGGCAGCCAGGACGGCGGCCACTCGGGTGACTCGGGTGACAACTCGGGCGACAGCTCGGGCGACAACTGAACGGCAGATCCCGAGCCCTCGAGCGGTTGATGGACCTGAGGACGTCATGATGTCGGGGTGGACCGAGTCTTCGGTCCACCCCGGCTCATCGTCCGGAGCGCACCGCGTGAACGAGCAGCTCCTCGAGGATGTCCTCCCCGCAGCCCAGGCCGGACAGGCCTGGGCTCTACGTGGTGTCTACGAGCAGCTCGCGCCGCGCGTGCACTCCTACCTGCAGACCCGCGGTGCGGCCGAGCCCGAGGACCTCACCAGCGAGGTGTTCCTGACCGTCTTCTCAAAGCTTCCGTCGCTCACCGGTGGAGCGGCAGGACTGCGGACGTTCACCTTCTCCGTCGCGCATGCCCGCCTCGTCGACGACTTGCGCAGGCGGGGTCGGCGCGAGCCCACCGCGACGTACGACATGGCCACCGACCGGCGTACCAGTGCATCCTCTGAGGACGAGGCGATCCAGTCCCTGCAGACCGAGCGGGTACGACGGCTGCTCGACGGACTCGTCCCGGACCAGCGGGACGTCCTCACCCTTCGCGTCCTCGGTGACCTCACTATCGAGCAGGTCGCCGCGGCCGTCGGGAAGTCGCAGGGCGCCGTCAAGCAGCTCCAACGGCGAGGTCTGTTCGCGCTGAGGCGCGCACTCCAAACGCAGGACGACGAAGTGGAGGGCGTAACCCTGTGACCTCCCCAGACGATGACAGACACGTGAGGACCCGACGTAGGCTCGACGACCGGACCGCAGACGCGCTGCTGGCTGGACACGACGTGCCCTCGGAGCCCGAACTCACGTCGCTGATGGGTCAGTTCCGCGTCTTCGCGGACGCTCCCGCTCCCACGCCGTCGACCGCGCTTGCGGCCCTGCTCGAGCAGGGATTCGACCCGGTGGCGGGTTCGGCCACCGATCCTATTGCGGGTGTGTCAGTGGGTAGCCGGGCGGTTTCCTGGACGAGGAACGTGGTTTCGCGGCGAGGTCGCTCACTGGCGCTACCACTGCAGTTGTCGCTCGCCGGGGCCGGGTGCCTCGCGCTGGTCTTGGGGGTGGCGGCCGCCGGCGACCTGCCCGCTCCCGCGCAGACCGCGGTTGCCGACGTCGTCGAGGCTGTGACGCCGCTGCACCTTCCTCGCCCCGCGACGGCTCCCGACGTCGACCTCTCACCGTCCTCCGTGCCTGTCCCTGCGTTGGACACCACATCTCCCTCACCCGAAGCGGCCCCCCCAGCCGCGGTCACACCCAGCCATGACGGGGTCGAGTCGGGAGGACAGCCGTCCGACTCGCAGACGTCCGGACCCGGCTCGAGCGGCCAGTCGAGTGCCGGCGACGACCAGCAAGGACCCGACGGACGGGACCGCGCCCGGACGACGCCGACGCCGAGATCTTCGACGAGCACCGGCTCCGGCGACCGGCCCGAGTCCGGTCAGGACGGCAGTGGCCCCAGCGAGTCGGGCGGTTCCGGTGACGCGACGGGTTCCGGTTCTGGTTCGGACTCAGGTTCGGGCTCGGACTCCGGTTCTGGCTCGGACTCCGGTTTTGGCTCGGACTCCGGTTCTGCTCCCGGCTCGGGTGTGAGTTCGGACTCCGGCACCGGTTCCAGCGGCAGCTCATCGTCGGTGTCCGGTTCCCGCGAAAGCTCCGGATCCGGCACGAGCGACGACTCTTCAGTCAGCCCGGTCGTCTCCACCAGCTTCAGCGGGTCCAGCACCCGCAACGCCGACCGCTAATCCTCAGCGGGCACCGCCCGGCGCCCGCCCCGCCCCGCCCCTCATCGGCCCCGCCTTACCGGCCCGGCCTGCCGTCACCCAGGTTCAACGGCACCTGGGACGTGAGAGCCTTGGGCCCCGTGCACCAGCCTTCGAGGCCCGCCCACGGCGCCCACGGCGCCCACGGTCGGCCTCAGGCCGGTTCAGGCCACGAGATAGGGGTCGAGCTCAGCTGCGAGGCCGGGCTTCACCCTTGCCTCGAGCCGGGTGCCCTCCTCGAGGTGCTCCTCGGTGAGAACCTCCCCCTCGGAGTGGATTCGCGACACCAGCGAGCCGTTCACGTAGGGCAGCACCACCGTGACCAGCGTGTCGGCGTGCGGCACCTCGTCCTCAAGGATCTGCAGCAGCTCCGGCAGCCCGGCGCCTGTCCTGGCGGACACCAGCACGGAGTGCTTCTCGTGACGCTGGATCCTCGACAGGACAAGGGGATCGGCGGCATCGGCCTTGTTGACGACGACGATCTCACGCACGTCGCCGGCACCGATGTCGGCAAACACCGCGCGTACGGCGGACAGCTGGCCCTCCGGGTCGGGGTGCGAGCCGTCGACGACGTGGAGGACAAGGTCGGCGTCGGCGACCTCCTCCAGCGTCGAGCGGAACGCCTCGACAAGCTGGTGCGGCAGGCGGCGTACGAAGCCGACGGTGTCGGTGAAGGTGAACTCGCGCCCGGACGGCGTCTGGGCCTTGCGGACCGTTGGGTCCAGCGTCGCGAACAGCGCGTCCTCGACGAGCACGCCCGCACCGGTGAGGCGGTTCAGGATCGAGGACTTGCCAGCGTTGGTGTACCCGGCGATGGCGACGGACGGGATCTGGTGGCGCTTGCGTTCCTGGCGCTTGACGTCCCGCGCCGTCTTCATCAGCTTGATCTCACCGGCCAGCTTGGCCTTGCGATTGCGGATTCGCCGACGGTCGGTCTCGATCTTGGTCTCGCCCGGGCCGCGGGTACCAACGCCGCCTCCGGAGCCGCCAGCGCCACCGCCCTGCCGGGACAGGGACTCGCCCCAGCCGCGCAGACGCGGAAGCATGTAGGTCATCTGGGCCAGCTCGACCTGCGCCTTGCCCTCCCTCGATGTGGCGTGCTGGGCGAAGATGTCGAGGATCAGCCAGGTCCGGTCGATGACCTTGACCTTCACAAGCTCCTCGAGGGAGCGAAGCTGCCCGGGCGACAGCTCGCCGTCGCAGATGACCGTGTCGGCACCGGTGGCCAGGACGGCCTCGCGCAGTTCCTCGGCCTTGCCGGACCCGACGTAGGACTTGGGGTCCGGCTTGTCCTTGCGCTGGATCAGGCCCTCCAGGACCTCACAGCCCGCGGTCTCAGCGAGGGCCTTCAGCTCGAACAGTGAGGTGTCGGCGTCGTCACTGCGGGCGTAGACCCCCATCAGGACGACTCGCTCGAGGCGCAGCTGGCGGTACTCGACCTCCGTGACGTCCTCGAGGTCGGTCCGGATGCCGCTGACCCGTCGCAGCGCGTTGCGCTCCTCGAGGTCGAAGCCCTCCCCTTCGAGGTCGTGCCAGTCCAGATCGTCTCCGGCGGCATGGAAACCACCGGCCGGGTCGAGGTGGATCGTCGCGTCAACAGCCTGGGGGCGTGGGCGCCTGCTCGGCTGCTCCGTCAACACCAACCTTCTCCCTGCGGTCCGCCCGGGCCGCTCCCCACCATCGTCGCACCTGCCCGTTCCGGGAGCACGGGCTTTGTCGTCGTACCTGCCACGCCGAGGCGCCGAAGCCCTTAGCATGCCGTCGTGAACGACCAAGGCCGAAGCGTGCCGCTGATCACGATCACCGACCCCAACAGGCCGGCGCCGGTCAGCGACATCGTCGGTGACGACCGCGGGCCGAAGGGCTCCCTGCGCTGGCAGCTGACCCGACCCTCAGCCCGACAGCTGCAGGTCCTGGCTGCGATCGTGGTCCTGCTTGCGGTGGCGCTCCCCTCGGCGGTGGTGCTGCGCCAACGACAGCACGAACAGAACCTGGACCGGGTGGCTCTGGCCGACCTGCGCCTGTCGGCGGCGCCCGACGACGTACCGACGGATGTCGTAGGCGGCACTGCGCGCCTGACCCTGCTCAACGACGGCCACCAGCGAGTCACGGTCGTCGGCGCCCGGGTGGACCGCGAGCACTACGCCGACCAGATGTTCCACGTCTTCGTCGACCCTGGTGGCTCGGCCTTGCTGACGCTGGGTCCGGACGTCGCCTGTCCGAAGTCGGCGTCGCAGTCTTCCCCGACCGGGGTACTCGTCACGATCCTCACCGCGCGTCATCAACGCCGGACCGTGCGGATCCCGGTCGGCAACTCCTTCTTTGCCGCCACCTACCAAAGCCTCCTGGAGCGTGCGTGCGGCCTGCTGTCACCAGGGGAGTCCCTGCAGGTCGACCTGGTGTCACAGGTGCTCAAGGGCGAGCACGTCGAGGTGGTCCTTGACGTACGCAATGACGCCGCCCTGGCTCGGACCCTGACCTCGATGACGGCAGGTGACGGGTTCGACGTTTCGACCAGTCCCGCGCTGCCCCTGCAGATGGCACCTGGGGCCGCTTCACCGCGTCGCCTGACAGGCACGGTCTCGGTGTCGAGCTGCCCGTCGGCTCGGCAGCTCGCGGGTCCTTCGGACGGAGCCCTCCTGGGCGACCTCCTGCTCGGTGTCACGGGCGACGGGGGCGACGCCGTCAGTGCCGCCTACCTGGGAGACCCTTTCGGAGTTGCCTTGCGACAGCTCGTCAGGCGAGCCTGCTGAGGTGGACCTGCGCCCACCTACGGTCGTCACGATCAGGGACCCGAACCACCCATCCGAGCAGCGCGACGTCCTGGCCCAGGAGCCCCCGTACTCGCTCGAGTCGTTCGTGCGGTCCGTCGCCCTGCACGGCCGCGAGCTCGCCGTACCGGTCCGGTTCGAGAACCTCACCGCCCTGCCCCGCGATCTGCTCGCGGTGGTGCCGGTCAGGGCTTCCTCGTCGCTCTCGACACGCCCCTGCCGCTCCGGTTCGACCCGGCACGTCCAGGTGCTCCCACCCACCAGGACGTCGTTCTGCACCTGCGGGTGGCCTCGTGCGTCGCCGCCCGCTTGGACACTCTGGCACCGAGGTGTTCCTTCAGGACCCTAGAGCTGCGGCGCCGACCGGCCTCCCCGTCGGCCCGCTGCTCGCGTCCAGCTGCTGACGGCGCCCACCCCCCCCTTTGGCGGGAATCCCCCCGGGCGGGGGGGGGTGGGTTTGGGCCCCAGGGGGGGGGGGGGGGGGGGGGCGGGGCCG
>JBBRNK010000033.1:0-23028 GCA_038230355.1 Mycobacteriales bacterium | reverse complement strand
CGTCCAGTACCCGGCGTAGTTCGGTGCGCAGTAGGCGAAGGCGGCGCCGTCGACGCTGCACTCGTAGGAGCTGGCGGCGGGTGCGGTGAAGGTGAACGCGGCTGAGGTCGAGCTGGTCGTGCTGGCTTCACCCGGTCCGGAGAGCACGGCGACGGACAGGTCGCCGGCGACGGTCCAGTGGCGGGTGGTGGCCGGTCCGGTGTCGCTGCCGCGGGTGGCGCGTATGGCGAGGCTGTGGTCGCCGTCGGTGAGGTTGGAGGACGTCCAGTAGCCGGCGTAGTTCGGTGCGCAGTAGGCGAAGGCGGCGCCGTCGACGCTGCACTCGTAGGAGCTGGCGGCGGGCGCCGTGAACGTGAAGGCGGCTGAGGTCGAGCTGGTCGTGCTGGCTTCACCCGGTCCGGAGAGGACGGTGACGGACAGGTCGGCGGCGACGGTCCAGTGGCGGGTGGTGGCCGGTCCGGTGTCGGTGCCGCGGGTGGCGCGTACGGACAGGCTGTGGTCGCCGTCGGCGAGAGCGGAAAACGTCCAGTACCCGGCGTAGTTCGGTGCGCAGTAGCCGAAGGCGGCGCCGTCGATGCTGCACTCGTAGGAGTCGGCGCCGTCGGCGAGGAAAGTGAAGGCGGCTGATGTCGCGGCCGTCGTCGACCCCTCTCCCGGGCCGGACAGGATGCTCACCACGGGGGCGCGATTGACCGTCCAGGAGGCGCGCGTCGAGGTACCCAGGACCGACAGCGCGTCGACCGCACGCACGTCGAACGTGTGCGGCCCGTCGGAGAGTCCTGTGAGGGTGGCTGTTCCGGCGTAGTTGGGCGCGCAGTAACTGAACGCGGCACCGTCCTGGCTGCACTCGTAGTGCGACGCGTCCGTTGCCGAGAAGGCGAAGGCCGCGTAGTCCGCCTGCACCGTGCCGCTGGGCGCCGACGTGAAGGTGACCGCGAGATCACTCGCCCTCGCAGGCCCTGCAAGCCCGAGGCTCAATGCCAGGAGGGCGAAAGCAGTGACCAGCCCAACTGTCCTTCGGCGGCCGGGCCCAGTGTCGACGTTGCGCACGTAGTGCGAATTGATCCACATCGCAGACCCCCCGGCCGAGTGATGCGGCGGAGTCTGGGACTCAGATCACGTGGGCGCAAGGAAAACAAGAATGTGTGGTGCTGTTTGTCGGCTTTTTGGCGACTAGTCCACGTGTGCGTGGTTGACCTAGGGACGTGGGTCGAGGTCGCCCTCGACTCACCGCTGCAGTTGCCGGGTCGAGGTGGGGAGCCGGCCGAGGCTCAGCGAGACGGTGCCGAGCGCACCGCCGACCGCCATGACCCGCACCGGCCCCCAGGCATCCGCGGCCGGCCCGGCGAGTACGTAAGCCGAGCGGCAGCAGCAGCGACCCCACCACGCTCGTGGCTCGTGTAGGCCCTTCAACGAGCCCGCGGTGATGATCAACCCCCGGGCGTTGACCCCAGAAACGATGCACTCTCTGCGCTAAATTCTGGTTCGGGCTGTCGATAGGAGCCCATGCACCCGTACAGCCGCGGGGTACCCCCCTTCATCGTGGGCCTTCCCGGCGAACGCGGCGCGAGGACGCAGAGCCCTGCCGTCGGCAAGGCACGCACTGTCGCGTGGAAGCTCTACCTGGGGCTGACGCTGCCGCTATGCGTTGCGTACTTCGCCCTGGATGCGCATCTGTGGACCTGGACGCCGCTTGGAGTCGCCTCCATCGTGGCCACCCTCATCGGGGTGCGGCTGCATCGGCCCGCGCGCCCGGCGGCCTGGTACCTGCTCGCTGCTGTCGAAGCCTGCTTCATCACCGGCGACACGGTCTACACGGTGCTCACCGAGGTGTGGCACCAGGACAACCCTTTCCCTTCACTGGCAGACGCCTTCTACCTGGCGCTGTACCCCTTGTGGGCGGCGGCGGTGCTGCTGTTCATCCGGGGTCGAAGCCCCAGGCGTGACCGGGCCAGTCTGCTGGATGCCCTGATCATCACGACGGGCCTGGGCCTGCTGTCGTGGCTCTATCTGGTGCTGCCCAACTTCCAGGCGGACGGTCTCACCCTGCTCCAGCGGATGGTCTCGGTCGCCTACCCCCTGTTGGACGTTCTGGTGCTGTCGATGATCGCGCGACTCGTCGCCGGCGGTGGCCTGCGGCTTCGTACGGTGCAGTGGCTGGTGCTCGGTGCCGTGGGGCTGCTGGTCAGTGATGTCGTCTACGGTCTCCAGCAGCTCAACGGCAGCTGGACCTTGGGCGGTCCCACGGACGCCGGGTGGGCGCTGTTCTACGTCGCCTACGGCACGGCGGCCCTGCATCCCTCCAGCGCCCGGGTCAGCGAGCCGGTCCCGCAACGGAGCGTGAATGTCGGTGCCGCGCGGATGGCAGTGCTGCTGTCCGTCAGCTTGATCGCGCCGGTGGTGCTGTTCGTCGAGGCGACGAGCCACGGGACCGTACACGGAGTCACCATTGCCCTGTTCTCCGCAGCGCTTTACCTGCTCGTGTTGGGCCGACTCGCCAGCATCGTCGCTGACCATCGGCAGTCGGTTCAACGTGAGCGAGTCCTGCGAACGTCTGGGGAGTCCCTTGTGGCTGCACAGGATGCCGCCGAGGTCCATGCGGCTGCCTTGGCCGCCACCAGCACCCTGATCTCGAAGGGCGCGGCAGCCGCCACGGCTCTGTTCGTGGCCCAGGCCGGGAACCTGGCTCTCGTAGCTTGCTCAGGGGCGGCTGACGACTTCGCCGACGACGCAGACCTCTGGGATGAGGCCCGGCCCGGCGGCTACCTCGCTGAGCACGGGAGACTGAGCGTGTCGCCTTTGCCTTATGACGGGGACGTACGCGGCATCCTCGTCGTGCGCAATGCCCTGCCGCTCAACCCTCACGAGCACGGCGCCTTGAGCACGTTGGCCTCCCAGGTCGCTCTGGCCCTGGAAAGCGTCACCCTCGCAGAGACGGCACGAAAGAGGCAGAGCGAGGCGCATTTCCGGGCCCTGATCCAGAACGCGTCCGACGTCATCGTCGTGGTGAACGAGGTGGGCCAGATCAGCTACGCGACGCCCTCACTCGGCCGGGCCCTGCAACGGCCCTCCGACGACCTGGTCGGAGTGCAGTTGTCGGACCTGCTGCACCCGGACGACCGGGCGGATCTGCAGTCGGCTCTGGATTCTGCGGTTGTGAGGCCGGCGAAGGCACGGTCGGTGTCTGACTGGCGCCTCCACAGCGGGGAAGGGGACTACGTCCCGTTCGAGGTGCTGCTGAGCAACCTGCTCGACGACAGCAGCGTCTGCGGGCTGGTCCTGACCATGCGCGACGTCTCGGAGCGGCGCGCCATGGAGGAGAACCTGAAGTACCAGGCCTTCCATGACGACTTGACCGGACTGGCCAACCGGGCTCTGTTCCAGGACCGGCTCGAGCATGCACTCGGGCGCATGGAGCGGCACGGAAGCCCGCTGGCCGTCGTCATGCTCGACGTCGACGACTTCAAAATCGTCAACGACTCGCGTGGACATGCTGCCGGTGACGAGGTCCTCAAGGTAGTCGCCAAACGTCTCAGCAGTTGCCTGCGCGAGGGCGACACCGTTGCCCGGTTCGGCGGCGATGAGTTCGCCCTCCTGCTGGAGGACATCGACGCCGCCGAGCAGGCGGAGCAGTTTGCTGTTCGACTGGTTCTGGCTCTGTCAGCACCCCTCCTGCTCGATGGCGAGCCGGTCCGGGTCCATGCGAGCGCCGGCGTGGTGGTGGCCACGAAGGTCACGTCGTACAGCCAAACCGAGATCCTTCGGTGCGCGGACCTTGCGATGTACGCGGCCAAGGACCGCGGCAAGGGCCAGGTCGTGACCTATCACGCCGACCTGCACGCACGGATGCTCGACCGGCTCGGTCGGCGCGCGGACCTCGAACGTGCCCTTGCGGCCCAGGAGTTCACCCTGGTCTATCAGCCGATCGTGGCCCTCGGGAGCGGCGAGATCGTCAGCGCCGAGGCGCTGGTCCGGTGGGAGCACCCCGATCGCGGGATGGTGCAGCCGTCGGAGTTCATCGAGCTCGCCGAGGAGACCGGTCTCATCGTCGAACTCGGCAGCTGGGTCCTCGACCAGGCATGTGCGCAAACCCGACGCTGGGCTGACCTCCTGCCACGGGGCCTACGGGTTGCCGTGAACGTCTCCGGGCGTCAACTGCGCGAGCCCGGCTTCGTCCTGGAGGTGTTGACGGCCCTCGAACGACATGATGTGCCACCTGAGCTGCTGGTCATCGAGCTGACCGAGACGGTGCTGGCACGGGACGGCTCCGGAATCCCGGAACGCATCCAAGCCCTCAAGGACCTGGGGCTGCAGATCGCCATCGACGACTTCGGCACCGGCTACTCGAGCCTTGCCTACCTGCAAGACTTCCCGATCGACATCCTGAAGGTGGACAAGTCGTTCGTCGACGGACTCGCGCGCGGTCCCGAGGGAGGAACCCTCGCGCGCGCGATCGTCTCGCTCGGCCATTCGCTTCGGCTAGCGGTGGTCGCCGAAGGGATCGAGCTCGCCGTTCAGCACTCCCAGCTTGACAGCCTGGGATGCCATTACGGTCAGGGATACCTGTTCTCACGTCCCGTGCCTGCGGCGGACCTGACGTCGCTGCTGCTCGCCGGAAAGCCCCTCGGCCCACCTAGGCAAGCCCGTGACCCCGCGACCCTGCTGCGGCTGCCCGTCCAGGCAGAGCCCAGGAATGGTCGGACGACCCCCCTGACCAACCCCCCATCCCTGCCCCATGCGGTCGGTTCGCACCAGCCGTTGACACCTGGAGACTCCTGATGGATCGCCCCCGCACGCTCACCTTCCCCGACCCGGTCTCGGCCATCATCGGCAACGTTCGGTGGGCTGACCTGGAGCGGCTTCGCTCCAGCTCACCGATGTACGACGCAACGATCGACCAGATCGATGGCCGTCGCATCCGCATCGGCGACCACTGGCTGGCGGACTTCGCCTCGTGCAACTACCTCGGCTTCGACCTCGACGAGGAGATCATCGACTCCGTCGACGGTGCCCTCCGACGCTGGGGCACCCACCCCAGCTGGTCACGGCTGCTCGGGAACCCCCGGCCCTACCTGGACATCGAGGAGCAGCTCACCGGGCTGCTAGGGGCGCCGGACACCCTCGTGCTGCCGACAATCACCCAGATCCACATGTCGGTGATCCCGGCTCTGGCCGGTAAGGGCTGGATGTTCCTCGACGCCCAGGCCCATCGCACGATCTATGACGGTTGCACTGTCGCCGGTGGCCTTGGAGCGACCCTGCGCCGGTTCGCGGCGAACGACGTCGAGGCCCTGGCGGAGCAACTGAGCCAGGCACCGGCTGGGGTCACCAAGCTCATCTGCATGGACGGCGTGAACAGCATGACCGGCAACTGCCCTGACATCCCGGCCTTTGCAGCCCTTGCCCGTGAGCACGGAGCACTCCTGTACATCGACGACGCCCATGGCTTTGGTGTCATCGGTGAGCGATCACCGGAGGAGACCAGCACCTACGGCTCCCGGGGAAACTCGATCGTTCGACACCTCGGGGAGACCTACGACAACATCGTCCTGGTCGGCGGCTTCTCCAAGTCGTACTCTTCACTGCTGGCCTTTCTCGCGCTGCCCACGGACCTGAAGAACTACCTCAAGGTGGCGGCGGCGCCGTACCTCTACTCAGGGCCCTCGCCGATGGCTTCCCTCGCCACAGTCCTGGCTGGCTTCAGGGTCAACGACGCGCGCGGCGACGAGATCCGCCGTGAACTGCACCGCAAGACCGCGCGTGTTCTGGAAACCACGAACCGTCTGGACTTGGCGGTACCCAACCGCTCCGGGCTGCCGATCGTCGAGGTTCCGCTCGCCGACCCGGACGACGTCGACGCCGTCGGTCGCTTCCTGTTCGACGCGGGCATCTACGTGACGCTGGCGGCCTACCCCCTGGTCCCGCGAGCCGAGGTGGGCTTTCGTGCCCAGGTGACCGCGGCCAACACAGACGACGAGATCGACGAGCTCTGCGCCGCGATCGAGGCGGTGGACGCGCGCTTCGGGCTCAAGCGCTCACCCGCCCACATAGGGCGGCAGCGGGTTGCCTGACAGCTCGTCTCCTTTGCGCGCCGTGCTGCGGGATCGGCGCTTCCGGCTGCTGTGGGCGGGGGCTGCCGCGTCCCTGCTCGGTGACGGGGTCTACCTCGTGGCCCTGGCCTGGCAGGCCTACTCGCTGTCCCCGCAACCTGGCGGCCTGGCGCTGCTCGGGGTGTGCGCCACGGTTCCGCAGCTGCTGGCCCTGCTCTGGGGAGGGTTATTGAGCGACCGCTACGACCGTCGTCGTCTGCTTCTGGCGGCGGACGTGGCTCGCTCGCTCGCGGTCGGTGCCGTCGCCGTACTGGTGCTCGGCGGCGACGCCCGGATGTGGCATCTCGCCGTGCTGAGCATCGTCTACGGCCTCGGCGCCGGCTTCGCCGCGCCGGCCTTCGACGCACTTGTCCCCGAGCTCGTCGAGCCCCACCTGCTCGAGCAGGCCAACGCGCTCGAGCAGTTCCTCCGGCCCGCCATGCTCCGGCTGGTCGGGCCCGCGGTGGGCGGCCTGGTGATCGGACTACGGGGCACAGGCGCGGCCTTCGCCTTGGACGCACTCACGTTCGTGGTCTCGGCCGCGTGCCTGGTCGCGATGCGCCCTGTCACTCGTCCCTTGGCGGCGGACGACCCAGGCACGGAGCAGGGCACGCTGCTGCAGGACGCCATGGCCGGCTACGCCTTCGTCCGCAGCCGCGTGTGGTTGTGGGGTACCTTCGCCGCCGCGACGCTGGCGTACCTGCTGTTCATCGGTCCCACCGAGGTGCTGCTTCCCTACGTGGTAAAGCACTCGATGCACGGCGACGCCAGCGAACTGGGTCTCGTGCTGTCCGCCGGCGGCGTCGGCGCGGTGGTGGCCGCTGTCATCATGAGCCGGACCGGACTGCCCCGTCGACAGTTCACCTTCATGTACCTCACCTGGGCACTGGCGACCCTCGCGATCGCCGGGTACGGCCTGGCCACGGCAGGCTGGCAGCTCATGCTCGCCTGCTTCCTCGTCAACGGGCTCGAAGCCGCAGGGACCATCGCGTGGGCCACCACCAAGCAGCGCCTCATCCCCACCGAGCTCATGGGCCGGGTGTCAAGTCTTGACTGGTTCATCTCCATCGCCGGTCTGCCTTTGTCCTACGCGCTCACCGCACCCGTCGCCGCGTTGCTCGGCGCCCGCACCACCTTGGTCGGTGCGGGTGTGCTCGGTTCGGCAGTCACCGCCGCGGCAGTCCTGCTCCCCGGGATGCTCGATGTTGACGGCACCCATCAACCCTCTCCAGCACCCGACGTCGAACATGAACTCGCCGCATGACCCCGAGCGAGGTGGCGGCACTGCTGCGAGGACTGTCCGCCGCCTTTCATGACCGGGACGCCCGCGCACTGCTGGCACAGTTCAGCTCCCGACCGGAGGCCACCTATGCAGGCTCCGAGGCGGACGAGGTCGCGACCGGTCCCGAGGACATCGCGACACTGTTCGAGGAGCTGCTCGGTCGGGGAGCCGCGTACTCCTTCACGTTCGGTCTGCCGCACGTCATCGACGTGCCAGCGGGGTCCTGGATCCTGGCTGAAGGCACGGGAACGGAGCACAGACCGGCTGGGGACACGGAGACCTTCGGATACCGGGTCACCGGCCTGATCGTGGTCGAAGGCGGCCGGCCCGTCTGGCTCGCCCATTGTGGTTCCGAGGTAGTCGCACCGGACGTCCCGGTCGGCTGAGGGTGCGCGGGTCAGCGACGACGACGCTCCTGCTTCAGGCGCGCAACCGGAGGCCTCGCGGGGTCGGGCGAAAGCCCGCGTGCTCCAGGGCGACGCCGAGCGCGCTGTTCAGAGCGGGCTCGCCGTCGGTCTTCTCCACCGTGAGCCGGCCGAGGGCACCGTCGCGGACGGCGAGGGCGAGCGCGTCGGCGGCTGGGCCGACGCTGGCCTCGTCGTCGGTGAACGACAGCAGCGTCTTGCCGCCGCGCTCGACGTAGAGCACGAGCCGGCCGTCGACGACGACCACCAGGGCGCCCGCCTTGCGGCCCGGCTTGTGACCCTGGGTGGTGGGCCAGGGCAGCGCCGCGCCGAACGGGTTCGCCGGGTCCGCGGCAGCCAGCACCAGGGCCCCCGCGTCATCGCGCCGCTTGCGCTGCGTCGGTCCGCCGTCGGCGTAGGCCGACCAGCCGCCCGGCACGGGGGTCGTCCAGAGCGGCTCGTCCTGGACCGGACGGCTCGCTGCCATTGTCCGCATCCGGTCGACGGCCCCGGGAGCCGCGAACTGCGCCGCGCCCAGGCCCTCGACGAAGTAGCCGCGTCGGACCCGTCCGGCCTCCTCGAAGGCCTTGAGCACGGCGTAGACGGCCGCGAAGCCACCCGGCACCCGCTCGGCCGTCACGGCACCGCGGGTGACGACGCCGTGCCGCTCCAGCAGGGCCTCCGCCACCGCATGGGTACGCCGGGTCGGGTCGGCGTCACGGTCCGGCAGCAACGACCAACGCCCGCCGAGGGTGGGGGAGGCCGTGCGGGCCACCGAGGCCGGCCGTCCGTAGCGGGACCTGCCCCGGACCGGTGGCCGCTTGACGGCGTGCGCGGGACGCCCGGACCCGAGCAGCGCCCGCAGCGGCGCCACCGTGTCGTTGGTGACCCGCCCGGCCCAGACCAGGTCCCAGACGGCCTGTTCGAGCGCCTTGTCGTCAGCGCTGCCGACCTCGTCGGCGACCCGGTCCGCGAGGGAGCGAAAGAACAGCGCCTGCCCTCCGTCGAGGGCAGCGACCAGGGCGTCGTGCACGAGCGTCGAGGACAGCTCCAGGGGAGGGGGCAACAGCAGCTCCGCGGTCTCGGCGAGCTGCAACGACACCCACCCGTCGTTACCCGGCAGCGAGCCGCCCCCGGCCCACAGCACCTCGCCGGCGGCCGTCAGCTCGTCCAGCAGCGCGGGGGAGTAGCCGGCGACGCGACCCGGCAGGACGAGGGTCTCGAGGGCGGACGCCGGGATGAGCGCGCCTTGCAGCTGCTCGACCGCACGCAGCAGTCCGTCGACGCCCCGGCTGCCGTTGCCCCCGGTGAGGCCCTGCCACGCGGGTAGGAAGCGGACCAGCGCGTCGGGTGGGACGGGCTCGATCTCCTTGCGCAGCTTGGCCAGCGACCGGCGGCGAAGGGACCGCAGGACCTCGGCATCGCACCACTCGAGGCCGCTCCCACCTGGCCGGAACTCGCCGTGGGCGATCCGGCCGGAGGCGCTCAGCCGGGCCAGCGCGGAGTCGACGACCACGACCCCAAGACCGAAGCGTCGGGCCGCGTCGACCGGGTGGAACGGTCCGTGCGTACGGGCGTAGCGGGACACCAGATCGCCCAGCGGATCACGGACCGGCTCCAGGAACACCTCGGGCACACCGACCGGGAGTGCGGTCCCGAGGGCGTCCTGCAGACGGCCGGCGTCCTCGACGGCAGCCCACCGCTCCTCACCGGCGATGCGCACCCGGATGACCCGGCGTTGGCCCTCGAGCTCGACCAGCCAGGCGGCTGTGGCGCCGCGTTCGACGACCTCGTCGGTGGTCAGGTCGCCGAGCATCCGAAGCAGGTCGGCGACGCCCTCGAGGTCCTTGACGCGGCGCTCCGGCGTGAGCCGCTGCACCTCGGCCTCCACCTCGGCGAGTGCGTCGGCGTCGATGAGCTCGCGCAGCTCGGCCTGACCGAGCAGCTCGGCGAGCAGAGCGGAGTCGAGCGACAGCGCCTGGGCGCGGCGCTCGGCGAGGGGGGCGTCCCCCTCGTACATGAAGGCACCGAGGTAGCCGAACAGCAGGGACCTCGCGAACGGGGAGGGCTGCTGCGTCTCCACCTCGACGAAGCGGACCTTGCGGCGCTGCACGTCCTGCATCAGCTCCACCAGGCCGGGGACGTCGAACACGTCCTGCAGGACCTCGCGCATCGTCTCGAGGACGACCGGGAAGGTGCCGTACTGCGACGCGACCCCGAGCAGCTGCGCGGCCCGCTGCCGCTGCTGCCACAGGGGAGTACGACGAGTCGGGTTGCGGCGGGGAAGCAGGAGCGCACGCGAGGCGCACTCGCGAAAGCGCGCCGCGAACAGCGCCGAGCCGCCGACCTCGAGCTGGACGAGCGCCTCGACCTCGTCGGGCTCGAAGACGGCGGCGGACCCGTTGGGGGTCTCCTCCGTCTCGGGCAGGCGCAGGACGATGCCGTCGTCGGAGTGCATCGACTGCACGTCGGTGCCGTAGGTCTCGCGCAGCCGTGCGGTCAGCACCATCGACCATGGCTGGTTGACCTGCGCGCCGAACGGCGAGTGGATCGCCAAGCGCCAGTCGCCGAGCTCGTCGCGGAACTTCTCGACGAGGATGGTCCGGTCGTCGGGAAGGACCCCGGTCGCCTCGCGCTGCTCGGACAGGTAGGCCAGCAGGTTACGGGTGGCGCTGGCGTCGAGCCCGGCAACGGTCAGGCGCTGCTCGGCGTCCTGCGGCGACAGGGCCTGCACCTCGCGCAGGAAACGGCCGAGGGCCCGCCCGAGCTCCAGCGGCCGGCCGGGCGCATCGCCGTGCCAGTAGGGCATCCGGCCCGGCTGGCCGGGCGCGGGGGTGACGAGGACCTGGTCGTGGCTGATGTCCTCGATCCGCCAGGAGCTCGACCCGAGCAGGAACACGTCGCCGACCCGCGACTCGTAAACCATCTCCTCGTCGAGCTCGCCGACGCGTGATTTGCGCTCTCCGACCAGGAACACCCCGAACATCCCGCGGTCGGGGATGGTGCCGCCGCTGGTGACCGCAAGTCGTTGCGCCCCAGGCCTTCCGGCCAGGACACCGGTCACCCGGTCCCAGGTGATGCGCGGCCGCAGCTCGGCGAAGTCATCGCTCGGGTAGCGGCCGCTGAGCATGTCGAGGGTCGCCTCCAGGGCGCTCTGCGGCAGGCCCGCGAACGGCGCGGCGCGGCGCACGACCGCGGCCAGGTCGTCGACGGTCCACGGCTCCATCGCGCACATCGCGACGACTTGCTGGGCGAGTACGTCAAGCGGGTTGCGCGGGTAGCGGGTCGCCTCGATCCCACCGGTCACCATCTGCTCGGCCACGACCGCGCACTGCACGAGATCCCCGCGGTACTTGGGGAGCACGACGCCGCGGGACACCGCGCCGACCTGGTGCCCTGCCCGGCCGACTCGCTGCAGTCCGCTCGCGACCGACGGCGGCGACTCCACCTGGATCACCAGGTCGACCGCGCCCATGTCGATCCCGAGCTCCAGAGAGGAGGTCGCCACGACCGCCGGCAGGCGACCGGCCTTCAGGGCTTCCTCGATCAGCGAGCGCTGCTCCCGGGAGACCGACCCGTGGTGGGCGCGGGCGATCTCGACGGTCCCCTCGCTGGGAAAGCCGCTGGGAAAGCCGCTGGGAAAGCCATTGCCCCAGGGCACCGCGGGGCGACCGACGCCGCCCTGCCCAGGGTGCTCGGCGGGAAAGGTGCCGGAGGGGTCGCTCTCGCCGTAGGCACGGGTGGTGGCGATCTCGTTGAGCCGGGAGGTGAGGCGTTCGGCGAGGCGGCGCGAGTTGCAGAACACGATCGTCGACCGGTGCTGCTCGACCAGGTCGACGATGCGCTCCTCCACGGCGGGCCAGATCGAGGCGCGTGGCTCGGCACCGGCCGCGGACCCGCTCACCGGGCCGGTCGTCTCGCCGAGCGCCGACATGTCCTCGACGGGCACCTCGACGGAGACCTCGATCGTCTTACTCGCCTTCGGCTGTACGACGGTGACGTCACGCGCGCCCCCGAGGAAGCGGGCCACCTCGTCGGTCGGGCGGACGGTCGCGGACAGCCCGATGCGCTGCGCGGGCCTGTCCAGCAGGGCATCGAGGCGTTCGAGGCTCAATGCCAGGTGGGCGCCACGCTTGGTGCCTGAGACGGCGTGGACCTCGTCGACGATGACGGTCTCGACGCCGCGCAGGGACTCGCGGGCGGCGCTGGTCAGGACGAGGAAGAGGGACTCGGGGGTCGTGATGAAGATGTCCGGCGGCGTGCGGGCGAAGGCCCTGCGCTCGTCGGCCGGAGTGTCACCGGAGCGGGTACCGACCCTGATGTCCGGAACCGGCAGGTCCAGGCGCTGGGCGGCCTGCCGGATGCCGGTCAGTGGTGCCCGCAGGTTGCGCTCGACGTCGACGGCCAGGGCCTTCAGCGGCGAGATGTAGAGCACCCGGCACCGCCGCCTGGGGTCCTCCGGCGGCGGCGAGGAGGCGAGCCGGTCCAGGGACCACAGGAACGCCGACAGCGTCTTGCCCGAGCCGGTCGGGGCGACGACCAGGGTGTCCGAGCCCCGGGAGATGGCCTCCCACGCGCCCTCCTGGGCGGCAGTGGGCGCGACGAAGGCGCCCGTGAACCAGGCACGGGTCGCGGCGGAGAAGCGGTCGAGAGCCATCGGAGGTCATCGTCGCAGCCCGCGCCGACGGGCGCGCCCCGGGCGCCCGTCGTCAGGAGAAGGGCTGCTCGGTCCAGGTCGCGGTGGCGTCGGTCGTGCGCATCACCCGGGTGCGGTCCGGCCTGATCCAGGTGCCGACCCTGTCGGTCGTGACGTCGAGGAAGGCATCCTTTGCGAGGATGTGTCAGCGGGCCGTCCGGTTGCCCGCACCCCGTGGCGGTTGTCGGGACCCGCTCGTGACGAGCAGGCAGGCACGTCGCGGCTCGTCGAGCAGGGTCCGGCCGTCGAGGGCGACCCGTCGTCGTTCGAGCGGACCTCTCACGTGCCGGGCCCGCAGGAGCATGGACGTCGGGGCGGGCAGGGCGAGCACCGTCGGGCAACCGGCCCTGAGGTGGACCGTCATCGTCTGGTTGTAGGACGCTGCCTGCGGGCCTACCTCGACGTACCAGGGGTTGCCGAGGTCGACCGACAGCAGCGCGAAGGCTGTGCCGTCGCGCGTGTTGACCTGAGCGATGGCCGACCAGCTGAGCGCCGGGGCCTCCCCAACCTCCCGCCAGGACAGCCCCACCGCCTGCGCGGTCAGCCACAGTGTCGGGTGGCCCACGACCGTCGTACCCGTTGGCGGGTGCGGTGCACCGGAGCGGGCGCTCTCGGCGAACCCCTCCAGGTGCAGGGTGACCAGGACGAGGGCCAGCATCGTGGTGGTTGCGATGAAGGGGTGGTGATGGGCGCGCTCGTCCGAGCCGATCACGTCGGCGGACCTGGGCTCCAGGGGGCCCTCCACGCCACGATCGTATGCCCGTCAGACTGTGCCTGTGAACCCCTCGGCGAGGTATCCGGCGCACTGGGAGTCCGACGTGGTCCTGGCCGACGGAGGCACGGTCCACCTGCGCCCCATCACGCCGGACGACGCCGAGCGACTGCGGGCCATGCACAGCAGGCTGTCGGCCGACACGGTCTACCTGAGGTTCTTCTCCCTCCTGCGGGTACTGCCCGCCCGTGACGTCGAGCGGCTCACCACGGTCGACTACGACGATCGGGTCGCGTTCATCGCGCTGCTCCGCGGCGACATGGTGGGCGTCGTCCGCTATGACAGGACACCCGGTACGACGGAGGCGGAGGTGGCTGTCGTCGTCGAGGACGCCCACCAGGGTCGAGGTCTCGGACCGCTGCTGCTCGAGCACCTGGCTGCCGCCGGCGAGGAGCGGGGGATCGATCGTTTCGTGGCGAACGTGCTTCCCAGCAACCGCAGGATGATCCAGGTGTTCCGGTCGGCCGGCTTCGAGGTCGAACGCCACCTCGCGGACGGGGTGGTGGAGCTGACCTACCCGATCCGGCGTACCGACGCCTCCGTGGCGGTGAGCCGCGCCCGTGAGCACCGGGCCGAGGCGCGCAGCGTCGCCAGGCTCCTCGCGCCACAGGCAGTCGCGGTGGTCGGCGCCTCCCGAGAGCCGGGTACCGCCGGTCACGAGGTTTTCCGGTCGCTGCTGGCCCACGGTTTCCAGGGGCCGGTCTACCCGGTCAACCCGGAGGCGACCCACGTGCTCGCCGCCCCCGCCTACGCCGACATCCGGGACGTCCCCGACGACATCGACCTGGCCGTCATCGCCTTACCCGCGGAGCAGGTCCTTGACGCGGTGCGGGCCTGCGCGGACAAGCGGGTCCGCGGCCTCGTCGTCGTGTCCGGAGGTTTCGCTGACGCTGGCGAGGCGGGGAGGGCGCGCCTTGCGGCGGTGGTCCAGGCCGCGCGTGACGGCGGGCTGCGGCTGATCGGTCCCAACGCCATGGGTGTCGTCAACACCGACCCCGACGTGTCCTTGCACGCGACGTTCGCCGTCGGGCACGCCCTGCCGGGTCGGGTCGGGATGTTCAGCCAGTCGGGGGCGCTCGCCGGGACGGTGCTCGCCGCCCTCGACCGCCGAGGTCTCGGGCTGTCGACGTTCGTGTCGATCGGGGACCGCGCCGACGTGTCGGGCAACGACCTGCTCCAGTACTGGCAGCAGGACCCGCGCACCGACGTGGTCCTGCTGCACCTTCAAGGGTTCGGCAACCCGCGCAAGTTCGCCCGCATCGCCCGCGAGGTCAGCCTTTCCAAGCCCGTGGTGGCCCTCAAGAGCGGCCGGGGCTCCGGAGACGTCGCGGTGGACGCGCTGTTCCGGTCCGCCGGCGTGATCCGGGTCGAGACCCTCGCCGAGCTCTTCGAGACCGGCCAGCTGCTGGCCCTGCAACCGCTGCCCGCGGGTCCTCGGGTCGCCATCGTCGGGACCAGCTCGGCCCTGGCCGCCCTTGCCGTCGACAGCGCCCGGTCCTTCGGCCTGGACGTCGTCGCCCTCAGCCCCGCTGTCCAGGAGGCGCTGGTGGGGCTCGGCACCACAGAGGTCGCCAACCCGGTCGACCTCGGGTCGCTCGCGACGGCCGACCGGCTGGCCGTGGCGCTTCGGGTCGTCGCGGCCTCCGGTGAGGTTGACAGCCTTCTGGTGCTGGTGACCCCGCACGCCGACGAGGCCGGCCTCGGTGCGGCGGTCCGCGACCTCGGTACCGACCTTCCCATCCTCGCGTCGTTCCTCGGTCACGACGGCGTGCCAGGGGCTCTCGCCCGCCCCGATGGCGCGGAGGCTGCCGGTCGCGGCTCCGTCCCGTCGTACGCCTCACCGGAGTCCGCCGTGCGGGCCCTCGCCCACGCCACCCTGTACGCCGGCTGGCGGGCCCGACCCCAGGGTGAGGTGCACGTGCTCGAGGTCGATACGGAAGGGGCGCGGGCCCTGCTGGCAGAGCTGGCCCAGGACGGCTCGTGGGTGACGCGAGCCCCTGAGCTGCTGGGGTGCTACGGGCTGACGGCCTGGCCGACGATCCGGTGTGCCTCGATGCGGGAGGCCGTCGCGGCGGCGCAGGAGGTCGGGTGGCCGGTCGCGCTGAAGCACCCGGACGAGGCCTGGCGCAACCGCGTCGACGTCGGTGCGGTCCGCCTGGCCCTCGGGTCGGCCTCCGAGCTCGAGGCCGGGTGGACAGCGGTGCAGGACCTGCTCGGCCCGACCGACCTGCTGGTGCAGCCGATGGCGCCACCCGGCGTCTCGACGGTGGTGCGGCTCGTCCACGACCTCGCGGTGGGGCCACTGCTGTCGCTGCGGCTCGGCGGGGTCGCGGCCGACCTGCTCGCCGACCCGCTGACCCGGACGCTGCCCCTGACCGACCTCGACGCGGCCGACCTCGTGGCGTCCATCCGAGGCGCCTCGCTGCTGTCCGGCCGCGACACCGGCGCCCTGCAGGACGTGCTGCACCGGGTCGCCCGGCTGGCCGAGGACCTGCCCGAGGTCGCCGAGGTCCTGCTCGACCCGGTCCTCGTCGGGACGTCGGGGGTGACCCTGCTGCACGTCGGCGTCCGGCTGCTGCCGCCGGGGCTGGACCCGGAGCGGCTGGCCCGTCGGCTCGTGGGCGTGTCGGCGGCGCACCTACGCTGACCCGGTGCGCCTGACCGAGTTCTGGAACCGGATGGAACGCCGCTTCGGTGTGCCCTACGCCCGGTCCTACGCCGCGGACATGGTCCTGGCGGAGCTCGGCTCACGGACCGTGCTGCAGGCGCTCGCCGAGGGGGACGACGTCAAGGGCGTCTGGCGGGCGGTGTGCGACGCCACCGCGGCGCCCCTTTCGGAGCGCTGAGAGTGCCGACAGCAGGAGCGCTGAGGGCGCCCGATGTCGCAGCGCTGACTCCGCTGGTCGGCGTGTCGGGCTCGACTAGAACAGCTGTTCGACGTAGCGTCCACAGGGTTCCGGGCGGTCCACAGGTCCGGGCGACCGAGCAAAACTGTCGTCGCCCGCACCTAGCGTCCGTCGTAGATCGGAACACCCGCTACGGATGAAGGAGACGCTGGTGGCCGCACCGGACCGCGAGAAGGCCCTCGAGATGGCCCTCGCACAGATCGACAAGAACTTCGGCAAGGGCTCGGTGATGCGCCTCGGCGACGACAACCGGCCGCCTGTCGCTGTCATCCCCACCGGGTCCATCGCCCTCGACGTCGCCCTGGGGATCGGTGGTCTCCCGCGCGGGCGGGTCGTCGAGATCTACGGCCCGGAGTCCTCCGGCAAGACGACGGTGGCCCTGCACGCGGTCGCCAACGCGCAGGCAGCCGGTGGGATCGCGGCCTTCATCGACGCCGAGCACGCCCTGGACCCGGAGTACGCGAAGAAGCTGGGTGTCGACACCGACGCGCTGCTCGTCAGCCAGCCCGACACCGGTGAGCAGGCGCTCGAGATCGCGGACATGCTGGTCCGCTCCGGCGCCATCGACATCATCGTCATCGACTCGGTCGCCGCCCTGGTGCCGCGCGCCGAGATCGAGGGCGAGATGGGCGACAGCCACGTCGGCCTGCAGGCCCGCCTCATGAGCCAGGCGCTCCGCAAGATGACCGGTGCCCTCGCCAACACCGGCACGACCGCGATCTTCATCAACCAGCTCCGCGAGAAGATCGGCGTGATGTTCGGCTGCTTGAGCTACGGCACGATGGTCACCCTGGCTGACGGCTCGCAGGAGAAGATCGGCAAGATCGTCAACCAAAGGATGGCCGTCGAGGTCCTGTCCTATGACTCGGACCTCGGCCGGGTCGTCCCGAAGCGGATCGTCAACTGGTTCGACAACGGGGTCACCGACACCTTCCTGCAGTTCACCGTTGCCAGGCCCGGTGGCAACGGTCGGGCCCAGATGGGCCTGACCACCAACCACCTGGTCCGCACGCCCGGCGGCTGGCGCGAGGCCGGCGAGATCTTCGCCGGAGACCGGGTCATGATCTCTCAACCACACCTGCTCAGCCCACAGCAACGACAGGTGGTGCTCGGCGGTCTCATGGGCGACGGCAACCTGTCGCCGAGCCGGATCAAGGGCAGCCTCGGCACCCGCTTCCGGATGGGCCATGGCGCGAAGCAGCTCGACTACCTCGACTGGAAGGCGTCGCTGTTCGGCAACATCGGTCAGTCCCGTCGGGTCAACGCCAAAGGTGCCGGGTTCGTCGACCTCACGCCCCTGCCCGAGCTGGCGGAGCTGCGCGAGGCGGTCTACTGGGGTGACGGCAAGAAGACCCTGTCGTATGAGTACCTCAAGGCGCTGACCCCGCTGGCCCTCGCCGTCTGGTACATGGACGAGGGCAGTTTCCACAACCGTTCCGAGGGTCTGCAGGAGCGGACCAAGGACGGAGGTGGACGTCGTGACAGTCACAGCGAGATCTGCGTCGGGGCGTTCAGCGAGGGCAGCCGGCAGCGGCTGCTCGAGGTGCTCGCCGGGCAGTTCGACCTGCACCCGACGCTGGCCCTGCGGGGGGCGCGGCAGACGTCGGTGCTGTCGTTCAACAGGGACGAGACGGCCAGGCTGCACGAGCTGGTAGCGCCCTACATCCACCCCTCGATGGAGTTCAGGCTGCTGGAGCGTTTCCGCGGCCAGTTCGCGGTGGAGCCCGAGTTCGTCGAGCCAACCCTGCTGCCGGTCCCCGCTCCGGTCCTCGAGGTCAAGGTCAAGCCCAGGACCCGCTCGATGCACCGCTTCGACATCGAGGTCGAGGGCAGCCACAACTACCTCGCCGACGGTGTCATCGTGCACAACAGTCCGGAAACCACCACCGGTGGAAAGGCGCTGAAGTTCTACGCCTCGATCCGGATCGACGTCCGACGCATCGAGACACTCAAGGATGGCGCTGAGGCGGTCGGCAACCGGACGCGCGCCAAGATCGTCAAGAACAAGATGGCGCCTCCGTTCAAGCAGGCCGAGTTCGACATCGTCTACGGCGTCGGCATCTCCCGCGAGGGCTCGCTCATCGATATGGGCGTCGACCAGGGCTTCGTCCGCAAGTCCGGGGCTTGGTACACCTACGAGGGCGACCAGCTCGGCCAGGGCAAGGAGAACGCCCGCGCGTTCCTGCGGGACAACCCCGAGCTGGCCGACGACATCGAGCGCCGCATCAAGGAGAAGCTAGGGATCGGCCAGCCGATCACCGACGTCACCGATGTGACCGACGCCGCGCTCGCCGACATGGTCGCGCCGGTCCCGGTCGACCTCTAGGTCGCCGGACGGCGGGCGAGCGAGATGGCCCTTGAACGGCTCGCCCCCCTCGGTGACGAGGGGGGCAAGCCCACCCAGGAGGGCCCGCAGCGGGTGTCCCAAGAGCGGGTCCCCCAGGAACGGGCGCCCACGGAGCGGGTCAGCAAGGAGCGGGTCGGCAAGGAGCGGGTCAGCAAGGTGCGGCCGGCCAAGACCTGGCCGACCCGCGAGGAGCGGGAAGCCCGCGCCGAGGCGAAGGCGCAGGCCCGGGCGGGCGAGATTGCCGCCGACCCGACCGGCTTCGCCCGGCAGGTCTGCCTGCAGCTGCTCGAGGTTGGTCCCCGGACCCGTGCCGAGCTGGCCAGGGCGCTGGCCAAGAAGGGAGTTCCCGAGCAGGCCGCCGAGCAGGTGTTGGGGCGGTTCGCCGAGGTCGGGATCATCGACGACGCCCTGTTCGCCAGCCTCTGGGTCAGCTCCCGACATCGGGGCAGGGGTCTCGCAGCCAGGGCGCTCACCCAAGAGCTGCGCCGCAAAGGCATCGACGACGAGGTCGTCCGCGAGGCCGTCGGTGCGCTCGACCCCGACCAGGAGGCCGCCACCGCCCGCGAGCTGGTCCGACGCAAGCTGCCCAGCAGCGTCGGCCTGGCGACGGACGCCCGCGTGCGGCGGCTGGCCGGGATGCTCGCCCGCAAGGGCTATGGCGCTGGCCTCGCCTTCCGGATCGTGAAGCAGGAACTGGAACGAGAGGGCGCCGACACTCAGGCCCTGGACCTGGACTCCGACAGCCTGTCCGCACTCGAGTGACCCTCAGGTGGGCCCGGGGTAAGCCATGAAGCAGCCTCGGGGGAGGGTCGTGGCAGGCTGGCCGCATGACGACGGACCCGACGCTGCCCCGCCTCCAGCTCGGCGGCACCACCCTGTCCACCGTGGGTCGGGCCCGCATCTACGTGTGCGGGGTGACGCCGTACGACGTCACGCACCTCGGGCACGCGGCGACGTTCGTCTGGGTCGACGCGGTCGACCGGGTCCTGCGCCGGCTCGGCGTCCAGGTAGAGGTCTGCCGCAACGTCACCGACGTCGATGACGTGCTGTTCGACGCGGCAGCCAGGGCCGGGGCGCACTACGACCGGTTCGCGGCGGTGCAACAGTTCCGGTTCGAGCAGGACATGGACGCGCTCGGGGTGCGTCGACCGGCGCACGAGCCGCGCGCGCACAGCTTCATCGCTCCCGTCATCGAGCTCGCCCGGACCTTGCTGGCCAACGGTGCGGCCTACGAGAGCGGTGGGAGCGTCTACCTGCACGGTGCTCCCGTCGCCGAGCGGGCCGGCCTCGACCGGACCACCGCCGAGCAGCTGCTCCGCGACAACGGCGGCCGCGTCGACGACAAGGCCAAGCGCGACCCGCTCGACCAGGCCGTCTGGCAGGTCAGCGGACCGGACGAGCCGGCCTGGCCCAGCCCCTGGGGCTCCGGTCGCCCCGGATGGCACGCCGAGTGCACGGCCATGTCGCTGAGCACGTACGGCCCGAGCCTCGACCTGCACGCCGGCGGGGCCGACCTGATCTTCCCGCACCACGCGTTCGAGACCGCCCAGGCGGAGCAGGCGACCGGCGTCGCCCCGTTTGCGCGGTCCTGGCTGCACGTCGGGACCGTCCAGCTCGACGGCGAGAAGATGGCCAAGTCGACGGGCAACCTCGTCTTCGTCGCGGACCTCGTCGCGCAGAGCAGCGGCGCCGTCGTCCGCACCCTGCTGCTCGACCGGCGGTACGACGCCGCCTGGGACTACACGGTCGAGGCCCTCGACCGTGCGGCCGCCCGGCTCGACGCCCTCCACACCTCGGCAGGGATCCCGGGCACCGACGAGGCCGCCCAGCGGGCCGTCCTCGAGGCGCTCGCGAACGACCTCGACGTACCGGGTGCGCTGGACCTGGCGATCACCGCCGGCGGGCAGGCCGCCCGCGACCTGATCGCCGTCCTCGCCCTCTAGCAGGAATCCCTACCAGCTGAGGCTGTGGCGCGGCACCCGTAGCCTGGGACGGTGACGGCCAGGACCTACGAGGTGCGCACCTACGGGTGCCAGATGAACGTGCACGACAGCGAGCGGCTGCCTGCGGCGGATTTGCGTGTGGATTCATCCTCCAAGGCTCTCAGGCGGCTCTGACAGACCCCAGGAGCAGCCCGGAATCAGCCCGAGACATCCTTGGAAGGCAGTAGGCCTCTCCTGCGCTCGTGGGCGGATGGTTTAGAACGTAGGCAGCGCGGCAACAGCGGCGTGCAGTCCTTCATAAGCGCCACCGCTTGCGATGCCAATAGCGAAGTCTCGAAGAGAAGGGAGCAACCTCTCGACCAGTGAGGACCTTGCTTCGCCCTTCGCCAACTCTCCCTCGATGACCGTCAGGCTGGCCTCAGCCAGGTTGGCTTCCGCTGAGGGGCTGTGCTGCAATGCCGCCCGCAGTTCGGCCACGAACTCACGGATGGCCGCCTCATCGGCGCTGGTCTGCATGGACTGCGTGCTTCCCGTCGTCCCAGCCTGAATCTGGCCGTGGTTGTCACCATGTACATGGACAGTCACATTGGCCACGGGCTCAAAGTGCTCTGTGGGCTCATCCGGACTCTCTAGCCACTGTTCCACTTCGACGACGCCCTGGTGAGTGATGCCGATGCCGCCCCCGTACGCCTGCCATTCGGCTAGGTATTCAGCAACCACGTACTGCGCTACCTCAGACGATTCGTTCTCATCCCAGCCGAAGGCCGAGCCGATGACGCGAGAGTTGACTCTCCCTAGCGGGCTGCCGTCTGTCAGTTCGTAAAGCCGACCCATGAAGGCGGCGCGTCGCTCTCTCTTCTCACGTACAGAGAGGGGCGGGCTGGTCGGCTCTGTCACGGTGGTCACGCCCGCCTCTCGGTACGCCTCATGCAAAGCCTGGGCGCTTGAACTAGTGATGGAAATACCCCAGCAAGTATCAACTGCCGCGTCCGCGCAGCGGCTGCAGACAGGCGGAAGGTGCTGGGACACGCCGCACATTAGGTAGCCACGAGCCAGCCAGTCTTGCTAGGGTCGCGACGCATCTCCCAATGCAGACGGACCCCGGTTCGGCCTGGCCTCGGTCAGAGTCTCTGAGCCGGGGTCAGTCGTTCCTCCACGGCCCATCTTACCCCCTAATGACATCGATGTAGTTCCGTGTGCTGTGGCCTGTGGACAGCCAGAATTCGCTGGTGGGTCGGATGTTAATACCGCCGTCGTCGTGATGGATTTACATCTGCCGCAAAGTGCCGCATCCCGATAGTGCGCCCATGCAGGTGCGTCCACGGGGGGTTCGTTAGACCGGCCATGTCCGGTGTTCAGCGTCAGCCATTGGGGGCCACGGCGCTCCTGCAGAAACGGCATTGCTTGGCCTGCATCGCAATGGACTCGGCGCACACTGGACAAGGCCGTCTAGCCGCCTCGGAGGCACGAAAATCATCGACGGGTTTCTTCCCCCCTGTGACGATGAGCAACATGCCCACGAGCGCGGCAACGGCGCTGACTCCCTCTATGACCTGAGCGCGGTGAAGTGCTCCCAGAAGCGACGCATCCGAGGTGGCACCGCTGCCTCCGTTCAAGATGTCGAGCGTGCTACGGGGCGTCTGCGAGAAATTCTCAGCGTCCGCTCGTAACTGCAGCGTATGAGCCTGGAGGAAGAAGAGGAAGGCAATGATGCTGCCGATTAGCAGCAGGGCAATCCCAAAACGTCGCTGACCGCTCATTGGACGGGCGTATTGTTGGCTCATACGTCTCCCACTTCTCAGGGGCGAGTGTCAGTGCGTCTTGTTGTACACAAGGGTCCTTGCTCCGTTGCAGTCGTACATGACTGCGAGGAGGTCCGGCCGCGTATGGGAGTCGATGTACGCCAGCATCTCGTCCATGATGACGAGTGACGGCATGCGGCCTGCCGTATCCTTCAAGAAACTGTCGCTCCCGGACTCGTTGTTCTGCCAGTCTTGGCAGACCGCTGCCACCTGACGCTCGTACGCGGTCGGGGCATCATGCCGCGACTGAAGAAGCACCACCGCAACTCCCAGGGCGCCCACCCCGATAAGCGCTGCTACGAGCAATCGAGGAGGCCTCCGCGACCGATTATGCTGGTCAGTCCCTTCGGCAACTTCACCCCCGTTTGGCATTTGGCCGACCCCAACACTCGTGAACTCAACACCGCAGAACCGGCAGGCCAATGCAGCGGCCTGAATGCTCTCAGCACAGCGCGGGCAAGTCTTCGTCGACGGCATTCGTGGCATTGAAACTCCCATTGTGTCCTGCCGACCTTGGAGCCGGACGTCACTGACAAGCGGCCCTAGCGTCGGCATAGGTCCGGGCGGTTTCCGCGCTCGAAGCGGACGTCAATTGGGAGTCCAGGGCCTGGAGTCTGGGCAATATCCCGGATATGTCACGTGCTAGTCCGGCTTTGACGGCGTCTTGCACGAGGGGGGCATAGTTGGCGGCTACCTTGGCGACGGCCACTTCATCGGCGGCGACGGCGTCTGTTGCTGCGATTAATGCCGCCACATCGCAACTGGATGTCGGGGACGGAGTTGGACT
>JBBRNK010000032.1:0-23313 GCA_038230355.1 Mycobacteriales bacterium | reverse complement strand
GTCTGGTCCGGGTTCGCGGACATACCGGGGCCGGGGGATGCTGGCGAGGAACGCACGAACGTCGGTGCTGTCCTCAGCCCAGGCCAGGTCTCCCGCGGTGGGTGGGACATCAGAGCTCAGCTGCCGCCGGACCGGCGGTGGGTCGGTGGATGCTGGGGTGGCTGGCGGTGGGGTGGGCTTGGCGGGTTGGGGTGGTCGTTGCCACCGGTGCACGCCGGGACTCTGACCGTCGTCGCGTTCGGCTTCGACCAGCAGGTTCGGGGAGGGCGGGTAGCTCTGGCACCTCACGACCGGTGGGGGCGGGCTGGACCGCGCCCGATCCAGCAGGTCCAACAGGGCCTCGTGCACCGGGTACCAGTCGCGCAGGAACATCTCCTGCTCCTCGCGCTGGGCCTGCTCGAACCCAGCCGTGGTGACACCACGCTGCTCCGCGAGCCACCCCCGCTCCGTCGGCTCCGGCTCGCAGGTCTCCGGCAGCTCGTCGAGGTCGAGGTCGAACGGCTCGATCTGCCGCGTCCTCAACCGTTCCGCCACGACCGGCCCAGGCTCAGCCTCGGGAGCGGGGTTGGCCTCGGGATTGGCCTCGGGGGTGGGGGGTTGGTGGACGGTGGTGTCGAGGCTGAGTAGTTCCCCGTCATTGTTGACGACGGCCCGTCGCAGGGTGGCGTTCGCGGCGAGCTCGCGGGCTTCGGCGGCGCTGATCAGGCCCAGTCCGGGGATCTCCCCCGGGTCTTGGCTGGCGCCGGTGAGGGTCTCGAAGCTCAGCACCACCATGGCGTGCCACTGGCCCGGGACGGCCCGGCCACAGACCAGGTCGCTGAGCACATCGATCCGGCGCTGCGCGAGCGTGCGGGTCTCTTCCGGTTCGGCCGGTCCCAGGAGCGCGTCGATCGAGGCCATCAGGGCGGCGACCTGTCCGGGGCTGCTGTGCGCACTGAACATCCCGACGCCGGCCTGGAACTGATCGACCGACACCCCCCGGTCACCCTTGGCCTTCTCATGCCGGGCCGCCGCCGCCTCAGGGTCGAGCACCAACGCGGCGGCCAGCACGGCCTTCCCGACCAGATAGGGCGTCCGGGCCTGCCGTTGCGCCCCGACCATCGCGAGCACCGTGTCCTGCTGCTCGGGGGTCAACTCACACGCCAACAACGCCCGCAACGCCGCATCAGCATGCTTCATCGACCACCGCCCCGACCCCACCAGCTCGATCAGCGAAGGGTGGGCGCAGGTCTCCTGCGCGTCCAGGACCACGTTCCGCATGCTCTGCGGCGACTGCCCCAACACCAACGACAGCTCATCGGGGACGAACCGCCGGTCGGACTCGGTGTGAATCTGCTCGAACTCCACCAGCTGCTGGCGGAACACCAACATCGCCTGCTGAATCCGCCGATGCTGCACCACCAAGTGCTCCAACAGGCCCGCCCGCACCTCACACCACGGCAGCGGCGGCGCGACCTCAGACACGGCTTAATAGTACAGGAAAGCGAGCACGGAGGGAAGCGCTATCCACACCGATCTGGATGCTTTCACGCACAGCGAGCCGAAGTGACCAAGGCTGCAGCGGACAGGAATCCAGTGCACCCACTGAGGCGGGTCGATGAGCCCGGCCCGTGACCACGCGACCGAACCTCAGCCGTAACGGTGGTTCTTCTCCGCATGGCCGCCAGGGCGGGTGCAGGACCGGCCGTTCATGCTCCGATGCCCGCACAGATCGGCCTCAGCTGCCGGAACAGCTGCCGGAACAGCTGCAGAGACAGCCGCTGGAACACCGGTCTTGCCGGCCCGCTTCGCAACCGGACCGGCCGGGTTCGCTTGCGGCGCCGTGGTGGGCGTCCTCGCGGCGGTCGGCTTGGCGGACTGGGCGGCGTACCGCGCCTCTCGGAGCGCGCGTAGCGCGTCGACTTTGCTCACCCCGGCAACCTAGTCGCCGACACTGACCACCGCGGCACGGCATCCACAGACGGCGTTCACCACGAGCTCGCTGAGACCGCCCCAGCGGACGGCTCAGCGCAGCTGGACAAGCAGGGTGACGAGGGCCAGGAAGCCGATCACCCCGACCAGGCCCAGCAGCCAGGTGAGGTTGTCACGCTCATCCTCGTACGACCCCTCTCCGAGCAGCTCAGGCAGTGTCGACCGCTCGACGGCCGCACCGCCCGAGCCGTCAGGGTCAGCCGGCCTCGAGACCGGTCCAGGGACAAAGCGGTCCGGGTCCTTCGACATGTCGAGCGGCTCGGTCATGCTCGCCAGGGTCTCACCCCATGTGCGGGTAGCGGTGGTCCTGGGTCGGCGGGACCGACGTCGTCTTGATCGTGCGGGGCGAGGTCCAGCGCAGCAGGTTCAGCACCGAGCCGGCCTTGTCGTTGGTGCCGGAGGCCCGCGCGCCGCCGAAGGGCTGCTGCCCGACGACCGCCCCGGTGGGCTTATCGTTGACGTAGAAGTTGCCGGCCGCGAAGCGCAGCGCAGCGGAGGCCTCGGCGATCGCGTAGGGGTCCTGGGCGAAGACGGCGCCGGTCAGCGCGTACGGCGCGGACCGGTCGACCAGGGGCAGCACGTCGGCCCAGTCGTCGTACACGTAGACACCGAGAACGGGTCCGAAGAACTCACGGGTCATCACCTCGTGCAGCGGGTCGGTGCTCTCCAGGACGGTGGGCTGCACGAAGAAGCCCTCGGTGTCGTCAGCCGTGCCGCCGGCCAACACCGCCAGGGCCGGGTCCGAGACAGCTCCGCGTACGACGGCCGCGAGCCGGTCGAAGGCGCGCCGGTCGATGACGGCCCCGCCGAAGTTCGACAGGTCGGTCACGTCGCCGTAGGTGAGGGAGCGGACCCGGTCGGCGAGCGAGTCCCGCAGTCCGCCCTCCCAGAGCGAGCGTGGCACGTACGCCCGCGACGCCGCGCTGCACTTTTGACCCTGGTACTCGAACGCCCCTCGCACGAGAGCGATCTCCAGGGCCGCGACGTCCGCCGAGGGGTGCGCGAGGACGAAGTCCTTGCCGCCGGTCTCACCGACGAGCCGCGGGTAGGTGCGGTAGCGGCTGATGTTGGTGCTGACCTGCTGCCACAGGTGCTGGAAGGTCGCGGTCGAGCCGGTGAAGTGGATGCCGGCCAGGTCGGGATGCTCCAACGCGACGGCCGACGACGTGCCGAAGCCGGTGACGAGGTTGATGACGCCGGGCGGCAGGCCGGCCGCCTCGAGCAGGCGCATCGTGTGGTGGGCGGCAAGCTGCTGGGTCGGCGACGGCTTCCAGACGACCGTGTTGCCCATGAGCGCGGGGGCCAGCGGCAGGTTGCCCGCGATGGCGGTGAAGTTGAACGGCGTGATGGCGAGCACGAAGCCCTCGAGCGGGCGGTGGTCCAGCCGGTTCCAGACGCCGTCACTGGAGACCGGTTGCTCCGCGAGGACCCGCCTCCCGAAGCTGACGTTGAAGCGCAGGAAGTCGATCAGCTCGCAGGCGCTGTCGATCTCGGCCTGGAAGGCGGTCTTGCTCTGGCCGAGCATCGTGGCCCCGTTGAGGGTGTCGCGCCACGGTCCGGCAAGCAGGTCGGCGGCCTTGAGTACGACGGCGGCCCGGTCGTCGTAGGACGTCTCACGCCAGGCGGGGGCGGCCCGGAGCGCGGCGTCGACCGCTGCCTGCCACTGCTCGGGGCCGGCCTCTCCTGTCGTCCCCAGCAGGGCGCTGTGACGGTGGGGCTGGACCACCGCGATCGGCTCCCCCGACGCCTTCTGCTGGACGCCGTCGATCGTCGACGTCAGGTCCGCCGGCTCGCTCGCGAGGTCCTTGAGCCGCGCCTCCAGGGAGGCCCGCTCGCTGCTGCCGGGGGCATAGGAGCGGATCGGTTCGTTGACGGGCGTCGGGACCACAGTGGTGGCGTCGAGCACGGGAGGTCTCCCTCTTCTCGGGTGCGGACGGTGCCGCAGTCCTCCCATGCTGCCACTTGTGTTTCCGGCAGCCGCCCCACGGTCGTACAGTCCTCGGGTGCGCACGCAGAGGGCTAGCCGGTGAGCCAGGCTGGGCAGTTCACCCGCTACGTCGGGCTCGTGGTCCTGCTCGTCGCTCTGGTCCTGCTCGTCCCGCGGCTGACTGTCGCCGCCTGGGCGGCGTTCGTCAGAGGCCTGCGCGACGCCTGCTCCCGGCTCCTGTCGTGGCGGCCCGGCCTTGAGGTACGGCGGCAGCTGACCGTCCCGGTCGAGGTCCGCGTCGGCGAACGCCGGGCCGACCCGGCCGGCAATCCTCACAACCCGCTCCACCCTCACAGGGCCGATCAGGCCGACCAGGCTGATCAGGCTGATCAGGCCGATCGAGCCGACGAGGTCCTGGAGGCGCACACTCCCCTGACCTGGCGGCGCGCCCTGGCCGAGGTGGCCCAGGTCAGCCGGGAGCTGCTCGAGGCGGGGGCGGTGGCTCTCGCAGTCGCGGGGCTGGCGCTCCGGGCCACCAGCACCTTCGTCCAGGAGCTGCCGGAGGCGGTCGTCCTGGCGGGCGACCTGCTCGTGGTCCTCGGGGCGTTCGTGGTCATGCGCAGGGTCATCCGGGACTACCCGGAGCAGTTGCTCCCCTCGGTTTTGTTCCCCTACGTCCGGCGCCAGCACTGGGCGCTCGCCGGGCTGCGGCGCGAGATGACCGGCCGCTCCCGGCACAGCGTGGAGCTGCTGCTGCTCGCCCCGGGGTTCGTCGCCCTGGTCGGCTGGCCGGTCGAGATCGCGCGGTTCGTCGCCGACAAGCAGTTCACCGGCACGACGAGCACCGTCCTGGTCGTATGGGCCTGCGAGCTGCCCTGGCTGGTCGGGCTCGCGTGGCTGCTCGCCCGGCCCTTGCTGGTCAAGCGGTCCCTGCAGGCACCGCCCGTTCCCGTGCCGGTGCCCGCCTCGGCGCCTGCCGTCACCCTCGCCGGTGACGGCGCGGACCAGCAGCGTCGGGCCGCCTGAGCTCAGCCGAGCTCGAGCAGTGGTCCGATCTCCTGCGTGGCGTACCACTGCAGCTCGTGCCCCTCTGCCTGCTCGACGCGGAACGCCGCGTCCTGCGACCCGAGGTCGGCCTCGACCACCGCGTCCGCGGCCACCGTCACGTCCTCGACCGCCGACGGGTGGTCGACGTGGACTGCCTGCACGAGCCGTAGCGCAACCGGATCGGCGACCTTGACGGCAGCGCGGTCGACGTGGAGCGCCCCCGCCACCACCGCGTCGGGCACGTCCGCGACGACGACCACCCGTCGGCGTACCGCGTCAGGGTCGGCGTCGAGCAGGCGCACCGAGGCCTTGGCGGCGAGGGTCAGCGCGACGTACTCGAGCTCCTCGAGGTCACCCTCGGCGTACCACTCCCGCAGGCTGGGGGTGACCGCGTAGCCCGGGAGCGGGGCGTCACCGACGACACCGGTGTCGAGCAGGGATCGCAGGGCGGTCAAGGTCGAGGGAAGGTAGACGCGCACCTGTCCAGAGTGTCAGGCCGTCGCCGCGAGCCCGTCGCGCAACGCCGCCGCGGAGGTCCGCAGTGAGGACTCGAGAACCTCCGCGCGACGGCGTGGGTCCATCATGTTGGCGCCGATGATCGTCAGGTCCGCGGCCGTCGGGCCGAGGAAGCGGACCTTCGTACCGGTCGCGGCGACCTTCTTGATCTCGCCCACGACCCGCTTGGTCGACAGCCGCCGCAAACGCCGCTCGATCCGCGCGGTCACCGCGTCGGGGCTGTCGTAGGACAGCGAGGTCATCGGCGACAGCACGATGACCTCGTCGAGTCCCAGCCGGGTGAGCAGGTCGACCGACGTCGGTGAGCAGACCCCACCGTCGACGTACGTGCGGTTGCCGATGCTCACCGGTGCATACCAGCCGGGGATCGCGCAGGAGGCCATGACCGCGTCCCGCAGCTGCGCCGTGGGAGCGCCAGGGCGGCCGAAGACGGTGCGCCGGCCGCTCTGGTAGCTCATCGCCACGACCCAGGCCGCCGGGTGCGGGGCCCAGCCGCCCTCGGGCAGCACCCCGTCGACGAGCCTGCCGACCGGCTCGATCGACCCACGGCCCTGCGGCATCGCGGCGGCGAGGGCACCCATGGGAGTGACCTTCCACGGCCGCAACGCGGAGCGCACCAGACCCCGGGGTGAGCCCACGAACGGCCTCGGCAACGGCGGCAGGGCCCCTCCGCCGTCGGTGTCGGGGTCGAACTCGATCCGCGGGTCGGGCTTGCCATGCTGGTGGTCGAGCAGCTCCGGCACGCCCACGCCGCAGGCCAGCGCCGCGACCAGAACCGACCCCGCGGAGGTGCCGATCATCACGTCCGCCGTACGCGGGTCCCAGCCCAGCTCGTCCTGCACAGCCGACAGCGCACCGATCGTCCAGGCCGCGCCGAGGACACCGCCCGCGCCCAGCACCAGGCCGCGCCTCATCGGGTCGTCCCGACGAGCTCGGCCAGCGACTCCTCGAGGCAGGACGCCAGCACGTCGATGTCGGCCATCGCGTCCCGGTCGGCGTTCAAGCCGTAGAAGACGCCGCCGTCGTAGGACGTCAGCCCGATGCTGACGGCCTGGTTCTTGGCAAGCGGCACGACCGGGTACATCGACAGCATCCGGGCCCCGGCGGCGTACAGGGGGAACTGGGGTCCGGGGACGTTGGTCACCACCAGGTTGAACAACCTGCGGGTCATCATGGATGCGGTGCGCGCTCCGAGGGCGTGGATCGTCGGTGGTGCGAAGCCCGACAGCTGCACGAGCGCGTCCGCGCCGACCGCCGCGCCACTCTCCTTGTGCCCACGCATCGCGAAGCTCACCTGGTGCAGCCGCATCACCGCGGACCCTTCACCGACCGGCAGGTCCACGAAGTACGACGAGACGCGGTTGCCCAGCTCGCCCTTGTCGGCGTCGCCGCGGACGCTCACCGGGACCATCGCCCGGACGACTGTCGTGGGCCCGACCTTCTCGCCACGGGTGAGCAGCCAGGTCCGCAGCGCCCCGCTGACCGTGGCGAGGACGACGTCGTTGACGGTGCCGCCGTGCGCCTTGCGGACCCGCTTGTAGTCATCGAGGGCGGTGTCGGCCATCCCGAACCTGCGCTGCTCGCCGATCGGCACGTTCAGGGGCGTCTCGGGAGCCTGCCGGGCCATCAGCTTGGCCTGCGCCATCACCCCGCCCGCGATGGTCGCGACCTTGCCGGCGGTCGCCCGCGCGTCGACGACAGCGGTGCGGGCGGTGTCGAGCACGGCGGTCGGACGAGCCACCAGGTCGGTGGCGGCGCCGAGCACCAGCCGCAGCGCCCCCGGCGCGGGCCGCGGCCGCCAGTCGTCCTCGGGCACCTCCCTCGGCGTCGGCTCCAGGTCCAGGATCACGGTCCCGATGTCGACTGCCGAGACCCCGTCCACCATCGCGTGGTGGGTCTTGGTGATGATGGCACTGCGCTCGCCCCCATCAGGCCCCGCCTCGAGGCCCTCCACCAGGTAGATCTCCCACAGCGGCCGGTTGCGGTCGAGCTGGCGACTCTGCAGCCGGCCGACGAGCTCCTTGAGCTGCTCGCGGTTGCCCGGCTTCGGCAGCGCGGACCGGCGCACGTGATACGTCACGTCGAAGTCGGTGTCGTCGACCCACACGGGGTTGGCGAGCCGGCCCGGCACCGTCTTGACCTTCTGCCGGTAGCGCGGCACGAGGCCGATCCGCTGGGTGATCAGCTCGACCAGCCGGTCGTAGTCGAAGCCGCCCGCAGGTGGCTCGAAGATGCAGACCCCGCCGACATGCATGGCGGTGGTGGGCGTCTCCATGTAGAGGAAGGAGACGTCCAGGGGGCTGAGCCGGTCGGTCACGTGCGCTCCTTCACGACCTTGCACGGATGCGCATCGAGGTTTCGTCGAGGTGCATCGAAACACACCCATCATCAGCCCGCAGTCAGGCGCCTGAATCAGCGCGCACCCTCACGGCGCAGGACTCAACACGTCGCAGGCGACGGGGCGGGTACGGCGGGACTGGTGCCGGCGCTCGGGCGGGTCGCCGGCTTCGCGGTCGCCGCCGCCGCGGCCTCGGCCGGCGTTGCGAGCCTGCGGAAGGCGCTGCCCAGAACGACCCGAACCGTCCCCGGGACGGCCTTGGGGTCACCGACGAGACGCGAGCCCAGGACCCAGTGACTGACGAGGGTGCCGGCGAGCGACCCGCCCGTACCGAAGGTCACCGTCGAGGCGCCCCTGAGGGCGGCAGGCGCGTTCCCCTGACCGGTGACGACGAAGCCGGCCGCGGCAAGCTGGTCGCCGACGGTCTTCACGAGGCCATTGCGAGGGGTTCCGTTGAGCAGCACCAACCTGACCTGCTTCGGCGCCGGGAGGGCCAGGGGCTTGGCGGGGGCCGGCTTGGCGGGGGCCGGCTTCGCGGTGGTCTTGGCCGGTGCAGCCGGCGTCGGGCAGGTCGTCGGAGGGGCTGCGAGCCGCTGCGGGACCAGGCTGTCGTCGCGCTGCAGCAGATAGGCGCCCCCGCCGCCCGCCGCGAGCAGCAGCACGACCAGGGTGGCCCGCAGGCCACGGCGCCGCCTTCGCCGGCCGTAGCTGCCGCCGTGCCCGCGCCGTCGGGCGGGCGCCAGGTCGCCTCCAGGGATCCTCACGGGCCCCAGCCTAGGGGGGTCGTGGCTCGGCCCCGGGCTGGGACGTGGCAAGGTGCAGGAGGCTGTAACCCGACGGAAAGGTGCGCTTCGTGGACTTCGAGCTCTCGTCCAAGGCCCAGGACTACCTCGGCCGCCTCCAGGCCTTCATGGACGAGAAGGTCTACCCGGCCGAGGCGTCGTACGAGGCCTACCGGCAGGAAAAGGGCTACAACGACCACACCTGCCCGCCGGTCGTCGAGGAGCTCAAGACCGAGGCCCGCTCCCGAGGGCTGTGGAACCTGTTCCTGCCCGACATCTCAGGCCTGACGAACCTCGAGTACGCCTCGCTGGCCGAGCTGACCGGCCGTTCGATCCACCTCGCGCCGGAGGCCATCAACTGCGCCGCACCCGACACCGGCAACATGGAGGTGCTGCACATGTTCGGCACCGCCGAGCAGAAGGCGCAGTGGCTCCACCCGTTGCTCGAGGGCGAGATCCGGTCCGCCTTCGCGATGACCGAGCCCGACGTCGCCTCCTCCGACGCCACCAACATCGCGACGTCGATCGTCCGTGACGGCGACGACTACGTCATCAACGGCCGCAAGTGGTGGATCAGCGGCGCATCCGACCCGCGCTGCAAGATCCTCATCGTGATGGGCAAGACCGACGTCGATGAGAAGGTGCACCGCCAGCAGTCGATGATCCTCGTGCCGCTGGACGCCCCGGGCGTCGAGAACGTCCGACCGCTGCCCGTCTTCGGCTACCAGGACCAGCACGGTCACTGCGAGCTGCGGTTCACCGACGTCCGCGTCCCCGCGTCGAACCTGATCGGCAACGAGGGTGACGGCTTCATGATCGCCCAGGCCCGCCTCGGACCCGGCCGCATCCACCACTGCATGCGCTCCATCGGGATCGCTGAGCGGGCGCTGGAGCTGATGTGCCGGCGGGCCGCGTCCCGGGTCGCCTTCGGCAAAGAACTGGCGCAGCAGGGCGTCGTCCAGGAGGCCATCGCGGAGTCGCGGATGGAGATCGAGCAGGCCCGGCTGCTGACCCTCAAGGCGGCCTGGATGATCGACAACGTCGGCGCCCGAGGTGCCCGTACCGAGATCGCCGCCATCAAGGTCATCGCCCCCAGGATCGCCCTGCGTGTCCTCGACCGGGCGATCCAGGTGCACGGCGGTGGTGGCGTCTGCGACGACTTCCCGCTCGCCCAGATGTGGGCCGGGATGCGAACGCTGCGACTCGCGGACGGGCCCGACGAGGTGCACGTCCGCACGGTCGCCCGCGTGGAGCTCGGCAAGTACCTGCAACGTCACTAGCCCTAGAGCGGGCCCGAAGGACCTCGACGCAGCAGGCGGCGCTTGCGGTTCGGCGCGGGAGCGCCGACGAGAGAGGCTGCAAGCACCTGGATGGCCTGGCGCGCAGGCGATCCCGGCGCTGCCTCTGCCAGAGTGCGGCCGACCGCGACCGCCCCGTCCACCGCGCTGACGTCGTGTGGGACGAACGTCACGGCCTCCACCCCGGCGTACCGGGAGAGGGCGGCGCGCACCTCCGCCTCGGCATTGCCGGGTACGGCGCTGCCACGCAGCCGGTTGACCACGACCGTCGGCTGAACACCCGGAACGGCCTCCTTGAGTTCGGCCAGCCCACGGACGAGACGCTGCAGACCGACCGGGTCGGCCGTGCCTACGGCGAGCACCGTCTCGGCCTGCTCGAGCACGGCGAGGGTGGCGCCGTTTCGGCGCGGGGCCATCGTGTCGTAGACCAGCTCCTCGTCCTGCTCGAGGCAGAAGCCGAGGTCGACGACGGTGACGGCGGCCATCGACGTGGCCAGCGACAGGACCACCTCCAGGGAAGAGGGCCGCAGCTCGGGCCAGCGGTCGGCTCGGCCGATGCCCGACAGCACTCGCAGCGCCGGGTTGACCTGCCGGGCCAGTCCGGTGAGGGAGGCGACATCCAGGGCTCCGTTGTTCGCGAGCCGGCAGGCGGCGGCGAGCCCTGGGGACTCGTCCAACAGGCCGAGGACCTGGGCCACCACCCCGCCGTACACGTCGGCATCGATCAGGAGGGTGGGCCAGCCGAGGGCAGCAAGCTCGGACGCGAGGCCGACGGCGACGGTGGTGCGGCCCGGCGCGCCGGTAGGGCCCCAGACCGCGACGACCCTGCCGGTGCCCGGCTGCATCTCGGGCGCGGCCGGCAGCTCCGGGGACGCCGGGGTGAGCGCGGCGCGCGGGTCGCCGACGTCGGTGCGCAGGGACGACAGGTCCTCGGGCAGCGGTGTCAGCGCCACGACGGCCTCCACGACGGCCGCCGAGATCGTCTCGGGCGAGGCGTCCGAGGGCAGCACGTTGACGACCCCGAGCTGCCGCAGCCGCCGCTCGGCCTCCTCGTCACCGGGCGGGACGAGACCGACGACGGCCACGCCCGCGACGGCCAGACGGGTCAGCGCGTCCCGGTCCAGGCGGCGCAGATCGGCCGACAGCAGCGCGGCGCGAGCCTGGCCGGTAGCGGCCGTCGCGAGCAGGTCGGCGAGGTCCACGCACCGGCGTACGACGGTGACACCGAGGTCGCCGCGCTCGAGCGCAGCCACGAGCTGCGCCTCCCAGATGGAGTCGCTGACGGCGGTGAGGACCGGGACGAGCATCAGGGCGCCGAGGTCGGGGTGGATGTCGGCGCGGCAGGGGACGTCGAGGTCGAGGTGGAGAGCGGGCGCTGCTCGGTACGCGGCACCCGGACCAGGTCGATCCGGCCCTGGCTCATCGCCTGGACCAGGGCGAGCACGTCCACAGGCGCCACGGTCAGCACGACCGGCTGGTCCTGACCGCTCGAGCCCAGCCCGCCGGAACGGGTGACCCGCTCGACGGTCACCCCGGACAGGACGAGCCGGGGGGCGTAAGGGTCGACGCCCTTGGCGGTGACGCGTCGGGCCGTCTTGTCGTCGGGGGTGACGTAGACGTCGACCTGCTGGCCGTGGGCCAGGTCCGAGGGAGCGTGCCCGCTGCCGATGGGCAGGGCGATCTCACGCAGCGACAGGGCCTTGCGCGGGTCGACCAGCGCGCTGACGGGCAGCAGCTCTCCTTCGGTGACGCCGCGCTGGACGACGTACCCGACGGGCTTGGAGCCCGCAACGTACAGACCGGTGGCGTCGTACAGCCGCACTCGGCCACGGGAGAGGTCCCCGTCGGCGAGCACAGTGCCGGGCGCGAGGTCGTGGCTGGCGACCCAGACCTGCTGGCTCGCGTCCGCGCCGGCCAGGACCTTCGCACCGACGAGCACGCTGACCAGCACCAGCAGGACGCCGAGTACCAGCCGCCCGTCGAGCCAGCTGGGCGATCCCAGCCTGGCTGCCTTCGGCGACCCCGGCGGCTCGCTCACGTGGTGCTCTCCCTGCTCAGCCGCAGTCCTGGTGATGCGGTGAGCGCACATGGTGACGTATGCGGGGCTGGTCGCGCGCACCACCTGTGGATGATGCTGCTGATCGGGTGCAACTGGTGCCAGACTGGAGCAGTCACACGCTACTGCTCACCGTCGAAGGAGCCGGGCATGCCCGAACCGAGGTTCCTGCAGCTGTCGGACGTCGCGGACGTCCTCAACATCTCGGCCTCCCAGACCTACGCCCTGGTCCGCAGCGGTGAGCTGCCCGCCATCAAGATCGGTGGCCGCGGCCAGTGGCGGGTCGAGCGGGCTGCCCTCGAGGACTACATCACCCGCTGCTACGCCGAGACCAAGGCCTTCGTCACTGCCCACCCGCTGGGCGGCGACGCCGAGCAGTAAGGCCTGCTCAGGGCCCGAGGCTACGAACCGCACTGAGCGCGGTCAGCGGGACGAGCCGGACCTGACGGACAGCTGAGGCCCGGCGGGCCTCCCCCGGCGGGTGCTCGGCAACATCGACGTGGTCAGCACCGACCCGGTCGAGGGTGCCGGCGAGCACCGTGGAGTCCACCAGCACCACCTGCACGCCCGCGCGGCTGCGGGTGATGCCACGTAACGCCCACCTGAGGTCGAGCTTGCGCCCGACCTCACCCCCACCACCTGGTACGTCGCTGCGCGGACCCACGCCGGTGACCGCGAGCACAGCGGCGGTGCGCAGCAGCAGCTCACGCCGGCCGGTCTCCTGCAGCAGCAGCCAGTCGACGCCCGCGTCGAGCAGCGTTCCGTGGACGGTGCCCAGCCCGCTGCTGGTGATGCCGAACGGGCTGCCTGTGGCTGCCCGCAGCCGGTCGGCCAGCCCGAGCAGCCCCACTTCCCGACGGGTCCGGTCGGCGACCTCATCGGCCAGCTCCGCCGCCTCAGCGGCGGCGAGCTGGGCGTCCAGGTCGGCGAACAGGTCATCCCAGCGCATGCCCGCAGCCTGCCGGTCCACGACTTCAGCCGCAACCCCACTTGACCACGCCTCGTCGAGCGCATACACATGTTATCACCAGCAAATGCAAGCAAACGAAGGCTTAGGAGCGCCACGTGACGCCATCAACTCCCGACAGCCCACACCGTGACTCCTCCGTCGACCGCCTCCAGGCGCTGCTGGTTCTCGCGATCGCACCTGTCGTGACCCTGCTGTCCCCGGCGCCGTCCGCTGCCGCCAGGGCGCTGACCACCTCCCCTTCGGCTGCCGATCCCACGGCCCCGCTGCTGGCTGCCCTCGCCCTGGTCGCCTGGGCCAGCACCGGCTGGCTGCTGCTGGTCGTCGTCACCACCGTCGCGGCCCACCTGCCTGGAGTCGTCGGTCGATGCGCGAGGCATACCGCGGAGCGGCTCGCCCCCGCTCCACTCCGGGCCCTGGTACGGGTCGCCGTGGGCTTGTCCGTCGCCACCGGCCTGGTCGGCATCGTCGGCGCCACGTCGGCGGCGTCTGCGGCCACCGTCCCGCCGGCGCCGCATGCGATCTCCTTCGACTGGCCCGGTACGACGGCTGCCCCCCTCACCGTGGTGTTCGGCCCGACCGTGCCAGGGACACCCCCCTCCCGGCCGACTGGTCACCCGACCGCGACCCCCGCGCGGCCGCGCGCAGCGCCCCCTGCCTCAGCGCCGTCCTCGTTGGCGCCCTCCCGGTTGGCACCCTCCCGGTTGGCGCCCTCCCGGTTGGCGCCGATCTCCGTGCCGTCTCCGGTCACCCCCACTTCCCCGTTCTGGACACACCAGGCCGGTCCGCTCGCCGGCACGGCGGCTCGCGACGTGGTCGTCCACAGCGGCGACTCGCTGTGGTCCCTCGCCGCGGCCCAGCTCGGGCCTACCGCCACGCCGGCCCGGGTCGCGCGGGCCTGGCCGACCTGGTGGAGCGCCAACCGGGCTGTCATCGGTGACGACCCCGACCTGATCCATCCCGGTATCCACCTGCTCCCACCGGCCCGCTAAGGCCTTCGCCTCGCCTTCCAGGCACGACAAGGCCGGCGCTACCGCCACCCGTCCGTGACCCGTCCCGTACCCAGGAGCCAGCCATGACCGCCATGCCCGCCGAACAACTGCCGCTCGCGACCGTCCCAGCCGCGCCCCTCGAAGCCGTCGAGCTCCTGCTCGCGGTTCGCGAGGAGCAGGTGACCGCTGCTCGCCTCGAGGGCGACACGGGGACCGTGGCTTCGGCGTGGCCGTCGGGCGAGGCAATGCCGTCGGGCGAGGCATCGGCATCGGCATCGGCGTTGCCGGTTGACGAGGCGACGCCGAACGCACCCGCCGTACGCCCCGAGCTGCGCCTGGTCGCCGCGCCCGAGTCCGCGCCGCCGTACGACGACGAGCCCGGTCCCAGGACCCCGCTGCGCCTGGTCGCACCTCTGGAGGTGTCCCCGGAGACCCTGCCGTACGACGACGACGCGTGGCTCGCGGCCTCCCGCACCCCCACGGCGGAGCTGCCTGCGGCGCAGGACTTCGCCCGGGTGCTGCTGCAGGGTGTGGTCGAGGTCCTGGCCGGGGTGCGCCCTCTCAAGCAGCTTCAGCGGGACACGACGCTGGAGCTGTACACCAGTCTCTGCGAGTCGCTGTCGGCTCGACCTGTGCCCCGGGGCAAACGACCCACGCTGCAGGCCGTCCGCTCGCTGCACGTCCAAGCCCGCCCGGAGGGCGTTGCCGAGGTCTGCGCGACCATCCGGCAGGGCTCGCGGCTTGTCGCCTTGGCGTTACGGCTCGAGGGCCAGGACGGCCGGTGGCGCTGCACCGACCTCGTCGGCGTCTGACCCGCCTGGCGGGCAGGACGCAACCCCACCCGGGGGGTGTTCGGCCCTACGCGGACGGGCGCACGCCTGGCCCGGACACCTCGCCGGACAACCGGGGGGCGGTCACCGAGCGGGCAGGTCGACGTTGACGACGACGGGGCCGAAGCCTCGGCGTACCAGGACGACCTCGGCCACGTCCGCGCTCGGGTTGCTCTCACGGTGGACCGTGTGCGCGGGGACGTGCAGGAAGTCGCCCGGACCACCCTCCACCACCCCGCTGGCGGTCTCCACGCGGAACGCCCCCCGCACGACGTACGCGACCGTGTCGTGGTCGCCGTGGTGGTGCCAGCCACTGGTCGCCCCCGGCTCGGTCCGCACCCGCCCGGACCACATGTCCCCGAAGACCACAGCCGCCTCCCGCACCATGCCCGGCGTCGGGTGCCCCGGCGTCAGCGCTTCCGCAGCAACCTTCGTGACAGGGGTCTCAGGCATCCGCTCACGGTAGGCCCACCTGTCTCGCCGTTCTCGGATCGGGCGGCAGCTCGCACGCTCGCGGCGCACAGCCGAACCGAAGCAAGACAAGACACGTCACCACCGGGCAGGCACATTCCCCCCTGTACGACGAAAGGCCACCCACCCCGGCCGGCCTTCGTCGTCCGGGGGGCAGGTCAGCTCGCGCCGGGCGCTCCGTGGCAGCGCTTGTACTTGCGTCCCGAACCGCAGGGGCACGGAGCATTGCGCGACGGGCCGCCACTGGTGACCTGCCCTGTCAGCGGGTCGGCGACGGACGGGTCGCTCTTGGCTGCGGCGCCCCGCTCGTCAGGAGCCGAGTAGCTCAAGCTCGACGGCCGGTCCGGGCGACCAAAGCTCTCGGGCAGGACCGCCCGCGTCTGCGACGGGGAAGCCGGGGTCTCGACCGGCTGCGGCGCGGCGGGAGTCGACACCTCGGCAGCGACGACATCGGCGACGGGCGCGGGCGCGGGCGTGGGGACCGAAGGCGTGACGACCGAAGGCGTGGGGACCGAAGGCGTGACGACCGAAGGCGTGACGACCGAAGGCGTGGTGGGCGCGGGCATGGTGGGCGCGGGCATGGTGGGCGCCTCCGCCTCCGCCTCCGCCTCCGCGACCGGGCCGGCAGCCGGCGGGGCGTCGGAAGCGTCTTGTGCGGGAGGCAGCGGGAGGCCGCCCGCCTCCAGGCCAAGAGCGACCTCGACGGCCGACGCGGACAGCTCGGGGTCAGCCGCCTCGACCGGCTCCGACCCGTCGGGTTCAGGCACAGCCCCGGCCGACTTCGCGAGGTCCACAGCAGGAGCGGCGAGACCAGGAGCGGCCGCAGCGGGAGCGGTCAAACCAGGAGCGGCCAGACCGGAAGCGAAAGCAGCTGGAGCGGGAGCGGGCGTCTCCCCATCGCCGAACTCGGCGAGCAGGTTCTCGCTCATGACCTCGCCCTGCACCTCGCCCGGACCAGTGGCGATCAGGTCTCCCAACTCTGGAGCCTGCTGCTCCTCGACCTGGACCTCGACGTTGAACAGGAAGCCGACGGACTCCTCCTTGATGGCGTCCATCATGGCGGAGAACATGTCGAAGCCCTCGCGCTGGTACTCCACGAGCGGGTCGCGCTGACCCATGGCGCGCAGCCCGATGCCCTCCTGCAGGTAGTCCATCTCGTACAGGTGCTCGCGCCACTTGCGGTCCATGACCGACATCAGGACGCGCCGCTCGAGCTCGCGCATGATCGGCTCGTCGGTCGGGGAGAAGCCGAGGCCCTGCTCGCGCTTGTCGTAGGCGGCCTGGGCGTCGGTCTTGAGCTCGTCGACGAGGTACTCCGCGGTCAGCCCCTCACGCTCGGCCTCGACGGCCTCGAGCGGGATCCCGACCGGGTAGAGCGTCTTGAGGGCCGTCCACAGCTTCGGCAGGTCCCAGTCCTCCGGGTAGCCCTCACCGCACTCGGCGTAGATGTAGGACTCGACCGTCTCGTCGACCATCGAGCGGACCTGCTCGTGGAGGTCCTCGCCGTTGAGGACCTTGCGGCGCTCGTCGTAGATGACGGTGCGCTGGCGGTTGAGGACCTCGTCGTACTTCAGGACGTTCTTGCGGATCTCGAAGTTCTGCGCCTCGACCTGGGTCTGGGCCGAGCGGATGGCACGAGACACCATCTTGGACTCGATGGGGACGTCCTCGGGGATGTTCAGCCGGGTCATGATCGACTCGACGGCGCCGGCGTTGAACAGCCGCATGAGGTCGTCGCCCAGGGACAGGTAGAAGCGCGACAGACCCGGGTCTCCCTGACGACCGGAACGCCCGCGGAGCTGGTTGTCGATGCGGCGTGACTCGTGCCGTTCGGTGCCAAGGACGTAGAGACCGCCGGACTCCACGACCTCCTCGTGCTCGGCGCTCACAGCTGCCTTGGCCTTCTCGAGGGCGGCCGGCCAGGCGGCCTCGTAGTCCTCGGGGGTGTCGACCGGGGACAGCCCGCGACCTCTGAGCTCGCGCTCGGCGAGGAACTCGGGGTTGCCGCCGAGCATGATGTCGGTGCCGCGGCCGGCCATGTTCGTGGCGACGGTGACGGCTCCCTTGCGGCCGGCCTGGGCGACGATCGTGGCCTCGCGCTCGTGCTGCTTGGCGTTGAGGACCTCGTGCGTGATGCCGCGCTTGCGCAGCAGTCCGGACAGCAGCTCGGACTTCTCGACCGACACGGTGCCGACGAGGACCGGCTGGCCCTTCTCGACCTTCTCGGCGATGTCCTCGACGACCGCCTCATACTTCGCGCTCTCAGTCTTGAAGACGACGTCGGGGTCGTCCTCGCGGCACATCGGCCGGTTCGTCGGGATCTGGACGACGCCGAGCTTGTAGGTCTGGTCGAACTCGGCGGCCTCGGTGGTCGCCGTACCGGTCATGCCGGAGAGCTTCTTGTACAACCGGAAGTAGTTCTGCAGGGTGATCGTGGCGAGGGTCTGGTTCTCGTCCTTGATCGCCACACCCTCCTTCGCCTCGATCGACTGGTGCATGCCCTCGTTGTAACGGCGACCGGCGAGGATGCGACCGGTGAACTCGTCGACGATCAGGACCTCGCCGTCGCTGACGACGTAGTCCTTGTCCTTCTTGTAGAGCGTCTGCGCCTTCAGGGCGTTGTTGAGGTAGCCGACCAGCGGGGTGTTGACGGCCTCGTAGAGGTTCTCGATGCCGAGCTGGTCCTCGACCTTCTCGACGCCGCTCTCGGTGACGCCGACGGTGCGCTTCTTCTCGTCGACTTCGTAGTCGACGTCGCGCACCATGCGGGGCACGATCCGGGCGAACTCCTGGTACCACTTGGTGGCCATGTCGGCGGGACCGCTGATGATCAGCGGGGTGCGGGCCTCGTCGATGAGGATCGAGTCGACCTCGTCGACGACCGCGAAGTGGTGGCCGCGCTGCACGAGCTCCTCGTTGCTCCACGCCATGTTGTCGCGCAGGTAGTCGAAGCCGAACTCGTTGTTGGTGCCGTAGGTGATGTCTCGGGCGTACTGCTCCCGGCGGTGCTGCGGGTTCTCGTTCGCAAGGATGACGCCGACCTCGAGCCCGAGGAAGCGGTGCACCCGGCCCATCGTCTCGGAGTCGCGCTGGGCGAGGTAGTCGTTGACCGTGACGACGTGCACGCCCTTGCCGCCGAGCGCGTTGAGGTAGGCCGGCAGGACGCAGGTGAGGGTCTTGCCCTCACCGGTCTTCATCTCGGCGATGTTGCCCAGGTGCAGAGCGGCACCCCCCATGACCTGTACGTCGAAGTGCCGCTGCCCCAGGGTGCGCCAGGCCGCCTCGCGGGCGACCGCGAAGGCCTCGATCCAGAGGTCGTCGACTTCCTCGCCACCGGCGAGCCGCGCCCTGAACGTGTCGGTCTCCTGCCGGAGCTCGGCGTCGGTCAGCTTCTTGATCTCGTCCTCGAGATCGTTGACGGCGTCGGCGATGCCCTTGAGCCGGCGCAGCGTCTTGCCCTCACCGGCACGGAGGATCTTGGAAAACACCACGCGCGCAGACTCCCTCATCGACAGATGGGCTTGATCCTAGGCGGCAAACCGGTCGCGCCCCCCGACCGCGCCCTGAGAGGGTGGCTTGATGCAGCCAGGTCCCCTCCCCCTGACCGACATCACCTGCGGAGCCCTGATGCTGCGCCCCCTGAGCGCCCAGGACGAGGACGCCGTCCTCGAGGTCCGCAACGACCCCGAGGTCCGGCGCTGGACGGGCGTTCCGGTGCCGGTCACCCGCGAGGACGCCCGCCGCCTGGTGCTCGAGACGGCCCCGGCCGGGTGGCAGGACGGCTCCTCGGCCGGCTTCGGGGTGTTCGACGCAACAACCGCGCAGCTGCTGGGGCTAGTGGGGCTGCACCGGATCGGCGGTGGCGAGGCCACCATCGGCTACCTGACGACGCCGGCGGGGCGTGGCCGGGGCGTCGCGACCGAGGCGGTCTCGGCGCTGTGCCGCTGGGGGTTCGGTGCGCTCGGGCTGGAGCGGATCGGCTGGCAGTGCATGGTCGGCAACTGGATCTCCCGCGCGGTGGCCCAGAAGGTCGGCTTCACCGTCGAGGGCGTGGCCCGGAGGGCCTACGACCAGCGGGGCACCCGGGTCGACGACTGGTTCGGGTCGCTGCTCGCGAGCGACCCGATGACCGACACGCGGGCCCTGCCCTCGCCACCCGCCCTCACCGACGGGGTCGTGACCCTGCGGGGCTGGTCCTCTGCGGACGCCGCCGACTGCGCGCGGGCCTGCGACGACCCCCTGACGGCGCGCTGGCTGCCGGTGCCCACGCCGTACCGGCTCCAGGACGCTGTGGGCTACGTCGGCAGCTACATCCCAGGGGCGTGGGCCGACGGGACCGCCGCCGAGCTGGCCGTCACCGACGCGCAGACCGGCGAGCTGCTCGGGGCGATGGGCCTCAAGCTCGGCAACCGCCGGTTCGGGTACGGCGAGATCGGCTACTGGACCGCACCGTGGGCCCGCGGGCGGGGCGTCGCCGGGCGCGGGGCGACCCTCAGCACCACCTGGGGGCTGACCGTCCTGGGTCTGTCCCGGGTCGAGCTGCTCGCCGAGGTGGACAACCTCGCCTCACAGCGGGTGGCGGACAAGGCCGGCTTCGTCCGGGAGGGCGTGGCCAGGGCCGCCCGGCTCGACCGCGACGGCGTGGCGCAGGACTTCGTGCTGTTCAGTCGGGTGCGCGCTGACTGAACAGCGACGCGCACCTGTTCTCGTCTCGCCTCAGCGGTCCGGCGCGTGCCTCGGACGGACCAGGCGCAGGACGGAGCGGGCCAGGCCGGCGAGGCCGGCGACCAGCAGGAGGCTGGCGGCGGCGACGACCTCGTCGACGTGCACGGCGCCGGCCTGGTCGAGCACGGTCAAGGTTGCGGCGGTCAGGGCGACCAGCCCCGCGATGAGCGACGTCAGGTGGGCGCGACGGACAGTCGCGCCAACGGGGAGGTCAGCCACGACGCACCTCCACGGCGCCGGTGCGGACACCGAGGTCCAGCCGTACCTGAGGGGCGCCTGCCGGGCCGAGGTTGACGGACTCGTCGACGCGCCGACCGTTGTGGTCCTTCCCCTCGAGCAGGACGTCACCGAGGCCGGCCTTGGCATGCACCGCGACCCGCAGCCCGGCGGGGACCAGCACCAGCAGGTGCCCTACGTCGACCCTTGCGTCGATGCCGACGATGCCGCTCTCGCGGACGGCCAGCCCGGTGAGGTCGAGGGTCGCGTCACCCACGCCGAGCCGGTAGGTCGCTGCCCCGGACGGGGTCCAGGTCCGGTCGCCGATCCCGGCATCCAAGGCCGGCCGGACGGCGACCGTGACGAGCAGGGCGAGACCCAGCACACCGGCGAGCACGACCAGCCAGGGAGCGCGGCCCAGGAAGGAGCCCACGACGAGGCCGAGGCCCACGACGCCCAAGGCACCGGCCAGGACAACCTCAGCCGGGATGCTCACGTCCCCCTGCCCGACGAGGAGCAGGACCCCGGCGACGACGAGCGCCAGGCTCGCGCTGACCCCGGACAGTGGCGAGCGCGGACGAGGAGGGGCGACACGGCGGGTCACAGGCTCAGGACGGACACCCGGGTCCCCAGCTGCGCCTTTATCCAGGTCCGGCCACCGACGTCCGCCCACCGAGTCACCCGGCTGCGTCCGCGGGACATCAGAAGAATCGGGATCGCCCTCGACGGGCACCCGGGCGACCGGCGTGCGGGCCCGCCACCACAGGTAGCCCAGGCCGCCCGCGACCGTGAGGGCGACGACGCCCTGGAAGTTCTTGAGCATTCCCACCACGAGGACGACGAGCACGACGACGAGCAGGATCTGCCGACGCTCCAGGTGCCGGTCGGGACCGTGCAGCAGCCGGTCGGCGATCGAGCGCTCCTCATCCTCCCTGGGGATCGCGACGATCCCGGCCAGGTAGAGCACGATCCCGAGGCCGCCGAAGAACGTGAGGATCACGATCAGCACGCGCCACAGGACGAGGTCGGTGCCGGTGGCTCGGGCCAGGGCGGCACACACGCCGCGGAACGCCGCGTCGCGGGGCCGCTCGAGCCGCGAGGCTGAGGAGGAGGTGGGGAGTGGCGGGGAGAAGGTGGTCTCGGTCATGGCTCCACCCTCCGCGGCTCGGGCGCGCCGCACATCAGGGAGCAACCCTGGACCTCACCTCAGGGCACCACCCTGAGGCAGCGCCGGCGCGAAAGCGACAAGATGAGGGCGTGGCTCCGTCCGCCGTACCCCTGCACCGGCTCGCCCGGACGTCGGACGGACGCGTCCTGGCGGGGGTCGCGGGCGGCCTGGCGCAGCTGACGGGGCTGCCGCTCGTCGCGGTCCGCGTCGCGTTCGTCGTGCTCTGTGCAGCCAACGGGATGGGGCTCGCGGTCTACGCGGTGTTCTGGGTGTTCCTGCCGCAGGAGGACGGCTCGGCGCTGCCCGAGGATCGCCACGGGCAGGGCCGGCTGCTCGGGCTGCTGCTCGCCTCGGCCGTCGCCCTGGCGGTCGTCGTGCCCCTCGAGATCCTCCCCGGCGGATCCACCACCGCCCCACTGCTGGCGGCGGTCGCCGGGGTCGCGCTGGTCTGGCAGCAGGCCGACGTCGCCCAGCGGCAACGTTGGCGACGCTCGGCCACCGGCACCCGCGCGTCCGTGCTGCGGCTCGGCGCCGGCGCGTTGCTGCTCGCCAGTGGTCTGGTCGGCTTCCTCGCCAGCCGCGGCCAGCTTGCCGTCGCCCGGGCCGGACTGCTCTCGACCTTCGTCGTCGTGGCCGGGCTGGTGCTGCTGTCGTCGCCATGGTGGTTCGCGATGGCGACCGACCTGCGGGCGGAGCGCCGCGAGCGGATCCGCTCACAGGAGCGGGCCGAGGTCGCCGCCCACGTGCACGACTCGGTCCTGCAGACCCTCACCCTCATCCAGAAGGCCGCTGCCGAGCCCACCGAGGTGCAACGCCTCGCCCGCAGCCAGGAACGAGAGCTGCGCTCCTGGTTGTACGCCGGTCGCGCCACCACCGGCACCTTCGAGCGGGCTCTCGACGCCGTCGGGGCCGAGGTCGAGGAAGTCCACGGCGTCCCCGTCGAGGTCGTCGTCGTCGGCGACACCCCGCTCGACGAACGGGTGTCGGCGCTCGTCGCCGCCACCCGAGAGGCTGTCGTCAACGCGGCGCGGCACGCCGGAGCGCCCGTGGTCGACGTCTACGCCGAGGTGGAGCCCCTGTTGGTGAGCGTCTTCGTCCGCGACCGCGGAAAGGGCTTCGACCCTGGCGCCGTACCCGAGGACCGGCACGGGCTGGCCGGGTCCGTCGTCGGCCGGATGACCCGTCACGGGGGTTCTGCGGTGGTGCGGTCGGCGCCTGGCGAGGGCACCGAGGTCCGGTTGGAGCTGCCCCGATGACCGTGACCGTCGTGCTCGTCGACGACCACCGGATGTTCCGCTCCGGGGTGCGGGCCGAGATCGGTGCGCTGGTCGACATACTCGGTGAGGCCGAGACGGTCGCGGAGGCGACGGCGGTCATTGCCGCCCGGCAGCCGCAGGTCGTGCTGCTCGACGTGCACATGCCCGACGGGGGCGGCCTCGCCGTACTCGAGGCCGTGGGTACCTCCGGCCCGCATTTTCTCGCCCTGTCCGTGTCGGACGCTGCCGAGGACGTGATCGCCATCATCCGGGCCGGCGCCCGGGGCTACGTCACGAAGTCGATCGGCGCCGAGGAGTTGGTGGCGGCGATCCACCGGGTCGCCGAGGGGGACGCCGTCTTCTCACCCCGGCTGGCCGGCTTCGTGCTCGACGCGTTCCGCTCGGACGCGCCGGTCGCGGACGAGGAGCTCGACCGGCTGACGGCCCGCGAGCGCGAGGTGCTGCGCCTGTTGGCCCGCGGATACGCGTACAAGGAGATCGCCACGGAGCTGTTCATCTCGTTGAAGACCGTCGAGACGCACGCCTCGGCCGTGCTCCGCAAGCTGCAGCTCTCCAACCGCCGCGAGCTCTCCCGCTGGGCCGAGGGCCGCACCCTCGGCTGACCGTCCCCGCCCCGCCCCCACCCCCCTTTGGCGCAAAAACACACGGTCCCGGCCGGGTGGAGTTGCGCCAAAGGGGGGGGGGGGGGGGGTGGGGGGCAGGGGATCTCGCGGCGCTTCACGCGGACGGCGG
>JBBRNK010000031.1:0-23468 GCA_038230355.1 Mycobacteriales bacterium | reverse complement strand
GACCGTACGACGCTCAGGACATCTGCCCACCGCTTCGGCGCGACAGCCATCGCCGTCCCACCAGGACGACAACCCGCCGGAGGCCCTGGGTTCGGTTCGGTTCGGTTCGGTTCGGTTCGGTGGGCGAGGGGGGAGTTGAACCCCCACGTCCTTACGGACACACGGACCTGAACCGTGCGCGTCTGCCATTCCGCCACTCGCCCGAGTGTGCGCAGCCACGGTAGCAGTCAGCGTCAGCGGTGCCGGAGCCGCGGGAGCGGCGCCCGTCGCGGATACGATCACCGCGACGAGGGAAGGGGTACGGCGTGGGTGTCCTCCAACGCTTCGAGCGTCGACTCGAAGGCCTCGTCGAGGGAGCCTTCGCGCGGGCGTTCGGTGGCTGGGTCGAGCCGGTGGAGGTCGCTGCCGCGCTGACCCGTGAGGCCGAGGCCAAGAAGGCCATCGTCGCGGCGGGTCGGGTGCTGGTCCCCAACGCCTACACCGTCGAGCTCGGCCGCTCCGACGCTGAGCGCCTCAAGGAGTACGACGCCCCGCTGCGCAAGGAGCTCGCGGACATGGTCTCCGAGTCCGCCCAGGAGCAGGGGTGGTCGTTCGTCGGTCCCGTCGAGGTGACCTTCGAGGAGGTCGACGGCCTGTCGACCGGAGCGTTCCGGGTGCGCAGCGCCGTCGTCGCCGCAGTCGCCGGGACGCTCGCCGCCAAGCCGGCGGCCCCGCTGCCAGCGGCGCGGCCCGACCCGGAGGTGGCCGCGGCCCCGGCGTACCTGATGGAGGGGGGGCGGAGGGTCGCGCTGGCGCAGACGACCGTCCTTGGACGCGGCGCCGAGGCGAACGTGCAGCTGCCCGACACGGGCGTCTCGCGCAAGCACGCCGAGCTCCGGCTGGTCGACGGTCAGGTCGAGCTGCATGACCTCGGGTCGACCAACGGCACCAGGGTCAACGGTCAGCGGGTCACCGCGGTGACCTTGCACGACGGCGACCGGGTCCTCGTGGGGTCGACCGAGCTGATCTTCCGGTCGGGCCACTGATGGGCAGTGCCCTGGTCGTCGCGGTCGTGAAGTACGGGCTGCTGGGCCTGGTGTGGGTGTTCATCCTGCTCGCGGTCCGCACGATCCGCGCCGACCTGTCCGGCCGCCCCAGCGCCCAGCCCACCCCGCCCAAGGCGACGCAACCCCCAGCAGTGCAGTCCAAGGCGAAAGCCCCCAAACCCGTCAGGCGCAAGGGCGTGCCCAGCAAGCTCGTCGTCACCGAGGGCGCGCTGCAGGGAACGACCGTCACCCTCGCCGGCGCACCCGTCACCCTGGGCCGCGCCCACGACTCGACGCTGGTCCTGACCGACGACTACGCGAGCAACCGGCATGCGCGGCTGGTCCCGACCGACGGCGGCTGGACGCTCGAGGACCTGGGGTCGACGAACGGCACGTACCTGGGCAGCACGAAGGTCAGCCGGCCGACCCCCGTCCCGCTCGGCAGCGTGATCCGGATCGGCAAGACCGAGATGGAGCTGCGGGCGTGACCCTGGCGTTGCGTTTCGCCGCCCGGTCCCACGCCGGGCTGCTGCGCGCCATGAACGAGGACAGCGTGTACGCCGGCCCGCGGTTGCTCGCCGTCGCCGACGGGATGGGTGGCCACGCCGCGGGCGAGGTCGCCAGCGCCGTCGCGATCGCCTCCCTCGCGCCGCTGGACGAGGACGCACCCGGAGCTGACCTGCTCGCCGCCCTTCGGGCGGGGGCCGAGTCCGCCAACGGCCACCTGCGGGACATGGTCGCCGCCGACAGCGAGCTGGCCGGCATGGGTACGACGTTGGTGGCGCTGCTGTTCTCCGGTGGTCGGGTCGGGCTGTTGCACGTCGGGGACTCCCGCTGCTACCTGCTGCGCGGCGGCGAGCTCAGCCAGATCACCCACGACCACACCCTCGTCCAGACCCTCGTCGACGCCGGCCGGATCAGCGAGGAAGAGGCGAGCAACCACCCCCAGCGTTCGGTCATCACCCGTGTCCTCGACGGCCGCGACGACGTCGAGCTCGACCTGTCCGTCCGCGAGGCCCGGGACGGCGACCGCTACCTCGTATGCAGCGACGGGCTGACCGGTCCGGTCGGCAGCCTCGACACCCTGCGAGAGGCACTCGGGATCAGCGACCCGCAGGCCAGCGTCGACCGGCTGGTCCAGCTCGCCCTGCGCGGTGGTGGTCCCGACAACGTGACGGTGATCGTCGCCGACGTCGTCGACGAGGACGTCCCCCGAGCCGACCCGGTCGTCGCCGGCGCCGCGGCGGAGGCCCCTCAGGAGGCCCCGCCGGGGATCGCGGACAGCCCGGCCAGCAGGGCCCGTGTCGCCGAGGGTCGCGACACGGCGCCGCCGGTGCGGGAGCGCACGGTCGACGCGCCGCGGCGCCGGGGCCGTCGTACCGCCTGGGTCTCGCTCGGCGTCCTCGTCCTGCTGTTCGTCGGTGCCGGCGCCGGCTACGCCTACGTCCGGACGCAGTACTTCGTCGGCCTCGACGGCACCGACGTCGCGGTCTTCCGGGGCGTGCAGGGCTCGGTTGCGGGAATCGCCCTGCACACGGTCGCGCTCCGCAGCACCGTCACCGCCGACGAGCTGTCCGACCTCGACCGCGCCAAGGTGAAGAACGGGATCCCGGCGACCGGTGCGCGTGACGCCCGCGCGATCGTCGACCGGCTGGCCACCGCCGTTGCGTGCGGCACAGCCGCACCCACGCCCACGCCGGCGCCCTCTCCCGCACCCACGCCCTCGCCCACGCCCTCGCCCTCGCCCGCTTCTACGCCGAGCCCCTCGTCCGGCCCGTCGGCGGCCTGCCCGTGAACGCCCTCTCCGCCCCTCCCGGCCCGGCCCGCAGCCACCGCGGCACCGAGCTCGTGCTGCTGCTGTTCGCCGCGGCGCTGGCCGCGACCGGCTACGCCGCCGTCGGTATCGGTCAGAACGGCACGGTCCCTAGCGGCACCCTCGGTTACGGCCTGGGCCTGGGTGCCCTCTACGTGCTGGCCCACCTCGCGGTGCGGCGCTGTGCACCGTACGCCGATCCGCTCGTGCTGCCCTGCGTCGCCCTGCTGAACGGCCTAGGCATCGTGCTGGTGCGCCGTCTCGACCTCGCCTCCGCCGACCGGGCCCGGCAGGCGGGAAGGGCAGTGCCTCGAGCCGATGCGCCGCTGCAGCTGATCTGGACCACCATCGGGGTCGCGCTGTTCGTGGCCGTGCTCGTGGTCGTCCGCGACCACACGCGCCTGGCGCGGTACGCCTACACCTGCGCCGCCGCCGGCCTGCTGCTGCTCCTGCTGCCCGCGGTCCCGGGGGTAGGCGCGACCATCAACGGTGCGCGGCTGTGGATCCGGCTCGGCCCCATCACCGTTCAACCGTCCGAGATCGCCAAGATCTTGCTGATGATCTTCTTCGCCAGTTTCCTGGTGAGCAAGCGCGACGTGCTGTCGCTCGCCAGCCGCCGGGTCGTGGGCATCGACCTCCCCCGGGCCCGCGACCTCGGTCCGGTCCTGGTGGCGTGGGTCGCGTCGATCGCGGTGCTGGTGCGCGAAAAGGACCTCGGGTCCTCGCTGCTGTTCTTCGGGATCTTCGTGGTGATGCTCTACATCGCGACCGAGCGCACGTCGTGGCTGCTGATCGGCCTGGGGTTGTTCGCCGGCTCGAGCTTCGCGGCCTACCACCTGTTCGGGCACGTGCAGGCCCGCGTCGACACCTGGGTCGACCCATTCCGCTACACCAGCGGTCAGGGCTACCAGCTCGTCCAGGGGCTGTTCGGGATGGGTACCGGCGGGATCTTCGGCACCGGCCTCGGGGAGGGCTCGCCCAACACCGTGCCGTTCGCCAAGACCGACTTCATCCTGGCCGCCATCGGTGAGGAGCTCGGGCTGGTCGGCGTGATGGCCGTCCTCGTGCTGTTCGCGCTGATCGTCGAACGCGGACTGCGAGCCGCCCTGACCTGCCGCGACTCGTTCGGCAAGCTGCTCGGGGGCGGCCTGTCGTTCGCCCTGGCCCTGCAGGTGTTCGTCATCGTCGGCGGCGTCACCGGGCTGATCCCGCTCACCGGCGTGACCCTGCCGTGGCTGTCGTACGGCGGGTCGTCGGTCGTCTCCAACTACGTGCTCATCGCGCTGCTGCTGCGGATCAGCGACGCCGCCCGTCGGCCGGCTCCGTCCCCGGTCAGCCCGTCCGCCGCCCGCGCGAGCCTGCAGGACGCGCGCACGACCGTGGTCCGGCGGGGATGAACCGGCCGCTACGTCGGGTCGCCGTGGCCTGCCTGGTGCTGTTCGGGATGCTGCTGCTGCAGGCGAACTGGGTCCAGGTCGTCAAGGCCAAGGACTACCGCAATGACCCCCGCAACCGGCGGGTCCTGCTGCGGACCTACGACCGGGAGCGCGGTCCCATCGTGATCGGGACCGGCAAGGACCGGCAGGCCATCGCCCGGTCCGTCGCGACGACCGACACCCTCAAGTACCTCCGGACCTACCCGGGTGGCGCGGTCTACGCCCCCGTCACCGGCTTCGACTCCCTCGTCTACAGCAGCACCGGCATCGAGCGGCAGGAGAACGCCATCCTGTCCGGCTCCGACGACCGGCTGCTCGTGCGCCGGCTGTCGGACTACATCACCGGCCGGCAGGTCGCCGGCGGGTCGATCGTGCTGACCCTCAACCGCGCGGCGCAACAGGCCGCCTACAACGGGTTGCAGGGCAAGGTCGGCGCCGTGGTCGCCCTCGACCCCCGGACCGGCGCCGTACTGGCCGAGGCCTCGACCCCGTCGTACGACCCGACCGTGCTCTCGTCGCACGACCCGGCCTCGATCCGGGTCGACTACACCAAGCTGCTCGCGCTGGCAGGTGACCCGTTGGTCAACCGGGCGGTCGAGCGGACCTACCCACCCGGGTCGACGTTCAAGGTCATCACCGCCGCCGCAGCCCTCGCCGGCGGATACACCCCGAGCACGCAGATCCCTTCGCCGACGCTGCTGGACCTGCCCGGCACCACCGCCAACCTGCGCAACTTCGGCGGCGAGGTCTGCGGGAACGGCAAGAGCCAGAGCCTCGCAGACGCCCTTCGGATCTCCTGCAACACCGCGTTCGGGGCGCTCGGCATCGCGTTGGGCGCCGACAAGGTCCGCAAGCAGGCCGAGGCCTTCGGGTTCGGCGACAGCACCCTGCTGCTGCCCCAGCCGGTCGCCGACTCGGTCTACCCCGACCAGCTCACCAAGGCCCAGGAGGCCCAGTCGGCGATCGGCCAGTACGACGTGCGTGTGACGCCACTGCAGATGGCGATGGTCGCCGCGGGGATCGCCAACAACGGGACGGTGATGCGGCCCTACCTCGTCCGCGAGGTGCAGGCCCCCGACCTGTCGCAGCTGCACGGCGCGGACCAGAAGGTCTACGCCGAGCATGCCGTGTCGGCCGGGGTCGCGGCCCAGCTCACCACCATGATGGAGAGCGTGGTCCAGTCCGGCACCGGGACTGCCGCGCGGATCAGCGGCGTCCGGGTCGCCGGCAAGACCGGTACGGCGCAGCACGCCGTCGGGCAGGCGCCGCACGCCTGGTTCATCGGCTTCGCACCCGCGGTGAACCCCGTCGTCGCGGTCGCGGTCCTCGTGGAGGACGGTGGGTCGCTGGGGTCTGACGCGACCGGCGGCAAGGTCGCCGCGCCGATCGCCCGGGACGTCATGCGGGCGGTGCTCGGTCGATGAGGGACAGCCGATGACCGACCTCGTGGGCGGGCGCTATGAGCTCGAGGAAGTGATCGGCCGCGGCGGCATGGCCGAGGTACGGCACGGCACCGACGTGCGCCTGGGCCGGGACGTCGCGATCAAGGTGCTGCGCCAGGACCTGGCCCGCGACCCCTCCTTCCAGGCCCGCTTCCGCCGGGAGGCCCAGTCCGCCGCGTCACTGGATGCCCCGAGCGTCGTCGCGGTCTACGACACCGGTGAGGACGAGCAGGGCGTCCCGTGGATCGTCATGGAGTACGTCGACGGTCGGACCCTTCGCGACATCCTCACCACCGAGGGCCGGCTGCTCCCGGAGCGGGCGCTCGAGGTCACCGCCGACGTGTGCTCCGCGCTCGACGTCGCGCACGCCGCCGGGATGGTCCACCGCGACATCAAACCGGCCAACGTCATGCTCACCACCCGCGGCGAGGTGAAGGTGATGGACTTCGGGATCGCCCAGGCCGCCGCGGGCAACTCCTCCACGATGACGCAGACCGCCTCGGTCATCGGGACGGCCGCCTACCTGTCGCCCGAGCAGGCCCGCGGCGAGCACGTGGACGCGCGGTCCGACATCTACTCGGCCGGCTGCCTGCTGTACGAGCTCGTCACCGGCGCACCGCCCTTCGTCGGCGACTCCCCCGTGGCGGTGGCCTACCAGCACGTCCGCGAGGACCCCGTCCCGCCGACCGAGTACGACCCCAGCCTGTCGAACGACGTCGACGCGGTCGTGCTCAAGGCGATGGCGAAGAACCCCGCCAACCGCTACCAGTCCGCGCAGGAGATGCGAGAGGACCTGCTCCGGGCCGTCGCCGGCCAGCCTGTGCTGGCGACGCCCGTGCTGCTCGACGGCGCCCCGCCACCGGCCTCCGCCTCGGCCTTCGCGACGACAGTCGTCGGCGAGGAACGCAGCCGGGCGCTGGGGTACACGCTGTTCGGAGTGCTGCTGCTGGCCGTCGCGATCGGCTCAGGGCTTCTGGTTCACGCGCTGCTCGGCAACGACAACAACCTCATCAAGCCGCCGCCGGTCGTCGGGCTGTCGCAGGGGACCGCGACCCAGCAGCTCGCCGCGGTAGGGCTGCGCGTCGTCACGGTGACCAGCGTCTTCCACACCGAGCCGGTCGGCATCGTCCTGGCACAGAGCCCTGACAGGAACTTCTACGTCCGCAAGGGCGGCACGGTCGACCTCACGGTCTCTCGCGGGCTCGAGCTGACCACGGTGCCCGCCCTTCTGGGGCGCTCGCAGACCGAGGCCGAAGCCGACCTCACCGCCTCCAAGCTGCGGACCAAGGTCGTCCCCCGGGACGGCAACGACCCCGCCGGGCAGGTCCTGGACGTGCAGCCCAAGCAGGGCACCCGGCTCGGCACCGGCGCCACCGTGCTGATCGTCGTCGCCTCCGGCAACGTGCAGGTGCCCGACGTGCGCGGGCTACCCCGGGACGTTGCCATCGCGCGCCTCGGCGCGGCCGGCTTCGCCATCGGGGTACGCCAGCTGGCCTCGACCAGCCCCCCCGGGACGGTTCTTCAGCAGAATCCGGTCAACACCCTCGCTCCGCGCGGTTCCGACGTCATCGTCGACGTCGCGCAGCCGCCACCGCCCGCACCGACCCCCCCAGCGCCGACGCCGACCCCCACCGCCACACCGACGCCCTGACACGGGCGCCCATTTGGGTCACGACGTCAACGGACAGGCCGTTCAGGCGAAGGCGGACAGGCGCTTGTCCTCGACCCGGCTCGCGAGCGCCGGCGCCAGCCCCATCGCGTGCGGGTCGCCGCACTGCTGGAGCCATGCGGCCAGTAGCAGGTGCCCGCCCTGGGTCAGGACCGACTCCGGGTGGAACTGCACGCCCTCGATCGCCTTGTCGCGGTGCCGCAGCGCCATGACGACGCCCCCCGCCGTACGCCCGGTGACCTGCAGCTCGGCCGGCAGGGTGTCCTCCTCGACCGCCAGCGAGTGGTAGCGGGTTGCCGTGAACGGGGAAGGCAGCGGATGCAGGACGCCGGCGTGCTGGTGGTGGACCTCGCTGGTCTTGCCGTGCAGCAGCTCCGGCGCGCGGCTGACCGTCGCGCCGTGCGCGACGGCAATCGCCTGGTGCCCGAGGCAGACGCCGAGAAGCGGCACGCCCGCGTCCTCGCACGCCCCGACCAGCTCGACCGAGGCGCCCGCCTGCTCCGGTGCGCCCGGCCCGGGCGACAGCAGGACCCCGTCATAACCGGTCACGTCCTTCGCCCTGACGACGTCGTTGCGCACGACGACCGTCTCGGCCCCCAGCTGCCCCAGGTACTGCACCAGGTTGAACACGAAGCTGTCGTAGTTGTCGACCACCAGTACCCGAGTCACCCCCCCACGGTACGACGCCGGCCGGCCCGCACGTGGTGGTTGTCGCGGCGGTCAGGCTTTCTTGCTGGGAGCCTTCTTGCCGGGAGCCTTCTTCGCGGGCGCCTTCGCCACCGGGGACCTGGCCGCCGGGAACGTGGTGGCGGCCTTGGTGGTGGCCTTGGTGGTGGCCTTGGCCGGCGCGGGCGCCTGGACAGGGCCGCGGGGTCGAGTGGCCTTCTTGGCCGCCGGTGTCCTGGCTTTGTTGGCCAGCGGCTTGTCCACAACCGGGGCGGCTGGCTTCGGTACGGAGGGCCGCTTGGCCGGAGCCTTCCTGGCGGCCGGTGCCTTGACAGCGGCAACCGGAGCGGCCGGGCGAGCCGAAGCAGCAGCCCGCTTGGCCTGGGGGGCGCTCGACGGCACCGACGCGGGCTTGCTCTCCTCGGCCGCCTTCGCCCGCTCCTGCTCGACCAGCACCCGGCGCAGGACCTTGCCGACGACGGTGCGCGGCAGCTCGGTACGGAACTCGACCAGCTTCGGAACCTTGTACGCCGTGAGGGAGGCAGCGCAGTGGGCGACGACGTCGTCCTCGGTGAGCACCACGCCAGGGGCGCGCACGACGAACGCCTTGACCGTCTCACCGCGGTACTTGTCGGGGACACCGACGATGACGGCATCGGCGACGCCGGGCAGGGTGAACAGGACCTCCTCCACCTCGGACGGGTAGATGTTGAACCCGCCCGCGATGATGAGCTCCTTCTTGCGGTCGACGATGGTGAAGAAACCCTCGGCGTCCATGACCGCGACGTCACCGGTCAGGACGTAACCGTCGGAGGTGAAGACGCCGTCCTGGTTGTCACGACCCCAGTAGCCGGCGAAGACCTGCGGACCGGCGATGGCGAGCTCGCCGGGCTGACCGACGGGGACGAGCGCGGTGGCGTCGTCCCGCTCGACGATCTTGCACAGCGTGCCGGGTAGCGGCAGCCCGATGCTGCCGGGCTTCGCGCCGCCGAGGATCGGATTGGCGTGGGTCGAGGGGGACGTCTCCGTCATGCCGTAGCCCTCGATGAGGGCCGCGCCGGACATCGCGGTGAACTGCTCCGCCACCTCGACGGGGAGCTTCATCGCACCGGACACGCACAGGCGGATGCTGCGCAGGTCGTGATGTCTGGCCTTGGGGCTGTCGGCGATGGCCTTGTAGATCGGCGGGACACCCGGGAACAGCGTCGGCTGCCACTGGTCGATGGCCTTCAGGACCAGGTCGAGGTCGAAGCGCGGGAGCAGCACGAGGGTGCCGCCGAGCAGGATCGTGTTGGTCATCGCGACGGTCAGGCCGTAGGCGTGGAACAGCGGGAGCACCGCGAGGGTGACCTCCTTGCCGGCCTTCGCCTCGGTGTCCCAGAGCCGGTTCATGTACGCGTTGGAGACGAGGTTGCGGTGGCTGAGCATGGCGCCCTTGGACAGGCCCGTCGTACCGCCGGTGTACTGCAGCAGGGCGAGGTCGTCGGGCTCGACCGCGGTCTGGCGCGGTTGCGCGGCGGCGCCCCTGAGCAAGGCGCCGAAGTCCTTAACGGCTGCGCCCTTGGGCAGCACGGCGGCGATCTCGGCGCGCGCCTTCTTGGCCTTCGCCACCGGCAGGCGCAGCTTGAGCTGGTCGAGCCTGGGCAGGAAGTCGACGAGCGAGGTCGTGACCACGTGCTCGAGGGCGGTGTTCGCCTTGGCCTTGGCGACCGTCTCGTAGACCCGGTCGAGGCAGACGACGACCTTGGCGCCGCAGTCGGCGAGCTGGTGGGTGAGCTCAGCTTCGGTGTAGAGCGGGTTGTGCTCGACGACGACCGCACCCAGGCGCAGCGACGCGAAGAACGCGATCACGTTCTGCGGGCAGTTCGGAAGCACCAGCGCGACCCGGTCGCCCTTGGTCACCCCGAGGCCGGCGAGGGCGCCCGCGAACTGGTCGACCTGGTTCTTGAGCTCCTTGTACGTGGTCTTCGCGCCCAGGAAGGCCAGCGCGACGTGATCGGGGAACGAGCCGGCCGCGTCGTCGAGCAGGCGGGTCAGGGCGAACGTGGGGAAGTCATACGACGTGGGCACGCCGGTCGGGTAGCTGCTCAGCCACGGCTGGCCGGCATAGGTGACCGGCGGCTTCTTGCGCGGGGTACGGGTGGTGGAAGGGCCGGGCACGACCACGCCTCTCAGAGCACGACGGGAAGACAGCGGGAAAGAGCGGCCGGACGACAACGCGGCCGGGCCAAGTGTGGCATGAACAGGCGGTGACCATCGGTGATCGTCGCCGGTGTCAGGGTGTCGGCGTGGACGCTGTCGGCTGCTGCTTCACGGTCACGTCCGAGTAGGGCAGCAGCGGCTCGACCCGCGGGAACACCACGAGGAACAGCAGCGCCACAGCCGCCGCGAGCAGGACCAGCAGCTGGCCGAGCCGCACGGCGAGCGGCCCCGGCAGGTGCCGCCAGATCCAGGAGTACATCAGCGGCCCAGCAAGGCAGGGGGCAGCACACCCGTGCCCTTCGCGAGCGGTGTCTCGAGCAGGGCCCGGACGACCAGGCGGGTGCGAGCGGAGTACTTGGGGTTGCACGTCGTGAGCGTGAGCAGCCGTTGGGTGGCGACCTCCCCCGGGTGGTTCGGCACGGGGTCGGTCTCCCCGAGGGCGTCCGGTGACACGACCGTCGTACCGGTGACGCGGTAGGTGTAGAAGAACGCGCGCGACTCGAGGACGATCGCGTCGCCGGGGTGGAGCTCGTCGAGGCGGTTGAAGGGGGCACCGTAGGTCGTACGGTGGCCGCTGACCACCATGTTGCCGACCGCCCCTGGATCGGCCGTCCCGGGGTAGTGGCCGGGTCCCTTCTTCAGGTCCTCGCGGGAGACGCCCTCGACGACCACGTGCACCTGGTCGCGGCCGAGGGTCGGCAGGTAGATCCGGGCGATTCCGGCACCGTCGTCGAAGGCGGCAAGCTGGACCTGGCCGGGCTTGCGGGCCGGGGCGCGCGCAGTGGGCGGCGCTGGTGGCTCGGCCCACTCGCGGGTCAGCTGGGTGTCGAGGGTCCTCTGCTGCTGCTCGGTGTAGAGGTTGGTGACCTTCAGCTCGTAGACGCAGAACAACAGCACGACGACCCCGGCCGTGATGAGCAGCTGGCCGACGCCTCGCAGCAGCCAGCGAAACCGGTCGGCTGTTGTCACGGTCCGGTGCGCGTGACGTGCGCGAGGTCGAGGGGTCCGTCGTACCCGCGCAGGTGCAGGGTCCTCGCGGAGGTCACGGAGTAGCGCAGGCCGTAATCCCTCACGTAGCGCTGGAACAGGGCCACGCCCGGCTCGGTGGTGAGTGCAGCACGCATGGCGGTGGCGTCGCCGATGGCCCGGAGAACGAACGGTGGACCTACGAGCCTGCCCTGGATGAGCAGTGTGTTGCCGACGCACCGCACGGCGCTGGTCGACACGACCCGTTCGCCCATCAGCGTGACCGCCTCGGCCCCTCCCACCCACAGCGCGTTCAGGACCGACTGCACGTCCTGCTGGTGCACGACCAGGTCGTCCGGGTTGCTGCTCGCCCGTGGCCGGCCGTCCTTGGGTCGGGGGGCGTCGTTCAGCGAGACGGTCAGACCGGGCCCGGTGACGGCCACCAGCCCGGCCGCCCCGGCGAGCGCGTCACCGCGGGCCTTCTCCTTCGCCACGGTCGACGAGGCCGACGCGGCGATCTGGCCGTCCTGCGCCACCGCCCGGCGCAGTGCGGCGGCGTCCTTCTCCTGCGCGGAGACCCCTCCCGAGGCCGAGTTGATCAGATCCGTCAGCTGGCTGAACCGACCGGCTCGCAGGTCCGTGCCGTGCGCCGTGGAGGCGCTCGTCGCGAACAGCAGCCCCGCGCCGAGGGCGGTTACCGGCACCAGCCAGCGCCACACCTGGGTCTGCCCGGTCGGGCGTCCTTGCGTGCTCATGTCACCCGCCTCCGGGTTGGTCGCGGTGCCTGACGGCCTCGCCCGTTACGCTAACCGCTCCCGGCCGACCGAGGAGGCAGACGTGCCCGAGTCCAAGAAGCGCAAGAAGGCTGTCTACACGCCTCCGCCCCCCGTGGGTGGCGTGCGCAAGAAAGGCCCCAGCCCGGCCTGGCTGGCGCCCCTCATGCTCGTGCTGTTCCTGATCGGGATCATCTGGCTGGTGACGTTCTACCTCGCCGGGCAGGACATGCCGGTCGTCGGCAGCCTCGGCAACAGCAACCTGCTGATCGGCTTCGGCTTCATCATCGCCGGCTTCGGGCTCTCCACCCAGTGGCGCTGAGGCCCCCTGCCGCGTCGCTGCTCGAAGCCCTGTCCCGGGCGCGCGAAGGAGTCGGACTCACACCGGTGTAGTTCTCCCCAGAAGATCTCCACAGTGTGGACATCTTCTGTACCGACCACTCCTATGGCAACGCCACTCCTACCCTGTTCCGGTCGGCGCCAGTCCTCGTCGCCTGCATAGTTCTTTCGGGCCGGTGACGGAAAGGCGATGGTGGCGACACGGTGACATCCCCGGTCCCCGACCGGCTCGCCGTCGGCCCCGCGGCGCGGGTGGGGGTGCTCGAGCTGGCCGCGGCCGTCGTCCTCACCGCGGGTCTGACGCTGGTCGACCCGTTAGGGCGGCTGCTGCTCGCGCTGGGAGCGGCCGTCGTGCTTGCCGTCGGCCTGCGCGACCTGCTGCTGCGGCCGACTCTCGTTGCCGACCGGGACGGCCTGGTCGTCGTCGACGGCCTGGCCCGGGTGCGGGCGCCCTGGGCGGACGTCGAGCGGCTCCGGATCGTCACCGACCGGCGGGCACCCCTGCTGGAGATCGACCTCGGCGTCCGCGTGGTCGTGCTGGGTCGGCGAAGGCTGGGAGCTGCGCCGTACCTGGTGCTGGAGGGGCTGGAGGCGCTACGAGCATAGGTTCGGCCCGCGCGATCTACCGCGGGTAATGGCGACACGCCGGGTGCCGGGCACCATGAGAGGTAGCTCGTGGGGCGACGAGCCGCCCTACTCAGGCAGAGGTGAGGCTCGCGGTGCGGTAGGCGACGATCACGACCACGAGGCCGAGCACGCCGAGGGTCCCGAGAGCCTGCACCGCGAGGCGGCGCGAGCCCGGGGGGGTGTAGACGACCGCGGCGGCGACCAGGGCGCCACCGATGAGGCCGCCCACGTGACCGCGCCAGTCGATGTAGCTCGACGCGGCGAACGAGATGGCCAGGTTGATGGCGATCGTCGTACCGATCTGGGTGACGTCCCCACCACGCTTGCGTTGCAGGATGAAGAACCCCGCGAACAGCCCGAAGACGGCTCCGGAGGCACCGGCGGCCTGCTCGTTGGACGGTCCGAGGGCGTAGGACAGCGCCGATCCGGCGAGCCCCGAGACCAGGTAGAGGGCCGTGAAGCGCAGCCGCCCGAAGGCCGTCTCAAGGGCCGGCCCGAGCAGGAACAGGCAATACATGTTGAGGGCGATGTGCACGATCCCGAAGTGCAGGAAGTTCGAGGTGAGCAGCCGGTAGTACTGGCCCTGAGCCACCCCGTCGGCGAAGCCCGCGAACTGGCCATCGGTGAAGGTCGCGTGCGTGGTCGGCGCGAGCGCAAGCCTCTCGAAGATCGAGGACGGGTTGCCGCCGAACAGCAGACCCGTCCCGGAGCCGGTGGTGACCAGGAAGAACAGGACGTTGATCCCGATCAGCGCGTACGTCACGACCGGGGCGGAGACGGCCCGGCCGCCGTAGGCAGCGGTGGGCCGACGGACGGAGGCAACACCCTCCTTGACGCAGGACGGGCACTGGAAACCGACGGAGGCGGGCCGCATGCACTCCGGACAGATCAGCCGCTCGCAGCGCGAGCAGCTGACGAACGTCTCCCGGTCGGGGTGCCGGTAGCAGACCGACGCGAGGGACTGCTCGGTCAGGACTCGACCTGTTCGACGGTGACGGCGGAGATCACGACGTCCTCGGCAGGTCGGTCCCCCCGGCCGACCTTGACAGCGGCGATCGCGTCGACGACCGCGCGGGAGTCGGCGTCGGCGACCTCACCGAAGATCGTGTGCTTGGCGTTCAGCCAGGGGGTCGCGCCCACGGTGACGAAGAACTGCGAGCCGTTGGTACCGGGGCCGGCGTTGGCCATGGCAAGCAGATAGGGCTTGGAGAACTGGAGCTCCGGGTGGATCTCGTCGTTGAACCGGTACCCCGGACCGCCGGTACCGGTGCCGAGCGGGTCGCCGCCCTGGATCATGAAGCCGCTGATGACGCGGTGGAACACGGTCCCGGAGTACAGGGGGCCCTCGCCCTTCTTGCCGGTCTTCGGGTCGGTCCACTCGCCGGTGCCGTCCGCCAGGCCGACGAAGTTCTTGACCGTCTTCGGGGCGTGGTTCGGGAACAGCTGCACCCGGATGTCGCCGTGGTTGGTCGAGAGGGTCGCGAACAGGTCGGTGGCCACGAGGGCTCCCATCGGGTCGGGGGAAGCAGACGCACACAACTCTAGTCAGCCGACCACGCAGCAGGGGTACGACGGTCCTCCCCCGACAGGACGGACGCGGCCGGTCCCGGGGGATCCTGCCCGTCCTCGGAGGTGCCGCGGCCGACACGCAGAGAGACCGCACGGCGCAGCAGCGCGTCTGTGTTCGCCACCGGTGCGAGCCCGACCGCGAGGCTGGTGCGGTCGCGGCCGGCGTGCTTGGACGCGTAGAGCGCCTCGTCGGCGGCCCGCACCAGGCTGTCGGCGTCACCGGCGTGGGACGGGTAGGTCGACACGCCGGCACTGGCGGTGATCGGCACGACCGAGGGGGCGAGGGACACGGCGACCCGTAGGCGCTCGGCGATGTCGTACGCCTCCTCCGGTCCGCAGCCGGGGAGGATGACGGCGAACTCCTCCCCGCCGTACCGGGCCGCGGTGTCGAAGTCGCGGCACTCACACGACAGCGCGGCCGCGACGTTACGTAGGACCTCGTCGCCCGCCTGGTGGCCGTGCGTGTCGTTGAGGCGCTTGAAGTAGTCGATGTCGACCATGACGAGGCTGACTCGCTCAGCGCTGCGGGTCGCGCGGGCCACCTCGCGCTCGAGCGCAGCCTCGAAGGTGCGCCGGTTGGCGATCTTGGTCAGGCCGTCAGTGGCGGCCAGGCGCTGGACCTGCTCGAGCAGCCAGGCGTTGCGCAGGGCAAGAGCCGCGTAGGACGCCGAACGCTCCAGGCCCGAGACGACCCGGCGCTCGATGCGGCTCCCCCCGATGTGCTCGACGACCAGCGCTCCGAGTGGCCGGCCCTCGGCGAACAGCGGGACGACCACCAGGTTGCTTGCGCCCGGGAGCAGGCTGGCCAGCCACGGGTCAGCCTCGGTGTCGAGCCCGCGCACGAGCAGGGTGCCCTTTGAGAGCTGGGCCTCGGCGATGACGACACTCGCGCCAGGTCGGCCAGGACGGCGGGCGGTCTGTTCGCTGAGCCCGAACGACGCGAGCAGTGGAAGGCTGCCCTCGGAGCTGGCCAGCACGACGCCGCGGGGGAAGTCGAAGGTCGACACGGCCGCGTCGAGCAGGGTGCGGGCGACCGAGGACGGGTCGTCAGTGCGCTCGATCTGCTCGGCCAGCTCGGTGAGGGCCTCGAGGTCTCCGCGGCGACGACGTAGCTCCCGCTCGTTGATCGCCGACAGGGTGGACGTCGAGACCGCGACCAGCCAGAGCACCACGATAAAGATCGCGAGCTGCTGGTCGGGCATGGCGTAGCCGACCAGCCGGGGCGGGGCGGTCTCGACCAGGACCTTGCCGGCGATGGCGTTGCGAATGGTGAACAGCAGCAGCGAGTGCCAGACCGCGAGCTTGATGCCGGTCCGGTACGACGCGATCAGGCAGACCGCGCCGAGGTGGATGAGCATCAGGTAGCGCAGCGGGCTGGTCGTCCCACCGGTGAGGTAACAGGCCCACGCGAGCCAGATCCCGTCGACCATGAGCATGCCGCTCAAGAGCAGCAGCGTGCGCTTGGGCAGCAGCCGCGCGAGAACCTCCACGGCCGCGGTCACTGCCAGGTAGCCCAAGGTCCAGGTCACCATCATGCCGTGGTCGGGGAGCAGCGTCTGCGGCGCGAGGGCGTAGACGGCGAGCACCAGGACGACCGCCGCGAGCCGCAGGTACTGCATGATCCGGAACCGCTCGGCGACCGGGACGGCGTCGGCGGGCACGGCGGCAGTACGGCTCATGCGAGGGCACCCCCTTCAAGCGGATGACCGGGCCGGCCCCGCACCGGACCGAAGTCGAGCTCGGGCTCGGCTCCGACCGGTGCGGACGCCAGCTTCGGGTCACGGCGGTCGATCTGGTTCTGCAACAGCAGGAAGCCAACCACGACAACGAGCAGGAGCAGTGGGATGGTCGGCTTGCTGATGGCCGCGACCACCGTGTCCGCGATGGCCTTGGGCACGTGGGTGGGCAGGAATCCGCCCAGGTCGGGGAGCGCCCCGACCGCGTCGGGCAGCGCCCCCACGGTCTTGGTCGGGGCCCGGTGCGGTCCGACCGGTGGTTCGGACGGTGGCGCTGACGGTGGTCCGGAGACGACCACGACCGTCGAGGGGGTGCCCTCGTCGGACGGTCGTTGGGCGACCGGCCCGCCAGGGGTGACGGTCGGGTGCGTCGGTGGCCCCTGGCCATCGGGCGGCGTGGGGACCTGCCCCGGACCGGCGGTGGGGCCTGGCTGACCGAGGTGGCCGTCGAGGACCGCCTTCGGGGTGTAGCGGTACACCGAGCGGCTGCCGTACCTGCCACTGTTCGCGAAGGCATCGGTCAGCTGGACCGACATCGTGAAGGTACCCGCCGCCAGGCCCACCAGGGAGGGCGTGAAGGTCCCCCGGGTGCAGTCGCCGTGCGCGACCGTCGTACCGCTCGCGTCGGAGACAAGGCAGGAGGCGGTGTAGCCACGCGGGACGGTGAAGGTCCAGGTGGGGGTGCTGTCCGCTCCGGAGACCGGCGCCTTCACCGCCGTGACGACGGGTACGGGCGGCAGGTAGCGGTAGGCCGAGGTCGCCGGGAGTGAGACGTTGCCGCTCTGGTCGCGGGCGGTGACCGACAGCGTCCACTCGCCTGGTGTCGTCAGGGTGAGGTCCTGCGGAGAGGCGCAGCCGTTGGTGGGCAGCGGCACCGACCCCACCCTGCTGAGGGTGCAGGTGAAGCCGACGGTGTCGTCGGAACCGGCGAAGCTCCACGACACCTTCGGCGACAGGCCGGCGGTCACGTCGAGGGCGCGGATCACCGGCGGCGGCGGCGGCCGGTTGTCGAAGTGGTAGACCGCCGACTCCTTGCCGCTGACGTTGCCCAGCAGGTCGACGCCGGCGACGGTCAAGATGACGTCGAACTCGGAGTCGGGGGCTACACCCAGGAGCTCGACGAGGTTGTCGCCAAAGTCGCACGGTGCCGCGGTGGCACTGAGGCCGTCCTTGCGCGTGACCGTGCACTGAAGCGTGCGCGTGTCGGTGTCGCCGGCCTTGCGCTCGATGTGGAAGACCGGGGCGGAGTCGTTGCTCGGGGAGATGTCCGGGGAAACGACCTTGGGCGTCGGCGGTGCCGTCAGGTCGAACACGTAGTCCTCGGACGTCACGACCGGCGAGACGTTGTCGGCGCCGTCGTACTCTCGCACCTGCAGCTGGTAGGTGCCGGCGGTCGCCGGAGCCAGGTCGTAGGCGACCCGGTCGGTGCAGCTGGCCCAGACCGGCGTGCGGTCGGTACCGACCAGCTCGCACTCGAGGTGGCCGCCCGGCTCGCTGGGGTTCAGCACCCAGTACGGCAACGGGTCCGGACCCGGGGTTCCGGGGTTGTGGGTGATCGACGGGGGCAGCGGTGCGGTGCGGTCCAGGTCGTAGCGGGTGCCGACCGAGCCGGAGCTGTTGCCGGCTTCATCGACCGCCCGAAGCGAGAGCGTGTACGACCCGTCGGGCGCGTTGGTGAGGTCGGTGGTCCACGGTGAGGTGCAGACCTGCTCGGGCTGGACCGCCAGTGTGGCGGAGCGCAGCGTGCACAGCGCGGTGGCCCCCTGGTCGACGGTGAACCCCCACGTGACGACGGGCTGGGACGACAGCGTGACCGGCGTCACCGGCGGCTGGGGCGTCGAGGGCGGGACCCGGTCCAAAAGGTAGGAGCCGGTGGTCTCCGAGCCGACGTTGCCGGCGGCGTCTCGACTGCGGACCGACAGGACGTAGGTGCCGTCCGGGCGGGTGGTCAGGTCGGCCGCGAATGAGCCCGCGCCCGGCACACCCGGCGTCGGGGTGCAGGGGGCGAAGCTCTGTGAGGTCAGGCTCGGGCCGGTCAGGCGGCATTCGAGGACGCTGTCACTGTCGCCGACGACCTGCCACGCCGGCGTGGGGCTGGCGTCGGGCGAGGTTGGCGCGATGCTGATCAGGGCGGCGCTGGGGGCGGTCGTGTCGAGCAGGTAGCTGCCGCTGGCCTCGTTGCCGGTGTTGCCGGCCGCGTCCGTCAGCCGGACGAGGAGCGTCCACGGCCCGTCGGGGGCGGCGCGCAGGTCGAGGCCGAACGGCGAGCCGGCCGCGCTCACCGCGCACGGGGCGAACGCCTGGAAGACCGCACCGGTCGGGCCGACGACCTCGCAGACCGCTGTCACCCCCGGGTCTGTCGAGGCGACCGTCCACGTCGGGGACCGGTCGGTCGACGGCGACGCGGGCGTCGTCAGGGCCGCGACCGTGGGCGGTGTCGTGTCGAGGACGTAGCGGCTGGCGACGACGGCCGACACGTTGCCGGCGACGTCGAGGACCCGCGCGGACAGCGTGTAGGTCCCGTCACCGGTGAGCTGCGCGGTGAAGCTCGGTCCGCAGACTGCCCAGTCGCGTACCAGTGTGTTCGCGCCCTTGACCAGTCGGCACTCGATGGTGCCCTCGGTCGAAGTGACCTGCCAGGTCGGCGTGGTGCTCGACCCGGGCGAGACCGGCCCGACGACGGCGGCGGTGGTGGGGGCCGTGGCGTCCAGGATGTAGGCGGTGCTGAGCGGGGCGCTCACGTTGCCGGCCGCGTCCGTGGCTATCGCGGTCAACGTGTAGGTGTCGTCGGGACGCGCGTTGAGGTCTCCGGTGAAGGGACTGCTGCAGGAGGTGTCGGTCCTGACGGTCCCGGCGGTGGCGCCCGACAGCCGGCAGGTCACCGTCGTACCGGCGGCCACCGTGAAGGCCCACGTCGGGGTGCGGTCCGGTCCGGTCGCCGCCGGTCCGGTCGTGAGCACGGGAGCGGCCGGGGCGGTCGTGTCAAGGACGTAGACGCTGGTCTGGGCGGCCCCGGTGTTACCGGCGGCGTCGGTGGCGCGGGCCGACAGCGTGTAGCTGCCGTCGGGCAGGCCGGCCAGGCTCACAGCAAGCGGGCTGGTGCAGGTGGTGTCCGGGCTCACGACGGTCAGGCCGCTGGTCAGCCGGCAGGTCGACGTCGCGCCGGCCTCGGCGGTGAACGTGAACGTCAGGGCGCGGCCGCGGGCGGGCGACGAGGGCGGGTTGACGAAGACGGGTGCGGCGGGCGCGGTCCGGTCCATCAGGTAGCTCGCCGACCCGACCGGGCTGACCAGTCCCACCGCGTCGGTGGCCCGGACCGCCAGGGAGTAGCTGCCGTCCGGGACCCCGGACAGGTCCGTCGTGTAAGGCAGCGCGCAGCGGGTCCAGTCGGTGAGCACCGAGCCCGCACCGGAGGTGCGGCACTCGGTCGTCGTCCCCGGCTCGACGACGGCCGACCACGACGGGCTCGGGTTGCGCCCCGGGCTGGCCGGAGGCGTCACGACCGGCGCAACCGGCGGCGTGGTGTCAAGGACGTAGCTGCCGCTGTTGCCGAACGGGCTCCGGTTCCCGGCGGCGTCACTCAGGCGCACCCGCACCGACCACTGGCCGTCGGCGTCGAGCGTGGGCTGCCAGGGGCTCGTGCAGGTGGTCGACGCCGCGCGGGCGGTCCCGTTGAAGACCAGGCGGCAGGTCGCCACCGCTCCGGCCTCACCGGTCCACGTCACCGTCGGCCTGCTGTTCTGGGACGGGCCCGGCGCGAGCGTGACGACCGGGGCGTCCGGCGAGACGGTGTCCAGGACGTACGGCAGGGAGGCTCCGACAGCGCCGGTGTTGCCGGCCGCGTCGGTGGCCCGGGCCTCCAGCAGGTAGCCGCCGTCAGGGGCGCCGGTGAGGTCGACGACGCGCGGGCTGGTGCAGCCGGGCGTCCAGTCCTGCACGAGAGCGCCGTTGTGGGTGACGCGGCAGGCCGTCGCCACCCCCGCTTCAGCAGTGAAGGTGAAGGTTGGCATCGGCGTGCTCGACGGACTCGGCGGGCTGAGCACCACGGGGGCGGCAGGCGGCGTGCCGTCGCGGGAGTACACCGCACTGGAGCCGGTCGGGCTCGCGTTCCCGGCCGCGTCCGTCACCGTCACCTGCAGGCTGTACGTCGCGTCGCCGGACAGCGTCACCGGCTGCCCACTTGTGCACGCCGAGGGCGCACCGGCAACCCCGGCCCGCACCAGCTGGCAGGTGCTGGTGGCACCGGACTCGCTGGGCCAGGTCCAGGTGAGCGTGCTCGTGTTACCGGTGCCGGACGGACCGGTGACGGCTGGGGTAGGCGGCGCGACGGTGTCCAACGCGTACGCCGAGGTCGTCGTCGGGGCGCTCAGGTTGCCGGCCGGGTCGAGCAGCTGCACCACCACGACGTACGTCGTGTCGCCACTCAGCGTGGGCGTGAACGTGCCACCGGTACAGGGGACGGTGCTGCCGACCGCACCGGCGCGGTCCAGCCGGCAGGTCGCGGTCGTGCCCGCCTCGCCGGTGAACGTCCAGGTCGGGGTGGGGTTCCTGCCGGGGCCGGAGGGTCCGGTGACCACCGGCGCTGCCGGAGCCGTCCGGTCGCTCGTGTACGCCGCGCTGCTCGCGAGCGGGGCAGCGTTGCCGGCGAGGTCGGTGACCAGCACGTCGACGGTCCAGGTCCCGTCGGACAGGTCGCTGGCGGTGTACCGGCCGGTCGAGCAGTCGCTCCACGGGCCGGTCGACAGGCCCTGCGCGAGCCGGCACTGGGCGGTGGTCTGCGACTGCACGGGGAAGGTCCAGGTCACCGAGGAGGCGTTCCCCGGGCTGGCCGGCCCCGTGATGGCCGGGGCGGTCGGGGCGGTCGTGTCGAGCACGTACGTCGCGGTGGTGATCGTCTTGTTGCTCGCCGCGTCGGTAGCAGTCACCTCCAGGGTGTAGGTCGCGTCGGGCTGTCCGGTGAGGTCGGCCCGAAAGCCGCTGTCACAGCCCGTCGCGGTGGCGATCAGCTTCATCCCCTGCCGCAGACGGCAACTCAGCGTGCTCGACCCGTCGCCGGTCAGACCCCAGAACGGGGCCCGGTCACTGCTCGGGGACGGTGGGCTGACGAGGACGACGGGCGCCGGCCCGGAAGTGTCGAGGGTGTAACCCTGCTTGCCCGTCGGGGAGTCGTTGCCGGCGGCATCGGTCGTGACGACCTCGACGGTGTAGGCACCGTCCGCGGGCAGGGACGGGGTGAACGAGCCCGGCGTGCAGTCCACGAAGGTCGGCGTCATGGGAGCAGCGCCGCCCGCGTAGACCTGGCAGCGGGCCGTCCCACCGGCCTCGACGGCGAAGGTGAAGGTCGGCATCGGGTCGTTCGAGGTCACCGCCGGGCCGGTCACGACCGGCCGGGACGGGGCCGTGCCGTCGTAGCTGTAGACGCCGCTCGCCCCGATGGCGCCGAGGTTGCCGACCGGGTCGGTGAGCTGCGCCTGCACGCGGTAGTCACCGTCCGCCCCCAGGGACGGGTCGAAGAAACCTGCCGTGCAGTCCGTCCAACCGCCGGGGCTGCCGGCGGACAGCGGTACCAGCCGGCACAGGGCGGTGCTCGGGGACTCCCCGGTCCAGGTGACGTGCGGGGTCGCATTGTTCCCCAGCCCGGTCGGGCCGGTGACGACCGGCGCGGCCGGCCCGGTCGTGTCGAGCAGGTACGGGGCGCTGTCCGCCGAGCTGGTGTTGCCGTAGGGGTCGGAGGTCGTGACCGTCAGCGTCCAGCTGTCGTCGCCGGCAAGCGTCGGCGTCGCCGTACCGCCGGAGCAGGGGAACGGCGGCTGCGCACCGTGCCCCGTCCCCACCACCTGGCAGGTCGTGGTGGACCCGGTGGCCGTGAACCCCCACGTCGGTGTCGGGTCCGTTGACGGGCTCGCGGGGCTGCTGGCGAAGGTCGGCACCGGCGGTGGCGTCGTGTCCAGCGTGTACGTCGGGCTGCTGGCCGCCGGTGCGCTGACGTTGCCGGCCGCATCCGTGAGGACCAGCCCCAGCTGATAGGTCCCGTCGGAGGTGACGGTCTGCGTGAAGCCGGTCGGGGTCGAGCACGGGACCGCCGTACCGGGGCCGGCCGGGCCGCTCAGCGTGCACGTCGCCAGGTCGCCGTCGGGGTTGTCCCAGGTCCAGCCGACACTGGTGGTCCGGTCCGTCCCGGAGGAGCCGGCGATGACCGGGGTGCCCGGTGCGACCGTGTCGAGGAGATAGGTGGAGCTCACCTGCCCGGTGTTGCCGATGGCGTCGGTCGCGACCACATCCAGGACGTGAGGGCCCTCGGTGAGCGGTGCCGGCGGGGTGAAGCCGGTGGTGCAGTCACCGACGCCGAGACCGTCGAAGGTGCAGGCCGCCGAACCGCCGGGCTCGACCGAGACCGTCCAGGTCGGGGTGCGGTCCCGGCCGGGGCTGGGAGGGGGCGACACGGTGACCTGCGCGACCGTGTCGAGGGTGTAGCTGAGCAGCGCCGGGTCGGCGTCACCCGTCGGGGTGACCTCGCGGACCGCCAGCGTGTAGCTGCCGTCGACCGTCGCAGCGGGCGGCGTCCACGGGCTCGAGCACGGTGTGTACGCCGGTGCGGCGCTCGCGAGTTCAAAAGAGCACTCGTACGTCGTGGCCGGACCGCTGAACGTCACCGTCGGACCACGGTCGTTGCCGACACGTGGGGGCAGCGGTGCATCAAGGCTTGGCGCGGGGGCGGTCGCGTGCGCGGGCACAGCGAGCGCCACGAAGCCGGTGGAGCAGACCCCGAGGGTGAGCGAGAGGGCCGCCAGGGCGCGGACGGGCCTGGCGCAGGTCAGCGACCGCGCCCAGCGTGCCTCCCGGCGGATCCGCACGTACGCGCTCCCCTTGTCTGCCGACACCACCTGTGACGCCGCGGAGGGCTCGGTGCCGTCCTGTCTAGGTCTCGGCAGGACCTGCGCAAAGGGAGAGGGCCGATCAACCCCTTTCTCGCCGCCGCCGAGACTGCCCGGGTTACGCCGAATGCAGGAGGCGCCACTCGTCCGTAACGGTGGTGGAGCCTCGTCCGGCGCCGGTGAGCGGAGGGTGGAGCCAAGGGGATTCGAACCCCTGACCTTCGCCTTGCAAAGGCGCTGCTCTACCAGCTGAGCTATGGCCCCTCGTGCGCCGAGGTCAGCGCAGGTCCGGTGCCTCCAGGGAGGCCTCGTGCCACAGGTTCTGCTCGG
>JBBRNK010000030.1:0-27435 GCA_038230355.1 Mycobacteriales bacterium | reverse complement strand
CCGTGGAGTTGATCGACGTCCTGCACATCTTGCGACGTCGGTGGCTCATCATCGTTCTCGTCACGCTGAGTTGCCTAGCCGGAGCAGCGGTCGCGACGACCCAGCAGACCAAGATGTACCAGACGGGCACGCGGCTGATCGTGAGCGGCGTGTCGTCGGTCGCGGCGTTGGACGAAACGACACGTCGCGAGTTAGCCACGCGTCGCGCGGTTGCCTACTCCCAGATCGCCACGACCTCCCCCGCCGTGAACGCCGCGCTCGTCGTGGCTGCCAGGGCACCTGGCGTAGGCGGACCCGGCGGACCAGCCGTCGTCGCTACGGCAAGCGGGAAGGACCCGTTCCTCGACATTACGGTTACCGACCGCAACCCCGCGCGAGCCGCCGCCGTCGCCAACGCCTACACGAGAATCCTGCCCAGAGTCATTGCCAACCTGGAGGGGACGCCTGCGAATGCGCAGAGTGACATCGCCGCCATCAGCGCCGCCGGGGTCCCGTCCAAGCCCTCGTCGCCCAAGCCGATACGCAACGGCCTCATCGGCCTCATCGTCGGGCTCGTGCTTGGGCTGGGGTCGGCCTTCGTGCGGGAGTCGCTCGACCGGCGGCTGCGCGACTCCGACGAGGTCGAGCGGGCCGCGGGCGTCTCCGTGCTGGGCGTTGTGCCCAGAGAGGACCTGGACTCCCGTATTCCGGTCGAGACTCACCCCATGTCGGCGCGGGCCGAGGCTTACCGCAAGGTCCGGACCAACCTCACCTTCACCTCGGCCTCGGGGATGCCCCGGTCAATCCTGATCACCAGCTCGACGTCCGGGGAAGGCAAAACCACCCTTGCGGCCAACCTAGCCTTGGCCTGCGCTCGGACAGGCTTCAACGTGCTGCTCATCGACGCTGACCTCCGTCGCCCCACCGTCGGTGCCTACCTCGAGATCGCCACGGACGTGGGGCTCACGAACATCCTGACCCATCAGGCGACCCTGCAGACCGTGAGGCAGCCGTTCCGCGGCACAGGCGTCGATGTCATCACCAGCGGGCCGATCCCCCCCAACCCCAGTGAACTGCTCGGCTCCTCAGTGATGAGTGACCTGCTGTACGAGGCCGACAAGCTCTACGACATCGTGGTTGTCGACGCCCCGCCTGTGCTGCCCGTCGCTGACGCGCTCGTCCTCGCGGTTTTCGTCGAAGCCGTCGTACTCGTCGCCAAGGTCGGCGACACCACGCGCGACCGGCTCCGTCGGTCCAAGGACGCCGTTCTCAAGGTCAACGGCAACCTGGTCGGCGTCGTGCCGAACGCCGTCATCCAGCGTGAGGACAGCGCCTACGCCTACGCCTACCGGTACAAGAACAAGGGCTGTGACAGCCTCGAGCTGTACACCAAGCAGGCCCGGCTGCCCGAGATCGACGAGCAGGGCCGCCCGCTCACGGTGCCCGCCACACCGACAACGCCACGGCGTAGCCGACCATGACCCAGGTCGAGGTGCGCGAGCGGGTACGGGACGCCCAGCCCCTCGCCCTCCTCGCGACTCTTGCCGCCGCGATCGGCTACGTCTCGGTACACAGCCTTCGGGCGGCGTTGCTACTCCCCTTACTGCCGCTGGCACTCCTGCTGCTCTTGCGCCCCGCGGTCGCCGTTGCCACCGGCGTCGCTCTGCTGCCAATCCTGCGTTCCGTCCTCGGTTCCGAAGGCGGCGCGGTTGTCGTGTCGCCCACCGACACCATCTTCGCCCTCGCCCTGGCCGGTCTGATCCCGCTGCTGCTGCTCGATGAGACCTGGCGAAAGCGGCTCACGATCGTCAGGCCCGTCCTGCTGTTCGCCACGCCCTACCTCGCCTGGCTGCTCGTCGTTCTCGCCGCGCACCCCTCGGGTCACACGGCCTTCAAGACCATGACGGCCATCGAAATCACGGTCTTCCCCATTCTGCTCGGCGCCGTGGCCGTCAACCGACGGACCGCGCCCTGGGCGCTCTACGGCTTCCTGGTGTCTGCTGGGTTCCTCGCGATCCTGTGGACCGGGCAGCTCGGCACAGCCTTCGCTGGCAACAAGAACGCCGCCGGGCAGTACCTCGCCCTTGCCATTCTGCTGACGATCATCCTGTCGAAAGGCCGCCCGCACTACCTGATCCCGCTGCCGCTCTATGTCGTCGGACTGTTGTACGCCGCCAGCCGCGGTGCGATGGTCGCAGCGGTCTTCGGCGCCATCGCCTTGCTGGCCTTGCGCGGCTTGGGCAGCTGGCGCCGCACGGTTGCTGCGACCACCGTGCTCACGCTGGTCGTGCTCGTGGGTTACAACACCGTCCCGGTCTCCCTGCAGGCGAAGGTTGCCGCCGCCTTCTCCCAAGCCGGCGACCAGGCCCCGCCCCAAGGAACGCCGGGTGTGGCCGGGCAGACGGAGGTGGAGCGCTCGACGGCGTACAACCTGACGATCCGCAAGGCCTACCGCCAGGACGGCCTGCGGCTCGTTGAAGCCCACCCCCTACTCGGTGTCGGCACCGGGAACTACGACACCGGCTACGGGCCGACCCGCACGATCGACCCGCACAACGTTCTGATCCGCGTGGCCGGCGAAGGCGGTCTCCCTGAACTCGCGACTTTCTTGTTCTTCCTCGGCGGCACGGCAGGGCTGATGCTCAAACGCCTCGGCAGCAACCCGTGGGCCGGCCCAGCAATCGCCATCCAGGTCGCGGCCTTCACGCATGGGCTCGTCGACGTCTACTTCGTGCGGGGCGTGCCCGTTATCGGCTGGCTGCTCGTCGGGATGGCGCTGAACCCCGCCTTCGACCGCCAGCGTGACGTCGCCTAGCCCGCCGCTAGAGGCCGTGGTCGTGGCGTACGGCTGCGATGAGCACCTCGCGGCGTGCCTGCAGGCGCTCATCGGCCAGCTGCCCGTCACAGTCGTCGACAATTCCCAGGACGCCGGGGTTGCCGCCCTGAGCCGGGACTGCGGCGCGAACTATGTCGACCCGGGAGGCAACCTCGGATTCGCCGCAGGAGTGAACCTCGGAGTCCGACACGTGCAGCCTGACGCCGACGTGCTGGTGGTCAACCCGGATGCCCTCGCGACGCCGGAGGTGATTGCCTCCTTGGCACTTTCGCGAGGAGCCCGGGTGGCTGCCGTGTCCCCGCTGCTGGCCGGGCCGGACGGGACGCCGCAGAGGGTGCGTTGGCCGTTCCCCTCCCCCGCGCGGGCGTGGCGGCAGGCGCTGCTCGGCGGCGACGGGGGGCCTTCTCGGGACGGCTTCCTCGTCGGTGCCGTGTTGCTGCTGTCCCGGACCGCGCTGGACCAGGTCGGCGGTTTTGACGAGCGTTTCTTCCTCTACGCGGAGGAGACCGACTGGCAGCGCCGTGCGCACCTTGCCGGCTGGCAACTCGCGCTCTGCGAGGACGTGACCGCAGTCCACGTCGGTGGCGCGACTAGCAGTGACGAGACTCGGCGTACCGCGCTGTTCCACGCAGGCACCGAGACCTACATCCGCAAGTGGTACGGCCGGGGCGGGTGGCAGGTCTTCCGCGCAGCGATCATCACCTCGGCGTTGCTGCGCGCGCTGATCCGCGGTCGCGACCGTCGGGAGTCACTTGCCCGCGCGCGGCTGTACCTGACAGGGCCGCGACGCGTCGCGCGGGCTCGCTGATGCGGGTGGTCCACGCTGTCGTCACCGAGGCCTTCGCCGGCACCGAGAGGTACGTCGTCGACGTCGCCACTGCCCAAGCCGCACTCGGCTGGGATGTCACGGTGATCGCCGGCACTCCCGTTCGCGAGCGCCTTGGACCAGCCGTGAGGTGGCGCACCGGGGGAACCGTTGCGCGGGCGCTACGCAGCGCGTCGGCGCTTCGCGGAGTCGAGGTCGCGCACGCGCACCTGACCTACGGCGAACTCGCGCTATCGGCGACAGCTCGTCGGCACGGCGGCCGGGTCCTCGCGACGCGGCACCTGGCGACCCCCCGGGGGCAGTCGCGCGTCGGTGGGGTCCTGCGGCCGTTCATCGAGCGGCGGCTGTCGGCAGAGCTCGCCATCAGCGCGTACGTCTCGCAGGCCGTCAGCGACGGGCGGCTTCCCGTGCTGCACAACGGGGTGGCGCATCAGGAACGGGTGACGCCGGAGGCCTCGACCACGGTGGTCATGGCGCACCGGCTCGAGCGGGAGAAGGCCACCGGTCTTGGTCTTGCGGCGTGGTTCGCCAGCGACCTGCCCAAGGCTGGGTGGCATCTTGTGGTGGCGGGACAGGGCAGCGAGCGCCCCGAGCTGGAGCAACAATGCGCTGGTGCTCCGGACGGGGCGTCGGTGACCTTCCGCGGGCAAGTTCGCGACATGAACGCGCTCTACGCTGATGCAGCGCTGCTGCTCGCCCCCGCCCCTGCAGAGCCGCTGGGGCTCACAGTGCTGGAGGCGATGGCGCGCGGCCTGCCGGTCGTCGCCGCTGCGGGGGGAGGGCATCGGGAAACCCTCGCCAGCCAGCCTCAGTTGCTGTTTGCGCCCGGCGATGTGGCCGCGGCTGCAGCGGCGCTGAACGCCCTGCTTGCCCCAGCCGTCCGGGAGAAGGCAGGGCGCGAGCTGCAACTGGAGCAGCGCGAGCATTTCGACCTCGACCGGCATGTCGCTGCGCTTGCAGAGCACTACCGCGGCTGAGCACTCCCGGCGTAAGCGTTGTGAGCCTGACGGTAGAGGTCCTGGTAGCGGGCGGTAACTGCCGCCCAAGAGTGAGCGTCTGCGCTGCGCCGGGCGCGGGCGATGACGTCGGGGTACTCGCGGCCGACGGTCTCGTCGAGCAAGTCAGCGAGGCTGGCCGGGTCGCCGCCGGTGAACAGGAAACCCGTGTCGCCAGGACGCACCATCTCCGCGACTCCACCTACGTCGGCGGCGAGGACGAGGGTGCCGACCGACATGGCCTCGAGCACGACGATGCCCTGCGGCTCGTGCCGGCTGGGCAGGACGAACGCTTGCGCGCCGGCGCACCAGGCGAGCACCTCCTCGTGTGGCAGAGCGCCCAAGAACTGCATCCGGTCACCGAGCCCGAGGTCGCGAGCGAGCCGCTCGAGCTCGGGGCGCATCTCGCCGTCGCCACCGAGGACGAGCCGGTGCGGCCGGCGGCTCCGGGCGAGCGCCTGCAGCAGCACGTCAAAGCCCTTCTGCGGCACGTGCCGGCCGACCGCGAACAGGTACGGCTCGGCGGTCTGAGGCTCGATGCTGGCGGAGGTGTGCACGCCGTTCGCGATCGCGACGGCGTCGGACCGCAGGCTCGGGTGAGCAGCGCGCGCCTCGTCCACGACGTACTGGCTGCAGCCGGACACGGCGTCGGCGGCGTCGAGCAGGGCGTGCCACGCCCGCATCATCGCGGGGGTCTGGTAAATGCCGGTGGCGTCCATGGTGAGCTCGCCTTGCAGCGTCACGACGAGCGGGACACCGAGGCGCCGGGCGAGTCGGTGGGCCAGGTAAGCCTGGTTGCTTACGCACTGCACGTGGACAAGCGAGACCCGGCGACGCCGCAGCGCCCGAAGGAGCCACTCCTCGCGCACTCGTGACTCCTGCACCAGCACCCTGCCACGGAGTCCCCTACCAGGGCCGGGGCGCATCGCGTGCCTGAACACCTCGATGCCCTCGACGTTGTCGGTGGTCGGGAGGTCGCGCGGCCAACGGTTGGTCAGGACGAGCGGTGCGGGGCCGGTGCTGGCGAGTTCTTGGGCAAGGCGCAGAGTTAGCTCCTCGACCCCGCCCTGATGTGGGTGAAAGGCACTCGGGACTAGGAGTGCGGGCCCGGAGGGGTGACTCGGCACGCGCCTGACAGTAGTGGTCGTTCGACACGTCCGTGGCGGGATAGCCTCATCTGATGACGGCGTTGCGGGAAGATTTGCGAGCGGACGTGAAGGCTCACCTGGAGCGGCGGGCCCGGTCCTTCGAGGTCGTCGGCGCAGTGCTAGTGGCGCGCAGCGTGCAAGCGGCGCTGCTGTACCGCTTGTCGCGGCTGGCCTACTTCCACCAGTTGAAGCCGGTGGCGTTCGTGCTCTGCAGGATCAGCCAGCTGCTGTTCCAGGTCGACATCGACCCGCGGGCGGTGATCGGACCGGGGTTGCGGCTACGCCACTGTCAGGGCGTCGTGATCGGCGCCGAAGCTGTGATCGGCAAGAACTGCACGATCTTCCACCAGGTGACGATCGGGAAGCGCTTCTCTGGCGGACCGGATCGGCCCGATGGCATGGCGACGATCGGGGACAACGTCATGATCGGAGCAGGGGCGAAGGTTCTCGGGCCCGTCTTCATCCGGAACGACTGCGTGATCGGTGCTAACGAAGTTGTCAGGACCGACCGTCCGGCTGGATAGGTGGCGAGAATCCTGGCCGGGGCGACGCCGCGACGCAAAGACACCAGAGCGGTGTTGAGTCGTCGGCCGGCCAACTGCGACCAGCGAGTTAAAACGTATAGGTGATTGAAATCGAGCCGGCGCCCGCATTTCCAGCGGTGGACGTCGCGTTGCCGGTCAGCAGGCAACCGCCACCGCCGCCACCGCCGCCACCGGCGCCATTGCCGTTGCCACCGGCTGTTGCGCCGCCGGCGCCGCCGCCGCCGCCCGTGCCGTCGCTTACCTGTGTCGTATCGCCGGTCCCGGTCTGACCTGCACTCGTCGCCGACAGGGCGGGTCCAGCGATTCCTGCCGTGCCGGCCGTCCCGACATTGACCTTATTGGTGGTTCCGGCCAACCCGTTGGTGCCCGCTCCAAGGGATCCGCCCCCTCCGAGCCCGCCAGTCCCACCGGCGCCATTATTACCGCCAGCGCCATCGCCTGTAACGCCACCGCCACCACCGCCGCCGGCTGTGACTGTCGCCGAGCCAACCGTCACGCTGGACGAGCCGCCACCCCCGCCGCTTCCAGCCGAGACGGTCACATTTTTCCTTACAGTTCTGCCGTTTCCGCCATTGGCTGCTCCGAGGCCACCGGTTCCACCTCCAGTGGACGTCGATCCCGGACCGCCCAATGCACCGATCGTGTAGCTGACCGCTGTCTGTGCAATGGCTGAGGTGTCAGCCGGATTCCAGGTAACTATCGCTCCGCTACCGCCCGCGATGCTCAGCACACTTGCACTGGCATTCGCAATGGTTGCGTTTGAAGATCCACCAGCCGCTCCCTTGAGCGTGACGGTGATCGCATGGGAATTAGCAGGAAGCAAGAAGCTGCCGTTGGCAGTGTCGTCCTTTCTGCCAGGGGAACTGGCGTGGGCAGCAGCCTCCGGTAGCAGCACGGAAGAAACCAAGGCGCCCCCGACCACAGCTCCACCGCGGACGAACGTCCGGCGCGAGGGACCGCGGGCGTCGTCGAGCAGCCGGATCTCGATGAGCTTGGTAACGTGCTCAGTAACCGCATCGACCGTCAGGCCAAGCTCGAGAGCCAGGTCGTCGACGGCCATGCCCCGGTCGCAGGCGAGCCAGACGCGACCGACGTCGCCCCTGAGGGTGTGGGCCTCGCTGGTGTCGGGGTGGTAGACCACGACTTCGTTACCGAGCGTGCTGTGCAAGAGCGATCCGGGACGAATCGGGATCGGCGACATGTGCTTTCCCACCTATGTCGTGGACCCACAGGGCCAAGAGTGACGACTGACTGTGTAGGAGTATGTCATGGATGGCACGCGGGTAGGGGCAAAACGCCCCTTGATCTGCTGTATCGCGACTGGAGCGCCGCGACGGAAAGCCTGCTTCATGATCTGCTCCTGAGAAGTCCCGTGAAGCTGGGCCAGGTCGATGCGGCCTCGCCGCGACGGCCGTGCAGCCCACCGGCGCCCGCCGCGACCGAGGTCAGCGCCGCGAAGCTCGCCTCGGGTCGCCGGTGGACACTGATGCAGTGCTCCATGAGCTGCAACCAGACGCCGCTCGCGCTCAGCTCGTCGGCAGCCAGCCCGGCCACCTCCGCGTCGTAGGTCAGCAGCGCCACCGCGCCGACCGAGTAGCTCCCAGCGGCAGGCTCGGCCCCGAACGTCGTGGCGACCAGCCTGTGTACACGCTCGTCTTCGCGCAGGGCTAGCAGCCGGGGGTAGGGGTGGACCCGTCCGTCCTCGTCGAGAAGAGCGAACTCGTCACTGAGGTAGGTCGCGCCCTGTTCCAGCAACGCCGTGACCAGCCGGGTTTTGCCGGTCTGGGTGCGGCCAGGCAGCAGCAGCGCCCTCCCATCGAGCGCGACCGCCCCCGCATGCACCGCGACGAGGTCCGGCAACCGCTCGACGACGGCCAACTCGAGCAGGTTGGCCACGTCCAGAAGCGTCGGGTAGTTCGGAACGAACCGCGACGGCCGCTCACCCTCGACCTCTAGCGCGTAGCCGCCGTCTTCGGTGAACAGGCGTACGGCCGCGACCAACGGCTGCTGGTCGTCGTAAAACGGCGGGAGGTGACGGGCGACCTCGGCGAGCATTTCGTCCGGTCCGTCGACCTCGAGTCCAACACCGTGCCAGCCGGTACGCATCACCCACTGGACAGTAGTCAAACCGTCACCTGTCGGCGGGGAGATGCGAGGCTTTCGGGCATGCGCCTGCCGACACCCACCCGGGTCTACCGCCGCGCCCGGGCCCGCGGGGCGGCGGTCGTGGTCGGAGCGCAGCGTCGGCGGGAGGACCGGCAGGAGCAACAGGTCCGCGTGCCGTGGCCGCAGACCCCAGGTGACGGCTCGCGATTGACGCTCGTGGTCGCCAACCACAACGCGCTGGCGTTGATCGGTCAGCTCGTGTTCGGCCTCCACCGGGTGCTGGACCGGGGGGAGGTGCACCGGCTCGTCGTCGTCGACAACGCCTCGACCGACGGATCGGTCGAGTTGCTTGAGACGCTGCAGGACGCGGGCCTGGTGACGCTGGTGCGACGGCACGACCGGCCGTATCACGGGCCGGGGTTGAACGCGGGGCTGACTTTCCTTGCCGATCGCCAGGAGGACCCGGACTTCCGGACCGACCAGGTCGGGGTTATGGACTCGGATGTCTTCGCGCTCCGACCCGGGGGGTTGACCGCGGCCGCGGCCATGTTGCGCGACTCGGGCGCAGCCCTGTCCGGACCGGCACGTGGGGAGATGATGCCCTTCTACGCCCACCCGAGCCTGCTGCTCATGGACCCCTCTCAGGTGTGGCGGGGGGCGGTGCCGGTGTTCAGGGAGCACGGGGCGCCTGGCATCCCGATGCAGGCTCATCTGCGGACTTCAGGTGCGCAGATCCTGACCTTTCCGTTCTACAAGTTCCGCTACTTCTTGCACCTGGGCCATGGCACGGTCATGAACCTCGACGATCGTGGGGACCGGAGCAACCGGTACCACCCCTGGGCGCGGACGGGTCTACAGCACCACTACGAGCAGGACCCCGCCGGTCCAGAGCTGCATGAGCTGTGGTCAGCGGCGTTCACCCTGGAGGTAGAGCAGCCCACTGTCGACGCCTTGGTCGCCGCCTGCCTTCGTCCCGAGCGCGTCGACGTCCTGGGTGGGCGTGATCCCCACGCCATGTAACGGTGTGGCGTGTCGCGACCATCACTGAAACGTGGTCGAAATGGTCACAACAGGCGGGACATCTGCCGGGCGCGGCGGTCCCAGCCGGAGTCGAGAAGTGGCGCGAACCGCTCGCCCGACGCCATCGCAAGGACGGTGGCACCAAACTCCTCCCGCGGCGCGACCCGCAGTTGAGGTGCGGTCAGCAGCTGGAAGCCACTGGTCGGGGTCGCGACCACCGGGAGCCCCGTCGCGAGGTACTCGTAGCTCTTGATCGCGTCGAGGCTCAGCGTGAAGTCGCTGACCAGGTGCGGGCTCACCAGGACATCCATCGATGCCATCCACGACGCGACCGCATCCGACGGCACCGGTCCGTTCAGCACGACGCCTGCCTCGCGCAGCCTGGCTTCCTCCTGCTGGCTCAGTGAACTTGGTCCAACCAGGTGCACCGTTCCGACTCGTGCGAGGTCGGCCACCAGCGGCAGGTCGAGCCGCTCGGCGTGCAGTGTCCCGACGTACCCGATGTGCGGGCCTGCGCCTTCGAGCCCCCGAGGCTGGGCGCTCGCGAAGGACGCGACGTCGATCCCGTTGTGCAGTAGAGACGCTTCGACTCCGTAACGCTCGCGCCATCGGTCGGCCAGGACCTGGCTGCAGACGATCGTGCGGGCGCGCCGGGCGAGTAAGTCCTCGGCCGCGAGCAGCCGCCGCAGCACGCGCGGTGCCTGGCGAAAGGTCCGCCAGTCGTCGGTCACGTCGTAGATCGCGCGCGACTTAAGGCAGTGACTGCCGAGGTCGGGGTCGTTGACCCACGCCAGGTCGACGCCGCGCAGCGCCGTGGCCCGCAGCCACCAGCCCATCAGCGTCAGCCCACCGGCCCGCTTCGGCACGAACAAGCTGGGCCGCAGGACGTCGATCCCGGGCGCCGGCGACCAGCGGCCGCGTCCCCGGCCTGGGCTCGGCGGCTCCACGAACAGCACCCGCTCGAGCAAACCTTGAGCGACGAGCTGGCTCACCAGGTGCTGGTTTCGCCGCCAGGTCGTGTCCCAGGGCTCGAGCGAGATCAGCGCGACGGATCGCACAGGGCTTTCCCTGTGCCCTACAGCTTCTCGGGTCAGGACAGCCAGAGCGCGCAGGCTGCTCGGGGCGTCCTGGCGGGTGGCGCGGAAGAACAGCTGACCGCGGGAGAGCCTGCTGCTGCCGCCGCTCGGCGGGCTCAGTGCTGCCAATGGACCGAGCACCGACCAGGCACGTGAGCTGCTCACGGGGACGTCGGCGGGAGTGCCGAGGTAGCGGTGGCAGCGCCGGTTCAGCACCCGAAGTCCGGTGCCGAGGCGGGATTCGTCGGCCCGCTGCGCCAGCACGGTCAGGTCCAGGTCGGGGTCACGTAGGGCGCGGTCCAGGTCGACGTACCAGACCAGGCGATGCCCGCCGCTGACCAGCGCGTGGGAGACCAGGTGCAGAACCGTGTCCTCGGCGTCCAGGGTCGACGTGAGCAGTCCACCGACGTCGACCAGTCGTCGCCGAGCCAAGACCGCATCGGTGTTGAGCCCGGTCTGTCGGCGGACGGCAGGATCGTTCACGAGCTCCCAGTGCAGGTCGAGCGGTGTGCCCCTCGGCAGGAGTGCGGAGGTCTGCCCGCTGTCCGCGGCATCGGCCTCGTCGAACGTTGAAGTCAGCTGACCCAGTCGCAGGGCCGCGGCGGCCTCGGCACGACGGCCCCGCGGGACCAACAGGTCCAGGTCACTGTTGGCGCGCAGGAACGGTTCGCCGTAAAGGGGGCCGCCGAGGACCGGTCCCTTGAAGACTGCGTGCGGAATGCCTGCTTGGTTGAGGGACTCCGTGACCTCCCGCAGATCAACCAGCTGGCGCATCGTCCACGCCACGTGCCCCGACCACTGCTCGGCCGTGGCTTGAGTCAGGGATGGCCACGCGCCCGGGTGGCGGTGCGCGGCTTCGGCCAGCAATGCCAGCACCCCGTGCTCCGTCGCCTCCCGGACGACTTCCGTCACCGGCAAGCCGGTCGAGCGTGCCAGCAGCGAGGGACGGTCCGCGTCGACGTGGACCAGCTCGAGCAAGAACGCCTCCACGGAACGCGTGCGGCGACTCATCGCATGAGCCTGCCAGATACTGTCCCCATCGATCGGCGAAGGGGGCTGTGCGCGTGCGGGTGCTTCGGGTCTATCACGCCGGCCGGGACCCCTCGCATCGCCTGCGGGAACGCGCCCTGCTCGAGGCGGGCGTCGACGTGACCCTGGTCGTGCCCGAGGTGTGGCCCGAGGGCGGGGCACAGGAACGGCTGTCGGCGGAGCCCTTCCGCGTGATCGAGCTCGCCGTAAGCCGTCCCTCGGACGTCAACCGGCACACCTACGCCACGGACGTGGCCTCAGTCATCCGGGACGTCCAGCCGGACCTCGTCGACATTCACGAAGAGCCGTTCAGCCTGGCCACGCGACAGTGGCTGCGCGCGGCAGGTGGCCTCCCGTGTGTCTCCTATGCCGCCCAGAACGTCGACAAGCGCTTCCCGCCGCCGTTCGCGCAGTACGAGCGCTCGGCGCTGTCACGACTGGCCGGGATCTCTCCCTGCAGCGCCCAAGCCGCCTCCGTCGTCCGGGGCAAAGGCTTTGCCGGGGTCATCGAGGTGCTGCCGTTAGGCCGGGACGCAGCGGCCTACCACCCGGGGGAGCAGTCGAGCCACGACGACGCCATCGTGCTCGGGCTCGTCGGCAGACTCGTGCCGGAGAAGGGAGTGGCGGACGCCCTGCACGTGCTGGCAGCCGTACGCCGCTCTCGAGACGCCCGTCTGCTCGTCATCGGTCAAGGACCGGAGGAGGCGCCAGGTCGGGTGCTGGCTGGGGAGTTGGGGCTCGCGGAGGCCGTCGACTGGCGGCCGTGGCGCAGCGGGGACCAGATGGCGGCGGCGTACCGGTCGATGCACGTCGTGCTGCTGCCGAGCCGGGCCACCAAGACCTGGACCGAGCAGTTCGGTCGCGTCATCGTGGAGGCGCAGGCCTCGGGTGCCGTGGTCGCGGGCTATGAAAGCGGCTCCATCCCCGAGGTGCTGGGTGCGGCCGGGATAGCCGTGGCGGAGGGTGACATCCCGGCATTGTCGGTTGCCGTCACGGATCTGCTGGGCGACGAGGTCAGTTATCAGCACCGCCGCAGCGCGGGGCTGCACCAGGTCGAAAGCATGACCTGGGAGCAGATCGGTAGGCGGCAGCTCGCCTTCTACGAACAGGTGCTTTCCCGGCCTGCTCCTGTCCCAGCCGGACGCAGCGCCGCTCGCGTCGAGTTCGGGGCCCCCGCGACACTGCTCGGTGGAGTGTCACGCCCGTTCGCGCTTCCCCTGCTGCGCAAAGACAACCGCGCCACCCGAGCGCTCGGGACAGTTCTCGATGCGCTCAGTCCATCACGCTGACCCACTGCTTCCGGAAGCGGTTGGTCGCGCCCCGGACACTGTTCAGCGATCGAGCAGTTGCGCTGACTGCATCACGCGCAGCCCAATTGGCCCGGGCGTTCTCCGGGTCGCCAGCCGCAGCCGGCACACGCTGACGGCCCCGATGGTGAGCAAGCTCATCACCGGATACATCGCCGTCATGCCAGCCAGCGCCACCACGACGGAGCTGACGGTGAGCAACGCCAAGGTCAGCAACACCAGCGAAAGCCGTCGCCGCAGCCCCCCTGCGCTTTCCTGCGGTGCCGGTGCACCCGCGCGGACCGGGTGCACCGGGTCCAACCCGCGCTCGATCAACGCGAACTCGGCCTCGCCCACAACCCGGTCGCGGAAGGCGTCAAAGCCGAAGAGGGCGGCATGGTCGAGGATGTCGTCAGCCTTCACATCGGCCGCACGCAGCGCGCGCACGCCATCCGCGACAGAAGCGGCGGTCAGCTCGTCGAAGAAGACGCCCGTGGTGCCCTCGACCATGGTGTCCAGGAAGCCGCCGGCGCGCAAACACACGGCGGGCTTGCCGAAGGTGTAGCCCTCGACCGGCGTCAGGCCGAAGTCTTCGTGGGAGGCCGCCACGACCGCGGAGCAGTTGGCGTAGAGCCAGCGCAGCTCGGCATCGGTCAGGTCGGAGACGCCGGTCAGGCTGGGCCCCCAGGAGCCGCCGGGCAGGCCACCGAGGACCACGAGGCGCTCGTCGGGAAGCTCGGCCATGGCTTCGCAGACGACGTCAACGTTCTTGTACCCGCGGGCACGGCTGACCGTGAGCAGGAAGCCGGGCTCGAGGCCGGCGATCGGGCGCTGGTCGGCGGTAGGGTCGATCGTGATGGCCGGGGGGACGATCTCGGCCGTGATGCCGTACTCGCGCTGGATCCGGCCGGCGACGGCGGCACTGTTGGCCAGGTAGGTCGTGACCGAGGTGGCCGCGCGCTGGTCCCACCACTTCAGGTAGGGCGACAGCACCTTCACGAAGGAGCGGACCAGGGGGCCGTGCTCTTCGACGTACTGGTGGCGCTGGTAGAGCCAGCGGGCCGGGTTGTGGCAGTAGACGAGCTTCGGGGCGTCGGTGCGGACGCCGTGCGACCAGCCGCTGGAGGAGCAGATCACGACGTCGACGTCTTCGAGCTCGACACCGGAGAAGGCCATCGGCAAGAAGGGCATCGCGCGGCGGGGGTCGGCGCGGAACATCGGGACCTTGTTGAGCCAGGTGGTCTCGACGTCGTACTCGGCGAACTCCGGGAAGGTCGTGGCCGGGTCGTAGACGCTGGTCACCAGGCGGGCGCCGGGGAAGGCCTCCAGGAGCGACAGGACGACCCGCTCGGCACCGCCGCGCTGGGTGAGGTAGTCGTGCACGACGGCGACCCGCAGGCCGGTCGCGGCGACGGGCGGGGAGTCCAGGCCCACCATCGGGCTGATGTCCCAGGCGCGCGTGTTGCGGCGGTCCGGCGTCTGCGACACGACTACTCACCCCCTGGTTGACGCCCTACTTTAGGCACTGAAGGACCCGAACAGGTGAAATCGGCACTACCTCTGGCGACTCGGTCAACCTGTACTGGCTGAACGGGTCGACTGTTGGTCCGGAAGGGCTAGTGACGTATAGCTCGATGGCGTCTTGCCTCGCGGGCTGCTCAACAGACGTCAAGCCCTCAACGTCGACCGTGACGATCCCTGACCTTCGCAACCCCTGCGACGGGGCGGCGTGTGCGCCCGCCACGGCTGCCCCCTATCCCGCGAACGCTGCTGCCCTACCGACGCTCGGGCTGGAGACTCTCGCCGGGGAGCTGGGACGGGCCAACAACACCTGGGACGCCGGCCGTCGGCGGGCGGTCCTGCACGTCGTGGTCCCCGACGGCCTGACCCTCGCCAGCACCGTGGTGCCGGAGCGGATCGGCAAGGCGTATGACGTGACGGTCACCGCGGACGGGCCTTCTCGCTGGGTCGTTGCGCTGGCGGCTCAGTAGGCGCCGCGGCTGAACAGGACCGCGAAGAGGGTCTTCCACAGGATCTGTACGTCCAGCGCCACCGACCAGTTCTCGACGTAGTACAGGTCGAGGCGGACCGACTCCGCCCAGGGCAGGTCGGCGCGGCCGCTGACCTGCCACAGGCCGGTCATGCCGGGTTTCACGAGCAGCCGGCGGTGGACGTGGTCGTCATAGACGTCCACCTCGGACGGCAACGGCGGCCGGGGACCGACCAGCGACATCGTGCCGGCGAGCACGTTCAGCAGCTGCGGGAGCTCGTCGAAGGAGTACTTGCGAAGCCGGGCGCCGATCGTGGTCACCCGCGGGTCCTCGCGCAGCTTGAACAGCGGCCCGTCGGACTCGTTGCGGTCCGCGAGGCCGGCGAGCTGGTCGTCCGCGCCGACGGCCATGCTTCGGAACTTCCAGATCCGAAAGCGGGTCCCCGCCCGGCCGACACGCACCTGGCGGTAGAAGGCGGGACCGCCGTCCTCCTTGCGCACCATCAGCGCCACCACCAGCAGCGGCAGACCCAGGACGACGAGGAGGACGAGGGCGCCAGCCAGGTCGATGGCGCGCTTGAGGACCCGGGCAGGGCCGCCGAAGACCGGGGCTTCCACGTGCAGCAACGGCAGGCCCGCGACCGGGCGGATGTGGATGCGCGGGCCGGTGACGTCGGTGATCGCGGGGGCGACGACCAGGTCCGTCCCGGTGCCCTCGAGGTCCCACGACAGCTGCCGCAGCTCGTTGCTCGACATCGCGGACGGGCCGGCGACGGCGACGGTGTCGACGCCCAGGGCCGCCAGCTTCGGCACCATCCGGCGGGCCGGCCCGATGTTGGGCAGCGCCCGTCCGTCGTGGGTCACGTGCACGTCCAGGTAGTCCGGCAGCGCGGCCGCGACGACGTACAGCCCGGCGTACGGCTCGCGCTCGACCTGCTTGGTGAGCGCCAGCACCTCCTCGGGGCTTCCGACGACCACCACCCGGTGCAGGCACATCCCGCGCTTGCGCAGCTCGTGCAGGCCCTTGCGGACGGCGTACCGCGTCACCAGCAGCATCGCGATCCCCAGCGGTACGACGATCGCGACGAACCCGCGGGCGAGCTGCGCCTTGGTCGCGAACGCCGTGAACCCCAGCAGCGCCACGAAACGCACCGATCCGTTCACCACCCGCTTGAACTCCTCGGAGCCCACGCCGAGGAAGCGCGCCTCGTAGCTGCGGCTGGCGGCCAGGATCAGCACCCACACCGGGGCCATCAGCGCGATCAGCGCCGAGTAGGAGATCCGCTGCGGGTGGCTGGCGCCAAGGGTCAGCTCGGAGTTGACCTCCCCAGCCCTCAGAGAGAGAGCCAGCAGCGAGGCCACCACGATCACGACCGCGTCGACGAACGCCAGTAGCGATCCGTAGGCGGACTCCCAGAACGGTCGCCCGAGGTTGCCGGGGGCGCGCAGGGCAGCGTCACGCAGCGTGCGGGAACTCATGACGCCTCCTCCCCCGAGAGTTATCGGCCACCAGTGTCCCAGGCTGAGCGCCCCAGCGGAGGTGCTTCTGCTCAGTCGCCCCGCCGTCGCTGGCCCGTGCGTCCTAGGGATGGGCCCCGTGGCTGAGGGAGGGGCTAGGACGCAGCGGGGGGTGGGGCGTGGGTCAGGCGGACTTCTCGCGGCGCTCGCGGCGGGCGGGGGTGGAGGCGTCACGCGGCACGAGGGTCGGCAGGGTGTGCTCGAGCACGACCTCGCGGGTCACGACGCAGCGGGCGATGTCGCCCTGGCTGGGGATGTCGTACATCACCGACATCAGGACCTCTTCGAGGATGGCCCGCAGGCCACGGGCGCCGGTACCGCGCTTGATGGCCTGGTCGGCGACGGACTCGAGGGCGTCGTCGGTGAACTCGAGCTCCACACCGTCGAGCTCGAACAGCCGGGAGTACTGCTTGATGAGGGCGTTCTTGGGCTCGGTGAGGATCCGGATGAGCGCCTCACGGTCGAGGTTGTTGACGCTCGTGAGGATCGGCAGGCGGCCGATGAACTCGGGGATCATGCCGTACTTGAGCAAGTCCTCGGGCATGGCGTCGGAGAAGACGCTGCCGGGGTCGATCTCGTTCTTGGAGTGCAGGGTCGCGCCGAAGCCGATGGAGCGCTTGCCGATCCGCTGCTCGATGACCTTGTCCAGACCCGCGAACGCGCCGCCGACGATGAACAGCACGTTGGTGGTGTCGATCTGGATGAACTCCTGGTGCGGGTGCTTGCGGCCACCCTGGGGCGGGACGCTGGCCGTCGTACCCTCGAGGATCTTCAGCAGGGCCTGTTGCACGCCCTCGCCGGAGACGTCCCGGGTGATGCTCGGGTTCTCGGACTTGCGGGCGATCTTGTCGACCTCGTCGATGTAGATGATCCCGGTCTCGGCCTTCTTGACGTCGTAGTCAGCGGCCTGGATGAGCTTGAGCAGGATGTTCTCGACGTCCTCGCCGACGTAGCCGGCCTCCGTCAGCGCGGTCGCGTCGGCGATCGCGAAGGGGACGTTGAGCATCTTGGCGAGCGTCTGCGCGAGCAGGGTCTTGCCGCAGCCGGTCGGGCCGAGCAGCAGGATGTTGGACTTCTGGAGCTCGACCGGGTCCTTGCCGCCCTCGTTGGCGCCGGCCTGGATCCGCTTGTAGTGGTTGTAGACGGCGACGGCGAGGGTGCGCTTGGCCACGTCCTGGCCGATGACGTAGCCGTCGAGGAAGTCGAAGATCTCCTTGGGCTTGGGCAGCTCGTCGAACTTCAGCTCCGAGGACTCGCTGAGCTCCTCCTCGATGATCTCGTTGCACAGGTCGATGCACTCGTCGCAGATGTAGACGCCGGGGCCCGCGATCAGCTTCTTGACCTGCTTCTGCGACTTCCCGCAGAAGGAGCACTTCAGCAGGTCGCCGCCGTCACCGATGCGTGCCACCGCTACCTCGTCCCGTGTCGTCCTGGCATGCGCCAGGCCATGATCTGCTCCCCGACGGTACCGCCTGGGAACACCCTTCCGTACTGCTATCGGCTGACGCGCCGCCCACCGGAGGGTGAGCGGAGCGTCAACTTCGTTCGGTTTGGCCGGTTGGTCTACGTGTCGTCCGGATCAGCTTGAGCTGAGCGTGGCGGTCTTGCGGGTGCTGACAACCTCGTCGATCAGGCCGTAGGCGAGGGCCTCGCGGGCGGTGAGGATCTTGTCGCGCTCGATGTCCTTGCGGACCTCCTCGGGCGCCCGGCCGGAGTGGTCGGACAGCATCTTCTCGAGCAGCTCGCGCATCCGCATGATCTCGCGGGCCTGGATCTCGATGTCGGAGCTCTGGCCCTCGCCGCCGCCGCTGGGCTGATGGATCAGCACGCGGGCGTGCTGCAGCGCCAGCCGCTTGCCCTTGGTGCCGGCCGCGAGCAGGACGGCCGCGGCGCTGGCCGCCTGGCCCATGCAGATCGTCTGGATCTCGGGCTTGACGAACTGCATCGTGTCGTAGATCGCCGTCAGCGCCGTGAAGCTGCCGCCCGGGCTGTTGATGTAGATGCTGATGTCGCGGTCGGGGTCCTCGGACTCCAGGTGCAGCAGCTGCGCCATCACGACGTTGGCGACGCCGTCATCGATCGGGGTGCCCAGGAAGATGATCCGCTCCCGGAGCAGGCGGCTGAAGATGTCGGAGTTTCGCTCGCCACGGGAGGTCTGCTCCGTGACGTACGGGATGGTGTAGCTCGTGGTGGGGTCGAAGCTGCTCACGGTCTGTCCTCCTAGGCCCGGGTGCCGGCGCCGGACGGGACGTCCTGGGCAGCGGTGATGACGTGGTCGATGAAGCCGTACTCCTTGGCCTCAGCCGCGGAGAACCAGCGGTCACGGTCGGAGTCCTTCTCGATCTGCTCCTCGGTCTGGCCGGTGTGGAACGAGATGCGCTCAGCCATCTGCTTCTTGACGTACAGCATCTGCTCGGCCTGGATCGCGATGTCGGCCGCCGTGCCGCCGATGCCGCCGGAGGGCTGGTGCATCATGATCCGCGCGTGCGGCGTGGCGTAGCGCTTGCCCTTGGCACCGGCGCAGAGCAGGAACTGCCCCATGCTGGCGGCCAGGCCCAGGCCGACCGTGGCGACGTCGTTGGCGACGAACTGCATCGTGTCGTAGATCGCCATGCCGGCGCTGATCGATCCACCGGGGCTGTTGATGTAGAGGAAGATGTCGCGGTCGGGGTCCTCCGCGGCGAGCAGCAGCAGCTGGGCGCAGATGGCGTTGGCCATCGAGTCCTCGACCTGGCTGCCCATGAAGATGATGCGCTCCTTGAGCAGGCGGTTGAAGACCTGGTCGTCCAGGCCCATGTTGCCGCCCTGGCGCATGGTGGGGGTGAAGCTCGCGGTGCCGAGCGTGCTCGGGACGACGAGACCTGCTGACGACGTGTGGGTCACGGGGAACCTTCCCTCGAGGTAGCGGAGCCTGGTTGCGGCCCGCGTCTGACGAGGACACTAACGCTGTCACCCACGGCGACACTCCGCGTTGGGGCGGACTTCGCCGTAGGCGAACGTGGGCAGAGCGCCGTAGGCGAACGTGCGCAGAGCGCCGTAGGCGAACGGGCTGCTAGTGGGCGTGCTCTTCCTCGTCGAGGTAGTGGACGGTGCCGTCGCCGTGGACGTGGTACGGGCGACCGTCCTCGTCTTCCTCGACCTCCGCCTCGGGGCTGCCCATGTCGTCGCGCAGCTGCTCGAGGTCGACGGGGTTGCCCGAGGCGTCGGTGATGACGGCCGCTTCCATGACGGTGGCGAGGGCCTTGCCCCGGCGTACCTCGCTGATGAGACCGGCGATCTGGCCGCTCTGGACGACGCGCTGGGCGTAGTCCTGCGGCGGCAGCCCGGCGCGGGCGGCGCGGCGGATGAGCTGGTCGTTGAGCTCGGCGTCGGTGATCTCGACCTCTTCGGCCTCGGCGACGGCGTCGAGGACGAGCTGGGCCTTGACGGCCTGCTCGGCGCCGGTCTTGAGCTCGGCGTCCCACTCCTCGGCGGTCTTGCCCTGCTCCTCGAGGAAGGCCTCGCGGGTCTGGCCCGCGCGGGTGAGCTGGTCCGCGGTGGTCTGGGTGCGCCACTCGACCTCGGTTGCGACGACCGACTCGGGCAGCGGGATATCGATGAGGGCGAGCAGCGCCTCGAGGACGTTGTCGCGGGCGTCGACGCCCTGCTGGAGGCGCTTGACACGGTCGAGGCGGCCGCGCACGTCGGCCTTGAGCTCCTCGAGCGAGTCGAAGCCGGCCGCGAGGCCCGCCCACTCGTCGTTGAGCTCGGGCAGGATCCGCTCGTTGACGGAGCGGACCGTGACGGCGACGTCGGCGACCTGTCCTTCGAGGTCACCGGCGACCAGCGTGGTTTGGAACGCGCGGGCGTCACCGGCGACCGCACCCTCGACGGCCTCGTCGATGCCCTCGAGCAGGGAGCCGGAGCCCACCTCGTACGACAGGCCCTGGGCCGTGCCGCCGGGGACCTCGGCGCCGTCGAGCGTGGCGACCAGGTCGAGGCTGACGAAGTCACCCTTGGTGGCGGCGCGCTCGACGGGGCTGAGGGAGGAGAAGCGCTCACGGAGCGCCCCGAGCTGCTCGTCGAGGTCGTCGTCGCTGACGACGACGTCGTCGACGGTGACCTTGAGCGAGTCGTACGCGGGGATCGTGAACTCCGGGCGGACCTCGACCTCGGCGGTGAAGGCCAGCTTCACGCGGTCGTCGAGCTCGGTGACCTCGATTTCCGGCCGGGCGACCGGCGCGAGCTTGCTGGCCTCGACCGCCTCGCCGTACAGCCGCGGGAGGGCCTCGTTGACGGCCTCCTCGAGGACGACGCCACGGCCGACGCGCTGGTCGAGGATGCGCGGCGGGACCTTGCCCGGGCGGAAGCCCTGGACCTTCACCTGGGCGCCGATGGTCCTGTACGCCTTGTCCAGCTCGGGCTTGAGCTCGTCGAAGCCGGCCTCGACGGTGAGCCTGACCTTGGTCGGGCTCAGGGTCTCGACGGAGCTCTGCACAGCGGGGTTCCTCTCGGTCTTTCGGGCGTCGTGAAGGGTGTGTCGGGGCGGCGGGACTCGAACCCGCGGTCTCCTGCTCCCAAAGCAGGCGCGCTAGCCACTACGCTACGCCCCGCGTTGTGCGTGCCGACTCTAGTGGGCAGGCGTCTCGCGGGCGTAGCTCAATGGTAGAGCCTCAGTCTTCCAAACTGACTACGCGAGTTCGATTCTCGTCGCCCGCTCCACTAAAACCGCAGGTCAGAGGCCCTTTTAGCACACATGTTCTTGACCGCTGCTAGCCCTCAGATGCCCTGTTTGACCCCTCGTTAGCCCACGGCTAACCCACGGCTAACCCACGCCGGAGGCCGCGAACGACGAGGACCACCCAGTTCCGCGGCACACGTCGCGGACACCTGCGGGCATGGGTGAACACAGCAGAGCAAGGGGCGCGTCCGAGTGGCTGCGCGGCCTCTCCCTGCGTTCGGCCGCGCGCGTGATGACCGAGTGCTCTGGCTGCCCGACCTCGTGGCCGGCGCCGTCGCGTAGGCGCCCGGTGGTGTCGACGAGTCCTACCTGCTTCTGTTGTCAGGTCCCACCGTCGTGATCGTTGACGCGGGCAACGCGACCTAGGTGAAGACAGCGCGAAGGCCGGGCTCCCGATATGCCTCGGGGGTTCCCGGCCTCACTTCCGGCTCGCGAATGGAGCCGACGCACTTAGTCTGGCGCGCGCTCGAGTGCTGTCAACCACCAACCATGGGCTCGGGAGCGCGGTGCGACGTCGCACGCGAACGCTGGGCGCCACGTGATCACGCGTGGGGGGAAAGCACCCTGGCTCATGGGCACGACCGCTGCAAGGAGCCCTCAGGACGCGCGGTCGTTGGGTTCTTGGCGTCCAGCCGCGATGTAGGCGTCGAGGTCGTTGCTGTCGATGCGGATGTGCTTGCCGAGCTTGATGACGGTGATGCGTCGTTCTGCGCGGAGTCGGCGGATGAAGCGGGCGGTGGTGCCGAGGCGTTCGGCGGCTTGGTCGACGGTGAGTAGCACGGGTGTCTCCTGGTCGTGTCGGTCTGTCGGGGTAGGTCGTGTTCTGTTGATCCCACGCCTTGGTGGGCCTGTAAGGTGCTCGGTCGCGGGTCGGGATCGGTTGCTGTTGAGGGGTTGTGACAGGTATAGGTGCGCTGCGAGGTGTCCTGTTACGTACAGGCCGGTTGGGTGCTGCGGAGATGGACAGTCACCCACGGGCTGGTAGCCAAATCGTTATCTTCTGCGCCGCCCGACGCCTCCCTGGACGGGCTATCGGCTGCGTCCGTGGCCGCGTTCGGGGGCGGACCGGTAGGGCTCGTCGCTGGGATACCGGCCTAGCGGGCTCGGGGTCGTCAGGGTCGGCCGGGTGCCCCGGGGGGTGGGTCCCGTGCCGGGCAGGGTGGGCCGGTTGAGCTGGCCGAGGGGGTCGACCACGGTCTTCGGCCAGGTCGGCGTGCGGTAGTCGGCGGCCTGACGGGCGTTCCACTGCTGGTCGTGCTGGGCGAGCCGGCTGGTGACCTGGCTGATCTGGGCATCGAGGTCGGCGAGCTGGGTGGGGTGCTGCTGGAGCTGGCTGTCGCAGCCGGCGAGGGTGTCGGTGAGGTCCCGTCGCCGGGTCCTGGCCCAGCGCGGTGCCACGGCGAGTTGCGCGCTGGTCTGCTGCGCGGCGCGGACCACCTCACGACGCTGATTGCTGAGCTGCTCTCGTTGGTCCTGGAGTTCCCGTAGCCGTTTCAGGTCGGCGGTGTGCTCCGGGGTGGGGGTGCGGGCCGCTTCGGACTGCCGGGCCCGGCCGGCAGCTTCTTGCGCGGCCTGACGGGCGGCGTCGCGGCGGGTGGCGGCGACTGCTGCCTCGCGGGCGGTGGTCAGGGCGGTGTGGGCGGCGTCTTGTGCGCCGCTGGTCGCCAGGGTCGCTTCCAAGACCCGCTGGGTCTGCTGCTGTGGGGTTGGCGCGAACGGGCCTGAGCCGGCGTCCGCCAGGTCCGCGCCGCCCTGACCGTCCGGCTGCCCCGGCCGCGGACGGTCCGGGGCGACGTGCTGCTGGTGGGGGGTGACGTGGTGGTCGTCGTCGTTGGGGGTGTCGGGGGTGACGTAGGCGTGGTTGGCGAGGCGGCCGCGGGTCATGGCGACGTAGAGGTGTTCGCGGTCCATCCCGGGTCGGACCAGCACCAAGCCCAGGTCGGCGGTGGCGCCTTGCGCTGAGTCGATGGTGGAGGCCCAGCCGTACTCGCAATGCTGGGCGAGGTATGCGGCGGGGAGGATGGTGCGGCCGCGACCGGCGAGGTCTTCCACGATCAGCCCCGGTTCGCCTCCTTGAGCGTTCGCGGGGCCGGGTCCGAGGACCCGGAAGCGGTCGCCGTTACGGACGTGGCTGTCGCCGAAGGCGAGTTGCCGGTTGTTGCGGCGGGTCCGGAGCAGATCCCCGGCCTGCCACTCGCGATCTCCGGCCGTGACGGTGGGCCCGGTGATGTGGCCGCTGGCGACCGCGGCCGTTCGCGCCCGGTCGTTGAGAGCATCAACATCCACTCTGGTGCGGGCCAGCATCAGCGCGTCCTGCCCGCTGGCCCGGGCGTGGCTCCAGTGCGCAAAGACCTGATCGAGGGCGGCATCGCCGTCCGGGCAGGCGTGTAGGCGTCCTTCGGCCTGGTAGGCCGTGAGGCTCTCTTTCGCGCCGTTGCGTAGGGCGAGGGAGGCTGCGCGTTCCCAGGCTTGGGTGAAGCGGTGGATCTCACTGAGCACGGTCGCGTGCCCGGTGTGGGCGAGGGCGGCGAGCATCCCGCCGGGACCGTTGATCACGCCGATCTGGGCGGGGTCCCCGACCAGCACGACCTTCGCCGCCCCCGCAGCAGCGGCTGTGATGAGCCGGTCCAGGTCGAGGGTGTTGGCCATCGAGGCCTCATCGACCAGGACCACGATCCGTTCGTTCAGCCCGTACCGGGCCCAATCCTCACTGCCCACGGGTAGGGAGGCGTACCGGTCGCGCATGTGGAGCCATTTGGCGAGGGTGTCGGTCTGCCCGCCCGTCGCCTCGCCGAGTTCCGCGGCGGCCCGGGCCGAGGGGGCCAGTCCTACGACCCGGTAGCTGCCTGCCTGCCACGCGGCTGCGGCCGCACCCAACGTGCGGGTCTTCCCGGCGCCGGCGGGGGCGGTGAGGACCGACAGGAAGTCCCCGCTGCCGGCAAGCTCCAGCACCGCCTGATACTGCCCAGGGTCCAGGCCGAGGGTCTTCGCGTACGGCATCAGCTCCGACAGCGGCACCCGCCCGTAGCCGCCGCGCCGGCCTCGTTCGGCCAGCGACAAGATCCTGGCTTCCGCGCTCAGGACCTCCACGGTCGCGTACCGGGGATCGGAGACCCGCGGGGTCACGCCGCGCGGGTGATCCCCGACCGACACCGCCTCGGCGAGCCCGACCGCGAGGGTGGTGAGCCGCTCCACCGCCGCGACCACCTGCCGGGCGGTCAGGCCGATCGTGGGGAGGTGCGCGGCGACCTGCCCCGCGATATCCGCGCGGGAGAACACCGCCCGGCGCTGCCCCGCCGCCCTCACAGAGGCGAACGCGACCAGCTCATCCGCCGCGGGGTTGGGCACGACCGTGGGCAAGACTCGATCGGTGCCTGGCGGCGTCTGCCGGTCACCCCCGGCCGAGTGGCCGAGTCTGTCGGCAAGATTGTTGGCAACCGGTTCGGCAAGAGTCTCGGCAAGGGTTTGGGCAAGAGTCGGAGCTGTCACACGGTCGGTGGGCACGGGTGGCTGGACGCCGACGCTGAGGGCGGCGGTGCGGACGGAGGCGAGGAGCTGCTCGCTGCTCCAGCCAGCCGCGGCGGCCTCAGCGGTCCAGTACCCGTGCAGCGCCGACAACTCGGGGTGGTCCTTCCCGGGTCGGGTCTTCAACACCGCGGTCTTGACGACATTCACCCGCTCGGTGGGGGACAGCGTGCGGCCGACGAGTTTCTCGTACTCCGCGATCTTCGGCCCTGCTTCACCCTCTATTTGTGCGGTGCGTTTGCTCCACAAAGAAAGCAGCTTCTCGGGAACACCGAGAACCTCGGCCTGACCGTGCTCATTACCTTCAGTAAATGCGACTCCTAAACGCGCACGCATTTCGTTGCGTAAAGCAGTCTGGTAGATCATTCCGGCGCTTTTCTTGTGATGAAACAACTCGGTCGCATCCAACGTCCGCCACGTGCCGTCCGCGCAGCGGACCTTGTTGATCACCAACGCGTGGGTGTGGAGCTGCGGATCCCCCGCGCGGCTGGTGCGGTGGTCGAACAACGCCACCGCCAGCCCCTCGGTCTGGACCTGCTCGACCCCGTCCGTGCCCCGTCGCGACAAGCCAGCGTGGGTATCGAGATACGCGAGTCCGGCTTCGACGGCAGCGCGGTGGGCACCCATCGCGGCGACCGACGTGTCGACGTTTCCCAACGCCCATAGGGCGCTGACGCTTTTGGGGGCGGAGAAGGTCAGGTCAAAGCCGGTGACGGCATCCGGCCGCCACGCCCGCCCGAGCCGCTCCCCCGTCCCGGGGTGCAGGCCACGAGCGAACAACGCTTCCAGCTGACGTTCATCGACGCGTCCCCCCTGTTGGAGGCCGAGTTCGTCGAGGCCGCGGCCGTGCCACCTGCCCGGGGCCTCACCGACGCCGAGGTAGTACTCCGTCGCCGCACACGCCACCCCCTGGGTGTAGTAGCGCCAAGAGGAGGTCCCGATCTTCGCCGAACTCAACACCCGTGACGCCTCCCTCAGCGATTGCCAAGAACGTCACCACCGTACATTCGAAGAATGCACATGTCTGCTTCGTTGGTTGAGGAGTTTAGTTTGTAGGGGTGACGTTGTCGGAATGTAGGTGAGTAAGGGTGACGTAGGGTTAGGAAAGGGTAGTAGGAGTAAAGGTTGAATGTTGTTGGTGGGAAGGTAGATGTAGCGGATGGTTCGTTGTTTTCGGGCGTGTCGACGGCTGGGTTGGCGACGTGGATCGTGGCGACGTCGCGGACGGGGGTGATCGGTTCGTCTGCGGCCGGACACGCTGAGCGTGTCGCGGAGCCAGGCCGACAGGCAGCCGAGCGTCAAGGTGGGCAGTTGAGCAGGCCCGCACGCCGACTGAGGCACCGGGGACGCAGGACCCGAATCAAGCAACCGTGCCGGGCAAGGTGATCATGGGTAACGGCAGGGATGAGAATGGTGGTGTTCTCCCGCCCGGCCTGACTCTGCTAACGGCCGGCGCGAACCTGCTGCCCTTTAAGTGATCCGTCGGCCGGGCGGGAGACAACCTGGCGCGATCAGCATGGTGGAAGTGACCTAGTAGGAGCCTGCGCCAACAGGCCCCGTCCCTGTCCTGTCCGACCACCATCGCACCGCGCCTGCCCTTCACCCGCGCAACGGCCAAAGGACAGACATGACCACGATGACACCCGCGCGCCCGCTCGTCACTGGCGGTGTCGACACTCACCGCGACGAGCACGTCGCCGCCGGCCTGGACCACAACGGCGGACTGCTCGCCACAGCGAGCTTCCCCACCACGGCCGCCGGCTACGCCGCGCTGCTCGGGTGGCTGCTTGGCCTCGGTGAGCTCGTCGCCGTGGGAGTCGAGGGCACCGGAAGTTACGGGGCCGCCCTGGCTCGTCACCTCACCGCTCACGGCGTGAAGGTCTTGGAGGTCAGCCGTCCCAATCGGCAGGTCCGGCGCCGTTACGGCAAGTCCGACGTCGTCGATGCGATCGCCGCCGCCCGGGCTGTGCTGTCCGGCGAGGCGACCGCCACGCCCAAGACCCACGACGGCCCGGTCGAGGCCCTGCGGGCGCTGAAAGCCATGCAGCGCAGCGGCAACAAGGCTCGGACCCAAGCACTCAACCAGTTGCAGGCCGTCCTGGTCACCGCCCCAGAGGACCTTCGCGCCCGCCTTCGCGACCTGCCCCGACGTGAACTACTCGCCACCTGCGCCGCCTTCCGGATCCGCGCGGACGACGACAGCCTCGCAGCGATCACCCGCCTCACCCTCCGCGAGCTGGCAGCGCGCATCGCGTTCCTGGACGCCCAGCTCAAGAGCACCGTCACCCGGCTCGGCCGAATCACCACCGCACTCGCCCCCGACATGGTCGCCAAGGTCGGCGTTGGCCCGGACACCGCCAGCACGCTCCTGCTCGCCGCCGGCGACAACCCCGACCGGCTCCACAGCGAACGGGCCTTTGCCAGCCTCCTAGGAAGCTCCCCCGTCTCCGCCAACAGCGGACAGACCCAGAACCGGTACCGCCTCAACCGAGGCGGCGACCGCCAAGGCAACGCCGCCCTGTGGCGTATCGCGATGGTCCGCCTCAGGCACGACCAAGCCACCCGCGACTACATGGCCAAACGCCAAGCCGAAGGCAAGACCAAGAGCGAAGCCATCCGCTGCCTCAAGCGCTACATCGCCCGCGAGATCTACAACTCACTGCCGAAAACGGCCCTCACTTGACAGTAGGAGCATCACTTATGCCGGTAATCCTGTCAAGCGTTTGCGGGATATGCCGGTAATCGGCGGGGCCTGTGAGGGCCCGGCCGAAGGCGGGGTTGCAGGGTCATTGGGCGGCTCGCGTGGCGGGGCTGTTGAGCAGGTTCTGGAAAAGTT
>JBBRNK010000029.1:0-34938 GCA_038230355.1 Mycobacteriales bacterium | reverse complement strand
GGAGTCCGCCCGCTGACCTGAGCACGACACCGGTGACGGCCAACCCTGGGCAGATCCCATGGCCGTCACCGGGCAGTTCTCGTGGCCGCCACTGGGCAGATCTCATGACCGTCTACGGGCAGTTCCTACTGGCCGTTGACACCCGCGCTCGGGTGCGATGCCGCTTCATGACCTCGACGGTGCCTGCTCGCCTCCCAGTCGCAGCGGTCCTGTCGGCTACAGGCGGGTGCCGGTGTGGTGGGTCATCGTCGGGGTCGGGTTGTGGCGCTGATGGGAGAGCCGTTCGACTTCGCGGCGGACGGCGGGAGCGTGATGCAGCAGCGCTTCGACGACGTGTGCGCTCGTGATGGCTTGGCCGCGGTCCAGGTCGAGCTCCAGCGGCGGGTTGCTCACGGCCGCCGGCAGGTCCTGCCCAGTCGGGTGCGGGCTGCGCGGGCCGGGGACCGCTTCGACCCAGCCGCTCCCGGCGAGGGTCAGGTGCAGCCCGAGGACGTGCGCGAGCCGACCGACGACGCACAGGTCGGGCCAGGTGGTACCCGCTTCGATGCGGCCGACGGTGTGCGGCGCGACCCCCGCCCGACGGGCCAGCGCTGCCCGCGAGATCTGGAGTTCGGCGCGGCGACGGGTGAGGGTCGCGGCGAGCTGCCCGATGAGCCGGGCGTGCGCCAGCTCGAACTCATCGTCCCCGACGTCGAACGGACCAGCCGGCCACGACCCGCTACTGACCTGCCACGGCAGCCGCCCTTACTTCACGAATTCACCGATCGGCAAGAGCCCGCCCGAACCTGAAGTTGTAGCGACATGAAATGGCACTTTAGTCGGTTCATCGGACACCCGATCACCAACAGCCCCGGCACGTTGACCTCCGATGACCCACAACGAAGCACCGCGTGACCATGGAACCAGCACCGTTCCCGGGGCGCCCGCCAGCCCCCACACCACCACCACGACGACGGACGCGGACGCTGCGGCGCGGGCCAAGCGCATCAGCGGGTACCGGCCGCTGCACGTTCCGGCCGAGCTGCGGGAGGAGCTGACCCCGCTGGTCCGCGCCTGGGTCGCGATGGCCCCGGCGGCCTACCTTGTCGGGGTCGAGCGACAGCTGAGCATGCTGACCGGCCTGCTCGTCTGGTGCCACGGTGAGGGCCTCGCACTACGGCCCGAGACGGTGCTGCGCGAAGCGACCCTCGAGCGGTACGTCAGCCAGGGGCTCACCGGCGCACCGGGCAGCAGCCGGACCACGACCCGGTCCACCCTGCGGGCCCTCGCGAAGGGCCTGCTCCCGAAGCAGGCGCTGACGCCCGCGCCAGCCACGCACGGGGCGGTCCGGATGAAGCCGCCCTACACCGGCAAGGACACTGCTGGGCTGCTGGCGTTGGCAGCGGCGCAGCCGACCCGGTTGCGGGCCGCGAACGTCACGGCGCTGCTGCACGCGGGGCTGGGCGCGGGGCTGGATGGCACCGAGCTGCACCAGGCCCGCGGCAGCTGGGTCACCACGGACGGCAGCGATGTCCTCGTGCACGTCCGCGGGTCCCGGCCGCGGACCGTGCCGGTCCTGGCCCGCTACGCCAGCCCGCTGCTCGCCGCTGCCGAACGGGTCGGACCGGACGGGTGGCTGCTCGGCGGCCGGGACGGCAACCGGCCGAACCGGGTCGGGTTCCTGACCGCGTCGGTCACGACCGACCTGGACGTGCCGCGCATCAGCAGCGGCCGGCTGCGAGCGACCTGGCTGCTCGAGGTCCTCCGCGCCGGCGTCCGGGTCGATGTCATCTGCGCCGCCGCTGGCCTCGCGGACCCGCGGATGCTCGGGGACCTGTTCCGCTACCTGCCCGCCGTGCCGACCGTGGAGCTGCGGGCTGCGCTGACCGGACAGGCGGCCCAGCGATGAGAGTCGTCCCGAGCGCCCAGGACTTGCTGCTGTGCGAGAGCGTCGTGACCCGCTCCGGCCTCGGCCCCTACCTGGAGGGACGGCTTCCAGTCGGTGGCCGTCCCCGGCAGCTGCCCGCTTCGACGCTGCTGGTCGGGTTGCTGCTGCTGGCCCGGTCCGGGCAGCCGCTGCTGCTCAACCGGGTCCACCTGATGCTCACCGAGCTCCCGGCCCGGGACCGGACCCGGCTCGGCATCCAACGCAGCGACGGGAAGCTCACGACCGAACGTCAGGTCGGCAGGCTGTTCCGGAACATCGCGGCGTGCCTGGACGGGTCCGTGCACTTCGCCGGCAAGGACGCCACCCCCAGCGTCCGGGCCGAACGGGACACCGCGCTGCAGCTGGTCTGCGACCGGCTGCTGGAAGCGACGATGCCCCTCGAGCTCGCGACCGTGCACGGCGGGTCGTACGCGATGGACGCGACCATCATCGAGGCGTACGCCCGACCGCCGCGCGGCGCGGTCAACCCGACCCCGAACGCCCGCCGGGCCGCGCACCCCCGCGGCCCGGCCGCGAACCTCGGACCGCTCGATGAAGCGGAGCAGGCCGCGAAGGACAACGCCCGCCCCAAGCGGACGCCCCGACCCCGGGTCGCTGGGACCGACGCGACCGGCCGCGCGTGGAAGCGGCAGTCGCACGACCCGGACGCCTCGCTGCTCGGCCCGACCGGCGGGAAAGGCCCGCGGCACTCCTACGCGCTGCACCTGGCCGTCCTGGTTCGGGAACTGGGCGACAGCCTGCTGGACGTGCCATGCCTGACCCGCCGCATGGTCATCACCCCCTCGACCGCAAACCCCACACCGGCCACAACTGGCCTATTCGCGCGCCTCGCGGCCGACCTCGCTGCCCTCGAGGCTGGCACCCCACTGACCGAGCTACCCGCCGGCGCAGTCTGCCCCGTCGGCGCCCCGAAGCTCACCGCCGACGAGCAGACCGCACTGTCCGCGCTGCTGCGTGGACACCTGAGCGACGTCATCGCCGACCGCGGCTACACAGCGAAGAACGCGGACACGTTCACGCTGCCGCTCCGGGCACTCGGTGCGAACGTCATCGCTGAGCTGCACCCGCAACAGGCCGGGCCACGCGGCACCCAGCAGGGCGCGCTCATCTTGGACGCCGGGCTGCACTGCCCCGGCACCCCCGAACTGCTCCGGACCATCCCGGAACCGAAGTTCGAAGCCTCCGCCGGGGAACGGGCCGCCTACCAGGCCCGCATCAGCAGACGGGAGCCGTTCGCGCTCCGCAAGCTCGGCGCCGAAGATGAGCACGGCCGGCAACGCTTCCAGTGCCCCGCTGCGGCCGGCAAAGTCGTCTGCGCCCTGTACGCCCCCAGCGTCGCGCTGACCGGCAGCAAACCCGAAGTCCTGGACCCGCCCGCCGCCGCTGACCCCAACGGGGAGGTCCTGGCGCTGCCGACGTGCTGCAGCCAGCAGACCATCACCGTCACCGCCACCGACCTGCCGCTGTCCCAGACCCGGTACTACGGCTCGACCGAGCACCGGGACAGCAGCAGCCGCCCGGACCGGGTCGAAGGGTTCAACGGCAACCTGAAGTCCGAAGCGTGCAGCGACCTGCGCCGCGGCCGGGTCCGCGTCATGGGCCGCACGAAGTTCAGCCTGCTCGCCCTGATGGCCGTCGCCGCCACCAACCTGCGCCTGACCGAACGCTGGCGCGAACGCCGCGCCCGGGCCGCGCTGCCGGTCACCGCCCCGGTCCGGCGGCGCCGACGGGCGAAAGCTATCGACAGCCTCGCTGCGCACACCCCGACCGGCGCTGTCCCGGTCCGCGGACCCTAACCCTCGCAGCTCTCGGACAGCAGTCACAGCACCAACCAGGCACGGCCCGTCGTCGGGCCGTGCTTCGGCATGCCCGCACCCGGCAGGGCCGCGCTGACCACAACGCCGAGCCGGCCGTGAGCTTCGCCGAACAGCACAAAACGCCGGGCCCGTAGTACCGGGCCCGGCGTTTTGGTGTGCTGACCACAACCTGGCTCGCTGCCCAAGGACTTCGGTCCCCAGATCAGCGAACTTCGGTTGTTACCTCTTGGCGGTGGCGGTGGGATTTGAACCCACGGACGTCTTGCGACGTCACACGCTTTCGAGGCGTGCTCCTTCGGCCGCTCGGACACGCCACCGGGACGAACTCTAGCGAACCTCCTGGGCACGGACATCTGTGACCGGGGACACAAGCATCCGAGAAATAGTTGACGATTCAAGTTCCTTGTGGGGACAAGCAGCCGAACCCCAAGGAGTCCCCCATGACGACCCTCGTCGACCCCACCCTCAGCCTGTCCGCCGAGGCGCAGGACCTGCTGTTCCGCGAAGCCCGCACCGCCAACTCCTTCCGCGACGAGCCCGTCTCGGAGGAGCAGGTCCAGGCGATCTACGAGCTCGTCAAGTTCGGCCCGACCGCCGCCAACCAGCAGCCACTGCGACTCCTGCTCGTCCGGTCCTCCGAGGCTCGAGCGCGCCTCGCGGAGCACATGAGCGGCAACAACAAGGCGAAGACGGCGGCGGCGCCCCTGGTTGCCGTACTCGGGTACGACCTGGACTTCCACGAGAACGCCGCGAAGACGTTCCCGCACTTCCCCGGGATCAAGGACGCGTTCGCCGAGGAGTCCTCGCGACACGCCAGCGGCCGCGACAACGCCTTCCTGCAGGCCGGTTACTTCATCGTCGGCGTCCGCGCCGCCGGCCTCGCCGCCGGTCCGATGGCGGGCTTCGACGGTCCCGGGATCGACGCCGAGTTCTTCCCCGGCGGCACCTTCCGGTCCGTCCTCGTGGTCAACCTCGGACAACCCGGCCCGGACGCGTGGTTCAACCGGCTCCCGCGCCTCGCGTACGACGAAGTCGTCACGACCGTCTGACCCGCCGTCAGCGGTGCGGGTCGAAGAAGTCCTTCAACAGAGCCCCGCACTCGGGGGCCAGCACGCCGGGGATGACCTCGGGGCGGTGGTTCAGGCGGCGATCGCGCAGGACGTCCCACAGGGACCCGGCCGCGCCGGCCTTCGGGTCCACCGCGCCGTAGACGACCCTGTCGAGCCGGGCCAGGACGATCGCGCCCGCGCACATCGTGCACGGCTCGAGCGTCACGACCAGCGTGCAACCGCTCAGCCGCCAGGCACCCATCAGGCTTGCGGCGGCCCGGATCGCGACGATCTCCGCATGGGCGGTCGGGTCGCCGCTGCCCTCACGGTCGTTGTGGCCGACGGACAGGACGGCTCCGTCCGGTCCGAGGACGACAGCCCCCACCGGCACGTCCCCCTCAGCACCGGCGAGCCCGGCCTGGGCGAGGGCGGTGCGCATGGCCTCGTCGTACGGGGAAGAGAGGGTCACCCTTCGCGCAGGCCCTCGAGGACGTCCAGGAACCCGGCCCGGTCGGCGACACCCGACAGCACGTCCGCGGGCAGCAGGCCCTCCTCGGCGCACAGGTCCAGCAGGGCGTCCGACGGGGTGCCGAGGTCGGCCAGCAGCCCCGAGTCGCCGATCGGCTCGGCGACGGGTCGAGTGCCCTCATCGTTCTCGTCCACCTCGGCCTCCTCGACCGCGACGTCCTCCCAGAGCATCGCGGCAACGTCGCTGGCGAGCACGGCACGCCGGTCTGACAAGAACACCCGCGGCGCGTCGAGAGCTCCGGCGCCACCGTCGACGCGGACGACGGCGACATACTCGTCATCCTCTTCGATCAGCAGCAGCGCCGGACCCGCCCCGTCGCCGGACAGCTCCCGGAGCTCCTCGGCAAGCGCCTCGAGGTCGTCGATCTCCTCGAGGTCGAGCTCGCGACCGGTCCATCCGTCGTCGGTGCGGGTCAGCGCAGCGGCGAAGTAACTCACGGGACTCTCTTTCTCAGACGAGCGCGTCCACCGCACGGTCGTAGGCGTCGGCGAAGCCGAGCCTACGAGCCAGCGTGGAGAGCATCTCGTCGGCGTAGGCGTCGATGTCGGACAGGATCACACCCAGCTCCCTCGCCTCGAGCCCGAGGTCGTCGAACACACCGAGGTCGCCAGCCGGCCACACCTCGTCGGGGTCATCCTCCCCCGGTACGTCGAGCTCGAGCCGCCCCATTACCTGCTCGGCGAGGTCCCACGACCCGGAGGCCGTGACGTCCGACAGGAGCAGGAGGTCCTCACCCTGCACTCGGCGGACCACGACGAAGAACTCGTCGGCGATGTCGACCAGCGCGAAGGCCCCGTCGACCTGGCCGCGGACGGCCGTGAGGACCGCGCCCAGGTTGTCGCAGACGGCCGGTGGCAGCTCTTCGACCTGCCATCGGCCCTCCTGCTGGAAGACCACGACAGCCCACTTGTCGAACGACTCGGCCACGTCTGGACTCTTACAGGTGCGGGGGCGGGTGGAAAGGGCCAACCCCGGGTAGACGAACACCTAGCCGTATCCGTGAACCGCATCCAGCCGATTCAGGCCCTACCCCGGAGGTACCCGTGTCTGACCGCAACACCCTCGCCCACTTCCTGCACGACGCCGGCCTCGCGGTCTGGTTCGGTGGATCCCTGATGGGTGCCGTCGGCGTCAACGGCGCCGCGGCCGACGTACAAGATCCCGCGCAGGCCGCCCGCGTGGCCAACGCCGGCTGGTCGCGCTGGACCCCCGTCAACGCCGTCGCGATCGGCGCCCACCTCGTCGGCGGTGCCCAACTGCTGCGCGCCAACAAGGGACGGGTGCGCGCCCAGAAGGGCGTCCGCGGCAACACCGGGGTCAAGCTCGCCCTCACCGCCGGTGCCCTCGGGGCGACCGCCTACGCCCGCCTGCTCGGACAGAAGGTCATCGAGGCCGGGACCATCCCCGTCGACGGCGACGTGCAGCCGATCTCGCCCGAGGTGGCCAAGGCCCAGAAGCAGCTCAAGGCTCTCCAGTGGGCGATCCCCGGCCTCACCGGCGCCGTCCTCGCGTCGTCCGCGTTGCACGAGGAGCAGCAGCGTCCCGGTCAGGTCCTGCGCGGAACCCTGCAGGGCCTGCCCGCTCGCGCCGCCGGAGTCGCCGGCACCGTCGGCGCGGTTGCCGGTGCCCGTGCGGTGTCCGCGGCCCACGCCGCCGGCCCAGCCCTGGAGCGCGCCCGCGACGCCGCCGTGCCGACCTTCGAGCGCGCCCGCGACGCAGCGTCACCCGCCCTGAGCAAAGCCGCGCACTCGGCGGCGTCGGTGTACGAGAAGGCCGTCGACAGGGCGTCCGACACGGCCGACGCGGCCCTCGACAAGGTCAAGGATTCCCTCCCTGCCTGACCAGCGGCGGTTCCGACCGACGCTGGACCAGGTCACAGCCCGGCAGGCTAGGTTGACCGCATGCCTGGCCCACTCGGCCGCTTCGCCGACCTCGACGATGACACCCTCGTCGAGGTGCGCCTGCTCCGTACCCCCGTGCGGGTCTGGCAGCGCACCGCGGAGCACCACGACGAGCTGATGCGGGAGTTCGCCCTGATGGCGCTCGCCCCGAGCGCCACCCCCCTGCCTGCCCGTCTGCTCGCGCTCGTCGACATCTTCGGCAGGCAGTACGGCGCTGCCGGAGCGCGACCCGACGCGGTGCGCGAGGCGGCCCTCGACCAGGGCGAGGACCGGCTCGACCTGTCCTTCGACGTGCCGCGGGCGACGGCCGTGTCGGCGCAACACATGAGAGACCTCCTGGACGAGGCAGAGCTCTTCTGTCAGGAGCACCTGCTCACCCTGGCCCAGCCTCAGGTCCAGGGCGACTTCGCCCGCTGGTGGGTCGTCCAGTTCGTCGACCAGTGCAACGGCGCTTCGGCCACGCCCTGGCCCGGACCCTGGGACTAGACCTGGGCCGAGTCGGGCGCTACAGCGCACCGCCCACGATCACCGGCTCGTTGACGAGCGTGATACCGAACTGCTGCTGGACCCCGTCCCGGATGGTGCGGGCCGCTTCCAGCAGGTCCGCGGTCGTCCCTGCGCCACGGTTCACCAGGGCGAGGGTGTGCTTGGACGACAACCCGACGGGGCCGGTCCCCCAGCCCTTGCCGAAGCCGCTGCGCTCGATCAGCCAGGCCGCGCTGACCTTGACCAGACCGGACGGGTCCGGCCAGGACGGCGCACCGTCGGGCGCCTCGGAGACCAGCGGGTTGGTGAAGAACGATCCGGCGCTGACGGTGTCCGGGTCGGCGTCGGACAGCACCATCCCCTTGCTGCGCCGAAGGTGCAGGACCGCCTCCCGGACCTCTCGGGCGGGTGCCCGCGAGTCGATCTCGACGCCGAGGCGGGTCGCGAGTTCGGCATACCGGACCGGTGCCGACAGCGTCCCCCTCTGGAGGGCGAAGGTGACGGCCAGGACGACATACCGACCGGGGGTCTGCTTGAACAGGCTGCTGCGGTAGCCGAAGCCGCACGAACCTGCCGGCAGCTCCTGGGCCTGGTCCAGCACGAGGTCCCACACCTTGACGGACGCGATGGCGGAGCAGACCTCCGCGCCGTACGCGCCGATGTTCTGGATCGGGCTCGCACCGACGCTGCCGGGGATCCCCGACAGCGCCTCGAGACCGACGTAGCCGGCGTCCAGCGAGGCCACGACGAAGGCGTCCCAGTCCTCACCGGCCTGCACGACCAGTCCGTCGACGCCCCGGTTGCGGACGAGCACGACCTCCGCGAGGCCCTCGTCGGGCAGCACGACGTTGCTTCCGCCAGCCAGCACCAGCGCGCCCGGGTGAGTCCGCACGGCGTCGACCAGCTCCGCCGCACTCTCGCAGGAGGCGAGTACGTCGGCGGAGCCGCCCAGACGCAGGGTCGTCAGCGGCGCCAGCGGCGCGTCACGGAGCAGGGGCACCGGATCAGGCTAGGACCCCGGAGCGAAAGGCCCAGGCAACGGCAGCCGCACGGTCGTGGACGCCGGTCTTGGCGAACAGCTTCTTGGCGTGCACCTTGACCGTGTCCTCCGACAGCCACAGGGCGCGGCCGATCTCGGCATTGGTGTGCCCTTCGGCCATCCCCTCGAGCACCTGGAGCTCACGCGTCGACAGCGTGAGCCGGGGCCGCTCGTTGTCCAGGGCGCGGCGCTGACCTGGCGAGAGCAGGTCGCCTCCGGCCAGGACGGTGGCGAGGGCGGCGGTGAGACCGCACGCGTCGATGTCCTTGGGCAGGAAGCCCTTGGCACCGGCCTTGAGGGCGCGCACCCGGTCGTCCTCGCGGACCTCCCCGGACAGCAGCACCACCCGCGCCTCGGGGTGCTGCCCGAGCAGCTGCACGGTCGCGGTCACGCCGTCCACGCCGGGCAGCCGGACATCCATCACCACGACCCCGGGCCGCAGCGTGGGGTAGCGGGCGAGGACCTCCTCACCGGACCCCGCCTGGCTCACGGCATCGACGTCAGGGACCGAGCGGAGCAGGTCGGCCAGGGCTTCACGGACCACGCGGTGGTCGTCGCACAGCAGCAGCGTGCTCAAGGGTGTCCTCCGTGAACGTTCGCACTGACCATCCTTGGTCAGCAGGACTACCCATCGGCGGTACCCCGTCCGGGTGATTCACCCGTTCGGGGCACGCCGCCTAGCCGGCCGTGCTGCTGGACCCCACCCCGTTCCCCGTCAGTCCACCGAGGAAGTTGTCGATCAGCGCACCGACGTCGAAGGTCGAGACGTTGCCCGGTACGGCGACCTCGTCGGCCTTGTCGTTGACGTCGAGGACGATCGAGCTGCCCGCAAAGCTGTCCTTGCCGGGGTCGGTCGCGAGGGTCCGAAGGGACTCCAGGTCGATCGTCGCCTGCGTCAGGTGACCGCTCTTGAGGGTGATCGTGCCGTGCGCGGTGCCGTCCGCGACGGCGTCGTCAACGGCCGTCGGCTCGACACTTTTCAGCAGGCTGGCGAAGGGCAGGCCCTTGGCGGCCTGCAGCACCGACAGGGCTGCCTTCAGGGCCGGCCGCGCCTTGACCTTGATGTCGAGGACGCGGTCACTGGAGCTGTCGCCCGCGTCGGTCACCTTGACGTAGGGCTTGATCGCGGTGAACACGTCGGTGCCGACCTTGCTCACGGCCTTGCAGCTCATGGGCGGGTCGGACGGAACAGTCGCAGTGGGCGGGGCGTCGGTCGCACCGCCCGCACCCAGCCCGCTGAAGCCCTTGGCCAGGTCCTGGAACTTGGTGAGGTAGGTGGCCAGCGGCACGGCGATCCACTGGCCCGCCTTGACGTCAGCCAGGCCCTTAGCGAAGGCCGGGTCGGCGGAGCTGACGGCGTCGTCGAGCTGGGCGTCGAAGTCCTTGACGCCGCTGTCCTTAGCGACGGCGCCGATCTCCGCCAGGTCCACGTGGGCGTAGAGGACCCCGCCAACGAGCCGCAGCTCGACGACCGCGGCGTGCGCATCGCGGACCACGAGCGCGACGTTGACTTTCTTGATCGCCGCGGTGAGGCCGGCCGACGTCGTGCCCGAGCAGGCACCCGCGCCCAGGGACGCGAGGGTCGCGTTGCTGGCCGGGTCGACCGTGTAGGTGATGCTCCCGGGCAGCGCGGCGTCGACGAAGCCCGTCCGCGAGCTCTTGCCCTTGGTCACCAGCGCCTTGATGCTGCCCTTGCTGTCGTCGAGGCGCAGGGTGAACGAGACCGCTTTGCTACGCGCCAGGTTGCTCTGCGCCGACGCGAACTCCGCCCTGACGGTGCGCCTTTTCTCCACGCCGCAACCCGCGGCAGCTGCCAGAGGGAGGGCGAGGACGAGGGTTCCTGCGGCGAGACGGGTGCTGGAAGCGAACACGAGGTGCTCCAAGATCAGGTGCGACAGAGGAGAGCGAGGCGCGAGCCGCTCAGTGTGCCCGACCCGCCCCCCCACGCGAGGGGTTTCAGGATCACGACGGCTCACCTCTGCTCTCGACCGCCGGGCAAGGCAGACTGTGCGGCCGGTCGGAGCAATCGGCTGGGACACCAGAGTGACCGGCAGCGTGACCAACAGCGAAAGCAGGGGTGTGCAGGTGGCGGACGTCGAGACCGAGGTCGCGAGGGAGCAGGTCGTGGTCGACCGCGCCCTGGCCCGGCTGGAGGTCTTGCGCGCGGAGGCCGCCGTACGCGAGAAGGAGTCGCTCTACGGCACCGGCACGGGCACCCCGCAAGCGGTGTACGAGCGCGACGTGCAGGCCCTCGCCGCCGCTACCCGCCGGGTCGACCTCGACGCTGCGGGCGAAGGCCTGGTGTTCGGCCGACTCGACGTGCTGGACGGACCGACGCTGCACGTCGGGCGGCTGGGCATGCGCACCTCCGACCAGGAGCCGATCGTCGTCGACTGGCGGGCCCCGGCGGCGGCACCTTTCTACCGGGCTACCGCCGCGGACCCGCTGGGCGTCACCCGCAGGCGCACCATCACCTGCCGCGGCCCACGGGTCACCGGCGTCGAGGACGAGCTGCTCGATGCCGACGCCGACCTCGACGGGACCGTCGTCGGTGACGGCGCCTTCCTTGCCGCGGTCTCGCGGGAACGCGGACCGCAGATGCGCGACATCGTCGCAACCATCCAGCGCGAGCAGGACCTCGCTGTCCGCGCCCCGGACGACGGCGCCCTGGTGGTGACCGGAGGCCCCGGCACGGGCAAGACCGCCGTCGCCCTGCACCGCGTCGCCTACCTGATGTACGCCCGCCGCGAGTGGTACGGCCGGCGCGGCGTCCTCGTGGTCGGCCCCTCGCCGGTATTCGTCGACTACATCGGTGCCGTCCTGCCGTCCCTCGGCGAGACCAGCGTCCGGCTGTCGGACCTCGGCAGCCTTGCGCCCCTGCCCCACGGCCTCACCCTCGACGGCGACGACGACGCGGCGGCTGTGGCGGTGAAGGGCTCGGACCGGATGGTCCCGCTGCTCAGACGCACCATCCGCCACCTGGCCGGCGCCCAGCGAATCCGCGACCTCGAGCTGGTCCGCTGGGGTCACACCCTGTCGATCTCGGTCGAGGAGCTGCTCCGCCGACGCTCGCAGGTCAGCCGCTCACCCCGCAGCCACAACGCCGGCCGCACCGCCTTCGTGATGTCGGTCGTCGAAGCCGCCTGGCGCAGCTGGGAACGCCGTCCCAACGCCGCCAGGCCCGAGCCCGGCGACCGCGAGGACTTCGGTCGATGGCTACGCGCAGACACCGCCTTCGAGCGCGAGATCGACCGCGCGTGGCCGGTCCTCACGCCGCTGAAGGTGCTCGAGGCCCTGCGCTCCGGCGCGGTCCCTCTCCCCAAGGTCGCCGGTGGCCTGTACGACGCGGCCGAGCAGTCGGTCCTCGCCAGGGCCTGGCCGACAACGTCGTTCTCGGCTGCCGACACCGCTCTGCTCGATGAGCTGGCGACGCTGCTCGGCCCGCCGCCTGAGCCCGAGGTCGACCCGGACGACGCGTGGGATGAGATGTCGGAGCTGGACGCTTTGGCCGCCGAGCACGGCGTGACGACCTTCGCCGACCGCAACCGGTCGTCCTCGCGGGCGGTCGCCCTGGAGTCGGACTACCGCACCTTCGCCCACGTCGTCGTCGACGAGGCGCAGGACGTCACCCCGATGCAGTGGCGGATGCTCGGCCGCCGGGCACGGGGAGCCACCTGGACGATTGTGGGGGACTGGGCGCAGTCGGCCTGGCCGGACGTCGACGAGGTACGCCGGGCGATGGACGAGGTCCTGGGAAAGGCGCGCGTCCGTACCACCGAGCTGTCCACCAACTACCGCACCAGCACCGAGATCGCCGACCTCGCGGCTGTGGTCCTGCGCCGGATCGACCCCGCTGCGGTCGCCCCCGCGGCGGTCCGCACCACGGGCGTCGATCCCCTGTGGCTACAGGCTTCCGATCTCGTGGCGGCCCTGCCCGCCGCCGTCGAGACGCTGCTTTCCCAGGTGTCGGGGACCGTCGGCATCGTCGTACCGAGGGGGCTGCGCGGGCCGGTCCGGGCACTGGCCCTGGATCCGCGGGTGGCTGTCGTCGACACCTGGCAGGTCAAGGGCCTGGAGTACGACGGCTGCGTGGTCGTCTGTCCCGAGTCCATCATCAGCGAGGCGCTGAGGGAGACAGCGGGCCTGCGGACGCTGTACGTCGCGCTGAGCAGGGCAACCCAGCGGCTGGTGGTGCTGTCGACGCATGACCGGGCCTGGCTGGACTGACGGTCCCGGTCAGGCGAGGGACGCCGGGCCGTCCGGCGGCAGCGGGGCGTCGGTGCTGGCCCAGACCTCCGTGTAGGTCAGCAGTGCCGTGCCACCGGTGAGGGTGAGAAAGGCGGTGTCGGCCGCGTCCAGGCCGGTCGCGATCCGCACCAACGTGGGGCGGGGCGCGAGGCGGGTCGCGTCGAAGGCCTGCCAGACCCCGTCGACGGCGACCTCCGCCACGGCGTGGAAGTCCATCGGCCACAGGCCAGGGGCATAGACGGACACGACCCGGGCGGGCACGTCGAGCGACCGCAGGGCGGTCACGACCAGGTGCGCGAAGTCGCGGCAGACGCCACGCCCGGTGAGCAGGGTGTCGACGGCACTGTCGACCGGACGGCTGGCCGAGCCGTCGTACTCGAGGCGGCGGTGGATCCACTCGACGACGACCTCCACGTCGGGCTCGCGCCCGAACTCGCGCAGGGCCCACGGGGCGAGCACGTCTGACGGGGCATAGCGACTGGGGCGCAGGGCTTCCAGGGCGTCGAGCTCCGTGACGAGAGACGGTCCCTCGGCAGGCCCGAGCTCCACGTCGTACCGAATGGTGTTGTAGCCGACGGGGAGGTCAGCGACGTGCAGCCGGGTGCTGTGGTGTCCGGCCAGCTCCCGCACGGGCAGCGGCCGGCCGTCGAGGAACAGCGTCAGGCTCTCCGTCGACGGCGTGCCCGCTACCGCCACGGACAGCGTGGCCCGGGTCGGCTCGGACACCTCGATCCCCAGGAAGCAACCGGCTGTAGTGGTCATGTCCCAGTATCGCGGACCAGGCGTTTCGCAGGGGTGACCCCGACAGCCATCTAGATCTAGAGGCCGAGGTCGCGGGCGATGAGCATGAGCTGCACCTCGGTGGTGCCCTCGCCGATCTCGAGGATCTTGCTGTCGCGGTAGTGGCGGGCGACGACGTACTCGTTCATGAAGCCGTAGCCGCCATGGACCTGCGTCGCGTCGCGGGCGTTGTCCATGGCCGCCTCACCGCCGACCAGCTTGGCGATGGAGGCCTCCTTCTTGAACGGCAGCCCGGCCAGCATCTTGGCGGCGGCGTCGTAGTAGGCGGTGCGGGCGGTGTGTGCGCGGGCCTCCATGCGGGCGATCTTGAAGGCGATGCCCTGGTTCTGCCCGATCGGGCGGCCGAACGCCTCGCGCTCCTTGGCGTACTTCACCGACTCGTCGACGCAGCCCTGCGCGACGCCGACCGAGACGGCGGCGATCGCGATGCGGCCCTCGTCCAGGATCGACAGGAAGTTGGCGTAGCCACGACCCCGCTCGCCGAGCAGGTTGGCCTCCGGAACGCGTACGTCGTCGAAGCTGAGCGGGTGGGTGTCGGAGGCGTGCCAGCCGACCTTGTCGTAGGCCGGTTCGGCCGTGAAGCCTGGGGTCGGGACCGGCACGAGGATGCTGGAGATCTCCTTCTTGCCGCTGGCGGACTCCCCCGTCACGGCCGTCACCGTGACGAGGCTGGTGATGTCCGTGCCGCTGTTGGTGATGAAAGCCTTGGTGCCGTTGATGACCCACTGCCCGCCGTCGAGCCGCGCGGTCGTTCGGGTGCCACCGGCGTCGCTGCCCGCGCCGGGCTCTGTCAGTCCGAACGCCCCGAGGGCCCGCCCGCCGGTGAGCTGCGGCAGCCAGGTCGCCTTCTGCTCCTCGGTGCCGAACCGGTGGATCGGCATCGCACCGAGGGACACCCCGGCCTCAAGGGTCATGGCGACCGACTGGTCGACCTTCGCGAGCTCCTCAAGCGCCAGGCACAGCGTGAAGTAGTCGCCGCCCATCCCGCCGTACTCCTCGGGGAAGGGCAGGCCGAACAGCCCCATCTCCGCCATCTGGCGGACCACGTCGTAGGGGAACGTCTTGGTCTTGTCGTGGTGGTAGGAGACGGGCGCGACGACCTCCTTGGCAAAGGCCTCGACGGTCTTCTTCAGCTGCTGCTGCTCTTCGCCGAGCCGGGTGTCGAGGGTCATGGGGTCTCCTTGGGTTGGGCAGGTGTTGCCGACAGCTCGGTGGACAGGGCCTGTACGGCGCGACTTGGGCTGGGCCGGCCGAGCTGCTCGGCCATCCAGAGGCTGGTGCGAGCGAGGGCGTGCAGGTCGACTCCGGTGTCGATGCCGAGCCCGTGCAGCTGCCAGAGCAGGTCCTCGGTGGCGAGGTTGCCGGTGGCGCTCTTCGCGTAGGGGCAGCCACCGAGGCCACCGGCGCTGGCGTCGACGACGGTGATCCCCTTTTGCAGGGCGACCAGGGTGTTGGCGAGCGCCTGCCCGTAGGTGTCGTGGAAGTGCACGGCCAGCTGGCTGGCCGAGATGCCCTGCTGCGCTAAGGAGTCCAGCAGCGAGAGCACCTGTCCGGGAGTTGCCACCCCGATGGTGTCGCCGAGGCTCAGCTCCGTGACGCCCATGTCGAACAGAGACCGCGCGTGGCCGGCGACGACGTGCGGGTCGACCGGGCCCTCCCACGGGTCACCGAAGCACATCGAGAGGTAGCCACGGACGGCGAGACCGTGGTCGCGGGCCTTCGCGACGACCGGCCGGAACATGTCGATGGACTCGGCGACCGACCGGTTGAGGTTCTTCTGGGCGAAGGTCTCGGTGGCACTACCGAAGACGGCGACCTCATTTACTCCAGCCGCGAGCGCCCGTTCGAGGCCCTTCGCATTGGGCACCAGTACTGGCATCCGGACGCCTTCGGGACGTTCACCCAACAGCTCCAGCAGCTGGGCCGCGTCCGCAAGCTGTGGCACCCAGGTGGGGCTCACGAAGCTGGTGGTCTCGACCGCGGTGTGCCCGGCCGCGAGCAGCTGTCGGACGAACTCGGCCTTGACCTCGACCGGGACGAGGGCCCGCTCGTTCTGCAGGCCGTCGCGGGCTCCGACCTCGTAGACCGTGACCCGCGACGGCAACCCGGAGACGGCCGTCACGCCGTAGGGGCTGGTCATGTCGCGGCCGGGGCGCTGACGGTGACCAGCAGCTCGTCGACCTTCACCTGCTGGCCGACCCTGACGAGCAGCTCCCCGACGCTGCCGTCGCGCGGGGCGGTCAGGGTGTGCTCCATCTTCATCGCCTCCACGACCACGAGCGGCTGGCCCTTGCTGACAGTCTCGTCCTGCTGCACGAGCACCGCCAGGACGGTGCCCGGCATGGGGCTGGTGATGTCCCCGTCGTGGGCGTGGCCGTCCTGGACCTTCAAGACCCTGACCTGTTCGGACAGGGCCCAGGCTGCGCCGCCACTGCCGACCCAGGTCGCCCGGCCGTCGACAGCGACGCACCAGCGGGTCGTGGTGCCGTCCAGGGTCACGAGGACGTCGTTCCCGACCAACGTCCCGGCAACCCGATGAGCCTCGCCGTCGACCCGCAGCAGCTCGTCGGCCTCGAGCTCGACGGCCCGGGTACTGCCGTCGGGCAGGGACAGCAGCCAGGTGAGGGCCGCCGGACCGGCCGGGCGCCAGGCCGTCTGCCACACGTCACCGGACCTCGTGGGCCGGTGGTGCAGCGCGTACGCCGCGAGGGCCGCCACCGGCACCTTGTCGGCGGTGAGCTCGTCCAGGTGCCGCTCGATGAAACCGGTGTCGAGGTCGCCGGCAAGCACCGAAGGATGCGTGATGAGCCGCCGCAGGAAGGCCGTGTTGGTCGTGACGCCGAGGACCACCTGCTCCGACAGGGCCCGGTCGAGCTTGGCGAGCGCGGTCGCCCGGTCGGGCCCCCAGGTGATGACCTTGTTCAGCATCGGGTCGTAGGTGCTGCCGGTGACGGTCCCTTCGAGCAGGCTGCTGTCGACCCGCACGTCCTCGCCGACCGGCTCGTGCAGGCGCAGCACGGTCCCGCCGGTGGGCAGGAACCCGCGGGCCGGGTCCTCGGCGTAGGTGCGCACCTCGACGGCGTGCCCGTCGAGCACGATGTCCTGCTGTGTCATCCCGAGGGCAAGACCGGCGGCGACCCGGACCTGCTGCTCGACCAGGTCGATGCCGGTGACGAGCTCGGTCACCGGGTGCTCGACCTGCAGCCGGGTGTTCATCTCCATGAAGAAGAACTCGTCCGGCCGGTCCGCGCTGACGATGAACTCGACGGTGCCCGCGCCGACATAGCCGACGGCCTGCGCAGTCGCCACCGCGGACGCGCCGATCCGCGCCCGGGTCGCCTCGTCCAACAGGGCCGACGGCGCCTCCTCGACGACCTTCTGGTGTCGGCGCTGCAGCGAGCACTCGCGCTCCCCGAGGTGGATCGTGGTGCCGTGGCCGTCGGCGAGGACCTGCACCTCGATGTGGCGGGGGGTCGTGACGTACCGCTCCAGGAACAGCGTGTCGTCCCCGAAGGCCCCGGCCGCCGTACGCCGGGCCGACACCAGGGCGGCCGGCAGGTCCACGGGGGCCTCCACAAGGAACATCCCCTTGCCCCCGCCGCCCGCACTCGGCTTGACCAGCACCGGATAGCCCACCTCTGCCGCCGCGTCCAGCAGGTCGGCGTCCGTCATCTTCGCGTCGGTGCGACCCGGTACGACAGGCACGCCCGCCTTCGACACGGTCTGCTTGGCCCTGATCTTGTCGCCCATCACGCGGACGGCCTCGACCGGCGGGCCGATGAAGACGATGCCCGCGTCGGCGAGGGCCTGCGCGAAGTCGGCGTTCTCGGCCAGGAAGCCGTAGCCGGGGTGGACGGCCTGCGCACCGGACTGCTGGCAGGCCCGCACGACGGCGTCGATCGACAGGTAGGACTCGCGCGCGGGCGCGGACCCGATGCGGAGAGCGACGTCGGCCTCCCGCACGTGCCGAGCCCCCGCGTCGGCGTCGGAGTACACGGCCACCGTGCCGATCCCCATGGCCCGCAGGGTCCTCATGATGCGGACCGCGATCTCGCCGCGGTTGGCCACCAGGACCGTCCCGAACATCTGCGTCCTAGCCCTCACGCCAAGCCTCCGGAGCAGTTCCTAGGACGCAAACGGTCGTGGGCGTCATGGCGCATCACATGCGGAAGGTGCCGTAGGAGACCGGCTCCAGGGGCGCGTTTGCGCACGCCCCCAGGGCCAGGCCGAGGACCGTGCGGGTGTCGAGGGGGTCGATGACGCCGTCGTCCCAGAGGCGGGCCGTCGCGTAGTACGGATGCCCCTGGTCCTCGTACTGCTGGCGGATGGGCTCCTTGAACGCGTCCTCGTCCTCCGCCGACCACGCGCCGCCCTTGAGCTCGATGCCGTCCCGCCGGATCGTCGACAGCACCGACGCCGCCTGCTCGCCGCCCATGACCGAGATCCGGGCGTTGGGCCACATCCAGAGGAACCGCGGGGAGTAGGCCCGGCCGCACATCGAGTAGTTGCCGGCCCCGAAGGACCCCCCGATGACGACGGTGAGCTTGGGCACGCGGGCGCAGGCGACCGCCATCACCATCTTGGCACCGTGCTTGGCGATCCCCCCCGACTCGTACTCCCGGCCGACCATGAAGCCGGTGATGTTCTGCAGGAACAGCAGCGGGATCTTGCGCTGGTCACACAGCTCGATGAAGTGCGCACCCTTCAGGGCGCTCTCGCTGAACAGCACGCCGTTGTTGGCGATGATCCCGACCGGGTGCCCATGCAGACGCGCGAACCCGGTGACGAGGGTCGCGCCGTACTCCTTCTTGAACTCCTGGAAGCGCGAGCCGTCCACGAGCCGGCCGATGACCTCCCGCACGTCGTACGGCGTGCGCGCGTCCGCGGGGACCACGCCGTAGAGCTCGGCCGGATCGAGGGCGGGCTCGACGGAGGGCTCGACGTCCCAGGGCTTCTGGGTGCGTGGACCGAAGGTGGAGACGATGCCGCGCACGATCCTCAGGGCGTGCGCGTCGTCGTCGGCGAGGTGGTCCGTCACGCCGGACACCTTGCTGTGGAGCAGGCCGCCGCCGAGGTCCTCGGCCGTGACGACCTCACCGGTCGCGGCCTTCACCAGGGGTGGGCCACCGAGGAAGATGGTGCCCTGGTCACGGACGATCACAGCCTCGTCCGACATGGCCGGGACGTAGGCACCACCGGCGGTGCAGGAGCCGAGGACGGCGGCGACCTGCGGGATGCCACGGGCACTCATGGTGGCCTGGTTGTAGAAGATCCGCCCGAAGTGCTCGCGGTCGGGGAAGACGTCGTCCTGCTTGGGCAGGAACGCGCCGCCGCTGTCGACGAGGTAGAGGCAGGGCAGGTTGTTGTGCAGGGCCACCTCCTGCGCACGCAGATGCTTCTTCACCGTCATCGGGTAGTAGGTCCCGCCCTTGACGGTCGCGTCGTTGGTAACCACCACACACTCGCGCCCGTGGACCTGTCCGACGCCCGTGATGACACCGGCACCAGGGGCGTCACCGTCGTACATCCCCTCAGCAGCAAGGGGACTGAGCTCGAGGAAGGCAGAGCCTCGGTCCAGCAGGGCGTCGACCCGCTCGCGTGGCAGCAGCTTGCCGCGAGCGACGTGCTTGTCGCGGGAGCTCTGCGGACCACCGACGGCGGTCTGCTGCAGCAGGGTGCGGAGGTCCGCCGCGAGCCCCCGGTGGTAGGTGTCGTTGCGGGTGAACGCCTCACTGCCCGAAGCGGCGGCACTACGCAGGACTGGGGCGTCCATGAAGCGGGTCTCCTCTTGTGAGTTTTCCCTGGCCTGCAGTATGTTAGCGATCCCTAACGTGGGAGGGCAAGCCTGTGGGGTCCCCGAGGCAGGAGCAGCTGCTTCGCGAGGCTGCCCGCATGTTCGCCGAGTTCGGGTACCACGGGGTCTCGATCGAGGACCTGGGCTCGTCCGTCGGGATCAGCGGTCCGGGCGTCTACCGGCACTTCCCGTCCAAGGACGCCCTGCTGTCGGAGCTGCTGGTCGGGATCTCCGAAGACCTGCTGCAGAACGGCCGGGCGGAGGTCGCCGCTGCCCGCACCCCCGACGAGGCCCTCGAACGGCTCGTCGACCGGCACTTGGTCTTCTCCCTCAACGACCCCGACCTCATCCGGGTCCAGGACCGCGACCTTGCCTCCCTGTCTCCCGCCGACCAGCGCCAGGTCAAGCGCCTGCAGCGCGCCTACGTCGAGCTGTGGGTGGACCAGTTGGTCCCGCCGCTGGAGCGGACGGCGGCCAGGGCGCGGGCGCACGCCGTGTTCGGCCTGCTCAACAGCACCCCCCACCTGTCCGGTGACCGCTCGGCGATGCTGCGCCAGATGGCCCTGGCTGCCCTGCGCTGCTGACGGACACGGCGCGCCGTCGGGAAGGATGACGGCGTACTCTGAGTTGTGAAACTTGCATACGCAACAACGTCTTCCTGAGGAGCCCACCCCATGCCTGCCGTCACCGCCGACACCCTGACCCTGTCCCGGATCCCGCGCGCCGGCCTCGGTGACATCGAGCGCCCCGTCACCCAGGTGACGACTGCGCCGAGCGGTTTCGAGGGGGAGGGCTTCCCGGTCCGGCGTACCTTCGCCGGCATCAGCACGAGCGACCTGGACCCCTTCATCATGATGGACCAGATGGGCGACGTGGACTACGCGCCCGGCGAGCCCAAGGGCACCAACTGGCACCCGCACCGGGGCTTCGAGACCGTCACGTACATCATGGACGGCGCCTTCGAGCACCAGGACTCGCACGGCGGCGGCGGCTTCATCAAGGACGGCGCGACCCAGTGGATGACCGCCGGTGGCGGCATCCTGCACATCGAGACCCCACCCGCCGAGCTCGTGGTCAGTGGCGGCACCTTCCACGGCGTGCAGCTGTGGGTCAACCTGCCGGGCAAGGACAAGATGATCGACCCGGCGTACCAGAACCTCGAGGGCGGCGACGTCGCCCTGCTGTCGAGCGACGACGGCGGCGCGCTGGTGCGGGTCATCGCGGGCGACCTGGCAGGCCACCGTGGGCCGGGCTCGACCCACACTCCCATCACCTTCGTGCACGCCACGGTCACGCCAGGGGCGTCACTGAGCGTGCCGTGGAACCCGGCGTACAACGCGCTGGTCTACGTGCTCGCGGGCAGCGGCAAGGTCGGGACGGAGGGCCGGCCGGTCCATGCCGGACAGACCGTCGTGTTCGGCAGGGGTGACCACCTGACGGTCGCCGCCGACGACACGCAGAGCTCCCGCTACGGCTCGCTCGAGGTCCTCGTCCTGGGCGGGGAGCCGATCCGGGAGCCGGTCGCGCAGTACGGTCCGTTCGTGATGAATACCCGTGAGCAGCTGCAGAAGGCGGTCGAGGACTTCCAGTCCGGCCGGTTCGGGCAGATCCCCGCCCACGCGCTGATGCCGCACGTCGTCAGCTGAGGCAGACTCGGCGCGGTGAGGTTGCTGCTGCCTGAGTCGCGTGAGGTCACCCCAGACGACCTTCCCGACGTGTACGACGTGGGACCGTCGCTGCGCGCCGGGTTCGTTCTTTCCGCGGACGGCGCGATCGCGGTGGACGGCAGGTCGGCGGCCCTGAGCAGCGCCGCCGACAAGGCAGTCTTCCGCGCCCTTCGGACCGTGACGGACGCGGTGCTCGTCGGTGCTGGTACCGCTCGGGGCGAGGATTACGGGCCGGTGCGGCACAGCCCAGCCGCAGCAGCCTGGCGGGCCGACCACGACCGCACCGCCCAGACCACCCTGGTGGTCATCAGCCGGTCCGGCCGCGTCTCCCCGCAGGCCCGCTTCCTCGACGGACCGGTCCTGCTGGCAGTCCCCGAAGGGGCACCCGTGGACGCCGACGTCTCGCGCAGGGTCGAGGTGATTCGGACGGTCGACCCGGTCGAGCTGGTGTCGGCACTCGAGGACCGTGGCCTGCACCGGTTGCTGTGCGAAGGCGGCCCGTCGCTGCTGACCTCACTGCTGTCCGCACGGGTCGTCGACGAGCTCTGCCTCACAACGGCGCCGCTGGCCGTGGGCGACGCGCCTCGACTGCTCGGCGCGCTGCCGGAGGCCCGCGACCTGCGACTGCTCTCGCTCGCGTACGACGACCCCGGGGTGCTGCTGTCCCGCTGGGCCGTCGTACGGTCGACGGGTGACTGAACCCGACCTCAAAGACCTGCCTGTCAGCGGCTTCGACTCCCTGGTGGGCCTGCGCTTCGACGAGGTGACCCGCGATGGCGTCGTGGCCCGCTTCGACGTGACGCCCGCCTTGCACCAGCCGTACGGGATCCTGCACGGCGGGGTCCTGTGCAGCGTCGTCGAGAGCGTCGGGTCGGTCTCCGGGGCAGCCTGGTACGGCGGTGCCGTGGTCGGCACGTCCAACCACACGAACTTCCTCAAGGCCGTCCGGTCCGGCACCCTGACCGCCACGTCGGTCCCCATCCACCGCGGCAAGACCCAGCAGCTGTGGGACATCAACGTCACCGACGAGGCCGGGGTGCTGGTCGCGAAAGGTCAACTGCGCCTGGCCAACCTCGACAAGCCGTCCGCACTCAACCCTTGAGCAGCCCCAGAGCATCAGCGACCGGAGCCTTCGCCACGATGAGGTCCTTGAGCTTGAAGACGAACGGTCCCGCGGAGAAGCCGACCACACCGGTGAGCCGCCCGTCCCGCGAGTAGAGCGCCAGTGGCCTCGACTTCGGACCGACCTCGAGCATCAGTACGTCGTCGTCTGAGCGCACCTCCCCGAGCCCCTGAAGCTTTACGTCGTACTGGTCGCTCCACCAGTACGGCGGGGTGGTGACCGGCTCCCGATCCCCGAGGATCGCGGCCGCGACGGCCGTCGCCTGCTCGGTGGCGCTGGTCCAGTGCTCGCGCCGGAAGCTGCCGCCGAGACCGTCGCTCCAGCGGGCCACGTCGCCGACCGCCCACACCCCGTCTGCCGCCTGCCCGACGTTGTCGCAGACCACCCCGTCGGCGAGCTCGAGCTCACTGCCCTCAAGCCAGCGCGTCGCCGGCGTGACACCCATCGCCTCGAGCACCGCATCCACGGCGAGGACGGTCCCGTCGGACAGCTCCAAGCGGGTCGGCGTCGCCACGTCCACGCCGGTGCCGAGGTGCAGGTGGACGCCGTGGCCCTCGTGCAGGTCGGCGATCCGCTGCGCCACCTGGTCGCCGAGGACCCGGACCAACGGCTTGGGCAGGACGTCGACGAGATGCACCTCCACGTCCTTGCCCCGGGCGCTGGCCGCGACCTCGCACCCGATCAGACCGGCCCCGACGATGCCGATGACGGCACCGGGCACCAGGAGAGCCGCAAGTCCGAGGCAGTCGTCGAGGGTCCGCAGTACGTGCCCGGGCGCACCGGGCAGCCGCCGCGGCGTCGCCCCGGTGGCGATGACCAACTCGTCGTACGCGACCGGTCCGTCGGCCGTGATGACGGTCCGGTCGGCAAGGTCGAGCCCCGTGACCGCGGTGCCCAGCCGCAGGTCCACGCGTAGGTCGGCGTAGTCGCCCTCAGCGCGCAGGTACATCGGGGGGCGGTCCCCTCGAAGCACGTGCTTGGACAGCGGCGGCCGGTCGTACGGCAGGTGCACTTCCTCTCCCATAAGCACCAACTCGCCGTCGAATCCCTTTTCCCGCAGGACTTCTGCGGTCCGCAGCCCGGCGAGGCCAGCGCCGACGATCACGACCCTCATGCGCCGTAGGTCTTCTCACGGCCGTAGGCGTCGGTCTGCTGCGCGGCGGCTGCGACGAGGCCGGGCACGACACCATCGAGCTCGGACACTTCGAACCCGCCCTCCTTCTCGTACGCCGGTCCGACCCCCCAGCCTTCCGCCACGCTGACGTGTCCGGCCCGGACGTTGAAGACCTGACCGTTGACCGTGGCGAGCGGCGAGCCGAGCCACACCACGAGGGCAACCAGGTGCTCCGGGCCGCCCGGGTTCTTCCACCCCGTCCTGGCTTCCAGCTCGTCGAGGCGGTCCTTGAAGCCGGTGAGGCCCTCGGTCATCGCGGTGAGGGCACTGGGGGCGATCGCGTTGGCCAGCACGCCGTACCGCCAGAGCTCCTCGCCGAGGATCTGCGTGAAGGCAGCGATCCCGGCCTTCGCGGCGCCGTAGTTGGCCTGCCCGATGTTGCCGTAGATCCCCGACGGGCTGGACGTGTTGACGACGCGGGCGGCCTTCGGGGTGCCCGCCTTGGACTGCTCGCGCCAGTAGGTCACCGCGTGCCTGGTCGGCGCAAAGGTCCCCCGCAGGTGAACCTTCATCACCGCGTCCCAGTCGTCGATGCTCATGTTGACAAACATCCGGTCGCGCAGGATCCCGGCGTTGTTGACCAGGGTGTCGAGGCCACCGAACTGCTCGAGCGCGGTCTGCACGAGCCGGCCCGCACCGTCCCAGTCACTGATGTCGTCGGTGTTGACGACGGCCTCGCCGCCGACCGCCCGGACCTCCTCCGCGACGGCGTGCGCACCATCGGCACTGACGTCATTGACGACGACTCGTGCCCCCTCCTGCGCGAACAGCAGCGCCTCCGCCCGGCCGATGCCCCCACCGGCTCCGGTGATGACGACGACCCGTCCGTCACAGCTGCTCACGACGTACTCCTCCTCGAGACTTCTGCCTTGCCCGGCCCCCCTGGATGGTAGGTGTGTGTCCATGACGACCGAGATCGACGTCCGTGACCTGCCCGGTGCCGTCAGCCGCGAACTCGGCCCAGGACCGTGGCACGAGGTCACGCAGGACCGGGTGGACCTGTTTGCGGACGCCACCGATGACCACCAGTGGATCCACGTCGACCCGGAGCGGGCAGCAGCGGGACCCTTCGGTGCGACCGTTGCCCACGGCTACCTGACGCTGTCGCTCCTGCCTGCCCTGCAGCGCGAGCTGTGGACATTCGTCGGGGTGGCGATGGCCGTCAACTACGGCCTCGACAAGCTGCGCTTCCCCGCGCCCGTCCGGGTCGGGAGCCGCGTCCGGCTGCGGGTGAGGGTGCTGGCCGTGGAGCAGCGCCCCGACGGCTCACTCATGGTCCGGAACGAGGCGACCGTCGAGGTCGAGGGCAGCGACCGGCCCGCCTGCGTCGCCCACACCCTCGCCCTGATCGTCCCCTCACCCCCCGCTGCGTCCTAGCCCCCACGCTCAGGCGAGGGGTCACTTCCTAGGACGCAACGAAGCGGTACGTCGGGCAGGCGGGCCTACTCGAGGCGCTGCGTGAGGGCACCGCCGGCGAGCAGCGCCTCGACGGCCTCGTCGGACAGCCCGAGTTCGGCGGCGACCTCGCGGCTGTGCTCGCCCCGAAGCGGCGGCGGCCGACGGATCCCCAGCGGGGTCCGGGACAGCCGCGGGGCCGGCGCGGCCTGGGTGATCCCGTCCACCTCGACGTAGGTCTGGCGGGCCACCAGGTGAGGGTGCCGCTCGCGCTCGGCCCAGTCGAGGACCGGCTGCACGCAGGCATCGGTGTGCCCGAGCAGGGCGGTCCACTCGTCGCGAGCGCGGGTCAGCCAGTGCGCGGCCCACTCCTGCTTCAGCGCCGACCACTGGTCGGGTGGGACCTGCAGGAAGCGGCTGTCGTCGTGCCCCTCGCGAAAGCCCGAGACGCGGACGAGCTCGGCGTAGAACTGCGGCTCCAGGGCCCCGACGGCCACCCACTTGCCGTCCGCGCAGGCGTAGACGTCGTACCAGGGGGCGGCGGAGTCCAAGGCGTTGGCTGCCCTGCGTCCGAGGTCCCAGACCCCCATCTGGGCCATCGCGGTGAACATCGTCGTCAGGACCGAGACGCCGTCGACCATCGCCGTGTCGACGACCTGCCCGAGCCCTGAGCTGCGTGCCTCGAGCAGGGCGGCGAGGACCCCCATCACGAGGAACAGCGAGCCGCCGGCGTAGTCGCCGACCAGGTTGAGCGCGGCGAGCGGCGCCTGGTCCTCCCGGCCGGTGGCCCAGAGAGCGCCGGTCAGCGCGACGTAGTCGATGTCGTGGCCGGCGACCTTGGCGAGCGGTCCGTCCTGACCCCAGCCCGTCATCCGCGCGTAGACAAGCCGGGCGTTGCGGCCAGCACACTGCTCAGGTCCGAGACCGAGCCGCTCGGCCACCCCGGGCCGGAAGCCCTCGATGAGCACGTCGGCGGTGGACACCAGGTCGAGGGCGAGGGCAACCCCTGCCGGATCCTTGAGGTCGATGGCGATCGAGCGCTTGCCGCGGTTGACGACATCGGAGCGCTCGCCGGTGCCGAGCCGCAGCCCACCGGGGACGGCACGGTCGACGCGGATGACGTCGGCCCCGAGGTCGGCGAGCAGCATCGCGGCGAACGGCCCCGGCCCCAGCCCGGCCAGCTCGACGACGCGCACTCCGGCCAGCGGTCCTCGCGATGCGGTCACGCCGACAGGATGCAGCACGCCCGCCTCAGGCGGGGAGCCAGGTCGCCACGACATAGCCCACGCCGTACGGCGCCTCGGCCAGGTGGACCTCACCGCTCCAGCCCCATGGCGCCTCGCCATCGGGACGCACCTCTGCCAGCGCCGCCGTCGCGGCAGCCCGCCAAACGTCCAGTCCACCCACGAGCAAGGCTTCAGCCAGGACCGGGTCGAGAGCGAGGAGCGCTTCGGGATCACCTTCTGCCAGGGCCTTCTCGATCTGGGTGTCGAAGCCAGCCGCCCGCTCGTCGAAGTGCCCGGGCGCCTTCTCGGTACGTCGGGCGGTGCCGTCACCCACGACCAGCAGCCCCTCCGCCACCGGCAGCTCGGACGTCTGCGTCACGCCGTAGAGCGAAGCCGCCGGGAGCAGGGTCCGGCCAACGGCCAGCGCAAGAGGGAGCCCGTCCTGAGCGGCCGGACCGGAGGCGCCGTACGGCGTGGCATCGGCAGTCCCCGCGACCCAGCCCTGCCCAGGCGACGCGCCGACGACCACGGCGTCGCAACCGTCGAGGACCGAGATCGCCCGCTGACAGACACGTCTGAGTGACGTGACGGCCCCGCCCAGGGCGTCGAGCAGCAACGGTGGGGAGGGCACGAAGACCAGGACGCGGACCACTCAGGCCAGCCCTCGCACGTTGACGACCGGCTCGGTCAGCCCTTTGATCGCGTCCACCATCCGGAGCACCCGAAGGGTCGCGCCGACGTCGTGGGCACGGAAGACGCGAGCGCCCTGCCACGCGCAGACGGCCGTCGCTGCCAGGGTCCCCTCGAGCCGTTCGTCGGGGAGCAGGTCGAGCACCTCACCCACGAAATCCTTGCGCGACAGGGCCATCAGCACCGGCCACCCGCTCGCGACCAGGTCCGAGGTGCGGGCCGTCAGCTGCAACGAGTGTCGGGTGTTCTTGCCGAAGTCGTGCCCGGGGTCGATGAGTACCGACTCGCGCGAAACCCCCGCGGCGACGGCCCGCTCCGCCAGGCCGGTGACGGTCGTGACCACGTCCGCGACGACGTCGGGGTAGCTGACCCGATGGGGCCGGGTCCGCGGCGCGAGGTGACCGGCATGGGTGCAGACGACGCCTGCCCCGAACGAAGCCGCCACGGCGAAGGTCTCGGGCTCGGGGGCCTCCCACGCGTCGTTGACGAGGTCGGCGCCGGCAGCGAGGACGAGTTCGGCGACGGAGGCACGATAGGTGTCGACGCTGATCACGATCAAGGGGTGTGCGGCGCGCACCCGCTCGACGACCTCGACGACGCGGTCGGCCTCCTCGGCGGCGCTGACCTCCGCGCCCGGGGCGGCCTTGACGCCGCCGATGTCCACGATGTGTGCACCGGCGGCGACAACCTCATCGACCCGGTCGAGGGCTGCCTGCAGCCCGAAGGTCGCTCCCCGGTCGAAGAAGGAGTCCGGGGTGCGGTTGACGATCGCCATGACGAGGGACGTCTCGGGCAGGAGCTTGCCGCGGAACCGCAGCACTAGGAGGCCTGCTCCCGCGTGAGCGTGGCGACCGGGGGCAGTACCGACAGGCGCACCGGCGAGGTGGTCTCGTCGAACCCGTCGACCCCCCGGCTGTACTGCACGAGCTCCCGACCGGCCGGGTCGTCCCCGTGCCGGTCCAGAGCCGCCGCCAGGACCTCAGCGGCCATCCGGCCGAGCGCCGCGTCACTGTGATGGCGGTGGTGCCGCTCACCGATGTCGGCCTGGGTCATCGCGTCCAGCCCCACCAGGGCGAGAACATCGACCAGCATGGCGATCTCGAGCCCGTACCCCGTGGCGAACGGCAACCGCGAAAGCAGGCTGCGGCGGGCTGCCAGCTCCCCGGACAGGGGCTGGACGAAGCCGGAGAGGGCGGGCCACCAGGCGTTGAGCAGCGGCCGCGCGAGCATCTCGGTGACCCGGCCGCCACTGCCGTGCTGCAGGACCCCGTCGACGGTCAGTGGCCGGTCGAACGCGGCCTTGACGAAGTGCACCTGGGGCGCGAGCAGCAGCGGGGTGAGCAGCGCCGCCGCGGTGGCCGCGCGGGACGGCTCGACATCGGCGTCCAGGAACACCAGCAGGTCTCCCGTGACCTGCTGCTGGGCCCACCACAGCGCCCCGCCCTTGCCGGCAAGGCGGTGCCCGTGGGCCTGCCTCGGGAGCCGCAGGACGCGCGCGCCCGCCGAGGCGGCGCGCTGCGCCGTACCGTCGGTGGAGCCGCCGTCGACGACGACGACCTCATCGACCAGGCCGGCAACGAGGAGCTCGTCGACCAGGGGCGCGACCACACCCTCGACGGTGCGTTCCTCGTCGAGGGCAGGCACAACGACCGAGACGGTCTGCCCGGCCTTGCGCGCCACCAGGTCCGCGACCGGAACGGCCGGCCATCCGGTCCGGCCACGCCACCGGGGAAGCAGGGAGTCACACACGCTTCCACGGTAACGGCCGCTGCTAACGTCGGCCCGGTGACCAGCGGCAGCGAGGTGGATCTCCCGGCGGCCGCGCGTGCGGTCGAGGACCTGCTCCGCGCCCTCGGGCAGGACCCCACGAGCGAGCACCTGCGGCGTACGCCGGATCGGGTGGCGAGAGCCTTCGAGGAGCTGCTGACCCCCCACCCGGTCGACCCGACCACCTTCCCCAACGACGAGGGCTACGACGAGCTGGTCGTCGTGCGCGACATCTCGTTCCACAGCCTGTGCGAGCACCATCTGCTGCCCTTCGTCGGCAAGGCGCACCTGGCCTACCTGCCCAAGGACCGGATCCTGGGGCTGTCGAAGCTGGCCCGCGTGGTGGAGCACTTCAGCCGTTCCCTCCAGGTGCAGGAGCGGATGACCCAGCAGATCGCCAACTGGCTCGAGAGCCAGCTCAGCCCGCGCGGCGTGGGCGTCGTCCTTGCGGCCGAGCACATGTGCATGCACCTGCGCGGGGTACGCACCCCTGGGACCATGACGGTCACCAGCGCGCTGCGTGGTGCCCTGCGCAACGACGCGCGAACCCGCGGAGAGTTCCTCGACCTGGTCCGCTGACGCGACCCTCAGGCCTGGAAGCGGTATCCCAGCCCGCGCACGGTGAGCAGCCGGACCGGGTGGGCCGGGTCGACCTCGACCTTGCCGCGCAGCCTCTTCACATGGACGTCGACGGTGGTGGGGTCGCCGCTGTGGCCAGCGCCCCAGACGAGGTCGAGGGCCTCCTCGCGACCGACGACCCGGCCGTCGCGTCGGATCAGCAGCTCGAGCAGCCCGAACTCCTTGGGCGGCAGGTGGATCGGCTGGTCGTCGTGCAGGAAGACATGCCGGGCCAGGTCCATCACGAAAGGGCCGGCGCGCAGCAGCTCGCCGGTGACCGGACGGGCCCGCCGGCGCAGGACGGCCCGGACCCGGGCCGCGAGCTCGCCGCGGGTGACCCCGCTCATCACGCAGTCGTCGGCGCCGGCCTCGAGGTAGCGCTCGAGCGCAGTGCGCACCTCTCGCAGCGCCACCACGACCGGCACCGACGAGAGCTCTCGCAGCGCGCGGAGCTCCTCGAGTGCGGACGCGGCATCGGTGTGCAGCAGGACCAGGTCCACCGCGCCGCTCTCAACCTGCTGCAACAAGCCGTTGCTCGGGACGACGAGGACCGCCATCCCCTGCTCACGCAACCCTTCGACCAGGCTGGAGCGACCACCCTCGGTGGCGCTGACCAGGACTCGGGGTACGACGGCGACCGGTCCGGTGCGCTGCGACGGGAACGGCAACGGGTGCGGCGGCAACGGGACGGGCTCGGCGGCGTGCACCTGACGAACCTCGCAGCGCAACCATGCGCCAGAGTGGCCGCGAGGTGAACGACACACGAAGAGCCGAGGCCGGTTCCGCATCGCCACATGGACCAGGGGTAGTGCGATGTGCCCGGCGTACCCCACACTGCGCTGAGCGACCAACCGACGCAAGGAGTTCCCGTGTCCTCGACGCTGAAGACGGACCCTGCAACCGACGAACGCCGCCAGATCGAGCACGTCCGGGCCGACCTGGTCCGCGAGTTCGCCGCGGTCCCCGAGAAGGTGGTGGATGCGCAGGTGAGCTTCGACCTCAAGCGCTTCGCCTCGGCTCCCGTCCGGTCCTTCGTGCCGGTCCTGGTCAGGCGCGCGGCGCGCGAACAGCTACGCCACCTCGACTGACGATGTGGGGGACTTCCCCCACTTCTGGACCTTCTGGCCCCCCGGAGTGGGGGATTTGCTTGAAGCGCAGGCGGGGGTGTGGTGGGATGCGCTCAGCGCGCACCCCACCCGAGAGGAGGCGACCGTGAGCAAGAAGAAGAAGGACAAGAAGAAGGACAAGAAGAAGAAGAAGAAGAAGTAGTCCCGTCTCCGCGCCCCGCCCCGGGGCCGGTCACTGCTCCGGGCCAGGCCCCGGTCGCCGCTGCGACCGGGGCCACCCCGTTGCCGGCAGGGGCCGGCAGTTCACGTGGTGTTCACTCTTGACGTGGAGCATCAAGAGGTGATCAGCACATGACGGTGACCAGCACCACCACGCCCGCGACAGCAGCCACGGCCACTCTCGAGCCGTTGGCCGCCAGTCCGCGCCGCTTCCTCAACCGTGAGGTGTCCTGGCTCGACTTCAACCAGCGCGTGCTGGCCCTCGCCCAGGACGGTCGCACGCCGCTGCTCGAGCGCACCAAGTTCCTCGCCATCTTCGCGACCAACCTCGACGAGTTCTTCATGGTCCGCGTGGCAGGCCTGATCCGGCGGCTCGAGACCGGCCTCGGTGTGCGCAGCGCGGACGGATTGGGTACCCGCCAGCAACTCGAGCTGATCCGGGCCCAGGCCCGGGGCCTCGCGCAGGAGCATGCCCGCACCTTCCTGGACCAGGTGCGACCCGACCTGGCCGACGCCGGTATCGAGATCCTGGCCTGGGCGGACCTTCCCGCAGCCGAGCAGCTCCGCCTGCACGGCTGGTTCCGCGAGCGGATCTTCCCCGTGCTCACGCCGCTCGCCGTGGACCCCGCACACCCCTTCCCCTACATCAGCGGGCTGTCGCTCAACCTGGCCGTCCTGGTCCGTGACCCCGTGACAGGCGCCGAGCGCTTCGCCCGCGTGAAGGTCCCCAACAACGTCGGCCGGTTCGTCGAGATCCTCGACGGCCCACTGGGGACCGCCCGTTACCTGCCGCTCGAAGAGCTCATCGGGGTCCACCTGCAGCAGCTGTTCCCCGGACTGGACGTCCTGGCCCATCACGCCTTCCGGGTGACACGCAACGCCGACCTGGAGGTGGAGGAGGACCGCGACGAGGACCTCCTGCAGGCCCTGGAGCGTGAGCTGTCCCGACGTCGCTTCGGTCCCGTGGTCCGGCTCGAGGTCGGCGAGCACATGGACCCGCACGTCCTCGACCTGCTCGTCCGTGAGCTCGACGTGACGTTGGACGACGTCGTGGCCGTACCCGGGCTGCTGGCCTTGAGCTCCCTGCACGAACTGTCGGCCGTGGACCGGCCCGAGCTCAAGGACGAGCCGTTCGTGCCGGCGACGCACCCCCGGCTGGTGGACGGTGAGCAGCCGGCTGACATCTTCGCCGCGCTGCGCGAGGGCGACATCCTGGTGCACCACCCGTACGACTCCTTCAGCACCAGCGTCCAGCGCTTCCTGGAGCAGGCCGCCGCCGACCCCCAGGTCCTCGCCATCAAACAGACGCTCTACCGCACGTCGGGTGACTCCCCGATCGTGGACGCCCTCATCGACGCCGCCGAGGCCGGCAAGCAGGTCGTGGTCGTCATCGAGATCACCGCCCGCTTCGACGAGCAGGCCAACATCCGCTGGGCGCGCAAGCTGGAGCGGGCCGGCTGTCACGTCGTCTACGGCCTGCTCGGGCTCAAGACGCACTGCAAGGCGGCGCTCGTCGTGCGCCAAGAGGCAAGCGGCCTACGTCGCTACTGCCACCTCGGCACCGGTAACTACCACCCGCGCACCGCCCGCCTGTACGAGGACCTCGGACTGTTCACCGCCGACCCCGAGCTCGGCGCCGACCTCACCGACCTGTTCAACGCCCTCACCGGCTACAGCAACCAGACCGAGTACCGCGACCTGCTCGTCGCCCCGCACGGCGTCCGCTCCGGTCTGGTGGAGCAGATCCGCGCCGAGGCCGACCATGCCCGCGCCGGTCGTCCCTCGGGCATCGGGATCAAAGCCAACAGCGTCGTCGACGAGGAGCTCATCGACGCCCTGTACGACGCCAGCCAGGCTGGCGTCCCCGTGGACGTGGTCGTGCGCGGCATCTGCGCGATCCGCCCCGGCGCCCCAGGTCTGTCCGAGACGATCCGGGTCCGCAGCATCCTGGGCCGGTTCCTTGAGCACTCCCGCGTGATGTCCTTCGTCAACGGTGGCAACCCGGAGTACTGGCTCGGCAGCGCCGACCTCATGCACCGCAACCTCGACCGTCGGGTCGAGACCCTCGTCAGGGTCAAGGACCCGGCGGTCAAGGAACGGCTCGGGGGCATCCTCGACCGGCTGATCGCCGACGACGTGATCCGCTGGGAGCTCGACGTCGAGGGCAGCTGGCACCAGGCTCCCGCGTCGGGCGGGGTCGACGTGCAGAGCGAGATGCTGCGCCGTGCCGCACGCGAGCAGGGACCCGTGGCCTAGCCTCGCCCCATGCGCCTGGGAGTGCTCGACGTCGGGTCCAACACCGTGCACCTGCTCGTCGTCGACGCGCACCCGGGCTCCCACCCCGACCCGGTGCGCAGCCACAAGACAGAGCTGCGCCTCGCGGAGCTGATCGGGCCGGACGGCCGACTCGGGGTACACGGGACATCCCTGCTCGTCGAGGCGGTGCGCGATGCGACGCGGGCCGCTGAGGAGGAGGAGGTCGAAGACCTGGTCGCCTTTGCGACCTCCGCCGTCCGCGACGCGGTGGACGGCGCGGAGGTCCTCGAACAGGTCCGTGACCAGACCGGCGTCGACCTGGTCGTCCTGCCCGGCAACGACGAGGCAGCCATGACCTTCCTGGCCGTCCGACGGTGGTTCGGCTGGAGCGCCGGACGCCTGCTGTGCCTCGACATCGGCGGTGGCTCGCTGGAAATTGCCGCCGGCCGCGACGAGACCCCCGACCTCGCGGTGTCGGTGCCCCTGGGTGCCGGGCGCCTCACCCGGGAGTGGCTGCCCGGCGACCCGCCGTCGCGCAAGGACGTCGCGGCGCTCCGCGAGCACGTCTGGCAGCAGCTGGCGCAGGTGATCCCCGCCGTTCAGGCCCAGGGCGTCCCGGACCGCGTCGTGGCGACGTCGAAGACCTTCCGGTCGCTGGCGAGGCTGGACGGCGCGGCACCGTACGCGCTGGGACCCCGGGTGCACCGCCAGCTGAAACGGCGCGGGCTCGAGGCCATCGTCGACCGGGTCGCGCCGATGACCGTTGCCGAGCGATGTGCCCTGCCGGGCGTCTCGGTCTCCCGTGCTCCCCAGCTGCTGGCCGGAGCCCTCGTAGCCCTCGAGGCCTTCACGGCCTTCGGCGTCGAGCGGGTCGACATCTGCCCGTGGGCGATGCGCGAAGGGATCGTCCTGCGGCGGCTGGACTGGCTGGACGAGGAGCAGAAGGAGACCGAGTAGCTGCCACCCCGAACCGACTCAGCTGAGGGGAGATCAGCGTGGGGGAAGCTCAACTCGCGGTGGCCAGCGGGCGCAGCGGGAGGGCCGCTCGCGCGAGCCGGGGCTCGTCGCAGATCGCCGCTGCCACGCCGGCGTCCCGCAACCGGGCGAGCTCCGACGGCCGGTTGACGGTCCAGCCGGACACCGAGATCCCACGCTGCGCAGCCGGTCTGACCAGCTCGAGCCGACCCAGCAGTGACGAGATGTGCGCGTGCGCCTCATCGTGCCGGTCCTGGGCGGCACGGCGCAGCAGCACCGCCAGTGGTAGGCCGGGCCGGCCGAGCAGCGCGGTCCGCACGGGTAAGCCGTGGTTGTGGACCCGCAGCAGACGCGGCCGGTCGAACGAGCTCACCACGACGTCGTGCAGCCGGTGCCGCGAGAGCTCGGCCATGACGGCGTTGACGGTCGCGTGGGCGGCGCCGGCCGGCCAGTGCGGGGTCTTGAGCTCGACGACGAGGCGGCCACGGTCAGCCACGAGGTCGATCACCTCGGCAAGCCGGGGCACGGCGTGCCCGTGCACCCGCGGGAGCTGCGCGGCGGGCAGCGACACGACGTGACGGGCGTCGCCGGCCGTGCGCCACAGCCCCGGGTCGTGGTGGCAGACCGGAACGCCGTCGGCGGTCAGCCGGACGTCGATCTCCACGCCGTCGGCACCCTGACGAAGGGCACGGTCGACGGAGGCGAGGGTGTTCTCGGGGGCGTCCGTGGCGACGGCGCCGCGATGTCCGATAATCAGCACTCCGTCACGGTCGCCCGCGAAGGCGACCTACGACCGGCTCTGACCTGTCCTGCGCGTGAACGTCACGCGACGAGAGCGCCGTGCCGACCACGAACAGGGCGGCGAGGACACTCCGAGACAGGGGTCTCTCACGCGGGTTCACCTGTCGTTGTTGCCCACGTGAGGCCTCTCTCGCCCCATTCTGCCGATGAACGGAAGGCGAACGAGGCTGGTGACCGTGGCGTCCACGCGTATGCCCCGGGGGATTCCCGGGTTGTTTTCCTCACGAATGTGAACGGTCACGCAATTCCCCAGGGCTGGCGTCACGCAATTCCCTAGGGGTCCGCTGTTGCAGGTTAGTCAGGCTTGACCTCCTTGGTGTCGGGTGACACGCGAGCGGGCCTCTTTCGGGGGCGGTAGCTCGGTCCGTC
>JBBRNK010000028.1:0-37519 GCA_038230355.1 Mycobacteriales bacterium | reverse complement strand
AGGTCACAGGTTCAAGTCCTGTATCGCCCACATAAAAGGCCAGGTCAGAGGGCATAAAGCAACCTTGACAGGGCTGGGAGCGTCGGTCATGACCGCAAGATGACCGCAAGCCTGCGGTCATTTTGTACCGGCGAGCAGGAGACCGCCCTATGGCCAGTGCCTGGCACAGGGACTGTACGAACGCCCGTGGTCAGGTCCGCAGCCGGACTTACGCCCTCGCGGAACCGCCCTGCCGGCAGGCAGCCAGCCACCCCGTCCGGCGCCTTCGCTGTCCCACCGCACCGCGTACACGTCACTGCGAGCCCGGAACAGGCTTGCCGTAAAAGGCGACCTTGTCCTCGCGGGAGACGCCGCCGTGCCTGTGCCCGGCCAAGGCACGGACCGGGCCCCGTGGTGCGGGCCGGGTCCCAGGTGTGCATGAACACTTTCGAGGTGTAGAGGCTGTCGACCAGATGATCGATGATGCCGGGTCGTCGGTTGTGTGCCGCTGAGACGCGCCTGTCCCCACGTGGCCCTTAGGTTGGGTTCATGAGCGACCTCGAGTTCTTCTTCGACCCGGTGTGCCCCTTCGCGTGGATGACGAGCAAGTGGGTGCGGCTGGTCGCGGAACAGAAGGCGTACGACGTCACGTGGCGCTTCATCTCCCTGCGCCAGCTCAACGCGAACGTCGACTACGCCAGCCACTTCCCGCCGGAGTACGAAGCGGGCCACACCGCGGGCCTGCGCCTTCTTCGGGTCGCCGCGTCCGCCCGTAAGGAACCTGGGCCCGACGCCATGGGTGCGCTTTACCTCGCCTACGGCACGCGCATCTTCGACGGTCCGCCCGGCGGCAACACCGCGGCGGACGCGACCGCGATCGCGACCGCCTGCCTCACCGAAGCCAGCCTGCCGACCCACCACGTAAACGCCCTCGAAGACCCCTCCTGGGACGCGGAGATCCAGGCCGAGACCGACCACGCGCTCTCCCTGACCGGCAAGGATGTCGGCACCCCGATCCTGCATGTCGACCCGCCGCACGGGATGGCGTTCTTCGGGCCGGTCATCAGCCGGCTTCCCGCGCCCGAGGACGCGGTCGAGCTCTGGGACCACGTCGTCGGGCTCGCCCGGTTCGCCGGTTTTGCCGAGCTCAAGCGCAGCCTGCGCGAGCTGCCCCAGCTCCGCGCGCTAGGTGTGAGCGAGGACGAGGTAGGCACCCTTCAGGACTGGCACGCCGGCAGCCGCCGGCAGAAGAAGTAGGAGAATCGACATGGCGATCGACCCACGCGGCAGGGACCTCAAGACCCTGCTGGCCGACGACCCGGGTGGCCCGGTGGTGATGCTCAACCTGCTGCGGTTCGCCGAGGGTGGACGGGCGTCGTACGAGGCGTACGCGACGGCACTGTCGGAGACCTTCCTCCCCCGCTACCACGGCAAGGTGCTCTACGTGGGCGACGGCTCCACGGCACTGGTGGCCGAGGACGGTCAGGCCTGGGACGTCGTCCTGCTCGTGGAGTACCCCAGCAGGCGGGCCTTCAGCGACATGGTGGCGGACCCGGACTACCAGCAGGTGACCCATCTGCGGACCGAGGCACTCACCGAAGCGGTGCTGCAGGCAACGATCCCCTGGACGCGCTGAGCGATAGCAGCCGGCGACCATCGACCGCCCAACGATCCTTCCTGCATCCGAGTGGCAAGTGAGATGACCGCGCAGTAACGTCAGCGCATGACCTCGGCCCGTCGTATCCTCCCCCAGCTCTGCCTCCCCGTCCTGCTCCTGGCCGCCGCCTGTGGTGGCTCCACGAGCCAGGCTGCCGGAGCCGACTCGTCCAAGCCCTCCACCAAGAAGTTGGTTGTGGCGACCTCCGTCGCCCCCATCACGTCGATCGTCTCCAACATCGGGGGCGACCGGATCGAGCTGCACGGCATCGTGCCTGAGGGCGTCAACAGCCACACCTACGAGCCCGCCCCCAAGACGGCCCAGCTGCTGAGCACCGCAGACATCGTCTTCGTCAACGGGCTCAAGCTCGAGGACCCGACTGCGGAGCTCGCCGACACGAACAAGAAAAAGGGCAGCGACATCGTCGCCCTCGGCACGAAGAGCCTGCCGGAGTCGGACTACATCTACGACTTCTCCTTCCCCAAGAAGGAGGGCAAGCCCAACCCGCACCTGTGGACCGATCCGCTGTTCGCGATCAAGTACGCCGACGAGGCCGCCGCTGCGCTGTCCACGAAAGACCCGGCCAACAGGGACTACTACGAGGCCAACCGGGTCGCGTTCGACAAGAAGGCCACGGCACTGTCAGACGCCCTCAAGACCGCCCAGGCCACCATCCCTGGCGGCAAGAAGGAGCTCCTGACCTACCACGACGCCTACGCATACTTCGGCCGCGACTACGGCTGGAAGATCATCGGCGCCGTACAGCCCTCGAACTTCGAGGACCCGACGGCCAAGGAGGTCGTCTCGCTCATCACGCAGATCCGCTCCGAGAAGGTGCCGGTCATCTTCGGCTCGGAGGTCTTCCCGTCCAAGATCCTGGAGCAGATTGCCAAGGAGAGCGGCGCCCGCTACGAAGCCACACTCCGTGACGACGACCTCCCGGGCAAGCCCGGCGAGAAAGAGCACTCCTGGCTCGGCCTGATGCGCTACGACTACCGCACCATGGTCAAAGGGCTCGGTGGGGACCCAGCAGCCCTGGACGCCCTTGAGACGAGCGACGTTTCACCGGACAAGGCAGACTATCCCCAGTGAGCACCCTGATCGACGTCTCCCATGTCTCCTTCGGCTACGGCGGCGCGCCCGTCCTCAAAGACGTCGACTGCCGGATCGACGCGGGTCAGTTCACGGGGATCGTGGGGCCGTCGGGCTCGGGGAAGACCTCCCTCCTCAAGGTGCTGCTGGGAACCGTCAAGGCGCAGCACGGGTCGGTGACCAGGGCTCCGGGCATGGCCGTGAGCTACGTGCCCCAACTCGAGACCGTCAACTGGAACTTTCCCGTCACCGTCAGCGAATGCGTCCTGATGGCCAGGGCCACCAAGCGGCTTTCGCCCTGGGCCACGTCTGCCGAGCGGGCCGACGTCAGCTCGGTCCTGGACAGGCTCGGCATTGCCGACCTGGGCAAGCGGCACATCCGTGAGTTGTCCGGGGGTCAGCAACAGCGCATGTTCATCGCCCGGGCCCTGGTCCGTCGTCCCGCGCTGCTGCTGATGGACGAACCCACCAGCGGTGTCGATGTCGGTACGCGCCACGAGGTCTTGCACCTGCTGGATGACCTCAACAAGGAGGGGTTGGCGATCGTGCTCACGACTCACGACCTCAACGGCATGGCCTCGCACCTGCCCCACCTGATCGCACTGCAGCAGCGGGTGGTCGCCGCCGGACCGCCCGCGGAAGTCATTGTGCCGGCCGTCCTCGAGAAAGTCTTCGGGGCCCGGATGGAGGTCCTGATGCACCTCGGGATGCCGGTCGTGGTCGATTCCGGAGCCGGAATGGTAGGGGTGGCGTGATGTCGGGGATCTTCGAGCCGTTCCACTTCGCGTTCTTCCAGCACGGCCTCGAAGCGGCCGTCATGGCCGGGGCGCTGTGCGGCCTCATCGGCGTCTACATCACGCTGCGCGGGATGAGCTACATCGGCCACGGGCTCTCGCACTCGATCTTCGGCGGGTTCGCTGCCGCCCCCCTGCTGGGCGTCAACGTGCTGCTTGGCGCCGGTGTATGGGGCCTGGTGTCCGCACTCGCGATCACGGCCGTGACCCGTCGCAGCCGGATTGGCGCCGATGCGGCGATCGGTGTGATCACGACCGCGTCCTTCGCCCTCGGCGTCGCACTTCTGAGCAAGTTCGGCAGCCGGGGCGCGAACTTCGATGCCCTGCTGTTCGGGAGCATCCTGGGAGTCGGAACGTCCGACCTCCTGCTGCTCGTCTTCAGCCTGCTGCTCGCCGTCACCGTCTTCACGGTCCTCTATCGGCGGCTGCTGTTCGCGACCTTCGACCCCGAGGTCGCGGACGTGTCAGGTGTCGACGTCAAGCGCATGGACGCGGTCCTGATGTCGGTGCTGTCGCTGTCGATCCTCGCCACCCTGACGATCATCGGCGTCACCCTGGTCGCCGCCACCCTCGTCATCCCGGCCGTCGTCGCCCGGATGCTCACCGACTCCTTCAGCCGGATGCTGTGGCTGTCGTCCACGATCGGCGCGCTGTGCGGCGGCATCGGCATGTACGCCTCGTACGACCTCGACATCCCCTCCGGGACCACCATCGTGCTGACCAACGCACTGGTGTTCGTCGTCGTCCTGGCGATCACCGGCGGCAGGCAGCTACGTCGTACGGCGGGGATGGACGACCACAGCGACGCCCCCGCGAAGGTGCCTGTAGCCGCCTGAGAGCGGTGACGCCCCAGTGATGCCCAGGTGATGCCCAGGTGACGTCGCCCTGGACGCAACCACGACAGACCGCCACCGGCAAGATCTGCTGGTTTCTGACTCGTCCAGAACGGGAGTCAGCGCCGCCGGGCGCTGGCAACGGACGCTCGCAGCATCTGCTGCACGTCCTGCGCACCCACAGCCCCCAGCCCCCGGTCGCCGTCCTGCACCAGCACCCACCCCTCGTCGCTGGACAGCACGGCCGCCAGCACGTCCTTGAGACTGGCTGCTGCGTCGACGGTCACGACCTCCTGGCCGCTGGCCCAGCGCCCTGCCACGTGCTCGCGTTCGTGCAACGCGGTCAGGTCCAGAGCCGTGACACCGAGCCGGCGCAGACCCCGCTCGGCGCCGACGAACTCCTCCACGAAGGGCGTCGCCGGCGCCCCTAGGACGTCGGCCGGGGAGTCGTGCTGCGCGAGCACCCCACCCTGCGCCAGCACCGCAACCCGATCAGCCAGCAGCACGGCTTCGTCGAGGTCGTGGGTCACGAAGACGATGGTCTTGCGGACCGTGCGCTGCACCCGCAGGAACTCCTGCTGAAGCCGACCGCGCGCCACCGGGTCGATCGCGGAGAACGGTTCGTCCATCAGCAGGACCGGGGGGTCGGCGGCCAGCGCCCTGGCGACGCCGACCCGCTGGCGCTGCCCCCCGGACAGCTGCGCCGGATAGCGGTCCCGGTACGTCGACGGCTCGAGCCCCACCAGCTCCAGCAGCTCGTCGGCGCGCGCCGCCGACCGCCGCTTGTCCCACCCGAGCAGCCGGGGAACGGTCGCGATGTTGGCGCCGACGCTCTGGTGCGGAAACAGCCCGACCTGCTGGATGACGTAGCCGATGCCGCGCCGCAGCTCTGCGGGGTCGACGCCGGCGACGTCGCTGCCCTGTACGAGCACCCGGCCAGAGGTCGGCTCGACCAGCCGGTTGACCATCTTCATCGTTGTCGTCTTGCCGCAGCCGGACGGCCCGACCAGACAGAGCAGCTCGCCCTCGGCCACGTCGAGGGACAGCTCCTGCACGGCGAGCGTGCCGTCGGCGTACCGCTTCGTGACGCGGTCGAAGGAGATGACGGCCGCGGCGGTAAGGTCCAACCTCGTGGCTCCGTCCCGGATTGTCGACACCCCGAACCCGTGGTTCTCGGAGCAATATCTACAGCAGGGTAGGTCGCAGCTGCTGACCGCGCTGCAGCAGCACGTGACTATCACCGTCGTCGCCGTTCTGGCGGGGCTGGTGCTGTCGCTCCCGCTCGCCCTGCTGGCCCGTCGCTCGCGCACCCTCGAGACGGTGGTGATCGGTGCAACCGGTGTCGTGTACACGATCCCGTCCCTGGCGCTGTTCGCCCTGCTCGTCCCGGTGACGGGCTACTCCGAGAAGACCGCGGAGGTCGCGCTGGCGGCGTACAGCCTGGTCATCTTGGTGCGCAACACCGTCACTGGGCTGGCGCTGGTGCCCCCCGACGTGGTCGAAGCCGCACGGGGAATGGGGCTCGGAGCGGGACGACGTCTGCTGCGGGTCGAGCTGCCGCTGGCGCTGCCGTCGATCGTGGCCGGCATCCGCGTCGCGACCGTGTCCACGATCTCCCTGCTCACCGTCGCGGCGTACGTCGGCACCGGCGGGTTCGGGCAACTCATCGACCAGGGCTTTCGGGCCGACTACCGGGCGCAGGTCGTCACGGCCTGCCTCGCCTGCGTGCTGCTCGCCCTGGTCGCCGACCTGCTGCTGCTGCTCCTGCAGCGGCTGCTGACCCCCTGGACGCGGGTGTGATGCCGACGACGCTGACGCAGTGGTTGACGTACGGAGACCCGACAATGGGTGTCATGGCGCGACTGGTGGAGCACCTTGCCTACACCGGCGCCGCCGTCCTGATCGCCTGCGCGGTCGGCCTCCCGCTGGGGATCCTTCTGGGGCACCGTGGACGAGGCGGACAGGTGGCCATTGCCTTGGCAGGCACCGGCCGGGCAGTGCCGACACTCGGCGTGATCGTGCTGTTCGCGGTGTCCCCCCTGGGTACCGGCTTCACGACCGTGGTCGTCGCGCTCGCGCTGTTCGCGTTGCCGCCGGTGCTGACCAACGCCTACGTCGGGGTGCGCGAAGTGGACCGGGGGGCGGTCGAGGCCGCCCGCGGGATGGGCATGACGGGGGCGCAGGTGCTGCGGCGTGTCGAACTGCCGCTAGCTGTCCCGCTACTAGCGGCCGGAGTGAGAAGTGCTGTGCTGCAGGTGATCGCGACCGCGACGCTCGCAGCAGCCATAGGTGGTGGGGGTCTCGGGAGGTTCCTGCTGGACGGGCTCGGCAGTCAGGACTACCCGCAGCTGGAAGCCGGTGCGGTGCTGGTCGCCGCCCTCGCACTCGTCGTCGAGCTGCTGCTGTCCGTCATGCAACGGCTCGTCGATCCGTCGTCCAGCAGTGAACGAAAGTCCCGGGTCCGATAGGCTCGGCGACTTGCCGCCGGCGCTGGACGCGCCGCGGACCGAGTTGGAGGACAGCCCTGTGAAGCACCTCGCCGCCCTTCCCGTGATCGCGGTCCTGACCCTCGGGGTCACGGCCTGCGGCGGCAGCAGCAACAATGCCGCGCCGCGTGTCAGCAGCAATCCGACGGCCGCGTCAACGGGGCTGCCGTCGACCGGCGGGAAAGGTGGCATCAAGATCGGAGCCGCCAACTTCCCCGAGAACGGCATTCTCGCCGAGGTCTACAAGCAAGCCCTCGCGCACGCCGGGTACGACGCCAGCGTTGTCTCGCTGACCACCCGCCCCAACATCGTGACCGCCCTGCAGAAGGGTGGGATCCAGGTCGAGCCCGACTACGTCGGCAGTCTGACCGAGTACTTCAACAAGGCCGCGAACGGACCGGACGTGAAGCCCGTCGCCAGCGGGGACCTACAGGCGACCTTCACCGCAGCCAAGACCTTCGCCGCGGCCAAGGGCCTCACCGTGCTCACGCCGTCTCCGGCCGCCGACCAGAACGCCTTCGCTGTCACCAAGGCGTTCTCCACCAAGAACAACGTCACCAAGCTGTCTGACCTGGCCGGCTACAAGGGCTCGCTGGTCCTCGGAGGCACCCCGGAGTGCAAGACCTACCCGCTGTGCCAACCCGGCCTGGAGAAGGTGTACGGCCTGAAGTTCAGCGGCTTCCAGCAGACCGACCTGGGGGGCACCCTGTCGGTCACCAAGCTCAAGAGCGGTGCCGTCACGCTCGGGGAGTACCTGTCCAGCGACGGAAGCGTCAAGGCCAACGACTTCGTCGTGCTCGAGGACGACAAGCACCTCCAGTCCGTCGACAACATCGTGCCCGTGCTCTCTGCCTCGGTCGCGAAAGACCCTCTGGTGTCACAGATCCTGGAGGCGGTGTCCGCGGCCATGACGACCGAGGACCTCATCGCGCTGAACGCGGAGGTCAGTATCGACCGCAAGCTCCCCGCCCAGGCCGCCACCGACTTCCTCACCGCCAAGCACCTGCTCTAGCAGCACCAGAGACGGTGGCGTCGCTCGCGGCAGCGGTCGCGCGACGGCTGGTTGCATGGCAGGGTTGAACTCATGGTTAAAGCGACGTGGAACGACGGAGTCATCGCGGCCAGCGACGGCACGGTGCTGGTGGAGAACAACCACTACTTCGCCCTCGACGAGGTGACGGACGGCGTCCTGACGCCCTCAGCGACGACGAGTGTGTGCCCGTGGAAGGGCACCGCGACCTACTACGACGTGACGTTCGGTGGACAGACCAACCGGGACGCCGCGTGGACCTACCTGTCGCCCAAGGACGCCGCTGCCGAGATCGCCGGCCGGGTGGCCTTCTGGAAGGGCATCAGCGTCTCCTCCTGACACCGTGCTGGTGCACCTGGTCAGCCATGCGGCACTTGGTCCAGCAGGCGAAGCCACACCTCGGTCATCGTCGGATAGCTCGGGACGCAGTGCCACAGCCGCCGAAGCGGCACCTGCCCCACGATCGCCACGGTCGCGGCGTGCACCATCTCGGTCACCCCAGGGCCGAGGAACGTCGCGCCCACAAGGTGATCGCCGGCAATGACGAGCTGGGCCCAGCCGGGGTTGGCGTCGGCGTACAAGGAGCCGCCGGCTGTGCTGCCGATGTCATAGCTGACCGTCATGACCTCAAGCCCCTCGTCTCGGGCCTTCTGCTCGGTCATCCCGACCGAGGTCACCGGCGGGTCGCAGAAGACGACCTGCGGCACCACCCGGTGGTCAGCGCTCGCCGCGTGCTGGGTCCACTCGCCCGTCACCTGCTCCCCCGCGGCGCGTGCGGCGATGACAGTCCCGCAAACCCTTGCCTGGTACTTGCCCATGTGGGTGAGGAGCGCACGCCCGTTGACGTCGCCGGCCGCGTACAGCCAGTCGGTCCCCTCCACGAGCAAGGTGTCGTCGACGAGCAGAAAGCCCCCCTCACGCAGGCCGACCGAGGCGAGCCCGAGGTCGTCGGTGTTCGGAGCACGGCCCGCCGCCACGAGCACCTCATCGCCCATGAGGGAGCTGCCGTCATCGAGGGTCACCGTCACCGGGCCGTCGCGGACGACGCTGACGATCGAGACCCCTGTGCGTACGTCGACGCCACGGTCGACCAGGGCCTTTGTGACGCGAACGCCCACCTCGGGTTCGTTCTTGGCCAGAAGCCGGTCGCCCCTCTCGACCAGGGTGACCCGAGAGCCCAGCGCGTTCCAGGCCGAGGCCATCTCGACCCCGACGACCCCACCACCAAGGACGATCAGCCGACCCGGGACCTCGGAGGCGCTGGTGGCCTCCCGAGAGGTCCATGGCCGCGCGTCGGCCAGCCCCTTGATCGGGGGCACGGCGGCGCGGGTACCCGTGCACACCACGACCGCATACCGGGCCGTCAGCTCGCGGCCGCCGACCTCGACGGTCCGGACCCCGGTGATTCGCCCGACCCCGCGGGCCAACGCGATGCCCGTCCCATCGACCCACCGCACCTGCCCCTCGTCGTTCCACCCGCTGGTGTAGGAGTCGCGACGGGCGAAGACCGCCTGAACATCCAGTTCCCCCGTGACGGCCTCGCGGGCACCCGCGACAGCGCGGGCATCGGCCAGGGCTTCCACCGGCCGGAGCAGTGCCTTGCTCGGCATGCACGCCCAGTACGAGCACTCACCCCCGACCAGCTCGCTCTCCACCAACAGAGCGGTGAGCCCGCCGCGGACGGCGTAGTCGGCGACGTTCTCGCCGGTGGACCCGGCCCCCAGGACGATGACGTCGTACATCGCCTCCGACAGGTCGTGCGGCGAGTGGTCAGGGGTGGGCTGGATCAACGGCATCGCGGTCTCCTCGGGTCGGTCCGGCCCCAGCATGGTGCCTCGTGGCCGGCCTCGCACGGCCTCGGGGTCGGGGTCGGGGTCGCGGTCGGCTATCGAGCCACACGGCGAGGGAAAATTGGGCAGCATGAGCTCCGGGGAGTCCAGGACGCCAAGCTCTGGGTGGCGTGACACCGTGACCTCCGACAGCAGATACGCCGTAAGGGACGAGAGCCGATGACTGCGCCAACGACCAGTGCCACCAGCGCCGCTTCCGGCGCCCCCGCTACCCCGCCCCCGCCCTCGGGCGGCATGGGCGGTGGCGGTCCCATGGGTGGCGGTGCCAGCTTCGGGGACGCGGCCGCGGCTCTGCGGGAGGCCGGCAAGGACCGCAGCCTGCTCCGACGGGTGACGGTGCTCTTTCGCCCGTACCGGAGATCGGTCTACGGGGTCGGGGTGCTGATCCTCATCTCGTCCGGCCTCGGGATCGTCAGCCCACTGCTGATCAAGGTCGTCTTCGACCAGGGTCTGTTCGGCAAGGGCGGCCCCGACATACCGCTGCTGCTCACGGTCTGCGGCGCGATGGTCGCGGTCACGATCATCACTGCCGTGCTCGGGGTGTGGCAGTCGTTCCTGACCAACAAGGTCGGGCAGCAGGTGATGCGTGACCTGCGGGCGAAGCTGTTCAGCCACCTCCAGCAGCTCTCGCTACGGTTCTTCACCGGGACCAGGACGGGCGAGATCCAGAGCCGGCTGCAGAACGACGTCGGCGGCTTGCAGTCGGTCATCACCGACACCGCCAGCTCCATCCTCGGCAACCTCGTCACGCTGGCCTCGACCCTCGTGGCGATGGCGGTCCTCTCGTGGCAGCTGACCTTGCTGTCGGTCGCGCTGCTGCCGCTCTTCATCTGGCTGACCGGTCGCGTGGGCCGGATCCGGCGGGTGCTCACCGGCGAGACGCAGGGCGCGCTGTCGGAGATGAGCGCGATCACGCAGGAGTCGCTATCGGTATCCGGTGTGCTGCTCGCCAAGGTCTTCGGCCGGCAGGACCGCGACGCCGAGCGGTACCAGGCAGCAAACGAGCAGCTCGCGACGCTCCAGGTGCGCCAGCAGATCGTAGGGCGGGCTTTCTTCGCCGTGGTGTCGAGCTTCTTCGCCCTCACCCCGGTGGCGGTCTACGTCATCGCAGGGCTCCAGCTGTCCGGCGGGCAGGGCGTCAGCTCCGGAACGCTGGTCGCGATCACGACGCTGCAGACCCGCCTGTTCATGCCGCTGGGCCAGCTGCTCCAGACCTCGACGGAGATCAGCAGCAGCCTGGCGCTGTTCACCCGCGTCTTCGCCTACCTCGACCTCGAGGCCGAGATCGTCGAGCCGTTGGACCCGGTCGTTCTCGACGAGGTTCGTGGCGAGGTCCGGCTCACGGACGTGTGGTTCTCCTACGAGGCTGAGCCCGCCGCCGATGTCACCCGCCCTCGCCGCTGGGCCTTGCAGGGCCTGGACCTGCACGTGCAGCCGGGCCAGCTCGCTGCCGTCGTCGGGGCCAGCGGAGCCGGCAAGACCACCATCAGCTACCTGGTCCCCCGCCTGTACGACGTCTCCTCCGGCACCGTCAGCCTGGACGGCCACGACGTGCGCGAGCTGTCGCTCGGGTCGCTGTCCGGGGCCATCGGCATGGTCACCCAGGAGACCTACCTGTTTCACGCGACCGTCCGCGACAACCTGGCCTACGCCCGACCGGAGGCGACCCTCGAGCAGGTGCAGTCCGCGGCGAAGGCGGCCCAGATCCACGACCGCATCCTGGAGCTCGAGAACGGCTACGACACCGTCGTCGGCGAGCGGGGCTACCGCCTGTCGGGGGGTGAGAAGCAGCGGATGGCGATCGCCCGGGTTCTGCTGAAGGATCCCGCCGTGCTCGTCCTGGACGAGGCCACCAGCGCCCTCGACACCGTCAACGAACGGCTCGTCCAGGCTGCCCTCGAGCCGCTGATGCATGGCCGCACGACCATCGCGATCGCGCATCGGCTCTCGACCATCCGGTCAGCAGACGTCATCTTCGTTGTTGACGCCGGCCAGGTGGTCGAGACCGGAAACCACGACCAACTGCTGGCCCTCGGGGCCCGCTACGCCGCGCTCTACGACCAGCAGTACGGCGGTGGGCTGGTCGAGGCCCGGTGCGCCGACGGGCTCCGGCTCGCCGACGGCCGCGTGCTGCAGACCGTCGCCGACGGGGCGTGACGGTCAGCCGAGCCGAGGCCTGACCTCCCGGATCGCCTCCCAACGCTGACCTGCTTCACCACGCAATTTCTTGCGCGTGCAAGGAGTTGTCGCCACTGACAGCAACGAGGCTGCCAGCCCTGGCTGTGACAGGTCTGGACCTGACGAAGGAGAGCACCATGCGGATCGGCATCATCGGAGCGGGCAACATCGGCGGCAACCTGACCCGCCGACTCACCGCCCTCGGGCACGACGTGGCCGTCGCCAACTCCCGCGGCCCCGAGACCCTCGCAGACCTCGCCGCCGAGACCGGCGCCTCCCCCGTGACGTACACCGACGCCCCCAAGGGCGCGGACATCCTGATCGTGACGATCCCCCAGAAGGCGATCCCCGGGCTGCCCAAGGACCTGCTCAAGGATCTGCCCGAGGGCGCCACCGTCATCGACACGGGCAACTACTACCCGAGGGAGCGTGACGGCCTGATCGCCGACATCGAAGGTGGCACGGCGGAGAGCCGTTGGGTTGCCGACCAGCTCGGCCACCCGGTCGTCAAGGCCTTCAACGGCATCTACGCGGCGAACCTGCTCTCCCGCTTCCGACCGGCGGGCGCTCCCGACCGGCTCGCGCTGCCGATCGCAGGCGATGACGACGCGGCCAAGAAGATCGTCGCCGATCTGCTCGACGAACTCGGCTTCGACCCGGTCGACGCCGGCGGCCTCGACGAGTCATGGCGCCAGCAGCCGGCCACGCCCGTCTACGGGCTTGACGCCGGCGTCGACGGCGTACGCGACGCACTGGCCGCCGCCAGCCCCGACCGCACTGCGGCGTTCACCGCCTGACCGGACACCGCTCGACGCGGGGTGTCTGACGGGCCGAAGGTCCTGTCGTGGGAGGTCCTCCGCATCTTCCGCGGCAGGGCCACGACCGGGCACGCTGCGGGCATGAACCTGCCCGTTTCGGCGTCCCCACCCGCGCTCGACGAGGTGTCCGACGTCATCTCGCTCGTAGACGCCGCCCCGCGCGTCGCCGTCGTACCGGGTTGGCACCTCGAGGTCACTGACGACCTGTGGCGGATCGCCGTCAACGGGTGCGACAACGCCCTCTCCGGCGCGCATCAGGTCCTCGTCGGCGCCGGCGTCGCGGTCGAGCACGTCGTCGTGGCCCTGGAGGCGCGAGGGCACCGGGTCGACGTTCAGATCCTGCCGGCCGCCGACCCGCACGCGGCCGCCACCGTCCGGTGCGTCGGACGCCGCCGTCCCTCCCAGGTCCAGTTGGCGATACGCCACGCCGCCACCTCGGGCCCCCCTCACACGGCGCGCGCCGTGCGTCCGTCGGACCTTCGGGTGCTCAACCTGACCGCCGAGGCGTTGTCCACCGAGGTGATGTGGTCGAACCACGTCAGCGAGGACCGCGCGCTGCGCGGGCAGCAACGCGTCCATCCGGACCAGGACGCCCCGCCGTTCGCGACGATTGTGACGCACGGGGACACGCCCCCCGACTGGGTCCGCGCCGGCAGGGCCCTCGCCCGGCTGTTCCTGCGGGCGACCTCCCTCGGGCTCGACGTGCACCAGGAGCTGCAGTCGCTGTCACAGCCTTCGACCCGTGCGCAGCTGCGCGAGCTGTGGGGGCTCAGCACCGTGCCGCAGGCGCAGTTCGGCCTCACCTCTGGTGGCCTCACGCCCTGAGCCTCGCCCCGAGGTCGCAGCCGGCGTGCAGCCCGCGGCCGACCACCCGGTGAGGGTTGTGTTTCGGCCGCGTGTCCACGGACCGACATACCCGCGTCCTGCCCTTAGCCTGCAGCCCATGAGCGAAGCAGGCCGGGTGTACGGCGGGCGGTCCGAGGACGAGCGCCGGGCCGACCGGCGCGGGCGGCTGACCGCGGCCGGGCTCGCGCTGTTCGGTACCGAGGGATGGTCCGGAGCGACCATCGAACGCCTGTGCGCCGAGGCCGGCGTCGCAACCCGCTCGTTCTACGAGGAGTACTCGAGCCGTGAGTCGCTGCTTCGCGCGGTCTACCAGTCGATCATGGACGGGGTCGTCGCCACCATTCTTCCTCGCGTCGCACAGCACCGGGGCCCACCCGAAGAACGCATCCGAATCGGCATCGAGGGCTACGTGAGCTACCTCACCGAGGACCCCCGCCGGGCCCGGGTGGCTCACCGCGAGGTCCGCGCTGCGGGGGTCCTCGAGCAGGATCGCCACGCGATGGTGCTCCGGTTCGCCGACATCATCGCCACCGAGAGCCGCCTCGCCGAGGGAGCCGAAGGACGGGTCCTCGGACTCGCCCTGGCCGGCGCCGTGTCCGAGGTGCTGGTCGACTGGGTGGCCCAGCCGGAACCCCGACCGGCCACCGGACCTATCATCGAAACGCTCGTGCGTCTCTACGTCGGCGCGATCACACCTACCCAGGCGTAGAACGGGTCGTCACGGGGGTAAAGCACACTGAGCCGACACCCTTGGAGCGCCTGTGCCCAGAACGACCTCACGACCCTGGCCGGGTACGCCGTACCCGCTCGGCGCGACCTACGACGGCAGTGGCACCAACTTCGCCCTGTTCAGCGAGGTGGCGGAGCGCGTCGAGCTCTGCCTTTTCGCCGACGACGGCACGGAGACGGTGGTGCCCCTGAAGGAGCGCGACGCCCTCGTGTGGCACGGCTATCTTCCCGGTGTCGGTCCAGGCCAGCGGTACGGCTACCGCGTGCACGGGCCGTTCGAGCCTGAGCACGGCAACCGGTGCAACCCCGCGAAGCTGCTCCTGGACCCCTACGCCAAGGCGGTAGAGGGTGACATCGACTGGGACGAGGCCTGTTTCAGCTACCGGTTCGAGGACGGCTCGTTCAACGACGCCGACAGCGCTCCCCACATGCCGAAGTCAGTCGTCATCAGCCCGTTCTTCGACTGGGACAACGACCGGCACCCGCGGACGCCCTACAACGAGACCGTCATCTACGAGGCGCACGTCAAAGGGCTGACGCAGACCCATCCGGCGATCCCCGAGGACATCCGAGGGACGTACGCCGCGGTCGCGCACCCGGTCATGATCGAGCACTACAAGAAGATCGGCGTAACGGCGATCGAGCTCATGCCCGTGCACCAGTTCGTGCACGACAGCCACCTCGCCGACCGGGGACTGAAGAACTACTGGGGCTACAACACCATCGGCTTCCTCGCCCCACACAACGACTACGCCGCCACCGGGCAGCGGGGTCAGCAGGTCCAGGAGTTCAAGGCCATGGTGAAGGCCCTGCACGCCGAGGGCCTCGAGGTCATCCTGGACGTGGTCTACAACCACACCGCTGAGGGCAACCACATGGGTCCCACACTGGGCTTGCGCGGCATCGACAACGCCGCCTACTACCGGCTCGTCGACGACGACCGGTCGCACTATTACGACACGACCGGCACCGGGAACACGCTGCTGATGAAGCACCCCCACGTGCTGCAGCTGATCATGGACTCGCTGCGGTACTGGGTGAACGACATGCACGTCGACGGCTTCCGTTTCGACCTCGCCTCGTCACTCGCCCGCCAGTTCCACGAGGTCGACCGGCTGTCGGCCTTCTTCGACCTGGTCCAGCAGGATCCCGTGGTGTCGCAGGTCAAGCTGATCGCCGAGCCGTGGGACATCGGCGAGGGCGGCTATAACGTCGGCGGCTTCCCTCCGCTGTGGACCGAGTGGAACGGCAAGTACCGGGACACGGTCCGCGACTACTGGCGAGGCGACGAGGCGACCCTCGCCGAGTTCGCCTCGCGCCTCACCGGCTCGGCCGACCTCTACGAACAGGACGGCCGCCGGCCTTTCGCGTCGGTCAACTTCGTCACCGCCCACGACGGCTTCACACTGCACGACCTGGTCTCTTACAACGACAAGCACAACGACGCCAACGGCGAGGACGGCAACGACGGCGAGTCGCACAACCGCTCCTGGAATTGCGGCGTGGAGGGCGAGACCAACGACCTCGACGTGATCGCGCTTCGTGAGCAGCAAAAGCGCAACTTCCTGACCACAATGCTGCTGTCGCAGGGTGTCCCGATGATCCTGCACGGCGACGAGCTCGGTCGCACGCAGGACGGCAACAACAACGTCTATGCCCAGGACTCACCGCTGTCGTGGATCGACTGGGACCGGGCCCGTGACTTCGAGGTTCTCACCGATTTCACCGCGCGGCTCACCAGGCTGCGCCGCGAGCACCCCGTGTTCCGCCGCCGCCGCTTCTTTCGCGGCCGGCCCGTCAAGGGCTCGCCCCTCGAAGACATCGGCTGGTACACCCCCGCCGGCGGCGACATGTCGGAGGAGGACTGGGACACGGGCTTCGCCAGGTCGGTCGCCGTCTTCCTCAACGGCGAGGCGATCCGCGAGCCGGACGCGCGCGGCGAGCACGTCAAGGACGACCAGTTCTGGCTGCTGCTGAACGGCCACCACGAGGCCATCGACTTCGTCCTGTCCGACGTGGGCGCCGGCGAGAGATGGCAGGTCGAGATCGACACCCACGCCCCGATGCTCGACGCCGCCCAGGAGCGGACCGTCAAGACCTCGGAGGCTTTCCAGGTCGAGGCCCGCTCCGTGGTCCTGTTGCGCAAGGTGTTCTGACCGGTGCAGCCTCTCAGCACCTATCGGGTACAGCTGACGCCTGAGTTCACGCTGTTCGACGCGGCCGCCATCGTGCCCTACCTGGAATCGCTGGGCGTGACCCACATCTACTGCTCGCCGTGGCTCGAGTCGGCGCCCGACTCCCAGCACGGATACGACGTGGTCGACCACTCCCGGGTCGACGCCCAGCTGGGTGGCTCCGCCGGGGTGGCTGCGTTGTCGCAGGCGTGCCACACCGCCGGCCTCGGCATCGTGCTGGACCTCGTGCCCAACCACATGTCGGTGGCCCACGAACACCTCAACGCAGCCTGGTGGTCACTGCTCCAATCCGGTACGTCGTCGCCGTACGCGTCCTGGTTCGACGTGGACTGGTCACGTGCACCACTGCTGCTGCCGGTCCTCGGAGAACCGCTTGCGGACGCCTTGGCAAAGCTGCGGCTGGGCCAGGACGTCGTGACCTATTACGACCGTCAGTTCCCCCTGGCACCAGGCACTCTTGTGCCGGGGGACGTCGCGGCGACCTTGGCCAAGCAGCACTACCGACTGGCCTTCTGGCGGACCAGCGAGGAGCTCGGCTACCGCCGCTTCTTCGACGTCACCAGCCTCGCCGCCATCCGTGTGGAGGACGTCAAAGTCTTCGACGCGACCCACGCACTGGCGCTGCAGCAGGTGCGGGACGGCATCGTCGACGGCCTGCGGATCGACCACCCGGACGGTCTCGCCGACCCGGAGGCCTACCTGGCACGGCTCGGTACGGCCGCCCCGAACACGTGGGTCGTCGCCGAGAAGATCCTCGAGCCGGGCGAGACGCTGCCGGCCTGGTCCGGTGCGGGGACGACGGGCTACGACGCCCTGCAGCAGGTGATGGGGCTGTTCGTCGACCCCACGGGGCTGCCTGCCCTGAGGTCGCTCTGGGCGGGACCTGAGTGGGCCACGGTCGTCGAGGCCTGCAAGCGGTTCGTCCTTGACCGGATCCTGGTGGCCGAGGTCGACCGTCTGGTCGACGTGGCGCTGCCAGCGCTGTCTTGCTTCGACGTGACCCGACGTGGTGTCCGCGACGCGCTCGTGGAGGTTCTGGTCGCCTTCGAGGTCTACCGGGCCTACCTGCCCGCCTCCGGACCGGCGCCCGCCGTCGCCGTGGACCAGGTGCGCAAGGCGGTCTCGTTGGCCTGCTCGCGGTCTCCCAGACGCGGCCGAGAGGTCGCCCTCCTGGGACGACTTGCACTGGGGGAGCTGGGAGGCAAGGAGTTCGTGACGAGGTTCCAGCAGACCTGCGGCCCCGTCATGGCCAAAGGCGTCGAGGACACCGCCTTCTACCGGTACACCCTGCTGACGGCCCTGTGCGAGGTCGGCGGCGACCCGTCGGTGTTCGGGGTGTCGCCCCAGGACTTCCACACCTGGGCCACGTCGATGTCAGATTCCTGGCCGCTGTCGATGACGACCTTGTCGACACACGACACGAAGCGCTCGGAGGACGTCCGGGCCCGACTGGTGCTGCTGTCCCAGCAGTCGGCCGCATGGATCGCCGGCGTCGATGCCTGGACCACCCGGCTGCGCGAGCTGGACCTCCGGCTCGACCATGCGACCGAGCAGCTGCTGTGGCAGACGCTCGTGGGGGCGTGGCCCCTTTCCGCCGACCGTGCGGTGGCCTACCTCGAGAAGGCCACCCGCGAGGCCAAGTCCCACACGTCGTGGACCGACCCCGACCCTGACTACGACGCGGACGTCGCCGCTGCCGTCCGCGGCGTCCTCGACGACGCCGAGCTGGTCACCTCCCTGACCGCCTACGTCGACAGCCTGCAACCGGCCTGGCGGCTGACGGTGCTCGCGCAGAAGCTGGTCCAGCTCACGATGCCGGGCGTTGCAGACTGCTACCAGGGCACCGAGCTGACCGACCTCTCCCTGGTCGACCCGGACAACCGCCGGCCGGTCGACTACGCCGGGCGCGCGCGGTCACTGGCCCACATCGGCCTGCCCCTCGGCACCGACCGCTCGGTCGACACGGACAAGCTTCGGGTCGTCTCCACCTGCCTTCGGCTGCGCCGGGAGCATCCGGAGTGGTTCCTGACGGCCTCGACGTACCGGGGGCTGGGAGCACCGTCGGGGGTCCTGGCCTTCGCGCGAAGCGACCGGGTGGTGACGGTCGTGCCACTGCGTGGTGCCATCCCCGCCGGGAGCATCACGCTGCCTGACGGTGCGTGGACCGAGGCTTTCACCGGTAGGGCCCTGACCGGACAGGTCGAGCTCTCGGACCTGCTCGGTGCCTTCGGGGTGGCCCTGCTCGTCCGTACCTGAACCACCCCGCACGCATGAGGCACGACGAGCTGGGGCAGGCTGAGCAGGGTGACTGTCTTTCGCGTGTGGGCCCCTGACCACCTCCGGGTGGAGCTCGTCCTCGGCAACGACCGCATCGAGATGACCCCCACCCACGGAGGGGGCAGCGACGGATGGTGGTCGACGACCGTCAGCAGCGAACCTGACGCGGCCTATGGCTTCTCGCTGGACGCCGGCCCGGCCCGGCCCGACCCACGCAGCGCGTGGCAGCCCGACGGAGTCCACAGCCCCAGCCGGCTCTACGACCACGGCGCCTTCGCCTGGAGTGACGAGACCTGGCGTGGCATACCCCTCAACGGCGCGGTGCTCTACGAGCTGCACATCGGGACCTTCACCGAGGAGGGCACGTTCGGGGCCGCGACGGCCCGGCTCGACCACCTCGTCGACCTCGGCGTCACAGCCGTGGAGCTGCTGCCGTGCAACGCCTTCGACGGGCGCTGGGGCTGGGGCTACGACGGCGTCCTCTGGTATGCCGTGCACGATCCCTACGGCGGGCCGAACGGCCTGAAGCAGTTCGTCGACGCCGCCCACGCCAAGGGCATCGGCGTGGTCATGGATGTCGTCTACAACCACCTCGGACCAGCTGGGAATTACCTGCCGGAGTTCGGGCCCTATCTCACCGACGCCCACAGGACGCCCTGGGGTCCGGCCGTCAACCTCGACCGTGAGGGATCAGACGAGGTGCGCCGCTACGTCATCGACAACGCCCTGATGTGGCTGCGGGACTACCACCTGGATGGCTTGCGGCTGGACGCCGTGCACGCCCTGGTCGACGACAGCAAGACGCATCTGCTGGAGGACCTGGCCCTCGCCGTCAAGGGCCTCGGGGCGCAGGTCGGCAAGCCGCTGTGGTTGGTGGCGGAAAGTGACCTCAACGACGCCCGGATGATTCAGCCGCGTGAGTCCGGAGGGCTCGGCCTGGACGGACAGTGGTGCGACGACGTCCACCACGCGCTGCACGCGACGCTCACCGGGGAGACCGACGGCTACTACGTCGACTTCGGTCCGCTTCCCGTCTTGGCGAAGGCCCTCACCGGGGCGTTCGTGCACGACGGCACCTGGTCGACTTTTCGAGGTCACGAGCACGGCTTCGCTGTGCCCGAGGCGGTACCGGGAGACCGCTTCGTGGTCTACCTGCAGGACCACGACCAGATCGGCAACCGTGCGGTCGGTGACCGGATCAGCCTGACGCCTGGCCTGCGGAAGGTCGGAGCCGCCTTGTACCTGCTGTCTCCATACACACCGATGATCTTCATGGGCGAGGAGTACGGCGCGAGCACCCCTTGGCCCTTCTTCTGCGACCACGCGGGCGATCTCGGCGAGGCGGTGCGCACGGGGCGGCGCGCGGAGTTCGCCCGGCACGGCTGGAGGGCCGAGCAGGTCCCCGACCCTCAGGACCCCGCAACCTTCGCCTCGGCGAAGCTCACCTGGGAGGAACAAGATGCGGACCTGCTGGGCTTCTACCGCGCACTGCTGACCCTGCGAAAGGACCGCAAGGACCTGTCCGACGGGCGCCGGGACGCGCTCGCGATGTCGTGGGACGAACAGGCGCGGTGGCTGGTGATGACCAGGGGCGACGTGGCGGTGGCCTGCAACCTGTCCGGTGACCGCCAGGCGGTGCCACTGCCTGGCTCACCCCAGCGGGTACTGCTTGCCAGTGCAGAGGGCTGGGTCTTCGGCGACGGCCGGGTCGAGACCGAGGGTGAGAGTGTCGTGGTCCTGGAGCTCACCCGCTGACAGGCAGCTCCCAGCAAGATCCGTCACAGTAGGTGCAATCGACCGACAACGAAGGACCGAGCCGGTGGCTGTGCGCAGGGTGGTTGAGGAACGGGACGCGGGCGAGTTGCTCGCCCAGACGCTGGCCGAAGTCAAGAGCGTCGTCGTGGGCCAGGACCAGATGCTCGAGCGGATGCTCATCGCACTCCTCGCCCAGGGCCACTGCCTGCTCGAGGGCGTACCGGGGGTGGCGAAAAGCCTGGCCGTCGACACCCTCGCCAAGGTCATCGGTGGCACCAGCGTGCGCCTGCAGTTCACCCCCGACCTGGTGCCCAGCGACATCATCGGAACCCGGGTCTACCGTCCGTCCAAGGAGGACTTCGAGGTCGAGCTCGGCCCGGTCTTCGCCAACCTCGTGCTGGCCGACGAGATCAACCGCGCCCCCGCGAAGGTCCAGTCCGCCCTGCTGGAGGTGATGGCCGAGCGACAGGTCTCGCTCGCGGGTACGACGTACCCGCTTCCGACGCCGTTCGTCGTCATGGCGACCCAGAACCCGTTGGAGAGCGAGGGTGTCTACCCCCTGCCGGAGGCGCAGCTCGACCGGTTCCTGCTGAAGGTCGAGGTCCGCACGCCGTCCATGGCCGAGGAGCTCGAGATCGTCCGGCGGATGTCGGTCGACCCTCCGGTCGCTCAGCCGGTCCTCGAGCTCGCCGAGCTGGTCCAGCTGCAACGGGCTGCCTCCGACGTCTTCGTGCACAGCGCCGTCGCGGAGTACGCAGTGCGGCTGGTCATGGCGACGCGGTCACCGGAGGAGTGGCAGGTGCGGGAGCTCACGCCGCTCGTCGTGCACGGTGCCTCCCCCCGGGGCAGCCTCGGCCTGCTCGCCGCCGCCCGGTCGCTCGCGCTGCTGCGCGGGCGCGACTACGCCCTGCCAGGCGACGTGGCCGACGTCGCCGTCGACGTGCTGTCTCACCGCCTGGTGCTGACCTACGACGCCGTTGCGGACGGCGTGCCACCGCGTCGGCTCATCGAGCGGGTCCTGCACGTGATCGCTCCCCCGACGGTGGCTCCCGCGCACTTTGCCGGAGGCGCCGGGTGAGTGGAGGTTCGCTCCTCGTCGACGGCAGCCGCGCACGGCGGCTCTACCTGCAGGTCGGGCAGAAGGTCGAGGGGTACCTGCACGGCGAGCACCTCGGGATGCTGCCAGGCTCGGGTGGCGAGCTCGCGGAGGCGCGGCCCTACGCCCCGGGCGACGACGTCCGCAAGCTGGACTGGGCCGTGCTGGCCCGCACCGGCATTCCCCACATCCGCACAACCACCGCGCAGCGGGAGCTCGAGACCACCTTCGTCGTCGACCTCACCCCCTCGATGGCCTTCGGCACCCGCCAGCGCGACAAACGCACCCTCGCCCTGACCGTGGTCGCGGCCTTCTGTCATCTGGCGTCCGGCCCCGGAGACCGGATCGGCGCCGTGGTGCTGACCACGGCCGGCGTCCAGCGGGTCCCGTCGCGGACGACGAGCACCGCCGGTCCGCACCTGTTGTCCCTACTGGACCGGACGCTTCCCGGCGAGGGCGTGGCCCCGTCGCTCGCGCAGGCCCTGCAAGCCGTCCCGACCCAGCGTCGCGGGCTCGTGGTGGTCGTCACCGACCTCGTCGGTCCGCCCGACTGGCAGCCGCCCCTTCGACGCCTCGCGCTGCGGCACGACGTGATCGTGGTGCAGGTGCACGACCCGCGCGAGCTGGACCTGCCCGCGGTCGGGTTGCTTCGCGTCGTCGACCCGGAGACCGGCCGCGCGCTCGACGTCCCGACCGGGAGCCGACGGCTGCGCCAGCGCTACGCCGCGGCCGCGAGGGCCCGGCACGCCGAGCTGGCCGAGCTGGTCCGTACGGCCGGGGCGGCGCACCTGCCGCTCGCGACCGACGAGGACTGGCTCAAGGAGCTGAGTCGTTTCCTGTCGGTCCGCCGCCGGGTGCGCGCCGCCCGCCGGGTGGCAGGCCGCTGATGCCGTCTCTCCCCCGCAACTGGGACTTCGCCGCCCCCGGACGACTGTGGCTGCTCGTGGCCGTCCTTGCGGTCCTGCTCGCGTACCTGCTCGTGCAGCGCACGCGAGCGCCGTACGAGACCCGCTTCGCCGACGTGGACCTGCTTGCCTCGGTCATGCCGCGCCGCCCGGGTTGGCGACGACACCTTCCCGCGGCGCTGCTCCTGGTGACCCTGGTCGCCCTGACGACCGGCTTCGCGAAGCCCTCGGCGCAGGTGAAGGTCCCTCGCAGCAGGGCGACCGTCGTGGTGGCGCTGGACGTGTCCGCCTCGATGACCGCGACCGACGTGTCGCCGAACCGGATCGAGGCCGCGAAGGCCGCCGCCGTCGCCTTCGTCCGCTCGCTGCCCAAGACCTTCGACGTCGGCCTGGTCTCCTTCAGCGGTACGGCGACCGTCGTCGTCGCCCCCACGCAGGACCGCGCCGCGCTGACCGAGGCCGTGACGGCCCTCCCGCTGGGAGGGGGTACGGCGATCGGCGATGCGGTCGGTGCGAGCGTCACCGCGGCCAAGGCCGTCGCCGGAAACGCCAAGGCCCCGGTGCGCATCGTCCTGCTGTCCGACGGCGGGAACACCGTCGGACAGAGCGTCGACCAGGGCGCGCAGCAGGCCGTCGACGCGGGGATGCCCGTCACGACCATCGCCTACGGCACGCCGGACGGCATCGTCTACATCCGCGGGCAGGCCATCCCGGTGCCGGTCGACGCCGACGCCCTTCGTGGGCTGGCCCAGACGACCGGTGGCCAGAGCTACCGGGCGCAGGACAGCGGCCAGCTGAAGGACGTGTACGACAACATCGGCAAGGAGGTCGGGTCGACGTCCAAGCGTCGCGACCTCACTGCGGCGCTCACCGGGCTGGGCCTGCTGACCGCGCTGGCCGCCGCCGGTGTGTCCCTGGTGTGGTTCCGCGTGCTGCCCTGATCAGGCTCGACGTACCGCGAGGATGACGTTGTAGACGGTGATCTGCCCGGAGTTCACGAACAGGTCCTGGCGGGCCTGCGCACCGGCTGAGGTAATCGTGACGGTGTAGCCGAGGCCGTCGCCGAGCTGGCACAGCTGCAGGGTGTAGCGCCCGCCCGCGCCGGTGGTCGTCTGCTGGCGCAGCGGGCACGGCGGCGAGTTGCTCGTGTCCTTCGGGTCGGCCCGCGTCACGGTGACGACGGCGCCCTCGATGGGTGTCCCACTGGTGCTGACGACCCGCCCCGTCAGGGTGCCCTTGACGGTCGGGTCCTGGCTGACCGGCGAACCTCCCGGGTCCGTGGGGAGCCCGAACAGGTCGTTGCTGCCAGGTGGCAGGACCCCGACAGACGGGGTCGGGGACGGGGACGCCGGCGAGGGACTGGGCTGCGGCTGGGGGCTCGTCGGCACGGACGGAGCAGGTGAGGGCACCTGTACGGGCGGCTGCTCGGCCACCGCCGAGTGGTGGGTGAGCACCAGCAGCAAGGCGACCACCGCCGAGCCGACGCCCGCACCCATCCCGCCCTTGACGAGCGTCTTGCTGGGGTCGGGCCGCGGGTCCTTCAGCGCCCGCAGGCCCGCGCCGACGGCCACCCCCGCCGACAGCGTGGCCAGCAGCGCGCCAGCGCCCCGGTGACCCGCCACCAGGGACACCGCCACCAGGCTGAGCAGGGCGACGGCGCCGGCGGTGATCGACGCCACCCCCCAGGGCGTCAGGCCGCCCAGAGCCGACGGAACCGGCGGGGCCGGGCTCACCGGTGCCCTGGCTGGTCGGGTGGGCAACGCGTAGGGCAGGAAGTCGGGCCCGCGGGAGTCGCTCACCTACTCATCCTGCAACGCCAGGCTGTCAGCCGTCTGTGAGGGTCACCGTCGGGGGCGCCGCTGGACCGCTCACCGCAGCGACCCTGGGCCGCTGACCGCGACCATCGTGGGCCGCAGCTCCTCCCAGCGTCCGCTCTGGACGATGCGCCCCGCCTCGAGGACGAGGACCTGGTCGAAACGCGCCAACATCTCGTGGCGGTGGGTCACGACGACCAGCGTGCGGGTCCCCCGCGTGGCGATCAGCCCGGCGAGGAGGGCATCTGCCGCAGCCGGGTCCAGGCCCTCGGTGGGCTCGTCGAGCAGGAGCACCGGTGCCTCGGACAGCAGCGCCCGGGCGACCGAGAGCCGCTTGCGCTCACCCCCGGACACCCGGCTCCCACGCTCTCCGACGCGCGTGAGCAACCCCTGCGGCAGGGAGCTCAGCCAGTCGCCGAGACCGGCCGCCCGGGCGGCGCGAAGCAGCTCCTCGTCCGTCGCGGCCGGACGGGCCAGCCGAAGGTTGTCCGCCACGGAGGTCTCGAACAGGTGCGCCTCCTGCTCGGCGAGCACGACTCGGGAGGACAACGCTCCGGCATCCAGAGCCGCCGTGTCCACGCCTGCGACGGTGGCCACGCCGGTCGTCGGGCTGAGCTGTCCGGAAAGCAGCCGCAGCAGCGTCGACTTTCCAGCCCCGCTGGCGCCGACGACGGCGACGCAGCCGCCTGGCCGCAGCGCCAGGTCGACGTCGACAACCGACGCCCTTGGCGTGCCCGGGAAGCGCAAGGTGACGGCCTGCAGCCGGGGAGCAGCGTCGGTCATCGTGGGGGCCGGGAGCCGCGGAGCGGGCGCGCTGAGCAGCGGCAGCAAGCGCACCGCGGCACCGTAGGTTCGGGGCAGCAGGCCACCCGCCTCGGCGAGCCCGGCGACCGCCTCGAAGGCACTGAGGGCGATGAGGACCAGCACGGCCAGCAGGACACCGGGCAGGTCCCCGTGCTGAACGGCTGGCAGGGCGACGACCAGCACCCCCAGGACCGTCGCTCCCTGCAGTGCGGTGGCCAGCCCGCCCACGACGGCGCCTTGGGCGGAGGACCTGCGGTCGAGCAGCGCCAGGGCCCGCGCCTGTTCCGCTGCGCCGGCCAGAGCCCGTGGCATCTCACCGAGGACGGTCAGGTCAGCGCAGCCGTGCACCACGTCGAGGACCCGTTCGAGGTGCTGCGCCCTTGTGGCCCCCAGTGCCGCCTCCCGGCGGGCGACGACGACAGCCAGCCCCGGGACGGCGGTCAGTCCGAGCAGCAAGCCGACGAGTAGGACGACGCCTGCCGCCGGCGCCCACCACCACACGACCCCGACGCAGGCAGCCGAGACGAGCGCTGCGGAGACCCACGGCAGCAGGCAGCGCAGCCACAGGTCCTGGATGGCCTCGACGTCACCGACGACCTGCGCGAGCGCGTCGCCGGACCTCGGGGCCCGCCCGCCGTCGGTGACCAACCCCTGGAAGACCGCCACCCTCAGCTCGGCGACGGCGGTGAGGGCCGCGCTGTGCCCCACCAGCCGCTCGGCGTAGCGCGCCAGCCCCCGACCCAGGCCGAGAGCACGGACCCCCACCGCCGCAAGTGCCAGGGAAGAGGCCGCCGGGTGCTGCGCGGCACGGCTGAGCAGCCACGCCGACAGTCCCATCAGTGCGACAGCGGACAGGTAGGTCAGCGCGGAGAGCAGCGCCGCGAGGGCCAGTGCCCGCCGGTGCCCCGCCCGCCTCGCCAGCTCCAGCAGGACCTTCATCGGGTGGTCACGAGTGACGACATGACGGCGCCCCTGTCCAACTCCACCAGTCGGTACGACGGGTCGAGCAGCTCACGTCGGTGGGTCGCCAGCAGCACCGTGCGGTCCGCGCAGAGCCGCTGGAGGGAGGCGGCCACCAGCGCTTCGCTGTGCGGGTCCAGCCCCGCAGTCGGCTCGTCCAGCAGCAGCAGTGGGGCGTCACGCAGGAACGCGCGAGCCAAGGCGATCCGGCGTACCTGTCCGACGGACAGTCCTGTGCCCCGCTCCCCCAACAGCGTGTCGAACCCACCGGGAAGGTTGCTGACGAACTCCTCGGCGTGGGCGGCGGCAGCGGCCGCCCGCACCTGCTCGTCAGTGGCCTCCCGGCTGCCGAGGCGGATGTTGTCGGCGACGCTCCGGGCGAACAGGTGGGGAGCCTGCGGTACCCACGCGAGCCGGGACCGCCACACGTCGAGGTCGATCTGGTCGAGGGCCATCCCGTCGAGCACCACCTCGCCGGACGCGATGGGCACGAGCCCGAGGACGACACCGAGCAGCGTCGACTTTCCCGAGCCGCTGGCGCCGACCAGGGCGACGTGCTCTCCCCGACGGACCTTAAGATCGACGCTGCGCAGTGCGGCCACGCCACGGTCGCCGTGAAGGACGGTCATGGACCGGACCTCGATCGCGGCTGCGGCAGTCGGGCGAGGGACCACGCTTTGCTGAACCGGGGGCGCGGGGGGCTGCTCGTCAAGGACGTCGAACGCGGCCTCCGCGGCGCTCACGCCGTCCATAGCGGCATGGAAAGACGTCCCCACGGCCCGCAGCGGGAGGAAGGCCTCCGGGGCGAGCAAGAGGACGACCAACGCTGTCTCGAAGCTGACGTCGCCCGCCAGCAGCCGAAAGCCAACCGAGACAGCCAGTACGGCGACCGACAGCGTCGCGACGAGCTCCAAGACGAGGGAGGACAGGAAAGCCGTGCGGAGGGTGGTCATCGTGGCTTCGCGGTGGCGCGTGGTGATGCGACGCAACACGTCGACCTGAGCCTGCGCGCGTCCGAAGGCACGCAGCGTCGGCAACCCTGTCACCACGTCGAGGAAGTGACCGCCTAGGCGGGACAGCTCGCGCCACTGGTGCGCCGTCGCGCGTTGGGTGTGCATGCCGACCAGGGCAAGGAAAAGTGGCAGCAACGGCAGGGCCACGCACACGATGACGGCGCTGCGCCAGTCGACGACGGCCAGCACGCCCAGGACGCTGGTGGGCACGAGCACCGAGAGCACCAGCTGCGGGAGATAGGACCGGAAGTAGCCGTCCAGTGAACCGATTCCCGGGCCGACAAGGGTCGCGAGCTCCCCACTGCGACGGTGCGCAAGCCAACCCGGGCCGAGCGCCGCAACACGCGCCAGCACCTGTCCCCGTAGCTGTTCCTGCACCGCGGTGCAGGTCCTGCGGCTGACGAGGTCCTGCAGCGAGGTGAGGACGCCCCTGCCGAGCAGGACCGCTCCGACCCAGAGCACGGGGGCGCGCAGGTCCTCGAGGCCGGCGCCTTCGAAGCCGCGGGCGAGGACGCGGGCGAGAAGCAGCGCCTGGGCCACTGCCAGCACCGCTCGCAGCCCGCCGAGCAGGACGGTCAGGGCCACTCCGGACCTGGCCCGGGGAGCGTACCGAAGCAACCGCGGGTCGAACGGCTTCACCGGCCCGACGAGACGCGCTCGCGGGGAAGCGCCCGCTCCGTCGCGGCTGGGATGTCCTTTGTCCCCAGGCGCTTGCGGAAGACCCAGAACGTCCAGGCCTGGTAGCTCAGCACGACAGGAACACCGAACAGGGCAACCCAGGACATCACCCCCAGCGTGTACGGCGAACTCGACGCGTTGCTGACCGTGAGGTCGAAGGCAGGGTTGGTCGAGCTCGGCATCACAGCCGGGTACAGCGCGAGGAACAGCGCGGCCACGGTGGTCGTGATGGCAGCAGCGCTCAGCGCGAAGCCCCAGCCGTCCCTGGCGCGGACGTGCAGTACCGCGGCTCCGAGCAGAGCCAGGGCGGCCAGTGCTGCCGCTGCCGCGCTCCATGGCGACCAGCGCTGGAACAGGGTCCAGACGAGGAAGCTCGCAGCCACCGGGGTCGCGACGAGGAACAGCCGACCCGCAAGTCGGTGGGCGCGCACCCGCACGGGACCCTCGGTCTTGAGGGACACGAACAGGGCCCCGTGCAGCAGGAAGACGCTCAGGGTCGTCAGGCCGCCCAGGAGGGCGTACGGGTTCAGCAGGTTGAAGAAGCCACCCGTGTAGCTCTTCGCGGCGTCGATGGGGACGCCACGGACGATGTTGGCGAAGGCGACCCCCCAGAGCAGGGAAGGCACCGCCGAGCCGACGAACAGGCACACGTCCCAGTTCCGTCGCCACACCGGGTCGTGGCGCTTGCCGCGGTACTCGAACGCGACGCCACGCACGATCAGCGTGAGCAGGATCAGCAGCAGCGGCAGGTAGAAGCCACTGAACAGCGTCGCGTACCAGTCGGGGAAGGCGGCGAACGTCGCCCCTCCCGCGGTAAGCAGCCAGACCTCGTTGCCGTCCCAGAGCGGCCCGACGGTGTTGAGGACGACCCGGTGCTCGGCCTCGTCCCTGCCGATGACGCGGATGAGCATGCCCACGCCGAAGTCGAAGCCTTCGAGCACGAAGTAGCCGATCCAGAGGACGGCGATCAGCACGAACCACACGTCGTACAGGTGCATGTCGAAATCCCCTGGTCAGTAGGCGAAGGCGAGTTCGGGCTGCTGGGTGGTCGTCAGGTCGACGGCCTCCATGGCAGGACCCGCGCGGATCGTGTCGAGAAGCAGTCGCACTTCGACGAAGGCGAGTGCGGCGTAGAGCAGCGTGAGGGTCAAGAAGCTCGTCGCCACCAGTCCGGTACCCACGGTCGGCGAGCTCGACTGGGACGTCTTCAGCAGCCCGAAGACCGTCCAGGGCTGGCGGCCCATCTCGGTGAACAGCCAGGCCGTCGAGTTGGCCACGATGGGCAGGGCCAGCGACCAGGTGGCGGCCGTCCAGAACCAACGACCCGAGGGCAGGCGCCCCTTGCGCAACGCCCACAGCGCCCAGCCCGCGAGGGCGCCGGCCAGCAGACCGAAGCCGACCATCAGGCGAAAGGTCCAGTAGGCCAGAGGGATGGAGGGCTTGTAGGCGCCGGCGCCGTACTTCTGCTGGTACTCCTGCTGCAGGGCGTTGATGCCCTTGACCTCGCCGTTGGGGTCACCCGTGGACATGAGCGACAGAAGGTTGGGAACCCGCAGGCTCCACCGCTCCGAGCTGCCGTCGAGCGACCCGATGGTGAGCAGGGAGAAGGAGGCCGGCGCCGAGGTGTTGTAGAGAGCCTCGGCCGCAGCCATCTTCATGGGCTGCTGCTTGGTCATGATCCGTGCCTGCAGGTCACCGGTGAACGCGGTGAGCAGCCCTGCCGCGAGCACCGTCACCGCGCCGAGCCGGAGCGCTGGTCGGAACATGTCCCCTGCGCCTCGTCGGATGTGCCAGGCGGCGACGGACACCACGAAGATGCCGGCCATCACGAACGCCGCAGCCAGGGTGTGTGGGATCGTGACCAGCGCCGTGGAGTTCGTCAGGACCGCCCAGATGGACGTGAGCCTGGCCCGGTGCGTGACCGGGTCGATCGTGTAGCCGACGGGGTGCTGCATCCACGAGTTCGCCGCCAGGATGAAGAACGCCGACAGGTTGGTCCCGATGGCGGCAATCCAGATGCACGCCAGGTGCACGCCCTTGGGGAGCTTGTCCCAGCCGAAGATCCACAGACCGAGGAACGTCGACTCCAGGAAGAAGGCGAGGATCCCCTCCATCGCCAGGGGGGCGCCGAAGACGTCCCCGACGAAGCGCGAGTAGGCGCTCCAGTTCATGCCGAACTGGAACTCCTGCACAATGCCCGTCACGATCCCCATGGCGAAGTTCAACAGGAACAACTTGCCGTAGAACTTCGTCAGGGCCTTCCACCGCGGGTTCCCCGTGCGGTACCAGGCAGTCTGCATGCAGGCGACCAGGATCGACAGGCCGATCGTGAGCGGTACGAACAGGTAGTGGTAGATGGTGGTGACGGCAAACTGCCATCGGGCGAGGGTCTCTGCGCTCATGAACTTCAGGCTCCCGTGCCCGGGCACCCATTACCTAGGGACCAAGGTCCCGTCCCGGGAGGTCGACGGCCTCCAGCACGGAGGCTGGGAGTCGGGACCTTTGATCCTGGTGGACCCCGACGTCACCGGCGAACGTGAGGTTCATGACCAGTACTGCCGTGCCCTCCTCGCCGCTGCGGGTGGACGTCCTGCTGCGTTCGGGCTCCCTCGCCGAGGTCCGTCAGTTGAGCCCTGACGACAGGGAGGCCCTGTCAGATCTCAACGCCAGGGTTTCGCTGCGCACACGCAGTCGGCGTTACTTCAGCGTCTCCGACCGACCAGGACAGTGGTACGTCGAGCAGCTCATGCTGACCGCCCGCGACCAGCAGGCCCTGGTGGCGCTCGTCGCGGGTCAGGTGGTGGGCCTGGCCAGCTTCACCCGGCTCGCGCGCGACCCCGAGGCCGCGGACCTGGCCGTGCTGATCGACGACGAGCACCAGCACGAAGGCCTCGGCGCCCTCCTCCTGGAGCACCTCGCCTACACGGCCCGCAGCCAGGGGATACACCGCTTCACGGCCGACGTGCTGCTCGAGAACACCCCCATGCTCCGGTTGCTCGCGGACAGCGGCTTCGCGACGCACACCGACGACGTGGGGGCGGGAGTCTGCGAGCTGTCGGTGGACCTCAACGACAGCCCACGCCTGCGGGCGGCACTGCACCGCCGGGAGGCCGACGCGGAACTCGCCTCGCTGGCGCACGTCCTCGCCCCGCGCAGTGTCGCCGTCGTCGGAAGCGCGAAGGCCGACTCGGTGGCTGGACGCGTCCTCGCGTCGCTTCACGGCCGTTCCGCCGAGACGGGCCTCGGATTCTCCGGCCCGATGCACGCGGTGACCCAGCGACACGGCCTACTGGCCCTGGGAGCCCCCGTGGACCTGGTCGTCGTGGCCGTGCCGGCGGCGCAGGTCCTCGAGGTCGCGAGTGAGGCCGCTGCGGCCGGAGCGCAGGGACTGCTGGTGCTCAGCGCCGACTTCGCCGAGTCCGGCGATGCCGGGCGCCTACGCCAGCGGGAGCTGCTCGCGCTATGCCGGGCGAAAGGGCTGCGACTCGTCGGACCCAACTGCCTGGGCATCGTGAACACCGACCCCACCGTGCGGCTCAACGCGACGTTCTGCGACGCGCAGCCGCTGTCAGGAGGGATCGGGATGATCTCCCAGTCCGGCGCTGTGGGCATCGCCGCACTCCGACACGCGGAGCGACGCGGCGCCGGCCTGTCCGTCTTCGTGTCGACGGGCAACAAGGCTGACGTCAGCGGCAACGACCTGCTGTGTTACCTCGAGAGGGACGCCCGCACGTCAGTCATCGCCCTCTACCTCGAGTCCTTCGGCAACGCCCGGAGGTTCGTCCGGATTGCCGGCGCGGTGGGGCTCACCAAGCCTGTGGTGGTCGTGAAGTCCGGCCGCTCGGAGGCCGGGGCTCGCGCCGGCCAGTCCCACACAGCTGCCGCTGCCTCGCCGGACGCAGCCGTGGACGCCATGCTGCGTGCGGCCGGCGTCATCCGCGCCGACGACCTGCCGGCGATGTTCGACGTGCTGAGCATCCTCGACGCGGCTCCCCTGCCCACCGGGACCCGGGTCGCGATCATCGGCAACTCCGGCGGTCCGGGGGTCCTCGCCGCCGATGCCTGTGCCACCGCAGGACTGCAGGTGGCGGAGCTCTCGGAGCAGACGCGCACGGGCCTGGCCACGCTGGTGCCGTCCATGGGTTCCCCCACCAACCCGGTCGATCTGCTGGCAACGGTCGACGTCGCGACGTTCGAGGCGTCCTTGACCCTCCTACTGCAAGATCCCGACGTCGATGCCGTCGTGGCGATCTACACCCCCCTGGTGCGCGGGGCGGAGGAGGACTTCGCCCGTGCGGTGAGCAGAGCCCACGAGGCCGTTCCCGACCAGACTCTGGTCGCGACGTTCCCCGGTCTGGCCTGGCCACCCTCGGCCCTGCAGGAAGGGGACGGGACGGCCGCCGTCCCGAGCTTCGAGTTCCCCGAGCCCGCCCTGCGTGCCCTCGGCCTCGTCGCCGGCTACGCCGCCTGGCGGCGCGGGGCAGCCTCGGTCGACGCCACCGTCGTACCCGCTGGGCCTTCGGCGCGCGGGCTGTTGAGTGCGGCACCTGACGGCGAGTGGTTGTCCTCGGCCCAGGTCGCGGTGGTGCTCGAGGCCTACGGCATCCCGGTGGTGCCCGTGCGGGAGGTGCACGACAGCGCCGCGGCCTGCGCGGCGGCGGAACACGTCGGTGTCCCGGTCGCGCTGAAGGCCTACGGCCCCTCGCTGCTGCACAAGAGTGACGGGGGCGGCGTGGTCCTGGGGCTCGACAGCCCCGAGGCGGTACGGAACGCCTACGACCAGCTCGTTGCGCGGTTGGGACCGGCGATGGAAGGTGCGCTGGTGCAGCGCATGCACGACACCGACCACGGTCTGGAGCTCCTGCTCGGCCTGACCGTCGACCCGGAGGTGGGCCCCCTCGTGCTCGTAGCGGCGGGAGGGGTCTACACCGACCTGCTGCAGGACAGGGCACTTCGGCTGCCGACTGCCTCACTCACCGAGGCCGTCGAGCAGATCTCGTCGCTGCGCTGCGCGAAGCGCTTCGGCGGCTTCCGCGGGCAGCCCCCCCTGGACCTGGAGGCGACCGCCCGAGTAGTCCTGGCTCTCGGCGCGATCGCCCGTGACCTGCCGGAGGTGCTGGAACTCGATCTCAACCCGCTGCTTGTCACGTACGACGGCGTCCGGTGTCTCGACGCCCGCGTGCGCATCGGGACGCCGCACCCGTGGCCCGGACTGACCACCCGGAGCATGAGTCCCTCCTGAGTCGATACGGCTCAGGTCCTGGCCAGCGCGGTGACCCGGCTCAACGCCCGCAGGTACTTCTTGCGGTAGCCGCCCGCGAGCAGCTCCGAAGGGAACAGCTGGTCGAGGGGGATCCCACTCGTGGCCACCGGCAGGTCCCGGTCGTAGAGCCGGTCGATCAACACCACGAGGCGCAGCGCTGCGGACTGGTCGGTGACCGGTACGACCCGGTCCAGGCACACCAGCGACAGCCCGTCGAGCAGCGCGCCGTAACGGCTGGGGTGCAGCCGGGCGAGGTGCTCCAGCAAGGCCTCGAACCCGTCGTACGACGCACCTTCGACCTGGGCGCGCTTCTCGAGCTGATCGCGTTCGAGGGGTACCGGCGAACCGGGCAGACCCCGGTGACGGTAGTCCTCACCGTCGACCCGGATCGACGTGACATGGTCGGACAGGGACTGGATCTCGCGCAGGAAGTCGCCGGTGGCGAAGCGCCCCTCCCCCAGCGACCCGGGAAGGGTGTTGGAGGTGCAGGCGATCCGGACACCTGCCTCGACGAGGCGGCCCAGCAGGGTGCTCACAAGGACCGTGTCGCCTGGGTCGTCGAGCTCGAACTCGTCGATCGCGAGCAAGCGGTGACCGCTGAGCGCCGTGACGGTCTGGGGGAAACCGAGGGCGCCGACAAGGTGCGTGAGCTCCACGAAGGTGCAGAACGCGCGAGGTTCCGGTGCTGCGTGCCAGAGCGCCGCCAGCAGGTGCGTCTTGCCGACCCCGAACCCCCCGTCGAGGTAGACCCCCGGCTTGCCTTCGCGGCTCGGCGTGCGGCCAAACCGCTTGCGCGGCAGGGGTCGCAGGGTCAGGGCGAAGGCTTCCAGCACCGCCACTGCGGCGCCCTGGGACGGCTGGTCCGGCGCCGGCACGTAGCTGGTGAAACGGGCACCGGCAAACCCCGGCGGCGGGACCATCCCCTCGACCAGAGCCTCGGGCGGTACGACGGGTTCGCGGTCGATGAGACGGACAGGCACGGACGTGGACTCTACGAGGCCACTGCGCGCAGGAAACGCGCCGCCACCGGAGCGGCCGCGGATCCGCCGGATGCGCCGTCCTGCAGGTACACGCAGAAGGCCAGGGTGCCGCGGTAGCCCGTGAACCAGGCGTGGGTGGCCAGCGGCGAGCCCTTGCCGTACTGCGCGGTGCCGGTCTTGCCGTACGTGCCGGCCGGCAAGCCCGCCCCCTTGGCCGTCCCGCCGGTGACGACCCCTGCCATCAGCTGCTGCAGGGGGACGACGATCGCGGCGGCCAGCGCCTGCGAAGGGCTGCTGCCCGCGACCAGGTGCGGCGTGCGCCAGGTACCTGAGGCGACCGCCGCGGACACGCTGGCGAGCAGCAGCGGGCTGGCTTCGACGCGCCCCTGTCCGATGACGTCGGCGTAGGCCTCGCTCGGGCTGGCTGGCGGTGGCACCTGACCCCCTTGAGCGCCAGTGGGGAGCAGGTCTCCCCGTCCGAAGCCGAACATTGCAGCTGTCTTCGTCACCGTACCCGGGGGAAAGGTCTTCGCGACGTTGAGGAACGCGGTGTTGCAAGACACAGCAAAGGCCTGAGCCAGGGTCATCCGGGCAGCCAGCTTCTCGTCGTTGCGGAACTCCTTGCCCCCGAAGATCGCGCTCGCCGGGCAGTCGACCATCGTCGTCGGGCTGAAGCCGTTGAGGAGAGCGGCCGCAGCCACCACGATCTTGAACGTCGACCCGGGCGCCTCGTCCCGGAAGGCCGCCGGGAGCCCGGCGACGGGCCGGTTGGCGACGGCACGGATCTCACCGGTGGTGGTGTCGAGAACGACCAGGGCGGCCGGCTGGGACGCTCCCTGAAGCGCCGCCTCGGCCGCCCTTTGCAGCCCCACGTCGAGGGTGGTCACGACGGGTCGCGATCGGTGTGGGGGGAACCGCTTCACGGTGCGGACCACCTGCCCTGTCGAGAGGTCCACCAGGTCGACCGTACCGCCGGAGCTCCCCGTGAGCTGAGCGTCGTAGATCCGTTCGAGGCCCGTCTTGTCGGCCTGCAGGCTGCCCAGGACGTTGGCCGCCAGGTCGGCACTTGCCGCCCGGATCGGTGTGCCGTGCCGGTCGACGAGCTCACCCCGGGACGTCAGGGGCTGGCTGCGCCGCAGCACCTCACCGTTCTGAAGGAGCGGGTAGACCGTGGACGAATGGAACTGCACGCGCCAGCCTTCGTGCGTCTTGGCGAGCTCCAGGGTGTTGTCCCAGGTGAGCTCGCCCAGGCCCTTCAGCGTGGTGCTGACGTGGAAGGCAACGGCGGTGCCCCGCGCGTCGAGGGCTCCGTGGGTGACGGCGACCGAGGTGACCTTGAGCCGCTGCTCGAGGTTGCGGAACGAGTTGCCGGCGACGTCGTCGGCGACGGTCGCGTGACCCATGTCGTCATACCGCTTGGCGGGCCAGTCATCAAGGAAGCGGACCGCCACCGCCAGGGCGTCCCGCCGGTCCCGGACTTTCTGCGCGGCCGCTCTCCGGTCGAGCACGAAGACGGTCGCCCCGACCAGGACAGCGACGGCGACCAGGACGGCGAGCCACTTCTTCACGACGTCATCCCATCCTGCCGCGGGGGCTCATCGCAACGGCAGGTTAGGTTGCGATGCATGACCGCTCCCCCTCCCGCTCCCGTCGCCGGGGCCGACCCAGCCATCGTCGGCCCCTACCTGGCCCGTGTCCTGTCCGACGAGGCCTGGGCCGAGGCGACGGTCAGCCTGATCTCCGGGGGCAAGAGCAACCTCACCTACCGGGTCGACTCCCCGGCCGGCTCGCTGGTGCTCCGGCGGCCGCCGCTCGGGCAGATCCTGCCGACCGCCCATGACATGGGGCGGGAGTTCCGCGTCCTTTCAGGCCTGCAGAGCACCGCCGTACCCGTCCCGGAGATGGTGCACTTCTGCACCGACGTGGACCTCCTCGGCCAGCCGTTCTACGTCATGGAGCGCGTCGAGGGGCACATCGTCACGACCGAATTCCCCGAAGGCTATGCCTCGAAGCCCGCTGACAAGGGGCTGATCTCGAACGGCCTGCTCGATGCGCTGGCCTCGCTGCACAACGTCGACATCGGGTCGGTGGGGCTCGGTGAGTTCGGCCGGCCGGAGGGCTACCTCGCACGCCAGGTCAACCGCTGGAGCAAGCAGTGGGACGCGACCCGCATCGAGGGGATGGAGTCGGTCGATGCGCTCGCCTCAGCGTTGGCGGCTTCGCTCCCGACGACACACCGCTCGAGCATCGTGCACGGCGACTTCCGCCTCGACAACACGATGCTGCACCCCACGGAGCCGGGTCGGATCAACGCGGTGCTCGACTGGGAGATGTCGACCCTCGGCGACCCGCTGGCCGACCTCGGAATCCTGCTCGTGTACTGGATCCAGGCGAACGACAACGACATCCGCACCGGCGGCAGCGTCGTGTCGGCCGTGACGATGTTGCCCGGCTTCCTCACCAGGGACGAGGTCGCCGCAGGCTACGCCGCGCGCACCGGCGCCGACATCAGCGAGCTTCCGTGGTACCTCGCGTTCGGCTTCTTCAAGCTCGCCGTGGTGTGCGCCGGCATCGTGATGCGGGCCCAGCTCGGGGCGATGGTCGGGTCCGGCTTCGACGGGTTCGCCGAACGGATCCCGCCCCTCATCGAGCTCGGGCGCGCCACGCTCGCTGACCGGAAGCTCTACTGACCTTCCACGCCCACACGATGAGCGGGATCTGCAGGGGCAGTCGGGCGTAGGAGATCGCCTTCTCCGTAGCACTTCTGGCGTCGATGGCCATCTGGATGTTGGCCGGGTAGACCGCGATGAACAGCAACGCGGCAGCGAGGGCTCCTCTGCCGCGAGTGCTGGGGTTGCCGACCGCAGCGGCGACGCCGAGCTCGGCAACACCACTGGCGTAGGTCCACGCGCGGGCCGGCCCCGGCAGGGCGTGCGGCACGATCGGGTCGTAGAACCCGGGCTGCACGAAGTGCGTCAGCCCCGCACCCGCAAGCACAGCGGTGAGCAGGTATGGCGATGCTGTGCGCAGACGGGTCATTGCCTTCACCCTAGGGTGCTGCTGTGACCGTGACTCCTGGGACCTACCAGCACTGGAAGGGACCGCAGTACCTCGTGCTCGGTCTCGGGCACGACGCGAACGACGCGACACGTACGACGGTGGTCTACCTGCCGCTCTACCCGGTCGACGGCCCTCCGTTCGCGATCCGAACGCTGGCCGACTTCACGAGCTGGGTCGACCCCGCTTCAGGGGCGACCACCCCTGATGGCCAGGGTGTTCCCCGGTTCCGGCTGCTCTGAGTCAGGCGGAACATTGACTCGCATCCCGCGACCTCCCACGGTGGATCACCAGCCGCGGAGGAGGGGTCGGGGTTCGCGGGTGACGGTGTGGCCGTTCTTGGTGGTCCAGTGCACGCTGCCCCCGCCGGTGCTCCCGCTCGGGCCGCCGGGCTTGCCGGTGGTGGTGCGGGTGACGGTGAAGTACTTCT
>JBBRNK010000027.1:0-38513 GCA_038230355.1 Mycobacteriales bacterium | reverse complement strand
CGGTAAACCCCGTCGGTCCCAACGACCTTAGCGACACGTCAGCCTTGCTGGCGGCCGGCGTGCTGATCCATGGTCCCGTGCCGTCGGCCGACGTGCCGTCCTGGATGAAGGCGATGGACGTCCTCATCAGCCCGCGCCGCGTCACGAACTTCACCCTGTCCCTGGATGCCATCAAGTCCTATGAGTACCTCGCGACCGGGAAGCCGGTGGTGGCCACGCCGACGAGTGGCTTCCAGCTGCTGAGCTCACCGGCGTTGAACGTCGCGCCAGCCGGAGAGTTCGTGGCCGTGGTTGTGGCCGCCGCCCTGTCGCAAGCGGAGTTTACGCCGGACCTGAGTGCCGGCTGGGATCGACGAGCTCGTGAGTTTGCCTCCCTGCTTACAGCCGCCGGTGGGTTCACGCCCGGGGTGAGCGCATAGCGGCCGGGTCCCGGTAGCCGGCGAGTTGTTTGGCTTGGCAGACGAGGCGGCCGCGGGAGTCCCAGATTCGGCAGTCCTCGTCGAACCAGCCGTCCTGCATGAGCTGTGAGGTCTGCTCGGCGACGAGCCAGCCGTCAGCCGGTCGGCTGCGCACGTGCACCGTGAGCTCGAGCGTCGGGAACCAGCCGGGCACGCCCATGTCGAGTGGCACGGGGACGAGCGCGTCGGCGAGGGCGAGCAGGTCGAGCGCGGTGGTGGGGGCGTCGGCCATCCGGAGCCAGGCGGTGACCCGGCCGGGCCGACGGTCGACGGCGCTGGGGCGGACCTCGACGAAGTCGAGGTGGCCCAGGCGGACACCCGGAAGCGGCTCGGCGGCCATGCGCACGCAGTCGTCGACGGGCGTCATCGGGGGCGGTTGGACGTCACTCCAGTACGGCTTGGTGTCGTCGCTGAGCGTCCCGCTGGTGACGAGGGCCTCGAGGCAAAGGGTGCCGGCCTGCAGGAGGCGTACCCGATGGTGACTGACCCGACGGCCCTCGCGGAGCGTCTCGACCTCGACGGTGGCCTCGCCGGGGTCGGGGGAGTGCAGGAACAGCGCGCCGACGGTCAGCGGGTCGGCGTCGCCCAGAGCCGCCGCGACGGCCTCCCTCAGCAGGTAGCCGCCGTGGGTCTTTCCGCCGATGGCCCACTGACCATCCAGGGTGATCTGCACCGGCTGAGCCTACGGACCGACCGAGTGGGAGGGTTCCTGAGTGAGCTTCTACAACGATCGGATCTGGCCGCGGCTGCTGGACAGAGCGATGAGCCCCAAGCGGACGGGGAAGACGCGGGCGCGGGTCTGCGTGGGGCTTGCGGGGGACGTCGTAGAGATCGGGTTCGGTACCGGCCACAACCTGCCCTACCTGCCGGCGGAGGTGACGTCGCTGCGGGTCGTCGAGCCGTCCGGGCTGGGGGTCCGGCTCGCGGGGGCGCGGATCGCGGCGTCTTCTGTGCCCGTTGAAGTGGCGGGGCTGGACGGGCAGGCGCTGCCGTTTGCCAATGGTTCCGCCGATGCGGTCCTCTGCACGTGGTCGTTGTGCACGATCCCTGACGCCGTACAGGCGGTGCGTGAGGTACGGCGGGTGCTGAAGCCGGGCGGCGCGCTGCACTTCGTGGAGCACGGCCGGGCGCCCGACGCGAGCGTGCGGGTCTGGCAGGACCGGCTCGACGGGATCGAGCAGCGGATCGCCGGCGGGTGTCACCTCAACCGGGACATCGTTGCGATCCTGCAGGCAGGTGGGCTCGAGATCACCTCACTCGACAGGTACTACGAGAAGGGGGAGCCGCGGGCGTGGGCGTCGATGTACCTGGGGCGGGCGGTGGCCTGAGCCTGCTGCGCCTTCGGATGTCAGAACTTCTTCTTGACATCCAACAAAGGCAGGTGCACGGTGGGTGGCGTGACAACACCCGCAGACCCGCGCGACACCTTCTCGCTGCGCTTCAAGAACCCCCGCAACCGCGAGGCGCTGCGGAAGATGGCTGAGCTCACAGGACTTCCGCAGACCGACATCGCGGAGCGGGCTATTGAGCACGAAGTCGTCTTGCTCGCTGCTGACCTGGAGCGGCGCCTGGAAGATGCACTGCACGTCGTACGTGGCTACCTGCCCGAGCGCGACCTCGACACCTACCTTGACGCGATCGAGCAGGGCGAGGGCCTGGACGATTCCCGAGGCGTGCGGGGCGTAGCGGCGCACACACCTGCAGCGGCGCTATCGGCCGAAGGCAGTCGTCCAGCTGCTGGGCGTGGCCTCGACGCGCTGGGCGTGCTGGCTGCCTTCTCGCGCGGCTGATGCCGGCTCCCAGCTGGGGCGAGGACGCACCTACCGATGGGCCTGTCATCGCCGCCAACGTGCGCAGACTCGTTGCCCGTCTCCATGTTGAGGCTGAGCTGCGCGCCGACCCGGACGTTGCCATGGCACCTGAGTGGCACCGAGAGATCTACGCCGGCGTCTCGTCGCCGCCGGGGCCTCATTTTCTTGGGGCCTTTCGTGGTTCTGGGCACCCGGACCTCGGCGGCTACGACGTGGTTCTCATGGATGCGAGGGGGAAGGTGCATGCACAGACACCGCGCGCAGCCGACGTACCCATCCACCTGGTGAGGTTCGATCGTGGACTGCGCCAGGCGGTGTCCACCTTGGATCAGCTGATCCCCGCGGGTGCAACGCCGACGGACACCGTCCAGGTCGAGGCCGTCGTGACGCTGTGCGCTGTGCTCCATGGAGAGTGGGTCTGCATTCACCCGTACGCCGACGGCAACGGTCGAACCGCTCGAATATGGGCCAACTGGGCCGCCCTTCGATACGGCCTCCCGCCGTTCGTGCGCATCACACCCCGCCCCAACAACCTGATGTACGGCAGGGCGGCTGCTCAGAGCATGGGCCGACCACCGGACTTCGTCGGGGACCACACGCTGACAATGTCGCTGTTCCTCGACCTGCTGCACACCGCGCCGTAGGGGGACGCCGCTGCGCTTGAAGCACTGTCAGCCGGTGGTCCAGGTCTGCGGGTCAGCCTGGGGTGAGTGCTGCAGCATGCAGGACACCGCACCGACTGCGTTCGACAAGGGCCGTGATACCCGCCGACGTTGAGCGCACCCTTCGTGGTTGTCCAGACTCGCCGGCACGCCTATCGTCATCATTCGGTGAGCATCTAGCCGCCTAGCCGCCCAGGAGGATGATCGCTCGTGCGAACCACCCTGGCTTTGGACGATGCTTTGATCGCGGAGGCGCAGCGCCTCACCGGTACTCAGGAGAAGAGCGCTCTGGTCCGTGAGGCCCTCGGCGCCCTGATCGAAAGGGAGAGCGCGCGCCGCCTGGCACGACTGGGTGGCAGCCAGCCTGGACTGGCCGCCATTCCGCGTCGGCGGTCGGCAGCTCATTGATCCTGGTCGACACGTCCGTCTGGATCGACCATCTCCGAGCCGGGCACCCGCGTCTGGTACCACTCCTCGAACACAGCATGGTGCTGGGACATCCGTGGGTCACCGGCGAACTCGCTCTGGGCCACCTGAACCGGCGGAACGAAGTCCTGGGGCTGCTCGCTAACCTGCCCCAGGCAACCGTCGCCACCCCGGCTGAGGTGTTGGCTCTCGTCGAGCGACATGAGCTCCACGGTGCTGGTATCGGCTACGTCGACGCCCAGCTCCTCGCCGCCACGCTGCTCACCGAGGATGGGACCCTGTGGACCAGGGACAAGCGGCTTGCGGCCGTAGCGACGAGGCTCGGATGCGCGTCACATGCCACATAACGAGGCCAGTGCGCGCGCTTTAGCTCATCCGGCTCGCACAAGGCCGGAGCCGCAAGCACATACGAGGAAGAGGACTGCGGCCGAAGTCATCACGGCTATCCGTAGTGGTAACGCGCCTGCAAAATCACGATGTCGTCCGTATCGACGAGGTAGACCAGTCGATGTTGTTCGTCGATGCGTCGCGACCACGCACCGGCCAGGGCGGGCTTGAGCGGTTCGGGCTTGCCGATTCCGGCGAAGGGATCCCTGATGACGTCCTTGATCAGCCGGTTGATGCGTTTCAGCATGGCCCGATCTGCTGACTGCCAGTGCATGTAGTCCTCCCACCCGTGGGGTGTGAACACCAGCCTCACGACAGCAGCTCGTGCTCCTGGCGTTCGCCCTTCGCGGCCTGGCCGAGGCTGTCGATCAGACGACGCGTGTTCGCTGGGACCCTCAGCAGGTACGCCGTCTCCTTGAGAGCGTCGTAGTCAGCCTTGGACATCAGGACCGCATCTCCACGCTTGGAGGTGATCTCGATGGGGAGGTGATCGTCGTTGACCTGCTCGATGAGCGGAAACAGCAACTTGCGCGCTTCACTAGCCGTGATCGCCATGACAACTCCCTGATCCTTATGGTACGAAAAACGGTACCATAAGATCCGTCACGCGACGATGAGCAGGCAGCCGCGAGCGAGCGATGGGGGCACCCAGAACGCCGGCCGGCGTACTCAGCCGGTGATGAGCTCGGCGCGGGCTTGCTTGATCTGCAGCGGGGTACCGGGGCCGGTGGTCGTGGCGGTGCCGAGTACGTCGCGGGAGGCGCCACCGTCGATCGTGAAGGTGCCGGTCCACGTGATGGTGACGTGTGCGGTGACCTTGCCGGTGTTGGCGTAGATGTTGGTGACGTCCTGCCGGCCGCCGTTCAACGTGCGCTCCCCGTCGCCAAAGTCCCAGTCGTACTGCTGGGGGTTGGCGGTGATGACGACCCTGTGGCCGAGGATGTCCACCGGTGCGAGCGTGTAGCTGGTCGCGTCCGTGGAGAACTTCGTCGGGTAGTTGACCAGCGTCGTGCCGGTGGGCTTGATGACGGTGACGCCTTTGGCGACCACCAGGGTCTTGAAATCGCGTTCGACGAGGCCGACAACGGCGGCAACGGGTGGGAGCCCAGGTGCTGTGGGAGCCAGGCAGACGGTCTGTGCGTCCTTGATGACTGTCTGGGTGCCGTCGGCGACGTGATGGGTGATCTGCCAGCGCCAGTACCGGATGATGCCCTGGCCGGGGGGCGGGCAGGTGTTGACAGCGGCCCCGCAGATGTTGGTCGCGTCGTAGGCGGAGTTGCCGGTGCAGGTGGGGGCGAAGGCGTAGGTGACGTAGTCGTGAGGGGCGGAGTTGATGGGCTGGACGGTGCTGCCGGGGGCCTCGGGGGTGACCGGGGTTGCGGAGGTGCCGCCAGCCTGAAATGTGCCGTCAGTCGGGTCGAAGCAATGGCGCGTGCTTGCCGTGCAGGTCGTGATCGCAGGTAAAGGGACTGGGTCCGCCGCAGCTACCCCTACCGTGCTCGTCGCCACAAAGAACGCCGCGGCGCCAAAGGCCAGCCGTCTCATTTCTTCACCTCCTTCACGGCTCGCACAACCCAGCCGGATGGAACGCGCCTGACGAAGACTGTTTCGTGGATCCCGGTATCAGGCGGCAGTGCCTGCAGCACATCGTCGGCCTTGTTTACGACGTCTCGTTGTAACTGATCGAAGATGACGTCTACAGCGATGACCCCGTTCTCCTCAGGAGGCGCCTCGGCGCTGATGATCCTGATTGAGTCACCCCTGATCCGCTGACTTGCGGTCATCAAGGTGGTCGCCGCCTCGCGGTATGTCTTGCACGTGCCGCATTCGGGATCGCTCAACGGCACGAGCAGTTGGTCGTTCGGGAGGCTCCAGGCTCGGTTGAGCTGGGCGTAGTAGAAGCGGACGAAGGCTGCCGCGCCGAAGGCGTCGTGCACGCGAGCGGGCGACGGGACGTCGGCGGGCACCGCAGTGGCGGATGGCGTGGGTGTCGGGGTGAGCGGGGGGAGGGTGGCGGGCTTGTCGGGGCCGCTCGAGCAACCCGTGACCAGAACCCCAACGAGGGTCGCGAGGAGCAGCGAGGCGCGGCAGGTCACCTCACGAAGGCTACTGAGAAGTCGGGGCTTTCGCGCCTGACCGTGTGGACAACGTCAAGGGTGCGAGTCGGCTCAGGCCGCGGTCTTCTGGGAGTTGTCCACATTCTTCGGCGGAGGTCCCCGGTCGGGGCTGCGCGGGGGCAGGCTGGGTGACATGCCGAACTGCGAAGAGCACGATGGAGCCCGTGACGCTGCTGCCCGGCCGCCATGCGGGTTGGACGATCTCCGACCTCGACGACCTGCCCGACGATGGCCTGCGCTACGAGCTGGTGGACGGCAGCCTGCACGTGAGTCCGCCGGCTTCTGTCGGCCACAACTTCGCTGCTTTCCGCCTCGGGGTGCTTCTGGACCTGGCACTCGACGACGCGTGGGTGGTCGTGCCGGCGCCAGGAGTCGTGCTGGACCAACGCAACTACCGAGAGCCGGACCTGGTTGTGGTCCGTCGGAAGGCGCTCAGCGCTCGGTTGGCGCCGGCCGGTGACGTGCTGCTCGCCGTCGAGGTCATGAGTCCGAGCAGCGTCACGGACGACCGGGTGACGAAGCCGGCGCAGTACACCCGAGCGGGGATCGGGCACTACTGGCGCCTGGAGCGGCAGGACCAGCCGGTACTCATCACGTACGAGCTGGCGGGGGAGGTGCACCGGGAGACCGGCAGCTTCACCGACCAGGTCGCGATCGAGCGACCGGCACGCCTCCGCTTCGGACTGGGCGAGCTCTTCTCCTAGCGCCCAACCAGCTGTCCGCGCGCCAGCCCGCGAACCGGCGGCTTCCCTAGACTCTGGGGCGTGACCGAGCCCGAAGCATCTCCCGCCCCGTCTGCGATGCCGGAGCGCCCGACCCTTGACGGCCTCGAGACGAAGTGGGACGCGGTCTGGGCGGCGGACGGCACCTACGCCTTCGACCGCACCGCGACCCGCGCGGACGTCTTTTCCATCGACACGCCGCCGCCGACGGTCAGCGGGTCGCTGCACATGGGCTCGGTCTTCGGCTACGCCCAGACCGACAGCATCGCGCGCTACCAGCGGATGACCGGCAAGGTGCTGTTCTACCCGATGGGCTGGGACGACAACGGCCTGCCGACCGAGCGCCGGGTCCAGAACTTCTACGGCGTGCGGTGCGACCCCTCGCTGCCCTACGACCCTTCGTTCCAGCCGCCCGCGGAGCCCCCGAAGCAGCCGGTCAACATCAGCCGCCGCAACTTCGTCACGCTCTGCCTGGAGCTGACCACCGAGGACGAGAAAGTCTTCGAGGACCTGTGGCGCCGGTTGGGGCTCAGCGTCGACTGGGCGCAGACCTACACGACGATCGGGCCGGAGTCGCAGCGCGCCTCGCAGCGGGCGTTCCTGCGCAACCTCGCGCGCGGCGAGGCCTACGCGCAGGAGGCACCGACGCTCTGGGACGTCGACTTCCGGACCGCCGTGGCACAGGCCGAGCTCGAGGACCGGCCGATGCCCGGCGCCTACCACCGGATCGGCTTCACCAAGCCTTCGGGGGAGCCGGTCTTCATCGAGACCACCCGCCCGGAGCTGCTCCCCGCCTGCGTCGCCCTCGTCGCGCACCCCTCCGACGCCCGCTACCAACCCCTGTTCGGTACGTCGGTGACCACGCCCCTGTTCGGCGTGCAGGTACCCGTGCACGCCCACGAGCTGGCCGACCCGGACAAGGGCTCCGGCATCGCCATGATCTGCACCTTCGGTGACACCACCGACGTCACCTGGTGGCGCGAGCTCGACCTGCCCGTCCGCTCGATCATCGGGCGCGACGGCCGGATCCTCCCCACGGCCCCGGACGGGGTCGCTGAGGCGCCGTACGCGGAGCTGGTCGGCAAGAACGTCAAGCAGGCCCAGAAGCGGATCGTCGAGCTCCTGACCGAGTCCGGCGACCTGGTGGGGGAGCCCCGGCCCATCGAGCACCCGGTGAAGTTCTACGAGAAGGGTGACCGTCCCCTTGAGGTCGTGACGTCCCGGCAGTGGTACATCCGCAACGGTGGACGCGACGCCGGCACCCGCGAGGAGCTGCTGCAGCGCGGCAAGGAGCTGGTGTGGCACCCGCCGCACATGCAGGCCCGTTACGACAACTGGGTCTCCGGCCTGAACGGCGACTGGCTGATCAGCCGGCAGCGCTTCTTCGGCGTCCCGATCCCGCTCTGGTACCACCTCGACGCCTCCGGTGAGCCCGTCTACTCCTCGCCTCTGGTCCCCACGGAGGCCGAACTGCCGGTCGACCCGTCTTCCGACGTACCCGCTGGGTTCGTCGAGTCGCAGCGAGGGGTGCCGGGTGGCTTTGCCGGTGACGCCGACGTGATGGACACCTGGGCGACGTCCTCGTTGTCGCCGCAGATCGCCGGCCGCTGGGTGGACGATCCCGACCTGTTCGACCGGGTCTTCCCGATGGACCTGCGCCCGCAGGGGCCGGAGATCATCCGGACCTGGCTGTTCTCCACCGTCGTCCGCTCGCACCTCGAGCATGGCGCGCTGCCGTGGCGCGACAGCACCATCAACGGCTGGATCCTGGACCCGGACCGCAAGAAGATGTCCAAGAGCCTCGGCAACGTGATCACCCCGCTACCGCTGCTCGAGGAGTACGGCTCCGACGCGATCCGCTACTGGGCCTGCTCCGGTCGCCCGGGCACCGACACGGCCGTCGACTACGGCCAGATGAAGGTCGGCCGCAAGCTCGCCACCAAGCTGCTCAACGCCTCCCGCTTCGTGCTCGGCTTCCCGTCGGCGCCTTCGGGCGAGGTCACCGAGACGATCGACCTGGCCCTGCTGGCTGCGCTGTCCGACCTGGTGACCGCCTGCACTGAGGCCTTCGCGGGCTACGACTACGCCCGGGCCCTCGAGCGGGTCGAGGTCTTCTTCTGGACCTTCTGTGACGACTACATCGAGCTGGTCAAGACCCGCGCGTACGGCGACGGGCCCGCCGCGGACTCCGCCAACCGCACTCTTCGGCTCGCCCTCGACACGATGTTGAGACTGTTCGCGCCGTTCCTTCCCTTCGCGACGGAGGAGGTGTGGTCCTGGTTCGGCACTGGCTCGGTTCACCGCGCCCCCTGGCCCGAGGCTTCGGGGTCCCCGGCCGCACCGGCCGTACCGGCCGTCCCGGCCGTCCCGGCCGATCCCGGCGATCCGGCCACCTCAGCCGACCGGGCCGACCCTGCCGTTCTCGTCGTGGCCGGGGAGGTCCTCGGGCAGGTGCGCAAGGCCAAGAGCAACGCCAAGGTCACCATGAAGACGCCTGTCCTGCGGCTCGTCGTCACCGACACCCCGGAGCGGCTGGCGCTGCTCTCCCTCGCCCGCGTCGACGTGGTCAACGCCGGCGTGGTGCAGGAGCTCGTGCTCGTCGAGGGGTCCGAGCTGGCCGTCGAGGCGACCCTCGGCGACCCGCCGCCCAAGGCGCCGAAGTCATGACGCTCCAACGCGTGATGGCGGCGCTCGGGACGCGGTACCCGAGCGAGGACAAGATGGTCCCGGACCTGGTCCGGATGACCGCCCTGATGGACCTGCTCGGCTCGCCCCAGCTGGCCTACCCGTCGATCCACCTCACCGGTACCAACGGCAAGACGTCCACCGCCCGGATGGTCGACTCCCTGGTGCGTGCCTTCGGGCTGCGTCCCGGCCGGTACACCTCCCCGCACCTCGACACCGTCACCGAACGGATCTGCGTCGACGGCGACCCGCTGTCCGACGAGCGCTTCACCGAGGTGTTCGACGAGCTGCTTCCGCTCATCGAGCTCGTCGACGGCCGGTTCGGCGTACCCATGACGTTCTTCGAGGTCCTCACCTCGATGGCGTTCGCGGCCTTCGCCGACGCGCCCGTCGACGTGGCCGTGCTCGAAGTCGGCCTCGGCGGGCTGTGGGACGCGACCAACGTCGTCCACGCGTCGACCGCCGTGATCTTGCCGGTCGGGCTGGACCACGTGCCCCTGCTCGGCACCACCCTCGCGGAGGTCGCCACCGAGAAGGCCGGGATCATCCACCCTGGCGCGACCGTGATCCTCGCCGCCCAGCAGCCCGAGGCCGCCGCCGTCCTGCTGGCCCGCTGCGTCGAGGTCGGGGCGACCGTCGCCCGCGAGGGCCTCGAGTTCGGCGTACTCGAGCGCGCCACCGCCGTTGGTGGACAGCTGCTCACCCTCCAGGGGCTTTCCGGGGTGTACGCCGACGTGTTTCTGCCGCTGCACGGCGCCTACCAGGCCGCCAACGCCGCCGCGGCGCTCGCCGCCGTCGAGGCGTTCTTCGGCGCCGGAGCGTTGGACCCCGAGGCGGTCGCGCAGGGCTTCGCCGACGTCAGCTCCCCGGGCCGGCTGGAGGTCGTCCGGAACTCCCCGACGGTCCTCGTCGACGCCGCCCACAACCCGCACGGCATGCACGCGACCGTCGCCGCGCTGTCGGACGCGTTCTCCTTCACCTACCTGGTCGCGGTCGTCGCCTGTCTGGCCGACAAGGACGTCCGCACCATGCTCGAGATCCTCGAGCCGGCCGTCGCCTCGATCGTCGTCACCGAGAACACCTCGCCGCGGCGGATGCCCGTTGAGCAGCTCCGGGAGCTCGCCGAGGAGATCTTCGGGGAGGACCGCGTCAGCGTCGAGGACCGCCTCGACGACGCCCTCGACCGCGCGATGGCCCTCGCCGACGACGAGTCCGAGTACGGCGGCTCCGGCGTCCTCGTGACCGGTTCCGTCGTCACCGCCGGCGAGGCTCGCCTCCTGCTGAAGGCTCGCTAGCCGCCGCCCGGTCCGCCGGTACGACGACTGGCGGGCCTCGACCGCCGCCCGGCCCGGCCCGTCCCGTCCCGTCCCGTCCCGTCCCGTCGCCCACCCGGCCGCTGATCTTCCGCGCCTTGTGGTCCGCGCCCGGCGTGTCGGTACCAGGGGCGGTAGATCGTCGGGGGCGAGGGCCTCCCAGCGCTCCCGGCCCGCCCAGTAGTCCGTCCGGGCGTCCAGTAGTCGGTCCCGGTAGCGTGGCGGGCTGATCGCCCCGACCGGGGGCAGCCCCGAAGGAGAACCCACGCAGTGGCCACCGAGCGCACCCTCGTCCTCGTCAAGCCCGACGGCGTCCGCCGCGGCCTCGCCGGTGAGGTCATCAGCCGGCTCGAGCAGAAGGGCCTCACGCTGGTCGCGATGGAGCTGCGGACCCTGGACAAGGCCACCGCCGAGGAGCACTACGCCGAGCACCGGGAGCGGCCGTTCTTCGGCGAGCTCGTCACGTTCATCACCAGCGCGCCGCTTGTCGCGCTCGTCGTCGAGGGACCCAACGCGGTCGCCGGCACCCGCGGGATCATGGGCGTGACCAACCCGGTCGAGGCGACCCCGGGCTCGATCCGCGGCGACTACGCGCTCGAGATCGGCGAGAACCTGGTGCACGGCTCCGACAGCACCGACAGCGCCGCCCGCGAGATCGCGATCTTCTTCCCGACCCTCTGACCAGCAACCCGGCCGGCCCCGGCCTGTACTGGGCCTGACCGACCACCGAGGTCCGTCGTGGTGCGGGTCACAGCCGAGAGCGGTCCTGGGTCAGCTGAACCAGCCGAACACGCTCACATCGGGCGCCGGACCAGCCCTCGACCTCCACTTCAGCCTGACGTGAGTTTCGGCTGAACGGCCCAACGCCGTTACAGTTGTTGCCAGACGAGTCCCCGGACGTCGCCGGGATCCCGTGCGCAGCGACGTGAACGCTCCTGTAGGCAAACCTCGAAGGTGAAGGGCTCACCCCTCTGATGGGCAAGAACAGCAGCATGTCGTTCCTCGGTCGTGACATGGCCGTCGACCTCGGTACCGCCAACACGCTGGTTTACGTCCGTGGACGCGGTGTGGTGCTCAACGAGCCCAGTGTGGTGGCGATCAACACCAACACCAGCGGCATCCTCGCCGTCGGCATGGAGGCCAAGCGGATGATCGGGCGTACGCCCGGCAACATCGTGGCCATCCGTCCCCTGAAGGACGGCGTGATCGCCGACTTCGACACGACCGAGCGGATGCTGCGCTACTTCATCCAGAAGGTCCACAAGCGTCGCCACTTCGCCAAGCCGCGCATCGTGATCTGCGTGCCCAGCGGCATCACCGGAGTCGAGCAGCGTGCGGTGAAGGAAGCCGGTTACCAGGCCGGGGCCCGCAAGGTCTTCATCATCGAGGAGCCGATGGCGGCCGCGATCGGCGCCGGGCTGCCGGTGCACGAGCCGACCGGCAACATGATCGTCGACATCGGAGGTGGCACGACCGAGGTCGCCGTCATCTCCCTGGGCGGCATCGTGACCAGCCAGAGCATCCGCACCGGTGGCGACGAGCTCGACAGCGCGATCATCTCCTACGTGAAGAAGGAGTACTCCCTGATGCTGGGGGAGCGCACCGCGGAGGAGATCAAGATGGCGATCGGCAGCGCGTTCCCGATGCCGGACGAGCCGCATGCCGAGATCCGCGGCCGCGACCTGGTCAGCGGACTGCCCAAGACGATCGTGGTCAGCGCCGAGGAGATCCGCAAGGCGATCGAGGAGCCCGTCAACGCGATCGTCGACGCGGTGAAGAACACCCTCGACAAGTGCCCCCCGGAGCTCTCGGGTGACGTGATGGACCGTGGCATCGTCCTCACCGGTGGAGGAGCCCTGCTCCGCGGCCTCGACGAGCGGCTCAAGCACGAGACGGGCATGCCGGTCCACATCACCGACAACCCGCTGCACAGTGTGGCCATCGGGTCCGGCAAGTGCATCGAGGAGTTCGAGGCCCTCCAGCAGGTCCTCATCTCCGAGCCCCGCCACTAAGCAAGCCACGGCGTGCGGGACTCCCGACGGCTGCGGCTGACGCTCGTCCTGCTCCTGCTGTCGGCGTTCACCCTCACCGCACTGGACTTCAACTCGGCCCAGACTGGTCCGCTCGCTGCCCTCAGGCGAGGCATTGACACGGTCTTCGGTCCCGTCCAGAGCGTCCTGGGCGGCGCAGCCGGCACTGTCGGGGGCGCCCTCGGTGGGCTGCCCCGGCTCGGGTCCTACCAGAGCGACAACAAGAAGCTGCAACAGACCAATGACCGCCTGCGTGGCCAGCTCGCCGCGCAGTCCGGACTGCAGTGCCAGGTCGACCAGCTCAACGCCCTGATGCACCTGGTCAGCTACACCAAGTACCGGACCGTGCCGGCCCACGTCATCGCCGTCGGGCCCTCCGGGGCGTTCGAGTGGACCGCCACGATCGACGCCGGCTCGGTCGACGGGCTCAAGGACGGCATGACGGTCGTGACCGGCTCCGGACTGGTCGGCCGGACCAAGGAGGTCAGCACCCGCACCAGCCGGGTACTGCTGCTCTCCGACCCCGACTTCACGGTCGGCGGCACCCTGATCGGCCAGTCCTCGGTCGGCTTCGCGGTCGGCAACGGCGCGAAGCCGATGACGTACAGCCTCGCGAGCACCCGGTCGGTGGTCCGCAAGGGTGACGTACTGCTCACCACCGGCTCCGACACCTACGCCCCCGGCGTCCCCATCGGCACGGTCACGACGGTCACCCCCGACACCAACGCGATCAGTCGTACGGCGAGCATCGCCCCGTTCGTGGACGTCTCCGCCCTGGACCTCGTCGGGGTCATCACCGACCCGAGCCGGACCGCCCCCCGCATCCCGCTGCGCCCCGTCGCCGCCGGTCCGAAGGCGACCTCCTCACCGTGCGCCGCCGCCGTACCGCAGGGGCCGGTGCCGACATCGACGCCGAGCCCCGCACCCAAGCCCAAGCCCAAGCCCAAACCCGTGCCGTCCCCGAGCGGGACCCCGACACCGACCCGCTCGCCGTGACGGTCCAGCGGTTCCTGCTCGGCACGGCGACGGTCGTCACCGCCCTGCTGCTGCAGCTGACCGTCATCGGCCGGCTGCCGCTTCCCGGGGCGGCTCCAGACCTGCTGCTGGTGCTGGTGGTCGCGTTCGGCTTCGCCGAAGGACCGATGGCGGGGATGGTGACCGGCTGGGTGTCCGGGATGCTTGCTGACGCCCTGTCGACCCACGAGCTCGGTCGTCTCGCGCTGGCCTACGCCCTGGCCGGCTACGTCACCGGGATGCTCCAGGACGACACCGAGCGGTCGACGCTACGGCCTTTCGGGGCGGTCCTGCTCGGTGCTGTCACGGCCCTCACCGCGTACGTGGGGGAGGGCATCCTGCTCGGCGACCCGCGGGTCTTCGTTCAGCCTGTGCTCAGGGCCCTGGTGAGCTCGGTCCCTTACGATGTGGTCCTGACGCCGCTCGTCGTACCCCTCGTCGCCGGACTCGTGCGCAGGCTCGACGTCGACCCCTTGCGGCGCATATGACAGCGACGCAGATGACGCAGAAGAGGTTCTCCGCGTGAGCGACCCGTCCCGGCTCCGCATCGTGGTGCTGCGTGTGCTGGTGCTGTCGATCCTGCTGACGCTGCTCGGCCGGCTTGCCTACCTGCAGGTCGCGGACGGGCCGCAGTTCACGAAGGCCGCCGCCGACAACCGGGTCCGCAAGGTCATCACGACCGCAGCCCGGGGGCAGGTCCTGGACGACAAGGGCAGGCCGCTCGTCCGCAACCGGACGGCGCTGGTCGTGTCGGTGACCCGCTCCGTCCTGCGCGGCCAGAAAAAGCACGGGGCGCTGGAGCTGGCCCGGCTCGCGAAAGTCATCGGGATACCGGCTTCGCAGATCGCGCTGCTCATCACGCCGTGTGGTGAGAAGCTCACGAACGGCACCAAGGCCAACAAGAAGACCGGCTGCTGGAACGGTTCGCCGTACCAGCCGGTGCCCGTGAAGACCTACGCGAGCGACAAACCTGCGGAGGTCAAGCGGGTCCTCGCGATCGAGGAGCACGCCGAGGACTTCCCGGGGGTGCGGGCGCAGTACCAGGCGGTCCGCGAGTACCCGGGCGGCTCGCTGGCCGCGCACGTCCTGGGCTACCTCGGCCCGCTGACGCCGGAGGACGCCACCAAGCCCGAGTACAAGGCGCTTGCGCCCGACACCGAGATCGGTCGGGCCGGCGTCGAGTCCGTGTACGACGAGCGGTTGCGTGGCCGCGACGGCGTGCAGCGCCTGCAGGTGGACAAGGACTCCGCGGTCACCGGCACCCTCAGCAGCACTCCCGCCCGCGCCGGCGACAACCTGGTCCTGTCGATCGACGCCGGCGTCCAGCGGGTCGCCGAGAAGGCCCTGGCGGACGGCATCAACCTGGCGCGGACCCAGTTCGACAAGGGCCGCGGCAAGAACTACACGGCCAACAAGGGCGCGGCGATCGTGGTCGAAGCCAGCACCGGCCGGGTCGTCGCGATGGCCAGCTACCCGTCGTACGACCCGGTGGCCTTCGTCGGTGGGATCTCGGTGCCGGCCTACAAGGCGCTGACGACAGGGCCGGGGCAGCCGTTGATCAGCAACGCCGTGCAGGGAAGCTATGCCCCCGGGTCGACGTTCAAGATCGTCTCGACCGCGGGAGCGGTAGCGGCCGGCTACCCGCTGAGCGCCCGGGTCTACCCGTGCCCGCCAGAGTTCAAGATCGGCACGTCGATCAAGCGGAACTTCGAGGGGGAGTCGTTCGGCACGCTCGACTTCCGCGAGACCCTGATCCGTTCCTGCGACACCGTCTACTACCAGCTGGCCGTGGCTGAGTGGAGCAAGGACGGCGCGACGCAGAACCTCAAGACCGCGAAGCAGTTCTTTGCCAACGAGGCCCGGCGGTGGGGGTTCGGCAAGCAAACCGGCATCGACCTCCCGGACGAGCGTGGCGGCGTCATCACAGACCGCACCTCCACCTACGCCAACTGGGTCAAGAACAAGGGGGAGTACTGCAAAGGCGCCAGGACCCGGACCAAGGGGAGCTTCCGCCAGTTGTTCGACCAGGAGAAGTGCACCGACGGCTACCGCTACAACGCCGGTGACGCCGCCAACTTCGTCATCGGCCAGGGTGACGTCCTGGTCACGCCCCTGCAGCTGACGATGGCCTACGCCGCCCTGGTCAACGGCGGCACGCTCTACAAGCCGCAGCTCGCCAAGGGGTTCCTGTCCGCCGACGGTACGACCGAATCGGTCCTGCCTCCGGTCAAGGCCGCAACTGTCCCGGCCACCCAGGCCGTCCTCGACTACATCAAGAGCGCCCTCGTTGGCGTCGTCAGCCCCCCCGGAACGGCGCAGGAGTCATTCAAGGGATTCCCGCTGTCGGCCCTGCCGATCGGCGGCAAGACCGGCACCGCCGATGTCAACGGCGTCGCCCCGACCTCGTGGTTCGCCTCCTTCGCGCCGGTCCAGAACTCGCGGTTCGTCACTGTCGTGATGGTCCCCGAGGGTGGCACCGGTGGCACGACCGCGGCGCCGATCGTCCGCAAGATCTGGGACGGGATGTACGGCCTCGAGGGGGCCAAGGCCGTGCTGGCCGGCGGCGTACTGCCCGCCACCCTGCCCGTCGTCCGCGCCGACGGCACGATCGCGCCCCCTGGCACCAAGGTCGCCCGCCGGCCCCGGCTCGTGCCCGCCTCGGCGTCGCCCCCCTCGGGCACCAGCGCCCTCGGTCCGCTTTCCGGGCTGCCCTGGGCCGTCGAGCCACGCCGTACCCGGGGCACGTCGTGACAGGCTGGGCGACATGACGGACTGGAGCACCCCGAGGGTCTCGCCGGTCCGCCTCCGTCCCCGGGAGGTGACCGTCCGGGAGCGGCTGCTCGACCGCGCGTCGCCGCTGCGCCAGCTCGACTGGCTGCTGCTGCTCGCGGTCTCCGCCCTCGTCATCGTCGGCGGGCTGCTGATCTGGTCCGCGACGCGGCAAAGGGAGCTCGCCCTCGGGGCCGACCCGCAGGCGTTCCTGAAAAAGCACATCATCAACGCGACGATCGGCCTGATCCTCGGCATCGCCGCCGCCCTCGTCGACTACCGCGCGCTGCGGGCGTACGCGCCCGTCGTCTACATCGGGTCGTGCCTCGGGCTGCTCGCCGTACTGTCCCCGTTGGGCTCGACCATCAACGGCGCCCACTCCTGGATCGTGCTGCCTGCCGGCTTCCAGATTCAGCCGTCGGAGTTCGCGAAACTGGCGATCGTCGTGGGGATGGCGATGCTGCTCGGGGAGAAGCGCGACGGGGAGTCGCGACCTCGGGACGGCGACGTCCTGGCCGTCCTGGGGCTCTGCCTGGTACCGATGACCCTGGTGATGCTGCAGCCGGACTTCGGCACGACGATGGTGTTCATCTTTGTGATCCTGGGTGTCCTGTCCGTCGCCGGCGCGCCCGCCCGCTGGGTTGTCGGCCTGCTCGTCGCCGGGGTCGTCGCGGGGGCCTTCGTTGCGCCGCACGTCCTGAAGAGCTACCAGCTCGACCGGTTCCGGGTTGTCGCCAACCCGACCGCCCAGCTCGGCGGGGCGGGCTACAACGTGCACCAGGCGCTGATCGCCAACGGCTCCGGTGGGCTGATGGGCAAAGGCCTGTTCCACGGCACGCAGACCCAGGGGCGCTTCATCCCTGAGCAGCAGACCGACTTCGTCTTCACCGTCGCCGGTGAGGAGCTCGGCCTCATCGGGGCCAGCCTCATCATCGTGTTGCTCGGGGTCGTCCTGTGGCGCGGCCTGCGGATCGCCTCCCAGGCGACCGACACGTTCGGGCAGCTCGTCGCCGCCGGCGTCGTGTCCTGGTTCGCCTTCCAGAGCTTCGTCAACATCGGGATGACCCTCGGGATCATGCCCGTCACCGGCCTTCCGCTGCCCTTCGTCTCCTACGGCGGCTCCTCGATGTTCGCCAACCTGATGGCCATCGGCCTGCTCCAGAACGTCCACCTGAGGTCCCGAGAGCTCTAGGGCCCGGCGCGCCGTCCCGGTGCGGTGGCTTCTGCACCGCGCCGCGCCGGCGAGTTCGGTGCAGAAGTCACACCACTGCTCGCCGGTTGCAGCTCCTCTAATTTCTGCACCGCGCCGCGCCGGCGAGTTCGGTGCAGATGTCACGCAGGAGCCGCAGACGAGCCGCCCTCCGCTGCCGCCCGCCGCACGCCGCCCTCCGCTGCCCCCTCCGCCGCCCTCCGCTGCCGCCCGCCCGCCTGCCGCCCGCCGCCGTCCGCTGCTGCCCGCCCGCCTGCCGCCCTCCGCTGCCGCCCGCCGCACGCCGCCCTCCGCTGCCCCCTCCGCTGCCCTCCGCCGCCCTCCGCTGCCGCCCGCCCGCCTGCCGCCCGCCGCCGTCCGCTGCCGCCGTCCGCTGCCGCCTGCCGCACCCGCGTCAGGCGGCGCGGGCGCGCAGGACTTCCCAGCGCTGCTCCACCCGGGCAACGAAGGCCGCCTGGTCGCGCCGGACCTCCCACCAGGTCCCGCGCTCGGTCCACCAGCCGTAGCGCGCGCTGACCCGGTCGCGCTTGCGGTCCTTGGCAACCATCTGCTCGCCGGCGTGCCCGCGCTTGCCGTCCATGTCCACGGCGAGCCGCACCGCTCTGTCCCCGAGGTCGAAACGAGCCAGGACGCGCCCATGCCCGTCGTGCAGTTGTACCTGCGGCTCGAGCCCGGGCAGCGTCGGCTGCAGGAGCAACCGGGCGAGCGTCTCGTTCGGCGACTCCGAGCGACCGTCCGCCGAGGCGACCGCGTCGCGGAGCGCCCTCGCTCCCGGCTTCCCCGCCCGTGCGGCCACAGCAGCGGTCAGCTCGGCACGGGTGAAGAGCTCACGGTGGAGGCCGGCGTCCAGGACGCAGACTGCGGCCTCGGGACGCAGCAGATTGACGCAGTCGAGGGCTGTGGTCTGTGGGCTGGTGAGCCACAACCCGTTCCGGTCCTGCACGAGCCCGCCGACGAGTCCGGTGAGGCGGTGCCGCCGAAGCTGGGGGCGGTCCGGTCCCCCCGCCCGGGTGGGCGCCGTCATCGTCGGGAGGGACCGCCACACCAGGACGTCGTGCAGCAGGTGCTCGGCAGTCTGAGTGGCTGGATCGTCGTCGTCGATCAGGGGCAGTCCCCAGACCCTGGCGGCGGACCGACCACACGCGGCGGCGACCAGGCGGCTGCGCCGGGAGCCGTCGGCACGAGGTTCGCCGTACGCCAGAGGTTGTCCTGCTCCGCCGCTGGCCAAGACCGCTGCCTGTGCCCACTGGACGGGGGACAGCTCGTAGCCGGCGTCGGCGTAGACGCCGGTGAACGGGATCTGCCACGACGTGCGGGCGATCCGGTTGAGGCTCCCGCGGGTCATGAGGGCGAGGGCCTGGGGCCGGGTCCAGAGCCCGAGACTGCCCTCGCCGAGCGAGCTGAGGTCCATGAGGCAAGCCTGGCCGGGCAGGCTGGTTCGGGCGGGCCGCCGGCCACATCTGTGGATGACGCCGCTCCGGTGTGAGAACTGCACCGGGCCACCCCGGTGTCGAAGGTGCAAAAGTCACATCAGGCGAGCGCACCACGCTGGGACGTAGCCTGGGGGCATGCCTGTCGAGAGCCTGTTCCCCCGCCTGGAGAAGCTGCTGCCCCAGGTCAGCAAGCCGATCCAGTACGTCGGCGGCGAGCTCAACAGCACCGTCAAGGACTGGGACGACGCTCAGGTCCGCTGGTGCCTGATGTACCCGGACGCCTACGAGGTGGGGCTCCCGAACCAGGGCGTCATGATCCTGTACGAGCTGCTCAACGAGCAGGCCGGCGTCCTCGCCGAGCGGACGTACTCCGTGTGGCCGGACCTCGCGAAGCTGATGCGGGAGGCGGGCGTTCCCGCGTTCAGCATCGACGCGCACCGGCCGGTGCGGGCCTTCGACGTGCTGGGCATCAGCTTCAGCACCGAGCTCGGCTACACCAACATGCTGGAGGCGCTGGACCTCGCCGGGATCCCGCTGCACGCGAAGGACCGCACCGAGGACGACCCGATCGTGCTGGCCGGCGGGCACGCCGCGTTCAACCCGGAGCCGATCGCGACGTTCATCGACGCGGCCGTCCTCGGCGACGGCGAGCAGGCTGTGCTCGAGATGACGCAGATCCTCAAGCGGGCCAAGCGCGAGGGCCTCGACCGTCATGACACGCTGCTCGAGCTCGCCAAGACCGGCGGCGTCTACGTGCCCCGGTTCTACGACGTGGAGTACCTCGAGGACGGCCGGATCGCGCGGGTCGTGCCGAACCACCCCGACGTCCCGTGGCGGGTCCACAAGCGGACCGTCATGGACCTCGACGAGTGGCCGTACCCGAAGCAGCCGCTCGTCCCGCTCGCCGAGACCGTGCACGAGCGGATGAGCGTCGAGATCTTCCGCGGCTGTACCCGTGGCTGCCGCTTCTGCCAGGCCGGCATGATCACCCGTCCGGTCCGTGAGCGGAGCATCACCGGCATCGGCGAGATGGTGAAGGCCGGCCTCGAGGCCACCGGCTACGAAGAGGTCGGCCTGCTGTCGCTGAGCAGCGCCGACCACTCCGAGATCGCTGAGATCGCCAAGGGCCTCGCCGACCGGTACGAAGGAACCCAGACCTCCCTGTCGTTGCCGTCCACCCGGGTCGACGCATTCAACATCGACCTCGCGCAGGAGCTGTCCCGCAACGGCCGCCGGTCAGGGCTGACGTTCGCCCCCGAGGGCGGCAGTGAGCGGCTGCGCAACGTCATCAACAAGCGGGTCAGCAAGCAGGACCTCATCGACACCGTCACGGCCGCGTACGGCGCCGGCTGGCGCCAGGTGAAGCTCTACTTCATGTGCGGGCTCCCGACGGAGACCGACGAGGACGTGCTCGAGATCGCCGAGATGGCAAGGGAAGTCATCCGCGCCGGCCGTCAGGTGACGGGCACCCGGGACGTGAAGTGCACGGTCAGCATCGGTGGGTTCGTGCCCAAGGCGCACACGCCGTTCCAGTGGGCCGCGCAGGCCGACCCGGACACGATCGACCGTCGGCTCCGGCTGCTCAAGGACGCGATCCGCGACGACAAGAGCACCGCGAAGGCGATCGGTTACCGCTACCACGACGGCAAGCCCGGTCAGGTCGAGGGGCTGCTGTCCCGCGGCGACCGCCGGATCGGCGCGGTCCTGGAGGAGGTGTGGCGCCAGGGCGGGATGTTCGACGGCTGGAGCGAGCACTTCTCCTACGAGCGCTGGATGGCCGCCTGCGAGACCACCGGCATCGATGTCGCCTGGTACACCACGCGAGAGCGCGACGAGCTCGAGGTCCTGCCCTGGGACCACCTCGACTCGGGACTGGACAAGGAATGGCTCTGGAGCGACTGGCAGGAGGCCCTCGCTGAGGTCGACCTCGACGACTGCCGCTGGATCCCCTGCTTCGACTGCGGCGTCTGCCCGCAGATGGGCACCGAGATCCAGGTCGGCCCGACCGGCAAGACTCTCCTGCCGCTGACCGTGGTGAGCGCCCCGGCCGGGTGACGGGGGTTACCCGTCCGGCTGGGTGAGGCGGGTCCGGGCCCGCCCGGCTCGGCATGGGCAGCTCTTGGATGACATCTGCACCGGACTCGCCGGCGTGGCGCGGTGCAGAGGCCACGTGACAAGGGGCGCGGAGGTCCGCGAGGCAGTGAAAGGCGCCCGTTGCGCTCCGCCGCAAGCAGCCCCCGCCGGTAGCCTCGGCAGCACTGTGGCCAACAAACCTCCCGGCGCCCCGCAACCGGCGCCCGTGCAGCGCCTGCGGATGCGTTACACCAAGCGGGGCCGGCTCCGCTTCACCAGCCACCGGGACATCGCGCGCGTCTTCGAGCGGGCCTTGCGACGCGCGCAGGTGCCGATGGCCTACAGCTCCGGCTTCAGCCCGCACCCCAAGGTCAGCTGGGTCGGAGCGGCAGCCACGGGGGTGGCCAGCGAGGCCGAGTACGTCGAGATCGCCCTGGCCCAGGTCTGCGACCCGGAGGCGATCCGGGCCGCGCTCGACGCCAGCCTGCCCGATGGGATCGACCTGATCGAGGCCGTCGAGGCCACCCCTGGGACGTCCCTCCCGGACCTCGTCCAAGCCAGCCGCTGGGTCGTCGAGCTCGGCGGCGTGAGCCTGGTGGACCTGAGCTCGGCGGTGTCGTCCTTCCTCGCCGCGCAGACCGTCGACGTCGAGCGGATGACCAAGAACGGTCGCCGTGTGTTCGACACCCGTAGCGCAGTGGTGTCCATGGTCGCAACGGAAGGTGACAACTGTGCGATACTGGCGATGGTCGTACAGCACGTGACGCCTGCCGTGCGACCCGACGACGTTCTCTCCGGACTCCGTTCCGTGAGTGACCTCGTGACGCTCGTGCCGCCCGCGGCTACGCGCCTCGCGCAGGGTCCGCTCACCGCGGAAGGAGAGGTCGCCGACCCGCTCGCACCCGATCGCTTCGCCGCCGGCAACCCCGGCGCGAGTGCCGGGGCAACGCGACAGGTCGACGAAGTGGTCGGCACGACGCCCCCTCGCTGACGCGGGGGAGCGGAGGGCACCTCCAGACTTTTGTGACCCGCGTCAGCCGACCTGGTCGGCGCGGGAGACTCGACCCACTGGTTCTCACGGCAGCGTCACGCGAGGCCGGACCGGAGCACCGTGCTCGACAACGAGCCGAACGACACGAACACCCACAGCAACCCCGACACCTCCACAGCAGGTACGTCGGACAGCACTTCCCCCGCCACCGACTCCGTCGAGGCAGGCACCTCTGACGTGATCGAAGCGTCGGCCGAGGCGCCGAAGAAGGCCCCGCGCCGGCGGGCGACCAAGGCCGCCGCGGCGCCCGCCCCCGAATCGCCCGCCGCCCCCGCGGCTGACCGCACCGCGGGTTCTCGCGCCCCCGTCGCGGGTGGGACTGACGCTGGTGGGACTGACGCTGGCGGGACTGACGCGGGTGGGACTGACGCTGGCGGGACTGACGCTGGCGGGACTGACGCTGGCGGGACTGACGCTGGCGGGACTGACGCGGGCCGGACTGACGCTGGCGGCACCGAGGCTGGTGCGGCCGAGGCGGCGCCGAAGAAGGCCGCCAAGAAGGCGCCCGCCAAGAAGGCCGCACCCCGCAAGCGGACCGCCAAGGCTGGCGGAGCGGATGCTCCCGTCGCCGACGCGGCGCCCGCGCAGGACGCCCTCGCCGTCGACGACACACGCCCGGCCGTCGGTGACCTGGACCCTGAGCTCGACCCCGCCGCCGCGCCCGATGAGGACGCAGCCTCGCTGGCCGCAGCGTTTGCCGACCCCGCCGCGCCCACGGGCGACGAGCCGACCACCGCTCGTCGCCGTGGTCGGGCGCCCGCCGTCGTCGTGACCTTCCAGGCCCCTGACGCCGGCGCTGCCCCGGCCCGTGCCGCGCGCGGGGGCCAGCAGGCGCAAGCCGGCACCGGCAGCCGCAGCAACGTCAGCATGCAGGGCCCGGACGGCAGCACCGAAGGCGAGGCGCCCGCGCCGCGCCAGCGCCGCCGGGCCGGCACCGCCGGCACCGTCCGCCCGTCTGAGCTCCTCGCCGGCGACGAGGACCTCGACGCAACCACCGCGACCACCGCAACCACCGCGACGCGCGCCACCAGCTCGCATGCGACGTCTGCCGAGGCAGCCGAGGCAGCCGAGAGCGAGGAGGACGATGACGGCACCGGGAACGGTCCCCGTCGTCGCCGTCGTGGCCGTCGTGGCCGTGGTGGCCGCTCCCAGGGCGAAGCCGGCGAGCTCGGCACCGACGACGACGTCAACGACGAGACGACCGACCCGACCGGAGCGACCGAGGACGACGAGGACGACGAGGAGGGCGCTGAGGGCGCTGCCGGCGGTACCCGCCGCAGGCGGCGCAGGCGTCGCAGCAGTGGCGGCGGGAGCGGCGGCGGGAGCGGCGGCCAGGGTGGTGACGGCGACGAGGACGACGTACCGACTGTGGTGCATGTCCGGGAGCCCGGCAGCGGTGGCGGCGGCAACAGTGGCAGCAACAGTGGCAGCAACAGTGGCGGCAACAGTGGCGGTGGCCAGCAGCGCCAGCGCCAGCGGCCGCAGCGGGACCGTGACGGTGGCGGCGCAGCCGACGAGGACGGCGTGCGGGGCATCGCGGGTTCGACCCGGATGGCCGCCAAGCGGGTCCGTCGACAGGAGGGTCGCGACAGCGGACGCAAGCGCGCGCCGATCCTCACCGAGGCCGAGTTCCTGGCCCGTCGCGAGGCCGTCGACCGCCAGATGGTCGTGCGCCAGAAGGGCGACCGCACCCAGATCGCGGTGCTCGAGGACGGGATCCTCGTCGAGCACTACGTGACGAAGGCCAGCGCCACGAGCTATGCCGGCAACGTCTACCTCGGCCGGGTCCAGAACGTCCTACCGAGCATGGAGGCCGCGTTCGTGGACGTCGGCAAGGGCCGCAACGCCGTGCTGTACGCCGGCGAGGTCAACTGGGACGGCGTCTCCGGCGGCAGCCGCAAGATCGAGCAGGCCCTCAGCTCCGGTCAGGAGGTCCTGGTCCAGGTCAGTAAGGACCCGATCGGTCACAAGGGCGCCCGGCTCACGTCGCAGATCAACCTGCCCGGCCGCTACCTGGTCTACGTGCCCGACAGCAACATGACCGGCATCAGCCGCAAGCTGCCCGAGAACGAGCGCACCCGCCTCAAGAACATCCTGCGCAACGTCGTCCCCGAGGATGCCGGCGTCATCATCCGCACCGCCGCCGAGGGGGTGTCGGAGGAGGAGATCGCCAGGGACGTCCGACGCCTGCAGGCGCAGTGGGAGGTCATCTCGACCAAGGCGAAGCAGGGGGGTGGCCCCAAGCTGCTGCACGCCGAGCCCGACCTCGTCATCAAGGTCGTCCGCGACATCTTCAACGAGGACTTCACCGCCCTCACGGTCCAGGGCAACTCCGAGTGGGACACCATCCGCGAGTACGTCGAGTTCGTCGCCCCCGACCTCGCACCGCGCCTTTCGAAGTTCGCCGGCAACGGTGACGTCTTCGCCGAGTACCGCATCGACGAGCAGCTGCTCAAGGCGCTGGACCGCAAGGTCTACCTGCCGTCCGGCGGCTCGCTGGTCATCGACCGCACCGAGGCGATGATCGTGGTCGACGTCAACACCGGCAAGTACGTCGGCAAGGGCGGCAACCTCGAGGAGACCGTCACCCGCAACAACCTCGAGGCTGCCGAGGAGATCGCCCGCCAGCTCCGCCTGCGCGACCTCGGCGGGATCATCGTCGTCGACTTCATCGACATGGTGCTCGAGTCCAACCGGGACCTCGTGGTCCGTCGGCTGGTCGAGTGCCTCGGTCGCGACCGTACCAAGCATCAGGTCGCCGAGGTCACCTCGCTCGGCCTCGTGCAGATGACCCGCAAGCGCGTCGGCCAGGGCCTGCTCGAGTCCTTCTCCGAGACCTGCGAGGCCTGCAACGGCCGCGGGGTCAAGGTCCACCTCGACCCGGTTTCTGGCTCCGGCGGTGGATCCGGTGGCGGTGGCGACCGCGACCGTCGCCCCGGGGTCGGTCCGCGGCCGCCCAAGCCCGGCCCGCAGGGACCGTCGGCCGTGGCCGTCGAGGACGACGGCCCGAGCTCCGCGTCCTCATCGTCCGAGGGCCCGTCCGAGGGCTCGTCCGGTGGTGGCAGTCGTAGCCGTCGCCGGCGTGGTGGTCGGGGTACCGGTTCGGCCACCCTCCAGCCCGAGAACGAGCTCGCCGAGCTCCTCGCGGAGGCCCCGGAGGCCGACGTCGTCGAGCAGTCCGCGACTGCCGGGTTCGAGGTGAGCCAGGACTCAGAGGTCACCGTGGAGGCCGAGACGCCGGTCGAGGATGCCCTCGAGCAGGCCGTCGTTGTCGACCTGGACGAAACCCGCGGCGAGTCCGACGGCGAGTTCGACGGCGCCCCCGAACCGGCTCCAGACCCCGAGGTCCCTGTTATCGAGCAAACGGAGACCGGCGCCCAGACCCACGCTGACGTCCCGGTGGTCGAGGCAACCGAGACCGGCGCCGAGGCCGAGCTCACGGTCGCGGCAGCAGCCGTCGTACAGGCCGAGCCGGAAGGCCCGAAGAAGCGCCGGCGGGCCGTCAGCCGCCCCGCCGGTCCCCCCGCCAGCTAGCCATCCGAGCGCCCACGCCCCCCCCTTTGGCGCAAATCCACACGGCCCTGGCCGTGTGGATTTGCGCCAAAGGGGGGGCGAGCGGCGTCGTTCGACGGCCGGCCAACCGGTCCGGTAGTCTGAGCCGGTCGCGTGCGTGCACGTGACCGCCCCGTGCTGTGCCAGCCACCGACGCGGGTCCCCATCATCGCTAGGAGTCCTCCCGTGTACGCCATCGTCAAGACCGGCGGCAAGCAGTACAAGGTCGCCGTCGGCGACACCGTCGAGATCGAGAAGCTCACGGGTGTTGCCGGTGCCAGCGTGACGCTGCCCGCCCTGCTCGTCGTGGACGGCGAGACCGTCACCAGTGACGCCGCGGCGCTCGCGGGGGTAACCGTCTCGGCCGAGGTCCTCGCCCAGACCAAGGGCCCGAAGATCCGCATCATCAAGTACAAGAACAAGACCGGGTACAAGAAGCGCATCGGCCACCGCCAGCAGCTGACCCAGGTCCGGGTCACCGGTATCGAGACGAAGGGCTGACGACATGGCACACAAGAAGGGCGCAAGCTCCTCCCGCAACGGCCGGGACTCCAACGCCCAGTTCCTGGGGGTGAAGCGCTTCGGCGGTCAGGTCGTCAAGGCCGGTGAGATCATCGTCCGCCAGCGCGGCACCCACTTCCACCCGGGTGACCTGGTCGGCCGGGGTGGCGACGACACGCTGTTCGCCCTCGCCCCGGGCGCGGTCCTGTTCGGCCGCAAGCGCGGACGCAAGATCATCAGCATCGTTCCGGTCGAGCCTGCCGCGCTGAAGGCGTCCGCCTAGCACGCACGACATCACACGACAGGGCGGGCCGGGGCTTCCGGGCCGCCCTTCGTGCTTTCCCACAAGGAGTTCTCCGTGACCACGTTCGTCGATCGGGTCGTGCTGCACGCGGCCGCCGGTGACGGTGGCCACGGGTGCGCGTCCGTCAAGCGCGAGAAGTTCAAGCCGCTCGGCGGTCCCGACGGTGCCGACGGCGGCAACGGTGGTGACGTCATCCTCGTCGTCGACCACAACGTCACGACCCTGCTGGACTACCACTTCCACCCGCACCAAAAAGCCACCAGCGGCAAGGCCGGCGCTGGCGACATGCGCAACGGCGCACAGGGCCACACCCTGGAGCTGCCCGTCCCGAACGGCACGGTCGTCCTGAGCCAGGACGGCGAGCTGCTGGCCGACCTGATCGGCGTCGGCTCCCGGTACGTCGTCGCACAGGGTGGCCGTGGCGGCCTGGGCAACGCGGCCCTCGCCAACCCCAAGCGCAAGGCCCCCGGCTTCGCCCTGCTGGGGGAGCCGGGCCAGAGCGCCGACATCGTGCTGGAGCTCAAGAGCGTTGCCGACGCCGCCCTCGTGGGCTTCCCGTCCGCGGGCAAGTCGAGCCTGATTGCGGCGCTGTCCGCGGCCCGCCCCAAGATCGCCGACTACCCGTTCACGACCCTGGTCCCCAACCTCGGCGTCGTCCAGGCAGCGGGCACGACGTTCACCATCGCCGACGTCCCCGGCCTGATCCCCGGCGCCTCCCAGGGCAAGGGCTTGGGGCTTGAGTTCCTGCGACACGTCGAGCGCTGCTCGGTGCTCGTGCACGTCCTTGACTGCGCCACGCTCGAGCCCGACCGCGACCCGCTGAGCGACCTCGACGCGATCGAGGCCGAGCTCGAGCAGTACAAGACCTCGCTGTCGGACCGGCCCCGCATGATCGTGTTGAACAAGGCCGACCTCCCCGAGGGACACGACCTCGCCGACATCGTCACCCCCGAGCTGGAGGACCGCGGCTACCAGGTCCTCACCGTGTCGGCCGTGTCTCGGCTCGGCCTGCAGGAGCTGACCTACGCCCTGGCGGAGAAGATCAAGGCCTTCCGGGCGGCGCAGCCGGTCGAGCAGGCCACCCGGATCGTGCTGCGTCCGACGGCTGTCGACGACCTAGGGTTCACGGTCGCGCTCGAGGAGGAGGTCTACGTCGTACGCGGGATCAAGCCCGAGCGGTGGATCCTGCAGACGGACTTCAACAACGAGGAGGCCGTGGGTTACCTGGCCGACCGGCTCGCGCGCCTCGGGGTCGAGAAGGCCCTCGCGGAGGCCGGCGCCGAGCCCGGCGTGGCCGTGCAGATCGGCGAGGTCGTCTTCGACTGGCAGCCGACGCTGCTCGAGGAGTTCGCGTCCGGGATGCGCGGTGTCGACTCGCGGTTCGAGGACCACTCGCGCCCGCGCGCCGGCCAGCGCCGCATGGAGAAGGACATCCGCCGGGCGGAGCGGCTCGGGATCCACGTCGAGGTCCCGACCGACGAGTCCTAGGCTGCTGCCGGTGACGCTGGTGACGCTGGTGACGAGGCAGGCGGTCGCGAGCGCCGGGCGGATCGTCGTCAAGGTCGGCTCGTCGTCGTTGACCACCGCAACGGGCGGGCTCGACGGGTCCCGCCTCGACGCCCTCGTCCTGGCGCTGGCCGCACGGCCCGGGGTCGTCCTGGTCTCCTCCGGCGCCATCGCCGCGGGGCTCGCGCCGCTCGGCCTGTCGCGTCGCCCGCGCGACCTCGCCACCCAGCAGGCCGCCGCCTCCGTCGGGCAGGCCGAGCTCGTCCACGCCTACTCGCTCGCCTTCGGCCGGCACGGCCGCACCGTCGGACAGGTCCTGCTCACCGCCGACGACGTCGTACGCCGCTCCCACTACCGCAACGCGCAGACCACCCTCGACCGGCTGCTGGCCCTGGGGGTCGTCCCCGTCGTCAACGAGAACGACGCCGTCGCGACCGATGAGATCCGCTTCGGCGACAACGACCGCCTTGCCGCCCTCGTCGCCCACCTGGTCCGCGCCGACGCCCTCGTCCTGCTGTCCGACGTCGACGGCCTGTACGACGGTGACCCCCGCTCTCCTGGAGCCGCGCTGCTTGCGACGGTCCTCGGGCCCGCGGACCTGGCGGGCGTGAGGGTCGGCGGCACCGGCTCGTCGGTCGGTACCGGCGGGATGGCCTCGAAGGTGGAGGCTGCGGGCCTCGCGACCTCGGCCGGCATCCCCGTCCTGCTCGGCGCTGCGTCCTGCGTGTCGGACCTGCTGCTCGGAGTCGGCGGGACCTTCTTCGCCCCGACCGGGGTTCGTACCTCGGCCCGTCTGCTGTGGTTGGCGCACGCGTCCACGCCCCGCGGCCACCTCGTCCTCGACGACGGGGCGGTGCGGGCGGTCGTGGAGCGCCGGCTGTCCCTGCTGCCGGCGGGCGTCGTCTCGGTGGAGGGGTCCTTCGTGGCCGGCGACCCGGTCGAGCTGGTCTCCCTGACCGGCGTCGCCGTGGCCCGCGGGCTCGTCGCTTACGACGCCGCGGAGCTGCCCGCTCTGCTGGGCCGCTCCACCCGGGAGTCCGGGCTGCGTGAGGTCGTCCATCGTGACGACCTCGTCCTGGTCCCGTAGCCCGTCCTTCACCGACGCCGCTCCCTGGCCGTCGTACCGCCTGCGTCCTAGGAACCTCCCCCGAGGCTGAGCGTGCGGCCTAGGACGGAAGGAGTCAGAGGGCGGCGGGGTCAACGTCCTTGGCGGAGCCGTCGACGAGGCCGGCGCGAGCCTGCGCGACCAGCCGCTGGACGTGGGACTCGACCTCGGCCGGGTCTAGGCCGAGCTTGCGGCCGATGTGCACCGACCAGACCTCCGAGCGCAGGTTCGTCTCGAAGTCGAGCTCGGAGCGGACGTCGGCGCGGGCGGCCTGCCGGTTCTGGGTGATCATGACGAAGGTCGACAGGAAGATCGCCTCGAGGCTGACGATGAGGGTCAGCAGGCCGAAGGGGAACCCGTCGAACTCCAGGGTGGCGCCGAAGATCCCGGCGTTGAGGGCGACCCACACCGCGAACCACCCGATGTGCAGGTAGACGAAGGTCAGCGACCCGGCGAAGGTGGTGACGGCGTCGGTGACGTCGTCCTGCGCCTTGCGCAGGTCGCGCCAGACGCGGGTCTCGGGACGGGTGTGGGTCGGCGGCACGGGGTGGGAGTCGGACGTCATGACGTGAGCGTCGCATCCGAAGGGGGTGGCTCGCGCGGCACCTCGCCGTACCCTGCAGGCATGAGCGAGGTACTCGACGCCGCCCGACGCGCCAAGACGGCTGCCGCTGCCCTGGCACCGCTCACCCGCGCGACCAAGGACGCGGCCCTGCTCGCGATGGCGGACGCCCTGGTCGCCGAGCAGGGGGCGATCTTGGCCGCCAACGCCGAGGATGTCGAGGCGGCGCGCGAGGCGGGCACGTCAGCATCGATGGTCGACCGGCTGGCCCTCACGCCGGCGAGGATCCAGGCGATGGCCGACGGGCTGCGGCACGTCGCGACCCTGCCCGACCCGGTCGGCGAGGTGCTGCGCGGCTCGACGCTGGCCAACGGCCTGGAGCTGCGACAGGTGCGGGTCCCGCTCGGGGTCGTCGGGATCGTCTATGAGGCCCGCCCGAACGTCACGGCCGACGCGGCGGGCCTGTGCGTGAAGAGCGGAAATGCCGTACTGCTACGGGGATCTGCGAGTGCCTACGCCTCCAACACTGTGATCGTTGATGTCCTGTCGCGAGCTGCCGTCGGGCTGCCCGAGCACACCGTTCAGCTGGTCCCGGGCACCGACCGAAGCTCGGTCGAGGAGCTGATGCGGGCCCGCGGCCTGGTCGACGTCCTCATCCCGCGCGGCGGTGCGTCGCTCATCCAGAGCGTCGTTGAGCACAGCTTGGTCCCCGTCATCGAGACCGGTGTCGGCAACTGCACGGTCTACGTCGATGCCTCCGCCGACCTCGAGAAGGCCGTGGCGATCATCGTCGACGCCAAGACGACCCGACCGAGTGTGTGCAACGCCGCCGAGACCCTGCTCGTCCACGCCGCCGTCGCCGACGCCTTCCTGCCGCTGGCCGTGAAGGCCCTCGCGGACAAGGGCGTGACCCTGCACTGCGACGCCCGCGCCCTCCGGTACGACGAGACGTCGGTGCCCGTCACCGCCGAGGACTGGGCGGCGGAGTACCTCTCGCTCGACCTGGCCGTCGGGGTGGTCGACAGCCTCGATGAGGCGGTCACGCACATCCGCCGGTGGGGCAGCGGGCACACCGAGGCGATCGTGACGCGGGACGTCGACGAGGCCCGCCGTTTCGTGAAGGGCCTCGACTCGGCGGCGGTGATGGTCAATGCGTCGACCCGCTTCACCGACGGGAGCGAGTTCGGGTTCGGCGCGGAGATCGGCATCTCGACCCAGAAGCTGCACGCCCGCGGACCGATGGGCCTGCCCGAGCTCACCTCCACGACGTACGTCGTGACCGGGGACGGGCACGTCCGCGGCTGACTCGGGCAGCACCGTTCGGCCGATACCAGAAGCGGGTCGCGGCGTGATAAGTAGGACGTGCGCAGGGAGCGCACCCACGACCTGAGGAGTACCGCATGCCCCGTTACCTGATCGAGCGCGCCCTCCCTGGCGCCGGCACGCTGACCCCCGAGGAGCTGCGGGGGATCGCGCAGAAGTCCAACGAGGTCCTTGGCGGCATGGGCGGCCGGGCGCACTGGCTGGAGAGCTACGTCACCGACAACGCCATCACCTGCGTCTACGTCGCCGACAGCCCGGAGTCCCTGCGCGAGCACGCCGAGCTCGGCGGGTTCCCGGTCACCGAGATCCGCGAGATCGGCACGGTCATCGACGCCGGTACGGCGGACGCCTGAGCCAGGTGCCCCGTTCGACCCGGGGACGCCGCGGTGGGGGCGGCTCAGGAGGAGTCGGCGGCGCCCTCGTCGGCGAGGTGTCCGGTGATGGCGGCGTAGTCCTCGCCGCTGTGCCCGGCGGCGAGGGCCCGTCGCGCCTGCTCGAGGCTGGCCCTGGTGACGGCCAGGTCGCTGTCGGCGGCCTCGACCGCCAGGGCCAGGTCCTTGGCCATCAGCTCCACCGAGAACGTCGCCGCGGTGTAGTCCCGTGCCTGCAGCATCGGCTGCTTCTGGGCGAGGTACCAGCCGTAGGCGGTGTGGGACAGGACCGCCAGCAGCAGGTCCCGGTCGAGGCCGAGGTCGTGGCCGAGCCGCAGGGACTCACCGAGGCCGGCGGCGACGACGCCCAGGCCCTGGTTGATGCACAGCTTGAGCGCACTGCCGCTGCCGACCTCCCCGATCCGGAGCACCCGGTCCGGGTCGCCCCACAGCTCGAGCAGCGGCCTGGCCGCCTCGACGTCGACCACTGAGCCACCGACGAGGACCCCGAGGGTGCCGTCGGTGGCCGGCTTCACGGTCCCCGCGACCGGTGCGTCGACGTACCGGGTGCGGGAGGCGGCGCAGAGCTCGCCGAACTCCCGGGCCGCGGCCGGCCCGTTGGTCGTGGCGTCGACGACGAGTGTCCCCGGGGCGTGCGCCAGCACCTCAGGCAGAACCTCGCGGACCGCGTCCGGCCCGAAGAGCATCAGCGCGACCATGTCGGCTCCGGTGACCGCGTCAGCCACCGAGGTGGCTTCACGGGCCCCGAGGTCGACGAGGGGTCCGGCCTTGCCGGGGGTGCGGTTCCAGACGGTGAGCTGGTGGTCGGCTCGGGCGACGTGCGCAGCCATCGCCACGCCCATCCGCCCGAGCCCGAGGAAGGCGACTCTCATGTCGCCGACCCTAACCTCCGCTGGTCAGCGCTACCCCGTGACGTGGAGCAGGCCGAACATCGAGCCGTGCGGGTCGGTGACGATCGTGAAGGCGACGTTGTTCATCTCGGTGAACGGCACCATGATCCGGGCACCGAGGGCCGCGGCCTGCTCCGCCTTCGCCGCAGGGTCGGCCGCCGTGAAGTACGGCATCCAGTACGACGGCACCACGTCCGGCACCGAGTCGGGCGTGTCCATGCAGCCGGCGACGGACGTGCCGGCCAGCTGGAACTCGGTATAGCCGGGGTTGCGGGCCGCCTCCCAGCCGAAGGCGCTGGCGTAAAGGGGGAGGGCGGCATCCTGGTTGCGGGTGGAGAGCTCCATCCAGGCGAAGGTGCCCTCCTCACGGACGAGCCCGGCGCCTCGGTGCGTGCCCGGCTGCCAGATCCCGAAGGCCGCGCCGGACGGGTCGGCGAAGACCGCCATCCGTCCCAGGTCACCGACGTCCATCGGCGGGGCGTAGGTCATACCGCCTGCCTCGTTCACCAGGCCCGCGACCTTGTCGGCGTCGTCGACGCAGACATAGCAGGACCAGACCGGCGGCTGCCCGGGACTCATCAGGGGCATCAGCCCGGCGACGAGCCTGCCGTCCTTGGAGAAGTTGGAGTAACCGCCGAACTCCTCACCGCCACGCTCGATGGTCCAACCGAAAAGGCTGCCGTAGAACGCGACCGACGCGTCCATGTCGGGGGTCGCAAGGTCGATCCAGGTCGGCTCTCCTGGCTGATATGAGCTCTTCTCGGGCATCGTCGGCTCCTGGTCCTTGGGCGAGGGTTGCTGTCGAGTGGGTGGACGCCTTCGGACGCTAGACCTCATCGGCGACAGAATCGACGGCTTCGCCGTACCGGGCGTCGGTGGGCTGGGTGGGTGCGACAGAATGGGATTCGGTCCACCTGAGGAGAGTCCGTGCTGCAGCCCCAGTTCGCGTCCGTCGACGACGTCCAGGAGCGCCTCGGCGCGGCCGGCTACCTCGCCGACCACGCCATCGCGACGACCGTGTTCCTGGCCGACCGCCTCGGCAAGCCGCTGCTCATCGAGGGCCCGGCGGGTGTCGGCAAGACCGAGCTGGCCAAGTCGGTCGCGGCGGCCACGGGGTCGGAACTGATCCGGCTGCAGTGCTACGAGGGGCTCGACGAGGCGCGCGCGCTGTACGAGTGGAACTACAAAAAGCAGCTGCTCCGCATCCAGGCGAGCAAGGACGACGACAGCTGGGACGAGATCCACGACGACGTGTTCGCCGAGGAGTTCTTGATGTCCAGGCCGCTGCTCACCGCCATCCGCAACCCGAACCCCACCGTCCTGCTCATCGACGAGACCGACAAGGCCGACGTGGAGGTCGAGGGGCTGCTGCTGGAGGTCCTGAGCGACTTCCAGGTGACCATCCCCGAGCTCGGCACGATCGTCGCGACCCGGCGCCCGCTGGTGTTCCTGACCTCCAATGCGACCCGCGAGCTGAGCGAGGCCCTGAAGCGCCGTTGCCTCTACCTGCACCTGGACTACCCGGACGCGGCCCGCGAGAAGGCCATCGTCCTCAGTCGCGTCCCCGAGGTCGCCGAGCAGCTCGCCGAGCAGCTCGTGCGGACGGTCCGCGCGCTGCGTGCCCTGGACCTCAAGAAGTCCCCCTCGATCGCCGAGTCGATCGACTGGGCTCACACCCTGGTCGCGCTGGGGCTCGACACCCTCGACGAGGAGGCGGTGAAGAGCACTCTCGGGGTGGTCTTGAAGCACGCCAGCGACCACGCCCGCGCCGCCGAGCAGCTCAAGCTCAACTGACGCCGTGACGACCTCGGCGAAGGGCCTGCTCGACCGCGAGATCGCCTTCCTCGACGCCCTGCGCGGTGCCGGGCTGACGGTGTCCCTCGCCGAGGTTCTCGACTCGACCCGCGCGATGGGCGCGATCGACCTGCTCGACCGGGAGGCGCTGCGGGCCGCGTTCGCCGCGTGCGTCCTGAAGCGGCCGGCGCACCGCACCACCTTCGACACGCTGTTTGACCTCTGGTTCCCGGCTGTGACAGGCGATCCCACCCGGTACGACGAGGGCGACGGCGAGCCCGGCGCGTCCGGTGACGGTGAGCCGATGGACAACGAGGCCTACCGCGATGCGCTCCGCGACCTACTTATGGACGGCGACGAGGAGGGCATGCGCCGCTTCGCCCGGCAGGTCGTGCAAGGCCTCGGCCGGGCCGACACCGCACCGGGCCGGCAGAGCTGGTTCTCCTACCGGGTACTGCGGCAACTCAGCCCGGAGACCCTGATGGCGTCGCTGTTGGAGGCGATGTTGAACGGCCAGGACCGCGGTGGGCTGGCCGAGAAGGTCGCCCGCCAGACGGTCCAGGAACGGATCAAGCAGTTCCAGGAGATGGTTGAGGCCGAGGTACGTCGCCGGCTCGCCGAGGACCGCGGGCCCGAGCAGATCTCCAAGACGGCAGTGCAGCCGCTGGCGGAGCAGGTCGACTTCCTGCGCGCCTCCCGCAACGACATGGCCGAGCTGCGGCGGCAGGTCTTCCCCCTGGCCCGCCGGCTGGCCACCCGGCTGACGGCGCGCCGGAGACTCGGCAAGACCGGCAAGCTCGACTTCCGCCGGACGGTCCGCGCGTCGCTGGGGACCGGCGGGGTTCCGCTGGTGACCCACCACAAGCCCCACAAGCCCCACAAGCCCGAGCTGGTCGTGCTCTGCGACGTCAGCGGCTCGGTGGCCGGCTTCGCCCACTTCACACTGATGCTGGCGTACGCCCTGCGAGAGCAGTTCACCAAGGTCCGGGCGTTCGCGTTCATCGACACCTGCGATGAGGTCACGCGCTTTTTCACACCGGGCGGTGATGTGGCAGATGCACTGGCACGTATGAGCTCTGAGGCGAAGCTCGTGTGGTTCGACGGACACAGCGACTACGGCCACTCGATCGAGACGTTCGCCGAGGACTACCCCGACGCGGTGGGTCCGCGGACCTCGCTGCTGATCCTCGGCGATGCGCGCAACAACTACCGCGCGACGGGTGCGCAGACCCTCAAGAAGCTCGTCGCCCGCTCCCGGCACGCCTACTGGCTCAACCCCGAGCCCTCTGCGTACTGGGGGAGCGGGGACAGCGCGACCGGCGCCTACGAGGGGCTGATCGAGATGGTCGAGGTCCGCAACGCCGTACAGCTGGAGGACTTCGTCCAGAAGTTGCTGCCGCAGTAGATAGCCTGACCAGGTGGGTAGACGCATCGGGGTCATGGGTGGGACGTTCGACCCTGTCCATCACGGGCATCTGTGCGCGGCCAACGAGGTGCGCGACCGGTACCAGCTCGACGAGGTCGTGTTCGTGCCGACCGGGCACCCGTGGCAGAAGCAGGACCGGGTCGTCAGCCCGGCCGAGGACCGCTATCTGATGACGGTGGTCGCGACGGCCAGCAACCCGCGCTTCAGCGTGAGCCGGATCGAGGTCGACCGGCCCGGTCCGACGTACACGGTCGAGACGCTCAAGCAGCTGAAAGCGGCGTACGACGACGCCGAGCTGTTCTTCATCACCGGCGCCGACGCGCTGGCCCAGATCCTGGGGTGGCGGTCGTCCGCGGACCTGTTCGCGCTGGCCCACTTCGTCGGCGTGAGCCGCCCCGGGTACGACGCCGTGGACGTCAGCGGGTTTCCCACCGGATCGGTGACGCTGCTGGAGGTCCCGGCGCTGGCGATCTCGTCCAGTGACTGCCGGGCGCGGGTCGCCGGCGGCCACCCCGTCTACTACCTCGTCCCCGACGGGGTCGTGCAGTACATCGACAAGCGGCACCTGTACCGGGGCCACTCACCCGGGAGCACCACGTGACGTTCGAGACGGTCGGTACGCGCACGGGCCGAAGGGCGGAGGAGCGCGAGCGCCGGCGAAAGCGTCGGCGACGGTTGTCGGTCATCGGCGGGGCACTTGCCCTATCGTTGCTGGTGTTCATCACTGTCGTCCTCGTCACCAGCGGGGGTGACGGGCAGAAGACCGTCAAGGCCCCGGTCCGCACGCAGCGCACCCTTCTGCTGCAGCTCAGGGGTACGGGCGGCACCGCGGCCGCCTCGGCGCTGCTCGCTCACGACCCGGCCAGCGGAAACGGTGTGGTGGTGCTCGTTCCGCAGCAGGTACTCGCGAGCGTGCCCGGTGGGGGCAGCCTGCCGTTCGCCAGGACGCTCCAGACAGCCGGTGCGACCGGTTCGCGCAGTGCCCTTGCCGACCTGATGGGCATCACGATCGACGGCAGCTGGGTACTCGACGGCGCGACGATGGCGCAGCTCGTCGACCAGCTCGGCGGCGTGCAGGTCACCGTCGACGCGGCGGTCGTGTCCGGGCGTTCGGTCCTTCTTCAGCCCGGAGCGCAGCACCTGTCGGGTGCGCAGGCGGTGCTGTTCATGACCTACCTCGGACCGAAGGAACAGGAGCAGACCCGCCTGACGCGGGTGCAGGCCGTGCTTGACGCCGTCGTGTCCGTCCTGCCCGCCAAGCCGGAAACGCTGCTCGGGTCGCTCGCCGGCGGATCGGTGTCCACGCTGTCCACCCCCGACCTGGCGTCGCTGCTCGCGGGCCTGAAGTCCGATGACGCGGCGAGCAACCTGCAGTACCGCACGCTGCCCGTGATCCCCGTCGCCGCAGGCAATGAGGACATCCGTTTCCGCATCGACGCCACCGCCGACCGCAGCCTCGTCGACGACGTCCTGGCCCAGTCGATCCCGCCCGGCTCGCGCACCGAAGGCAACCGCGTGCTCGTCCTGAACGGCGTGGGTACGCCGGGCCTCGGGCAAAGGGTCCGCGACAAGCTGGTGCCGGCCGGGTTCGTGTTTGTCGGTTCCCGCAACGCGCCGTCCTTCGGGTACCTGCAGACGCAGGTTCTCGTCGCGGACGGGAGCACCAACGGCGGTGAGCTGGGCGCGCGGGTGGCGAAGGCCCTCGAGGTTCCGGGGTCGAGTGTGCAGAGCAGCACGCAGATCGGGACGATCGCCGACGTGGTCGTGATCGTCGGCAAGGACTTCTCGGGCAAGTAGCCTGGCAGGGTCGTCCTACCGAGGGGTGGCCTTTCTGAGAGAAGATCCGAGTGCCTGCCTCCGAGCGCGCGGCCGAGCTGGGACTGGCGGCCGCCCAAGCCGCAGCCGACAAGCTGGCCAGCGACATCCTGCTGCTCGACGTGAGCGAGCAGCTCGTCATCACCGACGTGTTCCTGCTCGCGTCAGCGCCCAGCGACCGTCAGGTCATGGCCATCGTGGACGAGGTCGAGGAGCGGCTGCGTGGGCTTGGCGCCAAGCCGCTTCGTCGCGAGGGGGAGAAGGAGGGTCGCTGGGTGTTGCTCGACTTCGGTGACATCGTCGTGCACGTGCAGCACGAGGAGGAGCGGGTCTTCTACGCCCTCGAGCGGCTCTGGAAGGACTGCCCGGTCATCCCGTTCGTCGACGCCGACATCGCCCGCGCTGCGGGGCGGCACTGAGCAGTCCGGGGCAAAGGCGTCTGATCCTGCTCCGCCACGGGCGTACGGCGCACAACGCCGACGGTCGGATCCAGGGTCAGCTCGACACCCCCCTCGACGAGGTCGGCCTCGCCCAGGCTGAGGCCCTCGGGACCGTCTTCGCCTCCGACCCACCCGCGGCGGTCGTCAGCTCGGACCTGGTGCGTGCCCGCCGTACCGCTGAAGCGGTCTGCGAGCACGTCGGGTTGCCACTCGTCCTCGACCCGCGCCTTCGGGAGTCGCACTTCGGGATGTGGCAGGGCCTGACGGGCGCCGAGGTCTCCGCGACCTGGCCGGCGGAGTACGCCGCCTGGCGCCGCGGGGAGGGGATCCCCGTCGGCGGTGAGGACCCTGCTGCCGTGGGCGCACGAGCCTCAGCCGTCGTCCGGCAACACCTGCCGCCGTCCGGCGACCTGCTGCTGGTGACCCATGGCGGTACCGCCCGCGCCCTCGTCGGCACCCTTCTGGCGCTCGAACCGTCGACCTGGTGGCGACTGTCGCCGCTGGGCAACACCTGCTGGGCAACGCTGGTGGAGTTCGAGCGCGGCTGGCGCCTCGAGCGACACAACAGCGGCCTCGGCCCCCTGCTCGGTACGCCCACCGGTGCACGTCGGCGGGACGGCTGAGAGGGCCGAGCCGAGAGTCTTGTAGGCTGCTGCCAGCACCACGGGGCTGTGGCGCAGCTGGTAGCGCACCACACTGGCAGTGTGGGGGTCAGGGGTTCGAGTCCCCTCAGCTCCACCCG
>JBBRNK010000026.1:0-43993 GCA_038230355.1 Mycobacteriales bacterium | reverse complement strand
GACAGACCGGCAGCAATCCGTCGTACGAGCTTGCGGCGGGGCTTGTCTGACGGCACAGCCATCTCCTCGGGGTCATACGGGCCTTACCCGAACGGTGCCAGGGACAACCCGAGGTCGCCTCCCCGGCAGGCTGGGAATTGCCCGTCAGCGCACTTCGTTCAGGTGACCGTCAGCGAGGCCGACGGTCTGTCAGACGTCGCGGCATGTTCTGCACACGATCGCGTTGAGAGGGGGTGAGTCCGCTCGCCACCTGCTGGCGGGAGCCCTGCACCTATACGTACGCTCGGAGCGAGCCATCGCCAGCTCGGTCGCTGTCATGGGCGCCACCGCGCTCGCTCTCCCTCTTCCTGCGAAGGACCGCACCTGTGAACGACCACGCGTTGGCCCGCGAGCTGGCCATATCCGCCGGCGAGCTGCTGCTGCAGCTGCGCACCACCGGCTTGCAGGGCACCGCGCTCAAGAACACCGGCGACCGCGACGCGCATGTCCTGTTGATGGCCGAGCTCGCCCGCCGGGCCCCCGAGGACGGGGTCCTGTCCGAGGAGGGGGTCGCCGAGAGCGCCGTCCAGGCGTCGCGGCTGTCGAGGTCACGCGTCTGGATCATCGACCCCCTCGACGGCACGAGGGAGTACGGCGAGGTCCCCCGGACCGACTGGGCCGTGCACGTGGCGTTGACCGTCGACGGCACCGCGACGGTCGGTTCGGTCGCCCTGCCCGCGCGTGGTGTGACCCTCAGCACGGGCCACCCCCTGCCCGAGCCCGTGGCGTACGACGGACCGCCCCGCCTCGCCGTCAGCCGCACCCGACCGACCGCCCACGGCGCCGCCCTGGCCGACGCCTTCGGTGGGGTACTGGTCCCGATGGGCTCCGCCGGCGCGAAGGCGATGGCGGTGGTCCTCGGCGAGGCCGAGATCTACGCGCACTCCGGGGGGATGTACGAATGGGACTCTGCGGCCCCCGTCGCCGTGGCCGCCGCCGCAGGTCTGCACACCAGCCGGCTGGATGGCTCGCCACTGGTCTACAATCGCGAGAACCCCTACCTGCCAGACCTTCTCATCTGCCGGCCGGAGCTTGCCCAGACCGCGATCGACGTGTGTGCGACGGTAACAACGTGACGACACTGACCCACCTGCAGCGGCTCGAGGCCGAGTCGATCAGCATCCTGCGCGACGCCGTCTCGGAGTCGCAGAAGCCGGTCATGATGTACAGCATCGGCAAGGACAGCGCCGTCATGCTGCACCTGGCGCAGAAGGCTTTCTTCCCGGGCGCCCTGCCGTTCCCGCTGCTGCACGTCGACACGACCTGGAAGTTCCAGGACATGTACACGTTGCGCAACAAGAAGGCCGCCGAGATCGGAGCGGACCTGATCGTGCACAAGAACCCGGAGGCCGTCCGCCTCGGCATCAACCCGTTCGACCACGGCTCCGCGGTGCACACCGACATCTGGAAGACCGAGGGTCTCAAGCAGGCCCTGGAGGCCGGCGGCTTCGACCTGGCCTTCGGCGGGGCCCGCCGCGACGAGGAGAAGTCACGGGCGAAGGAGCGGATCTTCAGCGTCCGCTCCAAGGAGCACCGCTGGGACCCCAAGCAGCAGCGACCCGAGCTGTGGCGGCTCTACAACGCGCGGGTGCACCCCGGCGAGAGCATCCGCTGCTTTCCGCTGAGCAACTGGACCGAGCTCGACATCTGGCAGTACATCAGTCAGCAGGGCATCGAGATCGTGCCGCTCTACTTCGCCGCCGAGCGCCCCGTCGTCGACCGCGACGGCACCCTCATCATGGTCGACGACGCCCGCTTCCGCTTTTTGCCGGGAGAGCAGCCGATGACCAGGAAGGTCCGCTTCCGCACCCTCGGCTGCTACCCGCTGAGCGGCGCGATCGAGTCCGAAGCCGACACCCTGTCCGGGGTCATCCAGGAGATGCTCCTGGCCACCACCTCCGAGCGCCAGGGTCGCCTGATCGACCACGACTCCAGGGCCTCCATGGAGAAGAAGAAGCAGGAAGGCTACTTCTGATGCCCACCTACAGGGACGCCTCCAGCGAGCTGATCGCCTCCGACATCGACGCCTACCTGCTCGAACACGAGCACAAGAGCCTGCTCAGGTTCATCACCTGCGGCTCGGTCGACGACGGCAAGAGCACCCTGATCGGTCGGCTGCTGTACGAGTCGCAGATGGTCTTCGAGGACCAGCTCGCGGCCCTGCACCACGACTCCAAGACCAGCGGCACGCAGGGCGGCGAACTCGACCTCGCCCTGCTCGTCGACGGCCTCGCCGCCGAGCGCGAGCAGGGCATTACCATCGACGTCGCCTACCGGTTCTTCTCGACCGAGAAGCGCAAGTTCATCGTCGCCGACACCCCCGGTCACGAGCAGTACACCCGCAACATGGTGACCGGTGCCTCCACCGCCGACCTGGCGATCATCTTGGTCGACGCGCGTCGCGGGGTGCTTACGCAGACCCGTAGGCACAGCTTCCTGGTGTCCCTGCTGGGGATCACGAAGGTCGTCCTCGCCGTCAACAAGATCGACGCGGTCGACTACTCGCAGGCTGTCGTCGAACAGATCGATGCGGACTACCGCGCGTTCGCCGAAGGCATCGGCCTGACCGACATCGTGACGATCCCCACGAGCGCCCTCAAGGGCGACAACGTCCTCACCCGCAGTGCCAACACCCCCTGGTACGACGGCCCCACGCTGCTCGGCCACCTCGAGGTGGTGCCCAGCACCGAGCAGACCCAGCACGGCCCGTTCCGGATGCCGGTGCAGTGGGTCAGCCGGCCCGACCTCGACTTCCGCGGGTTTGCCGGCCAGATCGCCGGCGGCCAGGTCCGGCCCGGCGACGCGGTCCGGATCCTGCCGAGCGGGCGGGTGTCCACGGTGGCGCGGATCGTCACGATGGACGGGGGCCTTGAGCAGGCCCAAGCGCCGCAGTCGATAACGCTCACCCTCACCGACGACGTGGACGTGAGCCGCGGTGACGTGCTCGCCGCGGCCGACGACGCCCCCGAGGTGGCGGACGAGTTCGAGGCCACCGTGGTCTGGATGGGCGAAGCCGAGCTCCAGCCCGGTCGGCCGTACCTGCTGAAGACCGGTGCGCGGACGGTGACAGCCACCCTGAGCACGCCCGACCACAAGGTCGACGTCAACACGATGGAGCAGCTGCCGGCGCAGACACTCGCGCTCAACGAGATCGGCGTGTGCACGGTCAAGCTGGACCGGGCTGTCCCCTTCGACCCGTACACCGTCAACCGCGACCTCGGCGGCTTCATCGTCATCGACCGGCTCAGCAACAACACGGTGGGCGCAGGGATGCTGCGCAGGGCCGTCCGCGGTTCGGACAACGTGCACTGGCAGGCCACCGACGTCGGGAAGTCCTCGCACAGTGCCCTGAAGGGCCAGCACCCGTGCGTGGTGTGGTTCACCGGTGTCCCGAGCTCGGGCAAGTCCACCATCGCCAACCTGGTCGAGCAGCGGCTGTTCGCCCAGGGGCGGCACACCTACCTGCTCGACGGCGACAACGTGCGGCACGGCCTCAACCGTGACCTGGGCTTCAGTGCACCCGAGCGCGTCGAGAACATCCGGCGGGTCGGTGAGGTGGCCCAACTGATGGTGGATGCCGGCCTGATCGTGCTCGTCACCCTCGTCTCGCCGTACCGCGCAGAGCGTGACGCGGTGCGGGCGCGGCTCGAGCCGGGTGAGTTCTTCGAGGTCTTCGTCGACGCGCCCCTGGCGGTCGTACAGGCGCGCGACCCGAAGGGGCTCTACCGAAAGGCGGCCGCCGGTGAAGCGACCGGCGTGACCGGCGTCGACGCGCCGTACGAGGCGCCCCTGACCCCTGAACTGCACCTGCTCACCGCCGAGCTCTCCGCAACAGAGGCTTCGGACACGGTGCTCCGAACGCTCGCAGCTGCGGGCATCCTCGACCTGTAAGGACCCGCAACCACCTGCGTTCTGACCCGGGGCCCTGAGGAAGGCCGGGCCAGCGCGTCGGTCCGCCACGCAGGGTGCCAGGCATGAGCTCCTTGCCGGCAACCCAGCCGACGGGCGCAGTGGGGTCGTCGGCCCGTGGTGCCCGCGCTGGGGCTATGACGCGCTCCCCCGATGGTGCTCAAGCGTGCGCGCGCGAGCGGGCCCCCATGTGGTGCGCGCGCACCAGCCGCAAGACGAGCAGGGTGACGAGCACGGCGACAAGGGCGCAGGTGGCCGCGATCGAGATGACCTGCCAGACCTCTACGCCGCTGGTGGCTGGGTGGCCGGCTGGTGGAAGGAACGGCACGCCGGTGTCGGGCCCGTCCGGCAGGGTGATGGCCCAGGCACCGGGCGTGCCGGCCAGCAGCGCGAGCGCTCCGGCGACGAGGGTCGTGACGATGGTGCGGGTGACGTGAACGATGGTGCTCATGAGGTGCTCCTTTTACGTGTGGTTCGGACGTCCCCCACGTTGCGAGCTTCCGCTCCAGAGCGCCATGCGACCTTCCGCGTATGTGATTTTGCGTATGTCGCTGGCGGGGGGTTGGACGTACGTTTGGATCACCGAGGAGGGTGGCCATCATGGATGCAAGCGGTATCAGCGGAGCCGATCTCGAGCGAGTCTTGGACGTGCTGGACCGCGCCGACGCCGAGCCGGAGGTCAACGCGACCTTGCCCTGGGCGCTGCTCCACCTGCTCAAGGACCTGGTGCCCTGCGACGTGCTGTCGGTCTCCGGTCAGGACACCCCGCACTGGGAGTTCTTCGCCATGCAGGAGCTGCCCGTGGTCCCCCTCGCCCCTGCCGAGCAGGCCCGGTTCGACGATGCCTTCCGCACCCACTACTGGGGGTCGACGTGCTCCTACCCCGACCGCACCGGGGACGTCCTGTCGGTCCGCCGCACCAGTGACCACCTGTCAGACCGGGAGCACCGAGCCGAGCCGATGTACCAGGAGTTCGACCGACCACTGGGCATCGAGCACGAGCTGATGCTCTGCATCGACACGGGAGCGCCGCAGCGGACCCTTCGACTGCTGTTCAGCCGGGGACCGGGGCTCGACTTCTCCTGGCGCGACGTCGCTCTGCTGACCCTGCTTCGCCCCCACCTTCAGGCTGTGTACGACGCCTCGCAGCGCCGCCATAACGGCGTGCCGCCGTTGACCGGCCGTCAGAAGCAGGTCCTGCAGTACGTCGCAGCGGGCTACGCCAACCGGCAGATCGCCCGCCAGCTCGAGGTTTCTGAGGGCACCGTGCGCAAGCATCTGGAAAACGTCTACATCCGCCTCGAAGTGAGCAGCCGCACCGCGGCCGTCGCCCGTCTCAACGCCGTCGGCTGAGCCGCGCTCAGCTGTAGGTGAAGAACCCCTGGCCGACCTTGCGGCCGAGCAGGCCGGCCTCACACATCCGCAGCAGCAGCGGCGGCGGGGCGAACAGCTGCTCCCTGAACTCCGCATACATCGACTCCGCGACGGCGGCGGTCGTGTCGAGGCCGATGAGGTCGGTCAGCGCGAGGGGTCCCATCGGATGGGCGCACCCCTTCACCATGCCCTGGTCGATGTCGTCGGCGGAGGCGAAGCCGGACTCGAGCATCCGGATGGCCGACAGCAGGTAGGGGATGAGCAGCGCGTTGACGACGAAGCCGGCGCGGTCCTTGGAGCGGATCGTCTGCTTGCCGAGGCGCTTCTCGGCGAAGTCCGTGACAGCGAGCAGCGTGTCGGGCCCCGTGAGCAACGACTCGACCACCTCGACCAGAGGCAGCACCGGAACCGGGTTGAAGAAGTGCAGCCCGACGACCTGCTTGGGGCGCTTGGTGGCGGCGGCCATCTTCACCAGCGGGATGGAGGAGGTGTTGGACGCGAGAACCGCGTCCGGCTGCACGGCCTCGTCAAGGGTGCGGAAGATGTCGAGCTTCAGCCCCTCATTCTCGGGGGCCGCCTCGACGACGAGGTCACGGTCGTGCAGCTCGGCGAAGTCGGTGACGAAGGTCATCCGCGCCACGACGGCGTCGTGCTCGGCCGGCTCCATTCGGCCTGAGCGCAACGCCCGGGCGAGCGAGCTGAGCACGCGGGCACGTCCGGCGTCCACGGCCGGCTCGGAGACCTCGAGCACGGTGACGTCGCAGCCGGCGCGAGCACACACCTCGGCGATGCCGGCACCCATCGTCCCGCCACCGACAACCCCGACCCGGTCGAAGTTCATCGGGTCGCCTTCAGCAACTCACGTGCCAGCACGATCCGCTGGACCTGGTTGGTGCCCTCGTAGATCTGCGTGATCTTCGCGTCACGCATCATCCGCTCGGCGGGGAAGTCCCGGGTGTAGCCATAGCCCCCCAGCAGCTGTACGGCGTCGACGGTCACCGCCATGGCGGTGTCGCTGGCGAAGGCCTTCGCGGCCGAGGAGAAGTACGTGAGGTCCTTGTCCCCGCGCTCCGAGCGAGCCGCGGCCGCATACGTCAGCTGCCGGGCGGCCTCGAGCTTCATGGCCATGTCGGCGAGCATGAACTGGATCCCCTGGAAGTCGGCGATCCGCTTGCCGAACTGCTGGCGCTCCTTGACGTAGGACGCCGACAGGTCGAGGGCACCCTGCGCGATCCCGACGGCCTGCGCGGCGATCGTGACCCTGGTGTGGTCCAGGGTCCGCATCGCGATCGACATGCCGTCCCCAGGAGCGCCGAGCAGGCGGTCGGCGGTGAGGCGGACGTTCTCCAGGTAGACCTCGCGGGTCGGCGAACCCTTGATGCCCAGCTTCCTCTCGCTCGGCCCGAAGGACACGCCGGGGTCGGTCTTGGAGACGAGGAAGGCGCCGATGTTCTGCCCTCGGCGGCCGTCCGCATCGGTCACGGCGAACACGAGGTACGAGTCGCCCTCGCCCGCGTTGGTGATCCAGCACTTGGTCCCATTGAGGACCCAGCCCTCGCCGTCGCGGACGGCGCGGGTCCGCATCGAGGCGACGTCGGAACCGGCCTCGCGCTCGGAGAGGGCGTAGCAGAACAGGGTGTCGCCAGCGGCCAGCGGCCGCAGCCACTGCTGCTTCTGCTCCTCGGTGCCCACCAGCAGCACCGGGAGCGAGCCGAGCTTGTTGACGGCCGGGATCAGCGAGGAGGACGCGCAGCCGCGGGCTACCTCCTCGATGACCAGGCAGGCAGCGAGGGCGTCGGCGCCGTTGCCGCCGTACTCCTCGGGGACGTGGACGGCGTGCAGGTCTGCCGCGCGCAGCGCGTCGTACGCCGCCTGCGGGAAGGTCGCGGACTCGTCCACCTGCGCGGCGTAGGGGGTGACCTTGTCGGCGACGACCTGACGGACGGCGTCACGCAGGGCGAGGTGCTCCTCGGACAGCGAGTAGGCATCGAACATGGGGGGCCTCCTTGGTCCAGTGACGTCACACTACGTGGACGTCCATGTATCTGTCACTAGCCAAATGCAAGGACGTCCAGCTATCTTTGCGGAACCCCCCCGACGTAGCAGGAGCCTCGTGACCCTTCACGTACCCGTCAACCCGGTGCGCTTCGTGACGTCGGCGAGCCTGTTCGACGGCCACGACGCCGCGATCAACATCATGCGGCGGGTGCTCCAGGCCCAGGGCGTCGAGGTCATCCACCTCGGCCACGACCGCAGCGTCGAAGACGTCGTACAGGCGGCCCTGCAGGAGGACGTCCAGGGGGTCGCCGTGAGCTCCTACCAGGGTGGCCACGTCGAGTACTTCACCTACCTCACGGAGCGGCTCCGAGAGGTCGGCGCCGGTCACGTGCAGGTCTTCGGCGGCGGTGGCGGGGTCATCGTGCCCGAGGAGATCGCGCTGCTGAAGTCCCGCGGCGTCACGATCTTCGCCCCGGAGGAGGGCCAGCGCCTCGGCCTGGCCGGCATGATCAACACCCTCGTCAAGGCCTGCGACACCGATCTCGCGGCCCGGCCGCCGCGCGTCGAGGACGTCGTTGCAGGGGAGCCGGCCGCCCTCGCGCGGGCGATCACCGTCCTCGAGGCCGGCTCCGCCGAGCTGGCCGCCTCCCTCTCGGCTGCAGCCCGGCCGGTCCCGGTCCTGGGCATCACCGGCACCGGAGGCTCGGGCAAGAGCTCGCTGACCGACGAGCTGCTCCGCCGGTTCCGCCTGGACCTCGAGGACAAGCTTCGCGTCGCGGTCATCGCGATCGACCCGACCCGCCGCAAGGGCGGCGGGGCGCTGCTCGGCGACCGGATCCGGATGAACGCCCTCGCCGGCAGCGAGATCTACTTCCGCTCCCTCGCCACCCGCGGCAACTACGCCGTGCCCGAACACCTCACCGACGTCATCACCGCGTGCAAGGCCTCCGGCTACGACCTGGTCATCATCGAGACGCCCGGCATCGGGCAGGGCGACGCGACCATCACCGACTTCAGCGACGTCTCCCTCTACGTCATGACCCCCGAGTACGGCGCTTCGTCCCAGCTCGAGAAGATCGACATGCTCGACCACGCCGACGTCGTCGCGATCAACAAGTTTGAGCGCCGGGGGGCAGAGGACGCCCGGCGCGACGTGCAGCGCCAGCTGGCCCGCAACCGGTCGGGCTCCAGCGCCAACGCCGATGCCATGCCGGTCTTCGGCACCAGCGCCGCCCGGTTCCACGACGACGGCGTGACGGCGCTCTACCAGGAGCTCAAGGCGCTGCTCGTCGCGAAGGGCCTCAACGCCGGCGAGGGTGTCCTGCCGCACGTCACGACCAAGACGTCCACCGGCCTCACCTCGGTGCTGCCCGCGGCCCGCGAGCGCTACCTCTCCGAAATCAGTGCGGCGGTCCGCGGCTACCACGACGAGACCGCCAAGCAGGCCGAGCAGGCCCGGCTCCGCCAGCACCTCACGACCGCCCGCGCCCTCGTCAAGGAGACCGCGGAAATCGATGCGCTGCTCGCCGGGACACCCGTGTCCGACGAGGTCGCGCAGCTGCTCGCAGCCTGGCCGGCGCGGGTCGAGGAGTACGCCGGTGACGAGCTCGTCTACACCGTGCGCGGCAAGCAGATCCACACCCCGCTCACCCGCGAGACGCTGTCCGGCAACGAGGTGCGCCGGGTCGCCGTACCCCGGACGACGGACGCCGCGGAGCTGGTCACCTTCCTGCGAAGCGAGAACCTCCCGGGCTACTTCCCCTACACCGCAGGCGTTTTCCCCTTCAAGCGGGTCGGCGAGGCCCCGGCCCGGATGTTCGCCGGCGAGGGTGATGCCTTCCGCACCAACAAGCGCTTCCAGGTGCTGTCCGAGGGACAGCCGGCGACCAGGCTCAGCACCGCCTTCGACAGCGTCACGCTCTACGGGCGCGACCCCGACCTGCGCCCTGACATCTACGGCAAGGTCGGCACGAGCGGCGTCAGCATCGCGACCCTCGACGACATGAAGGTGCTGTACGGCGGCTTCGACCTCTGCTCGCCGACCACCTCCGTCAGCATGACCATCAACGGCCCGGCGCCGACCATCCTCGCGATGTTCCTCATCACGGCCATCGACCAGCGGCTCGACCGGTTCCGCGAGGAACAGGGCCGCGAGCCTGACCCCGGTGAGCTCGAGGAGCTGCGCGAGTGGGTGCTGCGCAACGTCCGCGGCACCGTTCAGGCCGACATCCTCAAGGAAGACCAGGGCCAGAACACCTGCATCTTCAGCACCGAGTTCGCGCTGCGGGCAATGGCCGACATCCAGCAGTACTTCGTCGACCACCAGGTGCAGAACTTCTACTCCGTGAGCATCTCCGGGTACCACATCGCCGAAGCCGGGGCGAACCCGATCAGCCAGCTCGCGTTCACCCTGGCTAACGGCTTCACCTACGTGGAGGCCTACCTCGCGCGCGGCATGATGATCGACGACTTCGCGCCGAACCTCAGCTTCTTCTTCAGCAACGGCATGGACGCCGAGTACACCGTCCTCGGTCGGGTCGCCCGCCGGATCTGGGCGATCGCCATGAAGCAGCGGTACGGCGCGGCCGAGCGCTCGCAGAAGTTGAAGTACCACGTGCAGACCAGCGGCCGGTCCCTGCACGCGCAGGAGATGAACTTCAACGACATCCGGACCACCCTGCAGGCGTTGTGCGCGCTGTACGACAACGCCAACAGCCTGCACACCAACGCCTACGACGAGGCCGTCACCACCCCCAGCGAGGAGTCCGTGCGCCGAGCGCTGGCGATCCAGATGATCATCGACAAGGAGTGGGGGCTGTCGATGAACGAGAACCCCCTCCAGGGCTCGTACGTCGTCGACGAGCTGACCGGGCTCGTCGAGGCCGCCGTCCTCACCGAGTTCGACCGGATCGCTGAGCGCGGCGGGGTGCTCGGAGCCATGGAGACCGGCTACCAGCGGGGCCGGATCCAGGACGAGTCGATGCTCTACGAACACCGCAAGCACGACGGGACGCTGCCGATCATCGGCGTCAACACCTTCCTCGCACCGCACGCCGACGCCGAGCCGCAGACCATCGAGCTCGCTCGCGCGACCGAGGACGAGAAGAGGTCCCAGCTCGACCGGCTGCACGCCTTCCAAGCGACGCACCAGGCGGACGCCCCGGCCGCCCTGGCACAGCTGCAGGCAGCGGCGACCACCGGCGACAACGTGTTCGCGGCCCTCATGCTGGCCGTCCGCTCATGCTCGCTGGGCCAGATCAGCGACGCCTTCTTCGAGGTCGGCGGTCAGTACCGCCGCAACGTCTGACCATGGACACGATTGGCCTGGCCCGCGCCAAGTGGGAGCAGCACGGCTGGGCCGACGCGGCTGAAGGGATGGCGGCGGTCACGTCCGTCATGCGGGCGCAGCAGATCCTGCAGGCCCGCGTCGAGGACGTCATGAAGCCCTTCGACCTGAGCTTCGCGCGCTACGAGGTGCTGATGCTGCTGCACTTCAGCAGCCGCGGTTCGATGCCCGTGAAGAAGGCCGCCCAACGCCTGCAGGTGCACCCCACGTCGATCACCAACAGTGTGGACCGGCTCGAGACGGCCGGGCTGGTCCGCCGCCTCCCCCACCCGACCGACGGCCGCGCGACCCTCATCGAGATCACCGACCTCGGCCGGGAGACCGCCTTGAAGGCGACCGAGGCCGTCAACCGCGACGTCTTCTCCCAACCCGGGCTGAGCGGGCGCCGGGTCTCCACGCTGGTCAATGTCCTTGAGGAGCTGCGGAGGTCGGCCGGCGACTTCGGGTGAGGGTCAGGCTCAGCCGGTGTTGCGCATGCCCGCGGCCACTCCGTTGACGGTCAGCAGCAGAGCCCGCTCCAGGAGCGGGTCCTGCTCGCCACCGCGCTGGCGGGACAGCAGCTCCACCTGCAGGTGGTGCAGCGGCTCGAGGTAGGTCTCCCGCGTCCGCAGTGTCTGCCGCAGGACCGGGTCGTTGGCGAGCAGCTCGTCCTCACCGGTGACCCGCAGGAGCTGGGTCACGGTCAGGTCGTACTCGGCGCGGATGACGTCGAACAGGTGGTGCAGGGACGGGTCGACCAGCCGCTCGACGTACCGGGCGGACAGGGACAGGTCGGCCTTGGCGAGCGTCATCGAGACGTTGCCGAGGAACGCGGCAAAGAACGGCCAGCGGGCGTGCATCTCCCGCAGCTCGGGCAGCTCGCCCTCGACGACGGCGAGCCCTGAGCCGACGCCGAACCAGCCGGGCACGATCTGCCGCGACTGGGTCCAGCCGAAGACCCACGGGATGGCGCGCAGCCCCTCGACGCCGGTCCCGCCGTCCGGGCGGCGCGACGGCCGCGAGCCGATGTGGAGGTCGGCGAGCAGGTCTACGGGCGTCGAGGCCAAGAAGTACGCCGGCAGGTCCGGGTGCTCGACCAGCGCGCGGTAACGGGCGTGGGCGGCCTCGGACAGACGATCCATCACGGCGTCCCAGCGCTCCCCCTGGGCGTCGGTCCGGCGGGCCTTCTTGTGCAGGACGGTGGCCTCCAGGGAAGCGGCGAGCAGCAGCTCGAGGTTCTCGCGCGCGAGCACCGGCAGGGCGTACTTGTCGCTGATCACCTCACCCTGCTCGGTCAGCTTGATCTCGCCGTCGACCGCGCCGTTGGGCAACGCCATCACCGCGTCGTACGTCGGGCCGCCACCGCGTCCGACGGAGCCGCCGCGGCCGTGGAAGAAACGCAGCCGGACGCCGTGCCGCACGGCGACGTCCCGGGCCCGTCGCTGCGCCCGGTGGATCTGCCACTGCGAGGTCGCGATGCCACCAGCCTTGTTGCTGTCGGAGTAGCCCAGCATGACCTCCTGCACGTCCCCTCGCAGCGCAACCAGCGCCCGGTAGGACGGGTCGCCGAGCAGCGCGTCCAGCACCGTGTCCGCCTGCTCGAGCTCGACGACGGTCTCCAGCAGCGGGACGAAGCCGATCCGGGCGACGCCCTCGCTCAGGTCGACCAGGCCGGCCTCCCGGGCCAGCACGACAGCGGCGAGGACGTCGTCGGCGCCTTGGGTCATGGAGATGACGTAGCTCTCGACGGCCTGCGGTCCGAGGCTGTCGAGGGCCCGGGCGATGGAGTCGAAGACAGCCGCCGTCTTGCTGCCGTCCTCGTCCAGCGGAAGCGGCCGGGAGGCGAGTGGGCGGCGGCCGCGCAACTCCTTCGACAGGGCGGCGAGGCGGTGATGGCGGCTGAGCTCGCCGTAGGGGAAGGACAGCTCCCAGGTCCGGTCGAGCAGCTGGCCGACGGCGTGGTGGTGCTTGTCGGCGTGCTCGCGCACGTCCATCGTCGCGAGCAGCACACCCATCCCCGCGACGGTGCGGACCAGCCGGTCGAGGGCACCGCCCGCGACGAGCGGTCCCTGGTGGTCGCGGACCGAGGTGTGCAGCAGGTGCAGGTCGGCCCCCAGCTGCTCGGTGCCGAGGTAGTCGCGACCGGGGCGATGGGGGACGGCGGCCTCGAGCCGTTCCCTGGTCAGCGCGAGCCGGCGGTGCACGCAGGTGAGGTACAGCCGGTAGGGCTCCTCCGCGTTGAGCCGCCGGTAGCGCGGGTCGACCTCCGGCAGGTCGGCCAGCGACTGGGCCAGCCGCGCCAGCAGCGGCTCCGAGGCCTGCGAGACCCGCGAGGAGATCGACAGGTCACGTCGCAGCTCGTCGACGAGCCGTTGCAGCAGGGCGATCCCGTGGGCGGCCTGCAGCTGCAGGACATCCCAGGTGATCGCCGGCGTGACCAGCGGGTTGCCGTCGCGGTCACCGCCGATCCACGTACCAAACGTCAGGGGCCGCGCCTGCGGGTCGAGGGTGACGCCGAGACGGGCCACCTGGTCCCGCAGCTCCTCCAGGACGTCCGCCATCGCCGTACGTCCGAGGCCTTCGAGGTAGTAGACGCCGTTGCGGGCCTCGTCGAGGGGGTCGGGGCGACCGAGCCGGAGCTCGTCGGTCTGCCAGACCAGGTCGACCGCCTCGGCGAGGCGACGCTCACGGCCGGGTGTCTCCGCCTCGTCGAGCAGCGTCGCTATCCGGCGCAGCTTGTCGAGGATGGAGCGACGGGCCGCCTCCGTCGGGTGGGCCGTCAGGACCGGCCGTACCGCAAGCCGCGCGACGTCGGCGGCGACGACCTCGGGAGCCACCCCGGCCAGCTCGATGCGGTCGACGGCCCGTTCGATCCAGCCGCCACACTCAGCTCGGGACGCGAGCGCCGCCCGGCCGCGGTGCACCTGCTCGGTGACGTTGGCCAGGTGGAAGTACGACGTGAAGGCGCGCACCAGGCGGATCGTGGTGGCCAGGTCCATGGCGCGCAGCCGGACGTCGACCTCGGGCGGCAGGTCGGCAAGGCCGGTCCTTTTCGCCTGCCCACGGACGAGCTCCACCAGGTCCAGCAGGTCCTGTCCCTCGATGCGGACGAGGGTCTCGCCGAGCATGGTGGTCAGGCGACGGATGTCGGCCCGCAGCAAGCCGTCGTCGTCGGTCATGGAAGCAGTGTGACCGTCTCGTCTTTTCGCGGGGCGGCGTCAGGCCGGCCGGCGGGCCTGCTGCCGGGCTACGCGGACGTCGATCTCGGCCATGACGGCGGCGAGCCGGTCCCGCTCGACCTCGGCCGCAGGCGGCAGGTCCCGCTCAAAGACCTCCCAGAAACGCAGGAGCGGGGCGACGACCTGGTCACGGTGGATGGACAGGTCGTAGATCCCCGCGCGGGCCACGACTGCGGCGCGCCGAAGGAAGCCGGGGATCCCCGTGCCGGGCATCTGGAAGCCGACCACCTCGTCGGTGAGGGCAGCCATGGCAGCTGTCGGGTCGACCTCCAGCGCCGCGGCGAACAGGTCCCTATAGAGCACCATGTGGAGGTTCTCGTCGGTGCTGATCCGGGCCAGCAGCCGGTCGAGGTCCGGGTCACCCGAGAGCTTGCCGGTACCCCGGTGAGCCACCCGCGTCGCGAGCTCCTGCATCGAGACGTAGGCGATCACGTGCAGACCGTCCTTGTCGCCGGCCGAGAAGCCGCCGCAGACGGTCGCCATCCGTTCCTGCTCCAGCACCACCGGGTCGACCGAACGGGTCACCGTGAGGTAGTCACGCAGTGCGATGGCGTGCCGGCCCTCCTCGGCGGTCCACCGGTCCAGCCAGGTCTTCCACACGTCCGTGTTGCCGAGCACCCGGGAGATCTCACCGTGGTAGCCGGGCAGGTTGTCCTCGGTCAGCAGGTTGAGCTGCACCGACGCCCGGACGGCGGGCGGCAGCAGGCTCTGGCTGTCCTCGAAGGGCAGCTCTGCGAAGTCCTGGGCCCGGCCCCACGGCACGTACTCGTGCGGGTACCACATCTGGGCCCGTTCGAGGTGCGCGTCCAGCGCGGTCTCCAGGCGGGCGGTCAGGTGCTCGGCGAGGGTCGCCTCCGCCATGGTGGGTCGTGAGATGAGGGAAGTCACCCCCTCACCCTGCCGGTACGACGGCCAGGTTGCCCTTTACGTCCCTCACCGGATGCCGACACAGACGTTGTAGGAAACCTCCAAACCGCTGACCGGAACCTGACAGCCCCTGGCCGACCTCGTTCCCCAGTCCCGGCGCCTGCGATGCTGACAGGCATGCCAACGGTGCTGCTCGTCGAGGACGACCATGCGCTGCGTGACGTCGTGGCCAGGGCCCTGCGTGAGGAGGGGCTGACGGTCATCACCGCCGGGGACGGCCACACCGCCCTGGCCAGCGCCACCGAGCAGACCTCCGCCGTCGTCCTCGACATCGGCCTGCCCGATGCCGACGGCCGCGACGTCTGCCTCGCCCTGCGGGCCCGTGGGGTGATGGCGCCGGTGCTGTTCCTCACCGCCAAGGACGCCGTGCACGAGCGCCTCGCCGGCTTCGCGGCGGGCGGGGACGACTACCTCACCAAGCCCTTCCACCTCGCCGAGCTGATGGCCCGCCTCCGGGTGCTGCTGCGGCACAGCGAGACGACGAGTACCTCCACGACCAGCGGCTTGGCGCTCGACCCGGCCCTGCACGCGCTGTCCCTCGGCGAGCGGACGGTGCCGCTCTCACCGACGGAGTTCCGGCTGCTTGCGGCGCTGCTCGGCCGTCCCGGCGAGGTCGTGCGCCGCCGCGAGCTGCTGCGGGCAGGCTGGCCCGACGGAGCGATCGTGCACGAGAACACCCTTGACCAGTACGTCGCGAGGGTGCGACGCAAGCTGCTGCAGGTCGGCGCGGCCGACCGGGTCGAGACGGTCCGCGGGGTGGGCTACCGCGCCGTCAGCCCGTGAGCAACCTGTGAGGGGTCCGACCACCCTCCGCGGTCGCCTGGCCCTGTCCGCTCTCGTCGTCGCCACCGCCTGGGTCGTGCTGCTCACCGGCGCCTTCAACCTCCTGCTGGTACGCCGGCTCAACGCCCAGGCCGAGGAGGTCCTGCGTTCCCGGGCCACCGCGGCGGCGTCGACCGTGAGTGCCCGCTCCGATGGGACCGTCGTGCTGGCGGACGCCGGGGGTGACGGCGCCGTCGACAGCGGCATCTGGGTCTTCGCCGGCGACACCGCCATCGAGCGGGCCCCCGGGTCGGCGTCCCTGCAGCGGCTCGCGCAGAGCCTTGCCGGGACCCATAACCGGGTCGTCCGGCGGGACGAGCCGCAAGCGGTCGAGCTCTACTCCCTTGGCGTCCGGTACGGCAACCGGCAGGTCGCCACGGTGGTGGCCGTGATCTCGCTCGAGGCCTACAGGCGCAGCACCCGCAACACCCTGGTGGCCTCCGCCCTGCTCGGCCTGCTGCTGCTGGGCTTCGTCTACGGCCTCACGCGCAGGGTCATCCAGCGGGCCCTCGCGCCGGTCGCCGAGATGACCCGGCAGGCCGGCGCCTGGTCCAATGAGGGGACCGCGCGCCGCTTCGGCGAGGACGACCGGCCCGGCGAGCTGTCCGAGCTGGCCGCGACCCTCGACGACCTGCTCGACCGGCTGTCCGCGGTGCTCCGCCGGGAGCAGGACCTGTCGGCCGAGATCTCCCACGAGCTGCGGACGCCACTGGCCGGCATCGTCGCGGAGACCGAGCTGTTCGTGACCCGCGAGCGCAGCCCCGAGGACGCCGTACGCGCGATGGGGTCGGTCGCGACCAGCGCGCGACGGATGGAGCGGATCCTCGAGACGCTGCTGACAGCGGCGCGAGCGGAGAGCTCCCAGAACCGGGGCAGCAGCGACGTCAGAACGGTCGTCGACGAGGTCGTGGACGCCCTGGGGACCACTCGTGTCCCGTTGTCGGTCGAGGGTGAGGGCGTCGTGGCAGGCGTCGACGCGGCGGTCCTGGAACGCGTCCTGGGACCCCTGCTGGACAACGCCGTTCGCTACGCCCACTTCGGCGTCCAGGTCCGGGTGTCCCAGACGCCGCCGTCCGTCCGCGTCGACGTCGTCGACGACGGACCGGGGGTCAGCGAGCCAGGGCGGGTCTTCGAGCCCGGCTACCGCGACGCGGTCGACGACGGTCACCAGGGAGCCGGCCTTGGGCTGCCCTTGGCTCGCCGGCTCGCGCGAGCTGCTGGCGGCGAGGTCCAGTGCGAGTACGCCGAAACAGGGGGGCACTTCGTCGTCACCCTCCCGCACGGCTAGCGGTCGGCGAGCCGCTCGGCGTGCAGGGCCTCCGGTGGCCCGTCGGGCAGGGCGGACAGCGGCCCGCCGTGAGCCCGGGCGAGCAGCAGGTCGGCCAGCGCCGGGTTTCGGGCCAGCACCGGGCCGTGCAGGTAGGTGCCGACGACCGATCCCTGCAGCACGCCTTCGTCGGGGTCTGCGTCGCCGGCATTGCCCGGCCCGGACAGCACGTGCGCCAGGGGCTGTGCGGCGGGCCCGAGGACGGTGGCGCCACCGTGGTTGGCGAACCCGGTCAGACGGGGCAGGCCGAGGCCCGGCCGCGCGACGACCTCGCCGACGGCGCGCCGCTCCAGCCTCCCGGTGCTCAGGTCGAGCACCCCCAGCCCGGGGACGACCTTCCCGTCGCCCACCACCAAGCTCGAGCCGAGCAGCTGAAGCCCGGCGCAGACAGCCAGTACCGGCGTACCACGGTCCACCACGGCCGCGAGACCGTGCCCACGCATCAGCTCGAGGGCGAGGACCTGCGCCTCGTCCTCGCCGCCCCCAAGCACGTAGAGATCTCCCTCCACCGGCAACGGGTCGTCGACAGTCGACGTGACGACCTCGACGGCGACCCCTCGCCACGCCAGGCGGCGTTCGAGGACGAGCACGTTGCCACCGTCGCCGTACGTACCGAGCAGACCGGGGAGCACCGACACGATGCGGATCCGGGAGGCCGTCATCGTGTTCCGTCCGACGGTGGCTGCCAGCGCGCCATCACGCGCTGGGCGTCGCGCGCATGCCCTGAGCTGCGGCGGCCCCCGACGGGCCAGAGCAGCCGCACCGTCAGGACCACCGCGAACGCGGTCCATCCCGCACCGAGCAGCAGCCACAGGCCGGTGCTCACGCGAACCCCCTGGCCAGGGTGGCGCGGGCCTGCACGAAGGCCGTGTAGTTGGCCACCACCGAACACGTTCCCGGGGGCAGCGCCGCGACGCACCGCGCGAGGTCGGGGTGCACGGTGTGGGGGACTTCTGCGTAGAAGAGCCGGACGCAGATGTCGGCCGCCCGCTCGCCGGTGACGACCACGGGACGTCCGCGCAACCGCTCGAAGGGGACGTCCCACAGCCAGGACGGGTCGATGCCATCGGCGGAGCGGGCGTTCAGCGCGATCACCACAGGGTCCTCGCCGAGAGCCAGCTCCGCCAGGGCCTCCAACCAGCCTGCCGGGTTCTTGGCCAGCACCAGCCGCAGGTCGTGGTCGCCCTGCCGGGAGCTCAGGTAGCGACCCTCGACGTCGGTCACGGTCCGCATCCGCTCCAGCGCCGCCTCCACCGGAACACCTCGCAGGTGGGCAGCGGCGGCCGCCATCGACGCGTTCGCGGCACTCGCGCGGCCGGGCAGTGCCAGTCCCAGCTCGGCGCTGTCGCCCGAGGGGGACCTCAAGGCGTCCTTCACCAACGACCATGCCGGCTCGGGCCGCTGCGAGCCGCAGCCGGCACAGGACCAAGGGCCGTCAGGCACCTTCCAGGACGCGCCGCAGGCGGGGCACAGCGGGACGTCACCCCACCAGGTCTGGCCGGCGGCGACCCAGACGACGTCCTTCTCGCTGGGGCGGCCGCCGCGGACGGCGGCGACGACGAGCGGGTCGTCCGCGTTGGCCACCACCTGCCCGTCGTACGCCCCGAGGGCGTCCCGCCAGCGCGCCACATGGAAGGACACCTCACTGGTCCGGTCGAGCTGGTCACGGCTGAGGTTGAGCAGCACCACGGCCACCGGACGGCAGGAGGCCAGGGCGCGGGGAAGAACCACCTCGTCGACCTCCAGCACCGCGGCGCGCTGCGCGGGTGTCCCGAGCAGGGCGCTGACGAGGCCGGCTTCGAGGTTGGAACCGCTGCCGTTGCTCACGACCGGCCCGAGGAATCCGAGGGCGGCCGTGAGCAGCCGCGTGGTGGTGGTCTTGCCGTTCGTGCCGGAGACCACCACCACGGGACGGCTGCGCGACAGCCGTCGCAGCGCCGCAGGGTCAAGCAGCAACGCAACTCGACCCGGCAGGGTCAGCCCCGCTCCGCGCCCGGACAGCCTCGAGATGCTCCCGACGAGCCGGGCGAAGCCGAAGACCACGTAGTGCAGCACGTTGCTCATCCTGCCCCAGCACCCCTGACGAGTTCCTGAGCGAGGGTCAGGTGGCGCGCGAGACCGTCGTCATGGCGGCCCTGTCGATGACCTTCACGCGGGCCCGCGTAACGAGGGTCCCGTCCTTGCTGACGACCTCGCCGTAGGCCTCGCCCAGGGACCGTTCATGGGCGTCGAGCAGGTACCAGCCGTCCCAGGTCGTGTAGGCGATCCCTCGCGATTGCAGGAAGTCCGTCACGGCCGCCTCGTCCGGCTCGGCCGCGACCGGGCCGGCGTCGAGGTCCTCCATCAGGGAGCGGACCGTCTCGATCGCGTCACCCTTGGTGTGGCCGATCAGCCCGACCGGACCTCGCTTGACCCAGCCGTTCACGTACAGCCCGGGCAGCGGGTTGCCGTCGATGTCCAGGACCCGACCAGCCGCATGCGGTACGACGTGGTGGCGGGTGTCCCAGGGCAGCCCCGGAAGCTCGGTGGACCGGTAGCCGACGCACCGGTAGACGGCCTGGACCGGCCAGTCGTGGAAGACCCCCGTACCGCGGACGTTGCCGTCACCGGTGAGCTCGGTGCGCTCGGTCCGGAAACCCTCGACCTTCCCGTCGCCGGTGACCTCGACCGGGCTCTCGAAGAAATGCAGGAACAGCTTGCGAGGACGTGGGCCGAGGCCGTGCTCGGCGGCGCGCAGCGCGTAGCGCTCCATCTCGCGGACCACGAGCTTGGTCTGGTTGTCGGAGTTGATCGCGGCCACGGATCCGTCGTCGTACTCGATGTCCTCGGGGGCGACGATGACCTCGACGTTCGGGGAGTGGTCGAGCTCGCGCAGCTCCAGCGGGGTGAACTTCGCCTGGGCCGGACCGCGACGGGCAAAGACGTGCACCTCCTCGACCGGGCTGGCCTTGAGGCCGTCGTAGACGTTGGCGGGGATCTCGGTGACCAGCAGCTCGTCGGCGGTCTTCGACAGCATGCGGGCGACGTCCAGGCCGACGTTGCCCGCACCGATGACGGCGATGCTGCGGGCCGTCAGGGGCCACTCGCGCGGCACGTCGGGGTGGCCGTCGAACCACGACACGAAGTCGGCGCCTCCGAAGGAGCCGGGCAGGTCGATGCCGGGGATGTCAAGGTCGCGGTCCTTCTCGGCTCCGGTCGTGAATACCACGGCGTCGTAGAAGCGCTGGAGGTCGTCGAGCTTGAGGTCGACGCCGTACTCCACGTTTCCGAGCAGGCGCACCTGTGGCTTGTCGAGGACCTGGTGCAGCGCGGTGATGATGCCCTTGATGCGCGGGTGGTCGGGGGCGACGCCGTAACGGATCAGTCCGAAGGGCGCCGGCTGCCGCTCGAACAGGTCGATCGAGACACCCCCGGCGTCGCTGTCGGCGGTCCCGAGCTCGGACTTCATGAGCACGTCGGCGACGTAGATGCCGGCCGGGCCGGCGCCCACGATGGCGATGCGTGCCGGTCGTCCGTCCACCACGTCGTACTCCTCGACCTCGGGGCAACCCGCGGCTGCCTGTCTCCAGGGTGCAACACAGCCCTGTCGAAGGGCGATTCCCAGCCCACTCCTGTGAGTCAGGTCACCCCGGTACCCCAGCGCAGCAGGACCCCTGCGCGGTGCGTCCCCGCTGCTGCTCACAGGGGTCAGCGTCCTGAGCCGATCCACAGGCCCGAACCGTCCACAGACACCCGTGTCAGCCTCGCCGGCTGGGCTGCTCCGGCTGGTAGACCTGACCACGTGACCGTGACCCGCACGTCCGACACCCAGCGGTCGCGTGTCTACGCCGCCGAGGACGCCTGGGCCATGCGGCTTGACGCGGCTCGGCAGGGGGCCGCCTTCGCCGAGGTCGCCGGGTCGTCGGTCGTGCTCCCGGGCGAGGTCCGCTTCGGTGACCTCGCCACCGCACAGGCGTACGCGAGGCACCACCTGGCCTCGTGGGATGTGCCAGCAGTGCGGCTGCGACGACGACGTGGGCTGACCAAGGCGCACTGGGAGCCCCCCGGGACGATCGCCCTTCCGCTGCCCGAGCGGGGGACACCCTGGGCGCTGCGCGAGAGCGTCCTGCTGCACGAGATGGCCCATCACCTGGGCTTCCACCTCGATGGGGGCGCCGACCACGGGCCCGGCTTCCGGGCCCGGATGTTGGAGCTGGTCACGTCCGTGCTGGGTCCCGAGGCCGCCCTGGCCCTGCGGGTCGACTATGCCGAAGCGGGGGTGCCGTCGTGAGTGAGCGCGTGCTGGACAAGATCGGCAAGCTGCTGGCGCAGGCAGAGGGCACCGACAACGAGCACGAGGCCGACGCCTTCGTGACCCGCGCGCAGGAGCTCGCCACGACCTATGCCGTCGACCTCGAGCTGGCCCGCGCCCGGCAGGCCACCCGAAGGCTGCGGGCCGCCGAGGAGGCCTTTGAGCAACGCAAGCTGGTGATCGGTGACCGTGCCAAGCGCGGGAACCGGCAGCTGGTGGTGCTCTTCCTCGTCGTGGCCCAGTCCAACGACGTCCTCGTCAACGTCGCGGGTGACTCGACTTTCGTCCTGGGCTTCGGCTACCCGGCCGACCTGGACGTCGTGGAGCAGCTCTGGGCCTCGCTGGCGACGCAGATGGCGTCGGCGGCTGCCCGCCGCCTGCGCGAGGGGGAGCACCGGGAAGCCGGCGTCGCGGCCGTGTCGTGGCGGCTGTCGTTCTACGAGGGCTGGATGCACGCCGTTCAGAAACGGCTGACCGAGGCCAGGGCGCGCGCCCTGCAGGCCCACGCCGACCACGAGGGGCCTGCGTCGACCTCGGGAGCCCTCGTGCTGCGCGAGAAGGCCGAGCGGGTGCGCGCCTTCCACGACCGGGCCTCGCAGGCTCGCGGGTCCTGGCGGGGTGGGCGCGGCGACCGCCAGGTCTCCGGGTCGGCCTGGCAGGCCGGTGAGCGCGACGGTCGGGTCGCCCGGCTCGGAGAGCCCGAGCTGCGGGACCGGCGCGCCCTCGGCTGACGAGGAACGCCACAGACAAGGCAGAATGGCACCTACCGCCCGCCGTACCACCCCCCCTGAGGTGACCGTGTCCCGTTCCCTGCGCTCCGACTGCGGACTCGCCAAGCTCGGCGTGGTCCTCGGGCTCGGCGGCCTTGTGGTCGTCGGAGGAGCCGGCGCCGTGCTGCTGGGTGGTTCGGGCGGCTCGGGTGACTCCATCGCCACCGGCGGGTCCGGCCGACCTACTCCGACCCCCGCGCCGGTGGTGGCGGCCGTCTCCACCGGCTCGACGGTTCCCTGGCAACGACCGCTGACGTTCTCGATCATCAATGGGACCCTGAGCTCCGTGCAGGCCTCCGACGCGGACGGGACGGCCCTGCCCGGGACGCTCACGCCGACGACCTGGACGTCGACCGGAACGCTCGTCCCCGGACACGCGTACGCGTTGCACGCGAACGTCAGGAACTCCGTCGGCAAGGCGAGCACGCTCGACCGCCGGGTTACCGCCGCGGCCGCGACGTCCTTGCTGAAGGCCACCGTCTCGCCGGACGGCGGGACCTACGGCATAGGGCAGGCCGTGATCGTCCGGTTCAACAAGCCGGTCGGGGGCGTGGCCGCTCGACAGGCCGTCCTGGACCACCTCAAGGTCTCGACCGCGCCGGCGGTGGTCGGCGCCTGGCATTGGTACAACTCCTACGAGGTGCACTACCGCGGCCCCGCCTACTGGAAGCCCGGTACGACGATCAACGTGACGGCTGCCCTCGCCGGGGTGCACCTGCCGGGCACCGAGACGTGGGGCGCCACCGACGCGGTCGCCAGCCACTACTCCATCGGTGACGCACTCATCGCAACCGTGGACGTGACGGCCCACGTCATGACCGTACGGCGCAACGGTGCCCTCGTGCGGACCGTGAAGGTCTCGACCGGCCGCGCGAAGTACCCCACGAAGGGCGGTGTGCACGTCGTGCTCGTGCGGGAGAAGAAGCACCTCTACGACTCAGCCACCGTGGGCATCCCGACGGCCAGCCCGGACGGCTACTACGAGTTCCTCCCCTGGAGCGTCCGGATCTCCAACGGCGGGGCCTTCGTGCACGCCAACCCCGCCACGACCCGCGTGCAGGGCGTGACCAACGTCAGCCACGGGTGCGTCAACACCTCGATCGTGGACGCGCAGTGGTTCTACGACAACAGCAAGCTGGGCGACATCGTCGACGTGATTCACGCCGCCGTTCCGCCCAACACGGGCGACGAAGGGATGGCGGACTGGAACTACTCGTGGGCCGAGTGGGCGTCCGGCAACCTGAGCGGCTGAGTCGACTCCGCGTCAGACGCCACCGACGGCAGTGATGCCACGCGTCGTCGGCACGAACAGCATCGACGCCGACAGCGCCGGGGTGGCGAACCGCACGACCGGGCCGATGCCCAGGCTGAAGCGCCGGGCGCCGGTCTGCAGGTTGAGGCCGTTCAGCACCCCTGCCGAGGTGTCGAGCGCCCACGCGAAGCCACCACCGATGACGGGGCTGCCGGTGATGTTGGCGGCAGCCTTCCAGCCGAGGCGCACGGTGTGGTCGGTGTTGACGCGCAGCTGCCGAATCCCGTCGGTGCACGGCAAGATCAGGATCGAGCCCAGGACGGCTCCCCCGCCGAACTGCCGGGCGCACGCGTTCTGGACGGTCTGCAGCGGGTGGCCGATGCGACCGAGGGCGAAGCGGTTGAGCACGTACCCGGTCGAGGTCTTGCCCTGGATCCAGATCCGGTCGCCGAACACCAGCGCACCGCTGCTGCCGAGGTCGGTGTCGTCCCGGTTGCCCTGCACCCAGTTCGACTCGGCGAAGTAGTCGTGCAGGGTGGCGTTGAAGATGTTGATGGTCTGCACGCTGTTGCTGCCGTCCCAGCTACCGCTGGTGGCCCGCCCGTTGCCCGTCACCGCGTAGGCGTAGCCCCGACTGTCGATGGCCGGACCCGAGGGCTGCCACATGCCGGCCTCGCCCTGCGAGCCGGTCCTGTAGTAGCGCGGCCCGACTCCGCTCAGCGGCACCGAGACGAGGTAGCCGTGGTAGCTGCCGCAGTCACCGGCGTGGCCGCCGTAGGTGATGACGATCCGCCCCTGCGCGTAGTTCAGCGCGCCCCGCTGGTTCAGGACGTTGGGGTCCTGGTTCGGCGGGTCGATGACGGTGCGGGTCACGATCGACCCGTCGGAGGCGTGGATGCCGTACAGCGTGTGGCGCAGGGTGCGTCCGACCAGGGTCGTCGCGACCACCCAGACCCGGTTGTCGAGGCGTTCGTAGACCGGCGTGCCGGTGATCCCGAGCGGGTCGATGTTGCCGCAGGGCAGCGCTGAACGCGGGACGGGAGCGCCCAGGTGTCGTGCCCACACGACCTGCCCGGTACGACGGGACAGGCCGTAGACCGTGTTGTGCTCGGTCGCCGCGAACACGAAGGAGTCGACCACGAGCGGGCTTGCCTGCACGACCCCGTCGAGGTTCGCCCGCCAGACGATCTTCGGGTTGTTGGGCGCCGGCGTGGACGGGCTGTAGCCGCTGTGCAGGGTGTCGCCGTGGTAGTTGTACCAGTTCTGGGACACCGCGGCCGATGCCGGCGAGGCCGGCACCAGCGGGGCCGCGAGGGCCAGGACGGCGATCAGGATTCGCAGGGCTTGCGGAGCTCGGGGGGCGCGCATGTGCCCGAACGTACGCCTGCCTGCTAGGTGTCGGTCCGGGTGGGTGCGTTGCCTGTGGATGGCGCGTTCCCGCTGGAGGATCCGGTCCGCGTGCAGGGTGAGCTGGACGGGCCAGCGGCCCGCGAACGCCGATGATGCTCGGGTCCTCCCACCGGCTGGTTGAGGCTCAGTGGCCACCCCCACCGTCGCCGCCTCCGTCTCCGCCCCCACCGAGTCCACCCCCGTCCACGCAGCTGTCGAAGGCGCCGCAGTCACCCAGCGAGCTGAGTCCGGACAGGTCCAGGCTGATCCCGTCGAACGACTCGCCGGCTCGCGCGACCGCACGACTCAGGGCATCGCGCTCACGGTCTGTCGCAAGCAGCACCACGGCAACCTGTGGCCGGTCGGCACGACGTACAGCGTGTAGACCTCAGCCAGGACGAGCTCCTTCAAGGTGAGGACCAGCAGCGTCGTACCCGCTGTGTTGCCGTCCCGCAGGGCGATGCTCGTCGCGGCCGACAGCGGCCAAGCCTCGGACTGGTCCTCAGGGACACTCACGATCGTAGCCTTCCACTTCTTGCCTCCGGGGACGACGAGGGTGACGATGTCGTGGGGGCGCGATCTACGCCAAGCAGGCCGCTCTCTACCCGGGCTTCGCCGAGTACGAGCAGAAAACCAAGGGCATCCGCACCATCCCGGTGCTCGCCCTGGCCCGCACCTGAGCCACCGTGGTGTCAGGACCTTCAAAGGAGTCTGCTGTCGTGACCTCGACGACTCCGGCCGGGCCGGCCAGGCCGGCCAAGACCACCTACCTGCTGGCCGGGCTGGTACTGCTCGCCGGCTGCTCGACAGCAAGCACGAAAGCGGGGCCGTCGGCAACGAACCCACCCGCCAGCCCGACCGCCGGCACCCCGGCGTCCACACCCGACGCCCTCGACATCTCCGGCTTCAGCTACGACCCCTCGCCGCTGACGGTGAAGGCCGGCGCGACCGTGACGGTGACCAACCAGGACTCAGCCGACCACACCGTCGACTCCGACGTGGCGTCGCTGTTCACCTCGGGCAACGTGGCCCGGGGGACGCCGGTGCGGTTCGTCGTACCGGCGAAGGCGGGGAGCTACACCTTCCACTGCGCCTACCACCCGAGGATGCACGGGACTCTGGTCGTCACCGGCTAACGGCACCGGAAGAGCTTCTCCAGAGTTGCGGCCGCGGCTCACCACCACCTCCTGGACGGTGCTTGCCTGTCATCAAGTGGTGACAGAACGCCCAAGAGGGTCCAGAGTGCGCTTACGCCTCCACCCGGAGCGGCCCAGCAACCACCTTCTGCACAGGAGCTCCCTGCATGCGTCGTCGCGCGATCCTCATCACCCTGGCCGCAGCCTCGTTGGCCTTGCCGGCTCTCGTGGGCACTGCCGTCGCCTCCCCTCCGGACACGACCCCCGGTGACAAGCGGGTCTGCGCCGACGTTGCGGCCGGCTACGCCCACTGCGACGCACACGTCCGCACCAAGGGGGCACGGCCGGACGCGACCACCACCTACTCCGGTGGCTACGCCCCCGCCCAGCTGAAGACGGCCTACGGGCTCACCGGGCTTTCCGGTACCACGCCGATCGCCATCGTCGACGCCTACGCGCACCCGACCGCCGCCGCCGACCTGGCGGTCTACCGCAACCAGTTCGGGCTGGGTACCGCCAACCTGACGCAGTACAACCAGACCGGCGGGAGTGCCCTTCCCGCGGGCAACACCGGCTGGGGCCAGGAGGAGATGCTCGACCTCGAGATGGTCTCCGCGATCTGCCCCAGCTGCCCGATCATCTACGTCGGCGCCAACTCCGCCTCCTTCACCGACCTCGGCACGGCCGTCAAGACCGCTGCCGCCAAGGGCGCAAAGGTCATCTCGAACTCCTACGGCGGGTCGGAGTCCGCCAGCGAGACGAACATCCAGAGCACCTACTACACGATCCCGAACGTGGCGATCACCGTCTCCTCGGGTGACAGCGGCTTCGGGGCGCAGTCGCCGGCCGCCTTCAACACCGTGACGGCTGTCGGTGGCACGAACCTGGTCCTCAACGCCGACGGCACCCGCAAGACCGAGACGGTCTGGAGCGGGGCCGGCAGCGGCTGCTCGGCGTACATCAGCAAGCCGTCCTGGCAGCACGACACCGGCTGCGCACGGCGCACCATTGCCGACGTCGCTGCCGTGGCAGACCCGGCGACCGGGGTGGCCGTCTACGACAGTTACGGCTCCACCGGTGGCGCCAACTGGTACGTCTTCGGCGGCACGTCGGTCGCCGCGCCGATCATCGGTGGCGTCTACGGCCTGTCGGGCAACACGACGGGCACGCCCGCCGCCCTGCTGTACAGCGCAGCCGGCTCCCTGTTCGACGTCACCAGCGGGAGCAACGGCCGCTGCGTGAAGGGCCGAAACACCACGGGCGCCTACCTCTGCACCGGCGGCACCGGCTACGACGGCCCCACCGGCAACGGCACGCCCAAGGGCAGCCTGGCGGCCTTCTAAGCCGCTTCCAGCACGCACAGCGAGGGCGCCCCGGCATGATCGGGGCGCCCTCGCTGTTGGCCCAGCATGACCACGGTGGTGCTGCTGCACGGCCAGCCGGGAGCAGCCGCTGACTGGGACCCCGTGCTGCCCCTGCTCGCCGGGCTCGACGTCATCACCCCCACCCGCCCCGGGTACGACGGGACGGCGGCCGGCGGCTTCGGCGTCAACGCCGCGGCGGTCCTTCGCTGCCTGGACGAGCGGGGTACCGGACGGGCTGTCCTGGTCGGGCACTCCTGGGGCGGCGGGGTGGCGCTGCGCCTGGCCCTCGACGCCCCCGATCGGGTCTCGGCGCTGGCCCTGCTCGGCTCGATCGGCAGCCGGCGGGCACTGACGCTCACCGACCGGCTGCTCGCGGCACCCCTGCTGCGCGGCGGGAGCGCGCGGGCCGCCGACCGGCTCGGAGCCCGCGTCGCCCGGGTGGCCGAAAGTGCCACCGGGAGCCGGTTGCAACCTCAGGCAAAGGCAGCGCTGCGGCAGCGGCTCCGCGAGCTCGACCGGGCCTCCTGGACGGCCTACGCGGTCGAACAGCGGGCCTTCGTGCGCGAAGCCCCGGCCCTCGCCCGTCAGCTCGGCCAGATCGACCTACCAGCGGTAGTAGCCATCGGGAGACGGGATGTCATCGTGTCAGCCCGGGCGCAGCACGACCTGGCCGTGCAGCTGCCGCGCAGCGAGTGGGTCGAGCACCGCGGCGGCCACCTGGTGCAGCTGGAGAACCCCGATCTGGTCGCACGGACCGTGCTCCGGGCGGTCGAACTCAGCCGACGGGGTAGCGCCCGGCTCTGACACAAGCCGTGATCTTGCGCTCGGCGACGAACGACAGGAACGGGATCGTGCCTGCGAGCGCCACCGCGACCACGATCGTCAGCGGGAAGCGCAGCCGCCGCCACAGGTCGGCGATGCTCAGAAGCAGTACGACGTACAGGTAGCCGTGCGCGACGCCCAGGACCGTGGTCAGGGTCGGTGCGTCGGCGGCGTACTTCAGCGGGACCGCGACACAGACCAGCACCACGAGCAGGGTCCCGACGAGGTAGGCCATGACGCGGTAGCGCAGCAATGCCCCTGTCGGGATCGCCGGTGCGACCGGGCCGGAGTCGATGGCAGGGTCGGTGCTGGCGGTCATGTGACCTTCTTGTCGAGGTGGGCGAGATAGCGGTTGTACGCGGCGAGCTCCGGGTCTTCCTCGTCGCTGACGGGCTGGGCAACCGGCTGGTACACCCGCTGAGGCACGACCCGTACCGGCTCGACCGGACCGCCACGCAGGTCATCCCGCAGGAACCACGCCCAGCACAGCACCGCGAATAACCCGAACAGCGTCCACTCGACCGTGTAGGACCAGTTCAGGATCGAGTGCCGCCGTACCGCGCGTCCGTACTGCCACCGGCCGAAACCGAAGCAAGCCGCCACCGATACCGCGAGCAGGACGTGCCGCAGCAGCCAGCGGGGGGTGACGAGCAGGCGCACGACCGAGGGCACGTCCTGACTTTAGTCGTCGAGGTAGTCGCGCAGCGACGCGGAGCGACTCGGGTGCCGCAGCTTCGACAACGTCTTGCCCTCGATCTGACGGATCCGCTCCCGGGTCAGGTTGAAGTCCTTGCCGATGTCGTCCAGCGTGCGCGGCTGCCCGTCGACCAGGCCGTAGCGCATCTCCATGACCCGCCGTTCCCGGTCGGTGAGGCTGGCCAGGACCGCGCTGAGCTCCTCGCGCATGAGCAGGAAGGCCGCTGCCTCGCCCGGCATCACGGCATGCTCGTCCTCGATGAAGTCACCGAGGGAGGCGTCGCTGTCCTCACCGATCAGGGCATCCAGGGACGCGGGGTCGCGGTTGTAGGAACGGATCTCCTCGACCCGCTCAGGTGTCAGGTCGACCTCGACGGCGATCTCGGCGGCGGTGGGCTTGCGACCCAGCTGGACGACCAGGTCACGTTCGACGCGGCGGATCTTGTTGACCTGCTCGACCATGTGGACGGGAAGGCGGATCGTGCGGGCCTGGTCGGCCATGGCGCGGGTCAGCGCCTGGCGGATCCACCAGGTTGCGTAGGTCGAGAACTTGAAGCCCTTGGTGTAATCGAACTTCTCCACGGCACGGATCAGACCAAGGTTGCCCTCCTGGATGAGGTCGGTCAGCCCCATGCCCCGGCCCGCGTACTTCTTGGCCACGGAGACGACCAGGCGGAGGTTGGCCTCGAGCATGTGCTGCTTGGCCCGCTCGCCCTCGCGAACGATGTGCTGCAGGTCCGCGCGCAGCTGGGGCGCGATCTTGCCACCGGCAGCGAGGCGCTCGGCACCGAACAGACCTGCCTCCATGGCACGCGCCAGCTCGACCTCCTGCTCGGCCGTGAGTAGCGGCACGCGGCCGATCTGGTTGAGGTACAGCCGCAGGACATCGACGCTCAGCGTGGCGCCGGCCTCGATCTCCTCCTGCTCCTCCTTCTCTGCCTCGGCCGCCAGCTCCTCGGGGGTCGGCTCCTCGGTCGTCACCTCGGTGACGTCGATCCCCACAGCCACCCCGGCGCCGTCGACGACGTCCCCTGCTTTGACCGCAGTACTCGGACGATCCGCAGCCTTCGCGGGGACGGCCTTCTTGGCGGACGCCTTCTTGGCGGGACCCTTGGTAGCGGCTTTCGACACCGGGCTCGCGGGGGCGGACCTTGCGGTGGACGACACGGGGTCCTCCTCAGGCGCCGCGGGAACGCTTCCGGTCGCCTTCTTGGCGGCCCGGGCACGCGTGGCCTGGGGCTGCTCGGGTGCGGCAGCGCTCATGCTCGGGTGTCTCCTAGTGCGTGTGGCCGCCATGGCGGCAGGTCGCTCGGGTTCTGGCGTTGATTGTCGCACCGTCTGCGCTCGGCCGTGGAACGCGTCACTGTGGCCGACCCCAGGTGTGCAGGCGAGCAAGGGTGGGAAAGGTCGCCCGCACCACCGCCCCCTCCCTGGAGAACCCCATGAGCGACAGCCCCGCGACCACCCCTGCGACGACCCCGGGCACGACCCCGGGCACGACCCCTGCGACGGGAGCCGGCCACACCGCCCCCGCAGGTGGGGGCGTCGACGACGCCGAGCTGAGCAAGCAGGTCGCGAAGCAGACCGCCGGCGACCTGGCCGTGGAAGGCGCCTTCACCCGCGAGGCCGACGGCGCGACCGACGACGGTGAGGCCGCCGACGGTCCGGCCTGACGTAGCCCTTTCCTCCCGCCGCGGCTCAGAGTCCGATCCGCTTGGCGATGACCTCGTTCATGATCTCGTCGGTCCCGCCACCGATCCGCAGGATGCGGCTGTCGCGGTAGTGCCGCTCGACCTCGGACTCGCGCATGTAGCCCAGCCCCCCGAACAGCTGGACGGCCTCGTCCACGACGTGGTCGCAGGCTGCGCACGCGGTGTTCTTGGCCATCGACACCTCGGTCACGGCATCACCGGTGTCCAGCCACAGCTCGTACGCCGCCCGGGTTGCTGTCTTCGCCACCCACACCTGACGGGCCATCTCGGCCAGCTTGTGGCGGACGACCTGGCGTGAGGAAAGGGGCCGTCCGAAGGTGTCGCGGTCCTTGACCCACGCCAGGCTGAGGTCCAGGCACCGCTGAGCCATCGCCCAGGCCTGGGTGGCCATCGCGAGCCGCTCCGACTGGAACTGCTTCATGATCATCAAGAAACCCGCACCCTCGTCACCGACGAGCTGGGAGGTCGGCACCCTGACGTCGGTGAAGGCGAGCTCGGCGGTGTCCGAGCAACGCCAACCCATCTTGTCCAGAGGCTCGCTCACGGCAAACCCCGGCAGCCCCTTGTCGATGACGAGCAGCGAGATCCCGCCGTACCCGTCCGCTCCGGTCCGGACCGCCGTGGTGACGAAGTCGGCCCTGATACCACTGGTGATGTAGGTCTTCGCGCCGTTGACAATGAAGTGGTCGCCGTCGCGTTGGGCGGTCGTCCGCAGTGAAGCCACGTCGGATCCGCTGCTCGGCTCGGTCACGGCGAGCGCCCCGATCAGCTCCCCGGACAGGGTGGGCCGGACGTAGCGGTCCACGAGGTCCGCCGACCCCCAGGCCGCCACGTGCGGTACGGCGATGCCATGGGTGAACAAGCTCGCGACCAGGCCGCCGGACCCGCCACCGAGCAGGATCTCCTCGGTCACGATCGCGGCGTCGACACTGTCACCTCCCGAGCCGCCGACCTCCTCGGGAAAGCCGACACCGAGCAGCCCGGCCCGCGCGAAGGCACGGTGCAGCGAGCGGGGCAGCTCGCCGAGCCGCTCCCACTCGTCGATGTGGGGGGCGATCTCCTTGGCCGTGAGGTCACCCGCGAGCTGGCGCAGAGCCAGCCGCTCGGGTGTGTCCCAGCGGCTCATCGGGTCTGCTTCTGCAGGGGCGGGCGGCCCGCGGTCGGCAGTCCGGCGAAGCACTGCGCGTGGTCCAGCCAGTCGTCGGACAGTGGCCCGGTGGCGACCAGGTCGGTGTCGTCGCGGTGCCGCCGCTGGGTCACGCGTAGGCAGAAGTCGAGAGCGCTGCCCTCGACCGCATCGGGGCCACTGCCCCATTCCCAGGTGCTGCCATCCGGTGCCGACAGGGTCACGCGCACCTCGCCGTCCGGGGGCGTCACTGCTCTGACGGCGTAGGAGAAGCCGCGGGTGCGGACGCCGAGGTGGGCGACGTGGCGCAGCCGGGCGGTGGGGACGCGGGTGCGCCCGGCACCGTCCACGACGTCCTGCCCGTGCGCCCAGTACTCCATCAGCCGGGCGGTGGCGCAGGAGGCGGAGCTCATCGGTGGGCCGTACCACGGCACCTTGCGGTCGGCGGGCACGGCCGCGAGCGCTTCGGCCAGGGCCTCGAACCCGGAGCGCCAGTCGGCCAGCACGTCAGCTTTGGCGCGGCCGCGCCCGACGTCGAGCCAGCCGTCGAGGAAGGCCACCGGGTCGGCCAGGACGAGGGGCAGCTCGGCGGCGAACGCCTCGGGGTCGACCGCGGCGAGCCGGGCCTTCGCGTCGCCCACGAGCAGGTGGCTCACGACATCGCGGACGTCCCACGGCTCGCTCGGGACCGGCAGGTCGAAGTCGACCGCTTCCACGATCGCGACCAGGTCGCGATGCTCGTCCCGCAGGTCCGCGAGCAGTTCGGTCAGCATGGTGCGGGGATCCTCACGCAGGGACGTAAACGGGTCTATGAACGGGTCTGTGAACGGAGGCTAACCTGATCGCGTGACCACCGCCGCACCGCGCCGTGAGCTGCTCCTGGAAGCCGCTGCGGCCCTGTTCGCGGCCCGTGGGTTCCACGCTGTCGGCATCGACGACATCGGTGCAGCCGCGGGCATCACCGGTCCCGGCGTCTACCGCCACTTCCCCTCCAAGCAGGCCCTTCTCGAATCGCTGTGTGACCGCACGATGGACCGCATGCTGGCGCTCGCGACCGAGAGCGGTGACCTCGAGACCCTGGTCGACCTGCACGTCTCGCTGGTCGTCGAGGAGCGCGCCCTCGTCAGTGTCTGGGTGCGCGAGGAACGGGCCCTGGCCGAGGACGTGCGCCGCTCGCTGCGCCGCCGGATGCGCAGCTACGAGGCGATCTGGCGGGAGGCACTGATGCCTTCGCGGCCGGACCTCGACAGCGCGCAGCTGGCGCTGACCGTCGGTGCGGTCCTGGCCATGCTCAACACCACCTCCCTGATCGAGAACCCCCTGGCTTCCACCGGCCGCGCCGTCGTCCTGCGCCGACTGGCGCTGGCAGCCCTGCTCACCTGACCGCCGCCGCGGTCCGGCGCTACGGCACCAGTCGGGGTGGCCCGAGCTCGGCGTCGAAGTGGGACAGGTCGACGACGAGGAACAGCCCACCGCCGCGGAAGACGAGGACGCCGTCGGGGTTGCGGCCTTCACACGACACGAAAAGCTTGCGGCCCTCGAAGGAGTCCACCTTCGCGACCAGGTCGTAGGGCACTCCGACCATGACGGGCAGCAGGTACTCCACCTCGAGCTTGCGGGTGACTGCCGGCTGCTGCACGACGAACAGCAAGAAGCCGCACACGTCGTCGACGAGGGCGGCGACCGTGCCACCGTGGGCGATCCCCGGAGCGCCCGCGTGCTGCGGGACGAACGTGTGACGGCAGTGGATCTCATCGCCCACCCGCCGGGCCTGCACGTGCAGCCCGAACGCGGCGTCGGGCCCGCATCCGAAGCAGGTCGGGTAGTGCGGGGGAAGGGTGCCCGGCTCGCTGTCGACGTGGCCGGCCCGCAGTCGGCCGCCGTACGACCGGAGGTCCTCCGGGGATTGGTCCGGCACGCCTCAGACCCCGAGCGACCGACCGATGATCTCCTTCATGATCTCGGTCGTACCGCCGTAGATCGTCTGCACCCGGGAGTCGGCAAAGGCGCGCGCGACGGGGTACTCCATCATGTAGCCGTAGCCGCCGTGCAGCTGCACACACTGGTCGACGACGCGCTTCTGCAGCTCCGTGGTCCACCACTTGGCCATAGCGGCGTCCTTGATGTCGAAGCGCCCGGCGTTGTGCTCGTTGACCGCGCGGTCGAGGTACTGCTCCGCGATGCAGACCTCGGTCTCCATCTCGGCGAGCACGAACCGGGAGTGCTGGAAGGAGCCGATCGCCTTTCCGAACGCCTTGCGCTCCTTGCAGTACTCGACGGTGAGGTCGAGGATCTTGCGCGAGGCCGCGACGGCGACGACCGCGATCGACAGCCGCTCCTGGGGCAGCGCATCCATGAGGTGGACGAACCCGCCGCCCTCCTTGCCGATCAGGTTTCTGGCAGGCACGCGGACGTCGTCGAAGAACAGCTCCGCTGTGTCCTGCGCCTTCATCCCGACCTTGTCGAGGTTGCGGCCGCGCTCGAAGCCCTTCATGCCCCGCTCGACCATGAGCAGGCTGAATCCGTGTGCGCCGGCGTCGGGGTCGGTGCGGGCGACGACGATCACCAGGTCGGCGTTGATGCCGTTGGTGATGAACGTCTTGCTGCCGTTGAGGACCCAGTCGTCGCCGTCTTTGCGGGCGTGGGTCTGCAGTCCCTGCAGGTCGCTGCCCGCACCCGGCTCGGACATGGCGATCGCGGTGATGAGCTCGCCGGCGACGAACCCCGGCAGCCAACGCTCCTGCTGTTCCCGCGTCGTGAGCCCGAGCAGGTACGGCGCCACCACGTCGTTGTGCAAGGTGAAGCCGACGCCGGAGCCACCGACCTTGACGACCTCCTCGCCGACGACACAGTTGTAGCGGAAGTCCTTCACCCCACCGCCACCGAACTCCTCCGGCACATCGGTGCCGAGCAGACCCTGCTTGCCGGCCTCCAGCCAGACGGAACGGTCGACGATGCCGGCCTTCTCCCACTCGGCGTGGTGCGGAGCGATGTGCTTCTCGCAGAACGAGCGGACGCTGTCGCGGAAGGCCTCGTGCTCAGACTCGTACAGGGATCGCTGCATACCCCTCATGCTAACCACGGTTCACAACAGCGGGATAGGGTCCCCTCGTGACCGTCCTGACATCCCGTCCCGATGCCCTCTCGCAGGAGCGCCGCGACGCGATGCTCGAGCAGCTCGCGCTGGTCTCCGCCGAGGTCGACCAGGCCCTCGCGGGAGGTGGCGAGAAGTACGCCGCGCGACACCTTGCCCGCGGCAAGCTGCTACCCCGCCAGCGGATCGAGCTCCTCATCGACCGGGATGCACCCTTCCTGGAGCTGATGCCGGTCGCGGCCTACGGGTCGTCCTTCCCTGTCGGCGCCTCGCTGGTCTGCGGCATCGGTCAGGTCGAGGGCGTCGACTGCATGGTGATGGCCAACGACCCCACCGTCCGGGGCGGAGCGTCCAACCCCTGGTCGGCGCGCAAGACCGGCCGGGCCATGGACATCGCCCGCGAAAACCGCCTGCCGCTGGTGTTCCTGGTCGAGTCCGGAGGCGCCGACCTCCCGACGCAGGCGGAGATCTTCATCCCCGGCGGAGCCATGTTCCGCAACCTCACGCAGCTGTCGGCAGCGGGGATCCCGACCATCGCGTTGGTCTTCGGGAACTCCACCGCGGGCGGTGCCTACGTCCCCGGCATGAGCGACTACGTCGTCATGGTGCGCGACCGGGCCAAGGTCTTCCTCGGCGGCCCACCGCTGGTCAAGATGGCCACCGGGGAGGAGAGCGACGACGAGTCGCTCGGCGGCGCCGAGATGCACGCGCGGGTCTCCGGACTGGCCGACCAGCTCGCCGAGGACGAGCTGGACTGCCTGCGACTGGGCCGCGACATCGTCAGGCGCCTCAACCTGCCGCCGCGCCCGGTGCCGGTGTCGTCGGCTCCCCGCTTCGATCAGGAGGAGCTGCTCGCGATCGCCTCGACCGACCTGCGGGTTCCCTTCGACCCACGGGACGTCCTGGCCCGGGTCGTCGACGACAGTGACTTCGACGAGTTCAAGCCCCTCTACGGCACCTCCCTGGTCACCGGCTGGGCACGGCTGCACGGCTTCCCGATCGGCGTCCTCGCCAACGCCCGCGGAGTGCTGTTCAGCGAGGAGGCCGAGAAGGCCTCCCAGTTCATCCAGCTGGCCAACTCCTCCGACACTCCACTGCTGTTCCTGCAGAACACCACCGGCTACATGGTGGGCAAGGAGTACGAGCAGGCTGGGATCATCAAGGACGGCGCGAAGATGATCAACGCCGTGTCGAACTCGACGGTGCCGCACCTGACCGTCGTCCTCGGAGCCTCCTACGGCGCCGGGAACTACGGCATGTGCGGGCGGGCGTTTAACCCTCGCTTCCTGTTCTCCTGGCCGCACGCGAAGTCCGCCGTGATGGGCCCGGCCCAGCTCGCCGGGGTGCTGTCGATCGTCGGCCGCCAGTCGGCGCGGTCCCGCGGCCTGCCGTACGACGAGGAGCAGGACGCCGTGATGCGCCAGCTCGTCGAGGCGCAGATCGAGGCGGAATCGCTGGCACTGGCCAACTCCGGCCGGGTCTACGACGACGGCATCATCGACCCGCGGGACACGCGCACCGTCCTGGGGATGTGCCTCGCGGTCATCAACGGCACCGAGTTCCGCGGCGTCCGCGGCGGCTTCGGCGTCTTCAGGATGTGAGGACGAACGTGAGCGTCACCCGGGTCCTGGTGGCCAACCGAGGCGAGATCGCCCGCCGCGTCTTCCGAACCTGCCGCGACCTCGGCATCGGCACGGTCGCCGTCTTCTCCGACGCTGATGCCGGCGCCCCGCACGTCCGCGAAGCTGATGTGGCCGTGCACCTGCCGGGCACCGCGCCGACCGACACCTACCTGCGTGCGGACCTGCTCCTGGCGGCTGCCGCCGCAGCCGGGGCCGACGCGGTCCACCCTGGCTACGGGTTCCTGTCCGAGAACGCCACCTTCGCCCAGGCCGTCCTCGACGCTGGCCTGACCTGGCTCGGGCCGCCGCCGGACGCCATCGTCGCGATGGGCTCCAAGCTGCGGTCCAAGGAGCTGATGGCGGCCGCGGGGGTGCCCTGCCTGCCGTCATGGACGTCTCCGGCGCAGGCCAGCGGGTACCCGCTGCTGGTCAAGGCCTCCGCCGGCGGCGGAGGCCGTGGCATGCGGATCGTCCGCACCGAGGGCGAGCTCGCCGGCGCTTTCGAGGGCGCGCAACGCGAGGCGCTGTCGGCCTTCGGCGACGGCACGGTCTTCGTCGAGCGCTACCTCGAGGATCCCCGCCACGTGGAGGTCCAGGTCATCGCCGACACCCACGGCAACACCGTCGCGCTGTTCGAGCGGGACTGCTCGATCCAGCGCCGGCACCAGAAGGTCATCGAGGAGGCCCCCTCCCCCGCTGTCACCCCGGAGCTGCGGGCCGCACTGTCGGAGGCTGCGGTGACGGCCGCACGTGCCGTTGCCTACGAAGGCGTCGGCACCGTGGAGTTCGTGCTCGACGCCAGCGGTCAGTTCTTCTTCCTGGAGATGAACACGCGACTGCAGGTCGAGCACCCCGTCACCGAGCTCGTGACCGGACTCGACCTGGTGGCGCTGCAGATCGCCGTGGCCCGCGGCGAGGCCCTTCCACCCGAGGCACTGGCCCCGACCCTGACCGGGCACGCCGTCGAGGCGCGACTGTACGCCGAGGACGCCGCCTTCCTTCCGCAGACCGGCACTCTTTCGCGCTTCGAGATCCCCTGCGCCGCAGGCGTTCGGGTTGACGCAGGCGTCGAGACCGGCTCCGTCGTCGGGGTGCACTACGACGCGATGCTGGCCAAGGTCGTGGCCCACGGCACGACCCGCGAGCTCGCGACGGCACGGCTCGCCGCGGCGCTGGCCGGCGCGACGCTGCACGGGGTCGTGACGAACCGCGAGCTGCTCGTGGACGTCCTGCGCTCCCCCGCCTGGCTCGCCAACCGCGTCGACACGGGGTTCCTCGACCGGCACGTCCCCTCCGTCCCGATGCCCGAGGTGCGCCGCACACACACCGTGGTGGCCGCACTGGCCGCGGCGGCCGGCCGCTCCACCGCCTTCCCCAGCGGCTGGCGCAACGTCGCCTCCCAGCCGCAGACCGCGTCCTACGACGGCCTCGTCGTGAGCTACCGGTTCGGCCGGGACGGGGTCGCTGTGACGGTCGACGGGAAGGCTCTCCAGGTGCGGATCTGGTCGCTTTCGCCGTACCGGGCGGAGGTGGAGGTCGAGGGGGTGCGTCGTGTCTTCTCGGTCAGTCCGGGGGCGACGACCTACGTCGACTCCTCACTCGGGCACAGCGCCCTGGCCGAGGACCTCCGGTTCCCGGTGCCGGGCAGCGCGCTCGTGGCAGGTGCGCTGACGGCACCGATGCCCGGCACCGTGCTGCGCATCACCGCGAGCGTCGGCGACGAGGTCCTCGCCGGCGCCCCTCTGGTGGTCCTGGAGGCGATGAAGATGGAGCACGCCGTCAAAGCCGTCGCCGACGGGACCGTCACCGACCTACTCGTCATGGCAGGCGACCAGGTCGACGCCGGTTGCGTGCTGATCGTCGTCACAGGGTCAGCCCAGAGCTGACCAGATAGCTTAGTTCCGGTCAGACCAGCTCGACCGTGAGTGCCCCGTCGGCGTACTGCGCCCGCAGGACCTTCTTGTCGAACTTGCCGACGCTGGTCTTCGGTACCTCCGCCACGAACGTCCACCGCTCCGGAAGCCACCACCGGGCGACCTTGTCCGCGAGGAAGGCACTGAGCTCTGCCGGGGTGGCAGCGGCTCCGGGACGCAGCACGACGCAGGCGAGCGGCCGCTCGTCCCACCGCGGGTCCGGAACCGCCACGACAGCCGCCTCCAGGACGGCCGGGTTGCCCATGAGGGCGTTCTCGAGCTCGACCGAGGAGATCCACTCGCCGCCGGACTTGATCACGTCCTTGGCCCGGTCGGTGATCTGCAGGAACCCTTCCGACGTCACCGTCGCGACGTCGCCGGTCCGCAGCCAGCCGTCGTCGAACTTGTCCGGATCCGGGTCGAGGTAGTAGCTGCCGGTGATCCACGGCCCGCGGACCTGCACCTCCCCGACGGCCTCGCCGTCCCACGGCAGCACGTCACCCGTCTCACCGACCAGCCGGAGCTCGACCCCGACGCTCAGGCGTCCGGTCTTGGCCCGCCAGGACCACGCGTCGCCGGCTCCCTTGGGCGGGAAGGACACGGCTGCCAGTGGCGACGTCTCGGTCATCCCCCAGGCCTGGATGATCTGCACGCCGTGCCGCTCCTCGTAGGCCTGCATCAACGACAGCGGCACCGCCGACCCGCCGCACGGAACGAGCCGCAGCGAGGACAGGTCCGTCGGGTGCGCGTCGACGTAGGTGAGCAGGTCGTTCCAGATGGTCGGGACGGCCCCAGCGATGGTCGGCCGGTAGGTCTCGATCATCCGGGCGATCGGCTCGGCTTGCAGGAACCTTCCCGGCAGCAGGAAGTCCGCCCCGGCCGCCCACCCGGCATACGGCAAGCCCCACGCGTTGGCGTGGAACATCGGTACGACCGGGAGGATCCGGTCCCGCTCCGACAGGCTGAACACGTTGCCGCCACCGGTCGCCAGCGAGTGCAGGTACGTCGACCGGTGGCTGTAGACGACACCCTTCGGGTTGCCCGTGGTCCCGCTCGTGTAGCACATCGCGGCGGCCGTCCGCTCGTCCAGCTCGGGCCAGGTGAAGCTGTCGGACGCGGCGGCCAGGACCTCGTCGTAGCTGTGGACAGGCTTGCCGAGGGCGCTCGTGTCCCCCTCCCCCACCAGCACGTAGCACTCGACGGTCGTAAGCTGGTCGGCGACCTTCGCCAGCAGCGGCAGGATCGTGGCGTCGACGATGACGACCTTGTCCGCGGCGTGGTTGATGACGTAGGCGAGCTGCTCGGGGAACAGCCGCAGGTTGAGGGTGTGCAGCACGGCCCCCATCGACGGCACGGCGAGGTAGGCCTCGAGGTGCTCCTGGGTGTTCCACAGGAACGTGCCGACCCGGTCCCCCGGTCCGACACCGAGGCCCTGAAGCGCGGAGGCGAGCCGGTGCGCGCGGGCCCCCACCTCGGCGTAGGACGCCTCGCGCACGCCGGACCCGACGAAGGTGAGAACCTTGCTGCCGGCGTAGACGCGGCGACTGTGCTCGAGCAGCGAGCTGATCGTGAGGGGGGTTTCCTGCATGGTGCTCTCGAGCACGCGCGCCTCCTGGTTGCGGGGTGATGCATGCAACGTGCCTCACGAGGGGCCACTGCCTCAAGTCCTGCCGGCTGCGGCTACGGTGCAAGGGTAGGTGGAAAAGTAGGTGGACGGCTGAGGGAAGAGGTAGCGCGTGGGGGCGTGGAAGAGGTGTGAGCAGTGCCGCAAGGTGCTCGCAGCAGAGGCCTTCGACGATGACTCTGCCGTCTGCATCGCCTGTGTGACAGGCCCTCCCCCCAAGCCCGCGCGTACGACGCGTGCGTCGGCCGTGAAGACCGTCCGCGCCGCGACGCGTCCCGCAACACCGCCCGCCGAGCGCGCTCCGCTGCTCGGCGTGGTTGGCAGCGGCGACCTCGAGGTCCGCGAGCGGCGGGCCCGGAAGTCCGCCCTCGAACAGCTCGCGGAGGTGCACGCCGAGGACTACGAGCAGCTGCTCCTGGCCGCCCGTCGTTCCGAGGGCCTGCGCGTCTGACCCAGGTTCAGGAGCGCCGACGGTCGCGGGTCAGTGGCTGTTGGCGCTGGGGCTCGGCTTGGGGTTGATGAGGTCCGTGCCGTCCTCGACGAGGATCGCCTGCTGCTTGAGCTGGATGCTCACCAGGCGGCCGTGGTGACCACAGAACGTGAGCTCTCCGGTGACGAATGTCGCCCGGATGAACGCCTGGGCTCCACACGTGTCGCACCGGTCGGCGAGCGTCAGGAAGGTGTGATCCTGCTGGACGGTCGTAGTGGTCATCTCGAGCCCGTCCTTGGGTGAGGGAAGCCTGGTAACACTACGATCGACCCACCCCGGGGTCGGGGCGTCGCCCAATCGGGTGATACGTCGGATGCTGTATCGTTGCGGCTCGCACACGCGCCGCTAGCTCAGTTGGTTAGAGCAGCTGACTCTTAATCAGCGGGTCCGGGGTTCGAGTCCCTGGCGGCGCACCCCTTATGACCTGCGGCTTCGCCCTTCTGGGTGGAGCCGCAGGCTCGTTTATGGTGCCAGCGTGGTGGCCACTGGTGCCTGGCAGGTTCATGGCTCGTCAACAACGAGGACCGCCGAGGCCTGGGAGTTGATGACCTCGGCGGGTACGCACCACTCGCGGTACGTCTTCATCTCCTCGTGAATCTCGTACGGGTCGAGTCGGACCGCTTCCGGGAAGGTCAGGGCAAGCAACTGTGTGCCTTCAGCACCCTCGTTCACGTCGAGCGGCTCGTCGCTGATCCACACACCTCGAAGAGTCAGGCCGACGAAACCGTAGGAGCCCTCCCCGTCCACAAACCCATCCCGAAGGATGGCCGCGGCGTGGTCGGTCCGGTGAAAGCACGTCATCCCCACAACGCCTCTCCCATCCGCTCGGCCGCTTCCTGAGCCAGCTCAGGCACGACGTGCGAGTAGGTGCCCAGAGTCAGACTGATCTGGGAGTGACCGAGCACCTGCATGGCGACCCGCGCCGACGTGCCCTGCAGCAGGAGCAGGGTCGCCGCCGTGTGGCGCGCGTCGTGCAGCCTCGCGTTCCTGACCTCAGCCACCTTCAAGAGGTCCTTCCAGGCCTGCCAGTCCGCCCGCGGCTCGATCGGCTTGCCGTTGACCTGGGCGAACACCAGCCCGTGCTCCTGCCACAGCGACCCCGCGGCCATCCGTTCTTCGAGCTGGGCCGTCCGATGGGAGCGCAGGGAGTCGCGGAGCGGAGCAGGCAGGGCGATCGTGCGACGGCCCGCCTTGCTCTTGGGCTCGACGAACACCAGGCCGGCATCCTTCTGCCGCTGAAGGGCTCGGCGCACCGTGAGCGTTGAGGCCTCGAGGTCGACATCCTCCCAGCCCAATCCCAGCGCCTCCCCCTGGCGCAGACCAAGAGCCAGAGCCACCGACCAGCGGGCAGCGTTCCGCTGTCCCTTCGCCGCCGTCAGCAGCTTCCTAGCCTCCGCCGCCGTGAGCGGCTCGACCTCGGCGCGCTGCAGCGACGGAGCATCGACCAGGGTGCAGACGTTCCGGGCGATCTTCCCGCGCTGCATGGCGACCTTGAGAGCCCGCGACAAGATCCGATGGTTCTGCAGCACCGACGCCGAGGCCATCCCTGCGGCCTCGCACTGGGCGTAGAAGGCCTCGACGTGCTCGGGCTGCAGACGGTCGAGCCGATGATGACCGAGCGCCGGGATGACGTGCGTCCTGAGCCTCGAGCGGTAGCCCTCGAGGGTGCGCGGACGGACCCGCCGCGCCGCGATGGTTTCGAGCCAGTGGTCGAGCCAGGCCTCGACGGTCGGGGACTTGCCCGCGTCGTTCGTGGTGCCGCTATCGCGCTTCTGCTCGAGGTCTCGGACCTTCGCCACGACCTCGGCACGCTTAAGGCCTGAGACGTGCCTACGGTCGCGCTGGCCCTCGCGCTTGAGGCCCATCGACACGTAGCCGTGCCAGCGCCCATCGTCGTCCTTGTAGATCGATGACTCGCCGTCTGCTCGCTTGCTCATCCGACCCGTCCCTGTTGTCCGGGGGGCATGACGCCCCGCTGGCGTGCGATTGCCACCCACTTGTGAACCGCGCGGGCCGTGACGCCTGCTTCGGCTGCGAGCGTCGGCGCTGGCGCGAGCCCGTCCTCGACTGCGTACCGGTAGGCCTGAGCGACTCGCTGCAGGAACTGCTCGTCAATCCGAATGGGTGCGTTCAGTGGTACCCGTGGCGGTCGCTCCTGTGGTCGTCGATCACGCCCCCTGTCTGCTTGCTCGACGTCCGAACCAGCGATTTGTGCACGCATGCTCTGCGCTACCCAGTGCGTCGCTTGTCGGCCGAAGCCAGTCCCGAAATGGCTCGCCAGCCGCGACAGGTCCGGCCCCACCGTATTGAGGCGTCCGGCGAACACCGGGTCACCCTGCTCGATGACCTCGATTTCCCGGAGCGGGAGTGCGCCGAGTTGTTTGGCCTCGACACCCTCGCTTGTCTCGACGTACAGCTCGAGGACCCGCAGTCGTCCGTGCCGCTCGCCGAGCCGCAGGTAGACGTTGCCGTCTATCCCTACGTCGTGGAGCAGAACCCAGCCGCCATGCCCTTCGGAGATTTGCATGAGGGTAAGTAAAGTCGGGATGCGGGTAAGTGTCAACTACTTACTACGGTCGGCTCGGGTCGATAGTGAGTGGAGCAAGTCAACCGCACTTGCGCCAGAGGAGTTGGGTCGCATGGACAGACTGCCGGAAAGACTGCTCTACAGGGTTGAGGAAGCGGGGCAGGAGCTGGGGCTCTCCCGCGCCACGGTGTTCGAGCTTCTCTCCTCGGGAGAGCTGGACAGCGTGACGATCGGGCGATCCCGTCGCATCCCGCGACAGGCACTTGAGGAGTTCGTGGCCCGCCTGCGTGCGGGTTCCCCTGTCGAGGCCGCCTAGTGCCCGGAGCCGAGAAAGGCCGCCCGGTCGGGGGCGGCCAATCCTCGAGCAACGACCCCACCATCGTCTCACAGACCTCAGACAGAATGCGCCGGCTCGAGGCCGAACGCGCCGACAACGCCTATGTCGCGCGGGCTCACAAGCGCGCTGCAGATCCCATCATCCGTCGTTACCGACGCCTTCTTAGGGAGTCGTCGTGAGCGATACCCGCCGCGGCTTCTGGAACGCCGCCGACCTCGAGCGTGCCGTCTTCCCCGACCCCCGCTGGGCAGTCGAGGGCGTCCTTGCCGAAGGGGTCACCCTTGTAGTCGGAGCTCCCAAGGTCGGTAAGTCCTGGCTCGCTCTCAACCTGGGCGTTGCCGTGGCCACAGGCGGGCTCGCCTTCGGCCGTATCAAGGTCGAGGCCGGACCGGTCTTGTATCTGGCTCTCGAGGACACCGGCCGCCGCCTGCAACGACGCATGGGGATCGTGATGCAAGCCGAGCCGTGGCCCGAGCTGCTCGACTTCGCCTTGGTCTGCGAGCCGTTGTCTGCCGGTGGCGACGAGCGGGTGACCGACTGGCTCAAGCGGAAGCCGACCGCCCGCATGCTCATCGTCGACACCTTCCAGAAGGTCCGCGGTGCCTCTCGGCCGCAAGAGCAGGCGTACCAGTCGGACTACAAGGAGATGAGCCGGCTCAAGGCCATCGCCGACGCGCACGACGTCGCGGTCCTCGTCGTCCACCACACCCGCAAGGCGCAGGGGGATGACTTCCTCGACGACGTGAGCGGCACGCAGGGCCTCGCCGGTGCTGCGGACGGGGTTGTCGTTCTCAGGCGATCTAGAGGCGAGGCTGACGCGGTCCTGCACGTCACGGGCCGCGACGTCGAGGAAGCCAACTACGCGCTG
>JBBRNK010000025.1:0-51612 GCA_038230355.1 Mycobacteriales bacterium | reverse complement strand
GTCACGCCCGTCCGGCTGATGCGCGTGTGGAGCACCGTCGCCGAGCCGACAGCTCAACTGAAAGGCACGAAGCCAGTCCACAGACGAGTCAGACCCGAAGACGGTGCAGATCATGCACAGGGATCATCACTGTCCACAGATTCTTGGAGGTCCCCGTTTCTGTCGTATCTGCGCTCTCGGCTGTGAGGACGATCGCGGGTCCGAGGGGAGATGGTCGTGGACGGGTACGACGGGTCGTGGACGTTGTCCCTGGCGCCGACGGCCTCTGTGTTCGAACGAGTGGGAGGCCACCGAGCTGCTGCTGCCCGCGGATCCGGCCGGGCCGTTCTCGGCGATGAAGTTCGCGTCGGATTTCCTGACGGTGCCGGACTGCCCGTGCTGCGTGGAGCCCGCTGCGGTCTCGTCGGTCCTGCCGGCCGAGCCGACCGAGCCCCCGTGGCCCATGGAGCTGGCGGGTGGTCCGGTGCGGTGGACGGTCCCGGGGGTGTGGGACCCACCGGGCGTACCGAGGCCACCATCGCCGGGCCCGCCGGTGCAGGCGCTGCTGGTCGCCGTCGCTGGTCCTACCCGCGGCTACGCCAGCGGGTCCTTGCCGGGCAACTCACCTGCGACGACGGCCAGAAGGTCGCGACCGTCCTCGGGCAGGCCGCCCGCAACATCGATCAGGCCGACGGGCTGATCGACCGCCAGCCCGCCGGCCCGGTCCTGGACGCGATCCTCTACAACACCCTGGACCTGATCCGGACCGGCACCCTGAGCAGCACCCGAAGCAGCAGCACCGTGGACATCAACGGCCTGGACATCGACATCGAAGACCCGCCGATCCCTTCGGCCACTGGGCACGATCCCACCCACCCGCTACGCCCAGACCGGCACCACCAGCACCAGCGACACCATCTGGGCCTGCACCACCAACTCCACCACCAACTCCACCAACTCCACCACCCAACTCCGTAACGGCAACTGGGCCAACGAAAACGGCTACATCACCATGCCGGAGTGAGGTCCACAGGCGGGTTCAGAGGGACTTCAACCCCGCCAGCGACGCTCGGTACCACCGGCCAGGAGGACCACCCACTCATGGCCGGCTGACTGTTCACCACGGCCAAAGGTCCGGGTAAGTGGCACCTCGAGGGACCCGAAGCGTCAGCCGCCGGGACGCCACCACGGCTTGCGCTTGGCTGGGCGTGGCGGGGCGTACGGCAGTTGATCGGAGCCGGCCTGCGACGTAGGCGGGTTGGGCGCGGTTTGCGGGTGCTGCCACACGGGGGGCTGTGGCGTGGCCGACCCCTTCTTCGGCGTGACCGACGACCGCACCGTCGGGCGCGCGGACTCTGGCCGACGCACCTGAGACCGATCCGCCTCAGCCGACGGGGGAACGGCTGCCTGGGGTCCAGGTGCCTGGGATTCGGGGGCCTCGAGTTCAGGTGCCTGGACTTCAGATGCCTGCGATCGCACCGACGCGGCGCCCGACCTTGCCTGGGCCGCTGTCGGCGGTCGGGTGGGAGTCGCAGGCGTGTGAGGTGCCGAGCCGGCCCGGGTCGACGACGGAGGCGACGGAGGCGACGGAGGCGAAACTCTGCCGGGCCGCGTCTCTGAGCGCAGACCTCCAGCCGAGCGCGACGGCTCGAGGTCGTCCTTGCCTACCTCGGGAGTGTGCTCCAAGATCGGCTTCGCAGACGGCTTCGCTGGCGGCTTCGTCGCGGGACGGGTCGTCGCCCGCGTGCCCGGCCGACTGACCCGTTCAACCGACGGCGGTGGCGGTGCACTCGCCGGGGTTGCCTCGAAGACGTCGGCGTCCAACGGCTCGGAGCGGTTCGCGGGTCGGGAACGCATCGCTGGTTTGAGCGGGTCCGGACCAGTGTCAGCCAGATCGGTAGGGCGGGGCTCAGGAGCCGAAGATTCCACCACACCAGGCTCTGCCAACGTCGCAGGGTTCACCGCCGCAGCCGACTGGGTCACCGACGTAACAGTCGATGCTGACTCGGAACCGAGTCCGGGTTCGAGCTCGCGCTTGACGGCAGGGCGCCCGGGAACATCGGATTGCGGCGGTCCGTCGTCCTGCTCCACCCTGTCCGTGTCGTGCGCTTGTGTTGTTGGATCTGCATACTGACCAGGCTCCGCGCGGGCGCCCAGCTCGCCAGGGTGTGCAGCCACGTCATCGGGGGCTTGCCCACGTGGCGCTTCCGGTGCTGAGAGCCCGGAGGGCGCAGCCGTAGCTGCAGACGCACCAGGGCCTGACGGTGAGCCGGAAACGGCAGCAGAGGCTGGGGCGGCAGCCGAGACCGGGGCGGCAGCAGAGGCAGGGGCTGAGGGTGAGACCGAGGCAGCGGGTGAGACCGGCATCGCGGGCACCGACGCGGGCACGGCTGACGCTTCTGAGACGGCGGACGTCACCGGGCCTGGGACGGTGGCCCGCTCGAAGGTGGGCGCGAGGCCCGTCGTGACCGACGGCCGCTTCTCCGGCGACCCCACCGGCGCCCGGACCCACTCCTCGGAGTCGGTATCGACAGACCCGGCGTCGACCGGCCCGGACGGGAGAGGCTCACCAGGGACAAGCTCACCAGAGACAGGCTCCCCAGAGACAGGCTCAGCAGGGCGGGGCTCGGCTGCCACCAGATCGGGGGCGGGCACAGGCGCAGGAGTGGCGTTCCCGACGTCAGCCCCCTCGACCGGAGCCACCTCGAAGGACGTGTCCTGTGACGCGGGATCTCCGACGGATCCTGTCCCTGCCTCCGAGCCGGGAGCCGGCGGTGCGGGGGGGCCGGGAAGCAGGGCTTCCTCCGCTGGGCGGCCGAGGGCGAGGCCACCGGTACGCCCACCTCGGCGGCGGCGCAGCAGGGCCTCGGCGAGCGCCAGCACGGCCTCGTCGACGTGTGCGAGGACCCGCCGCTCGCTGTCCGCGGTGACGGTCCGGACGACAGCCTCGGTATCCGCCTTCACCCTCGGAGAAAGGGCCTCCCCGAGCTGCGCCACCAGGGCCGCACTGACGCGGGTCAACACGACGTCGGCGATGCGGGGCGCGAGGGTCTCGACGAGGCGGTCGGCGACCGCGCGGCTGACGAGGCCAGCCACGTCCTCCGCCGCAGGCGGCGCAGACTCCGCGACCCGCTCCCCCAGCGCCACGAGGTCGTCTCGAAGCACAGCGATACCGAGGGACAGCGTCGTACCCGTGCTGTCGTCCTGGAGGGCGGTGACGCCCTGACCGACGAGGCGGACCTTGTCGTGCAGGCCCTGCAGCTCCTCGACCCGAGCCGCGAGTCGGGTCAGGTCGGTCGCGAGCGCAGGGATCCCACCAGCGGCGTCGCCGACGTCGGCGAGCCGCTCCCCGACCTGGCCGAGCCGGTTCTCGACAGCCCCGAGTGCGGCGCCGAGCTGCTCGAGCCGGTTGCCCATGGCACCGTCGAGGGACGCACGCAGGTCCCCGAGGCCGCTGCGCAGGACCTCCGGCCCGACGACCGGACGGTCGGCAGCCTGCTCGAGGCGGTCGAGGCGACCTGAGAGGGCATCGACGATCGCGTCGCGCACGCGCTCGGGAGCGTTGCCCTCACCGAGCGCGTCGACCTTCGCGCTCAGCGCGGCCAGGTGAGGGCGCAGGGCGTCGAGGGAGCCCGCCGTACGGGCGCCGAGGTCACCGAGGGAGGACCGCACCTCCGCGAGGGGCTGAAGGCGGTCGTGGAGGCCCGCGACGTCGCTCTGAAGGGACGCCAGCGCACCCGGGAATCCAGCGAGGACGTCCAGTGCACTCTGCATCCGCTCGACCGAGTCCGCCTGAGTGGCGATGTCGGCCTGCAGCGCGGTAAGCCGCACGGCGGCCCGCTCGGTCGGCGCTGCGGACTCGGTCGCGACGGCGTCGACCCGCTGGGACAGCGCCTCGATTCGCTGCCCGAGCAAGGAAGTGGAGGTGCGCACGTCCGCCACGACGGTGCTGACAACACCCCCGAGGCGCTCGACGGTGGCATCGGAGGCAGCCAGCCGGATGCCGTCCGCCAAGGCTGTGACCTGGGTCCGGAGGTCGCCGAGGACCGACGATACGGCTCGCTGCTCGCTGACCTGCTCCTCCACGGCCCGGCTTAGCAGGGCCTGCATGCGGTCGCTGACAGGTCCGCCCGAGGGCATGCCTGCGGGCGGCCCGCCTGGGTTGTCGGTCACCGCGGTGTTCCCTCCTCCTGGTCACCGGCGCATGCGGTGATGCCGCGAGCATCGCACTCAGCGACCCGTCGCGCGCTCATCGCGGGGTCAGACCCGCTGCGCGTCGGCATCCTCGCGCAGCGCCAGAAACGCGCGCGCCACCGTCTCGGGCTGTTCGAGCTGGGCGACATGCCCTACTCCGGGCAGCACCGTAAGGCGCGAGTTTCGGAACGCCGCGAGCGCCCTCGGGGCCAGTGAGACGTCCACCAGACGGTCCTCGGTCCCCCAGACGAGCAGCGTCGGCACCCGCACCGTGGTGGCCTGACGCCACAGGTTGCGCCGCCCGGGTTCCAGCCACGCGCCGATGAGCCCGCGCAAGGACCCGGTGAACGCCACCTCCCCGTGCGGCAGCGAGGAACGACGGACCACCTCGTCGACGGCCTCCTGCATCCGTTCGGCGGGTACGGCGGAGGGGTCCCCGTAGCAGAGCTTGATCACGGCGCGGGCCCGCTGCTCGGGCGTGGTCTCGGCCAGTCGGCGGCTGAGCAGCGTGGAGATCCCAGGCACCAGCAGCAGTGGCATCCGCGGGTCCACTCCGCGGCGCGGGCGCAACGACGGCAGCGCGGGCGACACCAGCGTGAGGGTGCGCACCAGGTCAGGGCGGCGGGAGGCGACCCGCGTGGCAACCGCGCCCCCGAGGCTGTTGCCGAACAGGTGCACCGGTCCTCTTCCCTGCCGTTCCAGCATGGTCACGACAGCCCGCACGTGCGTGCGCAGGGAGTACGACGCAGCCGCAGGAGGGTCGGAGCGGCCGAACCCGGGAAGGTCGAGGGCAACGCCGTCGACCCGGTCCGCGAGCAGCCCCATCAGGTCGGTCCAGTTCGTCGACGCGCCTCCGAGGCCGTGGACGAACAGCGCCGGTTCGGCACCCGTCGAGGGGGTCCGGCGGACGAACAGCCCGTGCTCGAGCTGGCCCGGCCAGGGCGGGAGGGTGCCCTGCCAGGTCGGTAAGTCGGCGTCGGACAGGCGCACGTCGGTGCGGCTCACGGCAACCTCCACGTCGCAGCGAGGGGCAGGTCCCGCGCTTCGCTGACCAGGGCGGTCGCCCGTTGCCCGACCGCGGTGAGGACCCCGTCCTGCAGCAGTACCCCCGACTCTTCCGGCAGACCCAGCACGGTGGTCCCCTCCGGCGTACCGGCCTCGATGGCCCGCTGCCACTCGGCGCGGCTCGACCCACCGCTCCAGTGGGGGAGCACAAGCGCGTCAGGCACGATCCCGAGGCCCTTCACCACGGCCATCCCGGACGGTCCGCGTTGGTCGGGCAGGACGGTCCAGCCGCACAGGACCATGGCACCGGCGCTGGCTCCCATGACGGCTCCACCGTCGGCGACGAGATCGACGAGCAGCTGGCCCAGCGGTGTGGACGTGAGCGCGCTCAGCAGTCGCGAGGGCGAGCCACCGGGGAGCACGACCAGGCGAGCCCCGCGCAGCGCGGCCAACGCCCCCTTCGGGTCCTCCCGCACGTCGGGTGCTGCGAGCACCTCACCCGCGCCGAGCGCCCGCAGGTGCATCACCCCGTTGTCGGTGGCGGTGAGGTAGTCGCGCCCGACCGTCCCCGCCAACGCCGTCACGACCACCGGACCGCGGGCGAGGTCGAGCAGCTGCCGGTCCATGGCCCGACAGCCGACCGAGAACTCGCCACCGCCCTGGAGGCACACCAGCCCAGGCGTGTGTTCACGGCTCATCCGCTGACCGTAGCCGGGGGGGCGGTCAGACGCCGGTCAGCATCATCTCGAGGCGACGGTTGAGCGCGTCGAGGGTGGCACGAATGACGGCCTGGCGGACGTCCTCGCGGACCCCCGCTGCTCCGGTGAGCCGCTCGGTGCCCTTGTCGGTGAGCAGTGTGATCGACACCAGCACGGTCCGGTCGTTGCCCATCGGGGAAACCTCGAGGTGGTCGAGTTCGCAGCGCATCTTGCCTCCCACGAACTGCTCGACAGCCCGCAAGGTCGCTACAGCGACGGCTCGGTGGACCCCGGTCTGTGAGGCAGCGCCACGGGCCTCACCGACAGCGGTCTGCTCCCCGGACGACAGCGTGACGGTCGCCGTCACGTCCAGCCCGGACGAGACCAGGTGCATGCGCGAGATCGCGGGGCGTACTGCGGCCCGCTGCGCGGGCAACGACAAGTAGGTGGGCGCCGCGAGGTAGGGGGCCGAGCCGTAGGCGCTGTCGGCCCGGTCAACCACCACGGCGGGGCCGCCCACCGGCTCGTCCTCGGTGACGATGCCCCGGTCCAGCACGGCGTCCTCGACCACCTGGACCCGGTCCACGTCTACGCCCAACCCGAACTGCTCTCGTAGCAGACGGCCGACGCTGCTCGCCACTGCGGCCTCGTCGACCCCAGGCTCGAGGTCGAGCCGTAGTGTCCCCAGACCACCGTCGTCGTCGGGGGTGACGTCGGCGTCCGTGATGCCGGGGACGGCGCGCAACGCGGCCACGAGGTCGCGGTGGTCCATCGCGGTCACAGAGATCTCCAAGGGCGAGGCCCGTCGCAGGCGGGCGATTACGACCAGCATCGACACGCCTTCGTGGCTGGCAGAGGCCCGAACGCTCGGCGCCCGAACCTCGCGCGCTGCTCCGATTGGCTCAACCCACAGCAGATATGACCAGGCGCTATGCCGTTTGGCGGGCTTTCGCGGCCTGAGAAGGAGCCTCCGCCGGCACCTTCTTCGCGACGGCCTGCTTCGCCGGCGACTTCTTCGCGACGGCCTTCTTCGCGGGCGCCTTCTTCGCGGGCGCCTTCTTGGCCGACGCCTTCCTGGCCGCGGCAGGCTTCGCGGGGGCCTGGCTCTGCTTGGCGGCCTCGACGCTCGCTCGCAACGCGGCCATCAGGTCCAGGACCGTCCCGGTCGACGGCTGGCCGCCGCCAGGCGGGATGACCTCGCGGCCCTCGACCTTGGCGTCGATCACGGCCTGCAGGGCCTCCCGGTAGGAGTCGGAGTACTGCGTCGGGTCGAACTTCCCGGACAGCGTCTCGATGAGACTGCTCGCCATCGCGAGCTCCTGGGGACGGACCTCGATGTCCTCGTCGAGGAAGCCGAAGTCGGGGGTGCGGACCTCGTCGGGCCAGAGCATCGTCTCGAGCACGAAGACGTTGTCGCGGACCCGAAGGGTCGCGAGCGCCTCACGGGTGCGCAGGGCGACCTTCACGATCGCGACCCTTCCGGACTGCTCGAGCGCCTCCCGGAGCAGGACGTACGGTTTGGTGCCCGTCTTCTCCGGCTCCAGGTAGTAGCTCTTGGCGAAGTAGATCGGGTCGACCTCCTCGAGCGGCACGAACGCCAGGACGTCGATCGCCTTGCTGGTGGTGAGCGGCAAGTCCTTGAAGTCGTCGTCGGTCAAGATCACGGTCTCCCCGCTGGGGAGCTCGTAGCCCTTCGCGATGTCGCCGTACGCGACCTCCTCGCCGTCGACGGCAGCTACCCGCTTGTACTTGATACGGCTGCCGTCGGACCTGCGGACCTGGTGGAAGGAGACGTCCTTCTCCTCCGTCGCGCTGTAGAGCTTCACCGGGATCGTGACGAGCCCGAAGCTGATCGCGCCCTTCCAGATCGACCTCATGGCCGCACGTTATCTCGCCCAGGCCGCCCGCGTCCCGCATCAAAGTTCGCGTCACGTGCCGACCGGACCGGGCGGCCCTGGGCAAGACTGAGGCCGTGACGTCGACCGTGCTCCCGACCGGGCTGTCGCCGATGCTCGCCTCCACGGGCCCGCTCCCCGAGGGCGGGGACTGGGCGTACGAGGTGAAGTGGGACGGCGTGCGCGCGCTGGTCGCCGTCGAGGGCGGCCGGGTTCGGGCGACCAGCCGCAACGGCAACGACCTCACCGGCGCCTACCCGGAGCTGCGGACCCTTCCCACCTGCCTGGGCGCAACCGCGCCGGCAGCCCTGTTCGACGGCGAGCTGGTCGCCTTGGTCGACGGCCTGCCCGACTTCGGGGCGCTCCAGCAGCGGATGCACACCCGCTCCCCCCGGGCCGAGCTGGTCCACGCTGTGCCCGTCACGTTCGTACCGTTCGACGTCCTGCACGTCGGGGGCGCGTCCCTGCTGGCGACCTCCTACGACGCGCGCCGCGCGGTCCTCGACAGCCTGGGGCTCGAGGTTCCCGCGCCCTTCCACGGCGACGCTCGGGTGCTGCTCGACCTGACTTTCGCGCAGGGGCTCGAGGGCCTGGTCGCGAAACGGCGGGACAGCCCCTACCTGCCCGGCCGGCGCAGCGACTGCTGGGTGAAGGCCAAGCACACCCGCCGGCAGTCAGCGGTCGTCTGCGGGTGGAAGGGCGGCGACGAGGGCAGCGCCCCGACCCTCGGCTCCCTGCTGCTGGGCGTCCACGGCCCGGACGGCCTGGTCTACGCGGGCCACGTCGGGACCGGCTTCAGCGTCGCCTCGCGCCGTCAGGTCGCCGCCGACCTCGCGCCCCTGTCCCGTCCCTCCAGTCCGTACGACGGGCCCGTGCCGCGCGAGCACGCCCGGGTTGCCCACTGGGTCGAGCCCGTGCTCGTCGCCGACGTGCAGTTCGCTGCCTGGACGCGGGACGGCCGGCTCAGGCACCCGTCGTACAAAGGGATGCGGGACGACCTCGACCCTGCGCAGGTGACTCGTGAGCCCTAGCGAGGTGCTCGTCGACGTCGAGGGGCGGAGGCTGAAGCTGACGAACCTGGAGAAGGTGCTCTACCCGAACGGGTTCACCAAGGGTCAGGTCGTGGACTACTACTCGCGGGTCTCGCCGGTGCTGCTGCCGCACCTGGCCGACCGGGCGGTGACCCGCAAGCGCTACCCGAACGGCGTGGACGGGCAGGTCTTCTTCGAGAAGAACGCCCCCCGCGGTACGCCGGACTGGGTCCGCACCGTGGACCTCCCCAGCCCCGGGTCGACCAAGAACCGCGACACGATCTCCTACGTCGTGATCGACGCGCTGCCCGCCCTTGTCTGGACGGCCAACCTGGCCGCCTTGGAGCTGCACACCCCCCAGTGGAAGGTCGGCGTCGACGGGCCGGACCTCCTGGTCTTCGACCTCGACCCGGGGCCGCCCGCTTCCGCTGTCGAGTGCTGCCAGGTTGCCCTCGCGCTGCGCGAGCACCTCGACCTGGAGCTATTCGTCAAGACCAGCGGCAACAAGGGCCTGCAGGTCGTCGGCCGCGCGCCGTCAGCCGACACCTCCGGGCTGGCGCGGCAGGTCGCCGAGGAGCTCGAGCGTGCCCTGCCCGACCTGGTCGTGTCCCGCATGACCAGGTCCGTGCGGCCCGGGAAGGTCTTCGTGGACTGGTCGCAGAACAACGCGGCCAAGACGACCATCAGCGTCTACTCGCTGCGCGCCCGCGCCGAGCCGACCGTCTCGACTCCCGTGACGTGGGCTGAGGTCCAAGCATGCCAACGGGCCTCCGACCTCGTGTTCACCAGCGACGACGTGCTCTTTCGCGTCGAGGAGCACGGGGACCTGTTCGCGCCCCTGCTGTGACAGGCAACCCCTCAGGGGGCTGTACGGCGACGGCGTACCGGGTGTTGGCTGTGCTCACCGGGCTGACCGGACAGTCCTGAGCTGAGGAGCACCTGTGACCGGAGTGCCGCCCACCGTCCTGACCGACGAGTGCCTCGATCGGGAGCTGCTGCACCTGCACCAGACGCGCAACGACACGTTCCTGCACGGAAGCGAGGACGCGCTGAGCTTCCACACCGCACGGATGCTCGACCTGGAACGCGAGTACGTGCGGCGCAACCCCGACCGGGTCATCGACGCCCGACGGACCCGGCACGGTTCCCGAGAGCTGTCCGGCCAGGACGCCTGACCGGCCTCCGGTCTGCCCTAAACTCGGTCGATGACCGCCAGCGACGTCCCCGAGCGCGGCCAACGCCTGCCCAGACCGGCGCGCCGGCGACAGCTGCTCGGTGCCGCGCAGGAGATTTTCGTCGCACAGGGCTACCACGCCGCCGCGATGGATGACATCGCCGAACGGGCCGGGGTCAGCAAGCCCGTGCTCTACCAGCACTTCCCGGGCAAGCTCGAGTTGTACATGGCGCTGCTCGACGAGCACGCCACCTCGCTGGTGAAGCGGGTCCGCACCGCGCTCGGATCCACGACGGACAACCGGGCCCGGGTCGCTGCGTCCGTCGCCGCCTACTTCGACTTCGTCGACGGAAACGGCGAGGGCTTCCGGCTGGTCTTCGAAAGCGACCTGCGCAACGACCCGGCCGTCCGAGAGCGGGTCGAGCGGATGACGGCCGAGTGCATCGCCGCGATCACCGAGACCATCGCGCACGACACCGGCTTTCGCGCCGAGGAGGCCCAGCTGCTGTCGGTCGGTCTCACCGGCATGGCCGAGATCGGTGCCCGCTGGTGGCTGACGAGCGAGGACCGACTCGGCAAGGACCGGGCCGTCGAGCTGCTCGTCTCGCTGGCCTGGAGAGGCATCTCCGGAGCGCCACTGCACCCCGAGACGGGGCTCGTGGTCTCGGCTGCGCGTTCTGCTGACGGCTGACAGCGGCGGCATCGCGTCCGCTCTCGGTTAGCCTTCGCAGGGTCCTGCAGCATCACACCTGCAATCACACCTGCAATCACACCTGCAATCACACCTGCAATCACACCTGCTCAATCTCGTTCAGCGTCGTTCCCACGTCGCAACACACTTCGGAGGCCCTCGGTGGAGGTCAAGATCGGCGTGCAGTACGCACCCCGCGAGCTGGTCCTGGAGAGCGCCCAGAGCGCCGACGAGGTGGCCAAGGCCGTCGCAGACGCCCTCAAGGCGGATCTGGGTGTCCTGACGCTCGTCGACGAGAAGGGCCGGCGCGTCCTCGTGCCCGCCGACAAGCTCGCCTACGTCGAGATCGCCGAGAGCGAGCAACGCCGGGTCGGCTTCGGCGCGATGTAGCTCGCGGCCCGCGGGCCCGTTTCTCCGGGGCCGATAGCTCGGGAGCCGTCAGGCCTGCAGGCCGAGACTGGCCATCCGCGCCTCGTGCTGGTCGGTGATCGACGTGAGCAGACGCATGATGCCGGCCAGGTCACCGTTGCCGACTAGCAGCTCGAGCAGCGCCTCGCGCTCGACGGCGACCTGCTGCGCCTGGATCAGCGCCTCCCCTACGAGCCGGCGTGCCCAAAGCGCGAGCCGGCCGCCAACCGAAGGTTCCGCCGCGATGATCTCCTTCACCCGCAGCACCGCGAACTGCGCCTGCCCGGTGTCTGCCAGCACGGACTGGATCAGCAGGCGGGTCTCCTCGTCCTTCACGTACGTCGAGACCTCACGGTAGAAGTCGGTGGCCATGCCGTCGCCCACGTAGGCCTTGATCAGCCCCTCGTACCAGTCGGAGGGCTGGGTCTTGTCGTGGAAGGCGTCGAGCGGCGGGGCGAACGGCTCCATCGCCATGATCGGGTCGACCCCCCGTGACACCAGATGGTCCCAGAGCCGCCGGAAGTGCACGAACTCGGCGTTAGCCATCGTCGCGAGGGCCACCTTGTCGGCCACGGTCGGCGCCAGCTGCGCGTCGCTGGCGAGCCGCTCGAAGGCGGTGAGCTCGCCGTAGGCGAGGACGCCGAGCAGGTCGACTGTCGCCGAGTCGGGTGGGGTGGAGGTCTGCGCCGTCATGTCCACATCATCGCCATCATCGCCACATCATGGCGCCGCCCTCGCGAGCGCACGTGCGACGGGCCCCCGGACGGTACGCTGACGCTCGACGGTGCCGCACGAGCGGCGCCGTACGCGTGCGCGGACCCCATGTCCCAGCGGCGCGCGCCGGACCCGCTCCCCTTGCCGAGAGCGCCCGCTGCGAGCCCGCGACGTCACTGCCGGTGGTCGGCGCGACTCCTTGAGAGGCACGACCCTGACCACCGACCCTTCCACCCCTGCTGCTGACGTGCCCAACGGCTTCGCGGCGATCGGTACCCGGCCCGAAACCGTCGAGGCACTCGCCGCGGTCGGCATCACCCAGCCGTTCGCCATCCAGACCATGACCCTGCCGATCGCCCTCGGTGGCCACGACCTCATCGGCCAGGCCCGCACGGGTACCGGCAAGACGCTGGGGTTCGGCATCCCCCTCGTCCAGAACGTCAAGAGCACGTCCGAGGGCGGCAACGGCACGCCCCAGGCCCTCGTGGTCGTCCCGACCCGCGAGCTGTGCGTCCAAGTGGCGGGTGACCTCGAGATCGCCGGCAAGACCCGTGGGCTACGCGTCCAGAGCATCTACGGCGGCCGCGCGATGGAGCCGCAGATCGAAGCCCTGAGGCGGGGAGTCGAGATCGTGGTCGGCACCCCGGGCCGGCTGCTCGACCTCGCCCGTCAGGGTCATCTGAACCTCGGCCAGGTCGACGTGCTCGTCCTCGACGAGGCCGACGAGATGCTCGACCTGGGCTTCCTACCCGACGTCGAGCGGATCTTGGACCTCACGCCCGACGAGCGGCAGACGATGCTGTTCAGCGCAACCATGCCGTCGCCGGTCGTCGCCCTCGCGCGCCGCTTCATGCGCCAACCCACGCATATCCGTGCGGAGGAGCCGGACGAGGGTCGTACCGTCCCCGACACCGCCATCTACGTCTACCGCGCCCACGCGATGGACAAGGTCGAGGTCCTTTCCCGGATCCTGCAGGCCGAAGGCCGTGGTCTGACGATGGTCTTCTGCCGTACCAAGCGCACCTGCGACAAGGTTGCCCTCGAGCTCGAGGATCGTGGCTTCGCTGCTGCGGCGGTCCACGGCGACCTCGGCCAAGGTGCCCGCGAGCAGGCGCTGCGCGCGTTTCGCTCCGGCAAGATCGACGTGCTGGTCGCGACCGACGTCGCGGCTCGAGGCATCGACGTGCAGGACGTCACACACGTCATCAACTACCAGTGCCCCGACGAGGAGCGCACCTTCCTGCACCGCATCGGCCGTACCGGCCGCGCCGGCGCCAAGGGCGTGGCCGTCACGTTCGTGGACTGGGACGACATGCCCAAGTGGGGCCTGATCAACAAGGACCTCGGGCTGGCCTTCCCGGAGCCGGTCGAGACCTACTCGTCTTCGCCGCACCTCTACAGCGACCTGAGCATCCCGGTCGGTACCAAGGGCCACCTCCCGCGCCGCAACCAGACCCGCGCCGGCCTCGATGCCGAGGTCCTCGAAGACGTCGGCGAGACCGGCCGAAAGCCCAAGACGTCCGGCCGCGTGGGCGGACGTGACGGCGGACGTGACGGTGGCCGAGATGGCGGCCGTGACGGTGGCCGAGATGGCGGCCGTGCCGGTGGGCGCGGTCCGCGCGACGACCGGCCCATGGACCGCGGGGACGACGCCCCGGTGTTGCCCAAGCGGACCGGTGGACCGCGCCAGCGCACCCGCGGCGCGGGCCCCGCAGCCGGTACCACGGCAACCGCCCTCAGCGGCACCACCGAGGCTGCCACCGGAACCGCTACCGGCGCAGCTACCGGCGCAGCTGCTGGCACGTCGCGGTCAGGCCCGGTTGCCGAGGGCGGACCCGGGGCGGAGGACGGCGCCTCTAAGCGGCGACGGCGGCGGGGTGGCCGTGGTCGCGGCGGCAACGGCAGCGCAGGCGCCGACAGCGCAGCGGGAGCCGACAGCGGCTCCGGTGGCGCGGACGGCGGCGTCGAAGCCTGACCCCGCCGGCGGCTCAAGGAGCACCCCGCTCCGCGCCGAAGCAGTGAGCATGGTGTTGAGGACGGTGGCCGGGGTTCGCACGGGCGAGGACGTTGAAGACCTGCGCCTGTTCCTGATGAAGCTGGGCGACGGCGCACCGCCGGTTCACGAGACCGTCGTGCTCGGCTGCGCCAACCACGGCGACGAGCGGCCGACCTGGACCTACGTCGAGGCGGACGCCAGTACCGGCACGGCCCGACGTCGGTGCCTGCAGTGCGCGACCTCTGTCAATGTCCTGGACTCGGCCCAGCGCTGGACGCATCCCTCGATGTGGTGCTGCGCGACCTGTGGCCAGTCGATCGCGGAGGTCGTCGCAGGGATGTCCCTGCCGGACGGCGAACACGTGGACTGGCTGGTCCTCGGTGTCCGCTGCGTCGAGTGCGGCCGCGTCGAAGGTCTGACCGATCTGGTCCTGCCCGGCCTGCCGCTGGCGGACGTCCTCTCCCAGCTCTGACCGGTCGTCCCGCGCGGTCCGGGTGGCAGACTTCGGCAGGTGCTCCTGCTGCTGATCGCCGACACCCACCTGCCCCAGCGGGCCACGGACCTGCCCCTGCCCGAGGTCGCCCGTCGTACCGTCGAGGGGGTCAGCATCGCGGCGGTCCATGAGACCGCGGACAAACGAGGGCGTAGTGCCTACTGCGACGCGCGGTTCGCCGGTACGGACCTGCTGGTCTTCGGGCGCTCGCACGCACCATGGGACAGCGTCACGCCCGGCGGGATCCGCCTGCTCAACCCGGGGTCGTGCGTCGATCGGCGGATGCAGCCACACCGCACCTACCTGACGCTGCAGATCAACGACGGCACGATCGGTGAGCCCGTTTTGCACCGGCTGGCCAAGGAAGGGCAGCCGGCATGAGCGTCGTCTCCGGCGAGCCGCTCCCCGAGGGTGTGACGGCCCGCACCATCCAGACCGCAGGCGGTCCCTTGGCCATCCTCGATGCGGCTGCGGTCGGCGAGAGCCGGGGCACGATCGTGATGGTGCCGGGGTTCACCGGTAGCAAGGAGGACTTCCGCTACGTCCTCGAACCCCTTGCGCAGCAGGGGTTCCGGGTCGTGGCGATCGACCAGCGGGGCCAGCACGAGTCGCCGGGACCTGACGAACCCGCTGCCTACAGCGTCGAGGCCCTCGGGACGCACCTGCTGCACCTGGTACGAGCCTTGGGTGAGGGTGCCGTACACCTGGTCGGCCACAGCTTCGGCGGCCTGGTGGCGCGGGCGGCCGTGCTGCAGGACGCCAGCCCCTTCAGGTCCCTGGTTCTGATGGGTTCCGGCCCGTCGGCCCTTACCGGCCCGCGGGCCGACGTCCTGCCCTACCTCAAACCGATTCTGCTCGAGGGTGGACTCGAAGCGGTCTGGGAGGCGTCGGAGGCGATCGCCGCGACCCGACCCCGCGTCACGGAGGTCTCCCCCGAGGCCAAGGACTTCCTGAGGGCACGATTGGTCGCGAGCTCCCCCACCGGCCTGCTCGCGACGGCCGACGCGCTCACCAGCGAACCGGACCGCACCGACGAGCTGGCCGCCGTCGACCTGCCGATCCTCGTCCTGTACGGCGAGTCCGACGACGCGTGGCACCCCGACGTCCAGGACGCCATGGGTGCGCGCCTGGGGGCTGCCATCATCGTCGTACCGGGGGCAATGCACTCGCCGGCGGCCGAGAACCCGGCGCTGACCGCGCAGGTGCTGCGGGACTTCCTGGCAGCCGTGAGCAAGCCCTGAAGCAGGCCCGAGGGCATGGCCCGGGGGCATGGGCATAGGTTGCAGCGCATGCCGCTCCCCGTCGTGCCCGACGCCCTCCAGCACGTCACCCTGTCGACCGGTGCGACGGTCGGGCTGACCGACTCCGGCGGCGACGGCCCCGTGGTCATCTTCAGCCACGGGCTGTTGATGAACCATGCGATGTTCGCGCCACAGGTCGAGGCGCTCCGGGACGCCTACCGGGTCGTGACGTGGGACGAGCGCGGGCACGGCGAGGCCGAGCACGAGGGAACCTGGACCTACTGGGACAGTGCCGCGGACGTGGTGGCGATCCTTGACCACCTGGGCGTCGAGCAGGCCGTGCTGGCCGGGATGAGCCAGGGCGGTTTCCTGTCCCTGCGGGCCGCGCTGACCGCTCCGGACCGGGTGCGGGCACTGGTGCTCATCGACACCCAGGCCGGCGCTGAGGAGCCGGACATCCTCCCGCTGTACGAGGGGATGACGGCTGCTTGGGCGGTCGACGGAGCCTCCCAGGACACCCTGGACTTCGCGGCCGCCGCGATCCTTGGGCCCGGGGCGGACGAGCAACCGTGGAAGGACCTCTGGGCGGCCATGCCGAACCACAGGTCGCCGCAGGTGATGCACCCACTCATGACCCGGGAGGACATCACCGGCCGGCTCGGGGAGATCACCTGCCCCGCGCTGGTGATCCACGGCGACGCGGATGCCAGCATCCCGGTCGAGAAGGCGCAGGCCCTGGTCGATGGGCTGCCCGGCGCGCGGCCCCTGGTGCTCGTGGAGGGTGCGGGGCATGCGTCCAACCTGACCTTCCCCGAACCCGTCAACGCCGCCATCAAGGAGTTCCTCGCCGCACTGTGAACCCCCGTGACCCCGCGTAACCTGCCCCCGCCGTAGCGTTGCGTCCTAGCCCACGAGCGCGGCGCCCCTTGACGTCTTAGGACGCAGCGGAAGAGGTTTGGGCCACCTCGAAGGCCCAGAGGGTGCTGCCGCTCGCGGCTGGTGCCGCCCCGGCGGGCCGCTGCGAGGCGTGGCCGTCGGCGAAGCGCTGGCCGTCGCGCCAGGTGACGAAGTCCTCGACGGACGACCACCGGGTGTAGACGAGATAGTCGCTGGTGCCCTCGACGGGACGCAGCAGCTCGAAGTGCTCGAAGCCGGGGGCGGTGTCGACGGCTCCCTGGCGGGCGGCGAAGCGCTCCTCCAGGGTGGCGCCAGCGCCGTCGGGGACGGACAGGACGTTGATGGCGACATACGACATGCAACGAGTCTGCCTCGGGGCGACAATGGCCGAGTGACCACCGTCCCCACGCCCACCCCCGCGCCTACGTCGGCGCCCGCCCAGCCGAGCCTCCCCGACCCCGGCGTCTACGGACCGGACAGCGTGACCTGGCGGGTCCACAGCGACCCCATGATGGCGATGGCCGGCCTGCGGGCACTGCTCTTGCAGGCGGTGCACCCGCTCGCGATGGCGGGCGTCGCGCAGCACTCGGGCTTCCGCGCCGACCCGTGGGGGCGGTTGTTCCGCACGGCCGAGTACGTCGGGGTCACGACGTACGGCACGACGTCCGAGGCGACTCGCGCGGCTGCCCGGGTACGGGGTATCCACCGCAAGCTGAGCGGCATCGAGCCCGAGAGCGGCCGGACCTACCGCGTCGACGACCCGCACCTGCTGTTGTGGGTGCACTGCTGCGAGGCCGAATCGTTCCTGACGACCGCCGTCCGGTCGGGGCTGCGCCTGAGCCGCAGCGAGCAGGACGCCTACTACGCCGAGCAGGTCCGAAGCGCCCGGCTGATCGGGCTGGACGAGGCACCGTCCAGCGCCGAGGACATGCAGGACTATTTCGAGGGCATGCGTCCTGAGCTCCGGGTCACCGCGGAGGCGAGGGCCGCGGCCCGCTTCGTGCTCTTCCCCCCGATGCCCACGAAGGTGTCGCTGGGCACCCCGGCGCGCCCGGCCTGGGTCGCGCTGGCCTCCACGGCGGCGGCCATGCTCCCGCGCTGGACCCGTCGGCTCTACCGGCTGCCGGGCCTGCCCACGAGCGACCTGGGTGCGACCGCGGCCGGCCTCGCGCTGCGTACGACGCTGATGGCACTGCCCCCCGGAGTGCGCAACGGTCCGCACCTCAAGGCGGCGCAGGCCCGTCTCGGGGGGTGACCCCAGTGCAGGACGTGCGCTCGTGCGGGACAGTGGCCCGGTGACCGAGCGGCCGAACCAGCGCCCGGGCTGGACGCTCCGTCCCTGCCACCCTGAGGACGTAGCGACGGTCCTCAACCTGTTTCATGCCCTCGACGTCATCGAGTTCGGCTCCGAGGAGGCCGAGTTGGCCGACGTGACATCCACCCTGGAGAGCTCGGGACGGTGCTGGCTCGCCGTGGCTGACGGGACCGCCGTCGGCTTCTGCCACACCCAGCCCGGTGGCGAGTGCGACACGGTGGTGGACCCCGCGTTCGACGCCGCACTGCGTCCTGCTCTGATCAGGCAGGTCATCGAGGACGGGCGGGCTCTCGGGGTCGGCACGCTCGAGCACTGGGCGGGCGTCGGCATGCGCCTCACCGGTCCGGCCCTCAAGCCCTTCGGCTTCCGGCACCTTCGCAGCAGCTGGGAGCTGCGTCGCGAGAGCACAGACCTGCCCGCGCCGACCTGGCCGGACGGGATCGCCCTGACGCCGTTCGACCGGGAGCAGGCGGACCAGGTCTGGGCGCTCGTCACCCGCGCCTTCGCCGGCGGCGGCTTCAGCCACGAGCGTCCGCTGCAGGAGTGGACCCGGTTGTTCCTGGACGACGCGACGGACGTGCTGTGCGCTCGTCGGGCCGGCGTGCTGGTCGGGACCGCGATCCTCAGCACCCGGCTGGAGGACGCCTACGTCCGCCAGCTCGCCGTCGCCGACGGCGTGCGCGGCGTCGGGCTGGGGCGCGCGCTGCTGCTCGAGGCCTTCGCCCGGGCGGCGGCGACCGGCCGGCCCGGGACCAGCCTCGGGGTCGACGGAGCCAACGACGGCGCGCGCAAGCTGTACGACAGTGTGGGGATGACCGTCGTCCGGGAGTACTGGCGCTGGGACCTCGACCTGTGACCAGTGCCTGGCCGCTGCACGGGCTGGTCCTGTCGACCCCGACGGTGACCCTGAAGGGCATGACCGAGCGGGACGCGTTGGCCCTGGCGGCCGTCGTACCGCAGGACCTGGAGCACGACCCACGGTTCCCCGACCTGACGTCCGCCCAGAAGTCGCTGCGGTCCTACTGGCAGGCACAGGGGCGGTGGTCGGTGGACGACTGGGTGGTGCAGCTCGCCGTGATCGTCGACGGGGAGCCGGTGGGGCTACAAGCGCTGGAGGGCAAGGACTTCGCGGTCCGCCGGACCGTCGACAGCTACTCGTGGCTGGTGCCGTCGGTGCGGGGGCAGGGCGTCGGGAAGCGCATGCGCGCGGCTGTCCTCGAGCTCGCCTTCGCCCACCTGGGGGCCGAGGTCGCCGTCAGCGAGGCCTGGCAGAACAACGCAGCCTCGCTGGGCGTGTCGCGGTCGTTGGGCTACCGCGACAACGGTCTCGACATCGTCGCCCGCGACGGCGTCCCAGGGCGGATGCAACGGTTGCTGATGGAGCGCGCTGCCTGGCGGGCACCGGAGCCGGTGACCGTCCTCGGGCTCGCGGCCTGCCTGCCGCTGCTCGGGCTCAGTCCCGCTCCGGCGTGGTCAGCTCCTCCGCCAGCCCGGCCCACGGCTTCTTGACCCCTCCCGATGCGGCGAGCCCCTCCGGACACTGCCGGGCGAAGTCGCACCAGCCGCACCGGCCGGACGGACGAGGGGGGAACAGCTCCTGCCCCGAGCCACCGTTGGCAAGCTCCTCGGTCGCGGCGGAGACCTCCCTGGCGACCACCTCGGCCCGGCCGACCTGCCGCTGCAGGCTCTGCGGTGTGTGGTCCCAGGCCAGCACCTTGCCGGTCGGCAGGTGGTGCAGCTCGACCCGGGTGCAGTCCCGACGCAAGGTCCGCGCACAGGCCAGGGCGTAGAGCGCGAGAGCGAGCGACCCGCGCGCGTCATCGGTCGTGAGCGCAGATCGACCGGTCTTGTAGTCGACGACCACGAGCTCGTCACCGCGCCGGTCCACCCGGTCGACCCGGCCGCTCACAGCGAGCACGTCCGTGCGGAAGGCGGCGGTGCGCTCCACGCCGACCGGGTCCTGCAAGGGGTCCAGCCCCTCGGCATACCGCTCGACCATGTCCCCCGCGTAGCCCTTCCACCGATGGGCCTGTGCGTCGTCCCGGAAGCCATCGGTCTGCCAGGCACGGTCCAGCAAGGTGCGCGCCGCCGGCCCGGTACGACGCTCCAGCGGCAGGTCCCACCAGCGGGCCAGGGCAAGGTGGGCCACGGCGCCGACCGTGTTGTGCGCCCAGGCGGGGCCGCGCGGCGGCGCAGGTCGGTCGAGGTAGGTGAACCGGTAGCGACGGGGGCAGTCCTGCCACGTCGTCAGCCGCGAGGGTGTGCAGGAGAAGAGCCGGGTCGGCATGCCCTCGAGGCCCAGCTGCATCATCGGACCATCCTGCCCGACCGCGCCGACACCGCCGGCCGGCCGGTGGGCCGCGTCGGCCCTGTGGACAGCTGCGCCAGGCGGTGAAGGGTCAGTAGGCCTTCACGAAACCCAGGACGCTGTTGGCGATCAGCTGCACGGCGATCGCCGACAGCAGCAGCCCCGAGATGCGGGTCAGCAGCACGATGCCCGACTCCCGGATGATCCGGGTGATCGTGACACTGAAGAACAGGGACAGGAACACCAGCAGGTGTACGGCGACGATGCCCGCGGCGATGGCCAGCCGGTCGCCCACGCCGTGCGACTGCTGAACGAACACGATGGTGGCGACAATGGCGCCGGGTCCGGCGAGCAACGGCGTCCCCAGAGGTACCAGGGCGACGTTGACGTTGTCGACCTCGCTCGGGTCGTCTTGCTTGTCGGTGAGCAGCTCCAGCGCCACGATCGTCAGCAGCAGTCCGCCTGCCCCCTGCAGCGCCGGGATCCCGATGCCGAGGTAGGTGAGGATCTGCTGGCCGAGGAGCGCGAACAGCGAGATGACCGCCAGCGACACGAGCACCGCCTGCCAGGCGAGCTTGCGACGCTTCTTGTTCGTACGGCCGGCCGTGAGGCCGAGGAACAGCGGGACGTTCCCGAGCGGGTCCATGATCACCACGAGGGTCACGAACACCGTCCCGAAGACGTCGAGGTCGAACCAGCTCACAGGACGGCCGTTCCGGTCGCGGGGGCCAGCAGTGCGTCGTACACGTCGGGGTGGGTGAGGTTCTGACCGAGCCCGACCGTCTTGTTGGCGCCGTGGAAGTCGCTGGAGCCCGTGCTCAGCAGGCCCAGTCCGGCGGCCAGACCGCGCAGGTGCGCCCGGGCCTCGGAGGTGTGGTCGGGGTGGTCGACCTCGAGCCCGGCCAGGCCGGCTACGGCCATGTCGGCGATGACGTCGTCGGAGACGGTTCGCCCACGCGAGGCCGCGCCGGGGTGGGCGAAGACGGTGACCCCGCCGGCGGCGCGCACCAGCGCGATGGCGTCGAGCACGTCCAGCTCGAGCTTGGTCCCCCAGTACCGCCCATGGGTCCCGATCCACTCCGGCGTGAACGCGTCGGCGACACTGCCGACCAGGCCGCTCTCGACCAGCGCCTGTGCGATGTGAGGCCGTCCCACGGTGCCGAGCGCGAGCTCGCGGACCTGCTCCCAGGTGACGGGCACCCCGTCTGCGACGAGCAGCCGCACCATCTGCTCGGCCCGGCTCACCCGGCTCGCCCGGAGCCGGGCCATCATCTGCTCCAGCGGCGCGTACGTCGGGTCGAACAGGTAGCCCAGCAGGTGCAGGCTGATGCCGTCACGGCTGCACGACAGCTCGACCCCCCGCACCAGCGACAGCCCGTCCGGGAGGGCGTCCGCGGCGCGGTCCCATCCCTGCGTCGTGTCGTGGTCGGTCAGCGCGAGGACCTGCAGCCCAGCCTCCACGGCCTCCCGCACGAGAACCTCCGGTGGCGTGGTGCCGTCGGAGGCTGTCGTGTGCGTGTGGAGGTCGATGCGTGGGCTGGGCACTCGAGGAAGATTAGCGCTCGAAGCAGGCTCGGCGCGGGCTCTGGCAGCCTCAGGGCAGACGCGGCGAGGGCGCTCCCACGGGCAGCTCGTGTGGCTCGTGACGAAGGTCATGCAGCTCGACGTGCTCGAGCAGGACGAGCTCGGCCGCCGGTGGCCAGAGAACGGCCCAGAGCCACACGCCTGCGGCCTCGCCGACGAAGGCGACCCGGTCGGCTGCGGACTCACAACGCCAGAGCGGGGTGGGGTGGCCGGCGGCCAGGATCTTCGCGTCGGGGGCTCGGTCGAGGACGACGCCAGGGTCGAACCCGTCGATCCCCGCCGCCCGTGCGCCCAGCCCGACGCCAGGCTCCTCGGCGACGAGCAGCAGGTCGGCAGGACCGCCGACCGGCGACGGTCCGGACAGGGCCAGGACGGTCGCTGTCGCCCCGGTCCGCTCGTCACCGCAAGAGCCGAGCCCACCGGTGGTCCACTGCGGCAACAGCGGCACCGGAGCCCACACGGGCACCCGGGCCTGGCTCGTGACGTGGGTCAGCGCCTCCATGCGGGAAGGCGTGTACGGGTGGACCCGACCGTGCCGGTCGCAGACCCAGTCACTGGACATGAGCCCGGGCGCGCGCACCGCCCCGGAGCATCGCGGGCAGGTCGGGGGGGCCGTCATGCCTCGACGGTGCGCCCCCCAGCCCGTCCAGGTCAAGAGTCGGGGTGGACGTTCAGATCAGCGGGTCGCGCTCCACGACGGTGCGTTCGGTGACGACCTCACGCTCGACCACGCGCGGCGCCGGCTCCCGGACGACCGTCTCGACGACGCGGCGCCGGCGTACCGGGGCGCTGAAGGCGCCCGCGACGAGCGCGAGCACGACCAGCAGGACGACGAGGGCAATCAGAGCGAGGACCATGACTGCCCTGTCCCCCGTTTCGCGCGTACCTACTCCTGCAAGGTCGGCCGGCCGGGCTGCTCGCCCCCACGCGCCTCGAGGTAGCTGTCCTTGGGCACCATGACCTTGCGCCGGAAGATGCACACCAGGACGCCGTCCTGGTTGTAGCCCTTGGTCTCGACGTAGACGATGCCGCGGTCGTCCTTGCTCTTGCTCTCGGTCTTGTCGAGTACCTCGGTCTGGCCGTAGATCGTGTCCCCGTGGAACGTCGGGAAGACGTGCTTGAGCGACTCGACCTCGAGGTTCGCGATCGCCTTGCCGGACACGTCCGCGACGGACATGCCAAGCAGCAGCGAGTACACGTAGTTGCCGACGACGACGTTCTTGCCCTGCGGGGTGGTTTTCGCGTAGTTGGCGTCCAGGTGCAGTGGGTGGTGGTTCATGGTCAGCAGGCAGAACAGGTGGTCGTCGTACTCCGTCACGGTCTTGCCTGGCCAGTGCTTGTAGACCGCACCGACCTCGAACTGCTCGTAGCTGCGGCCGAACTGCACTGCGCACTCCTGTACGTCGGGACGTGGGTACGTCGCTCACGTGGTCCCGACCTCGGGACGCCGTCAGTGTCCCAGGGTCGGTGCGCTCACGACGACCCCGGGGCCCGTCCCGTCCAACGCACCGGCGGTCCGTGACCCAGCGCGTCCGCGACGTGCACCCGGTCGCCGTGCGGCCACAGCTGCACGTGTACGCGGAAGGTGAAGTTGCCGTCACCCACCCGCTCCGGCTCCAGCGTCACCCGGGCCAGGCGGGCGTCGGCCGTGGCGTTGCGGCCGGCCCGCACCATGAGGGCGTCGACGGCCCTGCGCTCGGCCGGGTCGACGTACTGCCACACGACGCTGTGCCACACGACCGTGGTCAGGCCGGTCGCCGGCTCGGCCAGCTCGCGACTGAGGAAGTCCAGCGCCCCTTCGGGGGTCACGGAAGCCGGTACGCGGTCGGCGACGTGCAGCGCACCACGCAGCCGTTCGAGCCGGTCGACCTGGTCGCCCCACACGTACGAGGTCAAGGTGAGGCGACCCTCCGTCGTACCGGGGTCGAGGGGTTTGGGGTCACATCCCTTGCGCAGCAGCACTTCTACGGGTTGTCGTGCGACGGGGAAGGGCCGCTCCCACGGCCGGACCAGCCGCACCGGGCTGGCCGCGTCGCCGAGGACCTGACCGTCTGCGACGTCATAGGCGAAGGCGTCACAGCGCAGGTTCAGCCCGGCGGAGGCCCCGACCTCGAGCAGCCGGATCGGCCCGCCCAGCAGCTGGAGGGCGCCGTACAGGGCTGCCGAGCGACCCACTTCGTTGGTCTGGACCGGGTTCGTGACCAGCATCCGGAGCTCGTCGAGGTTGTCCCGGATCGTCCGCTCGGCAGCGGGCCAGACCCCTTCCACGTCGGCGGTACCGCCGACACTGGGGTAGAAGAGGGCGAGCTCGGGGGCCTTGCGATCCAGGACGAGCCGGTGCATGGAGCCGGCCAGGCGCAGCGACGGCACCGAGCCAGAAGGCTCGTCGGCGTGCCGGCCGAGCAGGTCGGCGACGACCCCACCGGCCGCGAGGTCGTCGGCGGCGCCCTCCAGCAGCGCCCCCGTGAGCGGGCTGCCGTGGCCCCGGCACTGCTCCGCCTGCCGCCGTAGCCGCTCCTCGAGGTCGTTCACGCCACATCCCTCACGACAGGTCCGCTTCGGGCCGGCGGGCGTCGCGCAGGTCGCGTCCCTGGGCGAGCCAACGCTCCTGCAGCGCCTCCGCACCGTGGACCCGCTTCCAGGCCGCCTCGTTGGGCGTCATCGGCAGGACAGGCAGGAACCGCACCGGCTGCTGACCCTCGAGAGGCAGGTCGGCGATCAGGCCGCCGGGCTCGCCGACGAGGATGGCGGTGAACCGGCTGCCGTCCCAGAGCGGCTCGCCCAGGTCGAGCCCCGCTCCCGGCGCGAGGACGACGCCCTCGATCGCCGGGCTCGCGGCCAGCGTCGCGAGCCGTCGCAGGACCGTGTCGTGAGGGGTGTGCACCGACAGGACCAGCTCGGCGCGAGGTCCGTCCTGGGCGACGAGGTCACTGCCGGGGTCGCCCATGGGGGCGCGGGCCATGCCGAGGGTGACGTAGCGGGTGAGCCCCTCACCGTCGGTGCCGAAGCGGAGCACGTCCACCGGATCGGCCCCCAGGAAGGACACCGAGGCCCGGCCGGTCGGCTCGCCGAGGACCGTCAGCAGGTGCGCCTCGACGACAAGCAGTACCCCGTCCCCCGTCACCTCGCCAACCTATCTCCCGTGCCCAGCAGCAGATCCTGACTCCACATCCACCAGCGGCTGTTAGAGCTCCACGCGCATCACGACCCGACGTGGGGTCGGTGCGCTGACCTCGACGAAACCGGCGTCGACGAAGCTGTTCCGGGCGCCGACGAACAGCTCACCCCAGGTGATCTCCCGGCCCGGCTGGGTCGCTCCCGACGTACGCGACCAGGCCGCTGGTGACGGGCGACTCCGGCTCGTGGCACCGGGTCTGCGAGTGCAGCATCGCGGCCCGGTCCTGCAGGGACGGCGCGGTCCACTCGGCCCGGCCGACCGTGAACCGCTGGCACTGGCAGCGGTACGGGTCGCCTTGGCCCAGGACCAGCTGCAGGTCCTCCCACGACGCCTCGTTGGCCGGGACGACCCGGATCGCGTTCTCGCTCACAGGCACCAGACTCTCAAGGCTTGGTCCCGGCCGCTCGGGGCAGGCTGGTGACATGTGGCTGCCGACGACCTCCGTGACTGTGCGCGCCACCGGGGCCGCCTCCAGCACACAGGCGTGGCAGCGGTACGTCGAGCTCGACCGCTGGGCGACCTGGTCCCCTCAGGTGCAGCGCGTCGAGGCCGACGGGCGGCTCCTGGTTCCCGGGCTGACCGGCCGGGTCGTCGGGCCGCTCGGTGTCAGCGTCGGGTTCCGGGTGACGGACGTGCGAGATCGCGAGTGGACGTGGGAGGTGTCGCTGCCCGCGGGCCTGGGCCTGGTCATGCGGCACGTCGTGCTCGAGCACCCTCGTGGCTGCCGGACCGAGCTGCACCTGAGAGGACCGGCTCCGCTGGTGGTCGGCTACGCCGTGCCCGCCCGTGTTGCCCTGCGCCGTCTGGTCTCCGGTAAGCAATGAGGCTGGCCCCGTCGCGGGACCGGCCTCATCGGGTGGGTCAGCCGCCGAGCTGGACCAGCGCCTGCGCTGCGGCGAAGTACTTGTTCTTGCCGAGGTCGGCGACGGTCTTGATGTTGAACGCCTTCTGCAGCAGCTCGCCATCGGCGTCGGTCACGCCGGCGAGGGCGCTGACCGGGGCCGCGAGCACCTCGGCGAGGGTGCTGTTCTCGTAGGACTTGTCGAGGATCTTGTCGAGGTCGGCGGAAACGGGCACGAAGGGCCTCCAGGGGGCGTCGGGGTCAACAGCGGCTTCCACCCTTGCATACAACGCCACCCGTCCCGCCTTTGGCGCACATCCACACGGTGGGGGCCGTGTGGACTTGCGCCAAAGGGGGGTGAAGATGGGCGCGGTCGTCTCCGCCGGCCACTTCGGTCTGGCCCACCACCTCGCCTACCGCAACGGCCTCGCCGCCATCGCGTCCTTGCCGTTCGTGCTGCTCCTGGCCCCCGCCTTGCTCGGGGCCGTCTTGCTGGGGTTGGTCGCCCTGTCGCTCGCGTCATCAAGCGCCGGCACCGTCCGGGTGACGAGCGCTCTCATCACGTCCGTCTACCTGATGACGACGTGGCACTACGTGAAGCAGGTGTACGGCGTGGGGCGGGTCGGTGCGGCGTACGCCGGTGTGCGTCTGAGTTGCAACGATGCCCAGGTCCTGCGCTACGCGCTCTACCCGCTCTGGCTGCTCGGTGACCTTTACCTGGTGGCTGAACCTCCTCGCGGGCGCCGGCCTACTGCTCTCCCGTTGGATACCCCAGGCTTTGGACGGTGCGATCGCCTCGCCCGGTCGGCCAGCCCTTTTCCTCAGCGCCTTCTTCGTCTTCCTGAACCTGCACCACTACCTGATCGACGCCTCGATCTGGCGCTCTCGCGGCCCGGTGATCAGCGCGATGGTGTCCGAGCGGCGTTCGCCACAGGAGCCGGACCTCCCGCTTGCGTCAGCGGTGCCGGTACTGCCCTAGGAACCAAGCATGCCCGTGCTACGGCCGCTCGTCTTACTTCCAGCGGAAGTGGACGAAGACCCGGCCGAAGTTGTGGGAGTCCTTCTCGACCCGGTGATACAGCGCCCGGACGTCCTTCCGGTCCAGGAAGCGCAGAACATGCTTCTTCAGCTGGCCCGACCCCTTGCCGGGGATGATCTCCACCAATGGTGCCTTCTTGGCCACAGCCTCGGCCATGATGTCGCGCAGCGCCTTGTCGATGTCGGCCCCGCGGTTGTAGATGTCATGCAGGTCCAGCTTCAACTTCACCCGCTCAGTATCCGGTACTCCCCGATGTCCCTGGCCACGGAGGCTGACATGCCACCCGCGAGTGTGATCGTGTTCGACGTCAACGAGACGTTGTCGGATCTTGAGCCGATGACCCGGCAGTTCACCGACATCGGGCTGCCGGCTCAGCTCGCCCAGACCTGGTTCGCCCAGGTGTTGCGTGACGGCTTCGCGTTGGCTGCCGCCGGCAGCGCGGCGACGTTCTCGACCATCGCCGAGGGCGTGCTGCGCAGCCTGTTCCTGCAGCACCCTCCCGACAGGGACCAGGACGAGGCCGTGCGACGCGTGCTCGACGGTTTCTTGTCACTGCAGGTCCATCCGGACGTCCCCGTCGGCGTCCGTGCCCTCGCTGAGGGTGGCGTTCGCCTGCTGACGCTGAGCAACGGCGCCACGGGCGTCGCCGACACGCTGCTCACCAACGCCGGTGTGCGCAAGCACTTCGAGAGGCTGTTGAGTGTTGAGTCGGCCGGCCGCTGGAAGCCGGCACCCGAGTCATATGCCTACGCCGCCCGGGAGTGTGCCGTGCCGCCCGGGCAGCTGATGCTCGTCGCCGTGCATCCCTGGGACATCGATGGCGCCGCCCGCGCCGGCTTGCAGACCGCGTGGATCGACCGCTCCGGTACGGCTGCCTACCCGCCGTACCTCACCCGACCGGACCTCATCGTGTCGGGCGTGGACGACCTCGCACGCAGGTCGGCCCCGAGCAGTGAGCGCCTTCCGGCCCCCGAGGTGCTAGACCGGCGGTGACCCTCGTGGATGACGTGAGCGGCGCGCTGCTCGGCCGCCGGCGTAGCCCTTTGGTGTCATGGTGGCGGCGGCCTCAGAGCGCTAGTTTTTCGGTGCCTGCGCGGGTAGGTCGTGCTGGCCGGTCGGGGTGCGACGTCGACCGCTGAGCGGGCCCAGGGCCTGCTCACTCCTCCACTGAGACGAGCGCGCAGATGACGCGGATCAACCTCTTCGGCGCAGGGCTGGTCGCTCTGTCTGTCGCCTTGGCCTCGACAATGGCCCCGACGGCTGCGGCCGACGGCGCTAGAGGTGTTGGCCCCCGGCTGGTCGCTGGCGAGGCCCACGGCCAGGTCCCGCCGCGCGCCGCCGTCAAGGGCGCCAGGCGTACCGCGAACATGACCTACCACCGTGGGGTCATCATGCCGACTGCGAACGCCAAAGCCATCTTCTGGGGCACCAGCTGGGCCAGTGACACCAGCGACAAGAGGACCGGCATCGACTCCTGGTACTCCGGTTTCGGCGGTTCGAACTACGCCGCGACCCCCTCCGAGTACACCGACTCGAGTGGAGCGCACGTCGGGACGTCCGTGACCTACCAAGGCCACGTCATCGACACGTCGCCCGCCTCCGGCGGCGGCAACACGAAGGCCATCCTCGCGGCCGTGGCTCGCAACATCACCTCGCCCGACCCGTCCGGGAACGGGTACTACCCGGTCTACACCGATCTCCCCCGTGGCAGCGCCGGTTACTGCGCCTGGCACTCCGCCGGGACCGTCAACGGCATCCGCGTGCAGTTCGCCTTCTTCTGGAAACTCGATGGGGACAGTGGCTGCGACCCGCAGGACACCAGCGGGTTGCACAGCCAAGGTCTGTCCGCGATCGCCAACGTGAGCGGGCATGAGCTCAGCGAGGCCATGAGCGACCCGGCTAGCCCTGGAGCCTGGTACGACTCGTCCGGCGCGGAGAACGGCGACAAGTGCAACTTTACTTTCGGTGCTCCACTGGTGACCTTCAGCAACGGGTCGCAGTGGAAGATCCAGGGTGAGTGGAGCAACGCCGCTTACACGGCGGGCACCGGCTACCCGAACAGCTCTGGGCAGAAGGGCTGCCTCAGCGGCGCGTAGGCCTCGTCAGCCCTTGAGCTGGTAGTCCTTCAGCAGCCCTCGGCTGATGATCGTCTTCTGGATCTCCGAGGTGCCCTCACCGATGAGCAGGAAGGGCGCCTCCCGCATGAGGCGCTCGATCTCGTACTCCTTGGAGTAGCCGTAACCGCCGTGGATGCGGAACGACTCTTGGACAACTTCGTTGCAGTACTCGCTCCCGAGCAGCTTGGCCATGCCGGACTCGACGTCATTGCGCTTGCCGGCATCCTTCAGGCGGGCAGCGTTGACCATGAGGGCGTGGGCGGCCTCGACCTTGGTGGCCATCTCGGCCAGCTTGAACTGGATCGCCTGGTGCTGCGCGATCGGCTTGCCGAAGGTGGACCGCTGCTGGGCGTACTGGATCGCGAGCTCGAAGGCGCGGATCGAGATGCCGCAGGCACGCGCGGCGACGTTGACGCGGCCGACCTCGACGCCGTCCATCATCTGGTAGAAGCCCTGACCGCGGCCCGCCTCACCGCCGAGGATCGTGGAGGCCTCGACACGGGCGCCCTCCATGATCATCTCGGTGGTCTCGACGCCCTTGTAGCCCATCTTCTCGATCTTGCCGGGGATGGTGACGCCCTGGGCGGTCTCACCGAAACCCGGCTCCTTCTCGATCAGGAAGGTGGACATGTTCTTGTAGACGGAGTCGCTGCCCTCGTCGGTCTTCACGAGGGTCGCGATGAGGCCGGCCCGAGCGCCGTTGGTCAGCCACATCTTCTGGCCGTCGAGAACGTAGGAGTCACCGTCCCGCACGCCCTTGCTCTTGATGGCCGCGACGTCCGAGCCACAGCCGGGCTCACTCATCGAGAAGCCACCGCGCAGGTCGCCCGCAGCCATCATCGGCAGCAGGCGGTTCTTCTGCTCCTCGGTGCCGTGGTGCTTGAGCATGTACGCCACGATGAAGTGCGTGTTGATGACGCCCGAGACGCTCATCCAGCCACGCGCGATCTCCTCGACCACCAACGCGTAGGTCAGCAGCGACTCGCCGAGGCCGCCGTACTCCTCGGGGATCATCAGGCCGAACAGGCCCATCTCCTTCATGCCGGCGACGATCGCCTCGGGGAACTCGTCCTTGTGCTCGAGATCGGTCGCGTAGGGGATGATCTCCTTGTCCACGAACGTGCGGACGGTCGACAAGATCTCGTTCTGGATCTCGGTCAGGCCCTCGGTTGAAGCCAGGCGTCCCATGGACATGCTCCCTCGTGTACGACGTGCCGGCCTTGAAGTGTCCCGAAAGTCTCCCACCGGCCAACCACCGGTAGCCACCCGAGCGAGGTGACTCGCCTCACGCCCGCCGGTGCTGAGCAGTGGCCCGTCGCTACGGCGTGAAGCTCGAGGTGCGGGTCAGCCCCGCGGCCCGGCCCTTGACGGCCAGGGACAGCGCGAGCTTGCGGCTGGCCTCGTCAACCATCTGTGCGCCGAGCATGGCGGCCCCACGACTGCCGCCCGCGGCCGAACCGTGGAAGGTGAGGGCGTCAAGAACGAGCTCGGCGTGGTCGTAGACGTCCTGCGCTGGCGTGAAGGCCTCCTCCGCGACCGCGACCTGGGAGGGGTGGATGACCCAGGTGCCGTCAAGGCCCAGCGCGGCGCTGCGAGCAGCCTTGCCACGCAGGCCGTCGAGGTCGTGCACCTGCTGCCACGGCCCGTCGATCGCCAACACCCCGGCGGCAGTCGCGGCGATCCGGAGCGTCTGGAGGGGTACGTCGAAGGCGCCTTCGAACGGCGGGGCTCCCACGAACGGCGATCGCATGCCGAGGTCCGCGGCGTAGTCACCGGGTCCGAAGACGAGCGCCTCGACCCGCGGGCTCGCCTGCGCGATCGCCAGGGCCTGGGACAGCCCGAGGGCACTCTCGACCATCGCCTCGATCCCGATCTCCCCCTCGGGAAAGCCCATCGTCCGCTCGATCTGGGACAGCAGCAGGTCCAGCCACGCCACCTGCTCGGGCCACGTGACCTTGGGCAGGACGATGACGTCCAGGGCCGGACCGGCGGTCTCCACGACCTCGATCACGTCCCGGTAGGTGTAGGCCGTCGACAGGTCGTTGACGCGCACGGCGACCGTCGAGGCAGCCCAGCCGCCGGCAGCGACCGCGTTCGCCACCGCCGAGCGGGCGGACACCTTGGCCGAGGCCGTCACCGCATCCTCGAGGTCCAGGAGGACTTCGTCGACGGCGAGGCCCCGGGACTTTTCGATCATCCGCGGGTTGCTACCGGGGACGGCGAGGACGGAACGGCGCGCGCGCACGGGAGGCATGGCGGAAGGCTATGCCGCGCCCGCGGGAGTAGGGCCCCCTCAGGCGGCGCTACTCGACGGGCACAGCAGGTGCCGCCTCGCGGCTGCTCGACCGGATGACGAGCGACAGCCCCAGGATGAGCAGCGCGGCAGCCGGCAGGGCGAGCAGCGGGATGTGCTGGCCCTTCACGAACAGCGCCGCGATCAGGGCCGCCCCCGGGATCTCGAACAGGATCGACAGGCTGACCACCGTCGGGCTCGTGGTCTTCAGCACCACGTTGAACAGCGAGTGCCCGAGCAACTGCGCCCCGGCCGTCAGGCCGATCAGCTTGAGCCAGTCGCGGCCGTCGTACCCGGTGAGCGGCTGTCGGCCGACCAGGCACACGACCAGCAGCAGCAGGGCGGTCGTGGTGTAGCAGAGCGTCGTGTACGTCGTGGTCGAGACGCTCCGCCGTACCTCGCTGCCGGCGGTCATGTAGCCGGCGGCGAACATCCCGCCGACGATCGCGAGCCCGTCGCCCAGCAGCGCGCGGCCGGAGACCTGCAGGTCCGCACCGGTCAGCAGCAGGGCACCGGAGATGGCCACCGCGATCCCCAGCCAGACCTGCCGGCTGACGGGCTCGCCGCGCAGCTTGCTGATCAGCGCCGACCAGACCGGTTGCGTGGCTACCAGGGCCGTCGCACTCGCGACCGACGTGTAGGACAGGGCCGGGATCCAGGTCGCGAAGTGCAGGGCCAGCAGGAGCCCGGCCGCCAGGGCCAGGACGCGCTCGCGGCGGTCCAGACCGCGCAGCTCCTCCCTGCGACGGAGCATCACGACCGGTACGAGGATGCCGCTCGCCATGGCGTTGCGCCAGAAGGCGATCGCCAACGCCGGCGCCACCGTCGCGGCGATCAGGGGTCCCGAGGTCGACACGGCCATCAGGGCGACCAGCAAGAGCCCCAGGTCACGGGTCGGCGGGCGCATCATGCCCGATTGCACCTCGGCCGTCGTCGTCACCGCAGCATGATGTCAGGCATGGATATCGGCGAGGCCACCCGGAAGTCGGGGGTCGTGTGGGTCGGCCTCGACGACCTGCCACCCCGGGTGGTCTGGCACGTGTGGCACGACGGCGCCGTGTGGCTGGTCTGCGGTGGCCTCGAGCAAGCCCTCCCGGGAGCCGACGGGGCGAAGACCGCCACGGTGGTGGTGCGCAACAAGCAGAACGACCGGGCCGCGACGTGGACCGCCACCGTCGAGCCGGTCCTGCCGGGGTCGCCGGCCTGGGCCGTCGGCGTACCCGTCCTGAGCGCGGCCCGGCTCAATGCGCCGGACGGAGAGGACCAGCCGGCCCGCTGGGCGCGCGAGTCCCTGGTCCTCCGGCTGACCCCGCTCGACCGGCCTCCTCGGCTCGTGTGACTTCTGCGCCGCGCCACGCCGGCGGGTCCGGTGCACACGTCACAGAGGTCGGCCGAGACCGCTCGGGGGCTGGCGAGCGGAAGGGCTAGGGGACACGGATCTCACCGCGGGCGATGGGTACGACGCCTCCGCTGACCGTCGCCGTGAACGCCCGCCCGGAGGCCACCGACACCGTGCAGCGCAAGGTCGACGGCCGGCCCATCTCGTAGCCCTGCTCGACCGTGTAGTGGTGCTCGCCGTCGGGCAGCAGTCCGCTCGCCGCCAGGAAGACCCCGAGCCCGAGGGCGGCCGACCCGGTGGCCGGGTCCTCGGGAACGCCGACGCCACCGGGGAAGACCCGGCAGCGAGCGACGCTGCCGTCCCACGCCACGACCGACACCCCTGTCCCACCGAGGCCGACGATCGCCGCCGGCTGCGGTGAGGCGGCCGCCACGGACGTGGGATCGACGACCAGGTAGGCGAAGTCGATGCCGCACCCCGCGAAGCGCGGCGGCGCGAGGACGGCCTGGGCAGGCAGCCCGACGGACGACGCGACAGCGGCGGCGTCGAGCACCTCCCCGAACGAGCTGGCGCCGCCGGTCAGGGTCGCCCCCGACGACGTGACCTCGACCGGGAGCAGCCCCGCGCCGCAGGCCTGCACGTTGTTGCCTTCCTCGATCCGGCCCCGCTGGTGCAGCACCCAGGCGGCTCCCACGGACGGGTGCCCGGCGAAGGGGAGCTCGGTCGTAGGGGTGAAGATGCGCAACCCGTAGGTGGCTCCGGCCGGGGCCTTCAGAGGGAAGGCCGTCTCGGACAGGTTGAACTCGCGTGCCAGCGCCTGCAGCTGGTCGGTCGACAACTCGTCGGCGTCCAAGACGACCGCGAGGGGGTTGCCGGAGAAAGACGTGCCGGTGAACACGTCGACGACCTCGTAGGCCAAGGTCGGGCTCACGGCATCACCATCCCGCCGTCCACCGGCAAGGTGATGCCCGTGATGTACGACGACGCCTCGGAGGCAAGGAAGACGCACGCGTCCCCGACCTCGTAGGGCACGCCGTACCGGCCGGCTGGGGTGATCATCCTCACGAGCTCGCCCTCGCTCTCGGGCAGCTCGTCGGTCATCTCGCTCGGGAAGTAGCCCGGCGCGATGGCGTTGACGCGCACCCCCTTCCGACTGGTCCACTGGGAGGCAAGGTCGCGGGTCAGCCCGATGAGGCCGGCCTTCGACGCGGCGTAGCCGGCCTGGGGGATGCTGCCGGGACGCAGCGCGAGGACACTGGAGATGTTGACGATCGAGCCGCCTTCGGTGACGGCACGGCCGAAGGCCTGCGCCATCCAGTACTGCCCGTTGAGGTTGATGTCGATGACCTTGCGGAACTCATCCGGGGTCTCCCTGGTGGCCGGCTTGGCCCACCCGAAGCCCGCGTTGTTGACGAGCACGTTGACCTTGCCGAACTCCGCGACGGCCGCCGCGACCATCGCGGTGCACTGGTCCGGGTCGGTCACGTCGGTAGTGACGGTGATCGCCCGTCGCCCGAGGCCCTCGACCAGCTCCTTGGTCTCCTGCAGCCGGTCCGTGCGGCGGGCACCGAGGACGAGGTCGGCACCGGCCTCGGCGAGGCACTGGGCGATCGCGACGCCCAAGCCCGAGGAGGCGCCGGTCACGAGGGCCACCTTCCCATCGAGGCGGTAGCGGTCAACTGTGGTGGTCACGGGTTCTCCTCGGGGCGCTTGCGGAACTGGCTCGTGTTGTAGAAGGGCTGTGCCCGCATCGTGCCGCACGCCGGTCAGCGGGCCTTCCGGCGGTAGCCTCGCCGACGGGTGCGGCGGGCGCACGCAGGCGGGAGGGCAGTCGGTGAGCACCAGCACCCGTGTCTTCGTGGCCCGGCTCGCAGGCTTGACGGTCTTCGACCCCAACGGCGACCAGGTCGGCCGGGTCCGGGACGTCGTCGTCGCCCTGCGGATCGGCAAGGACGCCCCGCGGGTCCTCGGGTTGCTGGTCGAGATCCAGGCCCGCCGCCGGATCTTCGTCCCGATGGGACGGGTCACCACGATCGAGGCCGACGCGGTCTTCCTGTCGACCGGCACGGTCAGCCTGCGCCGCTTCGACAAGCGGGCCGGCGAGACCCTGGTGCTGACCGAGCTCCTCGACCGCCGGGTGACCCTGCCCGACGACGGCCAGGAGGTCACGGTCGTCGACGTCGGCATGGAGCTCAACCGCGCCGAGTGGTTCCTGACCAAGGTCGCCGTCCGTCAGGGGCGGGGACGCCGACGGGCCGAGATCCAGCAGGTCGCCTGGTCGGAGGTCAGTGGCTTCTCCCTGCCCGAGGGAGAGCAGGGCGCCGCGAACCTGCTCGCGGTCTTCGAGAAGCTCCGGCCCGCAGACCTCGCCGGGGTGATGCACGACCTGTCGGACAAGCGCCGGGGAGAGATCGCAGCGGCGCTCGACGACGAGCGCCTCGCCGACGTCCTCGAGGAGATGCCCGAGGAGGAGCAGGTCCAGCTGATGGCCGGCCTCGAGGACGAACGGGCCGCAGACGTCCTGGAGGCGATGGCCCCCGACGACGCCGCCGACCTGCTCGGTGAGATGCAGCCGGCCGACGCGGCCCGCCTGCTGGACCTGATGGAGCCGGACGAGGCCGAGCCGGTCCGTCAGCTGCTTCGCTACAGCGACGACACCGCCGGTGGCCTGATGACCAGCGAGCCGGTCATCCTCGGCCCCGGTACGACGGTCGCGGAGGCTCTGGCACGGATCCGCCACCCGGACCTGCACCCGTCGCTGGCCGCGCAGGTCTACGTCGTCCGACCGCCGTACGAGACCCCGACGGGCCGCTTCCTCGGGACCGCCCACTTCCAGCGACTGCTCCGCGAGCCCCCGTCGACCCTGATCTCCGCGGTGATCGAGACCGACATCGACCCGCTGGCTCCCGAGGTGTCGCTGGCCGACGTGACGCGGCACCTGGCGTCGTACAACCTGGTGGCGGTGCCCGTCGTGGACTCCGACAACCGGCTCCTCGGGGCGGTGACCGTCGACGACGTGCTGGACCACGTCCTGCCCGAGGACTGGCGCGAGGGCAGGGCCCGCCGCCAGCCGGACCGGCAGGGCTAGCGCTGATGGCCGACTCACATGGCTGACAGGAAGGTCCGCCGGCCGCGCCTCGACCAGCCGGTCCAGCCACGGGTCGGGCTGCCGCGTCCGCACTACGACCCCGAGGCGTTCGGGCGCCTGTCCGAGCAGATCGCGCGCTTCCTCGGGACCAGCCGCTTCCTGGTCTACCTGACCGTCTTCGCGGCGGTCTGGCTGGCGTGGAACACCCTGGCCCCCGTCGACCTGCAGTTCGACAGCGTCGCCCAGAACTTCACGCTGCTGACGCTGATCTTGTCCCTGCAGGCGTCGTACGCCGCTCCGCTGATCCTGCTCGCCCAGAACCGTCAGGCAGACCGGGACCGGGTGGCGTTGGAAGAGGACCGGGGCCAGAACCAGCGCCTGCAGGCCGACGTCGAGTACCTCACCCGCGAGCTCGCCTCGCTGCGGCTGAGCCTCGGTGAGGTCGCGACCCGTGACTTCCTACGCGACCAGCTCCGCGACCTCACCGAGGAGGTCATCGCCCGTACCAGCGAGGGTGCGGGCGCGATGCTCTACGACCAACAGGCGCGCCTCAAACGCGAGGAGCGCGAACGACGCGCGGAGCGCAAGAAGCGGCGGGCCGCGCAGCCCGAGGGCCAGGTCGACGGCCAGAGCGCCAAGCTGTCCGAGCCGTTTTCGGGTGAGACCGACTCGTCCTGACCAGGCGTTCGCCCTTCACCCGGAGCGCAGAACGACCGAAGGGACACCGTGACCAGTATTGCGACCGCGAAGGACGACGCCTTCTTCCCGCTTGGTCGGCGACGTCTGGGCGAGGTGCTGGTCTCACAGTCGCTGCTGACGGCTGAGCAGCTCGTGCACGCCCTCACGGTGCAGCGCGACGTCCCACCCGGTCAGCAGCGGCGGCGGCTCGGCAACGTCGTCATCGACCTCGGCTTCGCGACCGAGCGGCAGGTCGCCGAGGCCCTCGCCGAGGCCCTCGGCCTGGAGCTGGTCGACCTCGGCCGCACCATCATCGTTCCCGACCACGTCCGGCTGCTGCCACGCGCCGTTGCCGAGCGCAGCGGCGTCCTCATCCTCACCCGGGACGGCGGGCGCTTCACGGTCGCCACGACCGACCCGACCAACGTCGTGGCCCTGGACGACGTCAAGCTCTACACCGGCGCCACCGAGCTGGTCGTGGTCGTCGCGACCGACAGTCAGGTCCGCGACCACCTCGCTCGGGCCTGGTCGCTGTCCGAGGACGCCGGCGACATGAACACCCTGTTCGAGGGTCTCGACGCCGACGGCGACGGCGGGCAGGAGGACCTGTCCCAGCAGTCAGTGGAGGCCGCGCCGATCGTCCGGCTCGTCGACGTGGTTCTCGCCGACGCCGTCCGGGCCCGCGCCTCCGACGTGCACGTCGAGCCGCAGGCGGGCGAGCTGCGCATCCGCTACCGCGTCGACGGCCTGCTTCGCGACGTCATGACCGTCCCGAAGAACGCCACCGCCGCTGCCGTCAGCCGCATCAAGATCGTCTCGGGCCTCGACATCGCCGAGCGCCGCCGCCCGCAGGACGGCCGCGCCAAGCTCACGGTCGACGGTCTGGTCGTCGAGGCCCGCATCTCGACGCTGCCGACCCTGCACGGCGAGAAGGTCGTGATCCGCCTGCTTCCCCGGGCCGACGACGTCCCGCTGCTCACCAAGACGGGCATGACCCAGCAGCAGCTCGAGCTGATCGGCTCGACGCTGACCCAGTCCCAGGGGCTGGTCCTCATCACCGGCCCCACCGGCTCGGGCAAGACCAACACGTTGTACGCCGCGATCCAGCAGGTCAGCACTCCGGACCGCAACATCGTCACCCTCGAGGACCCCGTCGAGGTCCAGGTCGCCGGCATCACCCAGGTGCAGGTGAACGAGCGCTCGGGGATGACCTTCGCGCGCGGGCTGCGCAGCGTCCTGCGGCAGGACCCCGACATCGTGCTCGTCGGCGAGGTCCGCGACCACGAGACCGCCGAGCTCGCGCTGCAGGCCTCGCTCACCGGCCACCTCGTCCTCACCACCCTGCACACCAACGACGCGGTCAGCGCGATCACCCGGCTCGTCGAGATGGGCGTCGAGCCCTTCCTGGTCGCGTCCTCGCTCAGCCTCGTCGTCGGACAGCGCCTGATCCGCCGACCGTGCGCCTCCTGCGCGACCGACTACGTGCCGTCGGCCCGCACCCTGGGCCTGCTCGGGCTCGTCGACAGCGACCTGACAGGGGCCACCCCGAAGCGCGGCAAGGGCTGCGCCGACTGCGGCGGCACCGGCTACCTGGGCCGTACCGGCGTCTTCGAGGTGCTGCCCGTCACGGCCGCCCTGCGCAAGGTCCTGCTCACCAGCCCCACCGAGGCCGCGATCGGCGCCGCCGCCCGCGAGAACGGGATGCTGACGCTACGAGCCTCCGCCCTGGCCGCGGCCTGCCGGGGCGAGACGACCTTCGAGGAGGTCCTGCGTGCCACCCACGTCGACGCCGTCAGCGGACCGCGTTGCCCCACGTGTGCGCGCGCCCTGGCCGACGACATGGTCTGCTGCCCCTGGGATGGGGCCCTGCTCGGACGCAACCACTGCGGCACGTGCGAACGCACCCTGGACCCGGAGTGGTCGGTGTGCCCGTGGTGCCGCACGGTCACCGACGTCACGCCGCCCGAGGAGCCGACACGATCGGCCGCCGACCTGCCCCGGCTGCTCGTCATCGACGACGACGAGAGCGTCTGCCACTTCGTGACCGCTGCCCTTGCGGGCTCGGCGGAGGTGACCTACGCCCTGAACTCAGAGACCGGCCTCAACCTGCTCGGGACGCAGGAGTTCGACGGCGTGCTCGTTGACAACGGCCTGCCGGACCTGTCGGGCGTCGAGCTCATCCGGCTGATCCGGTCGGACCCCCAGACGCTCACGCTGCCCCTGGTGCTGTTCACCGGTTCGTCCTCGGCCGCCGTCGAGCGCGACGCCCGCAAGGCCGGGGCGGACGACTTCTTGGCCAAGCCGGTCGAGCCGGCGCTGCTCGAGGAGCGGCTGCTGTCCCTGCTGAGCCGCCAGACCCAGAACCATCCCAGCCTGGCGGTCTAACCTGCCGGTGTGGCCGTGTCCCGCCGAGGTGCCCTGGGTGTCGTGGGGCTGGCCGCGGCCGGTCTGACCGGGCTCTACGAAGCCGTCCGCCATGCCGGCTCACCTTCGCCGAGGCCGAAGATCGTCAGCGGCACGACCCGGCTCGTCGAGGCCTATGGAAGCACCGCCAGGCAGGTCGGCGAGTGGTGGGTGCCGCCGACCTCGACGCCGACCTCGACGCCGGCCTCCGGCGGCCCGCTCCCGACTGTCGTCCTCGTGCACGGGGGTTACTGGCGCGACACCTACGACCTTCATCTCGAGGACGCCGTCGCCGCCGACCTCGCCGGCCGCGGCTACCTGGTCTGGAACGTCGACTACGCGCCGTCCTCCGACCCCTGGCCGGCCACCCTCACCGATGCGGCCGCCGCCTACGACTTCGCCTTCACCGGCCACTACGCCCACCGGGCCGACCGCTCTCGCGTCGCCGTCGTCGGGCACTCCGCCGGCGGTCACCTGGCCCTGTGGCTCGCCTCCCGGTCCCGGCTGGAAGCCGGCGCACCGGGGGCCGGACCGCACGTCGTACCGGCTCTGGCTGTGCCGCAGGCACCCGTCGCCGCCCTGGCCGAGGCCGCCGCGCTCGGCCTGGGAGCGGGCGCCGTCGACGCCCTGCTGGGGGGACCGCCCGCGCGGGTGCCAGGTCGGTATGCCGTCGCGGACCCCACGGGGCTCGTCCCCTCCGGAGTCCGGACGGTCCTGGTCCACGGCGTCGGGGACCAGATCGTGCCGTTGTCGCAGAGCGAGGCCTACCTGGCCGCGGCGGGCCCGGGCTGCACCTTGGACAAGGTCTCAGGCGGGCACTTCGAGCACCTCGACCCCGCGTCGCAGGCGTGCGTGGCGCTCCGAACCGCGCTGTCCTCGCTGTAGCCGCTGTCCTGGCAGCTACAGGGCCCGCAGCAACGCGGCCGTTGCCGCGGCGACCAGGACCACGACCACGAACGGCAGCCGCCGCCACAGGCACACCGCTGCGGCCACGAGCGCCGCGGCGCGGGCGTCGACCACCAGCGAGCGGCCGTCCGCGAAGACCTGCACGACGACCAAGGCGGACAGCAGGGCGACGGGAAGCAGGGCCGAAGCGGCCCGGACCCGCGGCCGCTCCAGCACCGAGGCCGGCACGAACCACCCGGTGACCTTCAGCAGGTAGCAGCCGGCGGCGGTGGCGAGAACCGCTGCCCAGATCACCGGCGCACCAGCACGGGCAGGACAGCCAGGCCGGCCAGCAGGACCGGAACCCCGACAGGAGCAAGCGGTACGGCGGCAGCCGCCACCAGGGCGCCCCCTACCGCAAGGCGCGGGGCGTCCCTGAGGCGAGGCCAGAGCAGCCCGAGGAAGGCGGCCCCCACGGCGGCGTCGAGGCCCAGCGCATGCGTGTCGACGGACGCGGCACCCACCGCACCGAGCAGCGTGGCGAGGTTCCAGAAGACGTAGACCCCAAGGCCGGCGGTCCAGAACCCCAGTCCGGCCAAGGGGAGCGGCGACGTCATGGCCACCGCTGTGCTCTCGTCGATCGTCACCTGGGCCGCCAACAGTCGCCGTCGCCGCGACATCGGGATCAGCCCCGATAGGGCGACGGCGTACATCGCGTTGCGGCTGCCGAGCAGCAACGCGGTCGCGACGCCGGCGACCGCCGAACCGCCAGCACCGAGCACCCCCACGAGCGCGAACTGCGAGGCTCCCGTGAACACCAGCAGCGACAGCGCGCAGGCCTGCGTGACCGACAGCCCCGCCGTCGTCGCCGCTGCTCCGAACGACAACCCGTAGGTGCCGACCGCGACGGCAATGCCCAGCCCGCGGCGGATCACCTCGCGCCGACGGTCCTGATCGGTCCGGGCCACCTCGGACGGACCCGACCCGTGTGTCAGATCACACCCTCCGCGGCGCCGCATCCACCCTCGGGCAGCGGCGGGTGCTCGGTCATCAGCTTGCCCATGAGGTGCCGCAGCTGCTCGAGCTCGGACTCGGTCAAGCGCGCCGTGACGTGCTCGGAAACCCCCCGAAGGTGGGTCGGGGCAGCCGAGCGAAGCCGCGACGCCCCCGCCTCGGTGAGGACGGCGTGGGTGCCTCGGGCGTCGTTCGGGCAGGCCGCCCGGGTCACCAGCCCCTCGCGCTCCAGCCGGTCGATCAGGCGGGTGAGGCCCGACCGTGACAGCAGGACGCGGCCCGCCAGGTCGGTCATCCGCAGCCGGCGGTGCGCCGCCTCCGCGAGCTGCAAAAGGACGTCGTACGAGGCGAGCGGAAGGTCCTGCTCGGCCACCAGCTCCGCCTCCAGCTTGTGGGTGATCGCGGCGTGCGCGCGCAGGAAGGAACGCCAGGCACCGAGCTCGGTCTCGGTGAGCGCGACCGTCGTGTTCATGGCACCCAGTCTAGTTGTCGGAGCAACGGTAGGTACCGTTTTGCTCGTGCGTAGCGCCAAGGACTTCTTCCGCCCCCTCGCCGTCGGTGCCCCGGCACCCCTGTCCGAGATCCCGTGGTCCCCCTCGAGGATGATCCACTTCTTCGACCCGTCCAGCGAGAAGATGGTCGCGAAGGTCCCCGACCTCGCCACCAAGGTCGACGTGCTCCTGGGCAACCTCGAGGACGCGATCCCGGCCGCGAACAAGGAGGCGGCACGGGCCGGGCTGGTCAGGGTCGCGCAGACCGTCGACCTCGGCGACTGCCAGCTGTGGACCCGCGTCAACGACCTCGGCAGCCCCTGGGTCCTGGACGACCTCACGACGTTGGTCACCGAGGCCGGCCACAAGATCGACGTGATCATGGTCCCGAAGGTCGAGGGTCCCGAGGACATCCACTATGTCGACCGGCTGCTCGCCCAGCTCGAGGCACGGGCCGGCCTCACGCGGCCACTGATGGTCCACGCGATCCTCGAGACCGCCCAAGGCGTGGCGAACGTCGAGGAGATCTGCGCCGCGTCGCCCCGCATGCAGGGCGTCTCGCTCGGTCCCGCCGACCTCGCCGCCAACCGCCGCATGAAGACCACCCGCGTCGGCGGCGGCCACCCCGGCTACCTCGTCCGTGAGGACCCCGACGGCGACAAGCCCCGCCCGACCTACCAGCAGGACCTATGGCACTACACCGTCGCCAGGATGGTCGACGCCTGCGCCGCCAACGGCATCTTCCCGTACTACGGGCCGTTCGGTGACATCAAGGACGAGCTCGCCTGCGAGGACCAGTTCCGCAACGCCTACCTGCTCGGCTGCGTCGGTGCCTGGTCGCTGCACCCGGTCCAGGTCGAGATCGCCAAGCGGGTCTTCTCCCCCGCACCCGACGAGGTCGCCTGGGCCCGTCGGGTCGTCGAGGCCATGGGGGAGGACGGGCGCGGCGCGGTCATGCTCGACGGCAAGATGCAGGACGACGCCACCTTCAAGCAGTGCAAGGTCGTGCTCGAGCTCGCCACCCGCCTCGCCGCCCGCGACGGCGACCTCGCCGCCGCCTACGACCTCTGACCCTCACCCCCTCGCGTCCTAGCCCCCACGCCTGACGCTCGGAGCAGTTCCTAGGACGCAAGGAGACCGAAGATGACCAGTGTGCTGCGGTCGGTGCTGTACATGCCGTCGAGCAACGAGCGAGCGCTCGAGAAGGCCAAGACCCTCGCCGCCGACGCGATCATCTTCGACCTCGAGGACGCCGTCGCCCCCGCGGCGAAGCAGGGCGCCCGCGACAACGCCGTCGCGGCTGTCCGGAGCGGCGCGTACGGCGACAAGACGCTGACGATCCGGTGCAACGGTCTCGACACCCCCTGGGGCGCGGCCGATCTTGAGGCAGCGACGGCCGCGGAACCGCACGCGATCGTGGTCCCGAAGGTCAGCGGCGGGGAGCACCTGCTGCAGATCACGGCCATCACGGGCGACATCCCGATCTGGGCGATGGTGGAGACCCCGGCGGCGTTGTTCGCGATCCGTGAGATCTGCCACACACCTCAGGTCCGCGTGCTCGTCATGGGCACCAACGACCTCGTGAAGGAGCTGCGGGCCGCCATGGTCCCGGGTCGCCACCCGCTGCTGCCACACCTGGCGACGGCCCTGCTGGGTGCCCGCGATGCCGGCAAGCTGATCCTCGACGGTGTCTACAACGACGTGAAGGACGAGGAGGGCTTCCGGGCAGAGTGCATGCAGGGCAGGGAGATGGGCTTCGACGGCAAGACGCTCATCCATCCCGCCCAGGTCGACACGGCCAACCAGACGTGGGCCCCCAGCGAGACCGACGTCCTGCAGGCCCAGAAGGTCATCGAGGCCTTCGCCGACGCAGAACGCGAGGGTCGCGGCGTTGTGACAGTCGATGGCCGGATGGTCGAGAACCTCCACCGTGACATCGCTCTGCAGGTGCTGGCCACAGCCGCCGCGATCGCGGCGCTGTCCTGACCTCCCCCGACCGGCGCCATGCCGCACTCACCCTGATGACAGAGCGCGGCGCTGACCGCATCGCGCATCCCGGCGGCACGTTGTTGGGTCACCTCGTCCGGGTCGCCGACCGGCTCGCGACCTACGGCGCGGACGAGCGGCTGCAGCTGGCCGGCCTGACGCACGCGGCGTACAGCACGGACGGCTTCGACACCGCCCTGCTCGACACCGACGAGCGGGCCCTGCTCGACAAGGCGATCGGCACCGAGGCGGAGGCCCTCGTCTACCGGTACGGCGCGACGGACCGTCGTCCGTTCTACCGCCAGCTCGACCAGCCGCTGGTCGTGTGGACCGACCGCTTCACCGGCCAAAACGTGACCCTGGACCCCCCCGACGTCACCCCCCTCATGACCCTCACCGTCGCCAACGAGCTCGACGTCATCGAGCAGTCGGCGCACCTGCTCGAGCAGTACGGGCCGTCGCTGGCTGACCTGTTCACGCGTGCTCAGGCGGTGCTACCGGACGGGGCCTGGGCGGACGTGGTCGGAACGCTCGGACTGGCGGGCGGCACGTAGTCTTTGCCCATCATGACTGCCACCTCACCTGTCCCCGCCGACGCGCTCACCGCCGCCCTCGCCACCGTCGAGGACCCCGAGATCCGTAGGCCGATCACCGAGATCGGGATGGTGAAGTCCGCCACGGTCGACGCCGACGGCACCGCCCGGATCGCGATCTACCTCACCATCAGTGGCTGCCCGATGAAGGACACGCTGACCTCCCGCGTGACCGAGGCCGTGTCGAGGGTCGATGGCGTGACGAACGTCGTCGTCGAGCTCGACGTGATGAGCACCGAGCAGAGGCAGGCACTCCAGACGCTGCTGCGGGGCGACAACCCGCAGCGCGACATCCCGTTCGCGCTGCCCGGCTCGCTGACCAGGGTCTTCGCGGTCGCTTCGGGCAAGGGCGGCGTCGGCAAGTCCAGCGTGACCGTCAACCTCGCGGTGGCGATGGCGGCCAAGGGGCTGCGGGTCGGCGTCGTCGACGCGGACATCTACGGGTTCTCGGTGCCCCGCATGATGGGCGTCGAGCACCGCCCGACGCAGGTCGAGCAGATGATCCTGCCGCCCAGCGCGTACGGCGTGAAGGTCATCAGCATCGGGATGTTCACTAAGGACAACACCCCCGTCGTGTGGCGCGGGCCGATGCTCCACCGGGCCCTGCAGCAGTTCCTTGCCGACGTCTACTGGGGTGACCTGGACTACCTGCTGATGGACCTCCCCCCCGGTACGGGCGACATCGCGATCTCGGTGGCGCAGCTCGTGCCGACCGCCGAGATCCTGGTCGTCACGACCCCGCAGCTGGCAGCTCAGGAGGTCGCCGAGCGGGCCGGATCGATCGCCCTGCAGACCCATCAGCGGATTGCGGGCGTGGTCGAGAACATGAGCTACCTGCCCTGCCCCCACTGCGGAGAGTCCATCGACGTCTTCGGCTCCGGTGGCGGCGAGGCGGTCGCGAAGAGCCTGTCCCGGCTGCTCGGTGCCGAGGTCCCGCTGCTCGGGCAGGTGCCGATCGACAAGCGCCTGCGCGAGGGTGGCGACAACGGACGTCCCCTGGTTCTCGACGAGCCCGACTCCCCCGCGGGCCGGGAGCTGCTGAACATCGTGGACAAGCTCTCCGGCAAGCCCCGTGGGCTGGCCGGAATGTCACTGGGGCTCAGCCCCGCGAGGAAGTAACCCGACCGGATCTGCCTACGGACGCACCCGGGTCAGGGTCGTAGGCTGGTCGACACGGGCTCCGATCGCAGTCGCCGCCGGTACCAGCTTGGCGGTGCCGGCGAGAGTCTGGACGCTGATTGCCAGGGTCGGCACCACGGTGGGGTCGGTACGCGGGTCGGGACGTTCGGCGGTCGGCGCCGGAGTCAGGTAGAAGTCTGCCTGGACCCTGGCCCGGGTGACATCGACGAGCGTGAAGCCGTGACCCACGCCGTCGAGGTACTTCACCCACGGGTTCGTCGCCTTGACCGCGCCGGTGGCGAAGCGAGCCCCACCAGCCGCGGCCGCCGTATTCGCCGCAGTGGGAGTCCCCCCGGCTGCGATCTCGTAGAAGCCGTCACTGGTCACCGACGGGCAGACGAACTCGACCCCGACGCTCGCCCCGTCCGAGCTGTAGCTGGCCCGGTCGCGTGGCACCTCCGTCGCCCACGAAGAGTGGATGTCGCCGGTGAGGAACACCGCCGTACCCGCTGCCTCCGGTCGGCCGCCGAGGTGGGCGACGAGCTGCGCCTGGTCGGCCTGGTACCCGTCCCACTGGTCGGAGTTGAGGATCGGCACCGGTGACCCGAACAGCGCCCCCGGGAACCGCACCGGCGCGAAAACCACCTGGTTGCCGACCAGATGCCAGGGTGCGGCCTCCGACAGCCCGTCCTCGAGCCAGCTGAGCTGCGCCGGCTCCGGCAGGTGTCGGGTGGGGTCGGTGAGCTGCGGGGCCAGGGGGGCGATGTCGGGGATGAAACCGCCGCCCTTCGTGGTGCCGAACTCGACCTGGCGGCTCCGGTTCTGCCGCGTCTCCAACACCGACAAGTCGCCAAGCGCGCCGAAGGTGAAGCGACGGAAGAAGCGGGTGCCTACGTGCGGCACGTCCTGCGTCGGCAGCCGGAACGGCATCCACTCGAGGTAGGCCTGGTAAGCCTGCTGCCTCCGCTGTTCAAAGCCGCCCTCATCCGGCGACGTGTGGTTCTCGGCGCCGTCCGCCCAGGCGTTGTTGGCCACCTCGTGGTCGTCGAAGATCGTGATCCAGGGGTGTTGCCGGTGGGCGGCGGCACAGTCCGGGTCGGCCTTGTGCAGGGCGTGCCGCAGCCGGTAGCCCGCCAGGTCGATCGGCTCGGTCGCCGGCTGCGCGTCGCGGGTGCCGATCAGCGTGTCCGGCCCGTACCGGCCGTCCGGGCCGCCCTTGGCGTTGGGGTACTCGTAGATGTAGTCACCGACGTGCAGGACGAAGTCGAGGTCGTCGCGCCGGGCGATCGCGCGGTAGGCGCCGAAGTACCCACCCGTGTAGTTGCTGCAGGACACCAGAGCGAGCCGCAGTGCCCGCACCTCGCCGGCGACGTCCGGAGCGGTCTGGGTGCGTCCGACCGGGCTGGTCTGGCCTTGGGCGCGGAAGCGGTACCAGTACCGCGTGTACGGCCGCAGCCCCTGCACGTCCACCTTCACCGTGTGGTCGCTCGCCGCGCTGGTGCGCACGTGACCGCGGGCGACGACCTGCTCGAAGTCCTCGTCCGCAGCGAGCTCCCACTGCACCAGCAGCGGCTGCCCCAGGCCGCTGCCAGGCGCAGCGACCGGTCCACCGTCCCGGCTCGGTGGCGTGGCTCTCGTCCAGAGCACCACGGCATCCGCCAGCGGGTCGCCGCTCGCGACGCCATAGCCGAAAATGCCGTTTCGGGCCGGTTCCGCCGCCGCGACCGCGTCGAACAGCCGGACCGGTGCGACCGCGAAGGCGGCACCGAGAGCGGCACCCTTCAGCAGCGTACGGCGGGTGGGGGCGGGCAGGACCGGAGACGTTCCCTCAGCGCTCATGCCCGGCACTATTGCGCGTGCCTGCTGCCAAGGGAAGAGCGGTGGGGTTTCGGTGCAGTGGACGTCCGGTTAACGCTGATTGTCATCGGCGCTGTTCGTCACCTCGGCCACGACGAGCCCGAGGGCCGGCCGGAACCGGATCAGGTGGTGTCGGGGTCCCAGGGCGCGGCCTCGCCCGGCAGCAGACGGACCCGGGCGGCGACCGGCTCCGCAACGGCCTGCTCCTCCTCGTCCTCGAACAGGTGCTTGCGGACGAACTCCTTGGGGTCCAGCGACCTGAGGTCCAGACTGCCGACCTCAGGTCCGAGCTCGGCCTTGAGCTCCTCGCTCATGCCCTTGAGGTAGACCCGGAGCTTGCGCAGCGTACGTCCGGCCTCCTGGGCGATCGTCGGCAGCCGCTCCGGTCCGAAAACGAACAGCCCGAGCAGCAAGAGCACGGCTGCCTCCGGCCAACCCAGTCCTCCGAACACCGCGCACCTCCCGCTCTCTGCTTGCAGCCTACGGCCCGGCGTCAGGTCGTCCGAGGCGTCAGCTCTTCTTGTCCTGCAGGACGAGCATGGCGGTCCTGGGGGCGCCGCCGCGCAGGTAGGACACGGTGATCATGTCCCCGACCTGGAAGGTCCGCAGGGCCACGATCAACTGGTCGACGCTCTCCACCGCCTTGTCGTTGAGCTTGGTGATGACGTCTCCGGACTGAAGGCCCGCCTTCTGGGCCGACCCGCCCGGTAGCACGCTGGACAGCTGTGCTCCGCGGGTGGCGCCGCCATCGGCCCCCACGGTCGCGGCGGAGACACCGATCGCGGGGTGGGTGGCACGACCGGTGCGGATCAGCTGCTCCGCGATCGAGCGAGCCTCGTCGACCGGGATCGCGAAGCCGACCCCGATGCTGCCGGTCTGGGCGTCGACACCGGAGCTGCCCAGCGTCGCGATGGCGGAGTTGATCCCGATCACGCGGCCGGCGCTGTCGACCAGGGCACCCCCTGAGTTGCCGGGGTTGATGGCCGCGTCGGTCTGGATCGCGTTGAACAGCGGCGTTGCCGGCGCGGAGGCCTTCTCGCTCGGCACCCGTACGGTGCGGTTGAGGGCACTGATGATGCCGGACGTGACGGTACCGGCGAGGCCGAGCGGCGACCCGATCGCGAGGACGGGGTCACCCACGACCAGGTCGCTCGACGAGCCGAGGGTGGCCGGGGTGAGGGCGTGCCCGCTCCGGACCTTGATGACGGCGAGGTCGGTCTCGGGGTCGCGGCCGACGATCGACGCGGGCAGGTCCTGCTGGCCGGTGCCGTTGAACGACACCGTGATCTTCCCGCCACCGTTGGCGGCGTCGGCGACGACGTGGTTGTTGGTGAGCACGTAGCCCTCACGCAACAGCACCACGCCCGAGCCGGTCCCTCCACTCGTCCCGGACTCGACGGAGATGCTGACGACGCTCTTGAGCACGCGGGCCGCGATGCCGGCGACCGAGTTGGCCGGCCGGCTGGTCAGGGTGGAGGCGGTCGACGGGGCAGCGGGGGCAGAGGTTGCGAGGGTCGCGGCCGGCTCGCGCACACCCGGGCCCGCTGCGTTGTCGGACCGGGCGCCCCGGTAGCCGAGGTAGCCGCCGGCCCCACCGGCCACCAACGCGGTGGCCAGCACCGCGGCGGCGAGCCGGGCTCTTCCCCGGGACTCGGGGACGGCCCCGCTCGCGCCGATCCGTTCCGTCGGGTAGCCCCAGGCCATGGCACCCGTCGGGGCGTCCCAGGACGAGGCTGACGCCGCCGGGACAGGTGTCTCAGGGGCGGCTGCGCCGTACAGGGGGGGTTCGGCCTGCGGGCTGGCGTAGACGTCGGACTGCGACCACCAGGGGTCGGGCTGGTCGGGCACAGGGAGGTCCTCCGGAAGCTGTTGGGTACCAGTGTGCGCCTAGTCGAACGGGTTCAGCCACGCACCTACCCTGGACATGCCCCGCCAGGTGCGGGCAAACATCCCGTCGTCCTGCTCAGCGGGTGCGTGTGGGAGCGCCAGGACCGCGCTCTGGACCGTCGCGTCAGGGGCGTCCGACACGAGCGTCCAGGTCCGTCCGCCACCGGACCACACGACCCGTTCGGTCGTCCCCGGCGACACCCAGACCTGACCACCCAGGGACTGCGGGATGCCCGGCGTCACCGACGGCAGCTCGCCCTTCTGGACGAACAGGGACAACGTCGACAGACCGTCGCTGTAGGAAAGCTGCAGGACGTCACCCAGTGCGCTGTCGTGCATCCGCGCCTCGAACATGTCCATGCCCGCAGGGAGGTCGCGGCTGATCGGCCAGCCCTGCGCCACGAGGACCTGCACTCCCGTGTCGTCCAGGCGCTGCCCGGTCGCGTGCATGACCCCCGCCATGGGTGGGGCTGCCCAGAAGGACACGGGCACGGCGTCGCGGGACCCCACCGTGAGCGAGACGAACGCGCTGCTTCGCACGACGAGTCCACCGTCGTCCAGGACGTCCCGGCGCAGCACCAGCCCGGTCGCGTCGTCGACCCAGAAGCGGCCCGCCAGAGCCATCGGCCCGCTCTGCCCTGGCCGGAGGGCCTCGACGACCCGGGCGCGGTGCCCGGCACAGGCGCCTGCGCCGGCCATTCTCAGGTCGTAGTGCGAGGCCAGCAGCGACAGCAGGCTCTGGTCGAGTACGTCCGGGGCGAGGGCAGCGGCTTCCGAGGAGAGCACCTGGACGGTGCTGCCCTCCCCGGGGGTGTGGCGGACCTGCAGGACCGCGAGGTGCGGCTCGCCCGAGCGGGTGGTGACGACGTGCTGGGTACCGCTCCAGGTGCGTACCCGGGCGGCTGTGACGGCCGACTCCAGCAAGGTCAGAGCCGGGTTGACCGGGGTGGCCGTGGGCAGGGCGTCAGCTTTCGGACCGGGGGTGACGAGGGCCGAGACGGGGCAGCTGATCATCAGCGCACCCAGGCCGGCGACCAGCAACAGCAGGCGGAGCCTGCTCACCGCACCGTCATCGGTGGGCCCGTCGCGACGGCGAGGCGGTCCTCGGGACGCTCGACACGCTCGACACGTCGATTTCGGTGAAGGGAACCTCCTGGGAGGTGGCTCCGTGGTCCAGCACGAAGCCGGCGTTGGTCGGGTCGACCGGCGCAACCGGCCCGCGCGGGGGCGGCCCGGCGACGCTGAGCGCACCGCCTAGCCCCATCGCGACCAGGGCTCCGCTCACCGCGGTACGACGCAGCCGGGAGTGCGACCGACGGCTGCCGTGCCCCCGGCGCACTGCGCGCTCGGCGGGCCGACTGGAGGGGTCCTCGCAGACGGGAACGACCTCCGCGAGCGCAGCGGTCGACAGCAGCCGGGCGGACAGGTCGAACGGCACCGCAGGTGCTTCGGCCCGAAGCACCTGCTTGAGCCGTCGCAGGACCTCGACCTCCGCACGGCACGGCAGGCAGTGGGTCAGGTGGCCGAGGACCTCCTCGCGCGGTCCATCGGCGAGCTCGCCGTCGACGAACGCCGTAACCGCCGCGCCGAGGTGAGCCGTCATGCCATCGCCGCCGACGGACCCGCCGACAGCGGTCCGGACGAGCGCGGAGGCGCCCGGTGGGCCAGCGCCGCCCGGAGCTGCGAGCGGCCGCGATGAATCCGGCTCCGCACGGTGCCGATCTTGATGCCCAGGGCGTCGGCGATCTCGTCGTAGGCAAGTCCCTCGAGGTCGCACAGGACGACGGCAGCCCGGAAGTCCGGCGGGAGGGCGTCCAGGGCCGCCTGGATGTCGCCGTCGAAGTGGGCGTCGTCATAGGCCTGCTGGGGACTGAGCTCGCGGCCGGGGATGCGCTCGGCATCGTCGGGGAGGGCGTCGAACCGGATCCGCGCCTTGCGGCGGACCATGTCCAGGAACAGGTTGGTGGTGATGCGGTGCAGCCACCCCTCGAAGGTGCCAGGGGTGTAGCTGGACAGGCTCCGGAACACCCGTACGAAGACCTCCTGCGTGAGGTCCTCCGCGTCGTGCCGGTTACCCGTCAGGCGGTAGGCAAGGCGGTAGACGCGGGCGGAGTGGTCCCGCACGACCTCGTCCCACGTGGGAGGAGTCCACTCCTCTGTCAACGGCACCTGCTCGACCGAGCTCATGGAGAAAGTCTGCCTCCGCAGCCTGGGAAACACCTGTCAGTCCTCCCAACGCGGCGCTGCGCCCGGCCGTTCCCGCCCGCCGTGCACCGGCGGCAGTAGGTTTTGTGCATGGACGGCAACGCGCTGCACGGCTGGCTGGACTCCTGGCTCCCCGAGGACGCAGCCCTGACCGCCGCCCGGTCCCGGGCCGCGGAGGTCGGGGTGCCGTGCGTCGACGCGGTCACCGGCTCGACCCTGCGCCTGCTGGCAGCGGCCAGCGGTGCCAAGGCCGTCGTGGAGCTCGGCACCGGAGCGGGCGTCTCCGGGCTATGGCTGATGCGGGGAATGCGGCCCGACGGCGTCCTCACCTCTGTCGATCCGGACTCCGAGCACCAGCGACTGGCCAAGCAGTCCCTCACCGAGGCCGGGTACGGCTCCGGTCGGGTTCGACTGATAGCCGGTCGGGCGCACGAGGTGCTCCCCCGGTTGTCCGACCGCGCCTACGACCTGGTCTTCTGCGACGCCCTGCCGACCGAGAACGTGCACTACCTCGAGGCGGCGGTGCGGTTGCTGCGGCCCGGTGGCCTGGTCGTGTTCGCCGGGGCTCTCGGGGAAGGCCGGGTCCCGGACCCGTCCGCCCGCGACGCCGAGACCGTGGCCCTGCGCGAGCTCGGAAGGCAGGTCCGCGATGACGAGCGCCTGGTACCGGCCCTGCTGCCCGTCGGCGGCGGTCTGCTCGCTGCCGTCCTTTCCTGAATTTGAAGGCCGCAGTCAGGTGCTCTCGAGTGGGGCAGTAAGCCTCGCCCGGGGTGCATGACGGCTCGTTCGAGCCGGACCGTGTCGGTCTGCCGGCTCCTCGAAATAATCATGGGTGGCGGCTCCCCTCTGTGTCAAGAGGCGCGCTTGACCCTCGTTCTTGGGGGCGTAATCTCGGCTGCGGCGGGCTGGGTTAGTGACTTGTCCGAAGGGCTGACCATCGGGGTTGGGTCAGACGCGCTGGACTGCAGAGTCGCCC
>JBBRNK010000024.1:0-55771 GCA_038230355.1 Mycobacteriales bacterium | reverse complement strand
GTTCGCCGCCCACATCGCCGCCTCGGGCCGTCAGCCTCGAGCCCGCACGATGGACCTACTCATTGCGGCAACCGCACACGTACACGGCGCCACCCTGTACACGCGCAACGTCGACGACTTCCGTGGCCTGGAGAACTTCATCTCCGACGTTCGCGTCTGACAACTGGCCGGGTCGATAGCCGCGATGACGCGGCGCTACCACCCAGGCTGCGCAGCGCCCTTCGCAGCCGTGTGACGGCACCCCTGGCGTAGCGTCGGGAACTCGCGAGGACGAGTCTGCCAACCGGGTTCGGGGCGGCGGCGACGGGGCAAGATCATCGGCATGGCGGACGAGGTCGCGGACAACCCGGAGCGGGTCAGGCTCACCGACAAGGCCCTTACGCTGGCTGAGGACTCGCTGTACGCCGGAATCGCCGCGATCCTCATCGTGGCGGCCGGGGGACTGCTGTTCGTGGCCGGCCGCGACCTGCTCACCAGCGTCGGCGACAAGGACACCGAGGGCGTCCTGCACGTGCTCGATACGCTGCTGCTGGTCTTCATTTTTGTCGAGCTGCTGTACGCCGTGCGGCTCACGCTGAAGGAGAGGCAGGTCCTGGTCGAGCCTTTCCTGCTGGTCGGCGTGCTGGCGGCGATCAAGGAGATCGTGGTGCTGTCGGTCGAGGCCGCCGCGCAGGTGAGCAAGGACCCCGATGCCTTCGAGCGGTCGGTGATCGAGATCGGGGTGCTGGCCGGGCTGGTCGTCGCGCTCGCGGTCTCGGCGGTGCTGCTGCGGCGCAAAGAACGCGAGCCTCAGGAGGCCGACGGCGGCAGACGCGGGACGGTAGCCGTTGCCGCCGGACAGCACGTCCCCGTTGTCACACCTGGTCGATAAACCTGGACGGCATGGATGCGCGGGTCACCGCGCTTCACCAGGGTCTACCTCAGCGGCCTTCCTAATGGCAGGATTCGACGGGGAACGCAGGCAACCTCGACACGGCCACCGCTCGCTGGGGACAGGTGTGGGCATCTTCGCGTTAGGACCGGAGGTCGACGCCTTCGTTCGCGACGCCCGACCCTAGCTTCTCTGCCTGGCGTATCGACTGTAAAGGCTTAGCGTCCCAGCCGACCCGGGGTGTTACACGTCCGTCGAGGTGGCCCCCTCGGTCCGCTCGAAGGAGCCGCACTCCGCATCGACGCCTCCGTCGGAGGGCTCGGGTCGGCACAGGGACAGGACCCCACTCACCGCGAGCATGGCGCCCGCCGCCGCCGCCGTACGGGCGCCGGCCGAGGCGGGCAGCGTCTCGTGCAGGACGGTCACGGCGAGGATGACGGCGATGACGGGTTCGACGACGGACAGCGAGGCGAGCGGGGCGCCCAACGCCCCGGTCTGGAAGGCGACCTGCGCCAGCAGCAGCCCGATTCCACCGACGGCAGCGGCGCCGTAGACGGCCAAGGACCCGAACAGTGCGGACCAGTCGCCGAAGCGGCCCGCGGCGACGGCGAGCAGCACCGAGCCCGAGCCGATGACGGCGCCGGCGGCCGCGCCGGCCAGAACGCCCCCGAAACGCGGTCGGGTCCGCAGGGCGAGAAGCGCAAGCACCAGGGCGGCGACGACGCCGCCAGCTACGAACGCCGCAGAACGGGTCGGTTCCCTGCCCGAGGGCGTGGACGACAGCGCCGGTGCGAGCAGGGCCAGCCCGACCGAGCACAGCACCAGCCCGACGACCTCGTGCCGATGGGGGCGGCGGTGCTCGAGCAGCGCCGACAGGACGACGGCGAGCGGCAGGCCGGCGACCAAAAGCGTCTGGACCAGCGCGACAGCACCCAGGCCGAGGGCGACGGCCTGCAGGGCGACGGCGCCGAGGTCGACGACCCCGCCAAGGACCCACAGCGGCCGTTTGGCGAGGGTGACGAGCAGGCCAGGGCTGACCGAGGCCTCGACCTCGTTGGCCTGCTGGTGCTGCAGCGCCGAGGCGAGCCCGAACAGCGTGGCCGCCCCGAGGGCCGCGGCGACCGCGCCGGCGACGGTGCTCATGAGGTGAGGCCGTGCGCTCCGACGGTACCCACGTCGAGGCCGCGCTCGCGGCACCAGTCCACGAGCATCGGCAGCGCTTTGAGGGTGGCCCGCCACGAGCCGGGCTCGGAGGTGCAGTCGGAGTCGTGCAGCAGCACCGTCCCGCCGTCGACCACCCCGGAGGTGACCTCACGCAACACCGACGCGGGCGTGCAGGTGCGCTGCCAGTCCTGGCCCCAGGCAGTCCACAGGACCGTCTGCAATCCAAGGGCGCGAGCGGCGACGACGTCGGCGGTCGTCAGCGCCCCGTACGGCGGACGGAACCACACCGGGCGGACCCCGCTCTGCGCCTCGATGATCTCCGCGGTCCGTGCGAGCTGGTCCGCGGTGCGCCGACCGGGTGGGTTGCGCAGGTGGTTGCGGTGGTCCCAGGAGTGGACGGCCACCTCGTGGCCACCGTCGACGATCCGCTGGGCCAGCGACGGGTAGCGCTCGCACATCTGCCCGAGCAGGAAGAACGTCGCCTGCACGTCGAGCTGCTCGAGCAGGGCGAGGAACCGTGGGGTGCTCTGCTCGTCGGGTCCGTCGTCGAAGGTCAACGCCACATGACCCCGCCGGCCCTGGCCGTTGAGGGTGGGGAACATCCGTTTGGTGGCCGGCAGGAAGGTCGCCAGCGGAGCAGCCTGGACGGCTGCCGATGCCAGCCCGCCGACGAGCAGCAGCCGGCCCAGCATCAGGTAGTCAGACGCTGCGCCACAGAGCCCGCATGGGCTGCTGGGGCAGGCTGTGGCCGGCGACGAAGGACGACAGCGACGCGAGGTCCTGCTCGACCTGGCCGGCGGTCCGGCCGCGTTCGTCGAGCACGATCTCGTCGCCGTCGCGGACGGCCGTGGGCAGCTGACCCCCCGGTAGGACCCGCCGCGGCAGGGCGAGCTGGACACCGTGCTCCCAGGCTGTGATCTTCTCGACCAGGCCAGGGGTGCGCAGGCAGACGACCTTGGGGGCTCGCTCATCGGTGGCCGCGACCGCCGCGGCGGCGGCCGTCATCGTGTCGCGGAGCCGGCGCGGGTTGCGGCTGCGCAGGCCCTCGTCGGTGCCGACGACCGTCACACCTGCCACCACCAGGGCGTGCACGTCGGTGGGGGTCGGCGCCGCGGTCCCGACACCGATAGCCGCCGACACGCCGTACGACCGGAGCGAGCGCACGACGGAGGGGGTGCTGGCCTGGGTGTGGTCCACGAGCGCGGCGACGTAGACGCCTGCGTTGCCCTCGGCGACACCGAGGCTGGCGTGCTGGGTGGCCTGCGCGACCCCGAACGACAGCCCGCCCAGCGTGGCCGGGACCGCGACGGTGACGGCCGCCACCCTGGTCGTCCAGGTGCGCGCAGCGCTGCGGACCGGCATCGAGACTGGGGCGAGAGCGAGCTCGAGCAGCTCGTCGGTCGGGTCGGTCAGGAACAGGTCGCGGGCCCGCCGCACCATCTCGGCGCCCTCGGTCGTACCGGCCAGCCGGCGGATCTGGAAGATCAGCTCCTCGACGGTGTCGGCGTCGGCAGCGACTCCGGCCAGCTGCATGGCGAGGGAGTTGCGGTGGCCGTGGCCGGGCAGGCAGGCGTAGCCGATGACGGGCACGCCGACCGCGAAGCCCTCGAGGCAGGACAGGCCACCGGCGTTGTGGACGATCACGTCGGAGGCTGCCAGCAGCCGGCGGACCTCCTTGGTCCAGCCGAGCGCGATGACCCCCTCGGTCTCGTCGAGCTCCCGGAGCAGGTCCTCGTTGTGTCCACACAGCACGACCGGCACGCCGGCCCCCGCATCGCGGATCGCGCGGGCAGTGGCGGCGATGTTGCCGACCCCCCACGACCCGGCGACCACCAGGACGACGTTCTCGTGACCGTTGACGCCCATGAGGGCGCGGCCCTCGGTGCGCTCCAGGCGCGTCGAGGGAGTCATGAACGCGTCGGGCAGGACCGGACCGACGGCCTGCGACGGCACCCCGACCCGGTCGGTCGCCTCGAGGGCGCTGCCGTGCCAGACGGTGAGGTTCTTGTCGATGCCCTTGTGCAGCCACAGGCCGTGCACGTCGACGTCGGTGAGGAAGCCGACGGCCGGGATGGCGAGCTTGCCCTGCTTGCGCAGCGCGCCCGTCGCCTGGCACCCCAGCGGGTACGTCGAGATCACCACGTCGTAGCCCTGGGCGATCTTGCGGACGCGGTACTTGCCCTGCTGACCGAGCCAGCGGGCGATCGGCGCGAGGACACCGCGGTCGATCCGGCCGTAGAGCCACTCGTAGGAGCTGGGGGCGTACTTGAGCTGCCCGGCGTAGAAGGAGCGGTAGAACGGGCCCATCCGGCCGGGGAGCATCTCGAGGTAGTCGTAGACCTTGGCGTGCGCGCCACGGGCGTGCAGGCGGCGCTGGAGCTCGTAGGCGACACCGTCGTGACCGGCGCCCATGGCGGCGGAGATGATCAGGACGGACGGCCCGTCGCCGACGGGTTGGCTGGCTTTCGATGCGCGCGCACGAGGCACCGCGCACCTCCCGATCTGCTCTCGCGCACCACCCCGTTGGCGGTGCCCATGTCAGTCTGCCGCACTTTGCGTCCCACGTGGTGAAACAGTGCCGCATCCGGCGTGTGACAGCGCCCATAGGGGGCATCGCACCGTCCGCAACCTCTGGATGTCGGTCGACCCCTACATGCGGGGCCGGATGAACGACACCGCTTCCTACATCCCGCCGTTCCAGCTCGGTGCTGCGCTGGAGGGCGGAGCGGTCGGCGAGGTCGTTAGTTTGCGCGCCGCGACCCACCAGGTCGGGGACCACGTCCTGCACATGCAGGGCTGGTCAAGGTCGCCGCGATGCAGCCGGGGGAGACCGTGTTCGTCTCCGGTGCCGCGGGTGATCAGCAAGCGGCTGCGCATCGAGGGCTTCCTCGCCAGCGACCAGGCGCTACACCAGGCGGAGTTCCTCGCCGAGGTCGGCCCGGCGCTCGCCAACGGCAGCCTCCGGGCCCGTGAGACCGTCGTCGACGGGCTCGAGAACGCCCCGTCGGCATTCGTCGGCCTGCTCAGCGGCGCCAAAACGGGAAAGATGCTGGTCAGGACCTGACGGCCCGCGTGTCGCGCCGCGGTCCTCGCCTGGGCGTGCCCGAGAATGGAACGAGGCCCCTCCATGTATGAGATGGAGGGGCCTCGACGCTCTTCGGTGCACCGACATCCGATTGCTCGGTCGTCGTGCGCCTCGCAGAGCGGGTCCCGGTCGGTCGGCTCGGCTCCCGAGGGAATCGTGCGCGGGCTTCCCGGTCGGTCCGGCTGCACAGCCTGCCGATTGCTCGGCGGGCTTGCCTTTCCGTCCCGGCCACCGGTCGCTCAGTCCTGCCTGACGTGCCGGTTGCCCGGTGCGCTCGGTGCGGAAGCGAACTCCCGCGCGGCCCTCGTTCCTGGTGACGCGACAGAGGTTCGCGCGCTGGGGACCGGCCGTCAAGCCCTGGGAACAAGGGATTTGTTGTCAACAAGATGTCCACAGGACCTGCCCTGTTGGTCCCCTGTTTTCCCGAGGTTGTCCACCCGTTGTCCCCAGGTGTATCCCCAGCCGCGCGTCCCAGCCGGGGACTTCCTCAGTGCGGCAGTGGGATCTGCAGGACCTGCTCGGTGACCTCCCACAGCCGGGCTGCCGTCACCGGGTCCGAGCCGGTCGTGTAGACGTCGAGCACCTCGGCCGGTCCACGGGCCTGGTTGAACCGCTTCGGCCCGATGAAGGAGCCGCTCGGCTCGAGCAGGGCGCGCAGCGTCGGTTGGGCGCCGGCTTTGGCGGGCTGCAGGAAGATCGGGCCAAGGACCTTCGCGGCGGGCACCAGCCAGCCCCGGCCGTCGTCCTGGAGCTGCCGGAGGAACAGGTTGGTCCAGCTCACGCCAGGGTGGCAGGCGACGCTGGCGACCCGATCGCCGACTCGCCGGTGCAGCTCCTGCGCGAACAGCAGGTTGGCTTGCTTGGTGTTCGCGTAGACCTTCTGCGGCAGGTACGCCGGTGGGCTGATCAGGTCGTCGACCGTCAGCTCAGGGCCGAGCGAACCACCCCGGGCGGCGATGCTGCTCACCAGCACGACCCGGCCGCCGGCCTGCTCCAGCAACGGGAACAGTCGGGCCACCAGCGCCGCGTGGCCGAGGTGGTTGGTACCCATCTGCCGCTCATGGCCCTGCACGGTGCCGAGCAGCGGGCCACCCATGACGCCGGCGTTGCAGACCAGGGCGTCGACGCGGTCGGTGCGCTCGGCGAAAGCCGCGACGCTGTCGAGGTCGGCGAGGTCGAGCTCGCGGACCGCCATGCCCTGGGCCACGGCCGCGGCACGGGTCGTGTCCCGGCAGGCCAGGACCACCTCGGCTCCGGCGGCCTTGAGGGCGAGCGCGGCCTGCAGGCCGATGCCTGAGTTGCCCCCGGTGATGACGACGGTGCGGTCACGCCACGCCCGAAGGTCGATCACTTGAAGCCGGGGGCTCCGACGGTGACCCCGTTGGGCGTGTTGCTGTAGGTCGGCTCGATCTTGGTCCCCCCGGCAGCCTCGACCGCGACGAAGGTCCCGACCGCATAGACCACGATGCCGAGAACGGCGGCCAGGATCACGCCGGTGTTGCCCTTGTTCGCGGTCGTCCTCGACGTGGCCATGGGACTAATCTACCGATCACCCGTCGAGGGCGAGGACCAGGGGCAGGACGGCGCTGGCACCGGCGTGGCGCAGGACCCGCGCGGCCTCCGTCAGCGTCCAGCCGGTGTCGCTTCGGTCATCGACGAGCAGGACCACCTGACCGTCCAGCTCCCAGCCGGTGGGCACCGCGAAGGCGCCGTGTACGGCACGGAGCCGCTGGGCGCTGTTGGACCGGCCGCCGGCCGTGGGTTGCAGCGCCGTGAGCGTCCCGAGGGGGCCGAGCCGGCCCACCTGGGCGAGCCGGGCGGCGAGTGAGTCGACGAGCTGTGGGTGGGAGGCCGACGGCACGGCAGCCACCAGCGTGGGGCGCTCGGCCCACCGCCAGCCGGCCAGGACCGTGACGACAGCGGCGACGACGTCGTCGGGGACCGGTTGGTCCGGCGCGGAGAGCAGCGCCCGCAGGCGCGTGCCCCAGCCGATGTCCGACAGCCTCCCGAGTGCCCGGCCGGCCTCGGCACGTTCGCCGGGGGCGATCCTGCCACCGACACCGAGCTCCTTCATGGCGGTCGGCCACATCGCACGTGGCAAAAGGACGACACCCGGCCGCCCCAGGGCAGCCTGGGCCGCGTCGAGGGCAGCGACGGAGACCTCGAGGCTGACGGCCGTACCGAGGCACCGGTCGCACCGCCCGCAGGGCGCGGCACCCGGGTCGTCGAGCTGACCGCGCAGGAACTGCATGCGGCACCCCGTCGTGGTGACGTAGTCGCGCATGGCCTGCTGCTCCGCGGCCCGGTCGGCGCTCACCTGGGCGTAGCGATCTGCGTCGTACGCCCAGGGCTGTCCGGTCGCAGTCCAGCCGCCCTTGACGCGGCGCACCGCCCCGTCGACGTCGAGAACCTTGAGCATGGACTCGAGCCGGGTACGGCGGAGCTCCACCCGAGGCTCGAGGGCCGCCGTCGACAGGGTCACCCCCGTCAGGGCTGCCAGGACGGTCCGGACCTGGTCCTCCGGCGGGAAGCCGAGCGAGGCGAAGTACGCCCAGATCGCCTCGTCCTCGCGGCCGGGCAGCAGCACCACCTCGGCCCGCTCGACGCCACGGCCGGCACGGCCGACCTGCTGGTAGTAGGCGATGGGGGAGCCCGGTGCGCCGAGGTGCACGACGAACCCCAGGTCGGGCTTGTCGAACCCCATCCCCAGCGCGGACGTGGCGACCAGGGCCTTGACCCGGTTGGCGAGCAGGTCGTCCTCGGCTTGCCTGCGCTCCGCGTCGTCGCTCTTGCCGCTGTACGCGACCGCCGACACCCCCTGGGAGCGCAGGAACCCGGCCACCTCCTCCGTGGCGGCGACGGTGAGCGTGTAGACGATCCCGCTCCCTAGAACCTGCCCGAGGAAGTCGGCGAGCCAGGCCAACCGGTGGGCAGCGTCGGGTAGGACCGCGACCGACAGGTGCAAGGACTCGCGCTCGAGTCCACCCCGCAGGACGAGCGTGTCGTGGCCGAGCTGGGACGCGACGTCCGTGACGACGCGCGCATTGGCGGTGGCTGTGGTCGCGAGCACCGGCACGCCCTGGGGGAGCTCGCCGAGCAGCGTCCTGATCCGGCGGTAGTCGGGACGGAAGTCGTGCCCCCAGTCGCTGATGCAGTGCGCCTCGTCGATGACGACCAGCCCGGCCGTCGCGGCCAGCTGCGGCAGGACTTCGTCGCGAAAGCCCGGGTTGTTGAGCCGCTCGGGACTGACCAGCAGCACGTCGGCGCGCCCGGCGGCGATGTCGTCGTACACGCCTTGCCACTGCTCGAGGTTGCTGGAGTTGACCGTCACGGCCGTGATGCCCGCGCGCTGCGCAGCCGCAACCTGGTTGCGCATCAGGGCGAGCAGCGGGCTGACGATGACCGTCGGGCCGGCGCCGCAAGCCCGCAGCAGGGCCGTCGCGACGAAGTACACGGCCGACTTCCCCCACCCGGTCCGCTGCACCACGAGGGCCCGTCGGCGGTCCTCGACGAGCGCCGAGATAGCGGTCCACTGGTCCTCGCGCAGGACCGCGGCCGGTCCGGCGAGGGCCCGGAGAACCCGCTCCGCGTCAGCTCTGCGGTCGGAGGTCACGCCGCGTCAGCTGACGAGCTCGTCGGCCTCGGGCTCGGCCCACGCACGCGCGCGACGCTCCTGCACGCGGCGCTGCTGGGCGTTGAAGCGCACCTCACGGTGGATCTCGAGGTCGGCCGACAGGACCCGGCGCCGACGGCCGTCGGCGCCCAGGTGGGACGGCAGGCGACCGCACTCCAGCAGGTGGATCACGGCGGTCGGGGACATCCCCAGCTCGACCGCGGCCTCCTCGATGCTGACGTCTTCGACGTCGAGTTGCTCCGCGACGTTGCTCCCCCAGAGTTCCACGCCAACATCCTGTCATCTCGCAGCGCGAGTTGCCCGAGCGGTGGGTCCGCGTTGCGCCCGTGGTTCGTCCGGCGTGAGTGTGTGGGCAGCAAGATCGGACCGGGCTAGGCTCACCACGTGCCGACGCGCGCCGACTATGACGCAGCCGTGGCCGAGCTGAGGGGACAGCTCGCCGCGCTGCCTGTCGGCGCGCCGATCCGGCTGGGCAAGAAGACCTCCAACCTGTTCCGGACCCGCAGCGGACCCTCCCAGCGTCTCGACGTCAGCGCCTTCAGCGGCGTCCTCGGGGTGGAGGACGGCGTGGCGGACGTGTTGGGGATGACGACGTACGAGGCCCTGGTCGATGCCACCCTGCCCTCGGGACAGATGCCGTTGGTCGTGCCGCAGCTCAAGACCATCACGCTCGGTGGGGCCGTGACCGGGCTGGGCATCGAGAGCTCGAGCTTTCGTAACGGCACCCCGCACGAGTCGGTCCTCGAGATGGACATCCTCACCGGCGATGGTCAGGTCCTCACGTGCAGCCGCACGCAGAACGCCGACCTGTTCCACGGCTTCCCCAACTCCTACGGCACGCTCGGCTACGCGCTGCGTGTGCGCATCGAGCTCGAGCCCACCCGCCCGTACGTCCACCTCGAGCACGTCCGGTGCGGGTCGGTGGCCGAGGCCGTCGCGGTGATGCGCCGGCACAGCCGAAACGGGGTGGCGGACGGCGCCGGCCCGGCGGACTTCGTCGACGGAACGTGGTTCAGCCCGACCGAGGTCTACGTCACCCTGGGCCGCTGGGCGGACCGCGCGCCGTTGCTGAGCGACTACACCGGGATGGCCGTCTACTACCGGTCCGTGCAGGAGCGCCGCGAGGACTGGCTCACCGTCCGCGACTACCTGTGGCGCTGGGACACCGACTGGTTCTGGTGCAGCCGCGCCTTCGGCGTCCAGAACCCGGCCGTACGCAGGTGGATCCCCCGCCGCTATCTGCGCAGCGACATCTGGTGGAAGCTCGTCGCCTTCGAGCAGAAGCACCGCTGGAAGACCCGGTACGACCGACGCAAGGGAAGGCCGGAACGCGAGGAGGTCGTGCAGGACGTCGAGGTCCCGATCGACAACCTGGAGGCGTTCATGGACGTCTTCGCCCGCGAGCTCGAGATCGAGCCGGTCTGGTTCTGCCCGCTGCAGCAGCGCTCGGCCGAGGACGTCTGGGAGCTCTACCGGATGGACCCGGACACTCTCTACGTCAACGTGGGCTTCTGGTCCTCCGTGGCCCTCGAGCCCGGCGAGGACCCGTCCACCCACAACCGGATCATCGAGACACTCGTCGACGACCTCGGTGGCCGCAAGTCGCTGTACAGCACCAGTTTCTACGAGCCCGAGCACTTCTGGAGGCTGTACAACGGCCCGACGTACGACGTCCTGAAGAAGACGTACGACCCAGATGGCCGCCTGCTCGATCTGTACGCGAAGTGCGTCCAACGTCGCTGAGAACGCCGCTCACTCACGGAGGAACGCATGACCCGACTTCCCGTCGCCGACGCCCTCGCCTCGGTCCTTCCCGGTCGTGCCAGATTCGAGGCCTACGACGGCTCCAGCGCCGGACCGTCGGACTCCGACGTCACCTTGCGGATCCAGTCGCCCAAGGCGCTGTCCCACCTCGTGTCCGCCCCGGGTGAGCTCGGGATGGCCAGGGCCTACGTGTCCGGCGAGCTCGACGTCGACGCCCCCGACCACTACACCCTGCTGCGGGCGCTGACCCGCACCAAGACGGGCGACCTGTCCTGGGCAGAGCGGATGCAGGTGCTCCGGTCGCTCGGCCTGAAGGCGCTGCACTGGGTCGAACCGCCGCCGCAGGAGGTCGGTGCCAAGCGCTACCTCGCCGGGCTGCGTCGGCACACCAAGGGGCGCGACGCCCTCGCGATCTCGCACCACTACGACGTGTCCAACACCTTCTATCGTTGGGTCCTCGGGCCGTCGATGGCCTACACCTGCGCGGTCTACCCCACGGAATCGACGACGCTGGAGCAGGCCCAGTACGCCAAGTTCGATCTGGTCTGCCAGAAGCTCGGCCTGCAGCCCGGGATGCGGCTGCTCGATGTCGGTTGCGGTTGGGGCGGCATGGCCATGCACGCCGCCGAGCACTACGGCGTTGAGGTCGTCGCGGCCACCCTCAGCCGGCAGCAGGCCGAGTGGGGTCGCAAGCAGGCCGCCGAGCGAGGCCTGTCCGACCGGGTCGACATCCGTTTCAGCGACTACCGCGACGTCCTCGACACCGGGTTCGACGCCATCAGCTCCATCGGCCTCACCGAGCACATCGGGATCGCCCAGCTCCCGGCGTACACGGACTTCCTGGCTGAGAAGCTGGTGCCGCGGGGGCGGCTGCTCAACCACTGCATCACCCGGCCGGACGACCACTCCGCGGCGATCAGCAAGCGGGGCTTCATCCCGCGCTACGTCTTCCCCGACGGCGAGCTGCCCGGCGTGGGGCGCATCGTGCGGGAGCTGCAGCGCTCCGGACTCGAGATCCGGCACGAGGAGAACCTGCGTGAGCACTACGCCCTGACCTGCCAGGCCTGGTGCGACAACCTCGACGCGCACTGGGACGAGGCCGTCGCCGAGGTCGGGCTCGGCACCGCACGGGTCTGGGCGCTCTACCTGGCCGGGTCGCGGATCGGCTTCGAGACCGGCCAGATCCAGCTGCACCAGGTGCTTGCCGTCAAGTCCGCAGATGGTGACTCGGGGATGCCGCTTCGAGGCTTCTGAGAGAAGCTTCCCAGGGGTCTCAGGGCTGGTACGGCGTCGGCGTCCGGTTGGCCGGCCGCACCGGTGAGATGGGTGCGTCACCGGTCCCGCGCGGACCCGTCCAGGGGCCGGGGACCGCGTCGAGGAGGTCCATCAGGGCGTACGCGACCGCCTCGTAGTTGACCCGCCAGCCTCGAAAGTCCGGCCAGGCCTGCTCGGGCGTGCGCTCCATGGGAAAGCTCGTCGAGGCGATCCGGGCGATGCCGGCCAGGTAGTCGTCGTAGCTGAGCTGCAGGTCCGTGTCCGGGTCAGGGTCGTGGTCGACCTCGAGGCCCAGGGTGTCGGCGAGGGACCGCAGCGCCATGAAGCCCATCCGCAGGCACAGGCGGGCCTCGACCACCGGAGCCCGGCGGGGGGACACGGCCATCCAGAGGGCGGCCGAGTCGAGCACCGCGACCTGTGCGACCAGCCAGGAGCTCAGGTGCGCCGGCGAGCGGAATCGGGTCAGCACCCGGTAGTTGGTGTGGCTCTCGGACAGGTCCGCGGCCCACCGCTCCCAGCCGAGGTAGAAGGCGTCCATGACGGCCCCGTCGTCGTCGACGCCGAAACCGAAGCGGGTCCGCGCCAAGATCTCCGGTCCCCAGGCCGGCGTCCCGGCCCGGCTGGCCAGCAGCGTCACCTCCGTCTCGCGGCGGTTGAACGCCGAGTAGAGCGTCGGCAGGTAGCCGATCTGGAGCGCCACCACCACGAGGCCGGTCGAGGCCGCCAGATAGTCGATCAGGGTGAGGGACACGCGGTTGGGAGCGGCGTAGCCGAGGGTGAACATCGACGAGCCGGCCTGCGCGAAGGCGTGTCCGAAGCCCCCCTCGTCGAACAGCTGAAGGACGAGGGCGAAGCCGAGGTAGAACAGCACCAGCCAGGTCGCGAGCTGCAGCAAGATCGTGGTCGACGCCTGGCTGGCGAGTCGCCGGTCACGGGTCTGGTAGTTGCGGACCTTGTGCGTCGCCATCCGGTAGCCGGCGTTCACGGCACGGTCGACGGCCAGGCTGATCCGGTCACGGGACCGGCGTGGCACGACCAGGGTGGTGATGACGCTCGCCCAGGTCAGTACGACGACGAGCACACCGAGTAGGGCGCCGACGACATCCACGCCACGAGTCTGCCAGCCCGACCAGTGGGGCTAGTTGCCCCAGCTCGCGAAGGGGATGTTCCAGTCGGACATGCCCGGGTCGGACAGCCTCGGCGCGGCCGACGCGTGGATGATGTCGACGACGTCTCCGCGCTTGGCCTGGTCGAAGAAGAAGGCGGAGTCGGCGGGGGAGACGTTGACACAGCCGTGGCTGACGTTCCGGACGCCCTGGTCCTTCACGCTCCAGCCGGCCGAGTGCACGAACTCCCCGCTGTAGGAGATCCGGACGCTGTTCGGCACCTTCTCGAAGTAGCCGTCCGGGCTCTTACGCGGGATGCCGACCGTCGCCGAGTCCATGACCTTCAGCTTGGTCTTCTCGAGCACCAGGTGGACGCCACCCTGCGTGGGGTACTTCTCGCGGCCGGTGCTGACCTTCACGGTCCGGACAAGCGTCCCGTCGACCACGACGTGCATCACGTGAGCGGTGACGTCGACCGTGCTGATGACCCTCGATCCGATGCTGTACGACGTGCTTCGCACGCCCTCGCCCCACACACCGTCGGACAGGTGGAGTGCGTGGAAGTCCGCGTGGACCTTGATCGTCGAGTGCGCAGCCCAGTACGACCGGCCCCGGTAGTGCAGCTCGGTCGGCGACATCCAGCGCCAGGCGCCGGCGACGGCGGGGCTTGCGGTGACGTCCAGGCGATGCTCGACGGCCGCCCGGTCGGTGGCGCTCGTCACGGCCCGGTCCAGGGTCACGATGACCGGCATCCCGACCCCGACGACGTCGCCGTCACCGGGGGTCAGGACGGCGTGCAGCGTCTTCGACGGTGGCGTCGTGCGTGTCGACACGGCGAGCCTGCGCAGCTTTCCCGCCTTGTCGAGCACCGTGGCCGTGACGGTGTACGTCGAGGCGGGAAGCAGCGTCGTCGCCGAGGTCCAGCGGGTGTCGCTCAGCTCGCCGTCAAGGGCGGTGCCGTTGGAGGCGACCGCCCTGACGCTCGTGAAGGTCCCTTCGGCGACGGCGACCGACAGCGGCCGGTCCCACGGGACCGTCCCGGCGCGCTGGCCGACGGTCCTGACGACAGGGACCGGGATCGGCGCCTTGGCTGCGGCCTGTACCGGCGCCGCAGAGGCGGACCCGCTCTGGTGGATAGCGGCCCAGCCGACCCCACCGCCGAGGGCGACGGCACCGGCGAGGCCCCCGAACAGGACCAGCTGCCGGACGCGACGCACCCCGGAGGGCGTGCCTGGTGTCGGTGGTGCGGTGGTCATGCTGGAGGTCTCCTCGCGCGCCGGGTGGCCAGAGGACGGCTGCGTTGCCGTTATCCTCCTTGAGGACGCATGACGACAGCAAGAAGTTGCGTGTTACCCGGGTCACCTTTTGGTCACTGTTTCCTGACAGACAGGGTTCATGGGGCAGGAGGATCGGGCGAGGCAGCGCCCACGGTCATCCGGCCGCGCAGCACCAGTCCGCGATGCGTCCCCGGGAGCAGCCAGCCCGCCAGGTCACGGGTGCTCTCGGTTTCGACGACAACGCGGGCCAGCCGCGCGCGGGACACCGACCGGGTGACGGAGCTGCTGACCGCGCCGGTGCCGTCGACTTGGGTGGACCCCAGCCGAGCCACCGACGGCAGCCACGGCCCCGCCGGTCGGGCCGCGGCCCTGACCCGCCAGCCGTCGCCGCGGACCTCCCGGTCGAGGGCTCCACCGCTGAAGGTGGCCAACGTCTTGGGCAAGGACCAGTGCGAGCGCCCGCCCTGGACCGACGGCAGGCTGTCGACGGCGATGAAAGGGACGTGCACCCTCGCCAGGACGCCGCGGCGCACGGCACCGGCCAGCAGCTGCGGGCTGGCGAGGATCTCCGAGTAGGGGCCGACGGGGCTGCCGAGGTAGCTGACGAAGGCGCAGACGGTCACCTTCGGGCCCGCCGGCAACCCCGGGGGGAGCAGTGCCCGGGCCGCGGGGGTCGCCCGGTGCCACCACACGGTGGCCTCGACGCGGCAGTCCCATGGAGGGGCCGGCGTGCTTGCCGGGAGCTGCCCGGTCATGCTGTCGGGAAGGCGGGACTCCGGTACACCTGGCAGGTCCGAACGCATCACCAACCCAGTGTGCGCGAGACTGGTGTCGCACACAGCAACCCGGGCTAACGAAGGACGAGCATGAGCGAGTGGGGTCGGGTCACCGACGACGGGACGGTCTTCGTGAAGACCTCCGACGGAGAGCGGGCCGTGGGGTCCTGGCACGCAGGTACGCCGGAGCAGGGGCTGGCGCACTTCGTGCGGCGCTACGAGCAGCTCGCGACCGAGGTCACCTTGCTCGAGCAGCGCCTGCGCAGCGGGGCGGGCGACCCCCGTCAGGTCGCGACGAGCGCGGAGCGCCTGCGTGCGGGCCTGCCCACGGCCCCGGCCGTCGGTGACCTCGAGGCCCTGGGTCGCCGCGTCGACGGGCTGCTGGAGAAGACCGCCAGCGCGGTCGAGGAGCACAGGGCCGCCCGCGCCGCGGCCAAGGAGGAGAACGCCACCAAGCTCGCAGCACTCGCCGACGAGGCCGAGAAGCTGGCCGCGTCCTCGAACTGGAAGGACGCCGGTGAGCGGCTGCGGACCCTCGGACAGGACTGGAAGCGCATCACCGGCGTCGACAAGAAGACCGCCGACGTTCACTGGGAGCGCGTCGCCGCGGCGCGGGCCAGGTTCGGGGAGCGCCGTACCGCGCACTTCGGCGCCCTCGAGCAGCAGCGCAGCGTCTCGCAGGAGCGCAAGCAGAAGCTGGTCAAGGACGCCGAGAAGCTGTCGACGTCGACCGACTGGAAGGCCACCGCCGACGCGTACAAGTCGCTCATGGCCGACTGGAAGGCGGCCGGCCGCGCCCCCCGCGAGGTCGAGGACACCCTGTGGAACGCCTTCAAGGGTGCGCAGGACCTGTTCTTCCAGGCCCGAAGCGCCTCCTTCGCCGAGAAGGACCAGGAGTTCGCCGGCAACCAGAAGGTCAAGGAGCAGATCCTGGCCGAGGCCGAGGCGCTCGAGGTGCCTGGCGGCAAGAGCCGCCTGCGTCAGCTCCAGGAGAAGTGGGACGAAGCCGGCAAGGTCCCGCGCGACGTCATGAAGTCCTTCGAGGACCGGTTCGCCAAGGTCGAGGAGAAGTTCCGGTCGACCGCGGACGTCTCGCACGTCAAGACGACCGACTCACCGTTCGTCGTGCGGCTCAAGGAGAAGGTCGCGGACCTCGAGGGCAAGCTCGGCAAGGCCCGCGAGGCCGGCCGTCCGACCGGCGACCTCGAGGCGCAGCTGGAGACGCAGCGCCAGTGGCTCTCGCAGGCCGGAGTCACCGCCTCGCCGCCCGCGCCCGTGGCTGCCCCCGAGGCGACGCCTGCCCCGGTCAAGAAGTCGACGACCGCCTGGGTGCGCGCCGACTCCTGACCGGGAGCGCGTCAGCTCACGTTGGTCTTGAGGAACTCGACGGCACGGTTCCACGCGAGGGCGGCGTCGTCGGCGGAGTAGGTCCCCATGGGGTTCTCGTCGTTGTGGAAGGCATGCCCGGCGGCGTAGTAGTGGAACTGCACCTGCGCCCCGGACTCGCTGCGGATCTGCTCCTCCTGCGCCCTCGCCTGGTCCACCGGGTAGAAGCCGTCCTGCTCGGCGTAGTGCCCCTGCACGGCTGCTGTCAGCCCCGTGTAGGTCGACGGGGTGCCCGGTCCGACGCCGTAGAACGGGACGGCGGCGCTCACCCGCGAGCCCTGCTGCGCGGCCAGCGACAGCACGAAGCCGCCACCCATGCAGAAGCCGATGGCTCCCACGGTCGCCGACGTGACGCGGTCGTCGGCGATCAGGAAGTCGACGGCGCCGGACAGGTCGCGGGCGGCGCCGTCAACAGGCAGTGCGGTCATCAGGGCGCCGGCCTCGTCGGCGTCGTGGGCGGTCTTGCCGCCGTACAGGTCGGGGGCGAGGGCGACGAAGCCCTCGGAGGCGAGTCGGTCGGCGATCGAGGCGATGTGGTCGGTCAGGCCCCACCACTCCTGGATGACGATGACGCCGGGGCCGGAGCCACGTGCGGGCACCGCGAGGTAGCCGTGGGCGGTGCCGCCGTTGCTGGGAAAGGTGACGTTCTGGCGGGGGTTCTCGTCGTAAGTCATGCATTAGTCCTACCCGCCCCGGCGGGCGGCTGCATCCCGTCAGCCTCGGACCGGGTAGGCGTAGACGTCCGTGACGCTCCGGCCGGCGTCCAGGCCCTGCTGCTCGAAGCGGGTGACCGGCCGGTGCGCCGGACGGTCCACGACCGAGGCGGTCCAGCCGTCGGCGAGCACCACGAGGGCATGCTCGGCGTAGGCATCAACATCGGTGGCCAGGTGCAGCCGCCCGCCGGGCGCGAGCCGGGACGCGACCAGCCCCGCGAAGTCGGGCCGCACCAGCCGCCGCTTGCCATGCCTGGCTTTGGGCCAGGGATCGGGGAAGAACACGCGGACCTCGGCCACCGACGAAGGCGGCAGCGCCTCCAGGACCACGACGGCGTCGTCGCGTGCGACGACAACATTGGTGAGGTTCTGCTCCTCGAGCCGCCGCAGGAGGGCGGCGACACCCGCGGGGTGCACCTCGATCGCGAGCAGGTCAACCCCGGGTGACGCGGCCGCCATCGCGGCAGTCGCTTCACCCATTCCGGACCCGATCTCCACCACAAGCCCCGCACCACCCGACAGGACCGTGTACGGCGCGTCCGCGCCGTACACGGGCCAGAGCCGGGTCAGGGCATCCTGGGAGACGGGGCCGAGCCGCCCGGCGCGGACCTTGTAGCTACGGATCCGCTCCGGGTGCTCGAGGGCAGACTTAGGCGACGTACTCGCGCAGGCCCTCTGCCCGACCGCCCAGGCGCAGCTCCGCCAGGGTGTCGCGCTCGATCTGGCGGATCCGCTCGCGGGTCAGGCCCAGGTGGCGGCCGACCTCGTCGAGGGTGCGCGGGCGGCCGTCGTCGAGGCCGAAACGCATCCGCACGACCGTCGCGGACCGCTCGGGTAGGGAGCCGAGGACCTCCGACAGCTGCGTCTGGAGCATCTGGGTCTCGATCGCCGCAACCGGGTCAACCGACTCGGTGTCGGTGATGAAGTCGCCCAGGGTCGCCTCGTCGTCACCGACCGGGCTCTGCAAGGACAGCGTGTCACGACCGAACGCGATGATCTCCTCGACCTTGGCGGCCGTCATCTCGAGCGGCAGGCCGATCTCCTCAGCGGAGGGGTCGCGGCCGAGCGACTGGGTGAGCTCGCGGCGGACCCGCGTGACCTTGGTGATCAGCTCCGCCATGTGCACGGGCACCCGGATGGTGCGGCCCTGGTCGGCCAGCGCGCGCTGCAGGGCCTGCCGGATCCACCAGGTCGCGTACGTCGAGAACTTGTAGCCCTTGGCGTAGTCGAACTTCTCCACGGCGCGCACCAGACCGAGGTTGCCCTCCTGGACCAGGTCGAGCAGGTCCAGCCCACGCCCCTGGTAGCGCTTGGCCAGCGACACCACGAGGCGCAGGTTGGCCTCGAGCAGGTGCCGCTTGGCCTTGTCGCCGTCGCGGACGATCCAGGCCAGGTCGCGCTTGGACGTCGGGGTGAGCTTGAGGCCCCCCTCGGCGTTCTGGCGCAGCTTCTCCGTCGCGAACAGGCCTGCTTCGATGCGCTTGGCGAGGTCGACCTCCTCGACGGCGGTCAGGAGCGGGACGCGGCCGATCTCGCGCAGGTAGGCCTTGACCAGGTCGATGCCGGGCGGCGGCTCGTCCAGTGCGAGCGGCTTGTCCTCCTCGGCGACGACAGGTGCCGGCGTGCCGTCCTCGTTCTCGTCGTCCTCGTCGTCCGCCGCAGCCGGTGCCGCTGCCGGAACGGCCATCTTCGCCGCCGCGCGGCTGGCACGGACGCGGGGTGCGGCGGGGGGTGTGGTGGGGGGTGTGGCGGGGGGTGTGGCGGGGGGTGTGGCGGAGGCGGCCGCCTCGGCGACGACCTCCGTCTCGGTCGCGTCGGTTGTGGTGAGGGTCGCGGTGCTGTCGGTCACGGTGGGGGTGACCTCCTCGCTGGTGAGGGTGGCGGTGATGCCGGTGGCAGCGGTGCCGGAAGTGGAGGGGGTGGCGGTGGTCCGCCCGACGGGACGGCTCGCCTGCTTCGCCCCCGGCCGGGCGGCCGGGCGGGCAGCCGGGGTACGGCGAGCGGTGGCCCTGGGCTCGCCGGCAGGCTCGGCGGTCACGATGAGCACGCCGCCCTCGGTGAGCCGGCGCAGGACCACACGGGCCTCGTCGGGTCCGATGCCGGCCTGCTCGAAGGTGCTACGAAGCTGAGCAAGGGACAGCTGTCCCTCGGCCTGGGCACGCGCGACCAACGCCTCGACCACGACAACACTGTCGTGGGGGCGGGCGGCGGTGGGCATGGTGCATCTCCTCGTGATGGGGGACAGCTGTGGGAAACGCCTGGGGTGGGGCTCGGGTGGTGGTGGCGAGCCGTGCTCGCCACTCGCAACGAGTACGCTGTGAAGCGTCGAGTTCGTGGTGAGCCCACGCACCTGCATGCTGACGCTCGTGTCGGACCCAACGATCCCAGGCTTTTGGGTGTTCCGAAAGTTACTGGTCGGTGAACTCTCTCACAGGCCGTCAGTCCAGGTAGTCCCGCAGGGCCTGTGAACGGCTCGGGTGGCGCAGCTTGGACAGCGTCTTCGACTCGATTTGTCGGATCCGCTCCCGCGTGAGCCCGAACTCACGGCCGATCTCGTCCAGCGTCTTGGGCTCGCCGTCGGTGAGACCGAAGCGCATCTTCACCACCGCCGACTCGCGCTCGGACAGGGTGGTGAGGACGTCGTGGAGCTGTTCCTGCATCATCGCGTACGACACGACGTCGACAGCCACCGGCGCGTCGGCGTCCTCGATGAAGTCGCCGAGGCTGCTGTCGTTCTCGTCGCCGATGACTGACTGCAGCGAGACGGGCTCGCGGGCGTAGCGCTGAATCTCGAGCACCTTGTCGACGCTCAGGTCGAGCTCGTCGGCCAGCTCCTCCGGTGTCGCCTCCCGGCCGAGCGTCTGCAGCAGCTCGCGCTGGAGCCGTGTGAGCTTGTTGATCTGTTCGACCATGTGCACCGGGATCCGGATGGTGCGCGCCTGGTCGGCCATCGCGCGCGTGATGGCCTGCCGGATCCACCACGTGGCGTAGGTGGAGAACTTAAAGCCCTTGGTGTAGTCGAACTTCTCGACCGCCCGGATCAGCCCGAGGTTGCCCTCCTGGATCAGGTCCAGGAACAGCATGCCGCGACCGAGGTAGCGCTTGGCGATGCTCACGACCAGGCGCAGGTTGGCCTCGAGCAGGTGCTGCTTGGCCTTCTCCCCGTCGCGCACGAGCCACTGCAGGTCCTTCTGCAATGCGGACGACAACTTCTGCTGGGCGAGCTTGTGCGTCGCGAACAGCCCCGCCTCGATCCGCTGCGAGAGCTCGACCTCCTGGGCAGCGGTCAGCAGCGGCGTCTTGCCGATCTCCTTGAGGTAGGCCCGGACGAGGTCGGTCGAGATGCCACCGGAGTCAAGCGGCGCGTCCTTCTCGTCCTGCTCGTCGGCCTCCACAACGACCGCCTCGTCAACCGACTCGACGTCCTCGTCGAGGCTGTCGACGGTCTCGACCGTTGCTGTGCTCATGGGGACCTCCGGTGGTGCTCGTGCCAGGTGTTTTTCCTTGTGCCCTCATAACCGCTGGGCACACACGTGCGTTCCCTTGGTCGGTGACAACCACGTGACATCTCGTGAGAACCCACCCGAAATCGCTCTACAGCAGCGAGCGCAGCACGTACTGCATGATCCCGCCGTGCCGGTAGTAGCCCTGCTCGCCGGGGGTGTCGATGCGGACGAGTACCTCGAAGGCCTTGTCGGCGTCGGCGTCGGCGGCGGAGGCCGTGACCGTGAGCGTGCGCGGAACCTCGTGGCCACCGGCGATGCCGACGATCTCGAAGCTCTCCTGGCCGGTGAGGCCGAGGGAGGCCGCGGTGTCGCCTCCGACGTACTGCAGCGGCAGGACGCCCATGCCGATCAGGTTGGAGCGGTGGATGCGCTCGTAGGACTCGGCGAGGACGGCGCGGACGCCGAGCAGTGCCGTGCCCTTCGCCGCCCAGTCGCGCGACGAGCCAGAGCCGTACTCCTTGCCGGCCAGGATCATCAGCGGCACACCGGCGGCCTGGTACTGCGCGGAGGCGTCGTAGATCGTCGTGACTGCGCCGTCCTTCACCGTGAAGCCGCCCTCGGTGCCTGGAGCGAGCTGGTTGCGCAGCCGGATGTTCGCGAACGTGCCGCGGATCATGACCTCGTGGTTGCCGCGGCGTGAGCCGTAGCTGTTGAAGTCCTTGGGGTCGACGCCGTTGTCACTGAGGTACTTCCCGGCGGGGGAGTCCTTCTTGATCGAGCCGGCGGGGCTGATGTGGTCGGTCGTCACGGAGTCGCCGAGCACGGCAAGCACGCGGGCGCCGGTGATGTCGGTGACCGGCTGCGGGTCCTTCTGCATGCCGTCGAAGTACGGCGGCTTGCGCACGTAGGTCGAGGCCGGGTCCCAGGTGAAGGTCTCGCCGACGGGGGCGGCGACCGCCTTCCAGCGGTCGTCGCCGGCGAAGACGTCGACGTAGGACTCGGCGTACATCTGCTCGGTGATGGCCTCACCGACGACGCGGGAGACCTCTGCCGGAGTCGGCCAGATGTCGCGCAGGTAGACCGGGCTGCCGTCCGGGTCGGTGCCCAGCGGCTCGGTCGTGATGTCCATGTCCATCGTGCCGGCGAGCGCGTAGGCGACGACGAGCGGCGGTGACGCCAGGTAGTTCATCTTGATGTCGGGGTTGATGCGGCCCTCGAAGTTACGGTTGCCGGACAGCACGCTGACCACCGCGAGGTCTGCTTCGTTCACCGCGGCGCTGACCTCGACCGGTAGCGGGCCGCTGTTGCCGATGCAGGTGGTGCAGCCGTAGCCGACGGTCTGGAAGCCCAGCTTGTCGAGGAAGACGTTGAGGCCGGCCTTCTCGTAGTAGTCGGTGACGACCTTGCTCCCTGGGGCGAGGGTCGTCTTGACCCACGGCTTGGAGGACAGGCCCTTCTCGACCGCGGCCTTCGCAAGCAGACCGGCAGCGACCATGACGTACGGGTTGCTCGTGTTCGTACAGCTGGTGATGGCCGCGATGGCTACCGCGCCGTGCGGGAGTGCGACCGTCTCGCCGCCCGACAGCGTCGTTGTCGCCGTCTTGGCCGGCTCCGACGTGTAGTCCTTCAGCGCGGTACGGAACATCGACTTGGCGCTGTCGAGCGGCACCCGGTCCTGCGGGCGCTTCGGCCCGGCCAGCGACGGTACGACGGTCGCCAGGTCGAGGGTGAGCGTCTCGGAGAAGCGTGGCTCTGCCGCGGGGTCGTGCCACATACCCTGCTCTTTCGCGTACGCCTCGACGAGGGCCACCTGCTGCGTGGAACGGCCGGTAAGGCGCAGGTAGGCGAGGGTCTCGTCGTCGATCGGGAAGATCGCGCAGGTCGAGCCGTACTCCGGGCTCATGTTGCCGATCGTGGCGCGGTCGGCGAGCGGGACGTTGGTGACGCCGGGTCCGTAGAACTCGACGAACTTTCCGACGACGCCCTGCTTGCGGAGCAGCTCGGTGATCGTGAGGCACAGGTCGGTCGCGGTCGTGCCGGCGGGGAGCTCACCGACGAGCTTGAAGCCGACGACGCGCGGGATGAGCATGCTGACCGGCTGGCCGAGCATCGCGGCCTCGGCCTCGATGCCGCCGACCCCCCAGCCCAGGACGCCCAGGCCGTTGATCATCGTGGTGTGCGAGTCGGTCCCGACCAGGGTGTCGGGGTAGGCCTCGACGCCGGTGTCCGTCACGCGGGAGAACACGACCCGGGCAAGCCGTTCGAGGTTGACCTGGTGAACGATGCCGGTGTTGGGCGGCACGACGGCGAAATCGGTGAACGCGGTCTGTCCCCACTTCAGGAACTCGTAGCGCTCGCGGTTGCGGTCGTACTCCAGTGCCCCGTTGAGACCGAGGGCCTCCTTGGTGCCGAAGAAGTCGGCCACGACGGAGTGGTCGATGACCAGCTCGGCCGGCGCGAGCGGGTTGATCTTGGTCGGGTCGCCGCCCAGGTCGGCCATCGCCTCACGCATGGTGGCCAGGTCGACGACGCACGGCACTCCGGTGAAGTCCTGCATGAGCACGCGCGCGGGCGTGAAGGCAATCTCGGTGTCGGGCTCCGCGCACGGGTCCCAGGCGGCGAGCGCCCGGATGTGGTCGGCCGTGATGTCGGCGCCGTCCTCGGTCCGGAGCAGGTTCTCCAGGAGAACCTTGAGGCTGTAGGGAAGGTCCTCGGCGCCTGCCACGGCGCTGAGCCGGAAGACGTCGTACGACTGCCCTTCGACGGAGAGGGTGCCCTTGGCGCCGAAGCTGTCGAGACTCATCTGGCTGCTCCTTGGTGTCGGTCTTCAGCGACGCTAACGCGCCGCCGGACGGCGTCCTCCACGAGGTCGAGTACTCCTTGGAGGTGGTCTGTCGGCATGCCCGAGGCGAGTCCGGAAACCAGGCCGTCCAGGGCCAGGCGCAGGAAGTCCACGAGGATCGGCAGGGGCACGTCGTCGCGGACCACCCCGGCCTTGCGCTGGCGCAGCAGCCGGGCGGTGGTCGCCCCGAGAACGGCGCTCTGGTGCTCTGCCCACTTCTGCGCGAAGGCGGGGTCGGTGCGCAGGCGGCGACGGACCTCGAGCTGGACGCCGAGCCAGCCTGCGTCCTTGTCCTGCAAGTCGCGCATGACTTGCACGAGCCCGTGCTGGGCGACCGTCTCGGCCATCTCCACCGCGTCGTCCTCGGCGAGCGCGAGGAACAGCGCGTCCTTGTCCTTGAAGTGGTGGAAGATCGCTCCGCGGCTCAGGCCGGTCTCGGCCTCGAGGACCTTGACGGTCGCGCCTTCGTATCCGTGCCGAGCGAAGGCGCGCCGGGCCGCCTCGAGGATCTCGGCGCGCTTGGCGGCGAGGTGCTCGTCGGAGACTTTGGGCATGACCCGAGAATAGCAAACCGTACGTCCGTCTTGCAAGACGTCAGGTGTCCCGGTCGCGCCGGATGATCGCCTTGCGGCCCTTGATGACGCTGGAGCGCAGCGCCTTGATGACGGCGTCGATGTCGGACTCCGGGACCTCGACCAGAGAGAACCGCTCGGTGATCTCGATGCTGCCGATCTGCTTGCCGGTCAGATGGCTCTCACCGGCGATCGCGCCGACGAGGTCCTGCGGACGCACGCTCGCCGCCCGGCCGGCGCCGATGTACAGCTTGGCCATGCCCTGCTTGGCCGGCTTGCGCTCGGGCGGACCGGTGCGTTGGTGGGCACCGCCTCGCGAAGCCGAACCGGTTCCCGCCGGTCCGGTGTGCTTCGTCGTACCCGGGGAGGTGGCACGGGGGGCGTCGTCGCGCAGGGCCCGCGGGGGCCGATGGGAGGCGTCAGGGATGTCGCCGTCGTCCGCTGGGGCCTGTGCCCGGTGGGCCAGGGCGGCCGCCGCGAGGGCCACCTGCTCGGGGGAGTAGGTGGCGAGCAGGTCCGTCACCATCGGCTGCACTCCGCTGATGTCACCGCCCTCGAGGACCTCGACCAGGGCTGCCCGGGTCACAGCCAGGCGGGAGGCCATCAGGTCGGCGAGGCTCGGGACCTTGCTGAAGGCGATCTTCGTACCCGTGAGGTGCTCGATCGCCTCGAGCATCCGGCGTTCGCGCGGCTCGGCGAGGGTGATCGCGACACCTTCGCGGCCGGCCCGGCCGACCCGGCCGATCCGGTGGACGTAGGACTCCGGGGCCGAGGGGACGTTGTAGTTCACGACGTGGGTCAGGTGGTCGACGTCGAGGCCGCGGGCGGCGACGTCGGTCGCGACCAGCAGGTCGGCGGTCTGGTTGCGGAGCCGGTTCATGACCCGGTCGCGTTGCTCCTGGGTCATCCCGCCGTGCAGCGGTTCCGCCCGGTAGCCGCGGGTCTTGAGCGCCTCCGTGAGGCTGTCGACCTCCTCCCGGGTCCGGCAGAAGACGATCGCGGACGACGGCTGGTGCATGTCCAGCACCCGCGCCAGCGCAGCGGGTTTGTCGACGCGCATCACGAGGTGACCGGTCTGGCTGACCTTCGGCGCCTCACCCGCCGGCGCCTTCTCGCGCTTGACGGCGATCTGCACCGGATCGGTCTGGTGCTTGCGCGCCATCTTGGCGATCTTCGGCGGCATCGTCGCCGAGAACAGCACCGTCTGCCGCTCGTCGGGCAGGGCCGCGAGGATCGCGTCGAGCTCGTCGGCAAATCCCATGTCGAACATCTCGTCGGCCTCGTCGAGCACGACCACGTTGAGCTGGTCGAGCTTCAGCGAACCGCGGTTGAGGTGGTCCAGCACCCGGCCCGGGGTCCCGACGACGACGTCGACGCCGCGCTGGAGGACCTTGAGCTGCGGGGTGATGGGCTGTCCGCCGTACACCGCGAGCACCCGAGCCCCGAGCGTCGTTCCGTAGCGCGAGATGGCCTCGGCGACCTGTACGGCGAGCTCGCGGGTCGGCGCCAGCACCAGTGCGGAGGGGGAGCGGCCACGGTCGCCAGTCGGGAGCTGCTGGAGCATGGGGAGGGCGAAGGCGGCAGTCTTTCCGGTGCCGGTGGCCGCTTGGCCGACGAGGTCGCGGCCCTCGAGCAGCGGCGGGATGGCCACGCGTTGGATTGGGGTGGGCTCCTCGTAGCCGAGGTCACTGAGCACCGCCACCAGCTCAGGACGCAGTGCGAGGTCAGCGAAGGTGCCGCTGCCCTCAAGGTCGTTCGCTGGATCCATACCTTTAGTCTCGCAGAGCGGCTGACCTGTCCCTGGTCGCGCGTTAGGACGTCCCGGCACCCTTCGCGTCGGCTTGCTTGGCGGCGGCCTTGACCTGCTGCTTGTACGCACGCACCTCCAGCAGCGTCTGCGTGCTCACCACGTCCGCGACACTGCGCAGGGCGCCCACGTCACCGTAGGCACCGGCCGTCTCCCGCCACCCCTCGGGCTGCACTCCGCATTGCTTGCCCAGCAGTGCCAGGAAGATCCGGGCCTTCTGGTCGCCGAACCCGGGCAGAGCCTTGAGGCGCCTGAGCAGCTCGCCGCCGGTCGTGACGTCCGCCCAGACGTTCTCCGCCTTGGCGTCGTAGTGCTCGACGAGGTAGCGGCACAGCTGTCGCACCCGGTCGGCCATCGAGCCAGGGAAGCGGTGGATCGCCGGGGTCGTCGCGAACAGCTCGCCGAGGGTGTCGAGCTCGGCGATCTCGGCCGCGTCGAGGTCGCGCCCGAGCCGCGTGCGGAGGTCGTACGGTCCTCGGAACGCCTTCTCCATGGGAATCTGCTGGTCGAGCAGCATGCCTGTCATAAGCGCGAGCGGGTCACGGCTCAGCAGCGCATCAGCGTCGGGATCCTGCGCCAGGTGGAGGTCGTGGTTGGCCATGCGGACAGCCTGCCACTGGCGACGCTCGAGGTCAGGCCGTCTTACCTGCTGCCCGCGTTCGAGGGACCTTCAGCCCTACTCAGCCGCGGGCGGGTTCGACACGCTGTCGGGACGCTGTCGGGATAAGGACTGCCAGCGACGAAGCCCGGATCTCAGGAGGCCGAAACGCCATGATGGATTACCACGACGGATCGTTCAGCACTACCGGCTGGGTGCTGATGGGGTTCATGATGTTCCTGTGCGTAGCACTGGTGGTCGGGGTCGTGACCTGGTTCGTGACGGTCCGCCGCCCGGCCCCACCGCCCCCGCAGCTGCCGGCGCCTGCGACGGGATCGGTGTCGACGACGAAGCGGGTGTCTCCGGGAAAGTGAGCCGGAACGTTCTGACTGTCACCACGGCGCTCGTCGCCGCCGTCGCGTTGGCGCTCGTCACAGTGTGGTTCGCCAGGGTGGCCAGGCTCAGGGCCTCGGTCGAGAGCCACCGCGTCTTCTGGTCCCAGCCCCGAGGCCGCCCCGGCGGTTTGCTGTACGTGGCCCTGGGTGACTCGCTCGCCCAAGGGATCGGTGCGAGCTCCCCCGAGCGCGGGTACGTCGGCCTGCTGGCCGCCCGCCTCGAGGCAACGACGGGACGGCCCGTTCAGGTGGTCAACCTCAGCGTGACGGGCGCGCGGCTGCGGGACGTCCTTGCCACACAAGTGCCGGCACTCTCCGGACTGCGGCCCGACATCGTCACCGTCGACGTCGGAGCCAACGACATGGGCCGGTACGACGCGGAACGCTTCTCGCGTGAGGCCGCCGCGCTCACGTCGGCGCTGCCCGTGGGGACGCTCCTCGCGGACGTGCCCTACTTCATGCACGGACGGTGGGAGGCGCACTCCCGCGAGGCGTCTGCGGTCCTCGCCCGGAACGCGGTACTCCACGGGGTGGTCGTCGTACCCGTGCACGAGGCGCAACGCGCACAGGGCTGGTCGGCGATGCTCACGCAGTTCGCCGCAGACTGGTTCCACCCCAACGACGCGGGGCATCGAGTCTGGGCCGACGCCTTCTGGAAGGCCCGTAAGCAGTTAGTCCTGGTCGATGGTGCGGCCCGGCTCCAGAGCGATCCGTAGCGGCTCGTCGGGACGGCCGACGAGGGCGTTGCTGCGGTCGCGCTGCACCGTCGGACCGGCGTTGGCCGCGACGACCCCGAGCCAGGGCAGGGTGAAGGCGCCGACGATGAAGATCAGCTTGGCCCACAGCGGCACGGGGAGGGCGACCGCGAGCACGAAGCAGGCGACTCGGGCGAGCTGCGTGATGAGGTAGCGACGCTGGCGGAGTTGGCGGTCCTGAGTCCCTGAAAGCCCGGCCGTCGTCACGACGGTGCGCTTGTCGACTGTCACCCCTTCAGTGTGAGGCCTGTCGGCGCGGGGCGCCTCCGCAGACGCGTACCGTTGGCGACCTGACGACCTATGAGGAGCCACCGTGACGCTTGCCGCCGAACGTCCCAACACCGCGCCCGCTGTCGGGCGCACCTTCGACTCGTTGGAGCCGGCGACCGGGGCGGTGTACGCGAGCTTCCCGGCGCAGGACGCGGCCGCGGTCGAGGCCGCCGTCGCGCGCGCCCGGACGGCCAGCGCCTGGTGGCAGGAGCTCGGCTTCGTCGGCCGCAAGGCCAAGCTCGACGCCTGGAAGGCGATCCTCGCCACCCGCCTGCCGGAGCTCGCCGAGATCATGCACAGGGAGAACGGCAAGCCCGTCGGGGACGCGCAGCTCGAGCTGGTCCTGGCCATCGACCACATCGCCTGGGCCGGCAAGAACGCCCGCCGCGTGCTCGGCGCCCGCAAGGTCGCGAGCGGGATGATGATGGCCAACCAGGCCTGCTCGCTCGAGTACCAGCCGTTGGGGGTCGTCGGGGTCATCGGCCCCTGGAACTACCCCGTCTTCACCCCGATGGGCTCGATCGCCTACGCCCTCGCCGCCGGCAACACCGTCGTGTTCAAGCCGAGCGAGTTCACCCCGGCCGTGGGCCGGTGGCTCGTCGACTCCTTCGCCGAGGTCGCCGAAGGCCATGACGTGTTCCAGCTCGTCACCGGCCTCGGTGAGACCGGCGCGGCGCTGTGCCGCGCGGGCGTCGACAAGATCGCCTTCACCGGGAGCGCCAGGACCGGTAAGAAGGTCATGGCCGCCTGCGCCGAGAACCTCGTGCCGGTCCTGATGGAGTGCGGTGGCAAGGACAGCATGATCGTCGACGACGACGCCGATGTGAAGGCCGCTGCGGACGCCGCCCTCTGGGGCGGCATGGCCAACGCCGGCCAGACCTGCATCGGCATCGAGCGCGTCTACGCCACCGAGAAGGCGTACGACGGCTTCCTGGCCGCCCTCACCCAGAAGGCCACGACGATCGAGGCAGGCCGGTCCTACGGCAACATCACGATGCCCTCGCAGGTCGACGTCATCCGCACCCACATCGCCGACGCCGTCGCCAAGGGCGGAACCGTCGTCACCGGTGGGGGGATCGATGGCACGCTGGTCGAGCCGACCATCCTCACCGGCGTGCCCGAGGACTCCCTGGCCGTCCAGGAGGAGACGTTCGGCCCCACGCTGACCGTGACGAAGGTGTCCACCGTCGAGGAGGCGATTGCGCTCACCAACGCCACGACGTACGGGCTGGCGGGAGCCGTCTTCAGCAAGCGGCGCGGCGTCGAGATCGCCAAGCAGCTGCGGTCGGGGATGACCAGCGTCAACAGCGTGCTGGCCTTTGCCGGGGTGCCGGGGCTGCCGTTCGGCGGGTCGGGCGACAGTGGCTTCGGACGCATCCACGGCGACGACGGGCTGCGCGAGTTCACCCGGGCGAAGGCGATCACCCGGCAGAGGTTCGCGCTGCCGGTCGCCCTGATGAGCTTCCAGCGCACTGGCCGGACCGACGCGCTGCTCGTGAAGGCGATGAAGCTCCTGCACGGCCGCGGCTAGAGGCCGCCCGTGCCCGTCGGCTCGGGAAGCAGGTCCGGGTAGACCGGGTCGCGCTTCTCGGCCTTCGCCGTGAAGGACTCGACCATGTCTGCGGGTTGGAACATCCCGGCCTGCCAGGTCGCGATCTGGTCCAGCCCGTCGTCGACCGAGTGGTCCCGGGCGTAGTTCATGGCGACCTTCGTCCCCCAGATCGCAAGCGGCGACTTCGAGGCGATCTCCCGGGCCGTGTCGAGGACGCCCGCGACGAGGGACTCGTGGTCGGCGTACACCTCCTGGACGAGACCGACCTGGAACGCGCGGGCCGCGCTCATCCGGCGTCCGGTGTAGGCCAGTTCACGGGCCACGCCCTCGGGGATCACCTTGCCGAGGCGCTGCAGGGTTCCCACGTCGGCGGTCATCGCGATGTTGATCTCCATGACAGTGAAGAAGGCGTCCGCGCTGGCGTAGCGGCAGTCCGCGGCCGTCACGAGGTCGACTGCGCCGCCGATGCAGCCGCCCTGCACGCCCGCGAGCACCGGCACGCGGGCCTTCTCCAGCGCGGTGAACGACCCTTGGAGCCGGCGGGCCGTGGAGCGCATCTTTGCCTGCCGCCGGCCGACCTCGGCGTCGGCGTCGTGGTTGCCGCCGAACACCGACAGGTCCATGCCGGCACTGAAGTGCTTGCCGGTGCTGGAGATCACGACCACCCGTGCGCTGGCTGCGTTGCTGATCCCGGTCACGATCTCGGGCAGCTCGGACCAGAACTCGGGCACCATCGTGTTGAGCTCGTCCGGGCGGGACAGTCGCACGTGGGCGACCCCGTCGGCGATGTCGACGTCGAAGCAGCGGTAGGCCATCCCCCGATCCTGCACCACGCCTGGGTAGCGTCGACTCGGTGAGTGTCCTCGAGCTTTCCGGTGTGACCGTCGTCCGCGACGGGGCCACCCTGCTCAGCGGTGTCGACTGGACCGTCGAGGAGGGCGAGCGCTGGGCGCTTCTCGGGCCCAACGGTGCCGGCAAGACCACGCTGCTGGCCGTAGCCAGTGCCTCGCTGTTTCCCTCCGCCGGTACGGTCACGCTGCTCGGCGAACGCTTCGGCGAGGTCAACCTGGGGGAGCTGCGGACCCGGGTGGGCCTGTCCTCGGCCTTGCTGAACGACCGCGTGCCCCCGCAGGAGAAGGCCGTCGACGTCGTCGTCACGGCTGCTCACGGCGTCCTCGGCCGCTGGAGGGAGCAGTACGACGACACCGACCTCGACCGGGCCGTCGAGCTGCTGGCACGGGTGGGACTGCGCGCCTTCGTCGACCGCCGCTACGGGTCGCTGTCGGAGGGGGAGCGCAAGCGGGTGCTGCTCGCCCGGGCCCTGATGACCGACCCCGAGCTTTTGCTGCTCGACGAGCCGGCCGCTGGCCTCGACCTCGGCGCCCGCGAAGCCCTGCTCCGGTTGCTCTCCCGGTTGTGGATCTCCCCAGGAGCCCCACCCGCGGTGCTCGTGACGCACCACGTCGAGGAGATCCCGGTCGGCACCACCCACGCGCTGCTGCTCTCCCGCGGCCGGGTGGTCGCCGCTGGTCCCATCGGGGACGTGCTGACGGCGCGGCTGCTCAGTCAGGCGTTCGGCATCCCGCTGCAGGTCGCGACGTCCGGGGGTCGTTGGATGGCGCGGGCAACGCCCACCTGACGGCGGGGACAGTCAGGGTTTGACGTGGGCGCTCTCGTCGACCCACTGCACCGCGCTGTTGCGGAGCTTGGCCTCGTAGGCCTTCGCGTGGTGCGCGCAGAAGACGAGGTCACCGGAGGCGAGGACGACGCGCACCCGCGCTTGGGCGCCGCAACGGTCGCAGCGGTCGGCAGCGGTCAACGTGGCGGGGGCAAGGGGTGTCACTGTTCCGGTCACGTTCATCACAACACCACACTTCGGGCCCGCGTTCCCACTGGGGGCAGGATGTGCGGCGTGTCGAAACACGCTGTTCACGGACCGCTTGAGGGTTTGCTCGTCGTCGACTTCTCCCGGGTTCTCGCCGGTCCCTTCGCGACGATGATGCTCGCCGACCTCGGGGCCCGCGTGGTCAAGGTCGAGAAACCGGACATCGGGGACGACTCACGCACCTACGGACCCTTCATGGGGGAGCGTTCGCTGTACTTCGCGCGCGTCAACCACGGGAAGGAGTCGATCGCCCTGGACCTGGGTCTGCCGGCCGACCTGGCCCTTGCCCGGTCGCTGATCGCACGCGCCGACGTCCTGGTGGAGAACTTCCGACCGGGCGTGATGGAGCGTCTCGGTCTTGGTCCCGAGGCTGTCCTCGCGGCCCACCCGTCGCTCGTCTACTGCTCGATCAGCGGCTTCGGCCACACCGGCCCGTGGTCGCAGCGACCTGCCTACGACGCCGTCGTACAGGGGATGAGCGGGATCATGGCGATCACCGGCGCGGCCGACGGGCCGCCGATCAAACCCGGCTCGCCCGTCGCGGACCTGTCCGCCGGCCTGTACGCGTTCGGTGGGATCTGCGCCGCCCTGCGCGGCGGCCGCGGCACCCACCTCGACGTCGCGATGTACGACGCGACGGTGTCCCTGCTCGAAGGCGCGGCCCTCGCCTGGCTCGCCACCGGGGTGGACCCCGCCCGGATCGGCAACGCGCACTTCGCCATCGCGCCGTTCGACACCTTCACCTGCGCGGACCGCGACATCACGATCTGCGCCGCGAACGACCTGCTGTTCGGCGCCCTGTGCACGACGCTGGGCCTGCCCGCGGTCCTGCGCGACGCCCGGTTCGCCACCAACGCGGGTCGCCATGTCGACAGGGACGTGCTCAAGGGGCTGCTGGAAGGCGCGCTCCGGACGGCACCGGCCGCGCACTGGCTGACCGTCCTGGAGGCCGCGGGCGTGCCCTGCGGACCGATCAGCGGGGTCGCTGAGGCGGTCGGATCGGAGCAGTCACGGGTGCGCCAGATGGTGGTCGACGCCGGCGGCGTGCCGGTACCGGGCAACCCGGTCAAGCTCTCGGCATGGCCGGACGCGGGGTGGCGCGGGGCGGCTCCGTGGCTGGACGAGGATGGCGCTGCCCTGCGCGCCGAGTTCGGCAGCGCCTGAGTGCGGTTCGGCGCGGCACGATCTGACGGGTCAGCTCCCCCCGGAGCTGATGACCGGCGACGGGGTCGCCGTCGGTGCGGGAGCGGTGGCCGTCGGCGTGGGCGTGGGCGTGGGCGTGGGCGTGGGTGTGGGCTTCGGCGTTGGCCTTGGTGCGGGGAAGTGCTGTTGGGCCACCGGACGCACGGGTACGGCGGTGGGCTCGGGGCCGATGGGCCGCCCGGTGGGCATCCCGGTGGTGGGCGTCCCCGTGGTGCGCGTGCCGGCCGTGCGCGTGCGGGCCGTGCCCGTGCCCGACGTGACCGGAGCGTGTCGGGTGGAGGCCGGCAGCGTGGGGCGCGCCGAAGCAGAGGGCGCGTGGGCGGCGCCGGCACCGTGGGCAGTACCGGCACGGTGGGCGGTCAGTGAGGCCGGCGGGGGGAGGATGCCCCGGTGCGCGGCGGCCGCGACCGCAGGGGCGTGCGGTGCGACGGCCCAGGCGAGGCCCGCCGTTCCGGACAGGGCGGCGACCCCGGTCAGCAGGGTCAGGCTGCGGACGACCAGCACGGTGCGGTCACGACGCTGCACGGCGGCTGTGCCAGGGGCGAGGGAACGCGTCACCTCAAGGACATCGACAGTGGCCCCGGCGTTCTACAGCCCGCCACGGGTATGTCCGCACACGTCCGTGCGGGACTCAGGCGCTGGCGCGGGCCGGCCGCTCCAGGGGGCGCAGGTGCCGCCGGTCGTCGAAGGGCCGCACGCTGTCACGCCCGGACTGGAGCTCGCCGAGCCAAGCTCGCAGCCGCCCGGCCCCCTGGGCGGGGGAGGCGAGGACCCCGTCGAGGCGGACCAGCCGCACGTCGTCTGCCTCGAGCCAGCGCAGCACGCAGTGCACCTCCTCGGCGGTCGCGGCCGGCAGCGGCCCCGCTTCGGGCAGGACGGTCTCGGCGGTGGCGAGCAGGGCGTCGACGAACGGGCCCGGCGCCTGGCCGCGCGGCAGGACACCTGAGCCGACGAGCCGTCCCCGGCGCAGGACGGCCAGCTCCCACCCCAGGTCGGCGGTCGGCCGGGCCGCCACCAGCTCAGGGACCGAGGTGAGAGCCGTCATCCGCTGCAGGGACGCCACCGACCGGACCAGCGCGGCCAGCCGGTCGCGCTGGAACGCGGCGTCCTCGTAGCGCTCCGCCTCGGCCAACGCGGAGATCTTGCCCTGCAGGGCGGCGACGACGCCGGTGGGGTCGGCCGACACCAGGGTGCGGAACGCCTGGGCGTGGACCGAGTAGGCCTCGACGCTCTCACCCTCCCCGAGCAGGCAGGGCGCGCCGCACCGCCCCATCTCGGCCAGCACGCACGCGGCTGACGCCACCCGCACGGACAGCTTGCGGGTGCACTGCCGAAGGGGGATGGCCTCGTGGACGGCTGCGACGACCAGCTCCGCCGTGCGGGTGCTCGAGAACGGCCCCAGGTAGACAGCGCCGTCCGCAGCGACCTTGCGGACCAGCGACAGCCGGGGGAAGGCCTCCACGGTGAGTTTGACCCACGAGGCCTTCTCGGGGAACTTCGAGCGCCGGTTGTAGCGCGGCCGGTGCTCGGCGATCAGCCGGAGCTCGCGGATCTCGGCCTCGAGGTCGGTTGCGCACACCACCGGGTCGACCCGTTCGGCGAGGCCCACCATCTCGGCCATCCGGGTGCGCATCTCGGAGGCCGTGAAGTAGGTCCGGACGCGCGAGCGGAGGTCACGGGACTTACCGACGTACAGCACCCGGCCTTGGGCGTCGCGGAACAGGTAGACCCCGGGGGCGTGCGGGAGGGTGTCGGCGAGGTGCCGCTTGCGACGCTGCTGGGGGGTGACCTGGGCGGAGAAGGTGCGTAGCTCTTCGAGCGAGTGGACGCCGAGGTTGCCCAGGCGCCCGATCAGGCCGTGCAGCACGTCGACGGTGGCCTGCGCGTCGTGCAGCGCCCGGTGGTCGGGCGTGACGTGCGTGCGGAACAGCCGGCTCAGCGAGGACAGCTTGCAGTCGGGCGCCTCGTCCCGGGTCAGGACGCGGCGGGCCAACCGGGCGGTGTCGAGGGAGTCGAACCCGGGCCAGTCGAGGCCGAGTTGTGTGCAGCCGGCCTTGAGGAAGCCCAGGTCGAACGGTGCGTTGTGCGCGACCAGGACCGCCCCGCGGGCGAACTCGAGGAAGGCGGGCAGGGCTTCAGACAGGCGCGGGGCGCCGGCGACCATGCTGTCGGTGATGCCGGTGAGGACCGCGATGAACGGCGGGATGGCCCGCGCGGGGTTGACCAGCGTCTGGAACTCACCCAGGACCTCGCCGCCGCACACCTTGACCGCGCCGATCTCGGTGATGGCGCAGTCGCGGTGCGAGCCGCCCGTGGTCTCCAGGTCGACGACCACGAACACGGTGTCCCGCAGCGGGGTCCCGAGCTCGTCGAGCGTCATCTGCAGCACCCTCCGGACGGTAGGTGCGGGGTCCGACAGGCAGGGCGTCGACGCGCCGCCTAGGGTTGATCGAAGGAGGTGCGGATGGCGGCAGTGGGCCATCGCGGGCGTTGGCTCGCGACGGCGGTCGTCGGCATGCTCGCCCTCGGCTGCGTCCTGGTCACCCAGAGCAGCGGTACGGCGAACGCGTCGACCGTGCGGACCGTTGACGAGGACGTCACCGTCCCGGGTGGCCCGACCTTCCCCGGCACGGTGCGGCTGACGACGACGCTCTACCTGCCGGCCGGGGCGTCGGCTGCCCATCCGGCGCCGGCGGTCATCGTCTCGCCCGGTTTCGGGCAGAACAAGGGCTCGGTGGCGGCCGACGCCAGGGCGCTGGCGGACCGCGGCTACCTCGCCCTCGCCTGGACCATGCGTGGGTTCAGCTTCGCCCCCGACGGCGGCAAGATCGCGCTGGACGCCCCCGACACGGAGGTTGCCGACCTGAGCCGCCTCATCGACCACCTGGCGCAGCGGCCGGACGTCCTGCACGACGGGCCCGACGACCCGCGGGTCGGCCTGGCCGGTGGGTCCTACGGCGGTGGCGTCTCGCTGATGGGTGCGGCGCTGGACCGGCGGGTCGACGCGACTGTCCCCGTCATCACCTGGAACAGCCTGGAGTCCTCGCTCCTGCCCGGGGGCGTCTTCAAGGCGCAGTACGCCGCCGTCTTCTTCGCGGGCGCCTCCGGCGGGGGCTGCCGCTTGTTTGCCGCGCGGGTCTGCGACACCTACACGCGGATCGCGCAGACCGGCCTCGCGACCCCGGCCGACCAGGCGCTGCTGCGAGCCTCGAGCCCCGGGCCGATCGCGGACAGGATCACCGCGCCGACCCTGCTCATCCAGGGCGAGGACGACACGCTGTTCCCCCTGTCGGAGTCACTCGCGACCGCCAATGCCCTGAAGGCCAAGGGAACCCAGGTTCACCTGGCGTGGCTGAAGGGGGGTCACGACGCGCCGTTCGGGGCCACCGGCGAGGCCCGCATCCGGTCCATGACGGCCACCTGGTTCGACCGGTGGCTGCGTCGCGACACCCGCGTGAGCACCGGCCCGGTGTTCGGCTGGGACCGCAGTAGCGGGGACCCCGGTACGTCGGCCTCGCTGCCTCCGATCCGGCCGGTCGGCACCGTCCCCGTCGAGGGCGCCAGCTCCGTCACGGTCACCAATCCGGCCGGCGGACGACCCTCCTCGATCAGCAGCGTCCCCGGAGCCGGTTCCCTCGGCGGGCTCGCGTCGGGATTGGGCTTCGACATCCCCGGCCAGGAGGCCCGTTGGCAGACCGCCCCGCTGGCCCAGACCCGGGAACTGCTCGGCGCCGGCCAGCTCAAGGTGCACGTCACCTCCACCACCGGGCAGGCCGTGCTGTTCGCGAAGGTCTTCGACGTCGCCCCCGACGGGAGCGCGCGCCTGCCCGGCGGTCAGGTCGCTCCGATCCGCCTGTCCGGCGTCGGCGGCTCCGGCCGGGACGTGACCCTGGACCTGCCGACCCTGGCCCACGTCTTCCCTGCGGGCAACCGGATCCGGGTCTCGGTGGCCTCGACCGACCTGGCCTACGCCGGACCGCTCGCCCCCGCGTCGTACGACGTGTCGTTGGTGACCGCGTCGGCACTGACCCTGCCGTTGGTGGCCCTGTCGGGAGCGAAGGGCTACGGCACCCTCGCCTTGGTCAGCGGACTGCTGCTCGCGTTGCTGCTCGTCGTCGCCGCCTACGTCCTGGTACGACGCCGGCGCCGCCCACCGGATCTCGGCGACGACGACGTACCCCCCGTCGTCATCCGTGGGCTGGCCAAGAGCTACGCGGACGGCTTCCGGGCCGTCGACGGGGTCGACCTGGTGGTGGAGCGCGGCCAGGTCCTCGGGTTGCTCGGTCCCAACGGAGCGGGCAAGACGACGACGCTGCGGATGCTCGCCGGCCTCATCAAGCCCTCTGAGGGCTCCGTGCAGCTGTTCGGTCGCGAGGTCGTCTCGGGCGCACCGGTGCTGTCGCGGGTCGGGTTGTTCATCGAGGGTCCCGGGCTGCTTCCGCACCTGTCGGGCATGGAGAACCTGCGGCTGTACTGGACGTCGACCGCCTCCTCGATGGAGGGCTCCTACATCGAGGAGGCACTCGAGATCGCCGGCCTCGGCAACGCCGTCGACCGACCGGTCCGGACCTACAGCCAGGGCATGCGACAGCGGCTCGCGATCGCGCAGGCGATGCTCGGCAAGCCCGACCTGCTCGTCCTCGACGAGCCCACCAACGGGTTGGACCCGCCGCAGATCAAAGAGGTCCGTGAGGTGCTGCAGGCTATCGCCGCCACCGGCCGGACCGTGCTCGTCAGCAGTCACCTGCTATCGGAGGTCGAGCAGACCTGCTCGCACGTCGTCGTCATGAGCCGCGGCAAGATCGTCGCCCAGGGCTCGGTGGACGACCTGCTCGCCGACAGCGGCACGGTGCACGTCGAGGTGCCCGACAAGGAGCGGGACCGGGCCATCGAGGTGGCGAAAGGCCTGCCGGGGGTGCTGTCGGTGCACGTCGACGGTCACGCGGTCGTCGTCGAGCTCGGGGACGTGTCCCGCGCCGACGTCGTCGCCGCGCTCGTCCGAGGCGACGTCGACGTGCTCGGGGTGGCGTCCCGGCGCCGCCTGGAGGACGTGTTCCTCGAGCTCACCGGGACCGGCCGGTGATCAAGGTCGAGGTGTTGCGCCAGGCCAAGCGCCGCCGCACCATCTACGCCTTCCTGGCGCTGCTCGCGATCCCGTTGATCGTTATGACGGCCCTGCTCGTCAACGGCGGGGCGAACCGCCCCGGTGGCGGGCGTCCCGAGCTGGTCGACGTGGCCTCCGCCAGTGGCCTTAACTTCGCGCTGTTCATGCTGCTGGCCACCTCACAGTTCCTGCTCGTGGTGGTGGTGTCGCTGTTCGCCGGCGACGCCGTCGCCAGCGAGGGGCAGTGGGGGTCGCTGCGCTACCTGTTGACCAGGCCGATCCCGCGGGCCCGGTTGCTGCGCACCAAGCTCGTGGTCGCAGCCCTGTACGCCGCCGTCGCCGTCGTGCTGGTCCCCGTGTCCTCCCTCGCGATGGGGGCGGTCGCCTTCGGGTGGTCAGCCGTGCAGACCCCGCTCGCCGGCGCCCTCGGCATCAACACCGGCCTGTCACGGCTGGCGCTCGGCACCGGGTTCGTCGTCGCGACCATGGCCGTCGTGGTCGCGCTGGCGTTCTTGTTCTCGACGATGACCGACGCCCCGTTGACGGCCGTCGGGGGAGCGGTCGTGCTCGTGGTCGTGTCGGAGATCCTCGACCAGGTCTCTGCTCTCGGCACCATCCGCAACGGCCTTCCGACGCACTACTGGCTGTCCTGGCTCGACCTGCTCGTCGACCCGGTCGACGCCTCCCACATGACGACGGGCCTGCTCGCGATGGTCCCGTGGGTCGTCGTACCCCTTGCCCTGGCGTTCTGGAACTTCGGCCGCAAGGACATCCTGAGCTGACGCCCGACAGGCGAGGTGCCCTGCGGGGCGAACGGTCGAGGTCCTAGGGTGCGCAGGTGCCCGTGCCTCTACCCGGACCTGACACCCGCTGGCGCTGCCGCCAGTGCGGCAACCTGACGCGCTTCGACGTGACGCGGACGACCCGCGCCCGGGAGTACGTGCACGTCGACCTCGCCGGCGAGCAGGCGGTCGAGGAACGGGAGGTCACCGAGGACGTCGTCGAGCACGTGTCGTGCCGGTGGTGCTCGGCCGTCGATGCCGTCGAGGTCGTCCCGAGACCGGCCGCTCCGCTGGCCGCGCCCTAGCCGCCGGTGGACGTGCTTCCCGGCCCGGTCCGCATCCGTGTGCTCGCTCTGGCCAGCGAGCGGCTCGGCGCCCTCGCCCCCGAGCTCGTTCCGCCGTCCCTCAGGGCCGTCGCCCGGTTCACCCCCGCCAAGCGGGCGCGCCTCGGCGCGGCAGCGCTCGCCGCCGTGCTCGAGAGCGACCCGCTGTTCCGGCAGGGGGTCGCCGACCTCGCCAGGGCGAGCCGACCCGAGCTGGTCGCGGCCCTGCTGGCCGGTACTGCGCTGCCGGCCGCCCCGGTCGAGGAGGTTGCCGCTGTCGCCTACGTCGTCCGGGCGCCCGGTTGGCAGGACCTGGTCGAGGCGGCAGCGGTGGAGCTGCGCGCCCGGTCCGACGCGGTCGCGGGCAACGCCCAGGTCGACGCCGTCGAACGCCTCACCGAGCAGCTCGCCGCCGTCCGCGAGACCGGCCGTGGCGAGCTCGCGGCCGCCCGCGCGCAGGCCGAGGCGGCAGCACTGGAGCTCACCGCCGTACGCCGGAAGGTACGGGGGATGGGGGACCGGGCCGGGCGCGCCGAGCAGGCGCAGCAGGCAGCCGAGCTGGCGCTGCAGGTGGTGAGCGGCGAGCTCGAGGCGCTGCGGGCCTCCCGGGTCGAGGAGCAGCGGGTCCTGCAGGAGCGGGTCGCCGATGCCGAACGGCAGGTGGCCCACGCCAGGGCCGCCGCGCGGGAGGGCCGACAGGACGACCAGCTGCGACTGCGGCTGCTGCTCGACGCCCTCGTCGGGGCGGCGCAGGGCTTGCGCCGGGAGCTGGCCCTGCCACCGGCCGAGGGACGCCCGGCCGATGCCCTGGCCGGCGACTACCCGGCGGTAGCCGCGACGCCGCCGCTGCAGGGGCGGCAGGCGGACGACCCGGCGCTGCTCGAGGCACTGCTGGGCATCCCGACGACGCACCTGGTGATCGACGGCTACAACGTCACCAAGACCGGGTACGGCGCGCTCGCTCTCGAGGCCCAGCGCGGACGGCTGCTGGGCGGTCTCGGTGGGTTGGCGGCGCGCACCGGCGTCGAGGTGACCGTCGTCTTCGACGGCTCGGACGCGGCCGTGCCGGTCGCCCTGCCCGTGCCGCGGGGGGTGCGGATGCTGTTCAGCCGGACCGGCGAGAGCGCGGACGAGGTGGTCCGACGGCTGGTGCGGCACGAGCCCGCGGGGCGGCCGGTGGTCGTGGTGTCCAGCGACAAGGAGGTCGTCGACGGGGTGGTCCGGGCGGGCGCGCGGGCGGTGCCGTCGATCGCCCTGGTCCGGCTGCTCGACCGCTGATCCCCGTCCCCGGGCGGTTCTGTCGGTGGGTCTGCCTAGGTTCGGTGACACGGCCGAGGGTGCCGTCGGAGAAGTGGAGAGACCAGTGCTGATCGACTGCGACGCGTGCGCCGTGCGCGACCTGCAGTGCGGCGACTGCGTGATGACCGTCCTGCTCGGCCCGATCGCGTGGGCCGACCCGGACCGTCCCGGGGTCTACGACGTCGACCCGCAGGAGGCGTTGGCCCTCGAGGCGCTGGCCGACAGCGGCCTGGTCCCGCACCTGCGACTGGTCCCGCTGGGCCATCCCGACAACCCCGGACGTGCCAGCAGCGCGGCCTCGTGAGGCCCTCAGAGGGCGTGTGAAGGTGGGGACACACGGGCGGGTGGGCGACTGCCGCCGTCTCGGGTCCGTAGACTAGGCCTCGGCCCAACGGGTGTGACGGTCTCCCACAAGGGGAAGCGGCACCCGGGTCACCGCCGAGTCTGTGGCCGGACCCCCCTCCGGACGCGGAGCCGGGGAACCACGTTCCCTGGGGTGAATCGGCGCTGAGAACCACCTCGTCAGAGGCGGCAGGAAGCGTCGTAGGGCTCCTTCCCGCCCGAACCCGTCAGCTCACCCGGTAGGCGGTCGACGGAAGAAGGGAGACCCGCCTCCCTTGGCGAGCCCCCGATTTGGCAGCCCCCGCACGTCCCGTTCGCTGTTCGTGGCCGGCCTCGCCGGCGCCGCGGCGCTGTCGGTCCTGCCCACGGGCATCGGTCACGCCGACCCGAAGCCCACGCTGCGTGAGGTCGAGCAGCGGGTCAACGCCCTCAACGACAAGGTCGACGTCGTCGTCGAGCTGTACGCCAACAGCAAGCTCCAGCTGGCGACGGCCAGCCGACAGGCCGCCGTCGCGCAGGCCCGGGTCACCGCCGCGCAGGTCGTGCTCGACGCGATCAAGAAGTCCATGGGTGGCGTCGCCGCGGCCGCGTACCGGGCCGGCGGGACCGACCAGTTCGTGCAGCTCGCCAGCACGAGTACCCCGCAGACCTTCCTGGACCGCGCCTCGTCGCTGAACCGGATCGCGGCCGGCCAGAGCGCCCAGATGGCCGCGGCTGCCACCGCCAGGCACCGGCTGGCCACCGCGCGCGCCGAGGCCGCCCAGGCCCAGGCCGCGAGTGCCGCCGTCGCCACATCGATGGCGAGCCAGAAGAACCAGATCGAGACGGCCCTCGCGCAGGAGCAGCACCTGCTGAACTCCCTCAAGGCCGAGGAGCGCACCCGCCTGGCGGCCGCCCGTGCGGCCACGGTCCGGGCCGCATCCGCGGCAGCCCGGGCAACGCGTGCGAGTGCTGTTGTCGTCCCCAGCGTGCAGGCGAGCTACAGCGGCCCGGCCAGTGGCCGCGCCGGGATTGCCGTGCAGGAGGCGTTCAAACAGCTCGGCAAGCCCTACGTGTGGGGCGCGTCCGGCCCGAATTCCTTCGACTGCTCGGGGCTGACGATGTGGGCGTGGGGTCACGCCGGTGTGTCGCTGCCGCACTCCGCCGCGGCGCAGTACTCCAGCGGCCGTCAGGTCAGCCAGTCAGAGGTGCAGCCCGGTGACCTGGTCTTCTTCGGCTCCCCGATCCACCACGACGGCATCTACATCGGGGGCGGCCAGATGATCAGTGCCCCCCACACCGGTGACGTCGTCAAGATCCAGCCGGCGTTCCGCAGCGACTACGTCGGCGCCTCCCGGCCGTAGCGGGACGCGACGTGCATGGGCGCGTCGCGGTCCGCGTGCTTGTGCGTGCGGGATCGGGCCGAGAGACTCCTGGTGCAAGCCCGCGAGCGGCGGGGCGGCAGGTGGGCAGGACGGGGCAACGGGTGCGCGAGCTGCACGTCGTCGCGGTCAGCGAGGACGGACGTCACGTCGTGCTCGCCGGCACGCGGGGAGCCACCCGTGGCGGCTTTCGGGTAGCCCTCGACGACCGGCTCGCGGCGGCGCTTCGCGGGGACCTGCCCCGACCAGGTGAGGTCGAGCCGTTCGTCTCCGAGCTCACCCCCAAGCAGATCCAGGCCCGACTGCGGACGGGCGAGTCCGCCGAGTCGATCGCCGCGTCCGCGGGGGTCCCGGTGACCCGGGTCGAGCGCTTCTCCGGTCCCGTCGAGGGCGAGATGGCCCGGATGATCGACGCCGCCCGCGCCGCCTTCCTCGTCCGTGGCCGCCTCGGTCGCTCGGCCGTCCCCCTCGGCGAGACCGTCGACGCCGCGATCGAGGCGGCGCCCTCGCTGCGTCCGGATAGCGCGGAGTGGTCGACGCTGCGCGAGGAGAGCGGCACCTGGCTGGTCACCGTGACCTGGTACGCGCGCCGGCGCAGCCGCCGGGCCAGCTGGCGCTACGACCCGTCCCTGAAGACCGTCGCGGCCCTGGACCCGGCTTCGGTCGCGATGGGGCACGCCAGCGGCCAGCCCGCAGCCAGGCCGGCCCGCAAGAAGGCACCCGCCAAGAAGGCACCCGCCAAGAAGGCGGCTACCAAGAAGACGCCCGCGAAGAAGGCGGCCGCCAAGAAGGCACCCCCTCAGAAGGCGACGACCAAGAAGGCGGCGCCTGCGAAGGTGCCCCGCAAGGCGGTCCGGAAGCCAGCGGCCAAGCCGGGCGCCGGTGCGCGAGCCGCCAGGGCCAGGGCGCTGACGGTCGTGCCCGATCCGGAGCCGCCGACGCATGTCCCCCCGGGGCGGGAGCGACAAGGCGCGACGACGGGCAAGCGTGCGTCGGTGCCCGGTTGGGCGGACGTGCTCCTGGGGACCACCCCGAACGCACCGAAAGCGGACGACCGCTGAGGCGTCGGACGGCTCCCGCGCCGTAGGCTGACCAGCGTGCCGCCCACCGCCTCCCGCCGCCGTGTGGAGCGTTTCCTGGCCGCCGCTGTGTCGGCCCAGCTGCTGGTCGCCGGGGCCGTCGCCGTGGGGCTCCAGCCCGGGCACACCGCGAAGGCGGCGAGCCGGCCGTCGGGGCGGGTCGTCAACGGGCGCACCGACGTACAGGTCCGGACGGCTGCCGTTCAGGCGCTGCTGCAGCGCAGGGCCACGGCTGTGCTGCGCAAGGACCGGAGGGGGTTCCTCGCGACGGTCGACCCGCTGTCGGCTGCCTTTCGGGGGCGACAGGCCAGGCTGCTCGACGCCCTGCACGACGTGCCGCTGGCGAGCTGGGCGTACGACCTCGACACCGACCTTGAGCGCGGTCACACGGCCGCCCTCGATGCGCGCTGGGGGACCTGGTGGGCGCCGGACCTCACCCTGCGCTACGCCCTCAAGGGCTTCGACGAGCGGCCGACCGTCCAGCCGCAGGGACTCACCTTCGTACGGCGTGGCACCCGGTGGTACGTCGGGTCCGACGTCGACTTCGCCACCTCCGGGCACCCCACGACCCGGGACCTGTGGGACGGCGGGCCCGTCGTCGTGGTGCGGGGTGCGGCCTGCCTGGTGCTGAGCCACCCAGGCAACGCGCCGCTGGCCCGCTCGCTGGTCAGCGACTGCGACGCCGCGGTCCCGCGGGTGACAGCGGTGTGGGGGACGGCTTGGAGCCGAAAGGTCGTGCTGCTCGTCCCGGACACGACCGCGGAGCTGGCCCGGATCGTGCCGGACGCGGGCGAGCTGGGCCAGATCGCCGCGGTCGCGACGGCCGAGCTGCTGGACCCGTCGGCCGGTTACCACCCGGTCGGGGACCGTGTTCTCGTCAACCCGTCGAACTTCCGTGAGCTCGGCTCGATCGGGCGTCGGGTCGTGCTCACCCACGAGGTCACGCACGTCGCCAGCCGCCGTGCCACCGGGGCGCAGGTGCCAACCTGGCTGGTCGAGGGCCTCGCCGACTATGTCGGCTACCAAGGTGTGCGGGTCCCGCTGTCGCTGTCGGCGCAGGAGCTGGGCGCCGAGGTGCGGGCCGGGCGGGTGCCGCGCGCGCTACCCGTCGATGCGGCGTTCGCCGGCTCGCGCAAGGACCTGGCGCAGACCTACGAGCAGAGCTGGCTGGCGGTGGTCCTGATCGCCAGGACCTACGGGCAGCCGGCGCTGCTGAGGGTGTACCGCGACACCGGTGCCGACCCCACCGACGGCTCCCTCGGACGGGCGCTGGCGCGGGACCTGCACACCACGCTGTTCGCGTTCACCGGGGCCTGGCGGGCCGACCTGCGCCGCCAGCTGTCGTGAAGGCGCAGCTGCCGGCGCTGGCCGGTTGCCTCGTGGCGGTCGCGGTCACGGTGCTGCTGACGGTGCCCTTCACGGTTCTGCCCGGCGCGCATCTGCAGGTCGACGTCGCCCGCGACTTCACCCCCGCCCAGGTGGCCCGGGAGGTGGCGTTCCACGCTGCGGTCCGCCCCCCGGCGTACCTGGCCTTGGGGGTGGGGCTGGTCGTGGCGGCGCTGCTCGGACTGACCCGCCTCGGGTCGCGGCTGGTCGGCGGCATCCCGGGACACTGGACCGTGCAGGCCCTCGGTGGGCTGACGCTGCTGCTCGCGCTCGGGCAGCTCGCGACGCTGCCGTTCGACGTGCAGTCCGAACGGGTGCTGCGCCGCTACGGCCTGTCGACGCAGGACTGGAACGGCTGGAGCAACGACCTGCTGCGCGGGTTGCTGGTCAAGCTCGTCACGACCGCGCTCGTCGTCCTGGTCGTTCTTGCCCTTGCCCGGCGGCTACCGACCAGCTGGTGGGCCTGGGCCGCTGGGGCGTCGGCTGTGCTGGTGGTGCTCGGGTCGTTCGCCTACCCGGTCGTGGTCGAGCCGGCGTTCAACCACTTCACGTCGCTGCGGGCGGGGACCCTGCGCACCGACCTGCTGGCCCTGGCCGCGCGGGACAACGTGCCCGTGAAGGATGTGCTGGTCGCGGACGCCTCCCGCCGTACGACCGCGCTCAACGCCTACGTGAGCGGCTTCGGGTCGACCCGCCGGATCGTGGTCTACGACACGTTGTTGCGGGAGTCCAGCGATCGCGAGGTCGAGCTCGTCGTCGCCCACGAGCTCGGGCATGCGAAGCGGCAGGACGTGCTGCACGGCACGATCGTCGGCGCCTTCGGCGGGGCCGCCGGGATCTGCGCCCTCGGGCTGGTCCTGTCCTGGGCGCCGCTGCTGCGCCGGGTCGGTGCCAACGGGCCGGGCGACCCTCGGGTACTGCCACTGGTGCTGTTCCTCGCCGCCGCCACGTCGCTGCTGCTGTCGCCGCTGACCAACCTGATCACCAGGCAGGTGGAGGCCCGCGCCGACGTGCACGCGCTCGACCTCACCCGTGACGGCTCGACGTTCATCGCCAGCGAGCGGCGGCTGTCGACGGTCAACCTGTCCGACCTCGAGCCGAACCGGCTGCTCTACGTGCTGTTCTTCACCCACCCCAGCGGGCCGGAGCGGATCGCGATGGCCCGTGAGTGGCAGCGGCTGCACCCGTGAGGACGCTGGTCGTCACCAACGACTTCCCGCCACGTCCCGGCGGCATCCAGGCCTACGTGCACGCCCTCGCGTCCCGGCAGCCGACCGGTGAGGTCGTCGTCTACGCCTCGTCGTACGCCGGCGCCGATGCCTTCGACGCCGCCCAGCCGTTCCCGGTGGTCCGCAACCCCACCCACCTGCTGTTGCCGACCCCCGCGGTGCTGCGCGAGGTCCGGGCGGTGGCCCGGGCCGAGGCCTGCGACCGGGTGTGGTTCGGGGCGGCGGCTCCGCTGGGGCTGCTGGCCCGCCGGCTCGGCCTGGAGCGGGCGGTGGCCTCGACGCACGGGCATGAGGTCGGGTGGGCGATGCTGCCCGGCTCCCGCCAGGTCCTGACCCGGATCGGCCGGCAGGTCGACGTCGTCACTTACCTCGGCGACTACACCCGGTCCCGCCTCGCGCCCGCCCTGCGGGGGGTCTGTCTCGAGCAGCTCCCCAGCGGCGTCGACACCGAGGTCTTTCGACCCGGCGCGGGCGGCGAACAGGTACGCCGTCGGCACGGCCTGCTCGGCCGTCCGGTGGTCGTGTGCGTCTCCCGGCTGGTCCCGCGCAAGGGCCAGGACGTCCTCATCCGGGCGCTGCCCCTCATCCGGCAACGGGTACCCGACGCGGCCCTGCTGGTCGTCGGCGGTGGCCCGGACGCGCCCCGGCTGCGCGCCCTGGCCGCTTCCTGCGGGGTCGCGGACGACGTCGTCCTGACCGGTTCGGTGCCGTGGGAGGAGCTTCCCGCCCACTACGACGCGGGGGACGTGTTCGCGATGCCTTGCCGGTCCCGGTTCGCCGGCCTCGAGGTCGAGGGTCTCGGGATCGTGTTCCTGGAGGCCTCCGCCACCGGTCTGCCCGTCGTGGCCGGTCGCTCCGGCGGGTCACCCGACGCGGTGCTCGACGGCGTCACCGGGCACGTCGTCGACGGTACGTCGGTGACGTCGGTCGCCGTCGCCGTCCGGGACCTGCTTTGCGATCCCACCCGGACACAAGCGATGGGTGCCGCCGGCAGGGCGTGGGTCGAGCGCGAGTGGCGCTGGGACCTGCTCGCCGCCCGGCTGCGGGGGTTCCTGGAAGGTTGAGGCCGCGAGGCTCAGCCCGCCGAGACGACCTGCACGATGCGGGCCCGCTCGAGCGGGTCGGCCCAGCAGGCGATCGACCGTGCCAGCGACAGGCCGCACAGCGCCAGGACGGGTACGGCCAGCGCCAGCGGCAGCCACCAGATCCCCGCGTCCGACGAGCTGCCCATCATGATCGCGACCAGGCCCGCGGGCAGGACGAGCCGCACCGACGCCATCGTGAGGGCGCCGGGCGGCGCCACCGCGTCGCGGGGTCCCTTGAGGTCGGCCCGGTGCGGCCGGCGCACCGACGCCGCCATGCCGCAGGACACGATAACGGCGGTGCAGGCCAGTCCGCTGGCGATGATGGCGACCACCTGTGCGGTGGTGGGGTTGCCGTGGCTGCGCACGCCACCGCTGAGTGCGGAGATCACGACCGAGGCGAACACCGTCTCGGTCAGGACCAGCGTCTTCGACCAGGCGACCAGTCGTGGGTCGTGGGGGAGCGACGCCAGGAAGATCGCTCCCGAGCCGTCCAGGCAGAAGGCGTTGATGCCGAACAGCAGGCCGGCGCCGGCCGCGACCAGCCCTGGCAGGACGATCACCGACTGCCATGGAACCTGGGCGCCGGCCGCTGCCAGGCCCGGCAGGACAGCCAGCACGAGGCCACCGCGGCGCAGGGCAGGCGCCCGCCAGACGCTGCCGCGGTCGTTGGCGACGAGCAGCCGCAGGGCGGAGCTGTGGTCGCGGCGCCGGTGGACGGCCTTGGCCTCGCCGGAGGCCCCTTCGTCACCCGGCCGTCGCAGCGCCCACGCGCACGTCCGGGCCCCGGCGGTGAGGCCGGCGAAGACCAGGAGCGCGAGCACCGACGTCGTCAGGCTCCAGCGCAGCCAGTGACCGTGCGCGCCCGCGGTGACGCCTCGGGGGACGTAGCGGGTGGGGCTGGCGTCCAGCACGTCGCCACCGGTGCCGGACCGCACGATCAGCAAAGCCCCCAGGAGCAGGCCAGCCCCGGTGAACGCGACGACCTGCCGGCCACGGCGGCTCTGCCTGAGCGCCACGACCGTCCACGCCAGCGACTGCCCGAGGGCGGTGAGTGACAGCGCGTACAGGGCGGTCGTCAGTGCACCCGCGACGGCGTTCCCGTCGCTGGTGAGCAGTGCGGTCTCGGCGACCAGGGCCAGCAGCTGCAGCACCCAGACCAGGTTGACAGGGGCCAGCAGCAAGCCGCCGAGGAACTGCGTACGCGGCTTGATCGGAAAGGTCACGAGCTGGTCCGGGGGGAAGATCTCGTTGCCGCCGCCCGCGGTCAGCGGCGCCACGAAAGCGAGGATCCCGAAGCCGAGGAACGCCTGCGGGGCGACGTCGCGCGCCGCCTTGATCACGTCCGGGTCGAGGGCGCCGACGCCGTTCGCGACGAGTACCACCAGGTAGGCGACGGCACAGGCGGTGAGGATCAGCGCCCCGCGTACACCGTCATGGCGGACCATCTGCCAGCGCAGCCGGAGCAGAGCCCGGACCTGCACCCAGGCCGAGGTGGTCATGTGATGAGGGCGCGGTAGCGCTCGGTGCCGGCCTCGCCGGTGAGGTCGGCGGCCGGCGCGGCTCCGACGACCCGCCCGCCGCGGAGCACGACGGCCTCCTCGCACGCCTCGACCGCCAGGTGCAGCAGGTGGGTCGACACCAGTACGGCGGCGCCGCCGTCCCGGGCCTGGCGGACCACCTCCAGGGTCGCGTCGACCCCCAGCGGATCGACGCCGTCGAACGGCTCGTCGAGCAGCAGCAGCCGGGGGGAGTGGAAGGCCGCGAGCACGACCGACAGCCGTCGGCCCATGCCGTGCGAGAAGCCAGCTGTCACGCGGTCGGCTGCGCCGCCGAGGTCGAAGCGCTCCAGAAGGTCGCGGGCGTGGTCCTCCCACGCGCGCATGCCACGCAGCCGGGCCGCGAGCTGCAAGTGCTCCCACGGGGTGGCGCGGGGGATCAGCCCCCCGACGTCCGGGCAGTAGCCCACGAGAGCGCGCACCCCCGAGGGGTCGTCGGCTGCGTCCACCCCGGAGACGGTGACCCGCCCCGAGGTGGGCGGCAGCACGCCCGACAGAACCCTCATCGTGGTCGACTTGCCGGCGCCGTTTCGTCCCACGAGGGCGACCGACGCGCCGGCGGCAACGGACAGGTCGAAGCCCGCCACCGCGCGGACGGCCCCGAAGTCGACGATCAGGTCCTGGGCCAGGAGGACGGGGTCCACATCTCCCCTTCGGCTGTCGAGGTCGGTTGGCTGTAGTTTCCCCCAGCGACGAACACCGGTCCAGGCAGCGCAGATCCGCGGGTCTCATCAGGCCATGAAGCGGGCCGCTAGGGCCTGGCGCTCGCTCTCGGAGTGGGTGGCTGATGTCGAACGCAGGGAGCGCTCTGCGGTCCTTACTCGGGAGCCTGCGACCTGCTGTCGATGCCCGAGGGCAACGGCCTGCACCCGGGTGGACCCGCTGAGCTGACCGTTAGAAAGGTGGTGCGTCGTAAAGGCTCGGGGTGGGAGTGAAGCCCTGTTCGTTGAGGTAGCGGCCGTCGCGGAGCCGGACGGTCTTGCCGCCTTCGTGCAGGTCGTGGTGCAGCGTGTCGCAGACGGGGAGGGTCTCGTCGAGGGAGGTGCTGCCGTCGTCGGCATACCGGCGGGCATGGTGAGGTCTCAGCACGATCAGCGGGTCGGGATTGTCGGCGCAGCAGCCGATCCCGGCACAGCGCGCTCCGGTCTCGATGGACAGGGCTCTTCGCTCCCGGGCGGTGAGGGTCCGTTGGGCGTGGACGGTCCGGAGGGCCTTGCCGCCGAGGCTGAGGACGTAGACGGTGATGCGGGCGTCGCACCACCAGCGCCGCACCAGACCGGTCGGAAGCAGCGCGCCACTGTCGCCGCGGGCTCGCCGCGCGCCGGAGGCGCCGGTGACGGTGGCCTCGGAGAGGGTGACGTTGATCTGCACGGGGGCCTTGCCGGCGGTGCCGGCCAGGCCGGTGTCGAGGTAGCGCTCGAGCAGCCCGCTCAGGGCGTCGTGGAGCCGACGGCGCTTGCTGCGGGGTCGCAGTTCCGGGTCGAGGCCCGCGAGCAGGTCGGCGCTGTCGAGCCAGGCGCTTCTGTCGGTCCCGCTGGTCCGATCCGTCCGGGCGGTCCCGGCAGCGCGGGCGTCGGCCCAGGCCTGGGTGTCGGCGGGGTTGCCTGGGTCGCGGGCAGCTTCGGCGCCGAGTGCGACGTACAGCCGTTCACCGCATTCGAGGTCGAGGTCACCCTGCAGGTGCCAGCCACTGCCGTCACCCTTGAGGGTGAGGCTCAGGCTGGCCTTGTCCCGTCCGTGCTCGGCTGCTTTGTCGAGCAGGGTCGGGACCACTGCCAGGACGAGCTCTTCGAGGTTGGCGGTGAGGTGCCGGGTGGGGATCTCCTGCGCGAGCAGCGTGAACGTCGCCTCGAGCTGGGTCAGCTCGGTGCCACCTGCGGCCAGGATCGCGGCGACCTCCTGCTGGAGCCGGAGCAGCCGGGGGTCGTCGTCCTCGACCCCGAGCAGGTGCGCCGCGACCAGGTCCACCACGTGCCCGACCACGGCCGGCATGACATCGGCGGCGGGCTGACCGTCGATCAAGCCGTTGAGGCGGTCGACATGCCGGGCGCACCGCCGGAGGGCGTGCACGACCTTCCTGGCCGAGGCGAGCGGGCACAACCCGTCGGTGACGGACCGGGTCAGGACCGGGAAGCCGCGCAGCGCCTGCCCGAGGGAGGCGTCACTGGTGGCACCATCCGGGCGCTGGTCCCGCAGCCAGGTGCGTGCCGATCGGTATCCCACGAGTTCGTGCAGCCCGCGGGCCGCGACGTCCGCGATCCGGCGTACGCCATGAACTCGGAGCTGCTGCTCCAGGTCCAGCATCGCCTCGCTGTCGGCGAGAGCCTGGGCTGCCGGCAATCCTGCGGGGTCGGTCTCGCAGAGCCGCCGGATGGCCGACTGCGCCGCGGCCACCGTCGGACTGACGGGCGGCAACCCGACCGGCTCCCTGCTCAGCCCCGTGACGCCCGGGATGGCCCAACCGGGCTCGGGGGTCTGCTCGAGCGGCACCTCGCAGGCACACCCGGAACGCTCCAGGACGGGGTGCTGCTCGAGCACCCAGGCCGGGATGACGTCCGGCACCCGATCGCACGCGCCGTCGTCGACGTCCGAAGGAGTGAGCCAGTCAGACGCCCTGAACGTCTCCATGAACCCCCCTAATTCGTATCAGTATTCTTACACTACATCAAGCCAGCCTTGGCAGGCAAGCAGATTCGTCAGTAAAATATGCCGTTGGTGGCCCACTCAAGAGCAGACCAGAGCCGCCCGTCCCATGTTGCCAGGAGCCTCCGACAGATCAACACGGCGAGTCTGCGGGCGTGGTGTCGGGACGCGCGGGAGGGTCAGGATCTGCGAAAAACGAAGCAGTTCCACCCGTTTGGCTGATGCGACACCCCGCCTGTGGCCGCGACCCTGCAGGGATGGCGACTTCTGCGGTGACGGCTGACGAGCTCCTCGAGGGGCTCTGGCAGAGCAAGGGCACCGACTTGCTGCTCTGCCCGACGGCCCCGCCGATGGTCCGGATCGACGGTGACCTGCAGCCGATGGCCGACTGGGGGCCGCTGACCACCACCACGATCGACAGGGTGCTTCACGGACTGCTCACTCCCGAGCAGCTGGAGGTCTTCGAGGGTGGCCGCGAGGTCGACTTCTCCTTCAGCTGGCGGCAGGTCGCCCGGCTGCGTGGCAACGCCTTCATGGCTCGTGGCGAGATCAGCCTGTCGCTGCGTTTGATCCCGACCGAGATCCCCACGAACGAGGATCTGGGACTGCCTGAGGTGATTCAGCGATTCGCCCAGCTGCGCCAAGGCCTGGTGCTCGTCACCGGCCCCACCGGCGCAGGCAAGTCGACCACCCTCGCCTCGCTGATCGACCGCATCAATACCGATCGGGCCTGCCACATCATCACCATCGAAGACCCCGTCGAGTACGTCTACGAGAACCGCCTCGCGATCGTCAACCAGCGCGAAGTCGGTACGGACACCGAGTCCTTCCCGCGCGCCCTCCGCGCCGCCCTCCGCGAGGACCCCGACGTCCTGCTGGTCGGTGAGATGCGTGACCTCGAGTCGATCCAGTTCGCCCTCACCCTCGCCGAGACCGGCCACCTGGTGTTCGCCACTCTGCACACCAACGACACCGCTCAGGCGCTGGACCGCATCGTCGATGTCTTCGACGCTGACCGGCAGGCGCAGATCCGGGTGCAGCTCGCCAACGCCCTGACCGGCATCGTCTACCAGCGGCTGCTGCCCAGGATTGGTGGCGGCCTGGTCGCGGCGTACGAGGTGCTGGTCGCGAACTCCGCGGTGCGCAACCTCATCAAGGAGGGCAAGACCAACCAGATCCGCAACGTCGTGTCCACGCACAGCACTGACGGGATGCAGACGCTCGAGAAGGACCTCAGCCGGCTGGTTGCCGACGAGGTCGTCGAGCTCGAGACGGCCAGGCTGGTCAGCCTGTTCCCGAAGGACGTCGAGGCGCCTGCCGCGCATCCCGTGGTGCTCGAGCTGCCGATCGAATCGGCGAGGCGTCGCCGAGGCCGCTGACAGTTCGTAGATCTATGTCTAGATCAGGGTTAGGCTTGGCCCATGACGCACACGATCACGGTCGGCAAGCTTCGCCAAAACCCTACAGACGAGCTCAGAGAGGTCCGTGAAGGGGCCGAGTACCTCGTGACCGACCGGGGGGTTCCGGTCGCCAGGTTGGTTCCCATCCGTCCCGACCTCTGGGTTTCGCCCGAGCAAGCAGCCACCCTGTTTGAGGTTGACGTCGACTCCGCCTGGGGTCAGGACGTCCTGCGGGATCGCGCTGAGGTAGTGATGGACGACCCCTGGGTGCGGCAGCGGCAGTGAGAGCCATCCTGGATACCAGCGTGCTGCTGGCCTCCCGCGAGGAAGGGATTCCCGATCTGTCAGGAATCGACTCCAAGATTAGTTCCATCACTATCTCCGAGATGCAGCTGGGACTGGTCGTCTCGGAGGGGGTCGAGCGCGCGGTCAGGGCGGCAAGACTCCAACGTGTGATGGGGATCTATGGACCAGGCTTGGCGTTCGACGACAGCGCCGCAGCCAGCTTCGGCACTCTGACTGCGCTGGTCGTCGAGCGAGGCCAAAGCGCCAGGACAGCAGTACTGGATCGAATGATCGCCGCGACCGCGCACTCCCTGGGCGTCGCCCTGGTCACCAGAGACAAACGCCTGGCCGTCTTTGAACCGGCCGTCAGCGTGGTCATCCGCTGACCGCAGATCCGCCTGATTAGCCGGCCAAGTGACGCTGGGGCCGATAACCTCAAGGAGTGCCAGGAGCTAGACGTGGGGGCGGTCCTGACCTGCCTTACCGGTTGATCGCCGGGGTCGAGCCATGCCCAGCCGGCTGGCTCGTGGTCGGCGCGCGGCTGCAGGGGATCACGGCCTTCCCCACCGAGCCCGAGGTGTTCACCAGCTTCGCGGAGATCCTCGACTATCGGCCGTCGTTCGACGTCATCGCGGTGCACTGCCACCTTTCCTTCCCGACCGAGGACACCCCAGGTGGCCGTACCTGCGATCGGGAGGCCCGCAAGTTGCTGGGCTTCGCCCGCGGTGGCGCCATCACCTCCCCGCCGTCGCGCCACCTGCTGGAGACCGGCGACCTCGACCAGCACGCCCGAAAGGGTTTGTCGCCCATCTCCGCCCGGATGCTCCGCCGGTACGCCGAGGTCGCCGAGGAGATGCAGCCCTACCGGCAGCGCCAGGTCTTCGAGGTGCACCCGGAGCTCTCGTTCTACCAGCTCAACGACGACGCTCCGATGCAGCACGCCAAGGAGTCCGTGGAGGGCGTCGCGGAACGCAAGGCCCTGGTGGAGGCGCGGATCCCTGGCATCGACGCGGTCCTGGAGGCCACCCTGCCGGGGGTACACCTGCGGCACCTGCTCGATGCGTCGGCAGACATGGTGACGGCCCGGCGGATCGCTGCCCGGGCCGTCGACCGGCTTCCTGAGGATCCCGAATGGGACGAGCAAGGCGTTCGGATGGAGCTCCTGCGCTGAGGCTACGCCGCTAACGGGAGGCGGCCGCCACTCGCACGCGCAGGTCCCTGAGCTGTGGGTCCAGCCGAGCGGCCCGCTGGCTCACCGCGACGGCTCGACGTGCCACGCCCACCGGTACCGCCAGGCTCCCGTTCGGGCTCAGGCAGGCCTGAAGAGCAGCGAAGTCCACCCGCGGGTCGTCGGTTCCCGGCCAACGGGTGTCCAGCAGCTGTTGGGCTGTCCTGGCACGTCCGTCAGTGGTCACCTGACGGCCGTGGTGCTCGACCAAGGAGGCCGTGGCCACGAACATCGTGACGAGCACGAGCCCCACTGCGCTGACGGCTGCGCGGCCACGTGACACCTGCCTGGGCTCTCGGGACGTCAGCAGCATCCCGCCGACGACCCCGAGCAGCACCAGCAAGCTCGGGTAGTGCCAGTCGAAGTCTACGGCGCTGTGGACCAGCAGCACGCCCGCGGCCAGGGCCGCACCAACGAAGACAGGGCGTTCCGGGCAGGTTCTCCGCCAGCTCTGGAGGTACCGCCGAGCGGCGGCGACGGCAACCAGGAGCCACACGCCGAGGAACGGCAATCCGAACGCGATGCCTCCAGAGGTGAGCGCCTCCGCATAGCCGTTGTGGACGAACGCGGAGATGTTGCTGCCGACCGGCACGTGGCTGCCCACGGTGAAACGGAACGAGCCGTAGCCATCCCCGAGGATGGGGTGCTCGGTCCAGGTCGTCAGGGCAGCAGCCGTCCAGCGCCCGCGGTCGCCGCCATTGGTGGCAAGCGAGCTCGTGCCCCGGTTACCCAGGGCGCCAGGGTTGTTGGCTGTCGTCTGGACTGCGGACAGCCCGGACCAGGGACGGGCGAAGAACAAGGAACTGGTGAGTACGAGCAGCAGCAGTACTCCTCCGGCAGGCACCGCCATCACGGCGCCGAGCGAGCGTCGGCGGTGCTGGCTCCTGACGACCATTGGCGTCATCGCCAGCAGACCGAGCACCAGTAAACCCAGGCAGGTCCGCGAGGTCGTCAGCGCGACGGACGCCACGGACACGCACGCGAACAGCCCAGCGACCCACCGCGACCGTCCTGAGCTGCCGACGGCGTGGGCTGTCGCGACCAGACCGAGTGCCGTCATCCAGATCCCGAGCTGGTTATGCCAGTAGAAGGTCCCGACCATCAGGTGGTTCGGGTCCCCGGAGCCCTGCCAGGCCTTCCATGCGGACCCGAACTGCAGAGCGACCGCAGCCAACAGGAAGGCGACGACCGCGCGCCTACGCCCAGGTGTGCGCGTGAAGGCCGCAACGACCACCACAGCGATGAGCCCAAGCACCTGGCCCGCTGGTGAATCGGCCTGCTCCCAGCCGGTTGGGGTGCGGAGCAGGACCAGCAAAGCTCCTGCGGCTGCAAGCGCCACGAACAACAGCAGCCGACCGCTGACCCAGCGCCAGGGCCGCACTGCGAGCAGGGCCGGCAGCAACGCCAGTGCCATCACCGCGGTGCTCGGGTCGTGAAAGCCACCCGAGGCGGGCGTCAGGAACAGCAGCCACACTGCGCCGGCGGCGAGAACCAACGTGCACTCGAGGGCGTCCGGAAGCTGAAGCAACTCCCGCGTCCTCGTCAGCAGAGCAGACTCGGATCGGTCTGACGTCACGTCAACACCACGCCTTCATAGCGGGCCCTGGTCATGGCCGACCCATGCAGACCGGCTCCCGGAGTATCCGAAGGGATGCGCAGGGGTCCGGATGCCGCTCGTGCGCTGACCCTTGCGTTCACGTCGAAGACGGCTCGGGCCAAAGGCCCGAGCCGTCTTCGCCCCCCGCTTATCGATCCCCCCAGATCAAGTGGTGCGCGCGCTAAGCGGTTTGTCTGTACAGGCCTACGGCGGAGTGAGAAGTCCCGCAGCAGGCTGCTGCTGAGCTAGTTGCAGAGACTGTCGGCGCTGTTCGTGGCATCCACAGCAACACCATTTACCGTGACTACCCCTGTGTTGGAGGTGGCGACGGGAGGCGTGCCCGCCGGAATCTCGCGAAGGATCTTTGCTGTGACGAGCGCAGCGGCACTAGCCGCGTACGCCTTGTTCTGGGCGTAGTACGCCTCCTGTGCGGTCTCGACGTTCTTGACGTCGGACTTGCAGGCGGACTTCTTGCTGCTGTCGTTGATGCCACCGACGGCGAAGACGACGATGCCGGCGAGAACGCCGAGGATGACGATGACGATCAGGAGCTCGATGAGCGTGAACCCGTCGTCATCCTTGTCGATTCGTGTGCGCAGGCCGTTCAGCATTGCTTCCCCCTCGAGTCCGATTTCCTTAGGACAACAGTGACAGGTGTGGCGGCCGGCAGGGTCGGACATTCGTACATGAAAATTG
>JBBRNK010000023.1:0-57659 GCA_038230355.1 Mycobacteriales bacterium | reverse complement strand
TCCTGTTCAAGGGCCAACGCCATCGGGTGGTCTTCGATGTAACGACGCGCAAGGGTCGATTTTCCGATGCCTGGCGGTCCGTTGAGCACGATGAGAAGGGGCACGATCCGACACTAGAGCGGCGACGGGGGTCGAGAGTGGGTAGCCGCGTAGCCTCGGGCGGCGCGAGGATAACGCCACCTGAACGTGACTACCCGCTCACGGACCGGGAGCGGTACCTACCGACTGAATTGTTACCCCGAAGTCGCTGCGTCTCGCTTTGTGCGGTGCCATAGTCATTCCAGGGACCGGTCGATTGGAGGTGCTAACTGATGGGCGTCAGTCGACTCCGGTGCTTCCTCGTCGGTCACCGCTGGCTGAGAGTCAGCGACGCGGACACCTCGGACGAATTCTTTCTGCGTTGCCGACGCTGCGCGACGGAGAATCACAATGAGAACAGCGGCGTCAGCGGGGCGATGCTCTGGGGCTTTAGAGGCCTGCCATCTTAGGCGGGTAATGAGTCTCCACGCTGGGGAACGGCACCTGCCCTTATGCGGAGGGCCGCCCTCGTCGTGCCTCCTGAATGAACTTCTCGACCAATGCCAAGGGCAGAGGCTCGCGCTCGAACTGCACGAACGTTGGCTCGATTGCCCGGTCATCCGGTAAGGCGACCCTGGCGACGGTGCCGCGTTCAGGTGCGGGAGCAAGGTCGTCCAGTTCCGCGTCCATGCTGTCCGGGGAGCCTGCCCAGGTCACGCCGTAGTACCGGCCCCCGAAGTGCCACTCATCTCCCGCCACGACCGGAGCGTAGCGCCGGGTAGCCACGCTCGGCAGCGGCACCTACCCACTGGTGAACGGGTCTGTCACCCACTCGTTCGACCCACGGTCATGTGCCACGTCAGCAGCGCGGATCCAGTCCCACCAGTCTGTGCTGTGCAGCACTGCCTTCTTGACGAGGAAGGCCGTGGGCGAGGCGGTCCTGGCAGACGCAAGGACGTAGTCGTTGTCGTCATGCACTTCAACCTCGTACCGGCGGCGAACAGGCCAGCGCCCCTTCTCACCTCCAGGAGGCTCCTGGGCAACGCAAGGTGCCGCCCTTGGTCGTCGAAGCCCGGAGGGCCCATATGCCGTCAGGGGCCTCGACCACCGTGAAAGGTATACCTACCGAGTGGTAGGTTTGCTTACCGCGTAAAGGAGGCGCTATGCACGCCGGATTGCCCCTGCGCTCGATCATTCCGACCATCGACGCCCCGGTCTTGACGGTCTTGGCCGGGACCACGAGGCCCCTGACCGGCCGCCGCGTCGCGGTCCTCGCGGGTGCGAGCCATCCAGCAGTGGGTGCTGTCCTGGCCCGACTGACGGAGGCGGGCATCGTGACTGCGACTCCGCAGGGGCCGTCGGTGCTGTACGTCGCCAACCGCGACCACCTGGCCTGGCCGGCGATTGAAACCCTCACGCGGCTACGCGGTGCCGCGCTGGATCTGATGCGCGACAGCATCGGCTCCTGGCCGATCGCGCCCCGGACTGCACTGCTGTTCGGCTCCTTCGCCCGTGCTGACGGCGACGACAGCAGCGACATCGACCTGCTTGTCGTACAGCCGACCATGCCGTCGGGCGCCAGGGCTGCACAGGGGTGGCAGCAACGGTGGGAGCACCAGGTCGCCGAGCTGCAGGAACGCGTCGAGCACGCGACGGGCAACCACGTGCAGGTCCTCGACGAAGACCTCGGCAAGCTCCGGCGTCGGGTGCAGGCGGCCGACCCCATCCTGGACAGTTGGCGGGCCGACGGCCTGGTCCTGGCAGGAACGGCCACCCTTGAAGAGGTCCTGCTCGAGGCCGTGGCGAAGGAGCGGGGGTGACCCCCCGAGCAGCGGGGCGCGTCGCTCCCTGCACGCCTGCCGAGGCCCGCGACCGCCTGCGCAAGGCACAGTCGTTCGCCAGTGGCGCTGAGCTGGTCCTCGAACTCGGCGAGGACACTGGTCTTGACCTGCCCGCGGTCGCTGCCGCCCTGTCCGTGCTGGCCGGGATCGCTGCTGCCGATGCCGCCTGCTGCAGTGCCTTGGGTGAGCGGTCCCGGGGCCAGGACCACCGGCAGGCCGAGCAACTGGTTGCGACGGTGCTGCCGCACGGCCCGCAGATGGCCAAGGACCTCAAGCGGTTGCTGGAGCGCAAGGACAACGCGCACTACGGCGTGATCAGCACCACCGAGAAGGAAGCGCGCGACATGCTGAGCTGGGCGAAGCGCCTGGTTGGCGACGCGCAACGGGTCCTCGATCGCTGACCGCATCACGGGTGCCATGACGAGCCGACGAAACCGTCGTTCACAAATCCTGGGCCGTCTGTGGGCCGTGAGAGATCGGCCACAGGGGGTAGTGACCGGTCAGCTACGGACACCAGCGGAAGAGGTATAACCGCAGGTCAGAGGCCCTTTTCTTCGAATTCTCGCAGGTCAGAGCGTTGGGCGATCTCACGCTGGCCACTTTCCGCTTCAACGTCTGACGGGGTTGGTCCCAGGGCTCTGACCTGCGCGTTGCCGCGTTCAAGATCAGGAAGTCCGCAGATACTCCGCAAGAGATCGCATCAGGTCGCTCGCGCGACTGCGGGGAGACGTGCCCCCGGCGTCGCGTCCTGGAGGCCGAAAGGCTCGCCGGATCGCAGGCCGGTGGTGGCGGCGACGTCCATGAGCGCGCGGTACTGCTTGGGTGTTGCAGCGATGATCGTCTGGACCTGGTCGAGGGTGAACGGGTCGACGCGGCGTCGGCGGACACGGGGGAGGGCGACGCCGAGGCACGGGTTGTGCGCGATCACCCTGTCGCGGACGGCCGCGGCGAACACCGCGCGGATTGTGTTGACGACTGTGTGCAGCGTGGTGGGCGCAAGACGCGGTGACAGCGCAGTGGCCCAGGCCTGCACCTCGCTGGGGCGGATCGCGGCGAGCGGTCGGTCGCCGAGGGTGTCGTAGGCGTACCGGCGCAGGTGCTGTTCGACGTTCTTGGCCGTGGTGGGTCGTTGCGGTTGCGCCGCGCGCCAGGCCTCGGCGTACCCCCTGGAAGGTCTGCCGGCCGAGCGTCGGGTCGACGTACGTTCCTCCGACCAGGGTCGAGGTGATCTCGTCGAGCCACCGTTGCGCGTCGACCTTGCGCGTGAAGTGACGCGCTCGTTCGCGGCCGGCGTCGTCTCGGTAGCGGGCACGCCACCGACCATCGGGGCGCCTGGCGACGTTGGACACCGGTCACGACCTGCTTGCCGCTTGGGCCTGCTCATCGACCCAGGCGGCCACGACCCACTCGCGGTAGACGACCCGACCGCCGACCCGGAAGCTGGCCAGCCCGAGCCCCTTCCACCGCCAGAACCGCAGTGTCTTCCGCGCCACCCGAAGCCGAGTCGCCACCTCGCCTGTCGTGAGCAACCGATCCATGCCCCGCACCTCCCGCCGTTCGCCTCACAAGGAGGTGGGCAGCAGACACCCACAAGACCCGGTCCATGGGCCAGCCAGATCAAGATCATTTCCCATGACTCTTCTGGCTCAAGAGGAGTCGGAGCCCGAGGCCAGTCAGTTCGGGTGCGTGGTCGTGAGCTCCCAGGCGATTGCGCGCGGTGGTTCAGCGTTCGTAGACCTCGCGGCGGTGGGCGACTCGGAGCACCAGGACGATCAGGCGGTCGTCCTCGATCGTGTAGACGATCCGGTAGTCGCCGACGCCCGCTCGCCAACGACCCTGTTCGCCGCCGCGGAGCAGCTTGACGCCAGGCGGCCGAGGATCCACGGCGAGCAGCTCGATCGCACCGATGACGCGAAGTCGGGTCTTCCTCTCGATCTTGGCGATCGACTTCGCCGCCGAGGTCGAGATCTCGACCGTGTAGGTCATACGAGCCCGAGGTCGGCCTTGACTTTGGCCCACGGGATCGTCGGGGCACCCGCCATGATCTCGGCCATCACTGCGTCGGCAGCCGCGAGATCCTCGGCGTCCTCGTCGGCCTCCATGAGCCGCTCGTACTCGGCCGTGCTGATGACGACGGCCTGTCGCTGGCCGCGCTTGGTCAGAAAGACCGGCTCGTGCGCGGACGTCTCGACGAGCTCGCTGAATCGTTCGCGTGCCTCAGTGACGGGCATCTCAGTGGCCATACCGTAACTGTACGTTTCAAACATCGAACTGTACAGGGGGCGAGATGTTGGCCACAGGGGTGATGACCGGTCAACAGCTGCCGACCCAGTGCGGGCGCCTGTCGCGCGAACCAGGCGATTCGCCGTCGTTGAATGGTCGTAGACCTCGCGGCGGCGGGCGACCTGCAGCTCCGGGACGGTCAGACGGTAGTCGTGGATCGTGAAGACAATTCGGCAGGCGGACGCGTGCTCGCCAAGGACCCAGTTCGCCGTCGCTGCCGAGGTCGAGTTCTCGACGGGACAGGTCATGTCAGCCCGAGGGCGGCCTTGACCTGAGCCGAGGGATCGTGGGGCGCTCGCCATGATCTCGGCCATCACCTCGTCGGCTTCCATGAGCCGCTCGCACTGGCTGTGCTGATAGCGACTTGGTGACGCTGGCCGACCTTGGTCAGGAAGACCGCCATTGAGATAGCGCGGCGTGTGAAGTGACCGGGCATGCCCCACCAAGATCCTTCAACATGCGCGTCGTGGGCACCTATTGGTTGACTTGACGCGTGAGCATTGACGCGCCTGACGCGAGAACCACGGACGCGCCGACCGTGACCGCCGGCAGAGCCCTGGCCGTAGGAGTGCTGCTTGTCGCGACCTTCATGGACCTGCTCGACACCACCATCGTCAACGTCGGCCTGCCGTCTATCCGAAGGGACCTGCACGCGTCCAGCTCGCAGATTGAGTGGATTGTGTCCGGTTATGTCCTGTCTTTCGCGGTGGCCCTCATCACGGCAGGTCGGATGGGAGACGCCTTCGGCCGCAAGAAGGTCTTCCTTGCAGGGGTGGCCGGTTTCACCATCGCCTCCGCGATCGCCGCTCTCGCCCCCAACGCCGACGTGCTGGTTGTGTCGCGCTTCGTGCAGGGCCTGTTTGCCGCGGTCATGATTCCGCAGGTGCTCTCGATCATCCAAGTGCTGTTCGCCCCGAGCGAGCGGGCTGGCGTCCTCGGCGTCTTCGGTGCCGTCAACGGCGCCGCGGCCGTTGCCGGTCCGCTGTTCGGTGGGCTCCTCATCACGTACGACGTGGCCGGGTTGGACTGGCGAAGCATCTTCGTCATCAACCTGCCCGTCGGTCTGGCGCTGCTCGTGCTGGGTGCCCGGTGCATCCCGGAGTCCCGATCGCCGGACCCGGTGCGTTTCGACCCGACGGGCGTCGGGCTGATCTCCTCCGCGCTGCTGCTCGTGGTCTTCGCCCTGATCGAGGGTCGGTCCCGGGACTGGGCGTGGTGGATCTGGGCGATCATGGCCCTCGGGGTGGTGCTGCTGGTGGGCTTCGCCGTGCTGCAGCGTCGCGAGGAGCAGGCGGGTCGAGCGCCTCTCATACCGCCGTCTCTGCTGCTCCAACGCAGCTACTCCGCGGGGGTCCTCACGGTTTTCGCGTTCTTCAGTGCGATCGCGGCGTTCTTCCTGGTCCTGACGATCTACCTCCAGATCGGACTGGGCTTCACGCCACTGCGCGCGGCGCTGGTCATCCTGCCCTTCAGTCTGGCCGGCTTCGTTGCCAGCGGTGTGGCGGTTCCGCTGGTGGATCGGCTCGGAAAATGGCTGGTGCTCAGCGGTCTGCTCGGGCTGGCGGGTGCGATCGGTTGGGTCGGGCAGTCGGTTGACGTTCATGGTGACCAGCTGTCGACGTCCGGCCTGGTCGGGCCCATGATCCTCGGCGGCGCCTCCCTCACGCTCGCGGTCGTGCCGCTGTTCGACGTTGCTCTGGCCGGTGCGGACGTCTCCTCCGCAGGCGCCGCCTCGGGGGTGCTGGGCACCTTTGATCAGATCGGCTCGGCCCTCGGGATCGCGGTGGTGGGCGTGGTGTTTTTCGGCGCGATCGGGACCGACTTCTCACCCGGAAACATGCGTGACGCCCTCCTGCTGGGGTTGTGGGTGCCGTTCGTCTCGTTGGTCGTCGCCGCCGGTGCCAGCCTGCTGCTTCCGTCGACGGCTGCCATCCGGGCACACAAAGCCGATGCGGATGCCGCTGCCTGAACGGGTGTCGCTCCCCGACGCCGGCGCCCTGGCAGGCGAACAACTGCTGGGGGAGCGAGCCAGCGCATTTGGACGGTCTTGTCGCGGAACGTCCGGCCGAGTGGTTGAGTGCGGAGACGGTGCCTGATCGGGCTCCGTTCCCCTTTCCGGAAGGTGGCGACGTGCAGAGACAAGCGCGCTCCCTCACTGCCGCTGCCGCTGTCAGCGGCGCGGCACTTCTCGCTGCGGCCTTGGGTGTCGGACCGGCCCAGGCCGCGACGTCGTCGGCTCGCATCACGCTTGCCGACAGCCGGCCCGGCTGGGCCAACGCCAAGGCATTGCGTTCGGCGGCACCGACCAGCGACTACGTCAACATCCGCGTCTACCTCGGCTGGCGTGACCCGGCGGGGGTGGCGAAGGTTGCCCACGACGTGTCGACGCCGGGCTCCAGCAGCTACCGGCATTTCCTCACCCCGGCGCAGTTCCGTCAGCAGTTCGCCCCTTCGCAGTCCGACGTGACCTCCGTGCAGCAGTTCCTCAGGGATGCCGGGTTCACGGTTGTGTCGACCCCCACCAACAACCACTTCGTCGCCGCCGAGGGCACTGTCGCCCAGGCCCAGAGCGCGTTCGCGACCACGTTGGGGGAGTACACCGCCTTCGGCCGGACCTTACGGGCACCCGAGTCGGCGCTGTCGGTGCCGGCTGCACTCGGCTCCGTCGTGCAGGGCGTGACCGGGCTCGACCAGAGTGCCGAGCTGCTCGAGCCGAACAACAGCCAGGGCAACTCCCCGAACCAGAACCACGGCGCCCCGGGTGTGGGCTTCCGGGCCGGCCGGCCCTGCTCGCTCTGGTACGGCGAGAAGACCGTGGCGACCCCCAACGCTCCCGCCTACGGGACGACGACCAAGCCGCTTGCTCCCTGCGGCTACACCCCCGCCCAGGTCCGCGGCCTGTACGGCCTGGACAAGGTGGCCGCTGACGGCTCCGGCCAGACCGTCGCCTTCGTCGGGGCCACTGCGAGCCCGACCCTGAAGCAGGACGTCAGCCGCTACAGCGTCCTGCACAACCTGGCGGCGCCCAGGATCACCGAGCTCGTGGCACCTGGGGTCTACCGCCACCCCGACACCCCCCAGCAGGTCCCGGGTGACTTCTACGGCGAGGAGACCCTCGACGCCGAGGCAATTCACACGACCGCCCCGGGAGCGCCGCTGCTGTTCGTCGCCTCCTCGAACGCCCGGCAGGACTTTGACGCGAGCATCAACCACATCGTCGACAAGCACCTCGCGAGCATCATCTCGATCAGCTACGGCTTCTCCGGCGAGAACCTGCCGCGCGGCTACATCACCAGCCTCAACAACACGTTCCTGCAGGCCGTCGCCACCGGGATCGGTGTCTATGTCTCCAGCGGGGACAGCGGCGACGACGTCACGACCGTGGGCAGGCCGTCGGTGGACTTCTACGCGGACAGCCCCAACGTCACCGCCGTCGGGGGCAGCTCGGCCTCGGTCAAGCCCGCCGGTACGGCGCCGACCGCGACGTACGCCTCCGTGGACGACCCGGCCTCGGCACTGAACCGGACCGGGTGGGTGCGGGACTTCGAGGTCGGCTGGCAAACTGGCCGTGACGCCTTGACGACGACCGCCACCGACAACGTCACGACCCAGCCGTACGAGCTGGACGGCACCTTCACCAGTGCCCTGCCGGGTGTGTTCGGCGGAGGTGGTGGTGGTGGCGTCAGCCAGGTGTTCGCCGAGCCGAGCTACCAGACCGCGGCGATCGGCTCGCGCCCCGGACGCAGCGTCCCGGACATCAGCGCCCTGGCAGATCCCAGCACCGGGTTTCTCGTCGGCCAGACCCAGTCCTTCAGCAACGGCACCTACTACGACGAGTACCGCATCGGCGGCACCTCCGTGGCGGCGCCGCTGACCGCGGGCATGGCGGCCGTGGCCAACCAGGTCGCCGGCGCGCCACTCGGCTTCCTCAACCCGCGGATCTACTCGGCGTACAGCGCGAGCGGCTCCGCGGCTTACTACGACGTGGACCAGGCCGACCAGTTCGGTACGTCGACCAGTGACCCGCTTCCGTCGATGGTCCGCGTCAACTACGTCAACAGCGAGGACGCCAGCGGCGGACTGAGCTACAGCCTGCGCACGCAGGAGGAAACCGCCCAGACGCTGCACAGCACCAAGGGATACGACACCGCCACGGGGGTGGGGACGCCACAGGGCGCTGCCTTCTTCGCCGCAGTCACGGCTCCCTAGTCCTTTTGCTCCCGGAGGGGGTGCTCGGTCCGCAAGGGTCGAGCACCCCCTCCCGGCACGTCCGGGCCCTCGCCTCCGCAACCAGCCAGCTCGACTACCAGGGGACGATCTGACGGTCCTCCCAAAGCAATCCGGTCGGGGTGAGCTGCTCGCGGGCGGCGAGCCACAGCACGCTGTCCGCGCCCTGGGCGGGGGAGCGTGGCGCGTCGGGACCGCCCATGTCGGTGCGGCAGTGCCCGGGGCAGACGGCATCGACGCTGACGCCCCGTCGGCCGTCGCCGGCCTCTGCGGCGAAGTTCTTCACCAGGGCGTTCACGGCCGCCTTGCTGATCCGGTACGGCGCCAGCCCACCGGCGCAGCCCGGACCGCTCATCCGCCCGAGACACGCCGACAGCACGATCACCCGTCCACTGCGTCGTTGCAGCATCGGCGCGGCGAAGGCCTGGACGGTCGTGAAGACGCCGGTCAGGTTGACGGCCATGACCCGGTCCCACTCCGCAGCGGTGGTGCGTACCGTCTTGGCGGTCTTGTCGCTCATCACGCCGGCGCTGCACACCAGGACGTCCGGCTGTCCGAGGGGCCCGAGCGCCAGCGCTGCCGCGGCAAGGTCGTCCGGCCCGGTGACGTCGGCGACCCGGCCGACCACATCGAGACCGCGGGCGACGAGCAGCGCGGCCTGCTGTTCCAGCTGATGACCGTCCCGACCCAGCATGACCACGGTCGCGCCCAGAGACGCCAGCCCCACGGTGCAGCCGAGCCCCACGCCGCGGGCGCCGCCCGTGACGACGGCAACCTGGCCGTCGAGCGCCGACAGACCGGTGAGGTCAGGGGCGTAGTCAGTCATGGGGTCGCTGAGGGGGTGCATGCGCTCACCTTGTCGGGTGCGAGTCGTGTGGGCCACCCGAGCACTCCGCCTCGTCGGTCACCATCGGAGCGGATGCGGAGTCATCGAGGCCCTGGCTCACTCGAGCTGGTTCGTCCGCCAGGTGCCGACAGCGTTGAGGGCCTCGAGTGCCTCTGGTAGCTCGGCCGCCGGGACGGGCTTGCTGAACAGAAAGCCTTGAGCAAAGGGGCAACCGTGCTCTGCCAGCCACGTCAGCTGCGCCAGGCTCTCGACGCCTTCGGCGATGACGTGCAGGCCCAGTCCGGCGCCGATGCTGATGATGCCGAGGACGAGCTTGCGCCCCCGGACAGTGTTGAGCGAAGCCGTGAAGGACTTGTCGATCTTGATGCCGGCGACGGGGAAGCGCAGCAGGTAGGCGAGGGAGCTGAACCCGGTCCCGAAGTCGTCGAGCGTCACCTGGACGCCGGCTGCGCTCAATCGCTCCACGGAGGCCTCGTGGCCCAGGCCGGTCACGCTGCGCAGGGTCTCGGTGAGCTCCACGATCAGGGCGTCTGGGGGTAACCCGTGACGGTGGCACTGCTCGAGCAGGAACTCGGGCAGGCTGGAGTCGTCGAGGTGGTCCACCGACACGTTCACGGCGACCGAGATGTCGCCGTCCGGCAGGGTGCGGCGCCATCGGGTGACGTCGGCGACCGCGGCGGCCGCGACCTGCTGGTCGACCTGGCCAACTCGTCCAGCTCGCTCGGCGAGCGGGAGGAAGTCCGCTGGCGCCAGCAGCGTCCCGGTCGTCGGGTGGATGAGCCGGGCGAGAGCTTCGACGGCCACCACGCGGCCGGTGCGGACGTCGATGACCGGCTGGTAGTGCGGAACGACGAGGCCTCCGGCGAGGGCGGCGTCAAGCTCCTCCAGGTTCACACCGCGGCGCCGTTCCGGTCCGCCCCGCCTGAGCGTGCGGGGCCGCGGCAGGACCGGATCGGCGGGATCAGGCGCCGTCCAGGCCAGGTCGGCGGCGTGGGCGAGCCGGTTGCGACCGGCCTCCTTTGCGCGGTAGAGCGCTCTGTCCGCAGCCTCGAGTGTCTCATCGACCGTGGCGCCCTCGCGGTGCTCGGCGAGGCCGGCGGAGAAGGTCATGCCGTTGGCGAGCCACGCCGTCTGCAGGTTGGTGAACGCCTGCTCGGCGGCGTGCCGCCCGTTGCGGGGGTAGACCACAGCGAACTCCTCCCCGCCGTACCGCGAAACGCAGCTGTCTGTCGGGCTGTGCGCCTGCAGGAGAGTGGCGAACCCCTGCAGCACCAGGTCGCCGTGCTGGTGACCCAAGGTGTCGTTGACCCGTTTGAAGTGGTCGAGGTCGAGCAGCAAGAGCGCCCCACTCGGGCGCAGATCGGTGAGGGCCTGAAGCAGCGCGCGCCGGTTCCCCAGTCGGGTCAGCGGGTCGGTGAGCGACAGATCCCGCAAGGTGGTCGTCTCCAGGCGCCGGCGCAGCACCTGGGCGGCGAGGTCGAGGAAGCTGCGGCCGTCCCCACCGAGGTCGGGGGAGCCGGCCCGGGGCTGGTGCCACCACAGCACCAGGACGCCGACGTCGAGCAGGGGCACGAACAGCAGGCTTGACATGACATGCCGCAGTCGCAGCGGACGCCGGGCAGCCCCCTCGTCGAGGGCGTCTGCGACGAACAGGTCCTCGCCGTGGTCGAGGCTACGGCGAAGGTCGGGGATCTCGCGGGTGACGTCGAACGTCAAGGTACGGCGGCGAGCCGTGGTGCGGGCCTCGTTGGCGTTGGACCACTCGCGTTGGCCGAGCTGCTCCGGCAGGTACACGTGCGCCCCGTCGGCGCCGGTCAGGGCGCAGGCAGTGTCGGCGATGACGTCCGCCGCCTGACCGGTCGTCTGGCTGTTGGAAAGGCGTTGGTGCGACGCCAGGATCAGCCTGAGAGTCGCCACTTCGCTGTCGGGATCAGCTGTGAGCAAGCCAGTCCTGTGATGAGCATCGAGGGGGAAGGCTCGCATGGTGATGAACTCCGCAGATTCGGTCGACATCTCAATGGTTGCTTCGGGCTATGCCAGGGGGCCCGCACCGGCGAGGCGTGCCCAGGTGGAAGGGTCTAGTGGCCCAGTACGGAGCCCTCGGGCGAGGGTTCGGCAGTTCGGAGTACGGGCAGCCGGAGGACCCCGCGGTGCCGATCTGGGCGCCTCTGCTTGTCGACGTACATCACGGCGTCGGCCCGGCGGACGAGCTCCTCGACGCTGCACGGGTCCGCGGGCGACCAGGTCTCGGCGCCGACGCTGAGCCGCAGGTCGAAGGAGCGACCGGGAGCCGCGTTCAACGCGCTGAGCGAGGTCGTCAGCCTGAGCCGGGCAACCGTGGGGTCACCACCGGTTCCGAGCAGGACCACGAACTCGTCGCCGCCGAGACGACCCACGCTGTCGGTAGCCCGGAAGGCCTTGCGCAGTACGGCGGCGGCCTCACAGATCGCCACGTCGCCCTCGCGGTGACCGAGAACGTCATTGACCTGCTTGAGCCCGTCGACGTCGACGAACAGCACGACCCGCTGCTCGTCGCTGCGCGTAGCCCGTTGCAGCTCCAAAGATGCCTGCTCGAACCAGCCCCGGCGGTTGAGCAAGCCGGTGAGCTCGTCGTGGACTGACAGGTCCTGGAGCGCCTGCGTACGACGCCGGTGGAGGGCGAACAGACCGGCGCCGGCCAGGAGCAGGAGCACCAGCACGGCAGCTTCTGCCCGGTGGGTGGCCCGGACCAGCGGGCCGAGGAAGTCATCGGCGTTCTGCGTCGTGAGCGACACCCAGCCGGTGGTCCCGACCCGCGCGTAGGAGGCGACGACATCAGTGCCTCCCGGACTGCGGAGGAAGCCCTCGTTGTGCGTGGCCACTCCAGCGAGCAGAGCCGTACGCACCTGACTGTTGGGCAGGAGCCGGCCGATGTCGTGGAAGTCACGAGCCGCCGCGACGTAACCCCGCTCGTCGATGACCCAGCCGGTGCCGCTGCGGTCATAGGTCAGCTCACCCGTGTACCGCTGCAACTGGCTGGGCTCAGCGTGCAGCAGTCCGATCACGAGACCCCGTGTGCCGTCGGACATGTGTACGTCGGTCGCGGCTGCCAACGTGGGGCGGCCCCCGACGTGCAGGACGCCCGTCACGGGAACGCGGGCACCGTTGCTGACGGCCGCCCGCAGCGGCGACCAACCCGGGTCAGCCGGGTCGGGAACCGCGTCGAGCGACGAGGCCAGGACGTCGCCTCGAGCCGACAACAGTTCGAAGCCCAGGTCGAACTGGGGGGCTCGAACGCGCAGCTGCGCCAGTCTGTCGGTGGCAAGGCTCGGCCCTGCGGGCCAGCTCGGCAGACCTGCCTCGGCGCCCTGGGAGGAGACAGCCACCTGCAACGTGGACTGCGTGGTCTGTGCCCACTGGTCGGAGAGTGCGGCAAGGTCATGCTGCAGGGCCAGTCGGTCCCGCACGTGGGTGGCCACGGCAAGCTGTCCGGAGTTGTATCCGGCGAACAACCCCAGACCTCCGGTCAGCGCGACGAGCAGAACCGACAGCGCCGTACCGGCGCGGTGGCGCCTGACACTGCTGGTCACGACGCCCATAGCTCTCCTCTGCTCCCCCTCCTGTCGGCAGTCACCCGACACCCGTGAAGTCCCTGGGCCACGAAGATCGCCACCCGTCGCCTGCGCTGTCGCAGGGTTAGGTGGGCGTGCGATGCTGGGTGGGCAAGGTGTAACCAGGGAGTTCGTCACCTGCTGCTCAGTACGGGACGACATCGGTTCCCCGATGCGCCCGCCGGCTGACGGAGCATCGCATGAGCAAGGACAAGGGCGGCCGCGCCGCCAAAAAGCCCAAGGCTGACAAGAACATCAAGACCACGGGCCAGACACCGTCGCAGGGCGGCAGTGCCGTGAGCGACAAGGTGTCCAAGAAGTAGATCGGGATCTCGGGGCGGCCTCGACGGGGCGCCGGGCTCGCTCAGGAGGTCAGGACTGGGCCTTGATCCCGTCGAGGACCAGCAACAACAGCCGCTCGTTTTGCTCGAGCGTGATGTTGCGGGCCATGCACATGCCACTGACGAGCTGCATCATGTCGGCCGCCGACAGGTCGGGACGGGCGCTGCCGTCGTCCTGGGCCCGGACGAGAACCTTGCCGGCGGCGCCGAAGATCTTCTCGCGGGAGGACAGGGCCAGATCGGGGGTCTTCTCGAACGCCTCGTGAAGCTCGTTGAGGAAGTTGCGCTTGACCTGGGCGTAGCACACAAAGCCGTTGAGCCACGCGACCAGCGACGGCCAGGGCTCCAGGTCGGCCGCGACGGTGTCGGCCAGCACGACAAGGGCGTCGACGTCCTCGCGGTAGACCGCCTCCACCAGGTCGATGCGGCGCGGGAAGTGGCGGTAGAGGGTGCCCACACCGACGCCGGCCGTCTTGGCGATCTCCTCCATCGACGCCTCACCCCCACGGGCTGCGAGGACGGTGCGTGCAGCCATCACGAGCCGGTCCCGATTGCGCACGGCGTCTGCCCGAGGTGACCGTGTCGGCACCTGCTCCGCGCGCACCCAGAACCTCCCGCTTGCTTAACCGGAGGAACCCTCCGTATGTTTAGCGGAGCCATCCTCCGCTTACGCACTGAGCATACGTCTGAAAGGCCCCGCACACATGTCTTCCGCCACAGCAGTCGCTCCCGCACATGGAACAGTGAGCCAGGGGCCCTCCACCCGCCGGATCAGCCACCAGAGCCTGGTCCTGGGCATGATCCTCACCTGTCAGCTGATGGTGGTGCTGGACGCCACCATCGTCAACGTCGCCCTCCCCCAGATGCAGCGAGCCCTGAGCTTCTCGAGTTCGGGGCTGTCCTGGGTCCTCAACGCCTACACCCTCACCTTCGGCGGCCTGCTGCTGCTCGGCGCCCGTGCCGGTGACCTCCTCGGACGCCGCCGCACCTTCGTGGCCGGCATCGCCGTCTTCACTGCTGCGTCCCTGCTCGGCGGTTTCGCCCCCACCAGCGGGCTGCTGCTCGCAGCCCGGGCACTGCAGGGCGTGGGGGCCGCGCTCGCCGCGCCTTCGTCGTTGGCGCTGCTCACCACCATGTTCTCCTCTCCCCGCGAGCGGATGCGCGCGTTGGGCCTGTTCACCTCCGTCTCCGTCGGCGGCGGAGCACTCGGGCTGATCATGGGCGGGATGCTCACCCAGTGGGCCAACTGGCGCTGGGTCATGTTCGTCAACGTGCCGATCGGCATCGGGGTCATCGCGGTCGGCCGCTGGGTCCTCCCCGAGACCGACCGGCATCGCGGCAGCTTCGACCTCCCGGGTGCGGTCCTGTCAACCCTCGGCATGACCTCGCTCGTCTATGGCTTCGTCCGCGCTGCCAGCGATGGATGGAGCGACGTCTTCACGGTCGGCTCCTTCGCCGCCGGCGTCGTCCTGTTGGCCGCCTTCGTGCTCGTCGAGCTCGGCGCCCAAGAGCCGATCACCCCGCTGCGGCTGTTCAAGGACCGCAGCCGTACCACGGCCAACGTCGCTCGCGGTCTGCTGTTCGCCGGGATGTTCGGGCTGTTCTTCTTCCTCACGCAGTTCCTGCAGGACGTGCTGGGCTATAGCTCCCTGAAGGCCGGCTTCGCCTTCCTCCCCCTGCCCCTCACGGTGTTCACCGTCTCGCAGGTCACGAGCAAGGTGCTGGTGCACAAGGTGAACGGCAAGGTCCTGATGCTGGGTGGGATCGCCCTGGGTTCCACCGGCTTCGCGCTCGCCGGTCAGCTGACACCCCAGTCCTCGTACCCGCAGGTCGTGACGTGCCTGCTGCTGTTCGCGGTCGGCAACGGGCTGTCGTTCGTGCCGCTCACCTCGGCCGCTCTCGAGGGTGTCCCCGCCAAGGATGCGGGAGCCGCGTCGGGCCTGGTCAACGTCACGCAACAGCTCGGCGGGACGCTCGGCGTCGCGATTCTCGTCACGATCTTCGGTAGCGCGGCCAAGCACGCGAGTCACCTCGTCGACGCGAGCGCCGTCGCGCAGGCCCACCACGTGTTCACCGTCGGGGCGACGCACGCCTTCCGGGCTGCCGCGGCGTTCCTGGTTGCTGCCTTCGTCCTGGTGGCCGTGGCCGTCCGTGCGCCGAGCATGAGCGGAGCGGCACCCGCCCCCGTCGCGGAGCACTGACCGGAGCGGGCGGGTGGTCTACCGTCTGCGCATGGCCCCGAAGCCGACCACGTCGACGTCTGCCTCGCGCCCCACGGCAGACCGCCCGCCCGTGCAGACCATCCGCTTCTGCCGGTCCGATGGCGGTCCTCGGATCGCCTACGCCCGCCACGGCCAGGGCTCGCCGCTGGTCGTCTCGACCTGCTGGGTCAGCCAGCTCGAGTACGACCTGCAGAGCCCCGTCTGGCGCCACTTCGTCGAGGGACTCGGCCGCTTCGCCACCACCATCCGGTACGACGAGCGCGGGCACGGGCTCTCCGACTGGGACGTCGAGGATTTCTCCTTCGAGGCCAGGATCGCCGACCTGGAGGCGGTGGTGGAGGCTTCCGGACTCGAGCGGTTCGCCTTGCTCGGGATGGCCCAGGGCGGGCCGGTAGCCGTCGCCTACGCGCACCGACACCCGGATCGGGTCACCCGCCTGGTGCTGTTCGGCACCTATGCAGGGTTTGCCGCGACCCCCGAGAGCGAAGAGCTGGAGGAGGCGTTCACCCGGATGATCCAGGTCGGGTGGGCCCGACCCGAGGGCCGCTTCCGACGGGTCTTCACCGACATGCTCATGCCTGCGGCCACCCCGGAGCAGATGTCGTGGGTCGACGAGCTGATGCGCCGCTCCACGTCGGCCGAGAATGCCGTCGCCTTCCGGCACGCCCGCATCGGGCTCGACGTCTCCGGCCTGCTGCCCGACCTTCACGTCGCGACCCTGGTTCTGCATGCCCGAGGCGACGAGGTCAACCCGATCGAGATGGGTCGCGAGGTGGCCGGGAGCATCACTGGGGCCCGCTTCGTCACCCTGGAGTCGTCCAACCACGTCCTGCTGGAGCAGGAGCCTGCGACGGCGGTCTTCCTGGCTGAGGTGGAGGCCTTCCTGTCACCGGACCGTGCCGAACAGCTGGTCATCGACGACGGTGGGATCCCGAGCCCGAGGCACGACGGCGACCTGTCCTTGCTGACAGCGCGTGAGCGAGATGTGCTGGCACTGGTGGCTGCCGGCCGGGACAACCGTCAGATCGCCGACCAGCTGGTGCTCAGCGTGCGTACCGTGGAGCGCCACCTGCAGACCGTCTACCGCAAGCTCGGCCTGTCAGGGTCGGCCCAGCGGACGGCGGCGGCGGCCCTGGTCCTCGGTGCGCACGAAGGCTCGAACGACTACGCGTCGGCCGCCGCGCAGCCCGGCGCGGGGCGCTGAACCTGCGCGTCGGCGCTCATGTGGTGAGACCCGAAGTTGCTTAGCGTGAGTTACCTCGGCAGGGGTCGAGATCGCCTACGCAGCAGGAGAACTGTCATGAGCACTACCAGCACCGCCCGCCACAGCGACACCGACGCCGATCAGGCCCTCAAGGCCAAGCACCGGAGCATCTGGGCGTCAGGTGACTACCCGACGCTCGCCTCCGAGCTCATCGGCGAGCTGGGACCGACCCTCGTCTCGGCTGCGGGGGTCCGCGACGGCCAGCTCGTCCTCGATGTTGCTGCGGGCTCCGGCAACGCGGCGATCCCAGCGGCCCGCACCGGCGCCAGCGTCATCGCCAGCGACCTCACGCCGGAGCTGTTCGACGCCGGTCGCGCGGCGGCCGGCGACCTCGAGATCGACTGGCGACTGGCCGATGCCGAGGCGCTGCCCTTCCCGGACGCCGCCTTCGACATCGTCCTGTCGTGCGTGGGCGTGATGTTCGCGCCGCACCATCAAGCCAGCGCCGACGAGCTGGTTCGGGTCTGTCGTGCCGGCGGCACGATCGGCCTCCTGAGCTGGACACCGGACGGCTTCATCGGACAGCTGTTCGCGACCATGAAGCCGTTCAGCCCGCCGCCACCTCCCGGGGCGCAGCCGCCACCGCTGTGGGGGGACGAGGCCCACGTGCGCGCCCTTCTCGGAGACCGGGTGAGCGACGTGGAAGTCCACCGGCAACGTCTCGTCGTCGACCGCTTCCCCGGCCCGAGGGACTTCCGGGACTACTTCACGACCCACTACGGCCCCACGATCGCGACGTACCGCTTCGTCGGCGAGGACCGGGAGCGGGCCGCTGCCCTCGACCGGGACATCGACGCGCTGGCAGCGAGGTTCACCACGGCCGGTCGGATGGAGTGGGAGTACCTCCTGCTCACGTGCACCCGGGCCTGAGCCCGAGTTGACTCCCCTCTCCCTGCCAGGCAGGGTCACGTCCTGAGACCTGGCTCACTACGAGAGGACGAAGATGAAGACCAAGGGTGCGCTGCTGTGGGGAACGAAGGAGCCGTGGTCGGTCGAGGAGATCGAGCTCGGGGACCCGGTCGCGGGTGAGGTCCAGGTGCAGCTTGCTGCCTCCGGCCTGTGCCACTCCGACGAGCACCTGGTCACGGGGGCGACCCCGGTCGGCCTGCCCGCCATCGGCGGGCACGAAGGTGCCGGGATCGTCACCAAGGTTGGCGCCGGCGTCTCGAACCTGAAGGAGGGGGACCACGTCGTCCTGGCCTTCATCCCGGCCTGCGGCACCTGCCCGCCGTGCTCCAGCGGCCACCAGAACCTCTGTGACTTCGGCGCCCACCTGCTCGGCGGCCTGGCGATCGCCGACGGCACCCACCGCATCACGGCGCGTGGCCAGGGCGTGTCGCCGATGTGCCTGCTCGGGACGTTCTCCCCCTACGTGACGGTGCACGCCTCGTCTGCTGTGAAGATCGACGACGACATCCCGCTGGACAAGGCGGCCCTCGTCGGCTGCGGCGTCACAACGGGCTGGGGATCCTCCACGAAGGTCGCTGACGTGCGGCCGGGCGAGACGGTCGTCGTCATCGGGATCGGCGGCGTGGGCATCAACGCCGTCCAGGGTGCCGCGGCTGCGGGGGCCAAGAAGATCATCGCCATCGACCCGGTGCCCTTCAAGCGCGACCAGGCCCTGCGGTTCGGGGCGACGCACGTCTTCGAGAGCGCTGCTGCGGCGGTCGCAGAGGTCGGGGAGCTCACCTGGGGCCGGATGGCGGAGAAGGCCATCATCACGGTCGGTGACATCCAAGGCGAGGACATCGAGGACGCGATGGGCCTCATCGGCAAGGGTGGCAGAGTCGTCGTCACGGGCATGGGTGACGCCACCAACATGGACGTGAAACTCAACCTGTTCATGTTCACACTGCTCCAGAAGGACCTGCAGGGAGCGATCTTCGGCGGCTCCAACCCCCGGGCCGACATCCCGTGGCTGCTGTCGATGTACCGCGAGGGCAGGCTGAAGCTGGACGAGCTGGTGACCACGACGTACAAGCTCGAGGACGTCAACCAGGGCTACGAGGACATGAAGGCCGGCAAGAACCTGCGTGGCCTGATCGTCTACACCGACGCCGACCGCTGATGCCCCTCGACCGCACCAGCCTGTACGTCGACGGCGCCTGGGTGCCGTCCGCGGGGGCGAAGACGATCGAGGTCGTCAACCCGGCGACCGAGGAAGTCATCGCCCACGTGGCGCAGGGCACGGCGGCTGACGCGGACGCGGCGGTCGCCGCGGCGAAGGCCGCCTTCCCGGCCTGGTCGCAGCTGTCCCCGAAGGAGCGGGCCGACCACCTGCAGGCTGCCGCGGACGCGCTGACGGCTCGCACCGATGAGTTGAGCCAGCTGATCGCGGATGACATGGGGATGCCCCTGGGCTTCGCCAAGATGATCCAGGTCGGGCTGCCGTCGTTCAACCTGGGGAACTTCGCCGAGATCGCCCGCACCTTCGACTTCGACGGCCAGGAGATCGGCAACTCCCTCATCGTCCGGGAGCCGGTCGGCGTCGTCGCCTGCATCACGCCCTGGAACTACCCGCTGCACCAAGTGGTGCTCAAGGTCGGGGCTGCACTCGCCGCTGGCTGCACGGTCATCGTGAAGCCGAGCGAGGTGGCGCCTTTGTCGGCGTACGTGCTGGCAGAGGTGTTCGACCAGATCGGCTTGCCACCGGGGGTCTTCAACCTCGTGTCCGGCTTCGGGCAGGAGGTCGGTGAGGCTCTGGTCGTCAACCCCGACGTCGACATGGTGTCGTTCACCGGCTCGACGCGGGCGGGCAAGCGGATCGCCGAACTGGCCGGACAGCAGGTCAAGCGGGTCGCGCTCGAGCTCGGCGGCAAGTCGGCCAACGTCATCCTCGACGACGCCGACCTCGACAAGGCCGTCGCGGACGGGGTGGGCAAGTGCTACCTCAACTCGGGGCAGACCTGCTCGGCACTGACCCGGATGCTGGTGCCCGCCGACAAGCTCGAGAAGGCCGAGCAGATCGCTGCGGCGACGGCGGCGATGTTCGCCGTGGGGGACCCCAACGACGCCTCGGTGATGCTCGGACCGCTCGTCAGCAGCGCCCAGCTCCAGCGGGTGCGGGACTACATCGGCAAGGGGATCGCCGAAGGCGCGAAGCTCGTCACCGGCGGAGCGGAACCCCTGCAGGACAAGGGATTCTTCCTCGCACCCACGGTTTTCTCCGGCGTCACCCCCGAGATGACCATCGCCCGCGAGGAGATCTTCGGTCCGGTTCTGGTGATCATGCCGTACACCGACGAGGACGATGCCGTCAGAATCGCCAACGACAGCGACTACGGGCTGGCCGGCGGGGTCTGGTCCGGTGACCCCGACCGGGCGATGCGCGTGGCCCGTCGTTTGCGTACCGGTCAGGTCGAGGTCAACGGCGGGGCCTTCAACCCAGCCGCCCCCTTCGGTGGCTACAAGCAGTCCGGGGTCGGCCGCGAGGCCGGGACGTTCGGTCTCGAGGAGTTCCTGGAGACCAAGGCCATCCAGCGCTGAGCTTTCGTCACCGGGCCGGGAGGGGTTCGAGGGTGAACCGCAGCCGGCGAAAGCCCTTGCCCTTGCTCTCGGTCTTGACGACCCGCATCCCCCCGATGAACGCTGTCGAGGCGACGTGCGTGCCGCCGTCGGCCTGCCGGTCGAGCCCCACGATGTCGACGATGCGGACCTGCTCGAGACCGTCCGGAAGCAGGTTGGTGGCGGTCTTGACGATGTCGCCGGCCATCGCCTCGGCGTAGGGCAGCGACGCAATCTCGATTCGGCGGTCGGCGGCGATCTCGACCAGGCAGGCCTGCTGCACCGTGTCGAGGAAGTCGACGGGCAGCACGTCCAGCCCGAAATCCATGCGGCCACTGAGGACGTCCATCGACCCGCCCGTCACACTGACGTGGTGGTCACGGATGACGACGCCGCACAGCAGGTGCATCGCCGAGTGGGTTCGCATCAGTGCGGTACGGCGGGGGTCGTCGACCGCCCCGCGCACGCTCGTGCCGGCCGCCGGCAGCGGGTCGCCCTCGGCGGGGAGCAGGTACTGCTCGTCGCCCTTGCGGGTGCCGACGATGCGCGTCAGCACCCCGCCCCAGAGCAGCACCCCTTCGTCCGGTGGCTGGCCCCCTCCGCCCGGGTAGAACGCGGAGCGGTCGAGCACGAGCCCCTCGGGGTCGCTGTGCAGGACGATCGCGTCCCACTCGCGCAGCGTCGCGTCCTCGAGGTCGAGCCGGTGGGTCAGCACACCACGGACCCTAAGCCCGTCGACGTGGGCCTGGTGCGGCGCAGTGCGGCGCGGTGCGGGCGGTGCGGGCGGTGCGGTGCGGTGGGGTGCGGTGGGGTGCGGTGGGGTGCGGTGCGGGCGGTGCGGGCGGTGCGGGCGGTGCGGTGCGGTGGGGGACCGGTGCGGTGGGGGACCGGGGCGGGCGGTGCGGGCGGTGCGGGCGGTGCGGGCGGTGCGGTGCGGTGGGGGACCGGTGCGGTGGGGGACCGGGGCGGGGGGTTCGGTGTCGGTATCGGTGCCGGGCGGAGCAGACGCGTTGGCGTGACGGTCGGACCCCGGTTGGCCACCTCCCGGGTTCGACAGGTTTTCGTCCGATGAGCGGTGCAATGCGATGAACGTTGCTCGACACGCCGAGCGTGTCGAGCACACAAGTGCTGTTGATCTTGGAAGCCGGGCGGCTCCAGGCTCGGACGGTGCGTTCAGGGTCGTGGGGCAGGGTCGTGGGGCAGGCTCTGGTGGGGTGGGGGCCGCGAGCACCGGCCACGATCGGCCGGTCCCGACCGGTCCCGACCAGTCCCGACTAGTACCGGCCAGTACCGGCCGGTACCGAGAACGACGATGACGACGGAGGGGAGCGCCTGATGTGTACGGTCGTGGTGCGATGGGCGCTCGGGCGGCCTCTGCAGGTGCTGGCTCTGCGCGACGAGCTCGTGGGTCGGGAGTTCGACGACCCGGGGCCGTGGTGGCCTGAGCAGCCGACGCTCATCGGAGGACGCGACCGGCTCGCCGGCGGGTCCTGGTGCGTCACCGATGTCGCGACCGGCACTGCTGCCCTCGTCCTCAACCGACCTCAGCGCAGGGTGGCGGCGCAAGGCGCGCCCTCCCGCGGGGTGCTGCCGCTGCTCGCCGTGCGGCACGGCGAACGGTGGCCGGAGGAGGTGGACACCGCGGGCATGGCCAGCTTCGCCCTTGTCCTCGCCGGCCCGACCGTCGTCAGGGAGTGGGTGTTCGACGGCGAGCTGCTCAGCAGCGCGGTCATCGGTGAGGGGACGCACATGGTGACCTCCGGTGGCGCCGAGGACGGCAAGAGCCAGCGCTACCTTGACAGCTTCGTCTGGCCTGGGACGGCGAAGGACTGGCGGGTCCTCGTCGAGGCGCAGGCGCCGCGGGACGACCCGGCGGCCCTCGTCGTACGGCACGAGGAAGCCGACCAGGTCTTCGCCACAGTGTTCGGTCAGGTCTTCACCGCGACCGCGGGCCGCCTCACTGTGAGCACCTCCCGCGAGCCGTGGCGGGCGGGGACGTGGACGGAACGCGTCTGGTCGTGAGCGGCCAGCTCAGCCGCGGCGGCCGAACTTGCGTTTGGGAGCGGTCTCCAGGGCCTCGAGGCGTCGCAGCGTCTCGGTCAGCTTGGCCTCCACCGCCGCCAGCCGAGACTCGACGGTGGTCGGAGCCGACGTCACCGTGGCTACCGCCGGCTGGGTGGCGGGTGTGGGTGTGGGTGTTGGTGTAGAAGGGCTCGCCGCCGGGGCCGCCGGCGCGGGGGGCAGGTCGTCCGTGACGATCTTCACCGGCTCGACCGTGGCGACCTTGGCGGGCACCGTCGCGGGAACCGTGGCAACCCTGGCAACCCTGGCAGGTGCCTTGGTGGCCTTCTTGGGCGCGGTGGTACGAGCGGCCCGGGGGACAGCCTTCGTCCCCTTCTTCGCGGCTGGCTTGCCGGCGGTCCCCCCGGCGGGCGGGCTCTGTGCGCTCTGGTAGGCGGAGACCAGCTCGGCGGGGAGCCTCCCGCGGTCTCCCACGGGGTGCCCGTTGGCCTGAGCCCAGGCGCGGATGGCAGCGGTGTCAGTCGAAGGCATGTGTCAAGTTTGCCACTGTTGCGTGTGGGCACCCTGCGTCGGCCCCATGGCGGCGCGGCGCGAGCCCCGCTACTCAGGCGTCGAGGAAGAACGCGCTGCTGCCGGGGTCGCGGCGGGCGTCCAGAATCTGGTCGTCCAGCCGCGCGGCAGCAGCCGGGTCGAGGAACACCGAAGCGCCCCGCCTGCGCAGGACGTCGTCGGCGTCGCACGGCGCCGGAACGAGCTCCATGCGCAGTCCGAGGCGTTCGACCGGCTGCCCGATGCGCAGGCCCCCGTCCGGCAGGTCCGCCTCGAGGACGAGGTCCTCGATCAGCTTGATGGCCGTGTCGGTCAGGCGCAGCATGGGACCTCCTGCGGGGGATCAGGGTCTGTCCCACCCTCCCACGGCGGCTGGCCCGGTCAAGGCCACCAGCAGGATGCCGCACAGCGGTCAGCCAGGTGTCAGGCGGGACTGAGCACGACCACGGGGATCTCCCGCGCGGTACGGGCCCGGTACTCCTCATACGTGGGGAACACCGCCGCCGCCAGCCCCCAGAGGCGCTCCCGTTCGTCCGGGCCGGCCGTACGGGCCGTCGCGGCATAACGACGGGGGCCGACCTGGACGCGGACATCGGGGTCGGCCTGCAGGTTCAGGTACCACTGCGGATGCTCGTCGGCACCGCCCATGGAGGCGACGACGACGACGTCGTCGCCGTCCTCCGCGTAGATCAGGGCGGTACGCCGCGCCTCACCGGTCGAACGGCCGGTGACGGTCAGCAGCAGGGTCGGCACGCCCTGCCACAGCTGTCCGTCCGCACCGGCCGAAGCGACGTACCGGTCGATGTGTTGCTTGACCCAGTCGACCGGGCTGTCGGTGGGCTCGCTCATGGCCCGACGCTACAGAGCCCGTGGGCATGAGGAAGAATGTCCGTACCGACATCGTGGAGGACGCGTTGACCGACGCCAAGCTCGAGACCTCATCCGGCACCATCGAGCTGCCCAGCACGCAGGGCACCGAAGGCCCGGCTGGGCTCGACATCAGCAAGCTGCTGAGCGGCACCGGTCAGGTCACGCTCGACCCCGGGTTCGTGAACACGGCTTCCTGCCAGAGCGCCATCACCTACATCGACGGCGACGCGGGCATCCTGCGCTACCGGGGCTACCCCATCGAGCAGCTCGCCGAGCAGGCGTCCTTCCTCGAGGTGGCCTGGCTGCTCATCTATGGCGAGCTGCCGTCGGGGGAGGAGCTGTCCACCTTCAAGGGCAGGATCCGCAGGCACACGATGCTGCACGAGGACTTCCGCGAGTTCTTCCAGGGCTTCCCGACGGACGCCCACCCGATGGCGGTCCTGTCGAGCGCCGTGAGCGCGCTGTCGACCTTCTACCAGGACAGCCTCGACCCGTTCGACCCCGAGCACGTCGAGTCCTCGACGATCCGGTTGCTGGCGAAGATGCCGACCATCGCGGCGTACGCGCACAAGAAGTCCGTGGGGCAGCCGTTCCTCTACCCGGACAACAACCTGGGCTACGTCGACAACTTCCTGCGCATGACGTTCGGGGTCCCCGCCGAGGACTACGTGGTCAACCCGGTCGCGTCCAAGGCGCTGAACCTGCTGTTCCTGCTACACGCCGACCACGAGCAGAACTGCTCCACGTCGACGGTGCGGATGGTCGGCTCCAGCAACGCCAACCTCTTCGTGTCCATCAGCGCGGGCGTGAGCGCACTGTTCGGCCCGTTGCACGGAGGGGCCAACCAGGCGGTCCTGGAGATGCTCGAGGGGATCGCGGCCGAGGGCGGCGACGTGGCCCGCTTCGTGCAGCGGGTCAAGGACAAGGAACCGGGCGTCAAGCTCATGGGCTTCGGTCACCGGGTCTACAAGAACTGGGACCCCAGGGCGGCCATCGTCAAGAAGGTTGCCGCCGACGTCCTCGCCTCGCTCGACGTCGTCGACCCGCTGCTGGACCTGGCCCAGCAGCTAGAGGAGACCGCTCTGGCCGACGACTACTTCGTGTCGCGCAAGCTCTACCCGAACGTCGACTTCTACACCGGCGTGATCTACAAAGCGCTGGGCTTCCCGACGGAGATGTTCACGGTGTTGTTCGCGATGGGCCGGCTGCCCGGCTGGATCGCTCAGTGGCGCGAGATGATCCAGGACCCACAAACCAAGATCGGCCGCCCCCGGCAGGTCTACGTCGGCCCCCCCGAGCGCGCGTACGTCGACCTCACGTCGCGATAGGGCATCCTCTCTGCCTGTGACCCAGGCCGTGACCACCGCGCTGCCGCCCGTCCGCTCCGGCGGCGGGCTGCGTCTGGTCGCCCTGACCGTCGCGAGTCTCACGGTGTGGTCGCTGTCGCTGCTCTTGCTGGGTACGAGCGTGTCGCCCGACTTCGCACAGTCGGGCGGCGACGCGTGGGACGTCAGGGTTGCGTCCGGCCTGCTGGGGCTGCTGCTGGCGGCACTGCCCGCACTGGTGGTCGCGGTCCCCGCACATCGGCGGGCGCGCCGGATGGTGGCGGCGGTCCTGGCGGGCACCGCGGGCGCTCCTCGTCCGACCCTTCCGCCCTTTGCGACCTGGGGGGGACCGGAGAAGATGTTCCGCCGCCTGCGCTGGACCGCCTACACCTGGGTGTCCCTGCCGCTGGTGCTGCTGGAGGGTGCAGCCGTCACCTTCGGGCTGTTCCTCGGGGAGCCCGGGGCGGGCCTGGCGTTCGCCATCCTCGGTCTCATCCCCCTGTTCTTCCTGGTTGCCACCCTCAGGTTGCCCCACCGGCTACGGACGTGCGTCGGTGAGGGCCTGGCCGACGGGCAGGTCCTCGCGCTGAGGGTCGACAGCCGCGTCGACCAGAAGCTGGTCCTCAACAACGCCTTCCAGTCGTGGTTCGACGCCGTGCTGCCGGACGGGCAGCGGCTGGTGCTGCGGACCCCCCGGCATTTCACGTGGTGCTCGGACGCGCGCGGGGTGGTCGAGTCGCCGGACCTGGTGATGGTGATCGGCAAGGACGGTCACCAAGGTGTCCTGCTCGTACCCGGTCGGCCCGAGGACGCGGTGTGGCTTCTCGGTCCGGTGCCACAGGTCCGCGTCCCCGCGTCGGTCCGACGCGCCTTTGCCGAGGACCTGCTCAGCCGCCCGAGAACCACGTCCGCGTGACGTCCAGCCACATCACCGTCCCGCCCCACCTGCCATACGTCGCGTAGCGCCCGGGGTCGCGAACCTGCTGCGCGAGCCAGCCGTCCAGGACCAGCGGTCGCGGCCGACCGAGCAGCGGCAGCACGGAGGCAGCGGCGAACGGCCCGAACCCGCGCAGCCCCCGCACCGCCGTCAGGACCTGCTCGTCCGAGGCGTCCGCCCAGCCGTCGGCGAGGCCCTCGCCGACGGCCTTGGCGGCCCCCATCATTGCCGGCGCGCGATATCCCCAGTCGGTGAGTGCACGCCCGGGCACCTGTTCCGGGCGCGGGAAGGGACCGTCCCCGACGAGCTGCTCCACCATCGCCTGCGTCCCCCGGTACGACGTGTTCGTGCTCGCCAAGGCCTGCGCCAGCGCCTCCAGGACCGATCCAGCCCGCAGGTGGCGGCCGGCTCCCGCGGCGCGCACCCACGGGTCGGCCAGGTCCCACAGATCGGTGAGGTCCGTGTCCAGGTCGAGTACCCGACGCAGGACCCGCAGGCCGACGGGGTCACGGGCGGACAGCTCGACCCGCAGGCTCTGGTCGACCCTCGCAAGGGTGCCGCCGGGCAGAACCGTCGTCAGCCGTCGCCCGTCGTACGCATGCGGCCGCAGGCCGATCCCGGCATGGGAGCGGGCCACCCGGTCGAGGTCGTAGCCGGGCGGCCCGATGAGGGTGACCACCTCGGCGACGTCGAAGGCAGGACGCTGCACTCCCACCGGGCCACCCGACGCGAGCAGCGCAGCCGACTGGGCGCCCATGTGGGAGCGGGCTACGCCGTCTCGGTGCCCGCGGTCGGGATGCGTGTGATGAGGTCGCTGATGTGCGAGGCGAACGCGATGTCGAGCTCGGTGACGCCCCCGTCCGGCTCGGTGCGCAACACGAACCGGGTGGCGCCCTCACGTTGCTCGACGATCGGCGGGTGACCCATGGCGCCCGCGTCCACGGCCACGACGCGGCACAGCTCCGCAGCCTGATCGGCCGGCAGCGCCACGTCGCGGTAGATGCCCTGGGAGTCACCCTGCCAGCCTGGGAGGGCCTTGAGGGTGTCGGTCAGGAGAGCTGCGTCGAGCAAGGTGGCCATCGGGTTCCTCCGGGCGGTGGGGGTCGCTGGCCAGATCCTTACCCCCGAGAAGCCAAGGCGCACGCAAAACGGCAGGATGGCCAGATGCGGATCTCGGTGGTCGGCGCGGCCCTGCTCAGGTCCGACCCGCCCCGGGTGCTCGCGTCGCGCCGAACCGGGCCGCCACGCCTGGCCGGGATGTGGGAGTTCGCCGGTGGCAAGGTCGAACAGGGCGAGAGCGACGAGCAGGCACTGACCCGCGAGCTGGCCGAGGAGCTGGGCTGTGGTGTTGCCCTCGGTGAGCGGATCGGACCGGACCTGCTGATCGGCGAGACCGCCGTCATGCGCATCTACCTGGCGAGGCTGACCGACGGTGAGCCGCAACTGCGGGACCACGACGCGCACCGCTGGCTGACCGCCGACGAGCTCGACGACGTGGCGTGGATCCCCGCCGACGCCCCGGTCCTGGGGCCGCTGCGGGCCCATCTGCGTCTGATGAGCCGCACCGCTCCGAGCTCCGGCGCGCAGCCAACGTAGTGCTCGTACGCGTGGACGGGGGCGGGACGCGCGCGCCGGTAGTCTGGGGAGGCCGCAGCACGCGCTCGGCCATCTTCTGCTGAGCTGGAGTTCCTAGGCATGCCCACCCGTGACGACATCCGCAACGTGGCGATCATCGCCCACGTCGACCACGGCAAGACGACCCTCGTCGACGCGATGCTGCTGCAGTCCGGTGCCTACACCGAGCACCAGCAGGAGGAGGGTGCCGTCCAGGACCGGGTCATGGACTCGATGGACCTCGAGCGCGAGAAGGGCATCACGATCCTCGCGAAGAACACTGCGGTCCGGCGCAAGGACCTGCTCATCAACATCATCGACACCCCCGGCCACGCCGACTTCGGCGGTGAGGTCGAGCGTGGCCTGTCGATGGTGGACGGCGTGGCCCTGTTGGTGGACGCCTCCGAGGGCCCGCTGCCGCAGACCCGGTTCGTGCTGCGCAAGGCCCTTCAGCAGAACAAGCCGGTCATCTTGATCATCAACAAGGTCGACCGGCCCGACGCCCGGATCGCCGAGGTCGTCGACGAGACCTACGAGCTGTTCATGGACCTCGACGCGACCGCGGAGCAGATCGACTTCCCGATCGTCTACTGCCAGGCCAAGACAGGTCAGGCGTCGCTGACGCGCCCGGACGACGGCACCAGCCCCGACTGCGCCGACCTGCAGCCGCTGTTCGACGTCATCTCGAGCACGATTCCCGCCCCGCACTACACCGAGGGCATGCCGCTGCAGGCGCACGTCACCAACCTCGACTCGTCGCCGTACCTGGGTCGGCTTGCCCTGTTGCGCATCCACAACGGGTGGATCAAGAAGGGCCAGATGGTGGCCTGGTGCAAGCAGGACGGCTCCGTGCAGAACATCAAGCTCACCGAGCTGCTCGGCACCGAGGCGCTCACCCGGGTCCCGATCGAAGGGGCCGGCCCCGGCGACATCGTCGCCATCGCCGGCATCCCGGACATCACCATCGGCGAGACGCTTGCCGACCCCGACGACCCGCGGCCGCTGCCGCTCATCACGATCGACGAGCCCAGCATCTCCATGACCATCGGCATCAACACCTCGCCGATTGCCGGCAAGAGCGGCAAGAAGCTCACCGCCCGCCAGGTCAAGGACCGACTCGACAAGGAGCTGGTCGGCAACGTCTCGATCCGCGTCGTGAACACCGAGCGACCTGACACCTGGGAGGTCCAGGGTCGCGGTGAGCTGCAGCTGGCCATCCTCGTCGAGGTCATGCGCCGCGAGCAGTTCGAGCTGACCGTCGGCAAGCCGCAGGTCGTCACGCGGCTCGTCGACGGCAAGATCCACGAGCCGATGGAACGGATGACCATCGACTGCCCGTCGGACTACCAGGGCGTGCTGATCCAGCTGATGGCGCTGCGCAAGGGACGCCTCGAGCAGATGGTCGACCACGGCACCGGGTGGACGAGGATGGAGTACATCGTCCCGGCTCGCGGCCTGATCGGCTTCCGTACCGAGTTCCTCACCGAGACCCGCGGCACCGGTCTGCTCCACCACATCCACGAGCGCTACGAGCCGTGGCACGGCGAGATCCGCACCCGCCCGTCGGGGTCCCTGGTCGCCGACCGCAGCGGCCCCACCACCGGCTTCGCGCTGGCGAACCTGCAGGAACGCGGCACGATGTTCGTGCCTCCCGGCACCGAGGTCTACGAGGGCATGATCGTGGGTGAGAACTCCCGCAGCGACGACATGGACGTCAACGCCACCAAGGAGAAGAAGCTCACCAACATGCGGCAGTCCTCCTCGGACGTCCTCGTGCCGCTCATCCCGCACAAGGAGCTCAGCCTGGAGCAGGCGCTGGAGTTCTGCCGCGAGGACGAGTGTGTCGAGGTCACCCCCGCCAAGGTGCGCATCCGCAAGGTCGTCCTCAACGCGGGCGAGCGCCAGCGCACCCGCGGCAAGGCGACCAAGGCGACCGCCGAGTCCTGATGTCCGCGGGGGCGGGCCGGCCGCTGCACGCCGGGCCAGCTCGAGTCGGCGGCTCAGAGGCGCCGGCTGCTGACGCGCCGTACCCTCCCCCCATGCCAACGCCTTCTCCACCCGGTACGGCGACCCGCCGCCTTCTGCTGGTGCACGCCCACCCCGACGACGAGACGATCGGTACCGGCGCGACGATGGCGAAGTACGCCGCGGCCGGCGCACATGTCACGCTCGTGACCTGCACCCTGGGGGAGGAAGGCGAGGTGCTCGTCGCTGGCTTGGCCCACCTGGCGAGCGACAAGGACGACGACCTCGGGCTTCACCGGATCGGCGAGCTGGCGGACGCGTGCGCTGCTCTCGGGGTGGCCGACCACCGGTTCCTGGGCGGCCCCGGTCGCTGGCGCGACAGCGGGATGATGGGGACCCCCCAGAACGACCGGCGCGAGGCCTTCTGGCAGGCCGACCTCGACGAGGCCACCCAGGCGCTCGTCGCGATCGTCCGGGAGGTCCAGCCCCAGGTCCTCGTCACCTACGACGAGAAGGGCGGCTACGGCCACCCCGACCACATCCAGGCGCATCGGGTCACCGTCGCTGCCTTCGAGAAGGCGGCCGACCCGGCGTACGCGCCGGATGCCGGACCGGCATGGGAGCCCTCGCGGCTGTACTACACGGCCATCCCCAAGAGCGTCCTGCAAGCCGGGATCGAGCACCTCAAGGAGGTCGGTGAGAGCAACTTCTTCGGTGTCGACTCTGCCGACGACCTACCCTTCGGCAACCCGGACGAGGACGTCACGACCGAGATCGACGCTCGGGACCACCTCGACGCGAAGATCGAGGCGATGCGGGCGCACGCGACGCAGATCGCTCTCGACGGGCCGTTCTTCGCGCTGTCGAACAACATCGGCCAGCAGGCGATGGGGGTCGAGCACTTCGTACTGGTGCACGGACAGCGGGCTGCCGGCGAAGGTCGTGAGACGGACCTCTTCGGTGGCACTCAGTAGCGACTTGATGGGCCATTCGGGTGAAGTGTTCAGCCTGGGCTGGTCACGGAGCGTGAGATAAAAGAGAGTAAGGGAAGTTGCGGACGGGGCTGTGGCCTCGTCTGCGTGGCCTTCGAGGAGCCCCTGTGCCGGACCTGACCCAGCCTGCCGCCCCGCTGTCGGGCCTGCTCGGGAAGGCCGGCGGGGGACTACTTCGGATGCGGGACGCCGACGTCGGTCGCAGCCGCGAGAGCGCCCGGCGCAAGCGGTTCGTGCGACTGGCCTCGGTCGTCTGGGTCGTGGTGGCGGCGCTGCTGTGGCGAGGGGCGCTGAAGGCTCCTGGCGCCGCGTGGGTCCCGTTCCCGCACGTCGACCCGTTCCTGCTCACCATCATGGTGTTCTTCGGCGCGATGATCGCCCTCGCCGCCGGGCAGCAGCTGATGACAGGTCGCTCGCCGCACACGGTCTACCGGGCCGACCAGATCTCCACGCGCATGGACGACGTCGTCGGCATCGACGGCGTCAAGGAGGAGGTCGTCCGGTCCCTGAACCTGTTCCTCGCCCACGACACGTTCTCCCACGAGATGGGTGGCACCCCGCGCCGCGGCCTGTTGTTCGAGGGCCCTCCCGGCACCGGCAAGACCCACCTGGCCCGCGCCATGGCGCACGAGGCCGGTGTCCCGTTCCTGTTCGTCAGCGGCACGTCCTTCCAGACGGTCTGGCAGGGGCAGAGCAGCAAGAAGATCCGCAACTACTTCAAGGCGCTGCGCAAGGCCGCCCGCAAGGAGGGCGGCGCGATCGGCTTCATCGAGGAGATCGACGTCATCGCGCAGGCCCGCAGTGGCGTCGCCACCGCAGCCACGCCCCTCGCGGTCTCGGGCTGCTCCGGTACGACGTGCCTGCCGGCCACCTACGCCGCGCCGGCGACGGTGGTCAACGGCTTCACCGCCGGCGGTGACACGTCCGCGATCATCAACGAGCTGCTCGTGCAGATGCAGTCCTTCAGCGCCCTCACCGGCTCCCAACGCCTCGGTGGCTGGCTCGTCGACCGGGTCAACCTGCTGATGCCGGCCGACCGTCAGCTGAAGCGGCCGGTCGCAGTGCCCGCCAACGTGCTGCTCATCGCCGCGACCAACCGGGCATCCGCCCTGGACCCGGCCCTGCTGCGACCGGGCCGCTTCGACCGGCGGCTGAGCTTCGAGCTGCCGGCCAAGTCCGGCCGACGCCAGCTGATCGACCACTTCCTGGCCACGAAGTCGCACGTGGCGGACCTCGACGACACCGAGCGCCGTGACGCCCTCGCCGCCACGACCATCGGCTACTCGCCGGTGATGATCGAGAACCTCTTCGACGAGGCGCTCATCAACGCGGTCCGTCGCGGTGACAGCGAGATGACCTACGGCGATGTCGAGAAGGCCCGCATGTCGATCGAGGTCGGCATCGGTCAGCCGGTCGAGTACACCGACCACGAGCGCCGACTGATCGCGACGCACGAGGCCGGTCACGCGACGACCGCCTGGCTGACCGCCCCGCACCGCAGGCTGGAGATCCTCACCATCATCAAGCGCAAGGGCTCCCTCGGGCTGCTCGCCCACGGTGACCGCGATGACGTCTACACCCGCTCGCGGACGGAGATGGAGGCGCTCATCCAGATCGCCATGGGTGGTCAGTGCGCCGAGGAGCTGTTCTTCGGCGACGTCTCCACCGGCCCCGGCGGTGACCTGCTCTACGCGACGAACACCGCCGCAGAGATGGTCGGCGCGCACGGCATGGAAGGTTCGCTCGTGTCCTACATGGCCATCCAGAACAGCGGCTTCTCGGACACCAACATCGTCGGACGCGTGCTGGCGGACGACCGCGGGCGGGACTCGGTGGAAGCTCTCCTCCAGAAGCACAAGGCCGTCACGAAGGCGCTGCTCGGCGACAACCGTCACCTCGTCGAGGCGCTGCGCGACGCCCTGCTCGAGCGCGACGAGCTGATCGGGCGCCAGATCACCGACGTGCTGGAGGCTGCCGCCTGCCCGCCGGCCCTGATCGACCTGCGTGACGACCTGCAGGTCGAGGCGCCCGTGAAGCTGGATGCCCCCGGGGACGTCGCGCTGTAACGACCTGCGAGGCTGCCCGACATGACTCGGGTGGGCACGGCTGCGGCGTACCTGCTGGTGCTCGTCCTCACGGTCGAGCTCGCGGTCTGGGGCGCGTTCTTGACGCCCGCCCGCCCGTTCGGCCTGACCCTCCCGGTCGGTGGGGTGATCGCGGTGTCCGGCAACCTGGTCCTCGGGATGGCGGGGGCGCGGGTCCTGGGTCGTCGGCTCGGGGCAGTCCTGCCCGGTGCGCTGTGGCTGGTGTTCGCCCTGCCCCTGGCGAGCAAGCGCGGCGAGGAGCTGGTGGTCCTGGGCAACCTGCGCGGCCTGGCCTACCTCGTCGGTGGCGCTGTCACCGCCGCCTTCGTGGTCGGCCTTACCGGTGACGGGCGAAAGCCGGCTCGGGCTACACCTGGCGGGCAGCCGAGCCGATAGGCGTGACGTGGACGAGCAGCCGGCAGCACCCGACGAGGTCGTCGTCGTGCGGCTGGGCGGCTCCCGCTACGCGCTGCCGATGTCCAGCGTCGCCGAGGTCGGCCGGCCACCGGGCCTGACCCGTGTCCCAGGGATGCCTTCGTGGTTGGCGGGGGTCGCTAACTGGCGCGGTCGGGTGCTGGCGGTCCTGGACCTGAGGCCCCTTCTGGCGGCGACCGCCGTCACGCTCGACCGACACGCAAGGCTGGTCGTGCTGAACCGCGGGGGCGTCCTTGTAGGGCTGCTCATCGAGGGCGTCGACGGCACGCACCTGCTCGACCCGGAGCTCGTCGAGCCGGTCCTCGCGCACCTGCCGGGGAGCGCGTCGGAGCTGCTCGCCGGGCAGACCACCGACGCCGCGGGTCCGTGCGGAGTCCTCGACCTCGATGCCGTCTTCGGGCTCCCCGACTCCCTGCCGCGCGCCCGACGGGCCGGCTGACCGGCTCCTCGACGGCCGGCCGGCCCGCTACAGGAGCACCCGAGACCGGCCGATGCCTTCCGCATCACCCCCTCAGGAGGCATCTCGTGGACTTCACGATCCGGCTCGCCCGCGCCGCGGCATGGATGACGTGGCTGTGCCTGATCGTGGGCGTCGCCGCTGTCGTCGTCATGGACCGCGTCGGCGCGCCGGCGGGGGTCGTCCTGCACCCCGTGGCCTTCTACCTCTGGACGGTCTTCGGTGCCGTTGCCACGACCTTCCTGACCTTCCTGCCGACCCTGGCGATGCGGTCGCACTTCGTCCTGAAGAACATCAGCGCCTTCCGTGGGCTGCTGCTGATCGCCGACACGGTCTGGACCACCGGCGCGACCACCGTCACCGGTGGCATCCACGGTCCCTTCTGGATCTGCTACCTCGGCATCGTCCTGTTCGCCGCAGTGTCGCTGCCGTCCTGGCAGGCCGCCCTGTTCGGCTTCGCGGCCAGCGGTGGCGTCGTCCTTGCCTCCATCCTGAGCCACACCCTGGGCGACGCGTCGTGGGGCAGCCTGCTGCTGGTCGGAGCGACCTTCCCCATCGTGGCCTGGTTCAACTCCTCCCTGTCCGCAGCGGTCTGGTCGCTCCGGACCCGGGCCCGCGAGGAGCGCAAGGCCCTCGAGGCTCGCGTAGCGGAGTTGTCCGCCGTCCTGGAGCAGGCAGCGGCCGGGGACCTCGGAGTGCGGGCCGACGTGACGGCCACCACCGGTCAGCTCGGCGCCCTGTCGACGTCCTTCAACGACACCCTGACCAAACTGCGCGAGCTGGTCAGCCAGATCCGCGGCGGTGGTGAGCAGATCGCCGCGTCGGCCGGGGAGCTGCTCGCGACCGCCGAGGAGCACGCCGCCTCCGCCACCCAGCAGAGCTCAGCGGTCTCGGAGACGACGTCGACCATCGAGGAGCTGGCCGCGACGGCCGCCCAGATCGCGGAGACGTCCGAGGCCGTGGCCCGCTACGCCGCTGAGACGCTGAGGTATGCCGAGCAGGGCCGCGCGGCCGTCAGTGCGTCGGTGGAGTCGATGGACTCGATCGCGGTGCGGGTCGACTCGATCGCCTCGCGTGCACTGTCCCTGGGCGAGAAGTCCCACGAGATCGGCCGCATCCTCGACGTCATCGACGACCTTGCCGACCAGACCAACCTGCTCGCCCTCAACGCCGCCATCGAGGCTGCCCGCGCGGGTGAGCACGGTCGTGGCTTCGCCGTCGTCGCCTCGGAGGTGCGCAAGCTCGCCGAGCGTTCGCAGGAGTCCGCCGGCCAGATCCAGGCCCTCGTGGGGGAGATCCAGGCCGAGACCAACGCGACGATCATCGCTTCGGAGGAGGGCGCCAAGGAGGTCAAGGCCGGCACCCAGCTCGCCCGCGGCGTCGTCGACGCGCTGGAGCGGATCAGCGGGATGGTCGACGAGACCACCACCGCAGCCAAGGAGATCAGCATCGCGACACAGCAGCAGCGCAGCGCCTCGGACCAGGTGGTGAGCGCGATGACGCAGGTGTCGGACGTGAGCCGGCAGTACGCCGTGGGCTCGCGGCAGTCCGCGGCCGCGGCCGCCCAGCTCAACGAGCTCGCCGCCGGACTGCGCTCGAGCATCGCCCAGTTCAGGGTCGGCTGACCGGCTACAGGGCAACGGCAGATCGGTCGACGGAACACACATGCCGGCGTGGGGGGACGATCCAGAGCTGCTCGCGACGTTTCGCGCGGAGGTCGAGGAGCGGCTCGCGTCGCTGCAGTCCGGACTGCTCCAGCTCGAGAAGCACCAGAGCCCCCGCCAGGTCGTGACCGTCCTGTTCCGGGACGCCCACACGGTCAAGGGCTCTGCCCGGATGCTCGGCCTCCAGGGCGTGCTGCATGTCGCGCACACCATGGAGGACCTGCTCGGGGCCCTGCGGGACGGCCGGTTCGCGGTGCGCAAGGACCTCGTGGACCTGCTGCTGGCCGCCTGTGACGGCATCCTGCGGGCGCTCCCCGGCCCGGACTCCCTCGACGACGCAGCCCTGGCCCCGCTGGTGGAGGCCCTCCAGCTGGCGGTTGCCGGAGCGGACCCGGTCGTCGTACCCGTGCTCGAGGCGGTGGTGGTGCCCGACCAGGCCGCCGCACCCGAGCTCGAGACAGCGCGTCAAGGGTCGGACTCGGTGCGCGTGGCCGCGTCGAAGGTCTATGACCTGCTGGACGTGGTCGGCGAGGCCGACCTCGGCGCCCGCCGAGTCGAGCAGACCACCGGGACACTGCTGACGCTGGGCGCCGAGCAGGCCCGCTGGGCGGGGATCTTGCGGCAGGCCGCTCAGCGGCACTCCGCGACGCTGCCGCCCGAGGTCACTCTCGCGCTGCACCGCCTCGTCGGCGCTGCCGACGACCTGTCCGGAACCGTCCGCAACCTGCGCGAGCTCGTCGAGGGCCATCGCGTCGGCATGGCGCTCGTCCGTGACGGCGCCATGGGCCTGGCGATGGTCCCGGTACGCCGGGTCTTCGCCGCCCTGCCACGGATCCTGCGCGATGTCGCGGCGGTCACCGGCAAGGACGTCCTGCTCGAGCTCAGCGGTGAGGACGTGGAGCTCGACAAGCAGGTGCTCGACGGCGTCGCAGATGCCCTCAAGCACCTTGTCATCAACGCCGTGGACCACGGCTGCGAGACGCCCGCCGACCGCGCTGCCGTCGGCAAGCCGTCTCGGGCGGTCGTGACGGTGAGTGCCCGGTCCGTCGGTGGGACCGTCGTCCTCGAGGTCACCGACGACGGTGCCGGCGTCGACGAGGACGCGGTCAGGGACAAGGCGATCCGGCTCGGACTCCTGCCGGTCGACTCGGCCGTCACCGGTCCGGTCCTGCTCAACCTGCTGTTCACGGACTCCTTCAGCACCAGCGACATCGTCACGGAGACCTCCGGCCGCGGTGTCGGCCTCGACGTCGTCCGGGACGCCGTCGAGGAGCTCGGCGGCCTGGTCGAGGTGCGCTCCGAGCGCGGGGTCGGCACGTCCTTCGTCCTGACCCTGCCGGTCACCCTCGGGGTGCTCCGCTGCCTTGTCGCCCGCGTCGGAGACGAGCGGTACGCCGTCCCGGTGCCCGGTGTCGTCGAGTCGCTGTCGCTCCGGGACGCCGAGGTGCACACGTTGGCCGGCGCGCCGGTCGTGGTCCGCCACGGGGTCTCGGTGCCGCTGCTCGACCTCGGTGCTGCCCTCGGGCTGTCCCGCACCTCCTCCGAGTCACCTCGCGCTGCCCTCGTCGTGCGGCACGCCAGCGGACCGGGTGGCCAGATCGCCTGGGCCGTCGACCGGCTCGAGGGCGAGTCGGAGCTGGTCGTGAAGGACCTCGGTGCCTTCCTGGGTCGCGTCCCGACGGTCGCGGGAGCAACGATCGACGGGGACGGCAGCGTCGTGTGCCTGCTCGACCTGCGTGAGCTCGCCGACAAGGTCGTGGGCGGCATGGGCCTCGCGGGCGCGATGACGCCGGGTGTCCCTGCGGCGTCCGTCCGCAAGGCCGTTGCCGTAACGGGGGCCCGCAAGCCCAGGGTCCTGGTCGTCGAGGACTCGGTCGGGGTGCGGGAGCTCGAGCGGGTCATCCTCGAAGGTGCCGGCTACCTCGTCGAGACGGCGGTCGACGGCCTCGACGGCGCGTCGCGGCTGCGCGACGACCCGGCCGACCTCGTGCTGTCCGATGTGGAGATGCCGGGGATGGACGGCTTCGACCTCACCCGTACCATCCGTCGTACGAAGGGCTGGGAGAACGTCCCGGTCATCATCATGACCTCGCGCGGTGAGGAGCATGCACGCCAGGCGGGCCTCGACGCGGGGTGCTCGGCGTACCTGCTGAAGAACGAGTTCGACCAGGAGCAGCTGGTCTCGACGGTGCGAAGGTTGGTGGGGCGCTGATGGCGCGGATCGTGATCGCGGACGACAGTCCTACCCTGCGTCGGATCGTGACGTCCGTCCTGACCAAAGAAGGGCACGAGGTCGTGGCGGCCGAGGACGGCATCGGCGCGGTGCAGGCCGTCCTGCTGCATCAGCCCGACGCCGTGGTCCTCGACGTGCAGATGCCCCGCGTCTCCGGGTTCATCGCCGCCCGGCTGCTCAAGGACGACTGGCAGACCGCGGACATCCCGGTCATCATGCTGACCTCCCTCGATGCCGCGTCCGACCGCTACTGGGCGGGGCAGGCGGGGGTCGACCGTTACCTCACCAAGGACTTCGAGGCCCCCGAGCTGGCCGGCACGATCGACGAGGTCCTGATGGCGGCGAAGGCATCCCGTGGGGGGCGCGCCCGCCTCACCCCGGACCCGCTCGAGCTGTCCGAGGAGGACGTGCTGTCGCGGGTCTGCGACCTGCTCGACCGCAAGCTGTTCGAGTCCTCCGTGGCGCAGTCGGTCATGGCCATCGCCGCCACCGCCTCCGGGCTCGAGGCTTCCGTCGCGGCCCTGCTCGGGGTCCTCCAGCGGTTCGTCGGCTACGACCTCGCGGCCGTCATGCTTGGTGCGGAGTCCGCGGCCTACGTCGCGGTCGGCCGGGCGACCGCCCGTTCGCACTACGACGAGTTCCTCGCCTCCGCGGTCGAGGGACTGTCGTCGTACGGCGGGTCCTCCCTCAACACCTCCGCCCTGGACGTGCGCGTCGCGCAAGCCGGCGGGACGCTCGTCGACGACCCGGACGACCTCGCTAGCTCACCCGACATGGCGACGTTCCTGTCCATGCCGCTGCGCGGGCACGGTGGTGTCGTCGTGGGCGTCCTCGCGCTGTCGTCCGCGCTCAAGCAGGCCTTCGGCGAGACGGCCCTGTCGACCCTGAAGCTCATCGAGGGCCCGGCCGCGATCGTGATCGACAACGCCCGCCTCGCCTCCTCCCGCTAACCCGCTCCGATCCCGCAACCACAACCCCTCGCCCCTTTGGCGCAAATCCACACGGCCAGGGCCGTGTGGATTTGCGCCGTGGGCGGCTGTCTGCAGGCTGTCCACAGAAGTACGTGTGCCCGCCCTCAGGATGCTCCAGGCGGATCAGGATGCAGGCATGACCTCACCCGCTCCCCTCCGGAGCCCCGATGAGACCTGGCGGCAGGTCGCGGCCCGCCAGGACCGGACCCTCGGTCGGACCCAGGCGCTGCAGACCGGACTTACCGAGCACGCCTGGAACTGGGCGCTGGGCAGGGAGATCTGGCTACCCATCCTGCCTGGCGTAGCCAGTACGCACTCAGGTGAGCCCACCGATCGCCAGCGCGCCTGGGCGGCCCGCATCCATGGCGGGGCGGGGGCGGCGCTCACCGGTGACGTGGCCCTCGCGGAGTCCGGATTCGGCATCAAAGAGCTGCGGAGCGTCGACGTCGCGGTCCCCTGGCCCCGCAGGGTCGTTGATGACGAGCTGCTGGGAGGGTCCCGCCTGCTGGCTCACACCGTACGGCGCCTCGGACCCATGACGCTCGTGGATCGGCCCCTGCCGATCGTGCGCCCCTGCTACGCCGTACTTCACGCGGCCGCCTGGGCAGCAACCGATCGTGCAGCAGAGTGGCGACTGGCCGCCGTCGTCCAGCAACGGGTAGCGAGGGCGAGCGACGTCCGCCTCGCACTCGCAGACCTCAGCCGCCTTCCGCGGCGGGCGTTCCTTTCCTGCGTGCTCGACGACGTCGAGTTCGGCGCCCACGCTACGAGTGAGCTTGACTTTCTGCGATTCTGCCGTTGTCACCGGCTGCCGCTGCCCGACCGGATGCAGGTGAAGGTCCGCGCAAACGGCACGCGCTACCTCGACGCCCGGTACGAACGTCGCAAGGTGTCGATCGAGCTCGACGGCGCCCATCACATGCTCGTCGAGCAGTGGGACGCCGATGCCCTTCGCAGCCTCAGCCTCATCGTCGCGAACCGGGGAAGGGGCGAATCGCTGATCCGTCTCACGATGGGCAACCTGCGCCATGACGGCGTCGACGTCGCCCGGCTGCTCGGCCAACTCCTCACCTGAACCCCTTTGGCACAAATCCACACGGTCAGGGCCGTGTGGATTTGCGCCAAAGGGAGGCAAGGGGGGGCGGGCGGTCAGCTCAGGGTCCACTCCTGGCCGGCTTTGGTGTCCTTGACGGCCACGCCGACCGTGGCCAGCTCGTCGCGGAGTCGGTCGGAGGCGGCGAAGTCCTTCGCAGAACGGGCGGCGGCACGTTCGGCGAGCAGCGAAGCGGCCCCCTCGGGAAGGGCCGCCGGGGCGCGACCGACGTCCCGTGCGAGGTCCAGTCCGAGCAGCCGATCGGCCCACGCGAAGGTCTCGAACTTGCAGCCGTCGGGCATCGAGGACTTCTCGAAGGTCCGCAGCACCTGCAGCGCCCGCGGCGTGTCGAGATCGTCGCAGAAGGCCTCCAGGACGTCGGCCTGGACCTGCGCGCACATCGGCTTCGACGGCTCCTCGGCCCACGTCGCGACGGACGCCCGCCAACGGTCGAGGGTCTTCTGGGCCGCCGCGATCGCGTCCCACGACAGGTTGGCCTGCTGGCGGTACCGCGAGGACAGGAACGCCAAGCGCAACGCGAGCGGGTCGAAGCCGCGCCCGACGACATCGGCGACGAGGACCACGTTGCCCGTGGACTTGGCCATCTTGCGGCCCTCGAACAGCAGGTGCTCGCCGTGCACCCAGTGCCGTACGACCTCGTGGCCGGCGGCCGAGTCGGACTGCGCCCGCTCGTCCTCGTGGTGCGGGAAGCGCAGGTCGATCCCGCCGGTGTGGACGTCGATCGCCGACCCGAGCAGCTCCAGCGACATCGCCGAGCACTCGATGTGCCACCCAGGGAAGCCGTGCCCCCAGGGTGACGGCCAGGTCATCTCACGGGCCTCCGACGCCAGCTTCCACAGCGCCCAGTCCGCGTGGAAGCGCTTGCCGGTCGCGGTCGACTCGCCGGTTGCGCCGTGCCCGGCCCGCAACTCCGACAGCTTGTTGCCGGAGATCGCGCCGTAGCCCTCGAACGACTCTGCCGAGAAGTAGACGGTGCCGTCGTCCCCGACGTACGCCTTGCCCTTGTCGATCAGCGTCGCGATCAGCGCCACCATCAGGTCGATGCACTCCGAGGCGCGCGGGTAGGCGTCGGCGGGGCGCACCCCGAGCAGCGACAGGTCGCGGTGGAACGCCTCCTCGTAGAACCGCGCGATCGCGAAGGGGTCCTTGTTCTCGGCCCGGGCCTGCGCGAGCAGCTTGTCCTCGCCGTCGGCGTCGACCGCCGTGTCGTCCTGAAGGTGCCCCACGTCCGTGATGTTCTGCACCAGCCGGACCTGCAGCCCCAACAGTTCGGCGGTACGCCGGATCAGGTCCGTCAGCAGGAAGGTCCGCAGGTTCCCCACGTGGGCGTAGCGGTAGACCGTCGGGCCACACGCGTAGACGGTGAGCCGTCCGGGGGTCGACGGGACGATCGGCTCGACCGCACGAGTCCGGGTGTCCATGAGACGAAGCACCACCGAAGGCTAGTCCGACCGGTGGGGAGCCTCTAGTTGAGCCGTGCCCGCGAGAGCCTGGCCTGGCGGCGGGCGAGCTCCGCCCCCGCCTCGTCGACGTCCTCCACCGCGGAGGCGTACAGCTCCAGGTCCTCGGCCCCGCCGAGGTAGTTGCCGAGCCTGACGAGCAGCTCGCCCCGCTCGCGGCGGATCACGGCCGGGTGCCGGGGAAGCAGCAGTGACAGCTCGGTGGCCCAGAGGCGGGTCCGCGCGGCCTCGAGCGAGCGCGCCTGGCGGGAGGTGAGGGCCCGGATGTTGGTGAGTACCCGCAGCATCAGCTCTGCCGGCGCGAGCACCGGCTCCAGCGGGGCCAGCACCTCACGACCACCCCCGAACGGGTCGACGACCACGCCGTCGAGAGCGACCATCACCTGCCCGGGCAGCCCGAGCGGCTGGGCGGGGAGCTCGAGGCGGGCCGCCACCTCGCACCACACGACCGAGAGCAGGATCGGCAGGCCTCGTCCCCGCCGCAGCACCTCGTGCAGCAGCGAGGACCTCAGGTCCTCGTAGTCCTCGGCCCTGCCGCCGAACCCGGCCACGGTCCCGAGTGCGTGCTCGAGCCCGCGGGCCGGGCCGAGGCGGACAACGTGGGGACGGGCGGTTTCCGCGAGGGTGTCCAGCGTGGCGAGCGAGGCGTCGAGGTCGAGGTCCGGCTCGGACTCGCAGCCGACGAGCAGGCACGCCATCGCGACCGGGCTCCCCCCCGGGTTGCCTGAAAGGCCCCCTCCGGAGCCGTTGCCGCCGGACCGCATCAGCTCGGCGAAGCGGGCGCGGGTTGCCGACGTCATCGACGCCGCTTCGGAGGCGGCGGGATGCGTTTGGCTGCCACCACGGTGGTAGCGGCCACTTCCACGATGGTCCCGTCCGGGCGCTCGACGCGCACGACGCCATCGGCCCAGGAGAGCAGGACTCCGAGGAGGTCGCCGTACCCTCCCTCGGGTAGCGACCGACGCAGCGAGATCCGGACGCCCGCGTCTCCCGGGCCGACGTCGACGACGTACCGGACCCCGGGCGGGCGGGAGGACTCCACTCCTGGGAGACTACGGTGACAACCCACGCACCCTTGGAAGGAACACCTGCAGTGACCTACGTGATCGCCGAGCCCTGTGTCGACATCAAGGACAAGGCGTGCATCGAGGAATGCCCGGTCGACTGCATCTACGAGGGCAAGCGCTCGCTCTATATCCACCCCGACGAGTGCGTCGACTGCGGCGCCTGCGAGCCGGTCTGCCCCGTCGAGGCCATCTTCTACGAGGACGACACCCCGGCGCAGTGGAAGGACTACTACCGCGCCAACGTCGACTTCTTCACGGAGACGACGACCATCGGGAGCCCCGGTGGCGCCTCGAAGGTCGGTCCGGTCGACCTCGACCACCCGGTCGTGATGGCCTTCCCCGAGGGCAAGAACCTCGAGGGCGTCTGACCGTGCGGGGTTGGGCTGCCACGGCGAACCTCCCGGTCTTTCCCTGGGACCAGCTCGCACCCTTCGGGGACACGGCCCGGCAGCACCCCGACGGCATCGTCGACCTCTCGATCGGTACGCCGGTCGACCCGACTCCCGCTGTGGTGCAAGCTGCGCTGCGGGCGGCCAGCGATGCCCCGGGCTACCCGCTCACGATCGGTACGCCGGCCCTTCGGGCAGCCCTGGTGGCATGGTCCGTCGGCCGCCTCGGAGCTGACGTGACGGCCGCCAACGTGTGCCCCAGCATCGGGAGCAAGGAGCTGGTGTCGCTGCTCCCCATGCTGCTCGGGATCACCGGCAAGCAGGTCCTGATCCCGGCGCTCGCCTACCCGACGTACGACGTGGGGGCGCGCCTTGCGGGCTGCGAGCCGGTCGCGATCGACGACCCGACGCAGCACGACCCGTCGAAGGTGGGGCTGGTCTGGGTGAACAGTCCCAGCAACCCGACCGGTGAGGTCTTGCCCGCCTCGGAGCTGGCCCGGATCGTGGCGTGGGGTCGCGAGCACGGGATCCTCATCGCCTCGGACGAGTGCTACCTCGAGCTCGGCTGGGAGGCCGAGCCGGTCTCGGTGCTCCACCCGTCGGTGTCGGGCGGATCACCCGATGGGCTGCTGGCCTTGCACTCACTGAGCAAGCGGTCCAACCTGGCTGGTTACCGCGCTGGCTTCCTCGTCGGTGACGCCCAGGCGGTCGGCCTGGTCGTCGAGGCCCGCAAGCACATCGGACTGCTGCCCCCGGCGCCGGTACAGGCCGCGACGGTCGCGGCCCTGGGCGACGACGCGCACGTGCTCGCGCAGAGAAAGGTGTACCGGACCCGCCGATCCCAGCTGCGGGCGGCGGTCGAGCAGGCCGGCTTCCGGGTCGACCACTCCGAGGCAGGGCTGTACCTGTGGTGCACGCGGGACGAGGGCTGTTGGGAGACGGTGAGATCCCTGGCAGGGCAAGGGATCCTGGCCGCGCCGGGCGCCTTCTACGGAGCCGCCGGGTCGCGGCACGTGCGGCTGGCTCTGACCGCCACCGACGAGCGGATCGCCGCTGCCGCAGAGCGCCTCACCGCCTGAGGCACGCCCGCTTCGCCCACAGGAGCAAGGTCGGTGAGACCCGGCGAGGACACGGCAGAGGCGTGGGAAGGTCAGCGTGGACGACGGCGGCGGGGGTTCAGCCGGTGACGCGGATCGTCACCTCGTAGGTCCGCTGGTCGGGGCGACAGGCGAGGGCCTCGCCGCAGGTGGACCGGTGGGCGGACAGATGCGCAGTGCCGGTGGAGGTCGCGGTGAAGGCCTGCTGGACGGTGCCGCAGCCGACGCCGGGCAGGCAGGTCCCTCGGGCCGCCGGCGTGTGCACCTGCGGGCCGGTCGCGACCAGGACCTGGCTGCCAGGGGCGCCGTCGATGTCCCAGTAGGTGCTGTGCAGGACCAGCGACACCGGTGTCCCCCTGGTTAGGGTGACGGTCGCGCCCCGTTGGGACTCACCGAGAAGGGTGCCGCCCACCGGGGAGGTGGGCGGAGCCGACGGAGGCGCCGAGGAGGTGGGCGGAGCTGACGGAGGTGCCGGCGAGGGGGTCGCCGGATCGTGGCTCGCGGTGCGCTCGATAACCGGGCTCGGTGACGACCGTGCCGAGGGGTCACCGGTCCCGCAGGCGCTCGGGAGGCCAAGCCCCATGGTGAGCAACAGAGCGGGCGTGCGGATCCGCACGGCGGTGTCCTTCCTCGTGGCGGCCGAGCATGAGACGGCGGTGACGCCTGGGAGGTTCCCCCGGCGGCACCGCCGTCCGTGCGACCGGCTTACTTGATGGTGACCGTAAGGGTCTTGAACTCGGCCACGCCCAGGACGAACGTGATGGTCGTCGACTTGCCGCCGGCGGTGACCGACAGCGTGTAGTACGACGCCCGCTGGTTGAGCGTGTCCGTGGCAGGCAGGTTCTGGTTCTCGTACTGCTCCTGCTGGCCGGCGACGCAGGACGTGCCGACGCCGTGCAGCGAGAGGTTGCCGACGTTGACGTTGACGTTCGTCGCGGTCCCCTTCGACTGCAGCTTCAGGGCCTTGACCGTGGTGAAGGGCACCCCGGCACTGCTGACGGCGAGCACCCGGATCCCCCGCTTGACGCCCTCCCCGCAGAGCGGAACGGTCTGGCTCGCGCCCCCCTCAGGGTCGATGTCGGCGACGGTGAAGGTCCCGTTGAACAATCCGACAGCGGTCGGCGCGAAGGTCACCGGCTCGGTGACGTGGTTGTTCGCGGCGAACCTGGACGGGGGCGAGGCCGGCCCCGTGGCCGAGAACGGCGCCCCGCTGGTCTGGAGTGTGTCGGCAATGAGCTCCGACTGACCCGTGTTGGTGATGACCAGCGAAGACGTGACCCCGCCATACCCAGGTGCCTGGCTGGCGATGACGGTCGGGTCGAACCTGAGGGACGGGCTCGAGGTGAGTATCGCCGGGACGAGGCCGATGCCAGTCAGACTCACCGCCACGTTCGGGTTCGTCGGGTCGCTGCTGGCAACGGTCAGGGCGGCGTTGCGCGAGCCCATAGCCGTCGGGTTGAACCGCACGGTGACGGTGACGGTGCTCCCCGCCGCGATGACGAGCGGCAGGCTCGGCGCACCGACCAGGGAGTAGTCGCCGGTGGCCGGACCCGAGATCGTCAGGGACGTGACCGTGACGACGCAGTTGCCGGTGTTGGACAAGCTCACCGGCAGGCTCGCGGTGTGCGGACTCGTCCGGTTGTCCGTGGCCACGCCGCCGAAGTCGAGGGCGTTGCTCCCCACGGACAACGTGCCCTGTCCGACCGACCCGCTGATCGGGACGGAGACGTTCGGGTTGACGGGGTCGTCCGTCGCGACGACGACGCTGCCCGAGACGGGACCGCCGAACGGTCCGGTCGGCGCGAAGTGCACCGTGAAGGCGAGGTGCCCGCCGACCGGCAGGGTCTGCGGCAGCCCCGGGATCGGGAGCACCGACAGGCCGGGGCTGCTACCCGCGGCGATGGTCACAGAGCTGATGGTCAACGGTGCCGTGCCTGTGTTGGTCACGGTCAGCTCACGATCGACGGTGCCGCCAGGGCAGACCACGCCGACGTCCAACGAGCCGGGGGAAACGGCAGCCTTCGGCAGGCCGACCGTCCCGGTTGCCGGGACCGAGGCCGAGCCGCCCGACGGCGCGTCCGTGACGATGGACAGGGTCGCTGTCAGCGGTCCGGGGTTAGTGGCACCGGGCAGCGGCGCAAAGGTCACCTCGACCGTCAGGTTGTCCCCGGGTGCGAGGGTCCCGACCCCCGAGCCGGGGCTCTCGCTGTACGCCGGGTCGCCGCTCAGCGTCACCGAACTGACGTGCAGGTCGGCCGTGCCGGTGTTCTGGACGATGACGTTGCGCGAGGCGCTGGTGCCCCTCGGGACGGTGCCGAAGTTCAGCGATCCCGTCACGGTCAAGGCGGGGAGCCCGACGGTCGCGGTGGCCGGCACGTTGGTCGTGGCGGTCAGCTGTGCGTTGCTCGGTGCACCCGAATCGTTGGGCACCGTGTCGTCGGTGTCCAGGGCGAGGGTCGCGCTGAGCGGGCCGCTGCTTGAGGCGGAGGCCGAGGGAGAAACCTTCACGTCGTACAGGGCGGTGTCACCGGAGTGCAGGGTGGCGTGAGTTGGTGCCGTCGGGCTCAGCGTGAAGGCCGTTGACGAGCCGGCGAAGAGGTGGGCGTCAAGGATGTCCAGGTCGCCGACGCCGGTGTTCTGAACGGCGACCTGCCGGGTGACCGTCCCGCCGCGCGGGACGGAGCCGAAGCTGAGGTCGCCGGTGACCGACGTGCTGGGCCGGGCACCGAAGCGCTTCACGCAGCCGTGGGGTGAGGCATTGCTCCACTCCCGCTGCAGTTGGTAGGGGTGCCCATTGAGGACGAGGTTGGTGCCGTCGCTCTCGTACGGGCCATAGTTGAAGTTGCACTTGTCGCCGTTCTCCCCGGCGCCGCCGTCGACGTCGTCGAACCAGGCGTCCTGGAACGGGTCGGTGTAGGCCTCGAACTGCTCGTGCGAGGTCACGTCGAGGGAGATGTCGACGCCCTGCCCGTTCGGCCAGGTCGTGTCGTCGCCGTAGCAGCCTCCGGTCGAGGCGTAGGGGATGTAACCGTAGATCTTCGAGCCGTTGTTCCAGTGATAGGCGCAGTACTTTCCGTTGCTGCCGCTCGCCCCGGTGTAGTCGTTGGCCGCGAAGCAGGAGCTCCCTTGGCACTCGATGACGTTCTTGCCGGTGTAGACGTAGTACATCGTGGAGTTGCTCGGACCCTGCCAGGTCGGGTTGGCCGCGATGGCGCGGTCGATCGCGTTCCTGATGTCACCGTCCTGAAGTGGGTCGGCGTTGGTGCCCGCGTGCGGGAAGGTCGTCGTGTCGACCCAGTCACCGCCGAGGTTGGTCGCGTTCGGGACCGGCTGTCCGGTGCTGTCGCCGTACTGGGTGAGGATGTTGAAGTACGGCGTGCTGCCGATGTCGCCGAAGTACCGGTCGATGATCGAGCGGTAATTGGCGTCGAACATCGCACCCGGGTAGCCGGTCGGCTGCGTGGTGGGGTTCCAGAAGATCAGGTAGTTCGTGACGTTCCGCATCACCGGGCCACCGTGGTAGGTCATGTCGGTCGTGCCGTCGAAGGCGGGCCCGCTCTGCGGGGCGTTCTTCTGCCCATGGCTGCCCTTCTTGAACAGCAGGTGCGGAGCCTTGGGGCCGTGAGTGGTCGCGGGTGTTGCCGTGGCAGCGACGGCCGGCAGGCCGGCGAAGGCCAGCGCCGCGACGGCCGTCAGAACCAGAGCGCTCCACCCCCTCCGCGTGCCTGGCCGGATAGGTCGGGAAAGGTCGTGGGCGCGCATCTGGGTTTCTCCTCGTCGCAGTCGAGCGTTGATGGCCTCAAGGAGCAGCGGGCCCGGGGGGGCTCCTCGTGGGCGGGAGTGTCGACCTTCGACGCGGCCGATGCTGTCGGCTAACAGACAGTCCGCAGATCTGGGCTCGTGCGTTCCTCGCTAGGCTCAGGTCCATGACGGACAGCGCGATCAGCCCCCTCATCGATGAGCTCTGGGACCGGCGCGGGGACCTCTCGCCTGACGACGCCGACGCCCGCCGGGAGGTCGTCGCCGCCGTCGCCCTGCTCGACACGGGCAAGGCGCGGGTGGCCCAGGTGATCGGGGACGACGTGGTCGTCGACGAGCGCGCCAAGCGGGCGATCCTGCTCAGCTTCAAGGTGCTGCCGATGGTCCAGGGCAGCGACCCCTACTCGCACGACCGCATCCCGCTGAAGACCACCTTCGACGGTGTCCGCGTCGTGGCCGGGGCGCTGGCCCGCTGGGGGTCCCACTTCGAGCCCGGGGTGGTGCTGATGCCGAGCTACACCAACATCGGTGGCTACGTCGGTGCAGGGTCGATGGTCGACACGTGGGCCACGGTCGGCTCCTGCGCGCAGGTCGGCCGCAATGTGCACCTGTCCGGAGGCGTCGGCATCGGCGGTGTGCTGGAGCCACCGCAGGCAGCGCCGGTGGTCATCGAGGACGACGCCTTCATCGGCAGCCGCAGCATGGTCGTCGAGGGCGCCCGGGTGCGGGCAGGGGCGAAGCTCGGGGCGGGGGTCATCCTCACCAGCAGCACCCGCGTCTTCGAGGCGGAGACCGGAAAGGAGCTCGACCGCGGCGTGGCCCCGGCCCGCGCGGTATGCGTCGGGTCGACCCGCGTGAAGACCTTCGAGGGTGGCGACTTCGGGCTGCCCTGCGTGCTGGTGCTGCGCTACCTCGAGGAGGGTCAGGTCCACGACAAGTTGGCCCTCAACGAGATCTTGCGCGAGCACGGCGTCGCCCCATGACGATGACCGAGATGCTCGATCTGGCAGGCGATCCCATCGCGCTGACACAGGCTCTCGTCGACGTCGAGAGCGTCTCGGGCAACGAGGGACAGCTCGCCGACCTGGTGCACGCTGCACTGCTGGAGGTGCCGCACCTGATCACCACCCGGGCCGGCAACAACGTCGTCGCCCGCACGGATTTGAGGCGCGACCGCAGGGTCCTCCTCGCCGGTCATCTCGACACCGTTCCGATCGCCGACAACCTCCCGAGCCGGCGCGAGGGCGACCTGCTCCACGGCTGCGGCACCTCGGACATGAAAAGCGGTGACGCGGTCCTGTTGCACCTGGCCGCGACGGTCACCGACCCGGCGTACGACCTGACGTTCGTGCTCTACGACAACGAGGAGGTGCAGGCGCACCGCAACGGCCTCGGCCACCTCGTCAGGGACCACCGCGACTGGCTTCAGGCCGACCTCGCCATCCTCATGGAGCCGACGAACGGGCAGGTCGAAGCCGGCTGCCAGGGAACCCTGCGGGTGGACGTCACCTTGTCGGGCAGGCGTGCCCACAGCGCCCGGTCCTGGCTCGGCGTCAACGCGATCCACGCGGCGGGCCCGGTGCTGGACGTCCTGAACGCCTACCGGGCAAGGGAGGTGGTCATCGACGGCTGCGTCTACCGTGAGGGGCTGCAGGCGGTGAGGATCGACGGCGGCCATGGCGGCAACGTCATCCCGGACGGGTGCGTGGTGACCGTCAACTTCCGGTTTGCACCCGACCGGTCGCAGGAGCAGGCGCTGCAGCACGTCAGGGACGTCTTCGCGGGGTTCGACCTGACCTGCACCGACTCCATCGGCGGCGCCCTGCCCGGCCTCACGCAGCCCGCCGCGAGGCACTTCGTGCACGCCGTCGGGGTGACCCCGGTGGCGAAGTACGGCTGGACCGACGTCGCCCGGTTCGCGAGCCTCGGCATCCCCGCGCTCAACTATGGTCCCGGTGACCCCAACCTCGCGCACACCCGCGAGGAGCATGTGGACGTCGGGCAGATCACGAGGGCCACGGCGCTGCTGACGGCGTACCTCGGCTGACGTATCCGTCCAGAGGGCCGGCCGGGGCTTCGCCGACGAGCCGACGACCTCCCGCACACTGGCGGAGGTCCTCGGGGGCTAGCGTTCGGCAGCATGGACGAGAGTCGCCGCGAACACGAGCAGGATTCCGTCGAGGCCAACGCCGAGGCGCAGGGCGCGTCGCAGCGCCCTTCACGACAGGAAGGTCCGGTCCGCCGAAGGGGTCGACAGGTCAAGCACAGCACGACCGACCAACGGTTGCTCGACAACCGCGGACCGTCGGACTGGGTGCACACCGATCCCTGGCGGGTCCTGCGCATCCAGTCGGAGTTCGTCGAGGGATTCGGGATGCTCGCCGAGCTGGGCAAGGCCATCACGGTCTTCGGCTCGGCGCGCACCCACCGCGACGACCCGTTCTACGCGAAGGCCGAGGAGCTCGGCCGCAAGCTGTCGGATGCCGGCTACGCCGTCATCACCGGCGGCGGGCCGGGGATCATGGAGGCGGCGAACAAGGGCTGTCACGACGCAGGCGGTACGTCGGTCGGGCTCGGGATCGAGTTGCCCTTCGAGCAGTCCATGAACGAGTGGGTCGACCTGGGCATGGTCTACCGCTACTTCTTCGCGCGGAAGACCTGCTTCTTGAAGTACTCCATCGGCTATGTCGCCTTCCCGGGCGGTTACGGCACCCTGGACGAGATCTTCGAGGCCGTCACGATGATCCAGACCGGGAAGATCACGAGCTTTCCCCTGGTGCTGTTCGGAACCGCGTTCTGGACCCCGATGCTCGACTGGGTCGCAGGGACGCTGCTCGCGGACAAGAAGATCAGTCCCGGGGACGTCGACCTGTTCACCGTCACCGACGACATCGACGAGGCGGTCGCGATCATCAAGGTCGCTGAGCGTGAGAAGTTCGGGGAGGGCCTGCTCGTCCGCGGGCCGCTGGACGACTGAGTGGCGGCCATCTGCGTCTTCTGCTCGTCCTCCCCCCGCATCTCCCACGTGTACGTCGACCTCGCCTCGACCGTCGGCTCCGTTCTCGCCCGGCGCGGGCACTCCCTGGTGAGCGGTGGCGGAGCGCTGTCCTGCATGGGAGCGGTTGCCGGCGCTGCCCGGGCCGGAGGGGCGCACACCCTCGGGGTCATCCCGGCTGCCCTGCTCGAGCTCGAGGTGGGGGACCAGGACTGCGACGAGCTGCTGGTGGTGGAGGACATGAGGATCCGCAAGGGGCTCATGGACGACCGGGCGGACGCGTTCCTCACCCTGCCCGGCGGCCTCGGGACGCTTGAAGAGCTGACCGAGGTGTGGACCTCGCGCTTTCTCGGGATGCACAGCAAGCCGGTCGTGGCGCTCGACGTCGACGGGCTCTACGCCCCGTTGCGGGCGCAGGTCGCGCTGATGGTCGAGCGCGGCTTCGTGCGACCCGAGGCGGCCGCCGCGCTGGAATGGGCGGACGGCGTCGAGGACGCCTTCGACCGGATCGAGGCAGGGCTCGCCGCTCCGGCCTGGATGACGCCGACCGTGGACGAGGCGCTTGAGGCGGACCCCAGCTCGGCGTGAGCGGCAGGGTGTCAGGCCTCGACGGGGTGGAGGTGCGGCCTGGGGCTGCGCGTGACGGGCACGGCGCGTGCGACCATGCTCGGCGTGCTGACCGTTCTCGTCGTCGTGGCCGTACTCGTGGTGCTGTTCGTGGCCGCCGTGGTCGCCACGCACGAGAGCGAGATCCTCAAGGACGCCCCGGCAGCGACCCCCGACCTGGGCCTGCCCGAGAGCGCGGTCCAGCCTGAGGACGTTGCCGAGGTGCGCTTCGGTCTCACCGCCCGCGGTTATCGCATGCGTGAGGTCGACGAGGTCCTGGCGCGACTCGCCGGTGAGCTGGCCACCCGCGACAGGCGGATCGCCCAGCTCGAGCAGGCCGTCGGCGAGCGCGTCGAGCCGGCAGTGGCCACTGCCCAGGCAAAGGGGGGGGACGAGACCTGGCCGCCGACGACCTGGCCCGGGACGACCGAAGCCGGCCCCTTGCACCCGGTCGACGCTGCTCGTCCCGCTGCTGCTCGTCCCGCTGCTGAGCTACCTTCTGAGCCGGCTGTGACGAGGCGGTCCGGTGCGGCCGATGCCGGGCAGGTGAACACCCCGCCCGAGGACTTTCCGGAGGTGCTCCCGGCCGAGCACGTAGGTGGCCACCTGCCTGACGCCGAGTCGGCCGAGGAGCCTTCGCCGGCCACCGACCCGGAGTGGCGCCCCTTCGAGAGCTGGCCTGCCGACCAGCCGCCGTTACCGCCGACGGAGCACCCGGGTGCGGACCGGACGAGTGGCCATGACGAGCCGCGGGTCTGATAGTGAAGGCATGAAGCGACACCGGACATGACCGCGTTCTTGGAGCTCACCGTCGACGTCGACGCCCCCGTGGAGAACACCTGGGCCGGGGCGACAGACTGGGACCGCCAGGGCGAGTGGATGCTGGGGACAAAGGTTCGCGGTACCGCCCTCGACGGGCACGCCGTGGGCGGGGGGATCGAGGCCTTCACCGGGCTGGGCAGGCTGGGTTTCCTCGACACGATGGACATCACCGTGTGGGACCCGCCGTACCGGTGTCACGTGCTGCACACGGGCAGGGTCGTACGTGGTACGGGGGAGTTCGAGGTGCGTGCACGCGGTGAGCGGCGCAGCACGTTTGTGTGGCGTGAGGGGCTCGAGCTGCCCCTGGGAGTTGTGGGTCGGCTCGGCTGGCCGATCGTACGACCGGTATTCGCCGCCGGCGTGCAGGCGTCGCTGAGGAAGTTCGCCCGATGGGTCGAGCAGGGACGTCCCGTCCGGGCCTGACGCCCGCGGTCCGGTGCGGCGCGGTCGCTACGCACCGCCGCTGAGGTCAGTGGCCGGTGAAGACCGGCGCCTGCTTGGCCAGGAAGGCTTCCACCGCGCCCGCGTGGTCGGCGGTCGCGCCAGCCCGGGCCTGGAGCTCGTCCTCCTTCGCGAGGGCCTCGACGAGGGTGCTGTCGCTGCCGTAGGCGACCGACTCCTTCAGGCACGCGTACGCCGTGGTGGGACCCGCGGCGAGTCGGGCCGCAAGCTCCTGCGCGGCCGGCACGACCTGCTCGGGCTGCACGGCCATGTTGAGCAATCCCATCTCCAGGCCTTGCTCGGCGGTGAACGGCTCGGCCAGCAGGAGCAGCGCGGTGGCGCGGCCGGCGCCGACGAGCCGGGGGAGCGTCCACGACAGGCCGGAGTCGGCGGTGAGGCCGATGCCGGCGAAGGCAGTGGTGTAGCGGGAGCCGACGGCGCCGATGCGCAGGTCCAGGGCGCAGGCCAGGCCGAGGCCGGCGCCGGCAGCCGTACCGTTCATCGCGGCGATCGTCGGGAAGGGGAGCGCCGCCAGCGCCGTCACGACGGGGTTGTAGTGGTCACGGACCGTCGACAGCGGTGCCGGGTCGCCCGAGGCGATCAGAGCGGCGTGCTCGCGCAGGTCCTGCCCGACGCAGAAGGCCCGCCCGGAGCCGGTGAGCACGAGGGCGCGGACCCTGGCGTCGGCTGTGACCGCGTCGACGGCCTCGCGCAGGGCCAGCTTGGCCTCGAGCGTCAGGGAGTTCATCGAGTCGGGACGGTTGAGGGTGATCGTGGCGACGGCGCCGGTGACGTCGAGCAGTACGGCATCAGACATGTGGGTTCTCCCAGCGGGTGGTGACACCTGAGCCTGCCAGCCCCACCTCGCGGGCGTGGCGCCGGGCGGTGGAGACGGCGTGAACCGGGCACTTCGGGTGACCGGTTTCGACGCCGAGCGCGCGATGCAGGAGAATGGTCACCACACCGGCGGTGCGGGGTTCCCCGCGCCGCGTTGCTCTGATGGACCTGACTGATGGAGGTACGGCGATGGCGGCCATGAAGCCGCGCACGGGTGACGGTCCGCTCGAGGTCACCAAGGAGGGACGCGGCATTGTCATGCGCGTCCCCCTGGAGGGTGGCGGGCGCCTCGTCGTCGAGCTCAACGCCGAGGAGGCCACCAACCTCGGTGATGCCCTCAAGGCAGTCGTCTCCTAGTCCCCCATGGCTTCCCTCCCGTCCCTGAACCTGTCCGGGAACGTTCCAGCGGCCGCCGTGCTCGCCGTGCCCACCGGGCCCGGCGAGCCGGTCGTGGTGCTGGGGGACTGCCCGGTCGAGCTGGACGGCCTACTCGTCCGCGAGAAGGCCAAGGGCGAGGCCGGCGAGCTCGTGACGGCCTCCTCCACCGACGAACTGCGCATCCTGCTCGTCGGCACCGGCGACGCGTCCCCGGCCGCGTTCCGCAAGGCTGGGGCGGCCCTGGTCCGGCGCGCCAAGAGCTCCCCGTCGCTCGCCGTCGACTTCCGCGGCTTTCCTCTCACCTCCGAGACCCTGGGCGGGTTGGTCGAGGGTCTGCTGCTCGGCTCCTACGGCTTCACCCTCAAGACCGTCGAGCCCCGCGACCTGAAGGACGTCACGCTGGTCGTCAGCGACCCGGACGCCCTCGCGGGAGCTCTGCAGCGGGCTGTCACGGTCGCCGGTGCCACCGCAACGGCTCGCGACCTGGTCAACACCCCGTCCGCGCAGAAGACGCCGGCGTGGCTTGCGGCACAAGCCAAGCTGCTACTCAAGGGCCTCACCGTCCGGGTCCGTGACGACAAGGAGCTGCGCGCCGAAGGCTGGGGCGGGGTCGTCGCCGTCGGCATGGGCTCGGCCCGTCCACCCAGGGTCATCGAAGCGTCGTACGACGGAGGCGGTCCACTGCACGTCGTCCTCGTCGGGAAGGGCATCACCTTCGACACCGGTGGCCTGTCGATCAAGAGCAACGAGGGCATGCTCGGCATGAAGATGGACATGGGCGGAGCGGCGGCAGTCCTCCTGGCGCTGCGCGCCGTCGCCGACCTGAAGCTCCCCATCAAGGTCACCGTCGTCGCGTGCGCCGCCGAGAACATGCCCAGCGGCCAGGCCCAGCGCCCCTCCGACGTCATCACGCAGTACGGCGGCACGACCGTCGAGGTGCTCAACACCGACGCCGAGGGGAGGCTCGTCCTGGCGGACGGGATCGCCTATGCCGACAGGGTTCTGGACGCCGACGTGATCGTCGACGTCGCCACTCTCACCGGCGCGATGCCGGTGGCTCTAGGCAAGAAGATCGCCGGTTTGTTCGCCTCCGACGACGCGCTCGCCGGTCAGCTCACGGACGCGGGCCAGGCCTCCGGCGAGCGGGTCTGGCGGATGCCGTTGGAGCGGGACTACCGGCCGGCCCTCGAGTCCACGACGGCCGACCTGCGCAACATCGGTAACCCGAAGCTCAAGCTCAACGGCGGCTCGATCACCGCTGCACTGTTCCTGCAGGAGTTCACCGGCGGTCGCCCGTGGGCGCACCTCGACATCGCCGGTCCCGCCTGGTCCGGCAGTGACGACGAGGAGCTCACCAAGGGAGGCACCGGCTACGGCGTCCGCCTGCTCGTGGCTTGGCTCGAGGCCCTTGCGGCCTCCCCCGCGAAGCGGGCCCGCGCGACTTCCTGAACCGAGTGCCGCGTACGAGGCGCTCCGCGCGACCGCCTCCGACGTGGCGTGGTTCACGGGAGTGGGAAAGGTCGTGGTCAGGAACCGTGCCTAACGTGGGTGTCGAAGGTAGATCCACTCCAAGCCAGGAGGCCCGTCATCCGCACGCTCACCCCGTTCGAGCCCACCCCGGGCACCCTCAACCACAGCCTCACCAAGCACCTTCGTCCTGACTTCAAGCGGGCCGTCTGCTTCGGTCTGCTGGCCCTCGTCGCGGCCACGGTCGTGCGCGTGTACGGCGACCTCACGTGGCGCTCCCTCACCGAGAGTGCGATCGCGCTCGCCGGCAGCGTCAGCTTCGTCGCCCTGGCGGTGATGGCGGTCCGCAGCGTGGCCAGCGAGGTAGCCGACGTCAGCCGCGTCCGCTTCGGTGACGCCCACGCCTCGGTCGTTGCGCTGCTCCTGACCCTGCTCGGATACACCACGACGATCCTGCTGCTGCTGGTCCTACTGCAGGTCCCGGTGCAGCGGCTGGTGGTGTCGGGCGCGATGACTGGTGTGGTCCTGGGGATCGCCGCTCAGCAGTCGCTGAGCAACGTCGTGGCCGGCCTGGTCCTGCTGCTCAACCGCCCGTTCCAGGTCGGCCATGAGATCTCGGTGCGCAGTGGTGCCATGGGCGGCGTCTACTCGGGCCGGGTCCTGGCGATCGGTGTGACCTACGTGCGGCTCGACACCGCCGAGGGCGTCGTCCTGCTACCCAACTCCGGGGTCCTCAACTCGGCGGTCGGTCCGCGGTTCCTCGAGTAGATCCGCGTCCCCGGGTGCGGCGACGCGGCCGGTCGGGTAGGCAGAGGGCATGCGCCGCTGGCTGTTCGCCGACCAGCTGGGACCGCACTATCTGCCCGACCCCGACCAGCAGGTGCTGCTCGTGGAGTCCAAAGCGGTGCTGCGCCGGCGGCCCGTGCACCGTCAGAAGGCCCACCTGGTCCTGTCCGCGCTCCGCCACCGGGCTGCCGAGCTGGGCGACCGGGCGGTGTTCCTGCAGGTGGGCACCTATGCCGAAGCCCTCGACCGGGTCGACGGCCCGCTGGAGGTCGTGCAACCCACGTCCCGGGCCGCGGACGGCTTCGTGCGAGGACGGGGGCTGACCGTCGTACCCGACCTGGGGTTTGCGACCCGGACCGAGGACTTCGCGGCGTTCGCGACGGGCAGCAAGCGGCTGCTGCTGGAGGACTTCTACCGCGGGCAGCGCCGCCGCTTCGACGTGCTGATGGACGGCGTGGAGCCGACCGGCGGGCGGTGGAACTTCGATCACGACAACCGCGAGCCACCCCCCAAGGAAGGGCTTGACGTCGAGCGTCCCTGGTGGCCGGTCGAGGATGCCGTTGACGCCCAAGTGCGCGAGGACCTCGACCGGTGGGAGCGCGACGGCGACGTCCGCTTCCTCGGCCACGATGGGCCGCGCTGGTCGGCCGCAACCCGTGAGGAGGCGCTGCAGGCCTTCGCGCACTTCGTGCGGACCCGGCTGGGCGCCTTCGGGCCGCACGAGGACGCCATGCTCGCGCGCGACCCGTGGATGGCCCACAGCGCCCTGTCCCCCGCGCAGAACCTGGGGCTGCTGCACCCGCTGGAGCTGGTCCGCGGCGCTGAGGACGCCTACCGAGCAGGTGAGGTCCCCCTGGCCAGCGCCGAGGGCTACATCCGGCAGGTGCTCGGATGGCGGGAGTACATCTGGTCGATGTACTGGCACACCCCGGACGACTACCGGCATCGCAACACACTGCAGGCGAAGGAGCCGTTACCTGCCTGGATGTGGGAGCTGGACGCGGAGGCCGTCGAGGCGCGGTGCCTGTCCTCGGTTCTGCGCGACGTCCGAGAGCGGGGGTGGGTCCACCACATCCCCCGCCTCATGGTCCTCGGCAACTACGCCCTGCAGCGCGGCTGGGACCCCGAGGAGCTCACCCGGTGGTTCCAGCATGCCTTCGTCGACGGCTACGAGTGGGTCATGACGCCCAACGTGGTCGGCATGAGCCAGCACGCCGACGGGGGGCTCCTGGCGACCAAGCCCTACGCCGCCGGGGGCGCCTACCTGAACCGGATGTCGGACTACTGCCGGCCGTGCGCCTACTCACCGACGGTGCGGGTCGGGGAGAAGGCGTGCCCCTTCACGGCCGGCTACTGGGCGTTTCTGGACCGCAACGCCGAGCGGCTGCGGGGCAACCACCGGATGGCGCAGCCGCTGGCCGGCCTGGCCCGGCTCTCCGACCGGGAGGCGGTCGTGGACCAGGAGCGGCGCAGGGGCAGCGCGCCGCCCTGACCCGAGCGTCCGTCAGTCCCGGTCGAGGGGCAGCGCCCGGGTGTCCTCGATCCGGACGGCCTGCAGCTCCCGGGGGTTCACGCCCAGCAGTCGCAGGATCGTCGGCGCGATCTGCCTCGTCTCGACGGTGGTGCCGACGGTTGCGTGCTCGACATCACCGCCGCTGACCACCAGCGGCACGTTGCAGTCCTGCGGGTCGGCCCCGCCGTGCTCGGCGATCTTGCCCTTCTGTCCGGTGAACACAACGCCGTGCTGCGCCACCGCATAAAGGTCCGGTACGGCGGGATCGCCTGCGTTGGCGCCGAAGTACGCCTTCGCTGCCGACCCGGCGTACACCATCTGGAGGCGGCTGCCGGTGTAGGCGACGGGCGCGCCGTTGATGTCTTCGCCCTACCGAGGAGCAAGCCGACAAACACGCTTACGAAGTCGATGCAGCGCCGGATGGACTTGATCAAGCGGGACCAGCTCACGCCGCAAGGGTTCACCGAGTTCAGCACGACCGCTACCAAGGCACCCTTTGCAGCTACCAGAAGGTCCGCTTCGGAGCGTTCACTGTCGCTAGCCACGAGGATGGGACCGGTCTGAGCGGTTTCTTGCCACGGTCATGGGACCACCCCGGTTGCCAGTCATGGGACCACCTGCGTGTCGTGCGCAGGGGTCACGGTTGCCAGCCACTACCGATCTCTTCATGTCC
>JBBRNK010000022.1:0-64763 GCA_038230355.1 Mycobacteriales bacterium | reverse complement strand
GGTGGAGCCAAGGGGATTCGAACCCCTGACCTTCGCCTTGCAAAGGCGCTGCTCTACCAGCTGAGCTATGGCCCCTCGTGCGCCGAGGTCAGCGCAGGTCCGGTGCCTCCAGGGAGGCCTCGTGCCACAGGTTCTGCTCGGCGCGGCGAGCCTTGGCACGCCGGGCGAGCAGGGCGGCAGCCGCGCCGAGAACGGCGGCCAGGATGGCGGGTCGACGCATCGAGCCTGTCCTTTCTCACGTAGTGCACGGGTGTGACGGTGGGCCTGGGAGGACTTGAACCTCCGGCCTCATCCTTATCAGGGATGCGCTCTAACCAGCTGAGCTACAGGCCCGGTGAACCGGGAGCGGCACAGTCGGCGAGCCTACACGAACCGAGGCGACGCCCGTCCCGGGGCGAGGCCGTCAGTCGCGTTCGGCCAAGGTCAGCTCGAGGCCTCCTGCAAAGGACGCGGACAGGTTGTACAGAACCGCCCCGAGGGTGGCGAGCAGCGTCAGCAGCACGACGTTGACGGCGGCCAGCAGCGCGGCAGCGCCGAGGAAACGTCCACGGGTCAGGATGGCCCCTCCCCCCTGCACGTCGGTCACTGCCTTGTTGATGCTCGCCGGGATGCCGAGGCCGTCCATCACCGCGTACAGGACGAGGGCCGCGACCATGGTGATGATCGCGAGGAACAAGGAGAGCAGCAGCGTCATCACGAACACCGACCACGGGTCGAGGCGGCGCAGCGACAGCCTGGCCCGCCGGGTCCGGACCGGCCGGGCTCCTTGCACTGCGGTGTTGGCCGCCGACGCACCGGGTCCGCCCTGGGCGAATCGGGGTGGTGTCGGCCTTCCGATGCCCGTGGCCCGCTCCGGTACGACTGTCTGGGTCGCCGAGGCCGCACCGGTGACCGGGGGTTCGGCCGCCGAACCGGCCGGGCCGGACGGGGATCTGGACGGTGGGGCTGCCGGCGGGCGCTTCGGACCGCGGGGACGGGCAGTGCCGCGCGAAGAACTGTCCTCGGGAGGGTCACCTCCGGGCCGGGTCACGCGTCCTCGCCGTCGTCAGGGGCCACCTCGTCAGCGCCCTCGTCCTCAGTGTCGGGGATGGCGACCTCGTCCACGCTGGTGCGGGTCGCGTCCCCGGCCTCGACCCCCTCGAGGGTCACCTCCAGCTCGTCGGGCTCGTCGGGCTCGTTGCGCGCCAGCGCGACGACCGCGTCGCCGCCGTCGAGGGCCACGAACTTCACGCCCATCGTGTCGCGGTTCTTGGCGGCAACCTCAGCGACGCTGCTGCGCGTCACGCTGCCGCTGGAACGTATGCACAGGACCTCGTCGTCCTCCCCGACGATGAGCGCGCCGACCAGCGAGCCGCGGTCGTCGTTGAGCTTCGCGGCCTTGATGCCCAGTCCCCCGCGACCCTGCACGCGGTACTGCTCGACCTTGGTGCGCTTGGCGAAGCCACCGTCGGTGACGGTGAAGACGAACCGGTCCTCGTCGGCGGCCCGCACCACGTCCATGCTGAGCAGCTCGTCCTCGCCCCGGAACGACATGCCCCGCACGCCGGCTGTGTCGCGTCCCATCGGGCGCAGCTGGCCGTCGTCGGCAGTGAACCGCACCGCCATGCCTTTGCGGCTGACGAGCAGCAGGTCGTCGTCGGCGCCGCACAGGGCGGCCCCGATGAGCTCGTCGGCGTCGTCGAGGTTGATGGCGATCAGCCCGCCGGCGCGGTTGGAGTCGTAGCGACCCAGCTCGGTCTTCTTGACCTTGCCGGTGCGGGTCGCCAGCACGAGGTACGGCGAGACCCCATAGTCGGTGATATCGATCACCTGAGCGATTTTCTCATCCGGCAGGAACGCCAGGATGTTCGCGACATGCTGGCCACGGGCGTCTCTGTTGGCCTCGGGCAGCTCGTGCGCCTTGGCCCGGTAGACCCGGCCCTGGTTGGTGAAGAACAGCAACCAGTGGTGTGTGGTGGTCGTGAAGAAGTGCTGGACGACGTCGTCCTGGCGCAGCTGCGCACCCTTGACGCCCTTGCCGCCGCGCCGCTGGCTGCGGTAGAGGTCGGCCTTGGTGCGCTTGGCGTAGCCGCCGGTCGTGACGGTGACGACGACGTCCTCCTGGGCGATGAAGTCCTCAGCGCTCATGTCACCCTCGAACGGCACCAGCCGGGTACGCCGCTCGTCGCCGTACTTCTCGACGATCTCGGTGAGCTCCTCGGCGATGATCCTGCGCTGACGTCCCGGGTCGGCGAGGATCGCCGTCAGGTCGGCGATCTCGGCCTCGCGCTCGGCCAGCTCGTCCAGGATCCGCTGCCGCTCCAGGGCAGCCAACCGGCGCAGCTGCATGTCGAGGATGGCCCGTGCCTGGATCTCGTCGATGTCCAGCAGGGCCTGCAGCCCGGACAGTGCGGCGTCGGCCGACTCGGAGGCGCGGATCAGGGCGATGACCGCGTCCAGCTGGTCCAGCGCCTTGCCCAGCGCGCGCAAGATGTGCGCCCGCTCCTCGGCCTTGCGCAGCTGGTAGCGGGTCCGGCGCACGATGACGTCGACCTGGTGGGCGACGTAGTAGAGGACGAACTCGTCGAGCCGCAGGGTGCGCGGGACGCCGTCGACGATCGCCAGCATGTTGGCGCCGAAGGTGAACTGCAGCTGGGTGTGCTTGTAGAGGTTGTTGAGCACGACCTTGGCGACAGCGTCACGCTTGAGCACGATCACCAGACGCTGGCCGGTCCGCAGCGAGCCCTCGTCGCGGACGTCGGCGATCCCGGCGATCCGCCCGTCCCTGACGAGGTCGGCGATCGACAGCGCCAGGTTGTCGGGGTTCACCTGGTAGGGCAGCTCGGTGACGACCAGGATGGTGCGGCCCTTGGCATCCTCGTCGACCGTCACGACGGCGCGCATCCGGATGCTGCCGCGACCCGTGCGGTAGGCCTCCTCGATCCCCTGCCGCCCGACGATGAGTCCGCCGGTGGGGAAGTCCGGGCCTTGGACGCGCGCGAGCAGCGCGTCGAGCAGCTGCTCGCTGCTCGCCTCCGCGTGCTCCAGTGACCACAGCACGCCGGAGGCGACCTCGCGCAGGTTGTGCGGTGGGATATTGGTCGCCATGCCGACCGCGATCCCGCTGCTGCCGTTGACCAACAGGTTGGGGATGCGGCTAGGGAGAATGTCCGGCTCTTGGCTGCGGCCGTCGTAGTTGGCGGTGAAGTCGACCGTCTCCTGGTCGATCTCGCGCAGCATCTCCATCGCCAGCGGCGCCATCCGGCACTCCGTGTAGCGCATGGCGGCCGCCGGGTCGTTGCCTGGTGACCCGAAGTTACCGTTGCCGTCCACGAGGGGATAGCGAAGCGACCAGGGCTGGGCCAGGCGGACGAGGGTGTCGTAGATCGAGCTGTCGCCGTGCGGGTGGTAGTTGGCCATGACGTCACCCACGACACGAGCGCACTTGAAGTAGCCGCGGTCCGGGCGGTAGCCGCCGTCGTACATGGCGTAGAGGACGCGCCGGTGCACCGGCTTGAGGCCGTCCTCGACCCGCGGCAGGGCACGGCCGACGATGACCGACATCGCGTAGTCAAGGTAGGAGCGCTGCATCTCGACCTCGATGCCCACAGGCTCGACGCGGTCGTGCGGCGGGGGCGGGGGTACGACGTCGACCACGAAGGGTCCTCTCGATCAGGCTGGCGGTGCGGTGGCGATCTTGAGGCGTTCCACGTGGAACGACACCGGTGTCGTTCGTTCCACGTGGAACGGGTTAGATGTCGAGGAAGCGGACGTCCTTGGCGTTGCGCTGGATGAAGGAGCGGCGGGCCTCGACGTCCTCCCCCATCAGCACGGAGAACAGCTCGTCGGCGGTGGCCGCATCGTCCAGGGTCACCTGGAGCAGGACCCGTTGGGCCGGGTCCATCGTGGTGCTCCACAGCTCCTCGGCGTTCATCTCACCGAGTCCCTTGAAGCGCTGGACGGCCTCGCCGGACTTGGGGAGCTTCTTGCCTGCCTCCTGGCCGGCCTTGATCAGTCCGTCCCGCTCCCGGTCGGAGTAGGCGTACATGATCTCGCCGCCGTTCCACTTGATCTTGTACAGCGGGGGCTGACCGAGGTAGACGAAGCCGCCCTCGATCAGGGGCCGCATGAAGCGGAACAACAGCGTGAGCAGCAGGGTCCGGATGTGCTGGCCGTCGACGTCGGCGTCGGCCATCAGTACCACCTTGTGGTAGCGCAGCTTGTCGATGTCGAACTCGTCGTGGATGCCCGTGCCCAGGGCGGTGATCATGGCCTGGACCTCGTTGTTCTTCAACACCCGGTCGATGCGGGCCTTCTCCACGTTGAGGATCTTGCCGCGAATCGGCAGGATCGCTTGGAACTTCGAGTCCCGACCACCCTTGGCACTGCCCCCGGCGCTGTCGCCCTCGACCACGTAGATCTCCGACTCACGGGGGTCGGTGCTCTGGCAGTCGGCGAGCTTGCCGGGCAGGGACGAGCTCTCCAGCAGGCCCTTGCGGCGGGTGAGGTCGCGGGCAGCGCGGGCAGCCAGGCGGGCGCGGGCAGCCTGGGTCGCCTTCATGATGACGTCCTTGCCGTCCCCCGGGTGCTGGTCGAGCCAGTCCCGCAGTCGCTCGCCGACGACCTTCTGCACGAAGCCCTTGGCCTCGGAGTTGCCCAGCTTGGTCTTGGTCTGGCCCTCGAACTGCGGGTCGCTGATCTTCAGCGAGATGATCGCGGTGAGGCCTTCGCGGATGTCGGAGCCCTCGAGGTTGACCTCCTTGTCCTTCAGGTGCCCCTTTGCACGGGCCCACTCGTTGACGACGCGGGTCAACGCGGTGCGGAAGCCCTCCTCGTGGGTGCCGCCCTCGTGGGTGTTGATCGTGTTCGCGAAGGTGTAGACCGACTCGGAGTACGAGTCGTTCCACTGCATCGCGACCTCGATCGACATCGCCTGGCCGATGGCTCCCCGAGCGGTCTCGTCCTCGAAGGAAATGATGTTGGCATGAACAGGTGTACGAGTGGCTCCGAGGTGGCGCACGAAGTCGGCGAGACCATTCGGATAGCAGTAGACGATCTCGAAGACGTTTCCGTCCTCGGTGAGGTCGACCCGCTCGTCGGTGACGGTGATCGACAGACCCTTGTTGAGAAAGGCCATCTCCTGGAGCCGGCGCAGGATGGTCTCCCGGCTGTAGGTGGTCGTCTCGGTGAAGATCGCCGGGTCGGCCCAGAACGTCACGGTCGTGCCGTTGCGGTCGGTCTTCTCCCCGGTCACCAGTGGCTCGGCCACCGACGCGAGGAAGTTCTGTCGGTGCACGCGGCCCTCGCGGTAGACCTCCACGTCGAGGCGGGTCGACAGCGCGTTGACCACGGCCGACCCGACGCCGTGCAGTCCACCGGAGACCGCATACGCCTGCGAGTCGAACTTGCCGCCCGCATGCAGCGTCGTGAAGACGACCTGGACGGCCGGCACGCCTTCCTTCGGATGGAGGTCGGTCGGGATGCCCCGGCCGTTGTCCTGCACCCGGACGCCGCCGTCGGTGCGCAGCGTCACGACGATGTCGTCGCAGAAGCCGGCTAGCGCTTCGTCGACCGCGTTGTCCACGATTTCATAGACCAGGTGGTGCAGGCCGCGCTCCCCGGTTGACCCGATGTACATTCCGGGCCGCTTGCGGACCGCCTCCAGGCCCTCGAGGATCGTGATTGACGACGCGCCGTACGACCCGTCGTCGAAAGCCCGCTCCCGGGGAACGACCACCTCCTCGACCACCTCACCAGCTCCCTCGCCGGCGGTCTCGGCGACGGTCTCGGCCGCGGCCTCGGCGGCGGTCTCGGCGGCGGCGGCGTCCGAGGGCTGCACCCCGTCGGGCTCAGGGGTCTGGTCAGCCATGCGCAGGGCTCCGCTCTGCCCACCGGGGTGGGCGTCCTCAGCGACGGCCCCAGGGGGCACGCTCGCACCCACCTCAGCAAGCACCGAGGTGGCCAACTGGTTGCAGCATAGTCCCTTCCCACGATGGCCTGGCACAGGAAACGGCCCTGTGGACCCGCGTGCCGCCCGGACCCCCTTCGCAGGTGTCCCCCCACCCACCTGTGCACCCCAGCCGGTACGACGCCAGCGCACCGTCGGCCTGGGCGTCAGCCGTAGGTGTCGCGCGGTCCGCGGCCCTGCACCCGGCGCGGTCCCTTGCGCCAGTCCGGCTGGGCCGGCCCCCGCACGACGATCTTGGTGGCGACGCCCTCTCCCGCGTGCTCCCTGATCCGGACGAGCAGGGTCTTGGTCAACAGCCGCAGCTGCGTGGCCCAGGCCGTCGACTCGGCCACGACGACGAGCTCCCCGTCGAGCAGTGACACCGGTTGGCAGTGGTCGGCGATCTCGGCCCCCACGACCCGGTCCCAGTTGGCGAGGACCCCTGCCGCCGTCGTGGTGTCCTGCCAGCCGCGCTCGTCGACCAGCCGTTGGATCGCCGTACCGAAACGCATCGGGTCCCGCGCGTCGCCACTGGCCCGCGGCAGCCCGCGCTTGACATTCTTGCGGGGGACGGCACCCTTCGCCCGGGCCGCCGCCTTCGCCTCGGCCAGCGCGGCCCGCACCAGGTCCGGTCCCTTCAGCGCCGGCAACCCACCCGAAGCCGGACCCGGGCCGTCCGGGTCGTCAGCGGACACGGGTGACGGTCCCGTCGTGCACGTCGTACCGGCCGCCGAGCAACTGCTCGGGGACGTCACCGGGCACGGCCGCCGTGACCAGGACCTGTCCTGCTCCCTGCACGAGCGACGCGAGCCGCTCCCGACGGCCGGTGTCGAGCTCGGCGAAGACGTCGTCGAGGACTAGCACCGGCTCACCGTCACCCCCCGCACCGTCGGCCTTGAGCAGCTCGTAGGACGCGAGCCGCAGGGCGAGCGCCACGCTCCAGGACTCCCCGTGCGAGGCGTAGCCCCTCACCGGCAGCGACCCGAGCGTGAGCACCAGCTCGTCACGGTGCGGGCCGACGAGCGACACCCCTCGGTCGACCTCGTTCTGCCGGACCCGGGCCAGCTCCGACAGCAACGCTGCGGACAGCACCTCCCGGTCTCCCCCCGCAACGCGGGACAGGGGCGTCGAGACGGGCATCCCTTCTCCGAGCGAGCTCTTGTAGGCAAGGGACAGCTCGCCCTGGCCCTTCGAGACCTCCCGATAGGCCACGTCCGCGAGCGGCAGCAGGTCATCGACGAGGCCGAGCCGCGCCGACAGCAGCTCCGCACCGGTCGAGGCAAGGTGGGCGTCCCAGATGTCCAAGGTCCTCGCGGCGTTGGACGCGGCCGTACCTCCTGCGTTACGGCGAGCCAGGAAAGCCGTCTTGAGCAGTGCGTTGCGCTGTTTCAGGATCCGCTCGTAGTCGGCCCGCACCCCTGCGAGGCGGGGCGTCCTCAGCACCAGCAGGTCGTCGAGGAAACTGCGCCGGGCGCTCGGGTCACCGCGGACCAGATTGAGGTCCTCGGGTGCGAACAGCACAGTCCTCAACAACCCCAGCACTTCTCGGGCTCGCGGGACCGCGCCACGGTTGACGCGGGCCCGGTTGGCGCGTCCCGGGTTCAGCTCGATCTCGACCAGCGTCGTCCGGCTGTCGCGCTCCACCCGGGCCCGGACGATCGCCCGCTCCGCTCCCTGGCGGACCATCGGGGCGTCCGCGCTGACGCGGTGGGAACTCAGGGTCGCGACGTACATCAGAGCCTCGGCGATGTTGGTCTTGCCCTGCCCGTTGCTTCCGACGAGCGCGGTCGGGCCAGGCGCCAGCTCGAGGTCGAGCTGCGTCCAGGACCGGAAGTCGGTCAACGACAGAGCGGAGACGTACATGCGGACAAAGCTGCCTAGACCGGCGGCGCCGCGACGTCGGCACCCGGTGCGTCAGCGCCTTTGTGGCTCGACTCCTTGGTCACAGCATGGCCCCCGAACTGGTTGCGCAGCGCCGCCACGACCTTCATCGCCGGGCTGTCGTCCTGCCGGCTCGCGAACCGTGCGTAGAGCGCTGCGGTGATCACCGGGGTCGGTACGGCATGGTCGACACCGGCCTGGACGGTCCACCGACCCTCCCCGGAGTCCTCCGCGTAGCCCCGCAGCTGCTCCAGGTGCGGGTCCTCGTCCAGGGCACGGACCATCAGGTCCAGCAGCCAGGACCGGATGACGGTCCCCTTCTGCCAGCTCGCGACGACCGCGGGCACGTCGGTGACGAGCGGCGTCGCCTCCATCAGCTCCCAGCCCTCGGCGTAGGCCTGCATCAGGCCGTACTCGATGCCGTTGTGGACCATCTTGGCGAAGTGCCCCGCGCCCACGGCGCCGGCATGCACGAAGCCGCTGTCGCCCTCGGGCTTGAGGGTGTCGAAGAAGGGCTGGACCTTCGCGACGTCGTCCTTCTCACCGCCGACCATCAGGGCGTAGCCCTCGGTCAGGCCCCAGATCCCGCCGCTGACACCCGCGTCGACGAAGCCGATTCCCTTGCCTACCAGGGCTTCTGCGTGCTTCTGGTCATCGGTGTAGCGCGAGTTGCCACCGTCGACGATGACGTCGCCCGCGTTCAGCAACCCACGTAGCGCCTCGACGGTCTGGTACGTCGGCTCGCCGGCCGGCACCATCACCCAGACCAGCTTCGGCGACGGCAGCGCAGCCACGAGGGCCTCCAGCGAGTCGACGTCCCGCGTCCCTGGCGCCCGGTCGTAACCGACGACGGTGTGCCCTCCGCGTCGCAAGCGCTCGGCCATGTTGCCGCCCATGCGGCCCAGCCCGATCATCCCCAGCGTGCCCACGGCATGTGCTCCTGTCGGTCCTGTTCCCGGATGTCTGGCCCCTACGGTACGAACTGCTCCTCGACGCGGGTCACCAGGCCACCCGTGACGTGGGCCAGGTGGCGCTCACCCGTTCACCCGGTCATCCGGACAGGCGGACCGGCATGAGCAGGTAGCGGTAGTCCGCGGTGTGGGTCGGCTCGTCGGGGCTGTGCCGCTTACCGGTCAGGACAGCTGGTCGGGTCGGACCCGTGAACGACATGGTCGTGACGTCGCTGTCGACCGCGCCGAGGCCGTCGAGCAAGTACTGCGGGTTGAAGGCGATCGACATGGCCTCGCCCTCCCAGCCGCACTCGATGCGCTCGGAGGCCTGCGCGTCATCCTGACCGCCTGCCTCGAGGACCACGCCGTCGGCGGAGAAGCTCAGCCTGACCGGAGCGTTGCGCGACGCGACGAGGGCAACGCGCTTGACGGCCTCGACCAGAGGCGCCGTCGAGACCTCGGCGACGGCGGAGCTCTCGCTCGGCAGCAGGGAGCGGTACTTGGGGAACTCGCCCTCGAGCAGCCGCGAGGTGGTCCGGCGGCCACCACCCTCGAAACCGATCATGCCCTCGCCGGCGCCGCCGGTAGACAGTGCCAGCAGCACCTCGGGGCCGTTGGTGAGGGCCTTGGCTGTGTCGGCGAGGGTGCGGGCCGGAACCAGGGCGGTTGCTGACAGTCCCGAGTGCTCGGGCTTCCACGGCAGCGTGCGGACAGCGAGCCGGTAGCGGTCGGTCGCGGCCATCGTGATCTGCTCGCCCTCGATCTCGATCCGCACACCGGTCAGCACGGGCAGCGTGTCGTCGCGGCCGGCGGCGAGGGCGACCTGGGCCACCGCGGCACCGAAGACATCGCTCTCGAGTGACCCAGCTGTGGTCGGCATCGCCGGCAGCGCGGGGTAGTCCTCGACCGGGAGCGTTGGGAGCGTGAAGCGCGCCGCGCCACACGTCAGCACGACGCGGGTGCCCTCCAGTCGCAGGTCGACAGGTTGGGTCGGGAGCGACCGGACGATGTCGGACAGCAGCCTGCCGGGCACCAGGATGCGGCCGTCGTCGGCGGTGGCGGCGTCGACGGTGATCTGCGAGGACACCTCGTAGTCGAAACCGCTCACCGTCAGCTGGTTGTCGCTGGTCTCGAGCAGCAGCCCGAGCAGCACCTGCATCGGTGGCCGGGTAGGCAGGGACCGGGCGGTCCAGACGACGGCGTCCGCGAGGGCGTCGCGCTCGACTCTTAGCTCCATGCGAGCGGTCCCGTCCAGGTCGTCCGTGATGTCAGTGCCATGTGTGGTCGTGGCCTCTCGAAGCTGCTCATGCAGGTGGGCCGGTCAGTGTGCCGCATCGAGCCGACAGTGCCGCCCACTGTCGGCACCTCCTGGCCGCTGCGGTTGTCGTCCCGGTCGTTCTGGGCTGGTTCCACAGGTCAGTGGCCGTCAGAACCCCAAGAGGGTTTTTGGAGGAGAAAGAACCCGTCGTGGTCGTAGGGGTGTGCAGAGCTGTGGACAGACGCCGTCCTCGCAGGTCAGCGGGGGTGGTGCGTTGTGGGTCCCCTGTGGACGTCCACCCCCACGACCGGTGGACGGCAGTGGACAGTCGACCTGCGTTCACTCCCTGTCCACGACCCATCAGGTCCGTCCACACCGTTGTCCCCAGCCTGTGCAGACCCGCTGTGGGCGTGACCGCCGTCACGCGCAGTCTCACTGGCGGGACCGGGTCTTGATCCGTTGCGTGAGCTCCGCCACCTGGTTGTACGTCGCGCGCCGCTCCGCCATCTGACCGCGGATCTTGCGGTCGGCGTGGATCACGGTGGTGTGGTCGCGACCGCCGAACATCTGCCCGATCTTGGGCAGCGACAGTTCGGTGAGCTCTCGGCACAGGTACATCGCGATCTGCCGGCCGGTGACCAGAACGCGGCTGCGGGAGGACCCGCACAGGTCCTCCATCGTCAGCCCGAAGTACTCCGCGGTCGCGGCCATGATGGTCGCGCCAGTGATCTCCGGACCGCCCTCGGCCGGGATCAGGTCCTTCAGCACGATCTCGGCCAGCGAGAGGTCGACCGGCTGCCGGTTGAGCGAGGCGAACGCCGTCACCCGGATCAAGGCGCCCTCGAGCTCCCGAATGTTGGTCGCGATCTTGCTCGCAATGAACTCCAGCACGTCCGGCGGGGCGGTGAGCCGATCGCTGGCAGCCTTCTTGCGCAAGATCGCGATCCGGGTCTCGATGTCGGGTGGCTGCACGTCGGTGATCAGGCCCCACTGGAAGCGGGTGCGAAGCCGGTCCTCCAGCGTCGACAGCTGCTGCGGCGGCCGGTCGGAGGTGATCACGATTTGCTTGTTGGCGTTGTGGAGCGTGTTGAACGTGTGGAAGAACTCCTCCTGCGTCCGCTCCTTGTTCTCAAGGAACTGGATGTCGTCGACGAGTAGGACGTCGACGTCCCGATAGCGCCGCTGGAAGGCGTGCTGCTTGTCGTCGCGCAGGCTGTTGATGAAGTCGTTTGTGAACTCCTCCGAGCTCACGTACCGCACCCGCGCGCCGGTGAACAGGTGCTGGGCATAATGCCCGATGGCGTGCAGCAGGTGGGTCTTTCCCAGCCCGCTCTCGCCGTAGACGAACAGCGGGTTGTACGCCTTGGCGGGCGCCTCGGCGACGGCGACCGCCGCGGCATGGGCGAAGCGGTTGGACGAGCCGATGACGAACGTCTCGAAGGTGTACCGCGGGTTGAGCCGGGCCGGCTCCACGTCGCGGTTGCGGTGGGTGCGGGCGTTGAAGTCGTGCAGGTCCACCAGGTTGTCCGGCCCCGGCGAGCGGTCCCGACCGGTACCAGGCAGCGCCCGTACGTCGTGCGCACTGTCGAAGGCGTCCCTCTGGTACGGCTTGGGCTCGTACCGGACCTCCTGGTAGCCGGGCTCCTCCCGGTAGGACGCCTCCGCCGGCTCGACCGGGTGCACGCTGACCGCGATCCGCATCTCCCGGCCGTACGCCGCGGACAGGGCGCTGGTCAGCACCGGCCGGAGCCGGTTCTCCATGACGTCCTTGACCAGGTCGTAGGGGACGGCGAGCAGGACCGTGTCCTCGACCAGACCAAGCGGGCGGGTCAGGTTCACAAACGCCCGGTGCTGAGGCGACAGCGCCCCGTCAGACAACCCGGCCACGACCCGGTGCCAGACCGCATCGAGCTCCAGGCTGGGGGGCGCGCCGGCCGGTCCCGCCTCCCCGCCCGTCCCGTCGGGGCCGGTGGCTGTCAGGACGGTGGGCTGGAAGTCGGTCACGCAGTCCTTCGATCGGTCGGTGGAGCGGGGTCGAGCAGGAAGTAGTCCTTTGTCCACAAAGTTGTCCACACCTTGTGGAGCGTGTGACACGAGGCGCGTCGACCAGGGTCGGAGGCGTCCGGACGGGCGCGAGATGGGCACGGCAAAGCGGGGTGGATCAGGTCGGGCGGGCGACCGGCCACACCGACGGGTAGGTCAGCTGGCGGGGGCCAGGTGCTGGTGGGGAAGAACCGGCGACGGGACGCTAACAGCACCCATGGAGGACGAGCAAGCAGTTGTCCACAGGTTACAGAAGTGTCCACCGGCGTGTCGATGCCAGGATGCTTGACACGATTGCGCCGAGCCGTCGTGAGCGGAGGTCCGTTTGACCCGCGCGCACGCCATCCGTACCGTGACCAGGTCCCCGCCCCTTTGGGCGTAGCGCCGTTCGTCCTGTGGACTCCCTCCGGACGTGACGCGGTCGACCTTCCCGATAGGCCAGGAGCACCCCTCGTGAGCAAGCGCACCTTCCAGCCGAACAACCGCCGTCGCGCCAAGACGCACGGCTTCCGGCTGCGCATGCAGACCCGCGCTGGACGCTCGATCCTGTCGGCCCGGCGGCGCAAGGGCCGCTCCGAGCTTTCCGCCTGACCGGCGGGGCGCGAAGCTCGTCGGCGGCGCCGGTGCTGTCCGCCGCCCATCGGTTGCGGTCCTCGGTGGCCTTCACCGAGGTGGTACGCCGGGGAGGCCGCGCTGCCCGGCCGACGCTGACCGTGCACCTGTTGCTACGCCCTGACCCCGATGTCAGCCTGCCGCCCCAGGCAGGGCTCGTGATCAGCAAAGCGGTGGGTGGCTCCGTGGTCCGGCATGCGGTGGCCCGCAAGCTCAGGCACCTGCTGCGAGACCGCTTGCCTGGCCTCGCCGACGGCACGCTGCTCGTGGTTCGCGCGGCGCCGGCCGCCGCGACAGCCCCCAGCGCGGCGCTCGGTGCCGATCTCGACCGCGCCCTCGAACGCCTCACCGGCCGGCCGCACGACAGTGGGCTCGCCCGATGAACCACCCCGGCGTACAGAGGTCCGTCGTACAGGGCCCGGTGGTGTGGCTGATGCTGGTGCCGTTGCGGCTGTACCGGCGCTGGGTTTCTCCCGCTCTGGGGCAGCACTGCCGGTTCGCGCCGAGTTGCAGCGCGTACGCCGTCGAGGCGCTCCAGCGGCACGGCGCGGTCCGCGGCTTGTGGCTGGCGACCCGCCGGTTGGTGCGCTGCCACCCCTGGAACCCCGGGGGTCACGACCCCGTTCCGACAGCGCCCCGGCGAACATCGGCAACAATGGACACGAGCGCAGCGTCCCCTGACCTGACCAGCACCAGCAAGACCGAGCCGCGCAGCCGCGCAGGAGCCCACCCGTGAGCGTGTTCGACGTCCTCGCACAACCCGTTGCCATCGTGCTCGAGGGCATCCACACCGGGCTGACCGACATCGGCCTGCCCGCGGGCAGCGGCTGGGCCTGGGGCCTGTCGATCGTGCTGCTGACGATCACTGTCCGGGTGCTGCTGTTCCCGCTGTTCGTCAAGCAGATCAAAAGCCAGCGTCGCATGCAGGAGCTGAGCCCGAAGATCAAAGAGCTGCAGGCCAAGCACAAAGGCGACCGCGAGACCCTCAACACCGAGCTGATGAAGCTGTACAAGGACCACGGCACCAACCCGATCTCGGGCTGCCTGCCGCTGGTTCTGCAGCTACCGATCTTTTTCGCGCTGTTCCGGGTGATGAACGAGTTCAAGCCGCACTTCACCGACGGCAAGCCGTTCTTCACCGGCAAGTACGGCCTGTCCAGCAGCCTGATCGAGCAGGGCGCGCACGCCAAGGTCTTCGGCGCCCCCATCTCGACGGCCTTCAACAGCAGCGCCCAGACGCTGTCCGCGCTCAACGGCCACGCGACCACCGTCAAGGTCGTCGCGACCCTGATGATCGTCACGATGGGCGCGACGACGTTCCTCACGCAGAAGCAGATGATGGCCCGCAACGGGGCGGCCACCGACCCGCAGCAGGCGCAGGTCCAGAAGATCATGCTGTACGTCCTGCCGTTCTCCTTTGCCATCTTCGGCTTCAGTTTCCCGATCGGCGTCCTGCTGTACTGGCTCACGACCAACGTGTGGTCCATGGGCCAGCAGCGGTACGTCATCGCCCGGATGCCACCGGTGGTCCCGGGCGCCGCTGCTGTAAAGCCCGGCACCGCCGCGAAGCCCGTCAAGGAGTCCCGGTTCGGGAGGGGCGCCAGGGGCCCCGGCCCCAACGACCAGGGCACCCCAGACAGCCCTGACGGCACGGACAGCAAGGACCCGAAGGGACCTAAGGGCAGTAGCGGCTCCAGCATCTCCCTGACCAAGCCGGTCGCCGCCGCCGCGGGCGGACAGCCGGCCCGGGCCGGTGGCCAGCAGAACCGACAGGCAAACCGGGGCAGCGCCGCAGGCTCGCGCAAGAACAAGTCCCGCAAGGGTGGCCGGCGCTAGCAGCGCCCGGCTCACCAACCCGACGTACCAGGACTGGAAGATCATGATGACAGACAACGACGTGACCGCTGTGAGCCCTGCAGAGGACGTGACCGACGAGCCCGTTCTGTCCGGCCAGGAGCTGCTGGTGCAGGAAGGTGACATCGCCGGCGACTACCTCGAGCGATTGCTCGACATCGCCGACGTCGACGGCGACCTCGACATGGACGTCGAGGGCAGCGGCTCCAGCGCGCGTGCCGTCGTGGCGATCGTCGGGGACGGCCTCGACGCGCTGGTGGGCCCGCACGGGCAGACCCTTGAGGCCCTGCAGGAGCTGACCCGGCTCGCGGTGGTGCAGCAGACCGGTGTGCGCAGCCGGTTGATGCTCGACATCGGCGGTTACCGCGCGCAGCGCAAGGTCGAGCTGACCGAGATCGGTACCCGCGCGGGCGAGCGCGCCCTGTCCGGCGACGCCCCGGTCAAGCTGGCGCCCATGACCCCGTTCGAGCGCAAGATCGTGCACGACGCGATCGCGGTGATGGACGGCGTCGAGAGCGAGTCCGAGGGCGTCGAGCCCGAGCGCCGCGTCGTCGTGCTGCGGAGCAGCTGAGTGCCCGCGGCTGCTGTGGTACCCCTGACGCCGGCCGCGCGGGCGTGACGGCGCCTGCGCTCGAGATCCCAGCCGCAGCCGCGGAGGTCTTCGGGGCGGCGCTGCCGCAGCTCGAGGCGTACGCCGCGCTGCTCGCCGGACCCGCGCTCGAGCGCGGCCTGCTCGGTCCGCGCGAGACGCCGCGCCTGTGGGAGCGGCACCTGCTCAACTGCGCCAGCCTGTCCTGCCTCGTGGAGGACGGTCAGGTCGTGCTCGACCTCGGCTCCGGTGCGGGCCTGCCCGGTCTGGTCCTCGCGATCCAGCGCCCGGAGGTGCAGGTCGTGCTGGTCGAGCCCCTCCAGCGCCGCGCGACGTTCCTGTCCGAGGCGGTCGAGTCCCTCGGTCTGCGCAACACCCTGGTACGCCGGGCCCGGGCCGAGGAGCTCGCGGGCAAGCTTGAGGTCGACGTGGTGACCGCCCGCGCGGTTGCCCCGGTGGACCGGCTCGCCGGCTGGTCGCTGCCGCTGCTCGGCAGCGGGGGCCGGCTGCTCGCGTTGAAGGGCGAGCAGGCCGCCGTCGAGCTCGCCGCCGCCGGTCCCGTCCTGCACCGGCTCGGTGCCGCCGCGTCGTCGGTGGTCGAGGTCGGCTCGGTCGAGCTCGGTACGCACGCCCGGATCGTCGTCGTCGAGCGAGGTACGGCGATGGCCGCCACGGCTCGCTCCGGCGCTCGCCCGTCGCCACGCCCTGGGGGGATCAGCGGCCCGAGCAAGCGGAAGAACCGCCGATGACCGCACCGATCCCGCCCACGGTCCCCACCCGCGGCTTCACGCCCGAGCCCACGTCCGCGCCCACGTCCGCGTCCGCGCCCGCGCCCACGTCCGCGCCGCAGCCGGCCGCGGATCCGGCCGACCGGTTGCGGGAGTCGCTGCGCGAGAGTGACGCGAGCACCCCGATCGGGGAACAGGCCGCTGCCGCCGTACGCGTGCGGTCTGGGTCTGAGGTGTTTCCCAAGCCGCAGGCGCGGCGGGTCATCACGGTGGCGAACCAGAAGGGCGGGGTCGGCAAGACGACCTCGACCGTCAACCTGGCGGTGGCACTCGCGATGCATGGCGCGACGGTGCTGGTCGTCGACCTCGATCCGCAGGGCAACGCCTCGACCGCGCTGGGTGTGCCGCACCACGCGGGCGTCGCGGACGTCTACCAGGTGCTCGTCGACTCGGTCCCGCTCGCGGACGTCGTACAGCCGGCCGACGGGGTGCCGCGGCTTCGGGTGGTCCCGGCCACGATCGACCTGGCCGGCGCCGAGATCGAGCTGGTGTCGCTGGTGGCCCGCGAGTCGCGCCTGCAGCGGGCGATCGACGCCTACTGCGCCGGGCCGGGCGCGGACGTCGACTACGTCCTGGTCGACTGCCCGCCCTCGCTCGGGCTGCTGACCGTCAACGCGATGGTCGCCACGACCGAGGTGCTGATCCCGATCCAGTGCGAGTACTACGCGCTCGAGGGCCTCGGCCAGCTGCTCCGGACGATCGACATGGTGAAGGCGCACCTCAACCCGAAGCTCGCGGTGTCGACGATCGTCCTGACGATGTACGACTCCCGCACCCGCTTGGCCGACCAGGTCGCCGACGAGGTGCGCGAGCACTTCGGCGACGTCGTCCTGGCCACGATGATCCCGCGCTCCGTGCGGGTGTCGGAGGCCCCGGGCTACGGCCAGTCGGTCGTGACCTACGACCCCGGCTCACGGGGCGCGATGGCGTACGTCGACGCGGCCCGCGAGATCGCCGTACGCGGGGCTGCCCCCGCTCCTGTGCCTGTTCCCGCCTCCGTTCCGGAGGTGGCGTCATGACGGTGCCCGCACGCAAGGGGGGGCTCGGCCGCGGCCTCGGGGCGCTGATCCCGCAGGGCCCGGCGGACATCACGCCTGAGCTGGCGGACGTCGCCGGCGCCCGGTTCGCCGAGCTGCCGATCGCGTCGATCGTCCCGAACCACGCGCAGCCGCGGACCGTCTTCGACGAGGAGGCGCTCAGCGAGCTCGAGCACTCGATCCGTGAGGTCGGACTGCTCCAGCCGATCGTCGTGCGGCCCCTGGGTGGGGACCGGTACGAGCTGATCATGGGCGAGCGCCGCTGGCGGGCGTCCCAGCGGGTGGGCCTCGCGACGATCCCGGCGATCGTCCGGGACACCCAGGACGACGCGATGCTGCGTGACGCGCTCCTGGAGAACCTGCACCGCTCCCAGCTCAACCCGCTGGAGGAGGCTGCCGCCTACCAGCAGCTGCTCGCCGACTTCGGTACGACGCACGAGGAGCTGGCGCTGCGGATCGGCCGGTCCCGTCCGCAGATCTCCAACACGATCCGGTTGCTGGGGCTGCCGCCGGCGGTACAGTCCCGCGTCGCCGCAGGGGTCATCTCGGCCGGGCACGCCCGCGCCATCCTGGGGCTGGGCTCGCCCGAGGCGATGGACGCGATGGCGCACCGGGTCGTTGCCGAGGGCATGTCGGTCCGGTCCACCGAGGAGGCCGTCGCGATGGCGGTCGCGTCCTGCGACGCGCCACCGAGGCGGGGCGCGTCGCAGAAGCGGCTCGTCCCCGAGGCCGCCCGTGAGGTGGCCGACCGGCTCAGTGACCGGCTCGAGACCCGCGTGAAGGTCGACGTCGGCCGGGCGAAGGGCAAGATCACGATCGAGTTCGCGACGCTCGAGGACCTCCAGCGGATCGCCGACATCGTCCAGGGGCCCGCTCCCCGCGACTGAGGGCAGCTGGTCAGGCGAGGCCGGGGCTGGGGGTGCTGGCGCCGCCCACCGGGCCGACGGTGCGGGCCGTCAGGGTGGGGCCGAAGGTGTCCAGGAGGTCGAGCTCGGCCTCGATGACGCCGGCCAGGCGGCGTACCCCTTCAGCGATCCGGGCGGGCTCGGGGAAGCAATACGACAGTCTGAGCTCCCGCCTGCCCTGGCCGTCGCTGTAGAAGCCGATCCCCGGGACGTAGGCCACGCGGGCGGTGATCGCGCGCGGCTGCATGATCTTGGCGTCGAGGCCTTCGGGCAGGGTGGTCCACACGTAGAAGCCACCGGTCGGGTGGGTCCACGTCGTACCGGCCGGCATGAGCGTCTCGAGCGAGGACAGCATCGTGTCCCGGCGTTCCTGGTAGATCTGCTTGAAGACCTCGATCTGGCCCTGCCAGTCCTGGGTGGTGAGGTACTCCGCCACGACCAGCTGGTTGAGGGCCGGCGGGCACAGGACGCTCGCCTCGGACGCCAGGACCAGCTTCTCGCGGACGGCGTGCGGCGCGAGGACCCAGCCGACGCGCAGGCCCGGGGCGAAGGTCTTGCTGAACGACCCGAGGTAGATCACGTGCTCGTTGCCGTCCGAGGAGCCGCCACGGGCCCGGATCGCCGGCGTGGGCGGGCCCTCGAAGCCAAGCAGCCCGTAGGGGTTGTCCTCGAGCACCAGCAGGCCGGCCGCCATGCAGATCGCCAGTACCTCGTCGCGGCGGGCGTCGGACAGCGACGTACCAGCTGGGTTGTGGAAGTTGGGGATCGTGTACAGGAACTTCGCCCGGTCGCCGACCCGCGCGAGCGCCTCCCGCAGCGCCTCCGGGACGAGCCCGTGCTCGTCCATCGCGACGTGCACCACCTCAGCCTGGTAGGACGCGAACGTGCCGAGCGCACCGACATAGGACGGCGCCTCCGCGAGGACCACGTCGCCCGGGTCGATGAAGATCCGCGTGACCAGGTCCAGCGCCTGCTGGCTCCCGACGGTGACCGTGACGTCATCGGGGGAGCCGATGACGCCCTCGAGGGCCATGACCTCGCAGATCAGCTCGCGCAGGTCCGGGTCGCCCTGGCCGGAGCCGTACTGCAACGCCTGCGCCCCGCGCGTCGCCAGCAGGTCCGACATCAGCTTTCCGACCGCGTCCAGCGGCAGCGCGCTGGTGTACGGCATTCCGCCGGCCAGGCTGACCACCTCGGGGCGGCTGGCCACCGCGAACAGCGCTCGGATCTCGCTCGCGGTCATGCCCGCCGTGCGCCTGGCATAGCGGCCGGTGAACGCGTCGAAGGTCCGCGGACCCTGCACCCCAGCCATGCACTCACGGTACCGGGGGCGGATCGGCCCGGCTCCCGGGACGGATGAGGTGCCTTCGCGCAGGGGCTTCTCGCCCGTTCGCTCGGCAACTACCCTGGGGCGCGTGGTGACCTCCCCCCGGCGCTCCTCTCTCGGGCTGGCCGGCGTCGGCATGCTCCTAGGTGTTGCCCTGGGCTGGCTTGCCGGGCTGCTGCGCGCCCCGCGCCCGGGCGGGTCCCCGCGATGAGCCGCCGGGTCGTCAACATCACGCTCGACAACCTCGACGACCTGCCCGGGCGCTGCCGCAAGTGCGTGTTCTGGGAGCTCGACCCGGTCGCCCACGACCGGGCCGTCGAAGCCGGCGACACCGCTTTCGAGAAGGAGTCGTGGGTGTCCGCGACGCTGCTCGAGTGGGGCTCGTGCGGCAAGATCGTCTATGTCGACGGGGTCCCCGCCGGCTACGTGATGTACGCCCCGCCCATGTACGTCCCCCGCTCGGTCGCCTTCCCCACCTCCCCTGTCTCGGCCGACGCCGTGCTGCTGATGACCGGCCATGTGCTTCCCGACTTCGCCGGCGGTGGTCTGGCCCGGATCCTGGTCCAGGGCGTCGCGAAGGACCTCACCCGCCGCGGCGTGAAGGCCATCGAGGCCTTCGGCGACCTGCAGCACAACGCCCCCGCCTGCGTGATGCCCGCGGACTACCTCACGGCGGTCGGCTTTAAGACCGTCCGCCCGCACCACCGCTTCCCCCGGCTGCGACTGGAGATCAAGAGCGCCGTGTCCTGGCGCGAGGACGTCGAGGTCGCCCTCGAGCGCCTGCTCGGGTCGATGTCGCCCGACCCGATGCTCCGCCCGGTCTAGCTCCAGCGCGTCGTACCGCCGCCGTTGCTCAGGGTGCTTCGAGGGGTGGGCGTCAGAAGTTGGCGAGGTCGGGCAGCCTGAGTACGCCGGTGGGCGGGTCCTGGTCGAGAGGTAGGTAGAGCCGCTGGATCGCGACGAGCAGGGCCTCGGCGACCGTGTCCCGAAAGGCCGGGTCCGCGAGCCGCGCCGCGTCCCCCGGGTGCGTGAGGTGACCGAGCTCCAGGCGTACCGCTGGCATCTGGGTCAGCCGCAGCAGCTGCCACGTCTTGTGGTGGACGTGGCAGTCGAGCAGGTGGGTACGGGCCACGATCTCGCGCTGGACGAGGGAGGCGAAGCGCTCACCCACGGTCGACGTGGCCCCTGAGCCGGTACCGAAGTGGTAGGTCGCGACCCCCTGGCAGCGCGGGGACCGGGCCCGGTCGACGTGCAGCGAGATGATCAGGTCGGCGTGGGCGGCGTTGGCCAGCTCGGCCCGCTCGGCGTCGCTGGGGCAGCCATCCGGGCCGCGGGTCACCAGCGTGCGTACGCCCACCGCAGCGAGCCGGCCCTCGAGCCGGGCGGCGAGGTCCTCGGCCAGGGCGGCCTCCTCCAGCCCGTGGCCGACGGCTCCCCGGTCGGCGGCACCGTGGCCCGGGTCGAGCACGACGACCTTGCCGGCCAGCGCCGCCCCCGAGCGGTGCAGCACCTCGGTCTCCCTGAGCGCGTGTGGTCGGCCCCCGATGACGAGACGACCGAGCTGCTTGAGCGCGCGCAGGGTCGACGGCCCGCAGACGCCGTCGCTGACCAGGCCGTACTCGCGCTGGAAGCCCTTGAGGGCGCGCTCGGTCTGCGGGCCGAAGACGCCATCGGGCCGGCCCGTGTCGAAGCCGAGCTCGGTCAACCGCTCCTGGAGGGCCGCGACATCGTCACCGACGAAGTACTTCCCGGCCAGCGAGAGCAGCCGGTCGCCGAGCGAGAGGCGAGCCGCCTGCAGGGCGCTGTAGGTCTCGGCGCCGACGATGCCGTCGACCACCAGCCCGCGGTTCTGCTGGAACTCCCGCACCGCCCAGTCCGTGGGCTGGTCGAAGACCGGCTCAGCCGGAGCAGCGCGCAGCAGACCCAGGGTGGCGAGGCTGGCTTGGATCTCGGCGACGGCCGGACCTCGGTCACCACGGCGGAACAGCTGCACGGAAGCGTCCTCCACGTGTCGGGGGGCCAGCGTAACGGGGTGCGGGGTGATCTTCCCGCCTGGCGGGCCAGGCACACCCAGATGGCGCAGGCGGGGCTCACCCAGCCTCGCAGCCCACCTCCTGGTACCCGGGACGCACAGCGAAAGGCCGGGCCCGTAGTGGACCCGGCCTTCGTCGAGCTGGTTACAGGTACGGCTCGAGGTCGCGCAGGATGGCGGCCTTCGGCTTCGCGCCGACGATCGACTTGACGAGCTTGCCGCCCTGGAACACCGCCATCGTGGGGATCGACAAGATCGAGTAGTCGCGCGCCGCGCCCGGGTTCTCGTCGATGTTGAGCTTCACGATGCTGATCTTGTCGGCGTGGTCGCCGGCGATCTCCTCGAGCACCGGGGCGACCATCTTGCACGGCCCGCACCACTCAGCCCAGAAGTCGACGAGCACCGGCTTGTCGCTCTGCAGCACATCGACGGCGAACGACGCGTCGGTGACGATCTTGGTGTTGGCGCCCATGGTGGTTGCTCCTCGGGTCAGGTCTCGCGGGTCTCGCGGGCTCAGGGTTGTACCGACCAGAACCTCGCCGGTGCGGCTGCCATTCCAGGGCCCCGTGGAGGGCCCTCACGGTCAGGTCACTCGTGGGCGGCGAGCCAGCGCTCCGCGTCCAGGGCGGCCGCGCAGCCGCTGCCGGCGGCCGTGATGGCTTGCCGGTAGGTGTGGTCGACCAGGTCGCCGGCAGCGAAGACGCCGTCCAGGTTGGTCAGCGTCGAACGCCCGTCGACCACGACGTAGCCCTCGTCGTCGAGCTCGACCTGGCCCTTGATGAGCTCCGACCGCGGGTCGTGACCGATCGCGATGAACAACCCGGTCGCGGGCAGGTCCGAGGTCTCGCCGGTCTTGAGGTTGCGCAGGCTCAGCGACGCGAGCTTGGTCTCGCCGTTGGCCGACAGCACCTCGGTGTCCCAGATGACCTTGATCTTGTCGTTGGCGAAGGTCCGGTCCTGCATGATCCTCGAGGCCCGGAACGCGTCCCGGCGGTGCACGATCGTGACGGTCCGCGCGAAGCGGGTCAGGAACGTCGCCTCCTCCAGCGCACTGTCACCGCCGCCGACGACCACGATGTCCTGATCGCGGAAGAAGAAACCGTCGCACGTCGCGCACCAGGACACGCCCCGCCCGGACAACTCCTTCTCCCCGGGCACGCCCAGCTCGCGGTAGCCCGATCCCATCGCGAGCACGACTGTCTCCGCCAGGTAGGTGTCGGAGCCGACGGTCACGACCTTCGGGGAGACCGTCAGGTCGACCGCGGTCACGTCGTCAGTGACGAACGACGTACCGAAACGCTCTGCCTGTGACCGGAGCTTGTCCATCAGGTCGGGGCCCATGACGCCGTCGGGGAAGCCGGGGAAGTTCTCGACGTCGGTGGTGTTCATCAGGGCCCCACCGGCGGTGACGGCGCCCTCGAAGGCGAGCGGCTTCAAACCTGCGCGGGCGAGGTAGATCGCCGCGGTGTAGCCGCTGGGACCGGAGCCGATGACGATGGACTGGTGGACTTCGGTGCTCACTGCGTGCCTCTCGTAGGTGGTCACCTGCTCAACGCCATCGTAGGGAGAGTCCTTCCGCACCGCGGGATGAGCCGTCTCCCCAAGATCATCAGCACCGGTTTGCACGACACGCCGGCGTGTCATGACAACGTCTGTCCCTCAGGGGCGACGTCAGGGCTGGGGCGTGCGGAGCCGGGTGAAGTACAGGAGCTGGGAGTCCTTGGCGACGCATCCCGCTCCGACGACGTACACGTCGACCTTGTCCGCCTTCACCGACGGCAAGATCACGACCATCGCCGGCTTCCCGTCGAAGGACGCGTAGTCGAGGGCCAGAGGTACGCCGGGGTCGCCGGGGTCGGTCAGTCCGGACAGGCACGCCGACAGACCCGCCGTACCGCGCAGCGCGGCCAGGGCGTCCTGAGCGGTTGCCACACTCCGTTGCGGAGTGGCCTTCGGGGCACCGACACTCGGGGAAGGCACCGTGTTGTCAGGTTCGGCAGCGCCGCCCGAGAGCAGTGGCGGGGTGGCTTGGGTGGTCTTGCCGCTCGCGTCGGCGGGGGTGGCGAAGGCCTCGGTGCTGCTCCCCTTCAACAGGGTCGGGAGCGCGGCGGCGAGCGCCTTGCCGTCCTTGCCGTACGACGCCCCGGTGCTGTTGACAGCGACCGGCGGCCGGGCGGCCGCCTTCGAGGCCGTCGAGCCGCTGGTCCCGCTCTTCTGGGTCAGGAGCACGCCACCGAAGACCAGCGCGGCCGCCGCGGCGATCCCACCGGCGATCGGCAGCCAGCGAGCAAAGCCGTTGCGCCGCCCCGCCAGTGGGACGACGTCCGCTGTGGCGGGACGGGACGTCGCGGCCTGGGTGGCGGTGCCCTGGGTGGCGGTGCCCTGGCCGGCAGTTCCTCGGCCGGCGGTCCCATCGGTGGCTGTTCTGGCCCGCTGCGTTGCCATGGCGGCGTCGAGGCGCTCGGCGAGGCCGGCGGGGAGCTCGGGTTCGGGCAGGGACGCCAGCGCGCCCGCGACGTGGCCGACCGCCACCTCGAGCTCCGCGAGCCGCCCGGCGCACCCGGCGCAGGTCGCGAGGTGGGCCAGTCGGTCCGCGGGGCTCCGGCCCAGGTCGGCTGGGGCGCCCAGGTCGGTCGGGTCGCCCGCGCCAGAGGGACCGTCGGCGAGGATGTCGGCGAGCGCGTCGAGGTCGAGGTGCTCGCTCATACCGGTCCTCCTTCGGGGGCAGGGGTGGGGCTGGTGCCGGGGCTGACAGGGGGGCTGGTGGGTGGGCTGACAGGGCTGCTGGCGAGGGGGCCCGTGAGGGGGCTGGCGGTCACCGGCGGTGCTGACACAGGTGGGACGGGCCTGGCCGGGTCTGGGTTCCCGCTCGGCGTACCCGGTCTGGGAGGTCCTTCCCGCAGGTAGGAGAGCGTGACCGCCAGGCGGGCTCGGCCGCGAAAGCAGCGGGACTTGACGGTACCGGCCGGGATGCTCAGGATGTTTGCGGCCTCCTCGACGGACAGGCCCTGCAGGTCGACCAGGACGATCGCGAGGCGCTGCTCGTCGGGGAGCTCGGCGAGGGCGCGGGTCACCTCCAACGACGTCTCGCGCTCGCCGATCCGGTCGCGCGGGTCGGCGGTGGGCTGCTCGGGGAGGGGAACGGTGGGGCGGACGGCCCGCCGGCGTACGCGGTCCAGGCAGGCGTTGACGACGATCCGGTGCAGCCAGGTGGTGACCTTGGCGTCCCCCCGGAAGGTCCCGGCACCCCGGTACGCCGACAGGCACGCGTCCTGTACGGCGTCAGCCGCCTCCTCGGGGTCGCCGAGGGTGCGCAGGGCGACCGCCCACAGGCGCTGGCGATGCCGACGAAGGAGGTCGTCGAACGCGCGCGGGTCACCGTCGAGGTGGGCGGCGAGCAGCGCGCGGTCGGCGACGTCCTGGTCGTCGGGTGCGTTCGCCACGGCCGCAGGCTAGCCCTACCGCCGGCCCGGGTTGCTGGCCGATCTACCGCTGATGGCGGTGTCGGACGGCGTGTCGGGCACCAGAGGAGGTAGATCATCGGGGAGGGGGGTGGGTCTGACCGGCTCAGGTGATGCGGAGCTCGGAGATGCCGACGCGGTAGCCCGAGCCGTCCTTGGGCAGGTTGGTCACCCAGATGACGACATAGCGCGCGGACGTGCCCGGCGTGGGTGTCAGAGTGGCCACCTGGGCGCCCGCGGTGGCAGCGGCCACCGTCCGGACCGCTGTCGCATCGGCCGGCGGGTCGAGGGAGACGCGCAGCTCCACGTTGGCGCCGGGGGCGCTGAAGCCGACCTGGACGGCGTGCAGCGCGGTCGGCTTGCCGAGGTCGAGCAGCAGCCCGACGCCCTGCTTCAGGCCACCGAACGCGGCGGTCGTGTAGGAGCTCGTGGCCCACGTGGTGTCGGGTACGCCGTCGATGGCGTTGCGGACCTGGTCGGGGTTCTCCTGCTTGTCGCCCAGCGGGTCGAAGTCCCTGATGGGCAGGCGGGTCAGGTTGAGGGCGGTCGCGACCGGGGCGCCAGGGCGGGGGGCCTCGGTGGTCGTCACGATGGCATCGACGCCGTTGGCCTTGCGAGGCAGGTCGCCGACGGCCAGCCCGAGCAGCCAACCGGCCACGCCGACACCAACCAGCAGCAGCAGCGTCAGGACCCACGGCACGGAGCGGCGCAGCTTCGAGGGCGGTTGGGGAGCGCTGTCGACCGCCCGGGCCGCGCGGGCCTCCGCCGCCGCACCCTCGGCAGCGTCGGCCAGCTCGGCGGGGGTGCCCAGCGGGGGGCCCATGTGGCCGCGACCGAGCGAGCTGCCGGAGGTGGCTAGCAGGCCGCGCGAGATGACCTGGTCCAGGGCCCGTGGCACTCCCGCCTTCAACTGGCGCGGGCTCAACGGATGGCCGTCGGCGAGCGGGCTGGTCGGGAGGCTGCCGGCCGGTTGGGCGCTCGCCCCGCCGGGCCAGCGACCCGTGACGAGCGCATACAGGACGGCGGCCAGGTCGCCGGTGTCACCGTGGGCCGTGAGCACATCGGGGGGGAGCTCATGCAGCGCGGCAGCGACGGCGGCGTCGGTGAGGCGGACCCGCCCGGCGGGGGTGACCAGCACGTTCCGCGGGTGCACCCGGCCGTGGACGAGCCCGCCGGCATGCGCAGCGGTGAGGGCATCGGCGGCCTGCCGGAGCACGTCGCAGGCATCGGGTGCGGCCAGCGCACCGACCGCGGACAGGTGTGCGTCGAGCGGCTCCCCCTCGACCCACTCGCTGATCACGTAGGCCACGTCGTTGCCCTGTCCGGGACGGGTCTCAAGCGCGGCGTCGTACACGCGGACCAGGCCGGGATGGTTGATGGCCCCTGTCCGGACGGCCGCGTCCAGGAACGGCTGCGCCGCGTCGCGGGCGGCGTCGTCGGGCAGGGGAATGACCTTCACCGCGACCGCGCGGGCGAGCACGTCGTCCTGCGCGCGCCACAACACGGCCGGCCCGGAGCTGGCGACGGCCTCAAGCAGCTCGTACCGTCCGGCCAGGGAGTCGCCGACCTGCAGCGGTCCGGGCACGACGTCGCCCGCGGTTCCGGCCGGCGTACGACGGCGGGCTCCGGTCGGCACGTCACTCCTTCATGGGCCGCCTGCGGCAGCGGCTTCCTGGGCCGCCTGCGGCAGCGGCTCCCTGGGCCGCGTACGGCCCGGTCCCTGCCCACTGTAGGGGCGCGGACCGGGCCGTCGACGGACCAGCAGACGTTCGGTCAGGTTGGCCTCAGGGACGGCCGACCAGGTAGTTGCTGGAGTAGATGGCCACGTGCTTCACGACGGTCCCGGAATGCGGCGAGTGCCACATCGTGAGGCCACCGGCGTAGATCGCGACGTGGCTGATCCTTCCGGAGCTGTTGAGGAAGAAGATCAGGTCGCCGATGATCATGCGGTTCTTGGCGATGTGGCGCACCGACGCGTACTGGCTGGCGGCGTTGTGCGGCAGGCTCTTGCCGAACCGGGCGAAGACGTAGCGCGTGTAGCCGCTGCAGTCGAACCGGGTCGGGCCCTCGGCGCCCCACTGGTAGGGAGCGCCACGGTGGCGGGATGCCTCCGTGACGACCTGGGCCTGGTAGGACATGGCGGCCTGGGCGGGACTGGCCGTGGCGACCACCCCGAGCGAGGTGACGGCCATCAGGATGAGTGCGTACGCGCGCTGGCGCAGGCGGGAGCTGAACGGGGACACGGAGGTTTCCTTCCGGACGCCTGCGGGGTCAGCTGTCGGGTTCGGACGGGAAGGTGTCCGGCCAGCGCGTGCCTGCTGGCTTCACCCCGAGACGCCCCCGAAAGGGGTACGTCGAGGAACCTGGGTCCCCCGCCCCTGCCCCTGGAGATCAGGAGGGTGCCCGTAGGTGGTCGGGGGGCAGGACTCGGCGTTCCGACCGGGCAAGTGAGATGAGGCAGCGGCGCTGCCGGGAAGACGTTAGCGGGGCGTTCGTCGGGCTGTCAGGAGAACGCCTAGATAGGTACTGTTTTGTCACCTCCTGTGATGATTGCAGCTGATTGCCCGGGGTCCGTCATGGCGCGGCCACGGCCACGCCGGGGCGGACGGCGCCCATGTAGCCGTCGAGGTAGACCGGCTGGATCTTGACGACGTCACCGGTGTGCGGGGCGGCGAGCATCATGCTGTTGCCGAGGTACAGCGCTACGTGGTGGATGGTGTCGGGGTTGCTGAGGTTGCTCGCCCAGAACATCAGGTCGCCGGGCTCGAGGTCGGCCAGGGCGATGTGCGGTCCGGAGGACCACTGCTGGCTCGCCACGCGGGGCAGGTGCACGCCGGCTGCCGCGTAGGCAGCACCGGTGAGGCCGGAGCAGTCGTAGGAGCTCGGGCCGACAGCTCCCCAGACGTAGGGCTTGCCGAGCTGGGCCTGCGCGAAGGTGAGGGCCGCAGCGGCGCGCGAGCTGGTGGGGACGTTCGGCAGGGTGGACAGGGCCGCCTCTGCCGTGGCACTGGCGCTGGCGGTGGCGGCAGCGAGGGCGGCGGCGGCCCTCGCGGCGGCGGCGACCTCGTCAGCTCGGCGCTGCTCCTCGGCGAGGACCCGCACCCGGGAGTCGGCCGCGGCGAGCAGCGCGTCGGTCTGGGCGAGCAGGCCGCGGACGGCGTCGCCCCGGTCCGCGACCTGCCTCTGCAGCCGGACCGAAGATGCGGCCGTGTCGGCGAGGCGCCTTTCCGCAGCCTGCCGGCCGACGACGACCTGACCGGCCGCCCGGGTGGCGGTGCGGTCCTCGCGCAGCACGGCCTGGACCTGCCGGACGCGGTCGGCCATCTCGAAGACGGAGGAGCTCTGGAGGACGCGCGCGTAGAGCGCGGACGTGCCGCCGGACATGTAGAGGGCGCGGAACCGCAGGGACGTGCGGTTGCTGGTCAGCCCGGACGCCTGCTGGGCGAGCTGGAGGGCGCGCTGGGCGCTCAGGTGCTCGGTGACGGCCACCCCGAGCTGGGCGTAGGCCGCGTCGTAGTCCTCGGTGGCGATCTCGGCCTGGATCCGCAAGGCGTCGACGCGGACCCGAAGGGCGGCGGCCTGTTGCTTGGCGTCACCGACGGGACTGGCGTGCGCGGCCCCGGGTAGTCCGGAGCAGAGCAGGGCGCCGAGGGCGAGCGCCGCGGCCAGCCGCTTGGTGTGAGGCGCGGCGAGGTGCGTGCTGTGTCGGGAGGCGAGCGGTTTCACGACGGGGGACCACCCTCGCCGAGGGCGCTCTGGGTGAGGTACTTCTTGAGCGGCCCGATCCGGTACAGCCAGAGGGTCTGCGCCTCGCGATGCAGCGTCAGCAGCACGTGCCCGTCGGTCGGCCGGACGGTGAAGGTGTTCGTGTCGATCGTCTCGCTCTGTGGGATCGCGAGGGCCAGCGCGGCGTCGTACGCCTTCTGGACGTCATGGGTCTGGGCGTAGACGTCGGCGGCAGTGGACGCGGCACTGTTGGCGTGGTCGGCGGCGGTGAACTCGGTCCGCACCAGGGAGATGCCGTCGAACGCCAGCATCGCGAGGACGCCCAGGACCAGGGTCACCTTGATCAGCCAACCCAGCACGATCGAGCCGCCGTCGCCCTCCCTACGCGTCACCTGTTGTGATTCGGCGCTCGGACCCCTCCCCTTGAGCCGTCCGGTCTAGCCCAGCCGCAGACGGCGAAGCAGCGGACCCGTCACGGTGGCGACCTCCGGTACCCGGACCCAGGCGGCGACGCGCACGTAGCCCAGCCCGAGCACGCTGCCGGCCACGGCGCACGCGGCTACGGCCCCGAGCAGGCTGGTACCGAGGACGGCCTCGACGGCGCTGACCAGCAGCAGCGCGAGGGTCCCTGGAACGACGGCGGCCAGCAGGCACCGGACGGTCGTACGCAGGACGAAGCTACGGGGGTCGCGCGGGACCCGGCGGGCCAGCACGGGCGTGCAGATCACCACCCCCACGAGGTACGACCCGGCTTGGCCAGCCGCGAGTCCCACGATCTTGAGGTCGTCCGGGAGGACCGCGTAGAGCACCAGGTCAACGACGACGGTGGTGACGTTGACGGCCAGGTTGACCAGAGCGGGCGTGCGGGTGTCCTGCAGTGCGTAGAAGGCGCGCAGCTGCAGCTGGTAGCTGCTGAACGCGACCAGCCCGCAGGCGAAGACCGCGAGCAGCGTCCCGACGAAGCGCCCGTCGGCCCCGGCGGCCCGGCCGTGCCCGAACACGAGCGAGGCGATCGGGTGCCCCAGCACGACATAGGCGACAGCTGCCGGCACCAGGATGCTGACTGTCAGCCGCAGCCCGCCGTCGAGCTGGGTCCGGAGCGCGTCCAGGCGGCCCGCGACGACTGAGCGGCTCATCTCGGGCAGCAGCGCGGTGATGATGCTGACGGCCACCACCGCATGCGGCAGCTGCCACAGCAGATAGGCATAGGTGTACGACGGGTAGTCGCGGGCCCGGCCCGTCCCGGTGGCGAGCTGCACGACGACGACGAAAACGAGCTGGTTGCACACGACGTAGAAGAACGTCCAGCGGGCCAGCCGGGCGGCCGGCCCGAGGCCGGTACCGCGCAGGTCGAACCGGGGCCGCAAGGACAGGCCGGTAGCGCGCAGGGCGGGGAGCAGCGCGACCGTCTGGGCCACGATCCCGAGGGTGACGCCGACCCCGAGCACATAGACCTGGGTGTCGGTGATGCTGGCGCTGGTCAGCGCCGACGGCCCCGGCAGCAGCGCGAAGACGACCAGGGTGGCGATCACGATGACGTTGTTGAGGACCGGGGCCCACATCGGTGGCCCGAACCGACCGTGCGTGTTCAGGTAGGCGCCGAGGATCGCTCCGAGCCCGTAGAACAGCACCTGCGGCAGGAAGAAGCGGGCGAACAGCACTGCCAGGTGTCGGGTGTCGGCGTCGACCTTGGCGTTGGCGTACAGGTCGACGATCTGCGGGGCCAGGACGACGAACAGGATCGACGCGGCGCCCAGGACGAGCAGCGTCAGGGTGAGCAGCCGCTGGGCGTAGGCCGCCCCGTCACCGCGCGCGTGGGCTTGCACCAGCATCGGGACGACGATGCTGGTGAGGATCCCGCCGAGGAGCAGGTCGTAGACGATGTTGGGCGCGGTGTTGGCCACGTTGAAGGCGACGGCAACGCCCTTGAGGCCGAGTACGGCGGCCAGCACCGCCGTACGCAGGAAGCCGGTGCCGCGGGAGGCGACCGTGCCCAGGGCCATGGTGCGCGTGGAGCGCAGCAGGCTCACCGGCGGGCGCGGACGGCACGACGGGCGAGGCGGACGCCGGCCGCGACGAGCAGCACCCCGAACCCGCCGGCGGTCACCGCGAGCGCGAGCCGACCGAAGCGGGTGGAGCGCACGATGACCTCGGCCTCCTGGCCGAACGGCTTGCCGTCGCGGTCGACGAGCTGCGCGAAGACCACGAACTGCCCGGATCGCTGTGCCTCGGCCTTGACGCCTGCCTGGACGGCGTGGCCGGCGGGCACCTGGACCAGGCCGGTCTCGGCGTTCGACAGGGTCGCGGTCTTGGAGGAGAAGCGGACCCGGACGTCGACGGGCACGTCGAGGGTGTTTTCGATGCTGACCTGCAACGTGCCCCTGCTGGAGGTCAGCAGGGCTTTGCCGCCCCGGATGACGATGCGGTCGACGAGCCGGTTGACCTCGGTGTGCAGTGCGCGGGCGCTGGTCCGGCCACCCGCGCCGTCGGAGCGCCAGGCGCTCGACTCGGCCCGCGCGACGGCCCGACGCAGGCGGAGCTTGGTCGCGGCCACGGCGTCACGGACGGCCGTGTCCTGGGCGTCGCTCAGCACGGCGTCGGTGAGCTGCGCGACGACGTCCCGGTCGGCGGCGATCCCGCTCAGGTAGGAGGCGGGCAGCTCGTTGGCGCGGTCCGAGCGCAGCGCCCCGCGGTCGGCGGCCGGGACGGACTGTGCCTCCGGCTGCTCGGCGCAGCGCTCGGTCCCTGCCGCGACCGCCCCGAGGGTGACGGGGCACAGCCACGGGACCCGGCCGAGGTCGCGCAGCGCGGCGGTGCTGGCGGCGACCGACACGTCGCTGCGCCGGTCCGGCGCGATCAGGAAGGTTCTGGCCAGCCCGGGGCGCTGCGCGGCGATGATCGCCGTCTCGGCCAGGAAGCGCTGCTCGGCCAGCCGTGGCCCCAAGGTGCTCGACTCGGGACCGAGGACGAGCGTGGACAGGTCGCTGTCGACGACCAGCCCGTCGAGCTCGGTGCCCGTGGCGGAGGAGGACAGGATCGTCCTGGCCTGCGGGGTGGAGTCCGGCTCGCTGTCAGGCTGGCCGTACGCGGACTCGTCGAGCACGAACGCCCGCGCGCCGTTGCGGGCCAGCGCGTCCGTTGCGCCCTGGCTGATCGGGCCGGCCGGCGGCCAGGCCACGGTGGTCAGGGGCGTTGTCTGCAGCAGGCTGCTGACCGTGCTGCTGCCGAGGTCGGTCGCGAGGGCCGTGTCCTCGCGCCCGCCGCTCGTGCGCGCCAGGGCCGTGACGTCCGGGTCGGCGTAGGGCAGGGCGAGAACGGTACGGGCGGCACCGCCGGCCTGGACAGCATTGCCCGTGGTCAGCCCTTCCCGCAGCGCGCCCAGCCAGCGCTCGGCGGCGGCGCCACCCTTGCCGGCGACGGCCTTGGGGGACGCGTCGACGCGGTAGCCGGACGCCATCGTCGCGGCCGCCGCGACCAGGTCGGGGTCGACGCCGTAGGTGATGGCCACCGCTTCGCAGCGCGTCGGCGGGCGCTGGTGAAGGCCCGCGGCCGTGATGACCCCCCCACCGCAGTCCCGGCGGCCCGCTCCCCTGGCCACCGCGAGCATCCGGCCGAGCCGGCCGGTGGGCGCCAGGCCCGTGGCGAGGTCGTCGTCGGCGAAGGTGGACGTGACCGTCTGGTGCGGCTGGTCCACCAGCGGCCACAGCACCGCGACCCGGTTCTGCCTGGGGGCACCATCAGGGAAGTACGGCACCCAGGTCGGGGCCAGGCCCAGGCTCTGGAAGCCCTGGCCGGCGTCGCCGCGGGCCTCGACGTCCAGCGGATAGACGCCGAGCGAGCGGATCCGGAGGGTGTCGAGGTCGGTGCGGATGTCGAACGCCGCAGCCGCACCGGGTGCGAGCGGGTTCGCCAGCACGACCCGGGCGCCCTCACGGCTGAAGGTGGTCGGCCGGTTGGTGTCGGCGGCGTGGAGGTTGCCACGGTTGTCGACCACTTCGCCCACCTTGAGGCGGACCTGCACGTCCGTGATCGTGGTGGTGCCGATGTTCTTCACCGTGCCGGACACCTCGAAGGCTCCGTGGGCGACCGGGGCGCGGGGCAGCAGCACCGTCACGTTGACCTGCAGCGGAGCTTGCGAGCCGAGTGTGCTCGGCAACGGCGACGGCGACGGGTCAGCGGTCGCCGGGACGGCTGCCAGGCCGGTGAGCAGCACCGACACGGCCAGCCACCTGAGCCTCACGCGGTGTCGGCCAGCAGCTCGGGGACCCTCGCCAGGAGCCGCCGCTCGTCGGAGTAGGCCAGCTTGGCGGCCAGCTCGGCGACGGGCACCCACGCGACCTCGCTGACCTCGACGTCCTCGGCGGACAGCTCCAGCCCGTCCCTCGGGTCGCAGGCCAGCAGCAGGAAGTGGTGCACGGTCTTGTGCACCCGGCGGCCGTCCGCGACGAACCAGAAGTCGATGGTGCCGAGCTTGCCGACGACCTCGCCGAGGATGCCGGTCTCCTCCTGGACCTCCCGCACCGCGGTCTGCGGCTCGGTCTCACCCGGCTCGACGTGCCCCTTGGGCAGCGACCACAGCAGGCGTCCACGGCGGTCGAGCCGGCCGATCAGGGCGCCGCGCGCCTCCGGTCCCCGGTGGTCGAGGACCAGGCCGCCCGCACTCGTCTCGTCCACCCTGCGCAGCGGTCGCCGCGGCGGTGTGGGGACGGGAGGCATGCGCTCAGGGTACGGCGGGACCACCGCGGCGAACGCCCGCCGCCGTACCCTTGGTCCCCGTGTCCCAGAGCCGTCCGCTGAGCGAGCTGCAGAGCAACGCCGTCCGCGAGCTCGTCGTCCGCTCCCCGCTGCTCGTCGAGCTCGGCGAGCGCTTCGCCGCCGCCGGCCACGCGCTGCACCTGGTCGGCGGTTCGGTGCGGGACGCGCTGCTCGGACGGCTCGGCGACGACCTCGACCTGACGACCGATGCCCGCCCTGAGGCGGTCCTCGCGCTCGTCGACGGCTGGGCCGACGCGACCTGGGAGGTGGGCATCGCGTTCGGGACGGTGGGGGTCCAGAAGCACGGTGCCCGCTTGGAGATCACGACGTACCGGGCCGAGGCCTACGACCGGAGCTCGCGCAAGCCCTCCGTCGTGTTCGGCGAGCGGCTCGCCGACGACCTGGTACGCCGGGACTTCGCGATGAACGCCCTTGCCCTGCAGCTGCCCGACTGGAAGTCCCCCGACGCCTTCGTCGACCTGTACGGCGGGATGGAGGACCTCGCAGCTGGGGTGATCCGCACCCCCGGCCGGCCCGAGGACTCCTTCGACGACGACCCGCTCCGAATGCTGCGCGCGGCCCGCTTCGCCTCCCAGCTCGGCTTCTCGGTGGCTCCCGACGTGGTTGCCGCGATGACCGACCGGGCCGCCCGGATCGAGATCGTGTCCGCCGAACGGGTCCGTGGCGAGCTGGAGAAGCTGCTGCTGGGCCCGTTCCCCCGCGCCGGTCTGGCGCTGCTCGTCGACACCGGTCTGGCCGCCTACGTCCTACCCGAGCTGCCAGCGCTGCGCCTGGAGATCGACGAGCACCATCAGCACAAGGACGTCTACGAGCACACGTTGCAGGTGCTCGAGCGGGCCATCGCGCTCGAGACCGACGGACCGGACCTGGTTTTGCGGCTGGCGGCGCTGCTGCACGACATCGGCAAGCCGGCTACCCGGCGGCACGAGCCCGGTGGTGGGGTCTCGTTCCATCACCACGAGGTGAAGGGTGCGCACCTGGCTCGCAAGCGGCTGCGCGCGCTCACGTTCGGCAAGGACGTCGTCGAGGCGGTCTTCCTGCTCACCGAGCTGCACCTGCGTTTTCACGGCTACGGCCAGCCAGGGACCTCCCCCTGGACCGACTCGGCCGTACGCCGCTACGTCCACGACGCCGGCGACCAACTCGACCGCCTCCACCGGCTGACCCGCTCGGACTGCACGACCCGCAACCGTCGCCGGGCCGCCGCCCTGTCGTCGGCCTACGACGACCTCGAGCGGCGGATCGCGGTCCTCGCCGAGCAGGAGGAGCTCCGGGCGATCCGCCCCGACCTCGACGGGGTGGCCATCATGGAGATCCTCGGCGTGCCGCCGGGGCGGGTCGTGGGGGACGCCTACCAGCACCTGCTGGCCCTGCGGATGGAGCGAGGACCGCTCGGACCCGACGTTGCCGCTGCCGAGCTGAGGGCGTGGTGGGCAGGCCGCCCATCCGGATAGCCGCCGGGTGGGCGCATCGATCAGCCCCAGGGCTGCGGTCAGGTCCACCGGCGTGACGTCCATGCAGCCATCAGGACCTTCCCCGGGCCCTCAGGCTGAGGTGATGACCGGCTCGGCGGGTTCGAGGGGAGCGCGGAGGCGGACGAAGACGCCGTACAGCAGGGCCGTCAGGGCATATCCCCCGGCGATCAGGAACAGGACCGGGTAGCTCTTGCCGTCGTTCGGCACCAGGAGCGCGGCGAGCGCCGCAGCGGAGACGAAGCCGACGTTGAACAGCGTGTCGTAGAGCGCGAAGACCCGGCCGCGGAAGTCGTCGTCGATCGCTTCCTGGATCAGGGTGTCGACGCAGATTTTCGCGGCCTGCGCTGCGAACCCGAGCCCGACCGCCGCGACCAGGAACGACGCGTGCGTGTACGGCGTACCGAAGGCGAGCTCGACCGCGGCCGCGCCGGCAAAGACGATCACGATCCAGGTCTGTGTCCCGAGGCGGCGGGTCGCCCGAGGGGTGACCGCCGCCGCACCGAGGCCGCCGAAGATCGAGGCGGTGACGACCTGACCGAGCCCCTCGAGGCCGCGGTGGAGGTAGCCGGTCTTGGTGTAGAGCAGCAGGGTCGCGATGAAGGACAGGCCGTAGAAGAAGCGGTGGGCGGTGATCGCGGCGAGGCCCCGCGCGGCCGGCGGGTGCCCTCGCAGGTGCCGGGCACCCTCGCCGAACCCGCGGGCCACCGCTCGGAGCGCCACGCCGACCGCCTCCCGCGGCGTGAGGTCCGGCCCGAGCCGGTCCCTGGCAATCCGGGCCGCGAGCGCTCCCGCCGCCAGGTAGACGCCAGCCGCACAGACCGCGATCCACGCCGCACCCACGTCGCCGCGTCCGAATAGCTCTCGCAAGCCGAGGGCGCTGACGCCACCGACCGCCGCCGCTCCGCTCCCCAGGGTGGTGGTGAGAGAGTTCGCCGTCACCAGTCGCTTCGCTACGACGACGTGCGGCAGCGCCGCCGACAGCCCGGACAGAACGAACCGGTTGAGCGACACCAGGATCAGGGCCAACCCGATCGTCCCGACGCTGGTCGAGCCGGTCTGAGCGAGCGAGCCGGCCAAGCCGACCAGGAGCAGCGCCCGCGCGACGTTGGCCACGACGAGGACCCGCTGGCGTGACCAACGGTCCAGGAGCACCCCGGCGAACGGGCCGACGAGGCTGTAGGGAAGCAGCAGGGTCGCGAAGGCAGCGGCGGCCTCGGTGGCGCTGGTCGCCTTCTCGGGGTTGAAGAACGTCGCCCCGAACAGCGCGCCCTGGAACAACCCGTCCCCGCACTGGCCGGCCAACCGCACCCGGAACAGCCGCGTGAAGTCCGGATCGGCGAGCAGCTCGCGCACCGCGTGCGTCCTCGGCTGCTCCATCCCCCCAGCGTAGGCGCGCCTCCCAACTCCCCCTGCGTCGTGGGAACCGCCCAGCGTCCTCGCCTTCACGCTCACCGCCCCTTGAGTTCTGAGGACGCCTCGACCTCCATCACCAGGGCGTACGCGTCGAACTCCGCGTCGAGGTACTCCTGGCCGGACGGCCTCGTGCGCACGGACTGGCGCGAGGGCTCGGGCAGGCCCCGCTCGCGCATCCGGCGGGCAACGTCGAGCTCGCCGACCGACCGCACCCCACCGGCGAGCTCGAGCACGACACTCTGCAGCTCGCGCCGGAACCGGTGCCGCCGGACCCGCTCCAGGTCCTCAGCCCCCCACCGTCGGCACTCGTGCGGCACGACGCCGGCCAGATGTCGACGGGTGGCTCCCTTGGGGACGAAGATGTGGATCGCCTCGTCGGTGAGGGCGTCCGCCCCGTCGTACCGCAGGGCACTGACCCCGGCGCTCCCGCCGCGTACAGGGCGCGTCGGTCTGCGATGCCGCACTGCTCGGCGGCGATCCGGCGTGCGCGGGCCATCCCGAGCTGGGCAAGGAGGGCGCTGGTCGTCATGGCCCCACCCAAGGCCCGCGAGGCTGCTCGTGGTGGCCTTCGGGCGGATCTGTGGACGGCGCGCTGAGCGTGGGGGCTAGGACGCAGGAAGGTGGGGCAGACACGGCAGCGGCCCGGTACCCCCACGAAAGGGGCACCGGGCCGCTGAGGGCGCCGAGGCCGCTGAGGCCGCTGAGGCCCGGGGCTACTTCTCGTTGATCCAGGCCTCGAGGGCCGGGCCGGCGACGTCGTCGCGGACCTGACGCGGCGGGGACTTCATGAAGTAGGTCGACGCGGGGTGCACGGGGCCACCCTCGCCGCGGTCCATGGCGATCTTCGCGCAGCGCAGCGCGTCGATGATGACGCCGGCGCTGTTGGGGGAGTCCCAGACCTCGAGCTTGTACTCGAGGTTCAGCGGGACGTCACCGAAGGCGCGACCCTCGAGGCGGACGTAGGCCCACTTGCGGTCGTCGAGCCACTGCACGTAGTCGGACGGGCCGATGTGCACGTTGCGGGCGCCCATGTCGTGCTCCATGTTGGAGGTCACGGCCTGGGTCTTGGAGATCTTCTTGGACTCCAGGCGATCCCGCTCGAGCATGTTCTTGAAGTCCATGTTGCCGCCGACGTTGAGCTGGTAGGTGCGGTCCAGGATGACACCCCGGTCCTCGAACAGCTTTGCCATGACGCGGTGCGTGATGGTCGCGCCGACCTGCGACTTGATGTCGTCGCCGACGATCGGGACACCGGCGGCCTCGAACTTCGCGGCCCACTCCGGCGTACCGGCGATGAAGACCGGCAGGGCGTTGACGAAGCCGACCTTGGCGTCGATGGCGCACTGCGCGTAGAACTTCGCGGCGTCCTCGGACCCGACGGGCAGGTAGCAGACCAGGACGTCGACCTTGGCGTCGCGCAGGACCTTGACGACGTCGACCGGCTCGGCGTCGCTCTCCTCGATGGTCATGCGGTAGTACTTGCCGAGCCCATCGAGGGTCGGGCCGCGCTGGACGGTGACGTCCATCGGGGGCACGTCGGCGATCTTGATGGTGTTGTTCTCGCTGTTGAAGATCGCCTCGGACAGGTCGAAGCCGACCTTCTTGGCGTCCACGTCGAACGCGGCGACGAACTCGATGTCGCGGACGTGGTAGGCGCCCAGCGTGACGTGCATGAGGCCGGGCACGCGGCCGGACGGGTCGGCGTCGCGGTAGTACTCGACGCCCTGGACGAGCGACGCGGCACAGTTGCCGACGCCGACGATGGCTACGCGGATGGAACCCATTCTGGGCGTCTCCTTCTTGAGGGGGGGTGGAACGGGGGGGCTAGCGGGACGGGTGGTTCTTGCGCTCGGTCTCGATGAGTTCGGTGAGCCACCGGACCTCGCGGTCGACCGACTCCAACCCGTGCTCCTGCAGCTGGAGGGTGTAGCTGTCGAGCCGCTCGCGGGTGCGGGCCAGCCCGGTACGGGCACCTTCGCGTCGCTCCTCCAGCCGCGACCGGCGCCCTTCGAGGATCCGCACGCGGACCTCGGGGTCGGTCTTGCTGAAGAACGCGAAGTGCACGCCGAACGTCTCGTCCTCCCAGGAGGAAGGACCCGCCTCGGCCAGGAGCTCGGCGAAGCGCTCCTTGCCGTCGGCGGTGAGCTTGTAGACGACCTTGCCGCGGCGGCCGGTCAGCGCCGGCGCACCGGCCACGACCTGGGCGTCGCCCTCGTCGACCGCGATGTGTCCGGCGTCCTTCATCCGGCCGAGCGTCGGGTAGAGCGAGCCGTAGGAGAAGGCCCGGAAGCTGCCGAGCGTGGCCTTGAGCCGCTGACGCAGCTCGTAGCCGTGCAGGGGGCTCTCGTGCAGCAGGCCGAGGACGGCGAGCTCGAGCAAGGGGGCCTCTCCTGTCTGCAGATGGCGGGACCACGAAGGTCGTGGGTGACCTATCGACCTAATGTATCGCGGCGATACATCGCGGTGTCAGGAACGACGTTACGTCATGAATGTCATGAGGGCAACAGCGGGTGAACGGCGCGTGACCTGAGCCCCAACACCCGCCCCGGGACCCCTGTCACCCACGCTGCCGGCTGCCCCCGGGGCCACCAGTCTGAACCGAGCCTGACCTGTGATCTTGAAGTCGGGTTGAGTCGACGGGCAGGGGGGAGCATGGGGCGGTGAACTGGCTGCGCGGGTTGTCGTGGAAGAAGCGGATCGGCGTCGCCGCCGGGTCCCTCTTGCTTGTGTTCGTCGTGCTCGTGGGGGTCGGTTACGCGCTCACCACGGTGCCGCAACCGAACAAGATCGCGACGGCGCAGGCGACGCGGGTGCTGTACGCCGACGGCAGCGAGATGGGCCGGATCGGCAAGAACCGCACAATCGTCCCGATCTCCAAGATCTCCAAGCCGGCGCAGCAGGCGATCCTCGCGGCGGAGGACCGGGGTTTCTACGCCGAGCCCGGCATCAGCCCCAAGGGCATCCTGCGGGCGCTGTTCACCAACGTGAAGGGCGGCGGGAGCGTCCAGCAGGGGGGGTCGACGATCACCCAGCAGTACGCCAAGAACGCCTTCCTCACCCAGGAACGGACTTACACCCGCAAGGTGAAGGAGATCTTCATCTCCTTGAAGATGAGCCAGACCGTGGGCAAGGACAAGATCCTCGAGGACTACCTCAACACGATCTACTTCGGTCGCGGCGCGTATGGGATCGAGGCCGCCGCGACGACCTACTTCGGGGTGCACGCCTCCGCGCTGACGCCGGTCCAGGGTGCCGTGCTGGCATCGAGCATCCGCTCGCCCGCCGGCTACGACCCGGCTAAGCACCCGGAGAAGGCCAAGGCGCGTTGGAGCTACGTCCTGGACGGGATGGTCAAGCAGAAGTGGCTGTCAGCTTCGGACCGGGCCGCCGCGACGTACCCGAAGGTCCGGGGCTTCAGCACGGCCAACTTCCCCGGCGCCCTGGACCTCATCCGCGCGCAGGTCGTGGCGGAGCTTGAGAAGCACGGCTTCCCCGAGGACCGGATCACCGCCGGCGGGCTGACGGTCCAGACCACGATCGGCCGCGCCGCCGAGTCGGCTGCCATCGCGGCCGTCGAAGGAGCTGTCCCCGCCAGCAAGGACTCCGACCGGGCGGTCGGCGCGCTCGTCGCCGTCCAGCCCGGGACCGGCAAGGTCGTCGCCTACTACGGCGGCCGGGACGCCGGCGGCTTCGACTACGCCAGCAACGACAGGAAGGGCGTGCAGCCCGGGTCGTCGATGAAGCCGTACGTGCTCGCAGCTGCGCTCGAGAAGAACATCAGCCTCGACACCCAGTACGACGGGTCCAACCACCAGAACATCTGCGGGCAGCAGGACGTGACCAACGATGCCGGCGACCCGCCCTTCGGCAAGATCGACCTCGCGACCGGGTTGAAGTTCTCCGTCAACACCGTCTACCTGCGGCTGGCCTGCGACATCGGCCCGAAGCGGGTCCGTGACCTCGCGCACGCGGCGGGCATCCCCGACGGCGACCCCCTTGACGGTGACGCCGGCTCCCCCAGCGCCCAGATCGCACTCGGCTCCGGCGGTTACGAGGTGCACGTCATCGACCAGGCCGCGGGCTACGCGACCTTCGCCGCGCAGGGCACCCGCGCGACCCCGTACTTCGTGCAGAAGGTCACCGACGGCGGCAACGAGGTCTATGCCGCGAAGCAGGACACGGGGATGGCGTTCAGCCAGGGGATCGCCGCCGACACGACGTACGCGATGCAGCAGGTCGTCCAGGGCGGGACGGGGAGCCGGGCGCAGCTCGCCGGGCGTCCCGTCGCCGGCAAGACCGGCACCACGACGTCGAACACGAACGCCTGGTTCGTCGGCTTCACCCCCCAGCTGTCGACCGCGGTCTGGGTCGGTCGGGCCAAGGGCGGTCCGCTCAAGGGTGTCCTCGGGATCAGCGGCGGCGTGTACGGCGGGACGGTGCCTGCCCAGGTCTTTAAGGCCTTCATGGACGCCGCCCTGCAAGGCCAGCCGGTGATGAACTTCCCGTCTCGGGCCAACGTCGGTGCGGTCGCCACCCCGTCCCCGTCCCCGTCCGCCTCCGCTACGGCGACTCCCACCCCGACGGCAACGGCCGCCCCGACGACGGCGCCGCCGACGGTGGTCCCGACGACGCGCCCGCCGGCCACGGTCCCTCCGGTCGTGCCGCCGACCACGCCCCCGTCCACCCAGCCGCCCTCCCCGCCGCCCCCGCCGACCGGCCCGGCATCGCCGGCAACCAGTCCCTAGGGTTTGCCGCTTGGCCGATCTGAGAGCATCGGCGGGTGACCCGAGCCCTCGTCCTCCCGTCGCAGGACGATCCGGTGGTCGCCGGTGCCGTCGAGGCGATCGGAGGCTCGCCCGGGCGGCACGCCAAGCTGGGTGAGCAGCGCTTGTGGACGCCGACGCGGGTGCTGCTCGCGCTGACCCTGCTCACGAGCCTGCTCGGCTTCGCCCAGAAAGCCCCGTGCCGGGACGGCAGCACCTGGGTGCACGAGCACCAGTACACGAGGGCCTGCTACAGCGACGTGGTCGCGCTCTACTCCTCGGAGGGGCTCGCCCAAGGGGACCTGCCCTATTACGACCACCCCGTCGAGTACCCCGTGGTGATCGGGGTCGTGATGCAGGTCAGCAGCCTGATGACCCGGGCGGTGACGGCCGCCTTCCCCGACGACAAGACCAGCGAGGCGCAGCGGGCCTTCGACAGGAGCCCGACGCCGGCCAACCGGAACAGTCGCGACAACGCCGCCTCCATCGCCCGTGGACGGCACTTCTACGACCTGACCTGGGTGCTCGTGACAATCTGCGCGCTGGTCGTGACGGTCACGACGGCGCGGCTGTCCGGACGCCGGCCGTGGGACGCGGCGATGGTCGCGCTGTCGCCGGCGCTGCTGCTGCACGCGACGACCAACTGGGACCTGGTCGCGATGGCCTTCGCCGGGCTGGCCCTGGTCGCCTGGTCGCGCCGGCACCCCGTGACGGCCGGGGTCCTGCTCGGGCTGGCAACGGCCACGAAGCTCTACCCGGTGCTGTTCCTGCTGCCTCTGCTGGCTCTGTGCCTGCGGGCGCGCAAGGTCAGGTCGTGGGGTGCGCTTGCCGCGACGACAGCGCTGGTCGCGGCCGCCCTGACGCTGCCGGTCTACCTGACGGCGCCGTCCTTCGCGGACACGGCCAACGGGCAGGTCAAGGTGCTCGCCTCGCCGGTCGACCGGTTCGGCACCGAAGGCCTGTCGGCACTGCTCCCGCAAGCCTGCAGGATCACGCAGACGGCGGCCCGGACCAGCCGGTACGTCACCGGCCGGTGCCCGTCCAAGCAGGCGGCCGGCACGACCCAGGAGCAGGCGACCAACGCGGTCTACCGGTTCTTCGACCTCAACCAGACCCGCGGCGCCGACTGGGACTCGCTCTACCTGCAGGTGCAGCACCTGCACACCGACCATGGCCGCCTCAAGGGACTGCGCAACACCGTCGCCGGGTGGGTCAGCGACACCACGAGCCCACCGGCGCACCTCAACCAGTGGGTGGCGGGGCTCGAGGTCCTCGTGATGGGGGGCCTCGCGGCGCTCACCCTGCTCGCAAAGCGTCGGCCGCGGGTGCCGCAGCTGCTGTTCCTCACCGTCGCGGGGTTCCTGCTCGCCAACAAGGTGGACAGCCCCCAGTACGTCCTGTGGCTCGTCCCGCTCGCCGTCCTGGCCCGCCCACGGTGGCGGCCCTTCCTCGCCTGGCAGGCCGCCGAAGCCCTCGTGCTGCTCTCCCGCTTCTACTTCTTCGTCAGCAACGACAAGCCCGGCCAGGGCGTCTCGATCGGCTGGTTCTTCGCGGCGATCCTGCTCCGTGACCTGATGATCGTCCTGTACGCCGCCTTCGTGGTCCGTGACATCGTGCGGCCGGAGCTGGACGTGGTCCGCGCCGACGGCGTCGACGACCCGGCCGGTGGGGTGCTCGACGGAGCGCCGGACCGCCGTACCCCTGTCCTGGTGTGAGCGCTCAGGCCCGCAGCCGGGACTTGAGAAGGGCGATGTCGGCGGCCTGGCCGTCGCGGGGCGTCTCGACGACCGCGGAGCACCCGGCGGCCCGGACGACGGCGACCAGCACGTCGGCCTCGATCTGACCCTCACCCATGTTGGCGTGCCGGTCGGCGCCGGAGTCGAAGCCGTCGCGGGAGTCGTTGCAGTGCACCAGGTCGATCCGGCCGGTGATGGCCAGGACCCGCTCGACGACGTCGACGAGGGCCTCGCCGCCGGCGTGCGCATGGCAGGTGTCGAGGCAGAAGCCGACGTTGTCGTGGTGGCCGATCGCGTCCCACAGCCGGGCGAGGGAGTCGAAGCGGCGGGCCATCGCGTGGTCACCGCCGGCGGTGTTCTCCAGCAGGACCGGCAGCGGCAGCTCCATCCGTTCGAGCGCCTTGACCCAGTTGTCGATGCCGACCGCCGGGTCCTCGCCCTTGGCGACGTGCCCACCGTGGACCACCAGTCCCTGCGCCCCCAGCGTGGCGGCGGCCCGCGCGTGCTGGTCGAGGATCTTGCGGGACGGGATGCGGATCTTGTTGTTCGTGCTGGCCACGTTGATGACGTACGGCGAGTGCACGAAGAAGGGCACCCCGCCGGTCTCGACCGCCGTGACCGTCGGGGCCTTCCAGCTCTGCGGGTCCCCGAGGAACAGCTGGATGACCTCAGCGTCACGCTCCTTGGCCTGCGTCGCGGGGTCAGCGTTGTCCACGTGCGCACCGATGAGCATGCGACCCACCGTACGACGGCCCCTCCCCCTGCGGCCCGGCCACTCGTTCACCGGTCCCCGCGCAGGCGGAGTGGCACCATCACGAGGTGACCGTGCCCGCGCATGACCGGAAGGCGCGCGCCCCGCTCACCCGACCGACGGCGCGGGTCCTGCTGGTGGCTCCGCTGGTGGCGCTCGCCGGACTGGCCGGGGTGGTGCTGGCAGGGCTGGTGGTGGTCGGGCTGGTGCTGGTCGGGCTGCTGCTGGCGCCGCCCGCGTCGGCCGCGAGCGTGACGGTCACCCTCCGGGCCGCCGCCGCCCCCTCGCCGGGCGCGGCCAGGGCGGAGGCCGGCGACAGCTTGGTCTTCAGGAACGCGGACGTGCTCGACCACGTCGTCCAGGCCAAGAGCACCAATTGGCAGCTCAGCGTCACGGTCCCGGCCGAAGGCTCGGCCTCCTACCGGTTGACGAGGGCCGGGACATTCACCTACACCGACACCAGGCAGCTTCTGATGGGGGTCTACACCGGGTCGATCACGGTCACGGCGGCGCCGAACACGACGCCCGGGCAGACCGCGGGTCCACGACCCAGCCTCGCCTCGCCCGCAGACGGCGCGACACCCGGGCCGACCGCGTCCGTAGTCCCCGGCGGCGCGACACCCGGGCCGACCGCGTCCGTAGTCCCCGGCGGCGCCCAGACAACGTCGCGCGGGCGACTCACGCAGGGCTCGACGCACCGCTTCGGGCTGCCCGTGCTGCTCGCGGTGGTCGCCCTGGTGGGTGTCGTGACGGTCCTCGGCCGCTACCTGCTGGCGCAGCCGGCCGCGGGGGGTCGTCGTACCTGGTCCGGGGGGTCGGCCGAGGGCGTGTCCACAGATCCGGGCGACAGCTCGGACTGACGCGCCGCGCTGGTAGCGTGGTCATGTTTGCTGACGCGAACAACCCTCCTGCCACGGAACGTCCGTGGCCGATGAGTCCACAGGAGGAGGTGGGTCACTTGCGTCACTACGAGCTCATGGTCATCCTCGACCCCGACCTCGAGGAGCGGACGATCGCTCCGTCCCTCGACACGTTCCTCAACGTCATCCGCACCGGCGGGGGCAGCGTTGAGAAGGTCGACATCTGGGGACGGCGCCGCCTGTCCTTCGAGATCGACAAGAAGGCCGAGGGCATCTACGCCGTCGTCGACCTCAAGGCCGAGCCGGCCACGATGAAGGAGCTGGACCGCCAGCTCAACCTCAACGAGGCCGTGCTGCGTACCAAGGTCCTTCGCCCCGAACTGCGCTAGGCGTCCCTCGCGCAGTCCGCATTGTGTCCTTCCCCACCGCTAAGAAGTGCGCTCAACGACCGCACGCACCGACACCTACCGTTCCCCTGACCGGGGAGGGACCGTCCCGCACCAGCGGGCACTGACATTGGAGCTACACGTGGCAGGCGACACCGTCATCACCGTGGTCGGCAACCTCACCGGCGACCCCGAGCTGCGCTTCACCCCCAGCGGCGCTGCCGTGGCGAACTTCACCGTCGCCTCGACGCCTCGCAGCTTCGACAAGAACACGAACGAGTGGAAGGACGGGGAGGCGCTGTTCCTGCGCTGCTCCATCTGGCGACAGGCCGCCGAAAACGTGGCGGAGTCCCTGCAGAAGGGGATGGCCGTGATCGTGCAGGGCCGCCTGAAGCAGCGCTCGTTCGACACCAAAGAGGGCGAGAAGCGCACGGTGTACGAGCTTGACGTGGACGAGGTCGGCCCCTCCCTGAAGTGGGCCACTGCGAAGGTCAACCGGACCCAGCGCAGTGGCAGCGGAGGGGGCGGTTTCGGCGGCTCCAACGGCGGTGCCCCCTCCGGCGGCGGCGCTCCCGCGGGCGACCCCTGGGCCTCCTCGGCTCCGGCGTCCTCCGGCGGTGGCGGCGGCTGGTCCGACGAACCTCCCTTCTAACCCCCACTCTGAGCTAAGGAAACTGACATGGCGAAGCCTCCTCCGAGGAAGCCGAAGAAGAAGGTCTGCCAGTTCTGCAAGGACAAGGTGACCTACGTCGACTACAAGGACACCGGTCTGCTGCGCAAGTACATCTCCGACCGCGGGAAGATCCGCGCCCGTCGGGTCAGCGGCAACTGCAGCCAGCACCAGCGCGACGTTGCCGTCGCCGTCAAGAACAGCCGCGAGATGGCCCTGCTGCCCTACACCTCCACGGCGCGCTGAGATGAAGCTGATCCTCACGCACGACGTGCCCAACCTCGGAGCGCCCGGCGACTCGGTCGAGGTCAAGGACGGCTACGGCCGCAACTACCTCGTCCCGCAGGGTCTGGCGATCACTGCCACCCGCGGTGCCGAGAAGCAGGTGGCGAACATCCGTCGGGTCCGCGCTGCCCGGGTCGTCCGCGACGTCTCGCATGCGAACGAGATCAAGCAGGCCTTGCAGGGCCTCGCGCTCTCGCTGCCCGCGCACGCCGGTGACAACGGCAAGCTGTTCGGCTCGGTGACCACGGCGGACATCGCCGCGGCGATCACCAAGGCGGGCGGTCCGAAGCTCGACAAGCGCTCGATCGTGATCAAGCACGCGATCAAGAACGTGGGTGCGCACGCCGTCACCGTCAAGGTGCACGGCGACATCGAGGTCAACCTGTCCGTGGCGGTCGTCGCGGGCTAGGTCTGCTCGTCCGGACGGCCCGGCACCTGTCCCTCGCGGGACGGTGCTGGGCCATTCTGCTGTGCGGCGGCGGGTGCCTACGGGAGGATCAGAAGGACCTTGGCGAGGGCCCGGCGCTCCTCGAGCTCAAGGAGGGCGAGATCCGCCATATCAAGGGGATAGGTGTTGCCCAGCATGGGCTGAAGCCGGCCGTCCTCGAGGTAGGGCAGCAGCCGCGCCCACTGCTCCTGCAGGTACGCCGGGTCGCGCATCCAGAACGCCCCCCAACCGACACCGACGACGCTGACGTTGTTGAGCAGCAGCCGGTTGACCTTCACCTCGGGGATCGTGCCGGCAGTGAAGCCGACAACCAGCAGCCGACCCTCGGGCCTCAAGCAGCGCAGGCTGTCGGTGAAGCGGTCACCGCCCACCGGGTCCATGACGACGTCCACGCGGCCCTTGGCCTCGGCCAGGAAGCTGTCCGCCCTCAGCACCTCGTCCGCGCCGGCTGTCCGAGCCGTCTCGGCCTTCTCGTCGGTAGACACCACTGCGATCACGTGGGCGCCCATGACCTTGGCAAGCTGGATCGTCGCGACCCCGATCCCGCCGGCTGCACCCTGGACCAGCACGGTCTCACCTGGCTGGAGGTGCGCTCTTCGGGCGAGGGCGAAGTCGACGGTGAGGTAGTTCATGGGCAGCGCCGCGCCGTCCCAGAACGACACCCGGTCGGGGAGCGTGAACAGCAGGGCCGGGTCGGCAACGGCCCTCTCGGCGTACCCGCCCAGGACCGTGAAGCCGGCTACTCGCGCGCCGGGGGCGAAGCCTGGGCCGCTGATGACAGTGCCGGCGACCTCCGAGCCGGGCACGAACGGCAGCTCCGGCTTCATCTGGTAGGCACCGCGGGTCATCAGCACGTCGGGGAAGTTGACCCCCGCGGCGTGGACGGCGATGAGCACCTTGCCACTCGCGTCCGGCTCGGGGACGTCGGTGAGCTCGACCGCCATAGGCCCGTCGAGACTGGTGACCTGGATCGCACGCATGCGCGCAACGTACGTCGGTCGACCGCGCCTCCGCGCGCGGGGGCCGGGGTTGTGGACAACCGCGAAGGGTGTGGACAGCCCAGGAAACTGTCGGTGGTCCGTGGTGACCTTGTCCTATGGAGCTCTTCGACCTCCCCCTGCAGCGGCTCGATGCCGCGACCCACGCCGCCGTCTTCGGCGACCTCCCGGCCGGTCTGGCCGCCGACCTGCACTCCCCTGAGGTCGGTGACCTCGTCCTGCAGCTGCTGGACAAGGGCTGGCGTTCCGGGCAGCTCAGCGCCCGGATCGGGGCACTTCCCGCCGGTCGGGACCCGGTCGTCGCCGTCGAGGCGCTCCTGCGCGGCTTCGTGCCGCAGGTGCCCCCCGACGCCCGCTGGCGTGAGGAGAAGGCGCTTCGTGACCACGCCCGGAGCAGCGCGGCCTGTGAGGAGCCTGCCAGTGAGCAGAGTCGGCAGCGGTGGATCGAGCAGATCCGCGCCGACCTCGGCACCGTCAAGCGGACGCCGAAGGCGCCGACGCGCCGGGTCCGACCGTCGTGCGCCCTCTGCGAGGCCGAGAGCGACTACTTCGTCACCCGCGAGGTTCGGCTCTGCGGCGCGTGCGTCGCAGTCCTGGCAGACAGCGTGCCGGACGGCCCCCGTGTCGCCGCGGGTAGCCGTGACTCAGGCAGCAGGCTCCCGGAGGCGGGGTGAGCGCCGCGACCGTTCCGGTTTCTTTGTCCACAGGTGGTGGACAACGGTGTGAGCAGAGGATCGGCCAGATAGCGGACCGATCTCTGGCCGCCCTCCCCAGCAACCCACTGGTCATCCACAGCGGCTCGCCGGTGCGTCCCCACCCTGTCCCCAGGTCGGTCCACAGGTGCGCGCGGCGACACTCCCGGGACGTGCCCCGGTCAGGTCGTCCGGCCGCTAGAAAGGTTGCGGCACAAGGGATCTGGGGCGGCCAACAGGCACCCAGGAGGTCAGAACCGGGCGGGGAGCAGACGCGGTGAGCGAGCGGGTCGTCGAGCTGAGCAGGCCAGCGCCACAGACCCCGCGACAGGAGCCACCCCAGTTCGAGCGGACGCCGCCGCAGGACAACGCCGCCGAGCAGTCCGTGCTGGGCGGCATGCTGCTCAACAAGGACGCGATCGCCGACGTGATCGAGACCGTCCGGTCCGGCGATTTCTACCGGCCCGCCCACCAGATCATCTTCGATGTCATCATCGAGCTCTACGGCAAGGGCGAGCCGGCCGATGCGATCACCGTCGGCGCGGAGCTGACCAAGAATGGCGACGCCGGGCGGATCGGTGGGATGCCGTACCTCCACACGCTGGTGTCGACCGTGCCGACCGCCGCCAACGCGGGCTACTACGCCAAGATCGTCGCCGAGCTCGCGATCCTGCGGCGCCTGGTCGACGCCGGCACCCGAATCGTCCAGCTCGGGTACTCCGCGGAGGGTCAGGAGGTCGACGACATCGTCGACCGGGCCCAGCAGACGATCTACGACGTCACCGAGCGGCGTACGTCGGAGGACTACACGCTGCTCGAAGAGCTGATGCAGCCCACGATGGACGAGCTCGAGGCGATCGGCGGTCGGGCCGGGATGATGTCCGGCGTCCCTACCGGGTTCGTCGACCTCGACACCCTCACCAACGGCCTGCACCCCGGCCAGCTGATCGTCATCGCCGGCCGTCCCGGCCTGGGAAAGGCCCTCGCGCTCGACACCCCGCTCCCCACCCCGACAGGCTGGACCACGATGGGCACCGTCGCCGTCGGCGACCGGCTGTTCGGTGGCGACGGCCTGCCGACCCGGGTTGTGGCGGCCACCGAGGTCTTGCTCGACCGGCCGTGCTTCGCCGTGACCTTCAGCGACGGCACCGTCCTGGTCGCCGACGCCGAGCACCAGTGGCTCACCGACGCCCTCGCCGGCGGCCGTTCCATCCGTACGACGGCCGAGCTGGCCACCACCGTCCGGGCTGGCCACACTGTGCCGACCACGCAGGCCCTCGACCTGCCGGAGGTGGCCCTGCCGACAGCGCCGTACACGCTGGGAGTGTGGCTGGCCGGCGGTTCAACCGACCCGCAGGTGCAGATGCTCACCGCAGCCGAGGTCGTGCCCGACGTCGACCGGGTCGCCCTGTTGGCGCGGCTGGCCCGCGGCTCGCTGGCGCAGCGCCGCGACGCGCTCGCAGGGATCACCGACGTGCTCGGCAAGATCGACGTCGATGGCTCGGTCGCCCTTCCGATGTGGGCCCGCGAGCTCGCCCTCGGCCTGGGACACGTCACCGCAGTCCGCGAAGACCGGGTCGCGATCGTCACCGACGAGCGCGTCTTCCGCCGCGACGACCATGCCATGAGCCATAAGGAGGCGCTGGCTGCGCAGGTCCTGCTTACCGGTCGCCGCACGATCGTCAGCGTTACCCGCGTGCCATCCGTGCCGGTCCGCTGCGTGGAGGTCGACAACGCCGACCACCTCTACCTCGCCGGTGAGGCGATGGTGCCGACCCACAACTCCACGCTTGGCCTCGACATCGCCCGCAGCGCCTCGATCAAGCACGGCCACCCGTCGTGCATCTTCTCGCTCGAGATGAGCAAGACCGAGATCACGATGCGTCTGCTGTCAGCCGAGGCGCGGGTGCCGCTGCACCACATGCGCTCGGGTTCGATGACCGACGACGACTGGGCCCGCCTCGCCCGCCGGATGGGCGAGGTCGCCGAGGCGCCGCTATACCTCGACGACTCGCCCAACCTGACGATGATGGAGATCCGGGCCAAGGCCCGGCGCCTGAAGCAACGCCACAACCTCAAGCTGATCGTCATCGACTACCTCCAGCTGATGAGCGGCAACAAGAAGGCCGAGTCGCGCCAGCAGGAGGTCTCGGAAATCTCCCGCGCCCTGAAGCTGCTCGCCAAGGAGCTCGAGATCCCGGTGATCGCGATGAGCCAGCTCAACCGTGGCGCCGAGCAGCGCACCGACAAAAAACCTATGCTCGCCGACCTTCGCGAATCCGGATCCATCGAGCAGGACGCTGACATGGTGATCCTGCTCCATCGCGAGGACGCCTACGAGAAGGAGAGCCCCCGCGCCGGGGAGGCCGACTTCATCGTCGCCAAGCACCGTAACGGCCCGACCGCCGTCATCACGGTCGCCTTCCAGGGCCACTACTCGCGGTTCGTCGACATGAGCCCGAGCTAGCGGAACCTGGTCCGCGCTCAGGAGGTCGGCATGGCGGATGCGTCGTTGGTCGTGCTTGCCAAGCACCTCGACACCCGCACCATCCTCGACGCTCGACCCTCGTCACCTCAACGTGCTCAAAGGCCTGAGTGGCAGGCAGTTTGCTGTCGCTCCAGGGGCACTGCTGGTCTGGCCAGTGGTGTTGCGAGCCGCTGCTTGCCGAAGAGACCGCCCTCGGATCGAGGGTGTTTCGGTTGGCGACTACCCTTTCGCACGGAGTCAAGACCAGGGGAGGACAGGTGCGTCCGCTCATCGGGATCTCCAGCTACCGCGAGCAGGCGCGCTGGGGTAGCTGGGACGTCCCGGCTGTCCTGCTCCACGCAGCCTATGTCGACGCTGTCACCGAGGCCGGCGGCGTCCCCGTTGTGCTTCCCACGGGCGCGTTCGACGCGAAGCTGTTAGCCCGGTTTGACGGACTTGTTCTCGCCGGTGGCGCGGACATCGATCCCGCTCATTACGGTCAGACAGCTTCACCCCACACCTCGATCGTCCGGGTGGACCGTGACAAGACAGAGCTCGAGCTGCTGAACGTCGCCCTTGAGCGAGATCTTCCGGTCCTCGCGATCTGCCGCGGGATGCAACTGCTCAACGTGGCGCTCGGGGGCGATCTGGTGCAGCACCTTCCCGACGTACCAGGAACCGGCGTGCACGACCCAGGCCCGGGACTCTTCGCGGAGCACCAGGTCCGCATTGCCGCGGGGAGTCGGTTACAGAGACTGCTTGGAGGTTGCGCCGACGTCCATTGTCACCATCACCAGGCCCTCGGGCGTCTGGCTCCGACGCTGAGCGCGACGGCGTGGGCGCAGGACCGGACGGTCGAGGCGGTCGAGGACCCGAATCGGGGGTTCTGCCTCGGGGTCCAGTGGCACCCTGAGGCGGGCCCGGACCGGCGCCTGTTTATCGCGCACGTCGAGGCGGCGACGAACCGCACGTAACTGCGTGGCTGCATTGGCTTGTCTCATCAACATCTTCGCCCTATGGTCCGGCCTTGATCCATTGCGCTGATCCGCGAGCCAACCGAAGGTAGGACGTGCATGAGCAGCCAGCCAATATCCCCCGCCGCCCCTGACAGCGATACCTCGAAGTTGCACCAAATGGGCTATGCGCAAGAGCTCGCACGTCACATGTCGGGCTTCTCGAACTTTGCTGTCTCTTTCACGATCATCTCGATCCTGTCAGGCTGCCTCACGTTGTACGGCTTCGGGCTGAACACAGGCGGACCCGCGGTGATCATCTGGGGCTGGCCCTTCGTCGGCCTGATGACTCTGTTCGTCGGCTTGTCGATGGCCGAGGTGTGCTCTAGTTTCCCCACGGCCGGAGGCCTCTACTACTGGTCGGCGAAGCTGGCGAAGCAGAACGGCGCCGCGTGGTCGTGGTTTACCGGGTGGTTCAACTTCCTCGGCCAGGTCGCGGTAACGGCGGGCATCGACTTCGGTGCGGCCTTCTTCCTCAACGCTTTCCTGGACCTGCAGTTCGGCTTCGACCCACGGCCGTGGCACACGATCTTGCTGTTCTTCCTCATCCTGGTCCTGCATGGTGCGCTCAACCAGTTCGGGGTGAAGGTCGTCGCGCGTCTCAACGACATCAGCGTGTGGTGGCACGTCCTCGGGGTCTCCGTCATCGTGGCCGTGCTGGCCTTCGGTCCCGACAAGCACCAGTCCACGTCGTTCGTCTTCACCAAGTTCGTCAACAACACCGGCTGGGGTTCGACGTTCTATGTCGCGATGCTCGGCTTGCTCCTCGCGCAGTACACGCTGACGGGCTTTGACGCCTCCGCCCACATGACAGAGGAGACCCACGACGCCTCGGTCGCCGGCCCCCGCGGGATCGTGCTTTCCATCGTCGTGTCGATCGTCGCTGGCTGGGTGCTGCTCATCGGCCTCACCTATGCGATCCAAAACTATGACAGCGCGACCGGCACCGCCACGGGGGTGCCACCCGCCCAGATCTTCATCGACGCGGTGGGCTCCACCGGTGGCAAGCTGCTGCTGCTCATCGCGATCGGCGCCCAGCTCTTCTGCGGGATGGCGTCGGTGACCGCCAACTCGCGCATGATCTACGCCTTCTCGCGCGACGGCGCCCTGCCAGCGTCCTCGCTCTGGCACCAGATCAATCCGCGCACCCGTACGCCAACTAATGCAATTTGGCTCGCCGCCGGTGGTGCGTTCCTCCTGGGGCTCCCCTATCTGTTCAACGCCACTGCCTATGCTGCCGTCACCTCGATCGCCGTTATCGGGCTCTACATCGCCTACGTCACACCGACTTACCTGCGGCTGCGTCAGGGCGACGCCTTCGAGCCCGGGCCGTGGAGCCTGGGCCGTTGGAGCAGGCCGATCGGGATCATCGCCGTGCTGTGGGTCGTCTTCATCACCGTGCTGTTCATGCTGCCGACAGCAAGCCCGGTCACCCGGCTCACCTTCAACTACACCCCGGTCGCGGTGCTGGTCGTCGTCGGCTTTGCCGGCATCTGGTGGCTCGTCTCGGCCAAGAACTGGTTCACCGGGCCGAGGGTCCAGGGTTCGGCGGAGGAGCTTGCGGCGATGGAGCGCGAGCTGGAGAACCTTGCCTGAGCCCGGCTCTGGTTCGCTGTCTCTCGCGGAGCTCCGCATCCAGGTCGACTCCGGTGCGGTTGACACAGTCCTCGTCGCGCTCACCGACATGCAAGGTCGCCTGCAGGGCAAGCGGTTGCATGCGGCGTACTTCCTCGACGTTGTCGTCGAGCACGCCACGGAAGCGTGCAACTACCTGCTGGCCGTCGACGTCGACATGAACACCGTCGAGGGATACGCGATGTCCTCGTGGTCCAGCGGGTACGGCGACTTCGTCCTGCGTCCCGACCTTTCGACGTTGAGGCCGATCCCCTGGCAGGAAGGGACCGTGCTCGTCCTGGCTGACCTTGAGTGGGAGAACGGCTCCGAGGTGGTCGCCTCCCCGCGGCAGGTGCTGGCCCACCAGACCGCCCGGCTCGCCGCGGCGGGCATGACGGCCTTTGTGGGTACGGAGCTGGAGTTCCTGTTGTTCCGCGACACCTACGAGCAGGCCTGGTCCGGGGGATACCGCGCGCTGACGCCGGCCAACCAATACAACGTGGACTACTCGATGCTGGGAACGGCACGCGTTGAGCCGTTGCTCCGGCGGATCCGCAACGCCATGGCGGGTGCAGGACTCACGGTCGAGTCCGCCAAAGGCGAGTGCAACCTTGGCCAGCACGAAATCGCCTTCCGTTACGACGAGGCGATCACCGCGTGCGATGGTCACGTCGTCTACAAGAACGGCGCGAAGGAGATCGCGGCCCAGGAGGGCATGGCCCTCACGTTCATGGCGAAGTTCGACGAGCGCGAAGGCAACTCCTGTCACATCCACTGCAGTTTCCGCGGCACGGATGGCTCCCTGGTGATGGCCGAGGGGGAGGGGATGTCCGACGTCGGAAAGGCCTTCGTTGCCGGCCAGTTGAAGTATGTCCGGGAGCTGACGCTCCTGCTCGCACCCAACATCAACTCCTACAAGAGGTACGTCGAAGGCTCGTTCGCTCCGACCGCCCTGCGGTGGGGTCGGGACAACCGGACCTGTGCGTTCCGTCTCGTCGGGCACGGCCCCTCGCTGCGACTCGAGAACCGAATCCCGGGGGGCGACGTCAACCCCTACCTGGCCACCGCGGCGACCATCGCGGCAGGACTGGCGGGCATTGAGGAGGGGCTCGAGCTGGAGCCTGCCCTCGAGGGCAACGCCTACGGGGATGCCGAGGCTGTGCGGGTGCCGACCAGCCTCGGTGAGGCACGCGAGCTGTGGCACGGCAGCGCCTTCGCACGGGCCACCTTCGGGGACGACGTGGTCGACCACTACGCCAATATGGCGACGGTTGAACTGGCGGCGTTCGGCCGCGCGGTCACTGACTGGGAACGTTACCGAGGGTTTGAGCGGCTGTGACCACTTCGACCTCCTACGACCTTGTCAACCCCGCGACAGAGCAGGTCTTCACCACAGTGGCGATGGCCGGTACAGCCGAGACGGACCTGGCTGTCGCCCGATCCGGTCGGGCGTTCGAAACCTGGCGCCAAGTGTCCCCGGCGGATCGGGGACGTCTGCTGCGGAAGTTCTCCGAGCAGGTGGACGCCCACCTCGAGGAACTCGCGCAGCTGGAGGTAGGCAATGCCGGCCACACCATTGGCAACGCGCGCTGGGAAGCGGGGAACGTCCGTGACGTCCTGAACTACTACAGCGCGGCTCCCGAAAGGCTCTTCGGACGACAGATCCCCGTCGCCGGCGGAGTGGACCTCACCTTCCACGAGCCGCTCGGCGTGGTCGGAGTGATCGTGCCGTGGAACTTCCCGATGCCCATTGCAGGCTGGGCGATCGCCCCCGCCCTGGCGGCAGGGAACACCGTCGTGCTCAAGCCGGCCGAGTACACGCCCCTCACTGCCCTGCGGCTGGCTGAGCTCGCTCTCGATGCCGGGTTGCCCGAGGACGTACTTATCGTGCTCCCGGGCGAGGGGACGGTGGTCGGGCAGCGCCTGGTTGAACACCCGGAGGTACGCAAGATCGTCTTCACGGGGTCGACCGCGGTGGGTAAGGCGGTCATGGCCGGCTGCGCCGCGCACGTCAAGCGAGTCACCCTGGAGCTCGGGGGCAAGAGCGCCAATGTCGTCTTCGCTGACGCCGACCTGGAGAAGGCCGCGGCAACCGCGCCGTACGCGGTGTTCGACAACGCCGGGCAGGACTGCTGCGCGAGGTCCCGCATCCTCGTACAGCGCTCCGTGTTTGATCGGTTCATGGAGCTGCTCGAGCCGGCCGTGAAGGGCATGCGGGTTGAGGACCCTGCACTGGACACCTCGCAGATGGGGCCGCTGATCAGCAAACGGCAGTGGGACCGCGTGTCGTCCTACGTCCCTGAGGGAGCGCCGGTGGCCTTCCGAGGCGAGGCCCCTGACGGACCGGGGTTCTGGTTCCCGCCTACGGTCCTCGCCCCGGTCGATGCCGCTGACAGAGCAGTCACCGAAGAGGTCTTCGGGCCCGTCGTGGCGGTAGTGACCTTCGAGGATGAGGCCGACGCCATCCGGCTCGCCAACGCCGGTAGCTACGGGCTCGCTGGCTCGATCTGGACCCGTGACCTCGGTCGTGCGCTGCGCGTCGCACGTGGCATCGAGGCGGGCAACTTGTCGGTCAACAGTCACTCCTCGGTGCGCTACGCGACCCCCTTCGGAGGCTTCAAGCAGTCTGGGCTCGGGCGTGAGTTAGGCCCCGATGCACTGCATGCGTTCACGGATGTGAAGAACGTCTTCTTGGCAACGGAAGGGTGATCGTGAACGCACAGGACAACCAGGGGGTCGGTCGGCTCGTCGACCGCGTCGCGGTGGTGACCGGTGGGGCGGGCGGTATCGGTTTCGCGACCGCCCGACGTCTCGCCTCGGAGGGAGCGCATGTTGTCATAGGCGACGTCGACCCTGACAAGGGAAACGCGGCCGCTGAGGCCGTCGGGGGGTTGTTCGTTCAGGTGGACGTGACCTCGGAGGAGCAGGTCGCGGCGCTGTTCGGCGCGGCCGTATCGAAGTACGGGGGTTTGGACATCGCGTTCAACAACGCCGGTATCTCACCTCCCGACGACGACTCGATCCTCACGACGGGGCTCAACGCGTGGCGCCGCGTCCAGGACGTGAACCTCACCTCGGTGTTCTTGTGCTGCAAGTCCGCGATTCCGTACATGCAGGCCCGGGGTCGGGGCTCGATCATCAACACGGCCTCCTTCGTGGCGCGACTCGGCGCGGCCACGTCCCAGATCTCCTACACCGCGTCCAAGGGGGGCGTGCTGGCGATGTCGCGTGAGCTCGGGGTGCAATTCGCCCGGGAGAACATCCGCGTCAACGCGCTCTGTCCTGGGCCGGTCAACACTCCGCTGCTGCAGGAGCTGTTCGCCAAGGACCCTGAGCGCGCTGCCCGGCGCCTGGTGCACATCCCGATGGGGCGCTTCGCCGAGGCTGACGAAATCGCCGCGGCGGTCGCTTTCCTGGCCTCGGACGACTCCTCATTCATGACTGCTTCGGAGTTCCTCGTCGACGGGGGTATCTGCGGGGCCTACGTCACGCCGCTCTGACCATGGCCGCTCCTGGATCGCCCGCGCCCGTCGATCCTGCTGCGGTCGCGTTCCGGGCTATCCGCAGCGGCAACGTGTACGAGGAATGCGTCGAGCGGGTCCTGTCGGCGGTCAAGCTCGGATTGGTTTTGCCCGGTGACCGCTTGCCCGCAGAGCGGGATCTCGCCGTGCGCTTGGGGGTCAGCCGCGTCACCCTGCGGGACGCACTGCGCTCCCTCACCGAGACAGGCTGGGTCGAGGTACGTCGGGGTCGGCACGGCGGAACGTTCGTCCGCGACCGTCCACCGACCGCACGGACTGTCCGTCCCGGTGCACCGCTCACGCCGGAATCTCTGGAGGACACCCTCGCGCTGCGCCGGGTCCTCGAGCTCGGGGCCGTCGAGCTCGCCGCGACCACGAGGACGAAAGCCGAGGCCGACAGGGTTCTGACCGCCGCACTTGCGGACTGCACCGCGGCCGGCCCGCGGAGGTACCGCACCGCTGACTCGCGGCTGCACCTGGCGATCAGCGAGCGGACGGGCTCGGCCTCGCTGGCCGCCGCGGTTGCCGACATCCGGATGAAGGTCAGCGCGCTGCTCGACGCGATCCCACTCCTGGCACCGAACATCGTCCACAGCAATCGTCAACACGAAGAGATCGTCGGCACCGTACTGCAGGGCGATCCCGGAGCAGCCCGGGCTGCAATGGAGGAGCACCTCTCCGGAACGTCCGCGCTGCTCAGGGGTTTCTTGTCGTGACCCACCCGAGCGCGGCCGCAAGACGGACCGGCGAGCCGGGATGGCCGGAAGCCGAAATCCTGCTGGCCCAGCACGCCGACCTGACGAGCAGACTCGGCGCGCAGTCGCTCGACATCTCCGCCGCCGACGCGATCCGCGCGGGGAGCCTGGACTGGGACCATGCCGATCCTTTCGACCGGATGCTTGCAGCCCAGTCACTACTCCACCAAGCCGCGCTGGTGACCCGCGACGCAGCGTTCGGCCACCTGCGCGGACTGACCATCATCTGGTGATGACGCGCGCGCCAGCGAGCACTCTCGGCAGTCTGCTCCTCCTCAGCATGCGCGGCCCCTGGCGCGCCCGATGAGTGGGCCCTCTACACAGAGAGAACGAGTTTTCCGCGCACGGATCCGGCGAGCAGCAGTTCGACGGCCTGAGCTGCCGACTCCAGCGGCAGAACCCGATGGACGACCGGCGTCACCCGGCCGGAGTCGATGAGATCGGCGAGGACGGAAAGGTCGCCAGCGTTCTCCTTGCACAAGAACGTGCAGAGCCGCTGGCGCAGGAACGGCGACAGCAGCGCTGCGCCGAGCTGCCGCTGGACACCTCCAAGCACCCGCCCCCTGGTCTCGCCGCCGACGATGACGAGCGTGCCGGTGCGGGTGAGCGCCTTGCGAAGTCGAGACACGGGGGTGGTGCCGCCGACGTCGAGGATGACGTCGTAGCGGCGGTCCGGAAGCTCGTCCGCCGTGTAGTCCAGGACCGTGGAGGCGCCGAGTGAGCGGACGAGGTCGAGCTTGGTGGGACTGGCTACGCCGGTGACCGTGGCGCCGTACACCTTGGCGATCTGCACGGCGTACGAGCCGACGCCGCCGCTGGCACCGACGACCAGGACCTGCTGCCCAGGCCTCACCCGGCCGTGGTCGCGGACTGCCTGCAGGGCGGTCACCGCCGAGACGGGGACGGCGGCGGCCTGCTCGAAGGTGAGCCCCGCCGGCTTGAGCGAGAGCTTCTCCTGGGACGCTCGGGCGTACTCGGCGAAGGTGCCGGCGGCAGTGCCGTACACCTCGTCCCCGACGTGGAAGCGGGTTGCGCTGCTGCCGACCGCCGTGACGACACCGGCGAGGTCCCCGCCGACGACGGGGTTCTTCGGCGCGCGAAGGCCGAAGCCGGCTAGCCGCAGCGGATACGGCAGCCCGGTCACGATGTGCCATACGCCGCGGTCGACGCCGGCCGCGCGCACCCGGACCAGCACCTCGTCTGCGCCGATCGTGGGCACCGACATCTGGAGGACGCGCAGGACCTGGGCTGGTGCGCCGTACCGATCCCTCACCACAGCGCGCATGGTCAGTGCTGCCGCCTGCGTGGCGCTCGCGCCTTGTTGTCTCGTCATCAGGTGCCTCTCGAGGATCGTCGCTTACGATGTAAGCAAGGTGTACGCTTACATCGTAAGTACGTCAAGCGATCGTGAGGACGATGGTGGCTTCAGGGAACAAGAGGGAACGGCCACGGCTGACTCGGGAGCGGGTGCTACAGAGCGCCATGGCACTCGCCGACGAGTCCGGCATCCAGTCGCTGTCGATGCGCAAGCTCGGCGAGCAGCTTGGTGTTGAGGCGATGTCGATCTACAACCACGTCACCAACAAGGATGACCTGATCGACGCGATGGTGGACGGGGTCTTCGCCGAGATCGATCTTGCCGCCGACGAGCGGAACTGGCGGGTGGCGATGCGCAGACGAGCCGTCTCGGTGCGCCAGGTCCTCAAGCGCCACCCGTGGGCGGTGCCTCTCATGCAGTCCCGCACCAATCCTGGACCCCGCACGCTGGGACACCTCAACGCGCTCATCGGCGTCCTGCGGGGCGCCGATTTTTCCATCGTGTTGACCGCGCACGCGCTGTCGGCGGTCGATGCCTACGTCTACGGCTTCGCCATGCAGGAGAGGGCCCTCCCGTTCGACACCGAGGAGCGCAGCACCGAGGTGGTGGAGCACATCCTTGCGGCTATGCCGACGGACGAGTGGCCACACCTGGTCGAGTTCTCGCGCGACCACGTGCTCATGCCGGGCTACGACTTCGGCCAGGAGTTCGAGTGGGGGCTGGACCTCCTGCTCGACGGGCTGGAGCGGGTTCGGCGCCGACGATGATGTCCTGTCACGGCGATACCGCCGGCTGTGCCACTCTCCCGACGAGGTGCAAGACACAGATCTGCAACTCGTCGGCAGCCACACGTTCGACGGTGCAGTCATGCACCTCCGCTACCGCGTGTCGCACTGAGCCCGAGGAAGCCAGGTCACGAGCTCTGCTCGGCGATCGCAGCCCAGCGTCTCCCGTCGACAGATCATCACTCGGGCGTGCCGGCAAGCACACCGCCGGGGCCTGCCGGGCTTGCGTCCGCCGCCGACATGCGTCGTCAGAGGCGACCCGGGAAGATAGTGGTCTGAACGATGAGGCGCCTTGTCAGAGATTCGGCACGAGAGGGAGTGACGTTGTGGGGGTGATCGGTCGGGCCACTGCGCTCGCGCGCATTCCGCTGGGTAGCGGCGCGCGCCTGGCCGGTGCTGCCACTCGTACCGCGCTCGGCGCCAACCGCACGGCCGTGTACGACGCCGCTACGGCTGCGAGCATCGATGCGGCCGTCGCGACCCTGTCGCGCATCAAGGGTCCGGCGATGAAGTTCGGGCAGTCGCTTGCCGTGTTCTCCGGGGTTCTCCCCGACCATCTCGCCGAGAAGTTCCGGGCCCTCGAGCAGTTGTACGAAAACGCCGAGCCGGAGCCGTTCTCCAAGCTCGCCCCGCTGCTCCAAGTCGTGCCCGAAGGCGCCCTCCAGGTCCAGAGCACCGCCGTGGCCGCTGCGAGCCTGGGGCAGGTTCACCGGGGCGTGTGGACTGATCCGATCAGCGGAGAACGGACAGAGGTTGCGGTCAAGCTGCGCTACCCGAACGCCCGCCGTAACGCGAAGTCCGACATGGCTCAGTTGCGGGCGCTGCTGCCGCTTATCTCTCGGCTGCTCCCGAACCTGGACCTGCGGGCCCTCCTCGACGAGCACGGAGAGCGGCTCGTCGAAGAGCTTGACTACCGCAACGAGGCCGCCTGGATGGGACGTTTTGCTGCTGCCTGGGCCGACCATGACGTGCACGTCCCGGCAGTCCTGTTCGCCTCGGAGGCCGTTCTGGTCACCGAATGGATGGACGGCACCCCGTTGGCGGACCTGATCGCCGCCGGCAACGCGGCTACCGACGCTGTGAGCCGGGAGGCCGAGCGCGACCGGGCCGGCGAGCTGCTGGCGCGTTTCTGCCTGGGCAGTGTCACCCGCGTCGGTGCGATGCACGCCGACCCACATCCCGGCAACTACCGGCTGCTGGCTGATGGTCGGCTCGGCGTCCTGGACTTCGGATCGGTCGCTCACGCCCCCGGTAGTCAGGGCGTCGGCACGTTCACGCGCATGTTCGTCCTGACGTCCTACCTGGCCCACCACCAAGATTGGACGCGGCTCAGGCAGGTGTGGGTCGAGGCAGGCATGGCCACGGAGGGGGTAACCGAGGACGCGCTCATCGACGTCCTCGACATCGACCCGACGGGTCTGCGCCGCACGCCGTACGACGAGGGCATGTTCCACTTCGACCCCAGCTGGATCGCCTCGTCCTCGGAGAAGTGGGCGAACCCAGGTGCGGCCATGGAAGGCGCGCGGGTCATCCGCTTCCCCCCGAGCTACCTGCTGGAGCACCGAGCCGTCATGGGGATGTTCGCGCTGCTTACCGCCCTGCGAGCCCACGTGCCGATGCGCGCCATCCTCGACGAGACGCTGGCTGACCTCGACGCTCTCGACGGGCTGGCCCTCGGCAGCGACCTTCAGGCCGGGTAACCGCAGCACTCGATGCCGTCCGGCGCATGCTCAGTGACGAGGAGATTCACGGCAGGAGCAGCAGCTTGCCGGTCGTACGCCGGCCGGTGAGGTCCTCGTGGGCACGGGCTGCGTCCGCGAGCGGGTACGTCGCGCCGATGCGGACGTCGAGCTCTCCGGCCGCGACCCATCCGAACAGATCGCCGGTACGGGCCAGCAGCTCGGCGCGGGTGGCGATGTAGGAGCCCATCGTCGGACGGGTGAGGTAGAGCGAGCCACCAGCTGCGAGCCGGGCCGTGTCGAAAGCGTCAACCGGGCCACTCGCCGCGCCGTACAGTGCCATCAGGCCGCGCGGCCGCAGGCAGCCCAGCCCGTCGTTGAAGGTCGTGCGGCCAACACCGTCGTAGACGACCGCGGCGCCCCGCCCGCTGCTGGCCTCGCGAACTGCATCGACGACCCATCGTAGCCGGTCACCACCTGCGCACCAGCACCGCGCGCCAGCTCGCCCTTGACGGGCGTGGAGGTGGTCGCGACGACCGTCGCCCCGCGGCGGACGAGCAGCTGGGTGAGCAGCAGCCCCACCCCGCCGGCCGCGGCGTGCACCACAGCGACGTCGCCGGGCTGTGCCTCGAACGTGCTCTGGCTCAGATAGTGGGCGGTGATCCCCTGCAGCATCACGGCGGCGGCGGCGGGGAGCTCGACCCCTTCCGGGACGGGCACCGCCCGGTCCGCGGGCACGACGACCTGCTCGGCGTAGCTCGACCCGACACCCGCCCAGGCGACCCGGTCACCGATGACCACATCGCGCACGTCCGAGCCGACCTCCACCACCGTGCCGGCGCCTTCGCCGCCGGGCACGAACGGCAGATCGCCGGCGTAGGGGCGGGTACCCTGCCGGGCGTAGACGTCCATGTAGTTGACGCCGGCGGCCGCCAGCTGCACCAGCAGCTCGCCAGGGCCAGGTCGGGCGGCCTTACGGTCGCGGACCACAAGCACCTCAGGTCCGCCGTACTCCTGCACGACCACTGCCCGCACCGTCATCTCATTCATGAGACCGATCGTGGACGGCGCGGCCCCCGTCGGGCAACCCGGCTACCCCGTCGCGACCGCCGGCGCCGCTCAGCGCGGCCACGTCTGGGCGCCGGTCGCCGGCGGCGAAGACCTGCTCCAGCGCATGACAGAACTGCAGCACCCCCAGGTCGTCCCCCGGTCGGCCGACGACCTGCAGTCCGACCGGCAGGCCTGCAGGGGTGAAGCCGGCCGGCACCGACGCGGCCGGCACCCGCAGCACGGTGATCAGGTACGCCGAACGCATCCACCCCAGGTAGTCGGCCATCGGCTCGCCGGCCACCTCCCGGACCCACCGGGTGTCGACCCCGAACGGCAGCACCTGGCTGACCGGCATGAGCAAGAACTGGTGCTGCGTGAAGAACTCCTGGGCCCGCTGGAGCAGAAGCGTCCGCTGCTGCAACGCGGCGGCCAGCTGCGCTGCGGTGACCGCGCGCCCGTAGGCGACGTTCTCCCGCACGATGTCGACCACCTCATCGCCGGCCGCCTCGACGGCGTCCCCGATCGTGGTCGCCAGGTGCCAACCGCGCAGCACGCGGAAGACCTCGTCGGCGCCGCGTACGTCCGGCTCGGCCTCGGTGAGGTGCACCCCGAGCTGCTCGACACCCGGCCTGGTGCGGTCGAAGGCCTCGAGCACCTGCCGGTCGAACGGCAGGCCGAGTGACCCGCCCCAGGCAACGCGGACCCCGGTGAAGTCGCGGTCGAGCGGCGCGCCGAAGTCGACCTCGTCGGTCATCGCGGCGTAGGGGTCGGCCGGGTCCGGGCCGCTGATCGCGCTGAGTAACAAGGCGGCGTCCGCGGCGCAGCGGCCCATCGGGCCGAGCACCGTCAGGTCGAACCAGGCGTCGCTGGCCGGCAGGTTCGGCACCCGACCGGGTGTGGGGCGCAGCCCGAACACATTGCAGAAGCTGGCGGGGTTGCGCAACGAGCCACCCATGTCGCTGCCGTCGGCGAGCGCGACCATTCCGGTAGCTAACGCCGCTGCTGCCCCGCCGCTGCTGCCGCCGGAGGTGAGCGCCGGGTCGTAGGGGTTGCGGGTCGAGCCGAACAAGGCGTTGGTGGTCTGGGAACCGGCGCCGAACTCCGGCACGTTCGTCTTGCCCAGCCGCACCGCGCCAGCGGCAAAGACCCGCGCCGCGAGGACGGCGTCCTTGGCCGGCACCGTGTCGGCGTACAGCGTCGATCCCCAGGTGGTTCGCAGACCGGCGGTGGGCAGCAGATCCTTGTGGGCGATCGGCAGCCCGTGCAGCGGGCCGACCGGCCCTGTACGCATCAGTCGTTCATCGAGCTCACCGGCGCGCTGCCGGGCCCGGACGTCGTCGCGAGTAACGATCGCGTTGACCGCCGGGTTCACCGCGTCGACCCTAGCCAGCGACGCCGAGAGCAGCTCTCGCGCCGATAGCTCACGGGCGCGCAGCCGATGGGCCAGTTCGACTGCGGGCAGCAGGCAAAGGTCTTCCGCGTCGGTCACAGCGGCAGCGTACGCACGGCCATGGCGCCCTCAGCTCCACAGTGGGACAGGGCGGGACCGCCGAACCGCCGACCATGAATGGGAAGGGTCAGCTACTGGATGAGCCGGGCGTGCAACCCCCGCAGGGACGTTCGCTTCTAACGCGTGTTGTGATAGCGCCTGTGCTGTGAAGTGGCCGGGCATACGGTCCCGGGATGCGGCACGCAATTCTGGGGGCGGGTGCAGTCGGGGGACTGTTGGGCGCTGCGCTGGCCCGGTCGGGGGCTGAGGTCGTCCTGCTACTTCGGCCGGAGTCGCTGGCTCGCCACCGCGGGGTCCGCGTCTGCGCTCGTGAGCGATCGGGGGGGGGGGCACCCCTTTGCAGGGGTGCGCACGGTCACTCCCGCAGACGGCATGCATGTCTGGCACAGGTCGTTCCACAAGGTGACACGAAGCAGCGATCAGGAAGATGTGACGAGCAACATGAGCAACATGCGCAACACCCCCCGTCTCACCGCCGGCGTGCTCGAGCGCTTTGTCGCTCACCGCCGCGCCGTCCGAATGCAGCGGGAGCTGGACGACGTCGTTGCCGGTCTGCATGGCCAGGGCGTCCGCTCCGACGTTCTGGCGGCGATGGATCGTTAGAGACCGCACGAGGAGTCAGCGACCAACCCCTCTCATCCTGCGGCCACCCCGACAGGCCGAGTTGCTCCATCAACGCGAGACACGCCACGAATCCGGCTGGGACTGCGCTCGACCAGAACGTTCGCTTCTGCCGAAGAGCGCACGTTGGCGAACTGTCGCGATACGCCCTGGTCGAGTTCAGTGACGCCGGCTGCCGTCGTCCAGAGGCTCGGCGCTCGCTAATTCACCGAGTCAAGGTTAGTTTGACTTCGGAAGTTAAGACTGGTTGGCGCGACTTTGCAGGAAGATCTGGCTCCCCATAAGATTCGACGTGGCTGACCACCGCTTCCCACATCGATGATTGACAAAGTCGAAGGTCAGCGCTGTGTAATGATGTGACCCGAAACCGCCCTAACCGTGGGAGAGAGATGCGCAGGCTGACCCGAGTTTCGGTTGGTGGCTTGTTCGGATACGTAACGCACGACATACATCTCCGAGTCGACTCTCCAACGATTATGACGGGCCCGAACGGTGTAGGAAAAACTCACGTTCTGCGCTTGGTGCGCAACCTACTTGCGCTTGACGTGCGCGATCTTAGTGAACTTCCCTTCGAGTCGTGCACCTTAGAGTTCAGCGACAAGAAGCGTCTCGCCGTCGCAAAGGATCTTGAGGGGGAAGTAGTCCTTCTACGCTTTACGGCCTATCAGGGGCGAAAGAAGCTAGGTTCCGCGGATGTGCGAATCGATGAACTGGACGACGCTGAGGCCGAGCTGCCGCCCTACGTGAGACAAAGAGCCGATGGCCGTTGGTACGATGCGCGCGAAAAT
>JBBRNK010000021.1:0-71040 GCA_038230355.1 Mycobacteriales bacterium | reverse complement strand
GAGCTACTCGGTAGCGGGCGTGCTCGTGAGGTCCTTCGCGTCGCGGCTTGGGTAGATGACCTCGGTAATCACGAGTTGTACGGCCGCTGCGGTGGGAACAGCGATGAGTGCGCCCACGATCCCGAGCAGTCCGCCGCCGATGACTACCGCGATAATGGTTACCAGCGGGCTCACATCGACGGTTCGCCGGAGCACGCGAGGGTTGATGATGTAGTCCTCGATCAGCCTGTAAAAGACGTGGTACACGATAGTTACAACGGCGGCTGTCGAGGACACTGCGACCATCGCCACGAGCGCTACGATCGCCCCCCCGATCGTCGATCCAACCAGTGGAATGAGATCAAGCACGCCCACCAGAACCGAAAGAACCAGCGCGTAGGGGACCCCAAGTATGAGCAGGACGATGTAGTTGCCCACCGCGGCGATCAGGGACGTCAATACGTTCCCCAGGACGTAGCCCCCGATGCGGTTCAGGACCTCGTCGCCCAGCAGTCCCACTCTGGGTCGTCGATGCTGGGGGGCGAGCCGATAGAACGCGTTCTTGATCTTGTCCAGGTCGGCGAGGATGTACAGGATCAGCACCAGAACGATGACGGTGTCGAAGGTCGCGCTGACCAACACGCTTCCGGCGTGAAGCAGCCCACCGACCCCAGCACTGCCAGGGTTGGCGATGCGGGCTTGCAGTCGCTCGGCGAGGTGATACCTGAGGTTCAGGCGTCCGAACGTCGTGTGCCGATCGTTGAGCTGCGGAACGGAGGCGAGCTTTCCCGTCTGGAGCTGCTGAAACTGCCGCGCAAGGGGCGGCACGGTGGCGACCGCAAAAGCCCCGACTGCCGCCAGGAACACAAACGCGATCGCCGCGACGGCGAAGGTGCGGCGGATGCCACGGCCAACCAGCCAGCGCACCGCCGGGTTTAACCCGATCGCAATGAACGCGGCCACCAGCACGAGCAGCAATTCATGGCCGGAGTGCCGCAGCGCCAAGGCGAGCCCGATGGCGAGCAAGCTGCCCAAGGTCACGGTGAACCCCAACCGAAGGGGACCCCGGCTAGATATAGCTCGACCGGGAAGTCCAAAGGGAGCGTCCGGGCTCGCCTGAGCGGCGATCTTCCGGGCCTCTTCCTCGAGCAGCAATTCATCTGACTTCTCTGCCGCCTCTACGGCGAGCTTCTCAGCCTGCGCCTGCTCCGTGACGGTCTGCTCGGCGCTGAGTTCGGACTCCTTCGCGGCGTGGGCCGCACGATGCGTGGCGGGCCCCGGTGCGACCTGCTCGGCCTCCTGTGTCGCCTCAGCGGCAGCGTGGGCGAGCGACTCGGTCCGGCCAGCGGCGTCCGTCACCAAAGCCTCGGCCGCGGCGACAGCATCAGCATTACCGACATCGGAGGCCGGTCCTACGTCATCGAACCGCGCGGACACCATGACTCCAGACCAGACACGCGACCCTGTCCAGCGACATAGCGATGCGCCTCATCATGTGCCCACACTAGGACGCCCGGGGAGTCGTCCTCCAGGGCCGGTTGCGGTAAGTACGACGCGGGCGATCACCGTGGTGGCAAATCCCGCAATGAGGGCGCGTTCGCCCACTATCCCCGGTCCCCCGGGCTCATAGCCACGGAGGGCACAGCGCCACCTTGCTGGGTTCGGCGGAAGCCGAAGAGCGCCGCGTGGCCTCGGACGGCGCAGGGAACGCCGCCTTCTCAGGCTCGGGGGCGGCGTCTACAGCTTCGGGCCCGTGTCAGCCGGTTGATTCGGGTCAGACCCAGCACCAGAAACCTGGCCGCACCCTCGCAGGTCCAAGACCCCGATGGAGCGACAACACGATCATCGCAGCCGGTTACTCCCACTCCATGAAGGTCGGGTCGCTCCAGCCTGGAACGGACTGGACGTTGCTCGAAGCAACTTCGTGCCAATGGCCTTGAGCATCGCGCTTGCAGTAGACCCAGTACGCATAGTCGGGGCCGACCCGAAGACCGACTTCTGCACGGTCCCCGACAACCGTCTCCGAAAGCACCCGGGCTTCAGCTTCCATCGGCCAGTCGGCCAGGGCGACCCGGGTGGGGCTGTTCACCCGGCCGAGCAGTTCCTCCCTGACCTCGGGCGGCTACCGCTTGGTAGAGCGCCAGAAGGCCCCAGTGCCGGGTATCCGGACGGTCGTCGTGCGGCGACCTCTGCTGCTCCTGCTGACCCGCAGCGGACCTGCCCCCAGCGAGCCGGTCAGGCCGCGCTTGGACGCGGTCAGGCGCACCGGGCCGAGCCTGAGTGATTTGCGGAAACCGAAGCTCATGAGCGGACCGTACGCCCTGGCCGAGGTGAACCTGCTGTCGATGCCGCCTCCTGGGGGACAAGCCGAGGCGCTGACTTGTTCACGGCGGGATGCCGCCCATGCTTAGCGATCCTCAGGCAGCAACGTCCGGGTGAAGCTCGACCAGGGTGATGGTCAACGACGACGCGTCGACTCGGAAGTCCGCGGCCCTGCCGTCACGCTGGTGGGCACGTGGCTGAGGGGTGCAGGGTCCAGCCCCGTGGCCAGGAGCAGGCGACGAGTTCGTTCACGGCCGACCCCGAACTCCATCCCGATCTGCTCGAAGGTCGCTCCTGCTGCTCGCCGCGCCGCCATCTGCTCGATCCTGGCGAGCATCTCGGGCCGCCGCTGGGGCTGCATCGACACTTGCTCGAACCCAGCCAGGACCAGGAGCAGCAACGCCCACCAAGGGTCCAGACCCTCAGCGAGAGCGGCCGCACGGACGTCATCGCCGACCAGCCGTCCTTGCAGGGCCGTGGCCTGCCGCAGGAGCGACTCGGGCAGTGGCTCGGGGAGCAGTTCTCTCCCCTGCCGGATCAGCGCACGTGCAGCCTCCACGGTCACGCCAGCCCTTGCTGCCGCGGCCTGGAGGGAGAGGCCATGCTCGAGTTGCCCGGCCAGTCGACGTAGTCGTTGGCGGTGTTCCTCAATCGCGTCATCGGAGGCCTCCTGGACACGTCCAGCCCGCACCAGCAGCCGGCGAGTTGTTGACCTCGTCAGCCCCAGTTCGTCGGCGATCGCCTGCACGGACGTGCCTGCCTTGTGCAAGGAGGCCGCCTGGTCGATCTGCTCCGCGTTCCACACCCGCTGGCGGGTGGCCTCCGATGCCGGGGAACGGGCGGCGTCGCGAGGTTCGGGCGATACCGGCACGCTGCCCTCCTCGGGCATCTGCGACAAAGTGGCAGTATCGGCCCTTGCGCGAAGGTCAACCACCAGCCCCGCCGGCCTCAGGGTCGGCGGGACTGCGTAGTGCGTGGCCTGTTCTGCTCAATGGATGATCGTCCACTCCAATCGACTCCCACAGGCTGTTGGTTGCGGCAGGGCTTATCGGTAGAGGTCCGACCAGCGAGGTCCGTAGCCCTTCGCGGGGTGCGCAACGATGGGGATGATCAGGCCACTGGGGGACTTCCAGTCGAAGGACATCAAATTCACGACTTCCTCGACCATGCCGCTCGCGGCAGCCCGTTGTGTGGACAGCACCACTTCGTCATGCAGGAACATCCTGAGGCGTTGAAGAAGCCCCGACTGTTCCATTCGGAACAGTCCCGTCATTGCGAGATCTCGGGCGCAGGCCTGGGCCACCCGTGCCGGTGCGGTTGTGTGAGCTCGGTCTGGGTCACTGACGACCTTACGTCCGGTACCGGTGGTGAGGCATAGGCCCTTCTCGGCCTGGGTCCGGAGTCCCGTCTGCCATCGCGCTAAAGCTGGGTAGCGCTCAAAATAGCGGTTGATCATCTGTCGTACGTCCGCCAACGGGAGACCGGTTTGCTCAGCGATAGTTGTGGCACCACGGCCGTAGTTCAGACCGTGGGTGATCGTCTTGGCTTGTTCTCGGTGCTCGGTGTCGCCGAAGAACAGCACTGACATCTCCAGGTGAATGTCACGACCGGGCTCGAACAGCGCCGCGTAGGCCCTGTCGCCGGAAAGCCCGGCGACGCAGCGAGCTTCGATCCCGGAAAGGTCAGCGCCGATGAAGACCTCACCTGGCTCAGCGATGATGAGGTCCCGCTCAGCCAGAAGCTGGGGGGTGCGCCGACCGGTCCCGAACACGTTCGGTTCACGGGAGGTCCATCGGCCAGTGACCGTGTCGGCGCTGTAGGTCGGGTAGATCCGGGTGTCCACCAGGTGTGCACTCACGGCGGTGACGAACTGGCCGTCAGCGACCGCCTCTGCCAGCAGAGAGCACAGCTGGGCCACTCGGTGGTCGCGTGACCGCTCGCCCACCTGGAAGACCTCCCGGGTCATCTGCGGCTGACCGTCAGGGAGACGAGGCCAGTCGGGGCCTGCCAAGTCAGCGAAGCGCTTGGTGCCCTCTGCGGTCGTCCAGGGTCGCGAGCGGGCCGCTGCAGCCCCGGACAGACCCAGTAGCCGGTTGATCTCGCGGTTGCGGTTTCGGGTGGCACGGTCCTGGTTCTGCTTGCGTTCGGCCAGCAGGGGGACGTCGACCCGCAGGCCCTGGTCGTTCACGTCCCGGAGGAGCTGGCCCATCCGGTTGTCCGCAGCGTCGTCCCAGGTGACCTCGATCGATGGACCGGAGGGATCGGAGGGACCGGAGGGATAGGGGGGATGGGGGGAGGACATGAGCGAAGCCCCGGTGGTGCCCTCGGATCTCGAGGTTCCGACCGGTCGGGGAATGTTGGTGGCGTGGGCTGGGTAGGGATTGATCCCTGATCCCTCCGATCCCTCCGATCCCTCCGTCGGGGGTCGCTCGGTGTCCTCGGTGGGCCTCTTCTCGATCTTCCACGCGGCGACGCTGCGATGTGCCCCGCCGCCGCCGGGGCTCCCATCCTTGACCAATCGGATGTCACCGAACCAACGGTCCTTGATCCGGCCGTAGGACTGTCCGAGCTCCCTCGGGAAGCTGATTGTCGTGTAGTTGTACAAGGCCGGTGGGAACTCAGTGACATCGCGATCGTGCATGGCGTCGACGACGTCCCGGACGATGAAGCGGTTCCCGGTCCCGAAGACCCGCTCCACATTCAGCAGATGGTCCTGCCAGTACGTCGTGTCGAAGTCGGACTCGCTGCGCCAGGCACGGGTGTTGCCCAGGAAGTCCGGGAGCCCAGCGTGGGCCACGATGCCCCCCGTGATGCGCTGCCACTGCTCGAAGCTTCCGAAGCCCATGGTGATGGGCGCTGCCGGCGAGCCGGCAGCGAACCAGGCCCGGATGAGCGTCAGGATGGCCTCGACCAGCTCCTTGCGGTTGTCGCGCGTCCACTGGCGCAGGTCGGGCTTGCTGAAGTTCGTGCGGCGCTCCGGGTCTGCCTCCTTGGGTCGCAGCGCGATCCGGTAGACGCGCCGGGCGATGTCGCCGTGCACCTGGACCTGATTGCCCAGCGCCATCCAGGTCACCCGGTTGGGGTAGGAGCCCATCCGGGAGTGCCCCAGGATGCGGTCGGTGTAGGTCACCGCCGTCAGGGCCCGAGCCAGGCTTGCGCCCTTGAGCACATGGGCCTCGTCGAAGACGAAAAGCGACGCACCGGTCCCGAAGTTCGAGGTGATCATCTTGCGGAGCTCGTCGTCGTTGCCGGGGAACGGCAGCGGGTCGATGTTGCTTCCCGTCACCACGATGGCCAGGCAGTCCGCCAGCAGGTTCTTCCCGACCCCCATCATGAGCCCATCGATGACCGCCAGTGGGGCCAGCGGTACCAGGTCCCGTAGGAACGGCGTGAGGATCAGTGCGAGCAGGTTCGCGCGGTCGGCCGGCTGGTGAAGGGGCATATCTCCGAGCCACTCCTCAAGCAGCAAAGCCTCAGCTCGGCGCACGTCCTCAGCGGTAGGCGTGGACGGCACGACGGTGCCCTCCAGCTCCTGGTCCAGCATCAGCAGGGACTGTGTGGCGGTGTCGTAGCCCGCCTCCAGGCGCAGTGTTCCGTCCGGGCGGACAAAGGGCACCCGGGTGATCCTGGAGAGCGGCGTGAAGGCCTCAGCGGCCTCCCAAACAGCCCCGACGACCTTGTCGTCGGGCCAGGCCGGCTCCGCGTTGCCCTGGGAGTCCGTGGCGTAAAAGTAGATCCCTTCAGCCGCCAGTCTCAGGAAGCGGTTCTTGGTGAGCGGCTTCATCTGGTGGCCGATCAACTCCGCCAGCACACCGCCGTGGTTGAACAACCGCTCGCCGTCATACCGATCCAGCAGGTAGGTCGTGGCCTCAGAGATGACAACGAGCCGGTCGTTGTTCACCTCAACAGTCGGGCGACCCAGCACGGCGTCCTCGACCCTCTTGGACTGCTTAGGAGGCTGCTCCTTGGCCTGCGTGACGATCCGGGCCAGGGCCTTGGCCCGCTTCTCCGGCATGCGGCCGCCCAGGAAGTCATCTAGCCCCGTGTTGCCGACGCCGGGGACCACAGCGAACCCACACGAGGTAGCGCCCGCGGCCAGCAGCGCGTCCCGGAGGGCCATAGCGCTACGGCGTACCTGCGGCTTGGTAGCCAGGTCAGCATCGAAGATCAAGGTCACGGGCAGGTCCTCGATCAGGTCATCCAGGCCCGGCAGCAACTGCCCGTCCTTCATCCCGTTCGCGCAGCCCGGGATGCCGATCACCAGCTCGTCGGGTCTGGCGTAGACCCGAGCAGCCAGGCACTGCTTGGTGCCCTCGACAATCAAGACGCGCTGCGCGGGCTCAGACCCGGGCAGCACGTTCAGCAGCCGCACACCAGCCGGCTGGAGGTACTTGCTAGCTCCCTCTGGACCCGCGGGCGTGTCAGGGCGCAGCTGGTAGTGAGTCTCTCCGCCGGGACTGAGCCACGGAAAGACCAGGCCCGGCAGAGCGCCGGCGTGGATGCGGAGCTCGTATGGCAGGTCGCCCGCCATGGCCGCCGAGTAAACCTCCCTAGCCAGGGCGAACTCCACTGGAATGGCCGAGTCCTCCAGCAGCCGTCGGTGCCCAATCGTGATCCCCTTGGTCGCGCTCTCCCCGACCGGGACTGGAATGTCGGTGATCGGCTCTACTGTGGTCTGGTCATCGTCGCCGTTGGCATCCGCCGCCCCCTGCCAGGGGCGGCTGTTCTCTGCGGTCACTTCGCCGCCACCCCCGCCTGGAGCAGGACGGCGAGGGCTGACCTCTGCGCCTCCGAAAGAGGCGGGGCCGCGTCAACGAGCTCATGGATGTGCTCGTCGAGCGCCCCCCGCTCCTCTCGGGCCGCCCGCTTGTCTATCGACATCGCGGTCATCGAGAACTGCCCTGGTTGAGGTGCCGGTAGAGCAGCTCAGACAGCTTCCGGATCTGCTCCGCTTCCAAGGGAGGTGCGGTCTCGATGAGCTTCGCGATCTTCGTAGCGCGACGACTTGACGCAGAAAGGCCCGATAGCAGTTGCATGTGCTGATCAGTGTGCTTGGACATGGTGAAGCCCTCCAAAGGGCGATTCACCAGCTGCCAGACTGGTACCGACACTCGCCCGGAGGCGACGCGGCCTTCCCCGTACTCGGGGGGCTAGATCAGGTTGCGGGTCAGACTGTAGGGCTGCTGCCCCGGTAAGTCTCGTTGCGCCTGGCCAGACGCCTGCGCACATCGTCGGCGGTGAAGGGAACCTCGGCGTAGCAGGGACATGACGCAGGAGGAAGTGGCCTGTCAGCCGGCCATTCCCCCAAGGTCAATGGGCGGCCCGTCTCCACATCCTCGCCGTGAAAGTGACTCGTGAACCGGGGCGCGGGCTCCGGCTCGGGCACCGGCTCGGGCTTACGGATGACTGCGTTTCCGCCGAACGGCGTCCATGTCAGCAACGGCCCTACATCAGCATCGTCCGGCTCATCCGCTGTGTGGCTGATGGGGACAAGCCCCCAAGTGGACGGCACGAGCCACAACAGCCGGTGGCGGTCGCGTCCGCCGCAGCGGATGTCGAGCACAGACTTTTTTGGGTGGCCCACGTTGAAAACTTGCCGCCGCAGGTCCTCCCGCCAGGACGCTCCCGCTTTCTCGTCGAGCTCCTCCCCCTGGTCATCAACCAGGATGGGCCGACCTCGCCCGAACCGCCCGTACAGCGTGACGGGCTCTCGCGCCGGCGTGTAGTTGGCCACGTCGCCCGCTTCCGGGGGAAGTTCGGACGCCGCCGTTACCAACATCCCATCCACCATGAACGGCTCCTGAGCCACGTCACTTGCCATAGCCCTACCTCCGATTACCTGCTCAAGCGGTTGGAGCCGCCGAAAGTAAGGCAGTGACTGCGCTCTGTCTCGATGAACTGCGACGGAGCGATGTCTCCCACGACAGACCTGCAGCGCATGCAGGCCGATATCAGCGCATTGCGGTGATCGGGTACGCCGCTGCACCAGGGCTTATGGCGTTGTGCGGACGGCCTGTGCCTGCTGCGGATTCGCAGTCAGGTCAATTGTCCGTGCCCGCTCTATGCCCTCCACATAGGCCCCTCGTTGAGAACCTCTCCGAGGATGGCCGACTCCTTCATCTGCCGCTCCGCCACCATCCGCGCGAACCTGGCCCGGCTTTGGTCGATCTGACGCGAGAGGTGGCCTTCGTATCTCGGAAGCCTCTCGAAGAAGTCACCGGACAACGCCTCCGAACCGGCCCGCTGCAGCTCCACCTCCCCGATCCTGCTCGGCATCCCAGGACCAACCGGAGCCATCACCTTCGCCTGGGTGTTGTGCGCCAACGCGAGCGACTCGAGCTCGACGAGCCGGCCCCTACGGAGAAACAGGCCAGCCAGGTTCAACGCCTCAGCGAGCTCCAGCGTGGTCCGCGGCCCAAGCTCAGCGACCACAGCGTCCACGAACGCCTGGACCCCCTCAGCGTCCTCAACGAAAGGGCCAAACCGGACCGCCACCGGCATCTTGGCCGTCAGGCCATGTCGAGTGGCGTTCAGAGCCGACCTGGCCTTGCCGGCCTCCGTACGAGGGCCAGTCGACAACTGGGCGTTGGTCCGGTTTGCCTCGATCTGGGCTGTGCTGGCCATGGACGCCTTCCTCTGCGGAACGAACCCGATGAGCCTGGCACGGGTTCGGCGTTAGCGGGTGTCGCAGAACAGGGTCGAGTGGCTGAACCCCCATGATCCCGCTGCTCGGGCGAGGTCAGGTCGGCAGGATCGTCAGCCCCACCACACCGACGAGATAGACGACGAGCACCGCGATGCTGTCGACTCCGAGCCGGGCGTGCTCCTTGGCCGGCCGGAACAGGAGCCCAGCGATGTAGATGATCGTCAGCAGAGCGCCGAGGGCGGTGAGGTACAGGTCGCTGTTGTGTGCGTTCGGCAGGATCGCCTTGCCGCTGATGACCGTCGCGAGCAGCAGCAGCACGGGCAAGAACGCGTTGCCACCGAAGATGTCGCCGAAGGCAAGCTGATAATCGCCGCTTCGGACCGCGGTGATGCCGGTGGACAACTCCGGCAAAGACGTAGCGGCTGCGAGCACGGTCGCGCCGAACAGCACACCGGACAGCCCCACATGAGCCGCGGCCTGGCTCCCGCTCTCCTCCAGCAGGGCACCAGCCACCAACGTGACCACTGCCGCGGCACCGAACACGGCGACTGCCTTGCCCGTGCTGACGCCCTTCTTCGTGGCGTCGGCGGCCCGCTTCTTCGCTGAGTGCCCTCGAGGCTGCGGCTGCGCGTCCGGTGGGTTGCCGTTGTCCTGCCACGGAAGTTTGGCGGCCCGCTGGGTGAGCAGGAGCCCGACCATCCAGACCATCGCGATGGCCACCACGTCAGGCGTCAGCCGGAAGGCGATCGCGGACTTCGGCAGTTGGGCGCCCATGACCACCACCGTGAGCACAGCGACGACCGCGGCACCCTCAAGGACTAGTTGCAGACTTGCTGCCTGGTAGGTCAAGGGCCGCCGCACCCGCACGCCGAAGGCGTCCAGAGCGACCAGGACCACCGTCTGGATCGCGATCCCGCCGAGCAGGTTGCTGACTGCAACGTCCACCTGCCCGCTGCGGGCAGCCGTGACCGTGATGGCGATCTCGGGAAGATTGGTCGCGACGGCGAGCAGGATCAGGCCCCCCAGAGCGGAGCCCAGATGTAGCCGGTCCGACAGAACGTCGGTGTAGTTCGACAGCGAGATACCCGCGATCCAGATCGCCACCGCGCAACCAACGAACACCACCAAAGACACGCCGAGTGGAAGACCTGGCAGCAACATGAGCCGGACCTGCCCTACCCACCAACGCGCAAACGCCAAGATCATCCCGGCCCGCGCTTTCCGGTGCCGGCACCACGGGACCGTCCACCGGCCCGTCCAGCAGTGCACGGATACGGGTCGGCGCGAACGCCGTGAAGTCGCACCGCACGTGACTGGGTTGGGGCGACCGAAGCCGCCCCGGTCGCGTTGCCAGAAGGCCGGGGCCTAGCAGCCTCGGTCTATGGGACTTGCTGGACGCAGGACAAAAGTCCTGGAAGGCCCGTCCCGCTTGGGTCCGCCTGCGCGATGGCGATCGCATTGCCGCTCTGTGCCAGGGCGGCGATGTGATCGCCGCTCGCGTTCGGGTTCGACGCGGCGGCGAGAAATGCCATGCAGCTCGCATTCGCGGGGAGGTTCCGCCACCCCCCGAGCGCATAAGCCGGCGGTGCCGTCGCGCCAAGCCCGCCGAGCGTCGCCAGCACGACCGCTAATGTCACCTTCGTTTTCTTCATGTCACTCCTCCTCCGGATCGCATCTAGAACCAACTATTGGCACGATCGCTACGAGGAAACCGATTCATTCGAATCACGAAAATCCGTAAACCACGTCCCGAGCTCAGCCCACTATCACCCCCTTTGTTGGAACACGTTGGCGCAAGTAGGTCCCCATCGTGCGCGTGCTGACAAGAACGATTGCGCCGACCCCGCCATTGGTCAAGAGGCGCGTCAGGAGCACCGCGATGCACCCCGCCTGCGGGGTCAGGCGGCTGCCGCACACCAGCCCGACTTCGCCCGCTTCGTCCGGTAGCGGGTGAGTCGGTCAGCCGGCTTGTCCGCGGCAAACAGAGCTTCGCACGTACCGTGGCGCCACCTCCTCGGGCTTCGGGGCCCGCGCGCTGACGAACGAGATCAACCACTTCGCCAAGCCGATTCGAGGACGGCCACCAGATGGATCACCTCGACGTTGCTGTCGTGTCTGTCCCGTCCACGCTGAGTCGCGGCATGATGTCGGCGTGAAGACCCACCGCGTCTTGCGTGAGGACGCGCCCATACGTGAGCGAGGGGACCTGCCCGTCTGGCTCGTCGTCCTGATCATGACGATGGGCGTCGCGGCGCTGGTCTGGGGTGTGGCCCAGAAACAGATCAAGGACGCGCTCGCACTGGTCTTCGGCTGACGAAGCGGTCTTACAAGCTGGCTAGGCGGCAAGGGGATCAGGCCGGCTGGCCCGAGCCACCCGCAGGAGAGGGAGAGGGCGGCCTCACCCTGGGTTGGGGCTCCGAGGTCGCGCCGATGACAGCCAACACCACCGCGCAGACCACCAGCATCACACCCACGACGGCTACGCCGGCTCGGTTGCGCCGCTCCCTGACGCGGGAGTACCAGAGCAGCCAGACGGCAACCGCCAGGTCCGCCACGATGACGACGTAAAGCACCAGCAAGGTCTACAGGACGGCCAGGTCAGTGCGACTGCCCCCGCAGTGTCTGGGTGAGGCGCTGGGCGCGGAACGTCCACAGGCTGGTGGACCTTCGCGGCGTCGGCTCCATGTAGACCCTCCACGGTCCTGGCCACCCGCTACGACAAGCTCGCAATCATCTTCCGGCGGCGGCGCCGTTCTACGCAGCATCATCCTCCGGCTCCGCAGTCAAATAGGACCCACGCCCTAGACCGGTTCGAGCTCCAGCTGGGTGGTGGCCATGGGGCGTCGTTGGCGAACAAGGTCGATGGTGAACACCACCAAAGCGACCCACACCAGGGCGAAGCCGGCCATCCGGGCGGGGCCAAAAGGCTCGTGCCGAAGTGCCGTTCCGATGATGAGCTGGATGGTGGGGGCGATGTACTGCAAGAGGCCGAGCGTGGTCAGCGGCACACGGGTGGCGGCCGCGCCGAAGGCGAGCAGCGGGATGGCGGTCACGAGGCCAGCGGTGGCCAGCAGGCTGGCGTGGCCGAGGCCGTGACTGCTGAATGTGCTCGTCCCGCTGACTCCTATGACGACGACGTAGGCGACTGCCAACGGGCTGAGGACCGCGGTCTCGACAGCCAGACTGACGACCGCCCCGACGCCCGCCTGCTTCTTGAGCAGTCCGTAAAGGCCGAAGGAGAACGCCAGCACCAGGGCCAGCCACGGCGGTTGCCCACTGGCGACCGACAGGACGACGACGGCCAGCGCGGCGACACCCATCGCCAGTTTCTGAGCGGCCCGCAGGCGCTCGCCCAGCACCAGCACCCCAAGACCGACGCTGACTAGCGGGTTGACGAAGTAGCCCAGCGAGGTCTCGACCACCTGGCCGCTGTCCACGCCGTAGATGTAAGTGCCCCAGTTGACGGCCAACAGTACTGACGCGACGGACAGCCGGAGGAACTGAGTGCGCGTGACCCGGACACGGGCCCAGGTGCGCCCAGCCTGCAGCAGGGCGGCGACGACCAGCAGCGACCAGAGCACGCGATGAGCCAGGACCTCCAGAGCTGGCGCGGGGTCCAGCAACGGCCAGAATAGTGGGAACAGCCCCCACAGGGCGTAGGCAGCCGCGCCGTAGAGCGTCCCTCTGCGGGTCTGGTCGCTCACACAACTAGATTAGGTCAACGCACGTTCGCCCAGCTCCTCGCGGCGGAGCCGTCGACGCTCGCAGACCTGACCCCGGCCGCGCCGCGGACCTTCTTCGCCATCCAGGCCGAGCTGGCCACCAGCACCCGGGCCCGCCGGCAGGCCAGCGTCGCGAGCTTCTGCGCCTGGGCCTTCCGCGAGGAGCTCCTGGACGCGTTTCAGATGTCCGATTCGGTCGTGAACGTCGTCAGGCCAGGTGGGCCAGCGAGCAGCGTCTTGAGGCGCGAGGCGCCCTGCGGCGTGGCCCGCCAGGTGCGGTAGGCCGCGTCGGCCTCGACGGACTCCCAGCGCTCGACGACCATGATCCGGGTTGGGTCCTGCGTGCTTCGCAGAACCTCGACACCAAGGCAGCCGGGGAAGGCCCTCGTAGCGTCCAGCGTCTCTCGCAGTACGCCTGGTGCGTCGGCGAGCGACTTCCGCCGTCAGCGACAGGTCGAGCAGAGCGGTGAGCGTCATCGAATCTCCCGCAGTCTTGAGAGTGGAGGGGTCGTCGCAAGATACGACTGCGCGGCGGGAGTGGTCGGCGGGCCCTGCCCGATCGTGCTACCCCCCAGTCAGTCGCTCGTAGATCCAGATCTACGTGCGTTCGCCATGCGGGTCCCGCCTAGTCAGCGCCACTCGATCTGAACTGACGCGGGATGGAAGGTTCGTGCGCCCCGCCCAGGCGTGAGAAGCCTGATCGTGATCAGCTCACGCAGCACCGCCCTTTGAGCGTCAATCCCGAGTCCGCGCCAGACGCTCTGGGCATCGGCCGCCGTGACGAGCGACGTCAACGTGGGGGAAGAGGACGAGGTCGCGAGTGACCGCTCGATTTCCATCTGTCGCTCGGCGTTTGCCGTCAACCCAGCTGCGAGCTGACGGGCGTCGATCGTCCCCGCCCCGAACATGGCGGCGAGCTCGTCGGACCGGGCGCGCAGGCCCGTCAACTCGCCAGTCAGCGCAGCGACCTCATCACAAGCAGTCTCAGGTGCCAACAGTGCGGCAGCATCGGGTCGCGAGAGGCGCGTTACGACGATCTTCTCGATGTAGTCCTCGATGGGGAAAGCAGCCCGGTGAATGTGCGCACGGCTTGAGCATCGGTAGGTCGGGCCACCTCGTCGAGCGTCTGAAGCTCCGTATACGGGCAAGCCACAGTTGGGCGATCCACATACCGCGATGCCGGATAGCAGGTATCGCCGCGGCGGCCCCGCCTTGTGCCGCTCCGGCTTGCCCAACTCGCGGGTGACCGCAAGGTGGATGTCTGGGCGCAGGATCGGAGTCCACTGGCCGTCTGCCACGACGATGCCGCTGTGAACCCGTTGAGCCGCGAGCCTTGGTGACAACAGAAGCCGCCGAACCTGCGTGGGCCTCCAGGGGCCGCCTGCCGTTGTCGTGAGTCCCGTGGCGTTGAGACGTCGGCTGAGTTCATGAACGCTGACACCGGCGAGGAGATCGCTGGCCGCCGTCCGGATAGCCCGCGCCTCGGACGGAACCAACTTGCCACCCGGTGTGTATCCGAAGTGCCTGCGTCCACTGCTCGGGTACCGGCCAGCGGCGGCTGCCTGCCGGTTGGCGGCTCTTTGGCGCTGACCCTTGTGCTCGACTTCCACTCGAGCCCAGGCAACCACAGTCCGAGCTACGCCACGTCCGGTCGGGGTACCAAGGTCGTACTCCCCTGCCTCGACCGTTGCGACCTTCGCCCGCCGCTTCTCGACAGCCTGGATGAGCCGCTCCAGGTCATCAGGGCGACGAGCCAGTCGGTCAGGGTGCCATGCGATGACGCCTCCGATCGTGCCGCCTTCAAGATCGACGAGCATCTGCTCGAAGGCGGGGCGACGGCCGGACGACGCGCTTATCCCGTTGTCCCGATAGACCTGTGGCGACACACGCCATCCAAGTCGCTCAGCTAGCGCCCGCCCTTCTGATTCCTGCCGCTCAACCGCCAGTCCTTCTCCACTCCTGTCCAGGCTGGAACGCACGTACATGCCCACAACCACGTCTGCCGCACGGGCAGGTTTCGGCGGCGAAGCCTTGCTGGAACGAGGTGACATCTGGACCTCCAAGTATATGCGCCTTAACTAAACAATCTAACTCAAGATCGGCCTTCCCGACGTGGTGAGCATGCAGACCCGCCAGCCCAACCTGGAGGGCACTGGCGAGATCCAGCTCCGGCGCCTGGTGAAGGAGGCGCTGCGGATGCGGCCCGACCGGATCATCGTGGGAGAGGTCCGGCAGGAGGAGGCGCTCGACCTGCTGATCGCCCTCAACAGCGGCCTGCCGGGGATGTGCAGTATCCACGCCAACTCGGCTCGTGAGGCGATCGTCAAGCTCTGCACGCTCCCGCTGCTGGCGGGGGAGAACGTCGGCCACAACTTCGTCGTACCGACCGTCGCGAACTGCGTGGACATCGTCGTGCACACGGCCAAGGACGGCAGCGGGCACCGCCGGGTGCGTGAGATCGTCGCCGTACCAGGCAGAGTCGAAGGTGACGTGGTCGAGGTCGCGGACTTGTTCGTCACGCGCGGCGGGCGGCTCGCGCGGGCCGACGGATACCCGCCCCACCAGGAGCGCTTCGAGTGGTCCGGCCTCGACCTGCCCCGGCTGCTGGCGCAGGACCTCTGAGTGGGCGCCTTCCTCGGGCTGCTCTTCGGGTTGGGCTGCCTTGCCGTGTACCGCGCCATCACGGTTGCGGCGACGCCGAAAAGGCCCGGCGAGTCCTGGCAGGACCGCACGCGGGAGCTGCTGCTGCAGGCCGGCATCGAGGGCGTCAGCCCCGGCCAGCTGCTCGGCTCGTCTGTCACCGCAGGGGTCGTCGCGTTCGTCATCGTCCTGGGGACCAGCAAGGTGCTCGTCATCGGCCTGGCCTTCGGTGGCTTCGCCTCGGTCCTGCCCCTGACCCTGGTACGACGACGTCGTGCCCAGCGCACCGTCGAGCTGCGGGAGGTCTGGCCCGAGGCCGTCGACAACCTTGCCAGTGGGGTGCGAGCGGGGCTGTCCCTGCCGGAGGCGCTGACCCAGCTCGGCGTCCGCGGACCGGAGCAGCTCCGGCCGGCCTTTCGCCGCTTCGGTGAGGACTACCGGGCGACGGGGCGCTTCGCGGAGTCGCTCGACCGGCTCAAGGCCAACCTCGCAGACCCGGTCGGCGACCGCGTCGTCGAAGCCCTCAGGATGGCCCGCGAGGTCGGTGGCACGGACCTGGGCCGGCTGCTGCGGACCCTCTCGACGTTCCTGCGCGAGGACGCCCGCACCAGAGCGGAGCTGCAGACCCGGCAGGGCTGGACGGTCAACGCCGCCAGGCTGGCGCTGTCGGCCCCGTGGATCTTGCTGCTGCTCCTGTCGACGCAGCCCAGCGCGGTGGCGGCCTACAACCAGCCGGTCGGGGCGGTCGTGCTCGTCATCGGCGGTGGCGTCAGCTTCGTGGCGTACCGGGTCATGCTGCGGATCGCGAAGCTCCCGATCGAGCGGCGGGTGCTGCGGTGAGCGCCGGCCTGGCAGGGGTGGGGCTCGGGGTCGTTGCCGGCACGGGACTGTTCCTCACGGCCACCGGCACCCCGCTCTCGCGCAGGCCCAGGCTCGACGCCCGACTGGCGCCGTACCTGCGGGACGCGCCCCGACCGTCGCGGCTGCTGACCGAACGGCCGGCGCTCACGCCCTTCCCTACGTTCGAGCGGCTGCTCTCTCCCGTCATGGCCGACCTGACCCGGGCCGTCGAGCGCTGGGTCGGCGGGCTGACCAGCGTGCGCCGGCGGCTCGAGCAGCTCGGCGGCGACGTGAGCGTCGAGCAGTTCCGTGCCGAACAGGTCCTGTGGGGAGGCTTCGGGCTCGCGGGCGCCTTCGGGCTGCTGCTGCTGCTGTCGGTCGTCGGCGGCTCCGTCCCGAGCCCCGTTCCGGCCCTGGTCCTGGCCGGACTCGCGACGCTGTTCGGTGTCCTCGGTCGCGACCGCTACCTCACCAGGCAGGTCGCCCGGCGCGAGGAGCGGATGCTCGAGGAGTTCCCCACGATCGCCGAGCTGCTGGCCCTCGCCGTGACCGCGGGGGAGGGACCCGTCGGTGCGCTCGAGCGGGTCACCCGGATCTCCGCGGGCGAGCTCAGCCGCGAGCTCGGGCGGGCGCTGGCTGACGCCCGCGCGGGTGCCTCGCTCGTGCACGCCCTCGAGGGCATCGCCAGCCGTACCTCCCTCGCGCCGCTCGCCCGGTTCGTCGACGGTGTCGCGGTCGCGGTCGAGCGAGGCACCCCGCTGGCGGAGGTACTACGGGCCCAGGCTGTCGACGTCCGGGAGGCCGGCAAGCGGCAGCTGCTCGAGTCCGCCGGTCGCCGCGAGATAGGGATGATGGTCCCGGTCGTGTTCTTCGTGCTGCCCGTGACCGTGATGTTCGCGCTGTTCCCGGGCTTCTACGGCCTGAAGCTGGTGGCCGGCTGATGGCCCCCTTCGTCCTTCTTCGCAGCCGGGTGCTGATCTACCCGCAGGACGCACCGAAACCCGGCACACTCGAAAGCGCCTCACCTCCACGAACGACATTTCGGGAAGCAGGTAAGCCATGTCCCTGTCCAAGATCGCCGTCCGCCTTCAGGCGCGTGCGCTCGCGGCGCAGTCCGACCGCGGCGACATCCCCGGGTGGGTGCTGATCACGATCATGACCGCCGGCTTGGTCACCCTGATCTGGAGCGTTGCCAACACCCAGCTCAAGAGCATCCTGGAGAGCGCGCTGAACTCGGTGAAGTCGCCCGGATGAGCCGGCCGCGGGGCGACAGCGGCGCGGCCGTCGTCGACTTCGTACTCGTCAGCGTCCTCGTCCTGTCGATGTTCCTGCTGGTGTTCCAGATCGGGGTCGTCCTCCATGTGCGCAACGTGCTCGTGGCCGCGGCGGCGGAGGGGGCCCGCTTCGGGGCTGCGGCCGACCGCACCCCCGAGGAGGGCGCGGTCCGGGCGCACGAGGCCGTGGCGCAGGCCCTCGGCCGCCGGGTGGCTGACCGGATGACCTGTGAGCCGGTGCAGGGAGGCACGGTCGACGGTGCCCCGGTCGTGGACATCCGCTGCAGCGGGCCGATGCCGATCGTGTTCCTGCCCGCCGGCCCGCTGACGATCACCGTGCACGCGCACGCCCTCGAGGAGGCACGTTGACGCGGCGCCCCGCCGGGGACGAGGGCAACGCGCTCGTCGAGTTCGTGTACCTGAGCGTGATCCTCATGGTGCCGTTGGTCTACGTCCTGATCACCGTCTTCTTCCTGCAGCGTGCCTCCTTCGGCACGACCGAGGCCGTCCGGCAGGCCGGGCGGGCCTACGCCCGGGCGGCGGACGTCGACGAGGCGGAGCGGCGCGGTGCCCTCGCCGCCTCGCTGGCCCTCTCGGACCAGGGCATCACGGAGGGCGTCACGCCGACCTTCACCTGCCTCGGCGGCCCGTGCCTGAGCCAGGGCAGCCGGGTCCGCGTCACCCTCACCTACCGGGTGCGGCTGCCCGTGCTCGGAGCCATCTTCGGACGCGGCACCGGCGGCACGATCCCCGTCACGGCGACGCACACCGAGTACGTCGACATCTACAAGGCGCCATGAGGTGCCACGGACACCTTCGCGACGACGAGGGAACCGTCCTGTTCCTCACCATCGGCCTGTCCGTCGTCCTGCTGCTGCTCGTCGCCGTGGTGGTCGACGTGAGTGCCGTCATCCTCGCCAAGCGGGGGGTGTCCAGTGCTGCGGACAGCGCGGCCGTGGCCGCCGCACAGCGGGTCGACACCGCCTCGGTCGACGCGGGCACCGGCCTCGACAGCCGGCTCCCGCTCGACGAGGGGTTGGTCCAGAATCTGGTGGCCTCCTACCAGGACGAGGCAGCCGACAGCGCCCCCGGACTGCGGCTGGTGGCCCGGGTCGACGGTGCCTCGACGGCAGTGGTCGACGCGTACCGCACCGTCACCCTGCCCTTCGGCGGCTGGCTCGAGGTGGGGAGGGTTCAGGTGCATGCGACCGCTCGCGCCCAGTCGCCGGTCCTTCCGTAGCGACTAGGCTGCCCGACCGTGGCTGCCGACAAATCCTCCGAGCTCAAGGCCCTCGACACCACGCTGACAAGCATCGAGACGGTCCTGGACCTGCCGAAGCTGCGGGAGGAGCTCGTCGACCTCGAGGAGCAGGCCGGCATGCCGGGCCTCTGGGACGACCAGGAGAAGGCGCAGCGGATCACCGGCCGGATGTCGGTCGTGCAGGCCGACATCACGCGCCTGGAGACCTACCGCTCCCGGATGGACGACCTTGCGGTGCTGTACGAGATGGCCGCCGAAGAGGGTGACGAGAAGACCGCCGACGAGGCGGACGTCGAGCTCACTGCCCTCACCAGGGAAATCGGCACCTTCGAGGTGCGGACCCTGCTGTCCGGCGAGTACGACGAGCGGCACGCCCTGGTGCAGATCTCCCCCGGGCAGGGCGGCACCGAGGCACAGGACTGGGCCCTGATGCTGTGGCGGATGTACTACCGCTGGGCCGAGCGGCACGGCTACGAGCTCGACGTCTTCGAGTGGCAGGAGGCCGAGGAGGCTGGCGTCAAGAGCGTCGTCTTCCAGGTCAAGGTGCCCTACGCCTACGGCACGTTGGCTGGCGAACACGGGGTGCACCGGCTCGTGCGGATCAGCCCGTTCGACAACCAGGCCCGCCGGCAGACGACCTTCGCCGCCGTGGACGTCACACCGGTGGTCGAGACCACCGACTTCGTGGAGATCGACGAGAAGGACCTCCGGGTGGACGTCTTCCGCAGCTCCGGCCCCGGTGGCCAGGGCGTCAACACGACCGACTCAGCCGTCCGGATCACGCACCTGCCGACCAACATCGTCGTGTCCTGCCAGAACGAGCGCTCCCAGATTCAGAACCGCGCCGCCGCGATGGTCGTCCTGCAGACCAAGCTGCTCGAACGCAAGCGCGAGGAGGAGCTCGCCGCGATGAACGTCATCCGCGGCGACAAGAGCGCCAACGCGATGGGCTCGCAGATCCGCAACTACGTCCTGCACCCGTACCAGATGGTGAAGGACCTGCGGACCAACGTGGAGACGTCCAACACCCAGGGCGTGCTCGACGGGGAGATCGACGAACTCGTCGAGGCGATGATCCGCTGGCGCCGTACCTCTGGTGAGGACGAAGCCTGACCCGCCGTCCTGCGGTGGGCGCGCACCGCTAGTGGACGAGCACGACCAGCAGCGCGAACAGCACGGCCGCGAGCACCAGCAACGGCCCGGCCGGCAGGCTGACCCGCTGGGCCTCGAAGTGGTCGCGAGCGGACCGGCACGTGCTGCAGCGGGCTTCGGCGACCCGACCCCCGCAGGTCGCGCAGACGAGGTCCTGCCAACTCATCGCCCCACCTCCTCCACGCTCGACGCACGTTGAGCCATGAACTCCTCCGGCCCGTGCGATCACAGTCTCCACCAGGCACAGCGTTCTGGCGCGGCGCCTTGTTCCGCCCGTTCGGACCTAGACTGGTCGGGTGATCCGCCTTGAGAACGTCTCCAAGAGCTACCCGACGAGCACCCGTCCGGCGCTCGACGGAGTCGACGTCGACATCGAGAAGGGCGAGTTCGTCTTTCTCGTCGGGTCCAGCGGCTCGGGCAAGTCCACGTTCCTGCGCCTGCTGCTGAAGGAGGAGGTCCCGTCCGCCGGCCGGGTGCACGTCGCGGGCAAGGACCTGGCCCGGCTGTCCCACTGGAAGGTGCCGGCGCTGCGCCGCTCGATCGGCTGCGTCTTCCAGGACTTCCGGCTGCTGCCGAACAAGACGGTCCACCAGAACGTCGCCTTCGCGCTCGAGGTCATCGGCAAGTCGCATGCCACGATCAACAAGGTCGTCCCCGAGGTGCTGGACCTGGTCGGCCTCGACGGCAAGGCCCAGCGGATGCCCGATGAGCTCTCCGGCGGGGAACAGCAGCGCGTCGCGGTGGCGCGGGCCTTCGTCAACCGGCCGATGATCTTGATCGCGGACGAGCCCACGGGCAACTTGGACCCCAGCACGAGCGTCGGCATCATGAAGCTGCTCGACCGCATCAACCGCACCGGCACCACCGTCGTCATGGCCACCCACGATGCCGCGATCGTCGACTCGATGCGCCGCCGGGTCGTGGAGCTCTCCCAGGGCAAGGTCATCCGCGACCAGACCCGCGGCGTCTACGGCTACGGCGCCTAGCCTGCTCGGCCTGCTCGGCCTGCTCGGCCCGCTCGGCCCGCTCAGCTCGCTCCACCTGACCCCGACCCCTCGAGGACCCTCATCGTGCGCGCCAACTTCATCCTCAGCGAGATCGGCATCGGCCTGCGTCGCAACCTGACCATGACGATCGCGGTGGTCGTCACCGTCATGATCACCCTCGCCCTCGCGGGGACGGGCCTGCTCGTCCACAAGCAGGTCAACGTCATGAAGGGCTACTGGTACGACAAGGTCGAGGTGACGATCTACCTCTGTGGGACCAACAGCAGCTCGGCGAACTGCGCCGGCAAGGACGTGACCCAGGAGCAGCGCGACCAGCTCAACCGCGACCTGAACTCCACACCTCAGGTGGAGACGGTCTTCTACGAGTCCAAGCAGGACGCGTACAAGCGGTTCCAGGAGCAGTTCAAGGACTCCCCGGACCTGGTCAACAACGTCACGCCCGACGCGCTGCCCGAGTCCTACCGCGTGAAGCTGAAGAACCCCGAGCAGTTCCAGGTGGTCGCCAGCGCTTACCAGGACCGGCCCGGTGTCGACTCCGTGCAGGACCTCAAGAAGCTGCTGGACCCGGTCTTCAAGGTGCTGGGGGTCTTCCAGAGCATCGCCTGGTTCGTCGCGGGCTTCATGCTGCTCGCGGCCGTCATCTTGATCTCCAACACGATCCGCGTCGCGGCCTTCAGTCGACGCCGGGAGACCGGCATCATGCGCCTGGTGGGGGCGAGCAACCTCTACATCCAGACGCCCTTCCTGCTCGAGGGGGCGCTGGCCGGGCTGATCGGCGCCGCGGGAGCGTGCGGGCTCGTCGCGCTCGGCTACTACTACTTCATCGAGCAGCGGCTGCGGCCGCTGGTGAAGTTCACCAACTTCATCAGCTGGTCCGACGTCATCTCCACGATCCCGCTGATCCTGCTCGCGGGCGTCGTGATGTCCAGCCTGGCGTCGTTCTTCACGTTGCGCCGCCACCTCAGGGTCTGACCCCCCGAACGTAGACTCGCCCGATGACCCCCCGCCTGCGCACCGTGACCCGCCGGGTTGCCTTCGCGCTCGGGGCGGTGGCCGCGGTCGGCACGGCGTTCACCTTGGGGGTCGTCGCCGGTGCCGGCAGCACCCCCGACAAGGACCCGTCGGCGTCGTCGGGGGTCTTGGACGACGCGGCCAACCAGATCGCCGGCTCTTCCCTCAAACCGGTCGACCGGCAGGCCCTCGATGCGGCTGCCATCAAGGCGATGCTGAGCGTTGCCGGTGACCAGTGGGGCTCCTGGGCAGAGGGGACCGCCACGAGCGGCTCCTATGCCGGGGTCGGCCTGTGGCTGCGTCGGGGCGGCGTGCACCTGGACGTCTCGCAGGTCGCGGCGAAGAGCCCGGCAGAGCGGGCCGGCGTACACGTCGGAGACGAGCTGCGCGCGGTCGACGACCGCACCACCCGCGGGCTCGGTCCCGCCGACGTGGCGGCCTCGCTGCGGGGTCGCCCCGGTACGACGGTCAGCCTGGTCCTGCGAAGGGGCACGTCGCTGCGCAGCCTCGTGCTGACCCGCGCCCAGGTTCCGGCGCTGGAGGTCACGTCCTCCATGGTGCAGGGCCGGGTCGGCCGGATCACCGTGCCGGCGTTCAGCCGCGGCGTAGGCCGGCAGGTCCGGGACGCCATGAGGAGCCTGCGCGGCAAGAACGCCACCGGCATCGTGCTCGACCTTCGTGGCGACCCGGGTGGCCTGCTCAGTGAAGCGGTCGAGACGGCCGGGGCCTTCCTGGACGGTGGCCAGGTCGTCACCTACACCCGGCGTGACGAGCAGCCGCAGCGCTTGGACGCCGCCGGTGACGGCGACACGGGCACGCCGCTGGTCGTGCTCGTCGACGGTGGCACGGCCAGCGCCGCGGAGGTTGTTGCCGGCGCCCTGCAGGACCGGGGTCGGGCTGTTGTGGCGGGCTCACGGACCTTCGGCAAGGGCAGCGTGCAAGAGCCCTACCGGCTGGCTGACGGCAGCTCGCTGGCTCTGACGGTCGCCCGCTATGCGCTGCCATCCGGACGCTCTGTCGAGGGGGTCGGGATCGAGCCGGACATCGAGGTCGGCACCGTGAGCACCAGCGGGACGGGGGACGTCGCGCTCGAGCGGGCCGTCGAGGTCCTGTCCGGGTTGCTGGCCGACACCGGTGGGCGGGGATGAGCGCGCGTCCCACTCCGACGTCCTCCAAGCAGCCGGCGTCCGGCCGCGAGACCGGCCGGGGCAAGCTGGTCGCCCAGAACAAGAAGGCCCGCCACGACTACGACCTGATGGACACCTTCGAGGCCGGCATCGTGCTGACCGGCACGGAGGTCAAGTCGCTGCGCCAGGGCCGCTGCTCGCTCATCGACGCCTACGCCGTGATCCAGGAGGGCGAGGCCTGGCTCATGGGTGCGCACATCCCCGAGTACACCGAGGGGACCTGGAACAACCACGCTCCGCGACGGCAGCGCAAGCTGCTGCTGCACAAGGAGGAGATCCTCAAGCTCACGATCAAGACCAAGGAGTCCGGACTCGCGATCGTGCCGCTCCAGCTCTATTTCAGCGACGGGCACGCGAAGGTCGAGATCGCGCTGGCCAAGGGCCGCAAGAGCCACGACAAGCGGCAGGCCCTCAGCGAGCGCGACGCCAAGCGCGACATCGCGAAGGCCATGGGCCGGGCGGTCAAGGGCCGCGCACAGGAGAGCCGCGGCACGGGTAAGCGCGCCAGTGGACGACGCTGACGTCCCCGCCCTCTGGCGGGCACTGGGGCTGCCGGGGCTGATCGACGTACATGTGCACTTCATGCCCCGGCAGGTGATGGACAAGGTCTGGGCCTACTTCGACGCGGTCGGACCGTTGACCGGCGCGCCGTGGCCGATCGCGTACCGCACGGAGGAGGCCGACCGGCTGGCCCGCCTGCGGGCCCTCGGCGTACGCGCCTTCTCGTCGTTGGTCTACGCCCACAAGCCGGGCATGGCCGCCTGGCTGAACGCGTGGGCGGCCGACTTCGCGGCGCAGCACGAGGACGTCCTGCACACGATGACGCTGTTCCCGGAGCCGGGCGTGCTCGGCTACGTCACCGAGCAGCTCGCGGCCGGGGCGCAGGTCGTCAAGGCGCACGTGCAGGTCGGTGCGTACGACCCGCGCGACCCGCTGCTGGACGAGGTGTGGGGCGTGCTCGCCGATGCAGCGATCCCCGTGGTCATCCACTGCGGCTCGGGCCCGGTGCCGGGCAGGTTCACCGGCCCCGGCCCGTTCGGTGAGGTCCTGGCCCGCCATCCCTCGCTCACCGCCGTCATCGCCCACCTCGGCACCCCCGAGTACGCCGAGTTCCTCGGCCTGGCCCAGCGGTACGAGCGGGTCCACCTGGACACCACGATGGTGTTCACCGACTTCACCGAGGCGCGGGCGCCCTTCCCGCGGGACCTGCTCCCGCAGCTGGTCGACCTAGAGGACCGGGTCCTGCTGGGTAGCGACTTCCCGAACACGCCCTACCCGTTCGCGCACCAGCTCGAGGCTCTCCAGAGGTTGGACCTGGGGGAGGACTGGATGCGCGCCGTGCTGCACGACAACGCTGCGCGGCTGCTGCGGATCTGAGCCGGCAGGACGCGCACACCGCCTCGTCGGGCGTAGGCTGATGCCCCAGGCACCACGAAGGGGGTGACAGGTCTCGACTCCGGATGTCGGGGCAGGGGAAGCGGGCCGAGGAAGCCGACGATGATCTCGTTAACCACGAAATGTCGGAAAAAAATCAAGCGCCGACAACAGTCCGCGCGCGTACGCCCTCGCTGCCTAGCAGCAAGTAAGCGTCGCTGTCAGCCCAGGAGAGCCTCCGGCCTGGGACCTGGCATCGCTAGGAGGAACACCGTCCGTTTGCGTCGCAGGGACGTACGGTGAACTACTGCGGCTGAGCCTGTTCCCGGCTTGTTGGCGAGACCGGGAGGGCTGAGAAAAGCACAGCCAACTGCGCCCGGAGAAGCCCTGTTCTGGTACCGGAGCACCCGGGTTCGATTCCCGGCACCTCCACCATCGAGACAGCCTGCACGCCTAAGGCCCCGTCCACCCGGACGGGGCCTTCGGCGTGAGGTCGGCTCAGCGCGCAGGGGTGCCGCGTCGGCCGTCCTCAGCGGGGCGCGGCGTGCGGCAGTCGCGCCCGCAGGGCCGGGACAGCGGCACCAGCGACCCCGCGGAGGAGCGCTGCGACGAAGTTTCCGTAGTCGAAGTAGTCGCGCCAGAGTGTGATCCGCCCGTCGACGACCTCGAAGGTCCCGCACACCCAGAACTGCTGGCGTACCGGACCGAACAGCAACGCATCCGTCCGCTCGGTCAGAACCGTCTGCCCGTCGACGGCCAGCCGGTGCACGACGACCTCGAATCCGGTGGCCGACACCGCCGCCCAGCGCTCGAAGATCCGGCGCAATGCCTTCACACCGCGCACCGCCGGCAGCGAGACGTTGCGGTAGACGATGTCGCCGTCGACGAGCGCCAAGGCAGCGTCCACGTCCTTGCGCGCCAGCGCGTTGAGGAAGGCCGACACGACAGCGGCGGGACTGGTCTGAACCGGTGCCAAGGAGGACGTCATGTGCGCAGTCAACCAAGTCGGTGTTCAGCGGCTTACGCTGCGCGGCATGGGAAAGCTCTTCGCTGGTATCGACGCGGACCTCGCGCGGTGGATCGCCGCGCAGCCGATGTTCTTTGTCGCCAGCGCGCCGCTCGCCGCCGACGGACTGGTCAACGTGTCCCCGCGTGGACAGGACTGCTTCTCGGTCCTCGGTGAGCTCGAGGTCGGCTGGGTCGACTACACCGGCAGCGGCGTCGAGACGATCGCGCACCTGCGCGAGAACGGCCGCATCACGTTGATGTGGTGCGCCTTCAGGGGTCCGCCCCGGATCGTGCGGCTCCACGGCACGGGCACGGTCCACCTGCCGGGCGCCCCCCGGTACGACGACCTCGTGGCCCGCCACCCCGCCCACCCCTCGACCAGGGCCGTCGTCACCGTCGACGTCAACCGGGTCAGTGACTCCTGCGGCTACGGCGTCCCCCTGATGGACCAGGTGGGAGAGCGCGACCAGATGCTGCGCTGGGCCCAGGCCAAGGGTCCTGAGGCGGTGCTGGCGTACCGGGCGGAGCGCAACGCTGCCAGCCTCGACGGGCTGCCCGGCCTGACATAGGCGTCCCATGAGCAGATTCCCCCACCTGTCTTGCGGACATGGCACGGTGTGACCATGGACCTCACCGGCGCGAAGGTGCTCGCGAAGGCCGGGCTCCTCACGCCCATGCGACCCGACCGGCTGCTCGGCATGGCGCTGGCCCTGGCCCGGTGGGGCCTGACGCCCGCGACCGGTTATGCCGCCGGCGCCGCTCGGCACCCCGACCGCCTTGCGATCATCGACGACGAGGGGTCGTTGACCTACCGCGAGCTCGACCAGCGCACCGACCGATTGGCTGGTGAGCTGCGGGCGCGCGGGGTCCTGGAGGGCGGCGCCGTCGGCCTGCTCGCCCGCAACGGCCGCGGGTTCGTCGAGGGGTCGGTCGCGATCAGCAAGTGCGGCGCGGACGTGCTCTACCTCAACACCGGGTCCGCGGGACGGCAGCTTGCGGAGGTGCTGCATCGCGAAGGAGCCGCCGCCGTCCTGCACGACGCGGAGTTCACCGAGCTGCTGGCTCCGGCCGCCCCCGGCAGGCTCATGGTCACGACCGAGGAGCTCACCGCCCTCGCCGCCACCAGCGCCCGAGTGGCTCCGCCCAAGACCGGCCACGCGACCCGCCTGGTCATCCTCACCAGCGGGACGACGGGCGCTCCCCGCGGTGCCGCGCGCAGTCGGGCGTCCATCGACGACGCCGCCTCGATGCTGTCTCGGATCCCTCTGAGGGCCGGGGAAACCACCCTCATCTGTGCTCCCGTCTTCCACGCCTGGGGCCTGGGCCACCTCACCATGGCGATGCTGCTCGGCTCGACGGTCGTGCTGCAGAGGACGTTCGATCCGGCCCGGGTCCTGCAGGCCCTCGAGGAACACCAGGCGTCGGCCCTCGTCGTCGTGCCCGTGATGCTGGACCTGCTGCTGAAGGCGAACCCGGCCGACCGCGACCTGTCGGCACTGCGGGTCATCGCCTCCAGCGGGAGTGCCCTGCCGGGGGAGCTCGCAACCCGGGTCCTCGACGCCTTCGGGCCGATCCTCTACAACCTCTACGGGTCGACCGAGGTCGCCTACGCCGCCGTCGCCGGACCCGAGGACCTCGCCGCCGATCCGCACACTGCCGGCCGACCGCCGTACGGCGTGACGCTGCGGATCGTCGATGCCGCCGGCGAGGAGGTGCCCGTCGGCACCCCGGGCCGGATCTTCGTCGGGAGCGGACTGGCCTTCGCCGGCTACACCGACGGCTCCGACAAGGACCGTCTCGGCGGCCTGGTCGGGACCGGTGACCTCGGGGTGCTCGGGCCCGAGGGCCGTCTCACGGTGCTCGGCCGTGACGACGACATGGTCGTGATCGGTGGCGAGAACGTCTACCCCGGCCAGGTCGAGGACGCCCTGCTCGGCCACCCCGGGGTGCGGGAGTGCGCCGTCGTCGCGGTGCCGCACGAGGCGTTCGGCGTCAGCCTGGTCGCGCACATCGTCGGTCACGCCGACGTCGAGGACCTCAAGGCGAGGGTCCGCGACGGGGTGGCCCGGTTCGCCGTACCGCGGGAGTTCACGTTCGTGGAGGCGCTGCCGCGCAACGCCACGGGCAAGGTCATCAAGCGGGAGCTGGCGTGACCGCGCCGGCCCAGCTCGACCGTCCCGAGACCGACGAGCTCGTCGACCGGCCATGGGTCGCGATCGTGTGGAACGACCCGGTCAACCTGATGCCCTACGTGACGCACGTCCTCATCGAGCTGTTCGGCTTCAGCAAGGACAAGGCGACCCAGCTGATGCTGCAGGTCCACCACGAAGGCAGGGCCGTGGTGAGCAACGGGACGCGGGAGCAGATGGAGGCAGATGTGGCCCGCTGCCACGCCAAGGGCCTGTGGGCCACCTTGCAGCAGGACTGAGGGGATGCGCGGGATGCGGTTCACCCGCCACCGGGGGTCCGTCAGGGCCGACCTCGACGAGGTCGAGGCCGGCGTCCTCGTCCAGCTCGCCGAGGAGGTCCTCGGCCTCGTCGACGAGCCCGAGGTGTCGGGTGACCCCTTGGCCGCCCTCGTCGGCCTACCATCGGGTGACGTCCACGAACCGGACGACCCGGTGCTGTCCCGGCTGCTCCCTGACGCCTACGACCGGCCCGGCGCCGACGGCACCGACCCGGAGGCCTCGGGTGACTTCCGGCGCTACACCGACGCCGACCTGCGGGCCGGCAAGCGGGCCGACGCGCAGGTCGTCCTCGACACGGTCCCTCTGGGTGGCGGCCGGATGACGCTGGACCGCGACCAGGCCGACGCCTGGCTCGGTTGCCTGAACGACGTCCGCCTTGCTCTGGGCACCTCGCTCGGTGTGACGGAACAGACCGACCCCGACGACTACGCCGACGCCGGGGACGACCCGGCGTACCAGGCGCTTCTGGTCTACAGCTGGCTCGGCTACTTGCAGGAGTCGCTGCTGTCCTGCCTCGAGCCGCGGGTCCCGGGCACGCCCTAGGCTGGGGCGATGCTCAGCCTGCCCCGGAAGATGCTCGACCAGGTCCTCGCCCACGCCCGCCGCGACCACCCGGACGAGTGCTGCGGCGTCATCGCGGGCCGCGACGGCGTCGCGACGCGGGTCTTCGAGATGGACAACGCCGAGCGCTCGCCGACGGGGTTCACCTTTGACAGCGGGCAGTGGCTACAGGTCTACCGGGCGCTCGACGAGGCAGACGAGGAGCCGCTGGTCGTCTACCACTCGCACACCGCGACCGAGGCCTACCCGTCCCGCACCGACGTCCTGTGGTCGAAGAACACCGAGTTCGGGCACTGGCTGCTGGTGTCGACCAGGGACGAGACCGACGAGGTGCGGTCCTACGTGATCACCGACGGCGACGTCGTCGAGGAGCGGCTCAGCGTCACCTGAGTTTGTGGAATGCGGCGGCTCCGGCGTCGTGTTCACTGGTAGGAGTCCGACCGCAGTCCGTCAGAGCACTGGAGAAGCATGTCCATCGAGGTCCGCATCCCGACCATCCTCCGTACCTACACCGGTGGGGAGAAGGCCGTCGAGGCCAAGGGCGACACGCTGCAGGGGCTCATTGACGACCTCGACAGCCGCCACAGCGGCATCAGGGGCCGCCTCATCACCGACGAGGGCAAGCTCCACCGCTTCGTCAACGTCTACGTCAACGACGAGGACGTCCGCTTCCTGGGCTCGCTGGAGACCCCGATCAAGGACGGCGACAGCGTCACGGTGCTCCCGGCCGTCGCCGGCGGCTGATCCTTGAGGTACGACTCGCTGGTCGAGTCCGTCGGGCGCACGCCGCTCGTCGGGCTTCCTCGGCTGTCCCCGTCCTCTGACGTCCGCCTCTGGGCCAAGCTCGAGACCAACAACCCGACTGGCTCGGTCAAGGACCGCGCGGCGCTCTACATGGTCGCGGCCGCCGAGAAGGAGGGTCTGCTCCGGCCGGGGGTGACGGTCCTCGAGCCGACCAGTGGCAACACCGGCATCAGCTTGGCGATGATCTGCCGGATGCGTGGATACCGGTTGATCTGCGTGATGCCGGAGAACACCTCGATCGAGCGCCGCCAGCTCCTCACCATGTACGGCGCCGAGATCGTCACCTCCCCCGCGGCCGGCGGCTCGAACCAGGCCGTGGCCGTTGCGAAGCAGCTGTCCGCGGAGAACCCCGACTGGGTGATGCTCTACCAGTACGGCAACCCCGCCAACGCGCAGGCGCACTACGAGACGACCGGCCCGGAGCTCGTCGAGGACCTGCCGACCATCACCCACTTCATCGCCGGCCTCGGCACGACCGGGACCCTGATGGGCACCGGCCGCTACCTGCGCGAGAACGTCCCCGGCATCCGGATCGTGGCGGCAGAGCCGCGGTACGGCGAACTGGTCTACGGCCTGCGCAACATCGACGAAGGCTTCGTCCCCGAGCTGTACGACGCGACCGTCCTGTCGTCCCGGTTCAGCGTGGGACCGCGGGAGGCGCTCCGGCGTACCCGTCAGCTGGTCGAGGAGGAGGGCATCTTCGCGGGCATCTCCACCGGCGCGATCCTGCACGCGGCGATCGGTGAGGCCATGAAGTGCGTCAAGGCCGGCGTGAGCGCCGACATCGCCTTCATCGTTTGCGACGGCGGCTGGAAGTACCTGTCGACCGGCGCCTACGCCGGCACCCTGGAAGAGGCCGAGTCGGCCCTCGAAGGCCAGCTCTGGGCGTAGGTGTCGGCGTCGGCGGGAGTGAGCGCAGCGAGCGGGTCGCCCGAGCCGACGATGTGGACGAGCGAGCGAAGCGAGTGAGGACGGAGCCCAGCAGTGTGATCTGGGCGTAGGTGTCGGCGTCGGCGGGAGTGAGCGCAGCGAGCGGGTCGCCCGAGCCGACGATGCGGACGACGTGGACGAGCGTGTGAAGCGTCCTACGAAGCCACCGGGACCTGTGCTCAAGGGCTAGGACATGCCGGGCGGGGGAGTGTCGGGTAGTTGACAGGTTCAGCCCGTAGGGGGGTGCGCGCGGCCATAGTGTTGCGTCTGTGACGGTGATGTCCAGGAAGGTGAAGGGCCGATGGCGGTGACCTGCAGTGCGCCGATCGGGGTCTTCGATTCCGGTGTCGGTGGGCTCACCGTGGCGCGGGCGCTGCTCGACCAGCTGCCGCGCGAGGAATTGCTCTACGTGGGCGACACCGCGCACGGTCCGTACGGACCACTGCCGATCGCGCAGGTGCGCCGGCATGCTCTTGCAGGCCTCGACGAGCTCGTCGACAGCGGCGTGAAGCTCCTCGTGATCGCGTGCAACAGCGCGTCCTCGGCCTGCCTGCGAGATGCCCGCGAGCGGTACGACGTGCCGGTGGTGGAGGTCATCGCACCAGCGGTGCGTCGGGCAGCGGCGGTGACGCGCAGTGGCCGGGTCGGTGTGGTGGCGACCGCGATGACCGTGGCGAGCGGCGCCTACGACGAGGCGTTCGCGGCGGCGCCGACGGTGCGGCTCACGAGCGCGGCGTGTCCGGCCTTCGTGGACTTCGTGGAGCGTGGTGTGACGTCGGGTCGCCAGCTGCTGCAGCTGGCGACGCACTACCTGACCCCGGTGATGGACGCGGATGTCGACACCTTGGTGTTGGGTTGCACGCACTATCCGCTGCTCACGGGGCTGATCAGCCTGGTCGTGGGGGAGGGCGTGACGTTGGTCAGCAGTGCTGAGGAGACGGCCAAGGACGTCTACCGGGTGCTGGTCCGGGAGGGTTTGGAGCGACCCGAGGACGCGCCCGCGCCGCAGCACCGCTTTTTGGCCACCGGTGACCCCGAACCGTTCGCCAGGGTCGGACGAAGGTTCCTGGGGCCGGAGATCGGACAGGTGGCGCGGATGAGCGGTCGGGACAATGCAGACATGGCAGGGGAGAAGCTGTGCAGCTGACCGTCCTCGGGTGCGCCGGCACCTTCCCAGGTCCTGACTCCCCCTGCTCGGGATACCTCGTCGAGCAGGACGGGTTCCGGCTGGTGCTCGACCTGGGCGCCGGCGCGTTGGGCAACTTGCAACGCCACCTGGACTTGCGCGACGTGGACGCGATCTACATCTCGCACCTACACGCCGACCACTGCATCGACCTGGTGGCGTACTACTACGCGCGCCGCTACCACCCGTCCGGGATCCTGCCTCCCCTCCCGGTCTACGGACCGCCCGGAATGGCGAGCCGGATCGCGCAGGCGTTCGAGGAGCGGCCGGTCGCGGGGCTCGAGGAGGTCTATGACTTCCGGGAAGGTACGGCGGGCAGGCTCACGATCGGGCCGTTCGCGGTGACGGTCGGCGTCGTGGAGCACCCGATCGAGTGCCATGGGCTACGGCTCGAGGCCGACGGTCGGGTCCTGACCTACAGCGGCGACACCGCGGCCTGCGAGATGCTCGTCGAGCTGGCCCACGACGCGGACGTGCTGCTCTGCGAGGCGTCCTGGCCATCGGAGCCTGCTCCGCCGCCGGGAATCCACCTCACCGGCCGGGAGGCGGGCGACCAGGCTCACCGCGCCGGGGCCAAGAAGCTCCTGCTCACGCACCTGATGCCCTTCCACGACCCGCAGGCGATGCTCGCTGAGGCGAAGGAGACCTACGACGGGCCGCTGGAGCTGGTTCACCCGGGGTCGACCTACCAGGTCTAGCGGGGTCTAGCGGGGTCTAGCGGGACCGCGCAGGATCGGTCGGGCGCTGGGCCAGGGCCCCAACGCCGGAGGGCTCAACCGAACGTGACCGATCCGGTAGAACTCGGCAGCAGGAGAACCCAGATCGGCCCGGGTGCCAGCTTGAGGTCCCTGCCTTTGGCGTCGAGGTAGTGGGTGGCTCCGAGGCCCTTGCGCCGCCAGGAGCCGGTGATCCTGACACCGTTTCGCAGGATGAGAACCTTTCCGGAGCCGGTGCTGACGGTCCTGGGGGTCGTGTTCCCGTGGACGTCCTTGAAGCCGCTGCCGAGCACCGTGACGGTCTGGATGATGACGGTCCGCGGCGCCGCCCCGTTCGTCACGCTCCCGTCCTGAGAGACCGAGTAGACGCCTCGCTCCTTGTTCCAGACCAGCCCCACCCGGGTGTCCGGCGAGAACTGCGCGGTCGCTCTCGGTGTCCGCACACCTCTGACGAGAGGACCGAACCGGAGCCCGATGTCGACCGGTCCGTTGCCGGGCTTGGCGGCAGCCAGCTTGGCAGCTGTCGTGAAGAAGTTTCGCGCGTCAGGGCGGACGTCCCCGAGTCGGTAGGCGGAAGGGACTGCGTCGTAGGACGCGTCCCTCAGCCAGCCGTGGTTCTCCGCGTTGTGGAAGATCGCCAGCACACCAGACTGACCACCGCTGAACCCCACCGGGATCTTGCCGTAGGCCCGAAGGATGTCGACGTCGGACTCGCGCCCGCTGCGGATCGGGCCGATCTCCGTGCTTGCGGCGATGTCGCTCTCGAAGACCGCCAGGAAACGCGTCAGGCCACCTTCCACGATCTCCTGGTAGACCACGGCTGCCTTGTCCAAGCCCGCCTGGTAGGGCCTGGCGAGCGGCGCGTTGTCGACCTTGATCGCGACGAGCGAGCCCCGGGACACCCGCGGGGTGCCGCTGAGGAGATCGCGACGGGCGAGGATGGGCTTGACCACGATGGGCGTGGGTGTGGGAGTTGGTGAGGCTGTGGGTGACGATGACGGTGACGCCGCGTGCTTACTGCCGCCCGAACAGGCACCCAACAGGCAGGACAGCGACAGCAAGGCGACTAACGGGGCTTTCCTGTGCATGTGTCGAAGATAGGTCGATAGCCGGACAGCTGCCTGAACACAGCGTCGTGTCGTCGGTGTCGAATGAGGCCGGCAGCCGACGTGGCCCCCGAAGCCGTCGCCGGTGAAGAGCACGGGGCGCTGGGGATAGGGCGGACCTCGGCTGCGGAACGGAGTCCTAGTGTGCTTGGCATGACCCGTGACGACGGCAGGACCGCAGACCAGCTACGCAAGGTGACGATGACCCGGGGGTGGCTCGACCACGCTGAGGGCTCGTGCCTGGTGGAGTTCGGGAAGACCCGGGTGCTCGTCGCGGTGTCCGCGACGCAGGGCGTCCCGCGCTGGCGCAAGGGGTCCGGCCTGGGCTGGATCACCGCGGAGTACGCGATGCTGCCGCGCGCCACGCACACCCGCAACGACCGGGAGTCGGTCAAGGGTCGCCTCGGCGGGCGCACGCACGAGATCAGTCGGCTGGTGGGGCGCTCCCTTCGGGCGTCGGTCGACCTGTCGCTGCTGGGAGAGAACACCCTTGCTGTGGACTGCGACGTGCTTCAGGCCGACGGCGGCACCCGCACCGCGGCGATCACCGGCGCGTACGTCGCTCTCGCCGACGCCTGTGCCCACCTCGGCAAGCCGGAGGCCCTCGTCCGGTCGGTCGCCGCCATCTCCGTCGGCGTCGTCGATGGCGCTGCGTTGCTCGACCTCGCCTACACCGAGGATGTCCGGGCGGGCACCGACATGAACGTCGTCGCGACCGGTGACGGCGACATCATCGAGGTGCAGGGGACCGCCGAGGGCGCGCCGTTCAGCCGCACCGAGCTCGATGCGCTGCTCGACCTGGCCCTGGCCGGTTGCCGGTCCCTGACCGAGCTCCAGACCGCCGTCCTGGCGCAGCCCCTGTCCTCGTGACCGCGGAGGCGACCCGGGTCCTTCTGGCGACCCGAAACGAGGGAAAGGTCCGCGAGCTGGAACGGATCCTGGCGCCGTACGGGCTGTCGCTCGAGGGCGCGTCCTACGACCCGGGCCTGGAGACGGGCACGTCGTTCGAGGCGAACGCGCTGGCCAAGGCCCGGGAGGGGGTGGCTCTGACCGGACTGCCGTCCGTCGCTGACGACAGTGGGCTGACGGTCGATGCCCTCAACGCCATGCCCGGCATCTTGTCGGCGCGCTGGGCCGGACGGCACGGCGACGACCTCGCCAACCTCGAGCTCGTCCTCGGGCAGCTCTCGGACGTCGTCGACCGGGGCGCGGCTTTCGTGTGCGCGGCGGCGTACGCCCTGCCGGACGGTCGCTGCGAGGTCGTGCGGGCCGAGCTGCGCGGGACGCTCCTGCGCGAAGCGCGGGGGACCGGCGGCTTCGGGTACGACCCGATCTTCGTGCCGTCGGGGCTGACCGTGACCTCAGCGGAGCTCGCACCGGCCGACAAGGACGCGATCAGCCACCGTGGCCAGGCGTTCCGTGCCCTGGCGCCGCTCCTGGCCTCAGCCCTGGAGCAGTGACGCCGCTTCCTGCAGGACCGTTGCCATGCTGGTACGAAGGTTGTCCGCACGCCAGGCGATGTAGCCGTCCGCGCCTGCCGGGTCCTGCTCGCAACGACGGCGCAGGTAGCTCATCCCGGGCCCGTGCTGGAACCGTTGCCGCACCAGCGTTCCGACGCCATCGGCGTGGAGGTCGTAGCGCCAGGTCGAGGACGCTAGGGCAGGATCCCCGACGGACCACGCGAAAGCACGGGGCGGGTCCAGTTCGGTGACGTGGCAGGTGACCTCCCACGTCAGGTCACCCAGCCGGTTGCGACCGGTGAACCGGCGGCCGTCCAGCCACGCCGCGGACTCGTGCTCCGGGCCCAGCCCGGCCATCCGTGCGACATCGGTGAGCAGCGCAAACACCTGCTCCACGGGTGCGTCGAAGTGGTGCTCGACCTCGACGGTCATGTCCTCCAGCACGGTCACGTGCGCGCCGGGGGACTCGAACCCCCACACCCGAAGGCGACGGCACCTAAAGCCGTTGCGTCTGCCAATTCCGCCAGGCGCGCTTGTCCGTCGATCGTAGGCATGGTTCGGCCAGGGCGTCGACAAGAGCTACAGGCCGTGGTCCTTGAGCAGCTTCGCGACGTGGCCGGTCGCCTTGACCGCGTAGGACGCGGACGTGACCACCCCCACCTCGTCGATCAGGAACGTCGAGCGGATCACGCCGGTGACGGTCCTGCCGTAGAGCTGCTTGTCGCCGTACGCGCCGTAGGCCCGCAGGGTGTCCTTGCCGGTGTCGGACAGCAGCGGGAAGGTCAGGCCCTCCTGGGCCACGAACGTCGCGAGTTTCTCGGGCTTGTCCGGCGACAGCCCGACGACCGCGTAGCCGGCGTCGAGGAAGCGCTGCAGGTTGTCGCGGAAGTCGCAGGCCTGCTTCGTGCACCCAGGCGTCATCGCCGCCGGGTAGGCGTACAGCACCACCTTCGTGCCCCTGTACGCCGAGAGCGTCACGACGGTGCCGTCCGCGTCCGGGAGCGCGAAGGCGGGAGCCGTGTCGCCGACCGACAGGCGCGGGGTCTCAGCCATGCAAGGAGTCTGACAGGCGGCACACGACGGCGACAGGCGCTGGGGCGGGGGCGTTGACCAGGATCACCGGTAAGCGCGCCGGAACCGTCAGAACCGGGGTACCGCCAGCGGGCTGACCGGCCTCCTGACAACATCACGGGGTGCGACCCCATGAACCCAGACTGCTCATCGAGGACCACGCCGTCATCGGCGACACCCACACCATGGCGCTGGTCGCGCGCGACGGGTCGATCGACTGGCTGTGCCTGCCGCGCTTCGACGCGGCCGCCTGCTTCGCCTCCCTGCTGGGGGACGAGCGAAACGGTCGTTGGCAGGTCTGCCCGCGCGGGCTCGCCGAGGGAGCCGTCCTGCGGACCAGCAGGCGCTACCTCGACGGGACGATGGTCCTCGAAACCGAGTGGGAGACCGCGACCGGGGTGGTGCGGCTGACTGACGCCATGCCGCCTCGTAACGGCCACGCCGACGTGCTGCGCCGGGTTGAGGGCGTCTGCGGTGAGGTGGAGATGGCGCTGCGCTTCACGGTGCGGTTCGCCTACGGCACGGCCGTACCGTGGGTCAGGAGAACGGTGGACGGTGAGGGCGACCCGGTCCTGCAGGCCATCGCAGGTCCGGACGCGATCGTCCTACGCGGGGACTTGCTGCCCGAGGTGGACCGCAGCAGCCACCCGCGATTGGACCGGCAGGATGGCCACGACGACCATGCCGACCCCGGCGACCACGCCCAGCACGCGCACCACGCCCACTTCACGGTGAAGGCCGGCGAGACCGTCGACTTCTCCCTCATGTGGTACCCCTCGCACGAGCCGGTGCCGCACGGGCATGACGTCGGGGAGGCCCTGGCGCAGACCGTCGACTACTGGCGCTCCTTTTCGTCCGCGTCGACCTACGACGGGCCGTGGGGGGAGGCCGTCGAGCGGTCGCTGCTGACGCTGAAGGCCCTCACCTACGCGCCGACCGGGGGGATCGTCGCGGCTGCCACCACCTCGCTACCGGAGTGGATCGGGGGCACGCGCAACTGGGACTACCGGCTGTGCTGGCTCAGGGACGCGACGCTCGTGCTGCTCGCGATGCTGTCCGTCGGCTATGACGAAGAGGCCAGCGCGTGGTGCCACTGGCTGCTGCGGGCCGTCGCCGGGTCGCCGGAGCAGATGCAGATCCTCTACGGCCTGGCAGGTGAGCGGATGCTGCCCGAGCTCGAGCTCGAGGGACTGTCCGGCTACGAAGGGTCGCTGCCGGTGCGCATCGGCAACGCTGCGAGTGAGCAGTTCCAGCTCGACGTGTTCGGCGAAGTGGTGTCCGCGCTGCACGCAGCCAGGGGCGCGGGCCTCGTCGATGACGACGTGGCGTGGCCCCTGCAGCGCGCGATCATGCGCCGGCTCGTCGAGGTCATGGACGAACCCGACTACGGGCTGTGGGAGGTGCGGGGCGAACCACAGCACTTCACCCACTCCAAGGTGATGGTGTGGGTCGCCTTCGACCGCGCCGTCATCGACGCCGAGAGATACGGGCTGCCCGGCGACGTCGAGATGTGGGCCCGGATGCGGGACCAGGTCCACGCCGAGATCTGCGAGAAGGCGTGGGACGCAGACGTAGGGGCCTTCACCCAGTCCTACGGCAGCAGCGCGCTGGATGCGGCCGTGCTGGTCATGGCGTCGGTCGACTTCCTGCCCGGAGACGACCCGCGGCTGGTGTCCACCCTCGATGCGGTCAGTGCACGGCTGCGGCACGGCTGTCTCGTGGACCGGTACGAGAGCGACAGCGGCATCGACGGACTCGACGCGGGGGAGGGGTCGTTCCTGGCCTGCTCCTTCTGGCTCGTCACGGCCCTCGCGCTCGCCGGTCGCGTCGACGAGGCGACCGAGCTGTTCGAGGAGCTGCTGACCCTGCGCAACGACGTGGGACTGCTCGCCGAGGAGCACGACGGGACGCGCATGCTCGGCAACTTTCCGCAAGCCTTCAGCCACCTTGCCCTCGTCGATGCGGCCACCACCCTCGCTCTGCTGCGACCCATCGGCCCAAACGGTGAGCAACCTGCGGTTTGATGGTGAGGACGAACGACGCCTGACGAACAGGAGTGATCGCGTGGCGGAGCAGAACGTGAGCGGCAGTGCCGGTACGAACCAGCCTTCCGAGGCAACCCCGGCGAAGAAGGAGCTCCCCCCGGCACGACTGACGCCGGCGCGGCGGCCCAAGACTGCAGCCCAGCAGCGGGCTGCCCGGGAGGGTGCGGAGGTCAGCGCCCCACCTGCCTTGGTGCCGCTCTCGAAGCCGAAGGTCTCGGAGCCGGGCTCGGAACCGAAGGTGCCGGCCCCGAATCAGGTTCGGCGTCCCGTTCGACGTACAGCCGTCGGGTCGGAGCCGTCTCCAGCGGTTCCTGAGTCATCAGCTGGAGAGCCTTCCAGCCCACCCGCGTCGCTGAAACCGGCGGCACGGGTCGCCCGGCGGCCAGCGGCCAAAGCTGGTGACGGATCGGAGGCCAAGCCCGGGGAGGCCGACACGAAGCCGGCAACCACGGCGACCGACGAGACGCCCCCGCCGTCGAAGCCGACCGTGCAGCCCGTCAAGCAGTCCGTAGAGACCCTGCTCGAGCAGCCGGCCCCCACGACCTCAGCCACGCCGGCTTCCCTCGAACCGTCCGCTTCGGCGACCTCTTCGCCGGCTCCGGAGGTCACGCCGGCCGCGGCCAAGCGACCAGCGACGAAGCGGGTTCCCACGACGCCGGTGGTGACGGCACCCGACGTCGCGAAGGCACCGGAGGTCGTGAAGGAGCCCGAGGTCGTGAAGGCACCCGACGTCGTGAAGGCACCGGAGGTCGTGAAGGAGCCCGACGTCGTGAAGGCACCGGAGGTCGTGAAGGAGCCCGAGGTCGTGAAGGCACCGGTTCGCACGCCGGTTCCGCTTCCGGTGCTGCCCGAGCCGGTGCCTGGCCTGCCGATCAGCAACAAGCAGGTCGGCGCAGCGGTCGGCCTGGTCGCACTGCTGGTCGTGCGCCGGCGACGCCGCAAGCGCCGCTGACCTGAACCGGTTGCCGTAAGCGCTGCGTCAGGGCCGCGTCAGGGCTGCGTCAGGGCTGCGTCAGGGCTGCAGGGCCTGACGTAGCTGCTCCTGGCAGGCCCGTTCGACGGTCGCGTTGCCACCGGAGCCCTTGACGCAGTCGTAATAGGTCCGGACGTCGTCGCGGAAGTAGACCAGCGCGGCCGTCAGCAGGACGGAGACGACCAGCGCGAGCACGCCCAGCACCAGACCGGTGACGGCGGCTCCGCGGTTGGTGGCCTGTCGTCGGCCAACCCGGCGCAGAGCCGTGGTGGCGAGGCCGACCGTGACGAGGGCGAGCACCAAGCCGACGACGGGGATCCAGCACAGCAAAGCGGCCAGCAGCCCGAGGACGAGGGCTGCAGTTCCCAGCCCGTTGCGTCGCACCGAAGGAAGGGGTGCGCCGTACAGGGGGGCGGGGGGTGGCGCGCCGGGACCGGGGTAAGGATGGGCGGTCGCGTAGACCGGGTAGAGCGGCTGCATGTCGCCGGCCGGCGGGCCGTAGGGGTCGGTCATGGTCACATCCTCGCGCATGGTGGGACTGGCCTCGGTGGCTGTGGTGGACTGGCGCGGTGAGTTCCGCCTCCCGCCGCTGGGCGGCTGCTGCCCTGCTCGTGACAGTTGGCTGGCTCGCCTCACCGACCCCCATCGCGGTGTACGACGGAGTGGGAGCCCCGGACGAGCCGTACCGCTATGTCGCGCCGCCGCCCGGGGCGAAGAAGACCGCTCCGCCGACCGCGGCGAGCGCGCAGAGCCCGGTGGCGAAGGACCTGAACATCAACGGCCTGAGCGTCCAGACCGCGGAGCAGGGGCCGCAGGCGTCGTTGTTCGTCCCGCCCTACGGGCTGAGGTCGGCGGGGACGACGATCGAGGTGAAGGTGGCCCCGTCGGCGCCGAACGACCAGCCGACATCAGGCCGGATCGACGGCAACGTGTACGCCTTCACGGTGGTCAGCCAGGGCCAGCAGGTCACCCTCACGGCGCAAGCCGCGGTGGCGACGGTCTACCTGAGGGCGACGAATCCGGCCCAGCCCGGGCCGTTGATGCTCTACCGGAAGGTGTCCACGGCGCCGTGGGAGCCGTTGAAGACCTCCAGGGGGGGACAGGATGTCTATGTCTCGACCTTCCCCGGCCCCGGGGAGTACGCGCTGGGCTTCATCACGCCCTCGAAGGCGACCGGGACGACGTCGGGGGGCTCCTCGGCGGTGCCCTACGCGGTCGGCGGTGGCATCGCGCTGCTGCTGGTCGTGCTCGTCGTGATCCGGTTGCGCGCCAGCACGGAGTGACGCTCAGGGTGGCCGCGCTGCTTGCCGCCTTCGCACTGTCGGTGGGTCTGCGCGTCGTCGTGGGGGGTGACGCGGTCGCGCAGTCGCTCACGGCGGGGCTGGTCTTCGCGGCCTGCCTGCTCGCGCTGGCTGTCGCGGCCGCCACGAGGGTCCCGGTGACCCGCCGCGCCGTCCTGGCCGGGCTCGCCGGCACCGCCGTGGTGTGCGCGCCGGTCGGGTTACAACAGCTGCTGACCTTCCGACCGGTCCACGGGACGGAGGGCTTCGCGCGCTGGGCGGCGGTGGTCGTGGTCGTCGCCACGGCGGAGGAGGTGTTCCTGAGGGGGGCGCTCTACGACGCTGTCGAGGACCTCGCTGGCGCACCTGCCGCGATCGGTGTGGGAGCTGTGTGCTTCGCCCTGCTCCACGTCCCCCTGTACGGCTGGCACGTCCTCCCGCTCGACCTGGCCGTCGGCGTCGTGCTGGGCGGTCTGCGCCAGGGGACGGGGACTGCGGCGGCTCCGGCCGTCACCCACGTCGGAGCGGACCTGGTGGGCTGGTTCCTGCGCTGAACCTGTCCACTCGGGAACCACGTACAAACAGTCCGCGGTCCACCAGTCAAACGGTCAGGGCTGCGGGACCGCGTAGGTGTAATGCAGCCTCGGGAGCAAGCTGAGCAGCGCGACCAGGGCTGCCTTTGTCTGACCGCGGTCGCCACCACCGTCGTGGAGCAGCACCACGCCTCCCGGCTGCAGCTGCGCGACCGTCATGCCGACGATGGCTGCCGTGCCGGGGCGTCACCAGTCCCGGGGGTCGACCGTCCACGTCAGCGGCGTCAGGTGCAGGCTGCGGGCGATCGCCTCGACCTGCGGCGACCATGCCCCACCGGGAGCCCGGAACAGCCGTGGCGCCACCCCGCCGCTGGCAGTGGTGATCGCCGCCTGGGCCCTGGTCATCTCGCTGCGGATCCGGTCGGCACCCCGCTGCGGGAGCTGCTCGTCGTGGTCCCAGGTGTGGTCGCACAGGGTGTGGCCACCGGCGACGATCGCCCGGACGAGGCTGGGGTAGCGGGCGGCCTGACGTCCGATGAGACAGAACGTCGCATGCACGTGCGCCCTGGCGAGCAGGGCCAGCACCTGAGGCGTCCAGGTGGGGTCGGGGCCGTCGTCGAAGGTGAGGGCAAACGCGCCGGGCGTCGGCAGGTGCCCGAGAACCGGCTGCCTCAGGACGGTTCGGGAGACGCGCTCACCGGAGACCACTCCCCGCACCACCCGCGCCGCCCCGGGCCGCCCTCCGACGTACAGGCCGGCGTGGGTGAGGGGCGGGACCGGCTCGACGCTGACCCGTGTGGGTTCGACCGCGTCGCGGCCGCGGCGCACCACGACGGTGTCTCCCTCTCGCAACGGGGTCGACGTCGGCTCCGGCACCCCGTTGACCAGGACCGTCCCAGGACGATGGTCGCTACCCAGGACGTGCCGGCCGACGACGGACAGCAGCCGGCCGCCCGCGACCACCGTGGAGGAACGGCGCAGGGCTGCGGCGACCGTCGGCAGCCCGTCGAGCGGCAGCCTGTGCCCGTCGACGGTCACCGTTGCGAGGGTGGGTGGCACGCTGCCGGCCTGGCTGGGCACCCCGTGGTCGGCGGCCGGGCCGCAGCTGACGGCGAGCGCCAGCGATAGGACGACCAGGCCGGTACGACGTGGTGGCATGTCGGCTCCGTCCGTGGCTGGTTGGCGGGTAGCCGGTTGGCTTGTGGCTGCTCCTGATGACGTTCGAGCTCGTCCGGGGGTTGCCTCGATGCAGTGGACAAGGGTACGTCGGTGTGGGCTGGCCGGGTCCTGCGCCGGCTGGAGGGGCGCCGTAGCCCTGCCGTAGCCCACCACGTGCATGGGTGACCGCTACTTCGTGCTATGTCGCTGACGCCCTGACCGGATCATCCTTGTCGGGTCAGGCACCTGAACCGACGACGAGCAGGAACTCCCGTGACGATCTCGCTGCTGGTCGTGGACGACCAGCTGAGCCTGCGACGACTGCTCGAGGTCGTTGCGCGCGAGGACGGACGCTTCGGACCGGTGGTCTGCGCGGCTGGCGTGGCGGAGGCCGTCCGCCTGGCCGAGGCCCACCGTCCGAGCGCCGTGCTGCTCGACGCGGGGCTGGGTTCGGAGGATGGGCTAGCCGCTATCGGGGGGCTGCGCGCCGTCGTACCCGGCCTGGTCGTCGTGGTGTTCAGCTCCGCGCCGTACGCCGACCACGACAGCGCCAAGGCGGCCGGGGCGGACCTGTTCGTTGCGAAGGGAACCGATCCGGACCTGCTGTTGGACCAGGTGGTCCAACTGGTTCACTCCCACGAGCGGAGCCCCGAGGTCGCGGAGCCTCAGCGGGTCCGTGCGACGTCCACGGGCTGACCCGATCCGGAGGGCTGAGTCGGCTCAGGAACGGCGCTTGCGCCAGCGCCGGATGAGCAGGAGCACAACCACCAGAGCGCCAGCACCACCGGCGAGGGTGAGCTGCTGCTGGTGCTCCTTCGCGGCGTGGCCCACGCGGGCCTTCACGTCGGTCTTGGCTGACAGAGCCGCCGTGGTCTCAGCAAGGGCCTGCCGAGTCTGCAGGATCTGGGCCTTGACGTCGTCGACGTCGCTCATCGCTTGGCTGCCTTCTTCACGGTGTCGAGGTCGAGCTTGGCGCCCGCGAGCGCCTGGACCGGGGCTGCTGGGCTGATTTTGCCGAGCTTGCTCTTACCCAGCAGGGCAAGCGCCGCGATGACCAGCAGCAGAGCGCCTGCCACGATGAGGGCTGCCAGCCACGCGGCGAAGACCGTGGCCAGGCCCAGGATGGCAGCGGCGAGCAGGACGCCCACCGCGTAGAGGGCCAGGAACCCGGCACCGCCGAGCGCACCGATGCCGACGACCGCATGTTTGGCCTTGCCGGCCAGCTCGAGCTGAGCGAGCCGGATCTCCTGCTTGACCAGCGTGCTGGCCTGCTCGGTCAGCTGCTGGACCAGCTGCGCCGTGCTGCGCTCGTCGGCGCTCGTCAGTGTCGACGGTGTGGTCGTCTCGATCATGCAGACTGCCTGCCCGTCCTCGGCGCGGTCGAACCTCCGACCGGTGGCCGCAGGCGTCACAGGATGTCAGACCCGGCGGCCGCGAGAGCATCAGGCCCGCTGAACAGATTCGACGTCGGTGGTGGGGGTGTCAGGGAGACGACGGTGACATCGACGTCAGGGCATTGCTCACGGGCGGGGGCCCTTCCTCCGTCCGAGGGCCGCGGCCCCCAGCAGCAGCGCGACAGCGCCCACGGCCGCTGCCCGGCCGGAGGCCGGCTGGTTCGAGGACGACACGACCAGGTCGATCGGCACCGTCGCTGACCGGCCGGCGCAGGTCACCTGGAGGGCGTACTCACCGACGGCGAGGTCGGGGACCTGCACCGTCCCGGTGAAGGTCCCGGTGGCTGTGGCGGTCGTCGTACCCGCGTCGTGCCCGTCGACGCTGAACGTCACGGCAGCTCCAGCCGGGCAGGTGCGGCCGCTCACCACGGCAGCGCCCCCGGGCAAGGCGGACGGGCCGCGCAGGACCACCGTTCCGGACCCGAGCCCGGCAGCCAGGTCGTCGGCGCCGCTCCGGACCGGACTCGCAGTCGGGCTGGCGGTCGCCGGAGTCGGGCTTGGGCTCGCGGTCGGGCTTGGGGTTGGGGTTGGGCTTGGCGACGGGGTCGGCGTCCGGGCGGGCGTCGGGCTGGGGGTGGTGGTGGGAGGGACCGACCGCGACGGGCTGGGCGACGACGTGGTCGACCTCGTGGGTGTGGGTCGTGGCGTGGTCGTCCTGGTGGGCGAAGGTGACGGCGGGGCCTTCGCCGTCCAGGACTGGCTGACCGACGTGCTGCGCACAGGCGAACCGCTGCTGTCGAGGGCCTCGACCCGGACCAGGTCGGTGCCCGTGCGCGAGCTGGTCCACGTGACGGACGCGGCTCCCCGGGCGTTGGTCACGGCGTACCGGGGCCAGCCGGTGCTCGGGCCACTGGACTGGCTGAACCGGACGCAGACCCCGCTGCCGTCGGCCGCAACGGTCGTGACGCTCGCCGACACGGTGTGCGGGGTGTCCACGGTGGTGCTCGTGTTGCTGGGCGATGCCGACACCCCGGACGGTGGGGTCTGGCTCGCGGTGGAGCAGCCGGCCGCCCGGGCCGAGCCGGTGCCCAGGAGGGTCGCTGCCGGTGCGGCGGCCAGGGCGAGCACCATCACGAGGTGGTGGCGGCGGCTGCGCAAGGTCACCCGTGGACGGTCGCGGCTCGGCCGCGCACCGTCAAGGCGACGCACGGAGCAGCCGGGTCCGGTGTCCGACCTGACCCGGGACACGGGTGCTCGTTCCTGGCCGTCTGGGGCAGGCCCGTCTACCGTCCGCGCATGGCTACACGAGCACGTCGGGCAGGAGCCCTGCTGGTGTTCGTCGCCGTCCTGCTCGCTGTGCCCGGCCCTGCCCGGGCGGGCGGTTCGGGCCTGGACCTGAGGGGGACGGTCGCGGGCCGCACCCTTGCCGACGCCGGCCGCAACAACCCGATCGTCCTTCGTGCCTCGACCGACGCGGTGGTGAAGGTCCAGGTCAAAAACAACACGGGCAGTCCCGTGGAGGTGCGTTCGGTCCGCCTGGATGCCCGCGTCCTGGGCCTGGCGTTCGTGAGCTACACCACCCGGGTCGACCTGACGGTTGCCCCCGGTGCCACCGGCACCCGCACCTTCTCCCTCGACCTGGGGGAGCTCCGCAGCCAGGCTCTAGGACTCCTGGGGGCCCGACTGTCCCTGCTCGCCCCGGATCGCAGGGTGCTCGTGAGCGACAGCGGCACCGTTGACGTCCGAGGCAGCCTGCTCAGCGTCTACGGGGTCTTCGGCCTGGCCGTAGCGGCCCTCACCCTGCTGCTGATGGCCCGGATCGTCTCCCGGGCCCGTCGCCGGCTGCACGGGCCCCGCGCGGTCCCGCGGGCCCTCGGCTGCGCCGTACCGGGGCTGGGTCTTGGGCTCACCGTGACCTTCGTCCTCGGCCTGCTCCGCGTCGTGGCACCCACGCCGACGACCAGCCTGCTGCTTGTGGTGGGCGGGGTGCTGATCGGGCTGGGGCTCGGGCTCGGGCTGCTGCACGGTCCCTTACCCGCCCGCCATGTGGCCACGGGTGAGGCGCCCCCTGCTCCCACGGAACGGGTCCCGGCTGACGGGGAAATCCCATGGTGGCGCCGGGACGCAGAGGTGCCCCCCGCCGCTGTACCCCGTGCCCCCGGTACGACGGGGTCGCCCGCGCCCCCCGCCGAGCTGCGCAGGCCCGCCGCCCCCGTTCCTGTCGAGCCCACCCCGCTACGACCTGCCGTGCGGTTGCGCCCGGCGGAGCGTCGCGTTCGGGTTCCCGTCGACCCACCCCTCACCGAGGGGTCCGGGTCGTTGGTGCAGGACCCGTCGCCCCCTGACCCCGTGGCCGACCGGGTGAGTCCCAAGGGTCGCCGGCCTCGTTCCGATGGTCCTTGACCAGATCCCAGCTCTGCCGGGGGTACAGCCATCACGCGCGCCCGGCGACTGTCGCGGCTGTTCACGCTGTGGCGGCGTCAGTAGCCGCCACACTGCCGTTCCAGAAGCCGACAGCAGGGAGGTCAAGCCCCGCCGTCAGGACCTGGCCACACACCAGTTGCCCGTTCGAACGCCTTCGCGCCACCTCGTTGCGTGGCAGCCTTCACCCCCGCGTAGATCGCGCCCTCCAGCACCGCGGCAGGCAGAACCGTCTTCCACGACGCCTGCCGCTCGGTCGGTTCGGGCGCGGGCCCCTGATCGATGAGGTCCCACACCTTCGCGAACACCCGGCTGGCGACCAGGCCGCCCAGCACGCCGAACAGGATGCTCCAAGGCTTGTAGAGCAGCTTCACAGTCAGGCTCCGGTCGCAGGGGTGTCTCACGGAGATCACCGTCGTCGGGGTCCGATAAACCTCACGGAGCAGACGCCCCCGCAGATGGCTGAGCTTCAGGGCCTGTGCGATGTTGAGGGGGTCGATCAGAAGGAGGGTCCGTTGGAGATCAAGGTGACGCCCCAGGGTCCGTACGTCGTGACGGGGGCTCCGCCGCCGCACCGCGCCCGGGGCCTGACGACCGAGCAGGGCGAGCCGATCGCCTGGGAGCACGACGTGCCCTTGGATGCAGGCGGGGCAGGTGACGATTACGCGCTGTGCCGTTGCGGTGGGTCGGCCAACAAGCCGTTCTGCGACGGGACCCACCAGACGAGGGACTGGGACGGGACGGAGACGGCCCCGACGAGCGTCTATGCCGAACGGGCGAAGACGCTGCCCGGCACCGGCATCACGGTGCGCGACGACCGGGGGATCTGCGAGCACGCCGGCTTCTGCGCCAACAAGCTGGGCAACGTGTGGAAGATGACCAGCGACACCGACAGCACTCCCGTCCGCTCCCAGGTCGCCGCGATGGTCGAGCGTTGCCCGTCCGGTGCCCTGACCTACCGGCTTGACGGGGCCAGCGGCGACATCGAACCGCCGCTCGCAACGGGCATCGCAGTCCTCGACGACGGTCCGCTCTGGGTGACCGGTGCACCGTCCGTCGTACGCGCTGATGGGGAGCCCTTCGAGGCGCGGCCACGGATGGTGCTCTGCCGCTGCGGGGCCTCGAAGAACAAGCCACTGTGTGACGGCAGCCACGCTGGGGCCGACTTCCGCGACGGCCCGACGATGATGTCGGCCGAGCAGGCGTAGCCAGGTCGGGAGCAGGGGAGGACGCCGTGGAGTTGAGGAAGACGTTCTTGTCGTGGCCTGTGGTGCGGCAGGTGACCGGCGGCGACCTGTTGGCTCGGGGACCGGCGGCCCAGAGCGCCCATTCCGCGGGGCTGCGGGCCCACACGAGCACGGCGGACCGGGTCGTCGACAGTGTCTGCCCCTACTGCGCGGTCGGCTGCGGCCAGAAGGTCTTCGTCAAGGACGACAAGGTCATCGCGATCGAGGGTGACCCCAACAGCCCGGTCTCGCGTGGTCGACTGTGCCCCAAGGGGTCGGCCAGCGAGCAGCTGGTCAATTCCCCGACCCGCACCACGACCGTCCGGTATCGCCGCCCGCACGGAACGGAGTGGGAGGACCTCGACCTCGAGACCGCCACCGACATGATCGCGGACCGGTTGCTCGCGACCCGCGAGCACACCTGGCAGGACCTCGACGCCCGCAAGAACCGCACCCGGCGCACCCTCGGTGTGGCGTCGCTCGGGGGAGCCACCCTCGACAACGAGGAGAACTACCTCATCAAGAAGCTGTTCACCGCACTGGGAGCGGTGCAGATCGAGAACCAGGCGCGCATATGACACAGCGCCACCGTGCCCAGTCTGGGTGCTTCCTTCGGCCGCGGCGGAGCCACGACCTTCCTGCAGGACCTGCAGCACGCTGACTGCATCGTCATCCAGGGCTCCAACATGGCCGAGTGTCACCCGGTGGGGTTCCAGTGGGTCATGGAGGCCAAGGCGCGCGGTGCGACGATCATCCACATCGACCCCCGGTTCACCCGCACCTCGGCGGTCGCTGATCAGCACGTTCCCTTGCGGGCCGGCTCTGACATCGCCTTCCTGGGCGGGATCGTGCGCTACATCCTGACAAATGACCTGCAGTTCACCGAGTACGTCACGGCTTACACCAACGCCTCGTTCCTGCTGCGCGATGACTTCGTCGACACCGAGCAGCTCGACGGCCTGTTCAGCGGGTACGACGAAGCGACCGCGACCTACGACCCGACCAGCTGGCGGTACGACACCGACGAGCCCGGTGCGACGTCGATCGACCCGAGCCAGATCAGGACCGACCCGACCCTCCAGGATCCCCTGACCGTCTTCCAGGTGCTCAAGCGGCACTACGCCCGCTACACCCCCGAGATGGTGGAGACGGTCTGCGGCGTCAGCGAAGCGGCGTTCCTGAAGGTGTGCGAGGCGGTGACCGCCAACAGTGGTCGCGAGCGCACCACGGCCTGGGTCTACTCGGTGGGCTGGACCCACCACAGCGTGGGCGCTCAGTACATCCGCGGCTCGGCGATCATCCAGCTGTTGCTGGGGAACATGGGCCGCCCGGGCGGCGGGATCCTCGCCCTGCGGGGGCACGCCTCGATCCAGGGCTCGACCGACATCCCCACCTTGTACAACCTGCTGCCCGGCTACCTTCCGATGCGCTCGGTCCTCGGCCACGACAGCTTCAAGGCATACCTCGACAGCATCAGAAGCCCGCAGCAGAAGGGGTTCTGGGGCGCAGCAGAGTCCTACACCGTCAGCCTGCTCAAGGCCTGGTGGGGCGAGCACGCCACTGCCGAAAACGACTGGGCCTTCGACTACCTGCCCCGCATCAGCGGTGACCATGGGACCTACCAGACCGTCCTCGACATGCTCGACGACAAGGTCGAGGGCTACTTCCTGCTCGGCCAGAACCCGGCTGTCGGCTCCGCGCACGGCAAGCTGCAACGGCTCGGCATGGCCCGCCTTTCGTGGCTCGTGGTGAGGGACCTCAACCTGATCGAGTCGGCGACCTTCTGGAAGGACGGTCCGGAGATCGAGACCGGTGAGCTCGTGACGACCGACATCGCGACCGAGGTGTTCTTCCTGCCTGCGGCGGCCCACACCGAGAAGGCCGGGACCTTCACCCAGACACAGCGGATGCTGCAGTGGCACCACAAGGCCGTCGAGCCGCCGGACGACTGTCAGAGCGAGCTGCAGTTCTTCTACCTGCTGGGCAACAAGCTCAAGCAGCGCCTGGCCTCCTCCACCCTCGAGCGGGACCTCCCGCTTCAGCACCTCACCTGGGACTACCCCGTCGACGAGACCGGCGAGATCGACCCCGAGGCCGTGCTGCGGGAGATCAACGGCCGGTTCCTGACCGGTGACAAGGCAGGGGAACCCCTCTCCGGTTACCTGGACATGAAGGCCGACGGCAGCACCGACGGTGGCTGCTGGATCTATTCGGGCGTCTATGCCGACGGCGTCAACGGCTCTGCGCGACGAAAGCCCGGCCAGGAGCAGGACTGGGTCGCCAAGGAGTGGGGCTGGGCGTGGCCCTACAACCGGCGTCAGCTCTACAACCGCGCCTCAGCCGACCCTGAAGGCAAGCCCTGGAGCGCCCGCAAGGCCTACGTCCAGTGGGATGCGACTGCCGGCCGATGGGTCGGGCCGGACGTGCCCGACTTCCAGGTGGACAAGCCGCCGTCGTACCGGGCTCCGCAGGGTGCGACCGGTGCGGCCGCCCTCAACGGGGACGACCCCTTCGTGATGATGGCCGACGGCAAGGCCTGGCTGTTTGCCCCGGACGGGCTCAAGGACGGACCGATGCCGGCTCACTACGAGCCGGCGGAGTCACCGGTGCGCAACGCGCTCTACCACCAGCAGGCCAACCCGACGCGCCAGGTGTTCAAGCGCAAGGAGAACCTGATGAACCCCTCCGCCGGCGAGGTCGGCGCGGACGTCTTCCCTTACGTCTTCACCACCTACCGGCTGACCGAGCACCACACCGCCGGCGGGATGAGCCGCTGGTTGCCCTACCTCTCCGAGCTCATGCCGGAGTTCTTCTGCGAGGTCTCACCCGAGCACGCGGCCGAGCGGGGTCTCGAGCCGCTCGGCTGGGCCACGATCATCACCGCCCGTACGGCGATCGAGGCGAGGGTCCTCGTGACCGAGCGGATCACGCCTCTGCGGGTCGCCGGGCGCGTCATCCACCAGGTGGGACTGCCCTACCACTGGGGCGTCGGGGGACAGGCCCTCGTCCAGGGAGACTCGGCCAACGACCTGTTCGGAGTGGTCCTGGACGCCAACGCGCACATCCAGGAGACGAAGGTCGCGTCCTGCGACATCCAGCCTGGCCGCCGCCCACGAGGTCCGGCACTGCTTCGCCTCGTCGAGGACTACCGCCGCCGGGCCGGCATCACGGTCGAGACCGGCAACGTGCGACTGACCCCCAAGGAGCCCGGTCCATGACCACCAACCCCGCTCTCGACGCCGGCTGGGTCGACCCACCGCCACGACAGGGCTTCTTCACCGACACCAGCATCTGCATCGGCTGCAAGGCCTGCGAGGTCGCGTGCAAGGAGTGGAACGCCGTCCCCGACGACGGCATGAACCTGCTGGGGTCGTCCTACGACAACACCGGTGCCCTCAGCGGCTCGACCTGGCGGCACGTCGCCTTCATCGAGCAGCCGGTGACGACGGTCCCTCTCGGCATGCCGTCGATCGGGCTCCCCGGTCAGCAGGACGGCGTCGAGCGCACGGACTTCCGCTGGCTGATGAGCAGCGACGTCTGCAAGCACTGCACCGAGGCTGCCTGCCTCGACGTCTGCCCCACGGGGTCGCTGTTCCGCACCGAGTTCGGGACCGTCGTCGTGCAGGAGGACATCTGCAACGGCTGCGGGTACTGCGTTCCCGCCTGCCCGTTCGGGGTCATCGACAAGCGGGTCGGGGAGGGCGTCAAGAACGAGGGCCTCGCCCAGAAGTGCACGCTGTGCTACGACCGCCTGCACGACGGCTTGACCCCTGCCTGTGCGAAGGCGTGTCCGACCGAGTCGATCCAGTTCGGCGACCTCGACGACCTGCGCGAGCGGGCGGCCGCCCGGGTCGAAGCCCTACGCGACAGCGGCATCCCCAGCGCCCGCCTGTACGGCGAGTCGCCGGATGACGGCGTCGGCGGGTTGGGGGCGTTCTTCCTGCTGCTCGACGAGCCCGAGGTCTACGGTCTGCCGCCCGACCCGGTCGTCACGACGCGGGAGCTGCCGGCCATGTGGAAGCGTGCGGGCCTCGCCGCGGCGACGATGCTCGCCGGCGCGATCGCGGTGTTCGGGGCTGGCTCGTGAGCCAGCCGGAGGTGCCGACGCGCCGTCGACGGGGCGGGGGCCGCGGTGGCGGGCGGGGTGAGCGGGGTGAGCGGCCGATGGTGCCGCCGGCCACGTTCACCTCCTACTACGGCCGCCCGGTCCTGAAGGCCTCGCCCTGGACGGACGACATCCCCGCTTACCTGTTCCTCGGTGGTCTGGCGGCCGGGTCGTCGCTGCTGGGCGCGGGCGCCGACCTGACGGCTCGGCCGGGGCTGCGCCGGACGAGCAGAGTAGCGGCCCTGGCAGCGATCTCGGCCTCGATGGCGGCGCTGGTGCACGACCTCGGCCGACCGTCGCGCTTCGCCAACATGCTCCGCGTGGCCAAGCCGTCCTCGCCGATGTCCATGGGGACCTGGCTGCTCACCCTCTACGGCCCGATGGCGGGTCTGGCCGGAGCAGCCGAGCTCCCTGCGGGTCGACTCGGTCGGCTGCTGGCCCCACTCGCGCGGCCAGCCGGCTTGGCGGCGGCGCTGATGGCCCCGGCGGTCGCGTCGTACACCGCAGTGCTGTTGGCGGACACGGCCACGCCGGCCTGGCACGAGGCCTACCGCGAGCTGCCGTTCGTCTTCGTCGGTTCTGCGGCAGCGGCCTCGGGAGGCTTGGGAATGCTGGCGTCACCGGTCGCCGAGTCCGGACCGGCCCAGCGCCTGGCGATCGGTGGGGCACTGCTCGAGCTCGGCATGGAACGCCGGATGGAGCGCTCGATGGGGCTGGCCGCCGAGGCCCTGCACGAGGGCAGACCAGGGCGGCTCTGGCGAGCCGCGGAGCGCCTCACTGCCCTGGGAGCGGTGTCAGCGCTCGGAGCCCGGCGGTCACGGGGGTGCGGAGTCCTGTCGGGTGCGGCGTTGCTGTCCGGATCCGCCTGCACCCGCTTCGCCATCTTCGAGGCCGGTCAGGAATCCGCCCGCGACCCTCGGTACACCGTGGTTCCGCAGCGCGAGCGACTGGATGCCCGCCTGGCCTGACGAACGATATGGGGTCAGCGGACCCGCAGCAGGGACGAGCCGACTTCCTCGAGGTGGCCGACGACCGGGTAGCCGGGCACCTCACCGACGACGAGCAAGCCGCCACTGGTCTGCGCGTCCGCCAACAGCAGCAGCTCGTCGGCGTCGACCTGGGACAGCAGGTGCGGCGCGACCCACTCCAGGTTGCGCCTGGTCCCCCCGCTGACGTAGCCGTCCCTCAGGGCCTCGCGTGCGCCCTCGAGATAGGGCACGGCCGCGGCGTCGACGACCGCGGTCACGCCCGACGCGCGGGCGAGCTTGTAGAGGTGGCCCAGCAACCCGAACCCGGTCACATCTGTGGCTGCCTGCGCGCCGGCGGCGAGGGCGCGTTCGGAGGCATCCTTGTTGAGGGCCACCATGGTTGCCACGGCCTGAGGGAAGACGTCGCCGGTGCTCTTGTGGCGGTTGTTCAGGACGCCGACCCCCAACGGCTTCGTGAGCGTCAGCGGCAGCCCCGCCGTACCGGAGTCGTTGCGCAGCAGGCGATCTGGGTCGGCGAGACCGGTGACGGCCATGCCGTACTTCGGCTCGGGGTCGTCGATGCTGTGACCGCCGGCGACATGGCAGCCGGCCTCCCGGGCGACGTCGAGCCCACCCCGCAGCACCTCGGTGAGCAGCTCCAAGGGGAGCACGTCACGGGGCCAGCCCACCAGGTTGACCGCGAGTACGGGCCGGCCACCCATCGCATAGACGTCGGACAGGGCGTTCGCCGCAGCGATCCGACCCCAGTCGTAGGCGTCGTCGACGACAGGGGTGAAGAAGTCAGCCGTTGCGACGACCGCCGTCCGCTCGTCCACCCGGTAGACGGCGGCGTCGTCACCGTCGTCCAGACCCACCAGCAGGTCGGGCGAAGCGAGGCCGACCAGCCCTCGCACCACGTCCTCGAGCTCGCCGGGCGGGATCTTGCAGGCACAACCGCCGCCGTGTGCGTAGGAGGTGAGTCGCATGGGCCGAACGTACGTCAGGCCTCGGGCACGGGCGCCCTAGGGTTGTTCTCGGAGGCGTGCGGTTGGCTGGTGCTGCCCCCGGTCTTCAAAACCGGTGAGGTCCAGGATCTGGGCCTGGAGGGTTCGATTCCCTTCCGCCTCCGCCAGCTCGGTGGCGGTTCAGTGGCAGGTGCCGCTTCCCCGGTCGACGAAGGGGTTTCCCGAGGCACGCTTGAAGTCCCAGCTGTAGCTGTTGGCGTGCAGTGCGAGCCGCAGGACGCCGTAGGTGTGGTCCGCCCGCACTTGCTCGCCCTTCAGCATGGGGGCGGCGAAGGAGTAGAAGTTCTTGCCGCCGGTCCCCACCACGAACTCACGGATCCCCTGTTTGTCGGGGGTGGGGTTCTGGAAGACAGGGCCACTGCCGGGTGAGGCGCTGTCCATGGGTGCTGAGCCGAGCGGCTCGAACCGCTCGTAGTCGTGGTTGTGGCCCGAGAGCACCACGTCGACCCGGGCGGCGACGAGGTCGTTCCAGATGGTCGTCATCTGTTCGGCGTCGCCGTGCTCCCCGCTTGAGAACCGGGGCTCGTGCCAGTACGCGAGGGTGCAGGCGTTGTGGTGGGCGGCGAGGTCCTTGGCGAGCCACTCCACCTGCGGGCTGCCTGTGTTGCATCCGCCGACGGCCAGCTCTCCCTTGCCGTAGCTGCATTCGGAGTTCAGGGCGATCAGGTGCCAGGCGCCGACGTCGAAGGAGTACCACCCCTGGTTGCGGGGCCCGGCGGCTTGGGAGAAGTAGTCGAAGTAGGGGGTGGCGTCGTTGCGGTGGCAGGGCTTGCCGTACTCGTGGTTGCCGATGGCCGGGTGGGTGATGTCCTTGAACGCGCCCCAGCTCTTCTCGTACGACGCGGCGAAAGCCGTGCTGGTGTTGCACTCGTACTGGTTGTCACCGAGCGTGAGGACGGCCGTCGGGTGCAGCGACAGGACCAGTCGTGCGGTGTCCGCCTGCCGGCAGAGCTCCGCTGTCCCCTGGCCGCCGTGGAAGGCGGCCGTCGTGGGGTCGCAGGCGATGTCTCCGGCGGCGGCGACCACCGGGTCGTCAGGACGGATGACCGCGCCCGTGCGGTGGGCGTAACCGCCGCCGATCACCTGCTGGACGACGACGACCGCGGTTACCGCGACCACGACCGCAAGCACCGTCAGCTTTCGTCGGGTCAGCACCATCAGCGTCTTCCTTCGTCCCCGTGAAGCATTGCGTGTGAGCCCTACGATGACGACGCCGTGCCGGGTCGTCCTGCTCATTCGTCGTAGCAGACCTATGCGTTCAGATCGGGGTCAGGGAGTGGCCCTCTCGCGGGGATGGTTCACTCGGCTCATACCGCCGAACAGAGAGTGCGCATGACGGACGTACGACGCCGGGTGCCCCGCACCGACGAGGTACTGGCAGCGCCCGCTCTCGTCGCTGCCGCGTCGAGGCTCGGCGCGCGGACCGTCAAGGCCTGTGTCGTCTCGGTGCAGGAGCAGGTCCGGCAGGGCGCGGTCGCTCCGGAGGACATGGTGGCGGTGGTCGTGGGACTGCTCCCCGCCTCCGCGACGAGCCTGCGCCCGGTCCTGAACGCGACCGGGGTGGTGCTCCACACCAACCTGGGCCGCGCCCCGTTGTCGGAGGCGGCTGTGCAGGCAATGGTCCGGGCGTCCGGCTACGTCGACGTCGAGCTCGACCTGGGTTCGGGTTCCCGCGCCACCAGGGGCAGGGGCGCCGTTGCGGCCCTGTTGTCGGCCGTTCCGGCTGCGGAGGGCGCCCTGGCCCTCAACAACGGAGCCGCGGCCCTCGTGCTCGCAACGACAGCCCTGGCGGCGGGGAGGGACGTGCTGGTCAGCCGGGGTGAGATGGTCGAAATCGGTGACGGCTTCCGGCTTCCGGACCTGATCACGTCGACGGGCGCGAGACTGAGGGAGGTCGGGACCACCAACCGGACGAACCTGGCGGACTACCGCGAGGCGGTCGGGCCGGAGACCGGCTGCATCCTGAAGGTGCACCCGAGCAACTTCCAGGTGGTGGGGTTCACGAGCAGTGTCGGCGTCGCGGAGCTTGCCGGTCTGGGGGTGCCGGTGGTGGCTGATGTCGGCAGCGGGCTGCTCGCCGGCGACCCGCTGCTGCCCGACGAGCCGGACGTCTCCTCGGCCCTGCGGGCCGGAGCCGCGCTCGTGACCTGCTCCGGTGACAAGCTCCTCGGTGGGCCACAGGCGGGGCTGGTGCTCGGGCAGCTCCAGCCCCTGAGCCAGCTCAGGAAGCACCCGCTCTACCGTGCCTTCCGCTGCGACAAGACCACCCTCGCCGCTCTGGAGGCGACGTTGACCGGACCGGTTCCGCCTGTGTGGCAGGCGATCCGGGGCACGAGGGCAGCTCTGCGCAAGCGGACCGATGCCCTTGCGCGCGCGGTCGGCACGGAGGTCGTGCCCGTCGACGGCGCTGTCGGCGGCGGCGGCGCCCCCGGCGTGCCCCTGCCGGGATGGGCGGTCGCCGTACCCGCCGCCTGGGCGCAGCAGCTGCGGGTCGGGGCGACCCCGGTGCTGGCCCGGGTCGTCGATGGCCGCTGTCTGGTCGACCTGCGTTGTGTCCCACCCGAGGCTGATGTCGCGCTGACCGAGGCGTTGCTGGCGTGCATGTCCTAGCGACGGCCGGCCATGTCGACCACGGCAAGTCGACGCTGGTCAGGGCGCTTACCGGGATGGAGCCCGACCGCTGGGCACAGGAGCGTGAACGCGGGATGACCATCGACCTCGGCTACGCCTGGACCACCCTCCCGTCGGGTGAGGTACTCGGGTTCGTCGACGTACCAGGACATCAGCGCTTCATCGCAAACATGCTGGCCGGGCTCGGCCCGGCTCCGGCGGTGATGCTCGTCGTCGCTGCCGACGAGGGCTGGAGGCGGCAGACGCAGGAGCACCTGGTTGCCGTCGAGGCCCTCGGCATCGACCGCGGCCTGCTCGTCGTGACCCGCAGCGACCTCGCAGATCCTGGTCCGGCCACCGTGGATGCGCTCCACCGGCTGGCGTCGAGCAGCCTGGGTGTTGTGGAGGCGGTGACCGTGAGCGGACGTACCGGGGTCGGTCTTGATCAGCTGCGAGGTGCCCTCGACCGCCTCGTCCTGGCTGCTCCCGCCCCTGACACCGACGGACCGGTCCGGCTGTGGGTGGACCGGTCTTTCACCATCAAGGGTGCCGGAACCGTCGTGACCGGGACCCTGGGCGCAGGTGCCGTGGCGGTCGGTGACGAGCTGGAGCTGGACGGTCGGGTGGTCCGCGTACGGGGCGTGCAGAGCCTGGGCCGAGCGGCGCAAGCGGTGACCGGGCCGGCCCGGGTCGCCCTCAACCTGAGAGGGCTCGACCGGGACGAGATCGTCCGCGGGCAGGCCCTTCTGGCACCCGGTCACTGGCAGAGCACACCCCGGTGCGACGTGCGGCTGACGACGGTGGGCGAGCCGCCGGAGCACCTGGTCGTCCACGTCGGGACCGCCGCCGTTGCCGCCCGCGCCCGCCGCCTCGACGACGGTCATGCGCGCCTGACGCTGGCCAGAGCCCTTCCGCTGCGGGCGGGTGACCGGCTGGTCCTGCGTGAGCCGAGCAGTCAGAAGGTCGTCAGCGGGGCGGTCGTCCTGGACGCCGACCCCCCCGATCTGCGGCGCAGGGGAGCGGCCGGACGCCGGGGGGCGGACCTTGCCCTGGTCGACACGCGACCCGACCTGACCGCGGAGGTGGCGCGGCGCGGGGCTGTCCTGGCCGAGGACCTCCGGCGGCTCGGCGTCGTGGGAGAACCCAGCGCCGATGACGTCGTCGTACAGGGGCCGTGGTGGGTCTCGCGCAAGCGCTGGGGGGAGTGGCTTGCTGCCACCATCGAGGTCGTCGAACGAGCCGCGGTTGAGGACCCGCTGTCGCCCGGGCCGACAGAGACCCAGGTGAGCCAGGTGCTCGGTCTGCCGGCACGGGAGCTGCTGCCTGCGCTGGTCCGGGAGGTCGGCCTGACCCGGGAGGGAGGCCGGGTGCGACTGGCCGTCGAGGGTGGTCTCGGCCGGGCGGAGCCAGCCGTCGCGGCCCTCGAGCTGCGCCTGCGCGCTGACTTCCTGGCGGCGCCGGAGGTGCCCGAGCTGGCGGTGCTCGGCCTGGGAGTCAAGGAGGTGGCCGCGGCGGAGCGACTCGGGCGCCTGCTCCGGGTCGGTGACGTCGTGCTGCTGCCGGACGCGCCCGCCAGGGCCATGCGTGTCCTGGCCGGCCTGGCGCAGCCCTTCACGACCAGCGACGCTCGCGCGGCTCTCGGCACGACCCGTCGCGTGGCGATCCCCTTGCTGGAGCACCTGGACGCGCGGGGTTGGACCAGGCGGATCGACGGCAGCAGGCGCGAGGTGGTCACAGGCTGATGGCGCTCCAGCCGACCTCTGCCCTCGTCCCCTCGCTGCTGGTCATCGCCCATGCCGTCGGCAGCCTGTCGTAGCTCAGAACTCCCCGGTACGACGAAGCCTCCGCGGTCGACCGTCCGGGTCGTAGACGTAGTGGTAGGCAACCGTCGCCCACCGCGTGGTCCACCGTGACAACGGCGGGTCCTGCAGGGGACGCAGCCGCCCCGGTGGCCGCGGCCCACCGCAGCCACCGTCGTACCAGGCCTGGAGGTCTGACGCTGAGGTCCGGAAGGCGTCCCAGGCGACGTCCGGGTCCTGCAGCGCGAGGTCGTCGGCGCCCCCCAGGTTGGGGAGATCGAGGTGCTCGCGCATGAGCTGCATCCGCAGTCCTCGGGCGTAACGGCGGGCGCCGTCCCCCAGACCGCCGGGGTCTCTGGGGCTGAGCGGGTCGTGCTGCTCGTCGACGACGGCCGCGCTCAGCTCGCTGTCATGGGTCCAGGAGCGCCGGTTGACGTTGTCGCTGCCGATGGTGGCCCACACGTCGTCGATCACACACACCTTGGCGTGCACGTAGACCGGGGTGCCGGCCGAGTTCTCGATGCCGTAGACAGCGACCCGGTCACCGCCCGCCGCTCGCATCAGGGCCAGCGCCCGGCTGCGCCCGACGAGGTTAGGTGGCAGGGAGAACCTCCCGTCCTGGTCGGGGTGGTGCGGGACCACGGCGATCACGCGCATCGCGGGCTGCTCGCGCAGAACCGTCGCGAAGGTCTCGGCCACCTCGGAGGACCACAGGTACTGGTCCTCGAGGTAGACGAGGCGGCGCGCCCGCGACAGGGCCTTGGTGTAGCCCCGGGCCACGGAACGCTCGCCCTTCGGTGCGAACGGGTAGCCGCCTGCGCGCCGCGGGTAGGTGCGCAGCAGCTGCACGGCGTGGGTGCCGGTCGGTGCGGGGTCAGCAAGCTGCGGTGGAAGGGGGGAGCCCTTCCGGTCCTCCCCGCGCAGCCGGTCGGCGACCCGGTGCACGGGACTGCGGGTGAGCGGCTGGGGATCGTCCCACCGCTCCCGGAAGACGGTCTCCACGTCACCGACGACGGGTCCGCGTAGAGCGACCATCGCGTCGTGCCACGGGGGGGCAGGTCCGTAGACGGCGGCCATCGGCTGGCTCTGGTGGTCCCCGGCATGGTCGGCGTCGTCCCTGCGGCCGTGGCACAGGTCGATACCGCCGACGTAGGCCACGTCCAGGTTCGGACGACCCGGGTGCCTGAGCACGACGAACTTCTGGTGGTGCGAGCCGCCCGTGCGGACCCGCATGTCCAGCAGGCACTCTCCGCCGGCCGCTTCGATCTCCTCACCGAGGTGCCGGTTCTCCTTCGCGCTGAACGACAGGTGGTCCAGATGGGAGCGCCAGACGAGGCTGCGCACGTCGATGCCGCGCTCGGCGGCCTGGCAGAGCGCTGTGCCCACTGAGGGCCCGTGCTGGGACAGCTGCTGGTCGGGGTCGCCGCGCCAGTCGGTGAACAGCACGAGGTCGCCGGGTTGGAGCTGGCCCAGGGCGTGCAGGAGCTCGGTGAAGTAGGCCGCGCCGTGCACCAGCGGCGTGGCCGTGTTGCCCGTCGACCAGGAGGTCCCTCGTCGGGTGTCGAGGCGGGTCGCCGGGTTGCCACGCTCTGCCGCCGACAGGAACCACTCCGACATCACCATGATCAGCAGGTGTGCCCCGTTGTGACCCTCGCCACGCCTGGTCGCAGGGGGCATCGCGGGGCGGCGACCGTCCGTGCGAGCCCAGCCCTCCTGCGAGGCGAGGGAGCAAGGGTGACCCTCGCGCGCAACAGCGACATCGGTGCAGGGCCGTGCGTCGACACACGGGCATACCTCGCGAACGCCGCGCTCGCCAACGAGGTCGTCTCCATCCCCGGCGACGGAAGCTTCCTGGCCGGCGCTCGCCTTCGTCGCCGCATGACTCGTCTCGCCGAATCGGCCGATCGGGACGAGCGCAGCGCGCGACCAGGGCCACGGGACCTGGTCGGCTGCGCATCGCAGGCGGCGCTGGTGCATGCTGTCCGGGGTACCCGCTTGGGGTTCGAGCAACTGTGCTGAGGGACAAGGTCGCCATGCAGTGGGTCCTGGAGTACGCCGAAGAGGGCTGGTTGGCGCAGGGGCGAGACCGAAGACTGGTTCGCGAGGCGGTCATCGTCCAGGCACGTGCGCTGTTCGCTGACCGTGCCGTCAGCGCCGAGGTCGAGCTCGTCACGGTCGATGGGAAGCCCTTGGGGTCGTGCGAGAAGCTTGCCGCTCACCAGGCACCTGGGCGACTGCACCGGGCGTTCAGCGCCTTCCTGTTCGACCCGGCCGGCCGGGTCCTGCTGCAACGCCGGGCCGACAGCAAGTACCACTTCGGCGGTCGCTGGACCAACGCGTGCTGCGGCCACCCCGCGCCGGGCGCCGACGTCGTCAGTCAGGCCGAACGACGCACCTTCGCCGAGCTCGGCGTCAGGGTGACCTTGGCCGTGGCAGGCAGCTTCGCCTACCGCGCCGTCGATGCCGCCTCGGGTTTGGTGGAGCATGAGCTCGATACCGTCCTGGTCGGTCGCCTTGCCGCTGGCTCGGTACTCGTGCCCGACCCCGCAGAGGTGGCTGAGACCCGCTCCGTGTCCCTTGATGACCTCGCGGTCGAGCTGGCGCACGACCCTGACACCTTCACGCCCTGGTTCACCGAGGCCCTGGAGCTGGCCGTCAACCACCAGCACTGACAGGTCCAGCTCCGGCGACGACCCACTGATCGGTCGCGCCTTTGGCGCCGTAGCCTGGTCTACCATGAGCGGGACGAGGTCATCGCCAGCCAGGGACGAGGTCGCCGCGCAAGCCGCACCTCGATGGAGGTCTCTCCGAAACCTGGCAAGCCCAGTTGTCGAGCCGTCTGCGACCAGCACCGACGTGCCCACATCGGCGCCAGAGCTGTTTCCTGGTTGCGGTCTCCCGTCCCGGAGGACGACATGCCCGACGAAGATGACGAGTTGACCGCGAGCCTGCATGGCCTGAGCGGGTTGCTCGGCGGGCACCGGCCCCTAGAAGACACCCTCGTGAAGGTGGCCGGCTTTGCCGTGCACGCCATCCCTGGAGCCGAGGGAGCCGGCTTGACCCTGCTCGAACAGGACCGGCCACAGACCGTCGTCGCCACGTCCGAGTTCGTCCGCGACGTTGACGACGTCCAGTACCGCCTCGGCGAAGGGCCTTGCGTCAGCGCCGTCGCCGAAGCTCGCACCTTTACGTCCGGCAACCTGGGTGGGGAGCCGCAATGGCCCCGTTTCGGGCCACGCGTGGGACGACTGGGGGTGCACAGCGCGCTCTCGCTCCCCCTGCTCCTACAGGACAGGGTCGTGGGCGCGCTCAACATCTACGCGCACCCCAAAGGCACCTTCGACACGACGGCGGTCCGGCTCGGTGAGGCATTTGCCTCTCAGGCAGCCGGCAGCGTGTATAACGCCCAGCTGCTGGCGCGGGCCGAGCGCCTGGTCGCCCAGCTTCAGAGAGCCCTGACCAGTCGCGCCACCATCGACCAGGCCATGGGTGTGGTCATGAGCCGCAGTGGGGTGAGCGAGGCGGAAGCCTTCCAGCGGCTGCGCACCTTGAGTCAGGCGCGCTCGATGAAGCTGGCGGATGTCGCGCGCGAGCTGGTGGATAAGGCGATCAGTGCGGCGCGGTCGCGGAACAACGCGGGATCCTGACCATTGGCAGGCACAGGCGGTAGAGTTGGGCCGCTGAAAGACCAGCCGACCTGAGAACCCGTCACTGCCCTGCCGTGCCGGTGTGCGTCGCTCTGTCAGGTGCTTCGGGCCGTACGTCCGCTGGAATGCTCATGACTCTGATACCGCAGCCACGTGCGCTGCGCTGCAAGCCGAACTTCTTCTCCGTCTCCCTGGAGCCCAACGGCTGCTCGGCCTGCGGAAGCAGGTGGTCCAGGTCGCTGCGCTACCTCAGCTTGTACTGCGTGATGGACGACCACTGGGCAGATCAGGGCTGCCCGATCCCTGGGTGCGCGTGCCCGGCGGGGCAGTCCCGTCCAGACCGACCCTCGGCGGGGCAGGAGTGTGCGCCGAAGGTCGGGGCCTGAAGCACGCTCAGGCAGGGCAGCGGTGGGTCACAGCAGGCCGGCGACGGTGATGGCCTGGTCGGCGAAGGACTCGTCGACGAGCACGTCGTAGCTCGTCGCCTCGAAGCTCCTGGTGCTCGCGAAGTCTCTGCGTCCTCGCGTTGCCCATTGTGCGAAGAAACCGAAGCTGGCGAACCAGATGGCTCCCATCAGCGCGCTGCTGATGAGCAGGCCCAGCAGGTTGTTGTTGCTGAACAGGCCCAGGACGAGGCCGATGAACAGCCCGACCCAGGCGCCACTGGCCGCTCCCGCGCTGGCGGCGCGGAGCGGTGTGAGCCTTCCCGTCACCTTCTCGACGGAGCGAAGGTGGTTGCCGACTATCTGGACGTGCTCGACCGGAAACCCCTTGTCCGAGAGGACCTCCACGAGCTGCTCGGCACCGACGTAGGTCGGGAACGTCGCGAGCAGGTGCTGGTGCTCGGTCGGGGTCGCTGGCGTCCTGCGTACCTGGTCCATGGCGACTCCTCAGACGGGCGGCCGTGTGGCCACCTCATCACGACACCATGATCACGTCGTGCCGCACAGGGCAGAAGGTCCCTTGGTGGGCGCAGGCCTTCCTAAAGGGTGAAGCGACCCACCAGCTCCCGCAAGGCCTCGGTGCTGCGCGCGACCTGCTGGCCGGCCTCGACGCTCAGTCGGGCGCCACTGCTCGTCGTTGATGCAGCCCGAGCGACACCCCCGATGGTGAGCGCGATCTCCGCGGATCCGGTGGCCGCCTCGGCAACACTTCGCGACATCTCGTTTGTGGTGGCCGTCTGCTGCTCGACGGCGCTGGCGATCGTGGTCTGGTAGTCGTTGATGCGGCCGATGACGACACTGACCTGTGCAATGGCCTCGATGGCGCCGGCGGTGTCGTTCTGGATCGCCTCGATGCGGCGACTGATGTCCTCGGTGGCCTTCGCCGTCTCCTGAGCGAGCTCCTTGACCTCGTTGGCGACCACCGCAAAGCCCTTCCCGGCCTCGCCGGCACGCGCCGCCTCGATGGTTGCGTTCAGGGCCAGCAGGTTCGTCTGCTCGGCGATGCTCGTGATGACCTTGAGCACCTTGCCGATCTCCGTGCTCGAGATCCCGAGCTTGGTCACCGTCTCGTTCGTGGCGTTTGCCACGGAGACGGCGCTCGCCGCGACGCCCGCCGCCTCGGAGGCACTCTGCGCGATCTCGCGGATCGACGCACTCATCTCCTCGGCGCCGGTAGCGACCGTCTGCACATTGCGCGAGACCTGCTCCGCCGCTGCAGACACGACGTCGGACTGCGCCGCGGACTGTTCAGCGGAGCCCGCGATCTGCCTCGAGGTCTGGTCCACTTCGGCGCTGGCCGAGGCGAGGTCCCGGGACGTGTCGGCAACCGCCTGCATCGTCTCCCGGACGGCAGCGGCGGCCTGGTTCACCGACGCCGCCACCTCGGCGAGCTCGTCACGCCCCGAGACCGGCATCGCCACCGTGAGGTCCCCCTGGCCGAAGCGCCGCAGTGCCTCGACGACGCCGCGCAGTGGCCGCGTTACGGACCGGGTCACGAGGACGGCGACGAGGCAGCCGAGGCCCAGGGCCAGCAGCGCGACGATGACCGTGACGGTCCGGCTGCTGCTCGCCTGACGGGCGTCCTTGGCGACGGTTGCGGTGCTCGCCCTCCGTACGGTGTCCACGAGGTCTGCCATTGCGGTCGCCATGATGCCGAAGTGTTCGAGCGCTGCCCCCGAGGCCAAGGCGTCAGCCTGACGTACGGCGGCCGGCTTGCCGCTGCGATACCCCGCAATCATGGTGCGGTCCACGGCGAGGTACCTGCCGAACTCGGTGCGCGCGCCCGTGACCAGGCCGGACTCCCGCGGGGTCAGCCCAGCGGCCTTCAGCGCGTCGAGATCCTTCGCGAAAGCAGCCGTCGACGCGAGGAACTCCTTGCGCTGCCCCACGTCGTCGGACGCCGCCTGCGGTACCCCGCGGGCGATGTCGAAGGCGTAGCCGGTCTGCCAGCCGGCGAAGTCCGCCGTGCGGAACCGAGCGGTACCGGCGAGCTCGGTCACCTGCCGATCGTGGGAGAGCTGGCTGGCGTCCCTCTCCAGCGTCGAGAAGCCCTGCAGCGCCACCGCCGCCACGACCGCCATCATCGCGAGCAGCAAGATCGCCGCCCCTACGATCCGCGCGCCGACGCTCCGCCCGAGTGCACCCACAACAGCTCTCCGTCCTCGAGTTCCCCCAGGCCCATCGGCGGCGACGGGCGGGCCGTGAGACATGTCGCAGCTGAGGCTGCCGCGCACCATCATCGGGTGACCCGTCCCGGCGAGTTCCCCGGCTGCTGTCACTACGCCACTCGTCGAAGCACCAGATACACCTCGCTGTTGAAGCAGGAGCTTGCGGCGGCAAAGGGGCTGCCGTACGTCCGCTCAATGGCCCACCCTCCCGCCCGGACCTGTGCGCGAAGCTGCCGGTAGTCGAACCCTGTGTGCGGGAAGATGAACGGCAGCCCGTTCAAGTCCTCGACCGGGCGATCGGTTCGTGGCCGCCCGAACGCCGCCGCCAGCACCGTCGACCAACGCGCGTCGTATTCGCCGTAGCGCCGGATCATGCGGAACAGACCCTTGAGCAGTCCCACCACATAGATCTCGTTGGGTACCCCCACGACGAGCCGTCCTGAGGGGACGAGCAAGCGGCGCATCGCCGCCAGCGCTTCGACTGTCTCGCGGGGCGGCAGGTGCTCGAAGACCTCGCAGCAGGTGATCACGTCGACCGAACTCGGCGGGACGTCGAGCAGGGTCGCCGTCACGGTCGCCTGGGGAATCTCGGCAAGGAGCTGCACGGCCTCGTGACGCAAGCTTTCGGCGGGCTCGTAGCAGGTAATGCGCGCCTGCGGGTAACGCGTGGCGACGGCCAGGCACAGGGTCCCGTCTCCAGAGCCGAAGTCCAGCAGATGACCCGTCCAGCCTCGGTCCTGCCGGAGAGCCTTGAGCGCGTGCTGCAGCCGCTCGCGCTGGAGCCTGGCCTTGAGGGGATTGGGGTCGTTCGTCGTGTAGGAGCTGTAGGTCACTCGTCCCGCCCTCGCTCGCGCAGCCCGGATACCTGCTGAGCCGGACCCTAGACCTGACGCGGCAGCCGCCTCGTACCTCGTCGGGGCCCGTCGGAGCCGTTCTGGTCTCACCTGATCGTAAAAGGACTCTGGGCTTTCCCTCCACGGAGAGAAAGCCCAGGTCATCGTGGTGCGCCGCCAGGGACTCGAACCCCGGACCCGCTGATTAAGAGTGCGGCTAAGTGGGGTCCGAGGTAGTCCACCCAGGTACATAACCCCAGGTCAGAGCGGGTGTCCGACCTACAGTGGACTGCCACGGAACACCACGGATCTCGGGCACTGGCCACCACGGTGGCACCACGATCCCGTAACTGGACGCGCTCAGTAGATGGCCAGCTCGACGACGCGGACGGCTTGGGCGGCGCGGTCGTGGGCCATCACGGCGGCGATGGCGAGGTCGATCTTGCGGGCGCTGAACCGGTGTTCCTTGACGAGGCGTGCGCCGCGGGCGTCGGTCTTCAGGCGGGCGTTACTGATGTGCCTGGCGAGCAGTCCGTTGCCGTCGTGCGTCATCGCATCATTGACCACGGCCTCATACAGCCGAGTCGTCGCGGGAGTCATCCGTTGCGGACTCTGCGGGAACGCCAGGACCGGAAGGCCCTCTGCCTCGAGGATCTGCAGCGAGCGTGCCCAGCGGAACGGGTCGGCGGCGATCTCACGGACCTGCCAGCGGGCGCAAGCGTCTCGGATCTGCTGCTCGACGTCGAGGATGGGGACTTGCCAGTCCGCAACCCCGTCAGGGCGTTCCCAACAGCCCACCACCACCAGGTGCGGATGGGGTCCGACCGTGGCAGCGACCAGGGCGGTGGTGTCGTTGTTGAAGCTCCCGTCGAGGGCGAGGACGACCTCGGCACCGTCGGGGATGCTCCGGAGGTCTGTACGGGCTGCCCAGGCCCCGTCAGGGAGCCACTGGTCGATCTCACCGGCCCACTGTCCGAGGCGGTAGCGCCGGAACGCGGCCTCCCTTGAGGTCTTGCGGGTCGCGCGCAGGGCGTCACGGTGCAGGAAGTCATCTAGGGCGGGGTTGGCGATGGTCCAGGCGTCCTCGTCATCGAGGGCGCAGCCGACGGGGGCGGCGAACTCCCGGAAGTAGAACGCGGAGTCATCGCCGGCTCGGCCGTGCTCGACCAGGCGACCCATGACGCTGTCGCTGTCGGCACCGGGCGTCGAGATCGCCAGGACCAGAGAGCGGTCCCGCTTGCCGCTGGCGAGGCTCATAGCGTCCCAGCAGGCCTCCGTCACGACGTGCAGCTCGTCCACGATGCAGAGCGACGGGTCATAGCCCTGCAGCGCTCCGGGCTCGGCGGGCAGCGGCATCAGGGTCGAGTCGGTCCGCGGGACGTAGATCTTGTCCCGGAAGATCTGGACCTGCTCGAGGAGCCGGGGCTCGAGCTCGATCATGCGGCGCGCGATGTTGAACACGATCTCGGCTTGTCGCTGGTCGGACGCAACACAAAGGACCTGCGCGCCCTCCACCTCATCAGCGAACAGCCCGTACAGGGCCAGGGCAGCGGCCAGCGAACTTTTGCCCTGGCCTCGAGGCATGCTCAGCAGGCCCTGACGGGGTCGCTCGCCGTCGAACAGCTCCCGGACGATCTCCCTCTGCCACTCGCGGAGCCGGAACCGCTTACGCGCCCCGGTGCCCTTCGTGACGTGCAGAAACGTCTCGACGAAGCGGATAACACGAGCGCCACCGGACTTCGGGAGCTTGCTCAGGTCGAGGGGCGGGGCGGTAATCGCGGCCTTCGGACCGGCCCTCATGAGAAAGTGCTGCTATGAAACTCACAGTCACAACCGCGGACCAAACTACTGAGCACTACGACGACATCGACATCGAGCCAACGTTTGACCAGGCCGGGGTTCTGAAGCTGCAAACAGCTGACGGGACAGTGCACTATCTGTCGCCCGCGTTCTGGCAGTCGGCCGTCCTCGAGGGGCCGTCTTCCTACGACGTCACGAAGTCCGGGTACTGACTTGAGGGGGCCATCCGACCGTGCTCGATCGCCCACGCAGTGTGTAACACAAAGTGAGGCTTGGCGGTCACGCTGAGTGACCATGCTTAGAACTCGCGGCTGTTGTTGCTGCGTCCGCTGTTGCATGGTCGACATAGGACGCGGAGGTTGCTGGGGTTGTTGGTCCCACCCTTGGACAGCGGGGTGATGTGGTCGACGGTGAGGTCGGTGGTCGTGCTGCACCGGGCGCAGCGCAGTCGTGCGGAGATGAGGTCGCGGGCGGTGCGTTGCCACGCTGAGCCGTAGCCGCGGGCGGCTGTCTTGCTGCAGGCCTCACACCGGGAGCGCCCTCGGACGACGGTGCCGCATCCGAGGCAGGTGCGGGCGAGCAGCACTACCGCCACCGGGCCAGGCCGAGTAGGTGGGCGCGGGACGGTAGGGCCTCACGTACGGCCAGGATGCCTGCGCCTGCGTACGCGGGGAAGGCCACGATGCTGACCTCGGCGAGGGCGGCCTTGACGCGCTCGACGAGGGTGCGGTCACGGTTCCACCGGTCGCCACCTTCTGCCGGGATGAAGCCGATGCTCAGGCCACTGACTGCACCGTCGGCGATGAGGGCGAGGACGTCATCTCCTGCGCGGGTGGCGCTGACCCGGAACTCCCCGACCAGGCCCGTGGTGTCTTCGCGCAGGGTGAGGGCGCGGCCGAGCGGGAGGGCGTTGGCGTCGTGCCCTCCGAGCAGCTTGACGGTGGCCGGGTTGGCGACGGCGTCGAGGAACGCGCCGCGTCGGAAGATCTCGGTGTAGCTGCCGATCCGGGCTTCGACGTCGTAGGGGACGGCGAGCCCGACGAGGGTGCGGCCGTCGGCGCGTAGCTCGAGGTCGGTGAGGGTGGCGCGGGTGAGCAGCGTCATGCGATGGCTCCGGTTCCTTCGAGGTCGACGGGTGCGGGTGCGCCGAGCGGGGCGAGGTCTTCGAGGGACCTGACCTCGTCGATGGTGAGGAACCCGGCGGCGAGGCCGATGCTGTGGGCCTCATACCGCGTCTTCGTGTCGGTGCGGAGCAGCGCGCCGGCGTTGAACTTCACGTACTGGTTACGGGGCAGCAGCGACGTGAGGGCGTACTCGAGGCGGACGAGCCACGGGCTGATGGTGTAGCGCAGGAAGTCCAGCGCACGATTCTCGAGGTTCGCGTAGGTGAGGCTGCCACCGGAGTGACCGGCGATCATTTCCGGAGGAACACCGTAGATGCGGGCGACGTCGCTGACGGACAGGTGCCGTGACTCGATGAACTGGCTTTCCTCTGGGGCGATGCTGACGGGTGTGTAGGTCATGTCACCGGAGAGGACCGCGGGGAGCCGATTGTTGCGGCGGCTGGAGATCCACCGGGCTTGCAGGGCTGCGGCCTGTTGTGCGTCTATGGAGTGGCCGGTCTGCAGGATGCCGGAGGGTTGACAGCCGTCGCCGAAGAACTGCGCGCCGAACTTCTCCACCGCGAGGCCCAGGCCGATGGTCTGGCTGGCGTACTCCACCGGGCTCAGCCCGAGCGGATAGCCGGGGCGGGGGTGCGCCCTGATGTGCAGCAGCTCGCTCTTGTCTACGACGGTGCCACCGACGCGCCACTCGATGCGGCCGTCGCCGGTGCGGACCGCGCTGACAAGGTCGGGGTGCAGCATCTCGACCTGGGACGGGAGCAGGGTCGCGCCGGACCGGGCGGTGATGAGCCCGTAGGCGTTTCCTCGCAGCAGCAGGCTGTTGAGCGCTTCGGCGAGCCACTCGTGCAAGGGTTTGCCTGCGGCGGGGCTGGCGATGACGGCGGGTGTCGGGAGCGGCTCGAGGGTGCCCGCGCGGTACACGTCGACCGGCATCGTGGAGATGGTGTCGGTGAGCAGCCGGACGCACGCCCAGACCGAGGAAAGGCGTAGCGCGGCGTCGGGGCTGACGTTCTGGCCGGACCAGGTGTGTAGGTCGGTGCTGGTGGTCGGTAGGAACGCTGTTTCGAAGTTGCTGGCGCGTTCCTCCCGACGGAACCAGGCCACCGGTTAGAGCAGACCGGCGATGCGGACGACCGCGGCCGGGTTGGGGACGACGAGGTCCATGCGGCAGATCGCGCGCATTTCGCTCTGGTCTGAGTTGAACAGCCGGCTCGAGTCGCGCTCGACCCGGACGTCCTGCCGAACCACCGCGACGACCTGCGTTGGGTCGTACACATAGGCCGAGCTGGCGAGCGAGCTGGTGCCCTGCGTCTCGGTGGTGGAGAGCTGCGAGGTCAGGTAGACCGGGACGCCGTAGATGCTGCGCTGCACGCCCTGGCTGACTGCTCCGGCGCTGTCCTGCAGGACCGGCTTGGCCGAGCCGGAGATCTCCTTGATCTTGAGCAGTCCCTGCCAGGTGCGGGGGTGCATGACGATGGCCTGGCCTTCGGTGTTGGCCTGCTCGAGGGTTCCGAGGGCGTCGGCGAACGGGTCGAAGTTGACCGCTGCCAGGCCGTTGGTGCCCATCGAAATGGCACCGATCCCTGCCACGTTCTTGAGCCCGCGGATCTCCGGGGCGGTCCCGCTGCCTTCGTAGAAGCCGAAGTCAGCCTTGAGGGCCATCGACCGGACCAGGCCAGAGGCGACGACGTCCATAAGGGCGGGGTTGCTGTCGTTGACGGCCTCGTTCGAGATGGCTTGCAGCGCGGCGAGCTTGCGGGGGGTGGCGGTGATCTGGTCCGCGGTGCCGTCGGTCGAGGTGATCGTGCCCGCCTCAGCGGTCCACGCGGAGGACGTGTCGGCCGTCCAGCGGGGGACGATGACGCTGTCGCGGTCGGTCCTGATGACCCGGAACCCGGAGCGCAGGCCCACCGACATCGCGGCGAGGCGGTCGAAAAAGAAGCTGGGGAAGTCGGTCGGGGTGAACGCTCCACCGCCGGTCGATCCCGAGCCGGCAAGGGCACGCAGCTCGGCAAGCAGGGCATGCCCGCCACGGTGCTCGACGGGTCCGGCGTGGCTGGGGAGGGCGGCGCGTAGCTCGCGGATCTCGCCGCCGACGATCTCCTCGAGGCGGTCCTCGATCTCGCGCGTCTCGCTGACGGTGTCCGCGTATTCGCGTGCCTCGTCGGGGGTGAGGTCGCGGGTCTCGGTGGCGGCGCGGGTCAGGATCTCATCCCCGGCGGTGCGGGCGGTGGTGCGGCGCTCGCGGAGCTGCTCGGCGAGACTGGTCAAGGGGCACGTCCTTCTAGGAGGTAGCCGCCTCACAGACAGTGAACCACTGACACCGTTGCGCAAGCAAGTATCTAAGCGTGCGGAAAGTCTGTTCGGTCAAACCCTTCCGCTCGAGGAAGCGGCCTCTAGGACCGGATCTCCCCGCCGATCTTCGCCTTGACCATGTCCGCAAGCGCCTGATCGTCGCTCGTCACGACACCACGGTCGATGACGACGTACCTGCCGGCCCCAAAGCTAGACGCTGCCTTGATCCAGTTGTCACGGCTCGCGTTGTTGCTGAAGCGGTAGACCGTGACCGACGTGCCGTTGACGGTACATGTCCCACTGTCTGCCACGAACAGCTCTCGACCGCTGGCAGCGTCGGGGGCGTATGACACGCAGCCGATCTTCGCTGCCGTTGCGGAGGCCGACACGATCCCTTGGTCGGAGGATGAGGATGACGTGCCCGACGAGCAGGCAGCAGCCAGAAGCAGCGGGGCCAGGAGAATCGCGCGCATGAGCGTGGCCTTTCCGAAGTATGGGAGGGAATCGTGGCACAACGCTCCACGAAACAACCGGCAATCGCTCCGTGCTCGACCGCGCCGGGGTTGGGCGGCTACGCGAATCCCGGCGCGGCCCAGCGGTCAGGAGGCCTCGAGGCCGGACAGGTCGTCGGGGATGCCGAGGCCGTTGAGGTGCGCGCAGAGTCGGACCTCTTCGTCGTACTGCTCCTTGGTGATCCACAGGCGGTCGGCGTGGATGATGGCGAACTCGACGTAGCGGTCTTCAGCGAGCGTCGACACGACGTACGCGAGGTCGAGGAACTCCGACCCGTCGGGCCGGGCGGCAACCTTGAGGTCGGTCGTGATCTTCAGGTCACCCGCGCGCATCCGGGCGTAGAGGATGCAGCGGGCTTCCTCGGGGCAGGCGTCGATGGCGTCCTCGATGTAGGTCTGCATAAGGCGCATCTGCAGCCGTGTTAGGTGCTTGGGGTTGTCGGGACGGACGGGCGGGGCGTTGTCGGTCATGCGGACTCCTCCGGGGACTGGTGGGGGGTGTCCCCCATGTCCCTGTCCCCGTGCTGATTGAGGGGGACAGGGACATGGGGGACAGGGGACACGAGGGCTAGCCGAGGGACAGCAGTGAAGTAGCTGCCGTTCCCGTCGGTGTCGATCTGGTCTGCGTCGGCCATGCGACGGGCGAGCTTTTTGGCGTTTTCGTGTGAGAGCGCCAGGGCGTCGGCGAGCTGCTTGGGTGTGGCGTTGCCGTGTTCGCGCAGGTACCGCAGGACGGCGGCCCGGTTGTCGGTGGTGGTCATCTCCGCGACCGGACCGTCGAGCATCTGCCACGCGCCCAGTTCCTTGGCGAACGACAGCGCGTAGTTGGCTTCCTCGACGTCGCGGCCCGTGACGTGCAGGACCGCGTCAGCCTCGCCTCTAGATCGCCTGAGAACGACAACCCCGTCCGCAGCACCGGCGAGGCCCTGCGTGCCGCTCACGTCGTCGAGGAAGTC
>JBBRNK010000020.1:0-75182 GCA_038230355.1 Mycobacteriales bacterium | reverse complement strand
TCCACAGACGCCGTAGGCTCGTTCACGGTCGAGGCCTTCGGATCGATTGCTTGGTCGCTATCGATCCTCTGAAGGCCTCGACCCCCAGCCCCTCAGGTCACACCCGCGAGTCGGTCACACCCACCTCAGGTACGAAGAGCCCCTTTGACCGACTTGCGTCACCGCCGGGTGCCGGTGCAGAGGGTGGTCCGGGTCGCCCAGGGCGGCATACAGGACGGCGTCGGCGAGGGCTCCACCGGTCGAGACCGCGAAGCCACCGGGACGCGGGTCGACGTCGTCCAGGTACCCCCGCAGCCCCGTCGTGGCCCCCTCCTCCCATCCGGGCTCGTCGAGCAACCTGCCCGCCAGGGCCAGCCCGGTCAGCGCGTGCACCTGCCGCGGCCCGGTGCCGTCCCTGGTCCGCCTGCCAGTGACGGCGTCGACGGAGTAGACCGGCCGCCCGTGCTCGTCGAGCGACGCCGCGATATGGCCGGCCAGGTCGCGGGCAGTGCGGACCATCAGGTCCAGGTCGGCGCCGCTGCCGGGTCGAGGCCGTTCCGGGAAACCGTCGACGAGGCGGTGCACCTCGTCGCCGCACGCCACCCACCCAGCCGTCCGGTACGTCGTGAACGTGCCCGCCCCGGCACCCTGCGCCGCCGTGACCGACCTGCTCGTCGCTCCAGCCGTTGTAGATCCCCGCCCCGTGAAGGACCCAGCGGGTCGGTGCTCCGCCGGCGGCGGTCCACCGCAGGGCTTCCCGCCCGCGCCGGAGCTTGCCTGCGGCGTAGGCAGGATCGTCGCCGAGCGGCTCGGCGTCGTGGAGCACCGTCACCGCGAGGCTGGCCTCCCCGCGACCCACTTCGTCGACCGAAGGCGCCCCGGGTACCGCTAGGGCTCGGGCGGCGGCCTGGGCGACGAGGTCGGTGACCGCCCGTCCGACGCTAGGCACCAGGGACCGCCGCTCCGACGGGGGTGTCGGGATCGGACCAGTTTCGCGTTGTACACCAGCGTTTCCGTTAACAGTCCGGCCACTCGCGCTTCACGTCTGCGTGCAGGTTTGCACTGTGAGGCGGATGCACCCGCATCTGCTGCGGCGGTTTCACCTCCGCCAGAACAGGTGATGACTCACCCCGCTCGGGCTCGGGACGACGTCGAGGTGGAACCGGTCGAGCAGCTCGTTCGGGGACTGCCAGAGCCGGACCCCGGACCCGAGCTCTATCGGCGAGACCGCTACGTGCAGGGTGTCCACGAGGTCGGCGTCCAGGAACTCTCGGATGGTCGTCGCCCCGCCGCCGAGCCGGATGTCCTGCCCCCGGGCGGCTTCCCGTGCCTGTGTGAGCACGGTGGCCGGGTCGCCGTCGACGAAGTGGAACGTGGTGTCGGAGAGCGTGAACGACGGACGCTCGTGGTGGGTCATGACGAAAACGGGGGTCCGGAAGGGCGGCTCTTCGCCCCACCAACCGCGCCACTCGTGGGTGGCCCAGGGCCCGCGCTGTGGCCCGAACTTGTTGCGACCCATGATCTCAGCGCCGATGTTGTGTGCGAAGTCCCGCGTCAGGTAGTCGTCGAGGCCCCGGCTCCCGCCGGGGTCGGTGCGCATCGGCCAGCTGGCGGTGGCCCCGGCCCAAGCAAAGAGCCTCCCGGGGTCCACGTGCCCGAACGGTCTTTCGAAGCTCTGGTCCTCGCCGGCACTGATGCCGTCACTCGAGACGCCGAAGTTCTGCACTCTCAGCAGCTGGGCCACGCGGGTACCTCCGGTGTTGTCGACAGCGATCGTAGGACTCCCTGGGCCGGTGAAACTCAGCGATGGCGCACGGTCGTACGCGCGGTGGACCGATGGGTTTGCAAGCCCAGTTCGGTATCGGCCACGCCGAAGCCGACGTGTCTTGCCTTCCTCTGCAATGCGTAGGGCTCGCACGCTCGACCGGGCTCCGGAAGGCGCAGGACGGCAAGACACGTCGCCAGGAACGGCGCAGAAGGGCACGTCCCTGGTCGGCTCGCGGCGGCCGGTGTCAGGCCGCCGAACGCAGGGCCTGGGCTGCTGCGCGCACCGCCGGGACCTGCTCCAGCCCGGGACGCACGACGAGCTCCACGGTCCGCGTCCCGAGCTCGGGCAGGCTGACCGTCCTGATGCCCGGGTGGCGGACGGCACGCAACGCCAGCTCCGGCAGCACCGTCACCCCCAGGCCCGCCGCGACGAGCTCCTGCGCAACGACGTAGTCGTCGGTCTCGAAGCGCATGTCCGGCACGAACCCGGCCCGTCGCGCGCAGTCCACGAGGTGCAGACGGCACCGGGCGCACCCGGCGATCCAGTGCTCGGACCCGAGCACCGCCAACGAGGTAGGCGTACGCCGCCCCATCGGCAGCACCAGCAGCACCTTTTCTTCGAACAGCACCTCGACCAGAGCATCGACCAGTGGACTGTGGTAGCTGAACACGATGGCGAGGTCGGCGTCGCCGGCGGCCAGCGCCTGCAGCGCCTCGGGGGGCTCGAGCTCCTGCAGCCGCACGTCCAGGCCGGGGTGCTGGCTCGCGAGGCCGGCCAGGGCTTGCGGCACAAGGGTCGCGCTGACGCTCGGGAAGGCAGCCAACCGGACCCGTCCCCGCTTGAGGTCGCGCATGGCGTCGACCTCCTCGTCGGCTGCCTTCAGCCGATCGGCGATCACGTCGGCGTGCCGCGTCAGTGCGACCGCCGTCTCGGTCAGCACGACGCCCCTGCCGTCGCGGACGACCAGCGGTGAGCCGCAGTCGCGTTCGAGCCGCCGAATGTGCTGGGAGACAGCCGGTTGCGTCCACCCGAGCTCCCTCGCCGCCCCCGCGAGCGACCCCGCGCGAGCAACCTCCCTGAGCACGAGCAGCCTTCGTGGGTCCATGCCAGATATAAAAGCACTGCTATGGGATGACCGTACGAAGTCGCACTGTACTTGGGGGTCTTCCGAGGCTTTGCTTGACGGTATGACCACCGCGTTGCTGCACGACGCCGACCTCGCCACGTCCTTCCCCGGTGCGCGTGGCTACCTCAACACCGCCACCTGCGGGCTGCCCTCCCTCGGCACGCTGACAGCCCTCGCGGAGCACCTCGCGCAGTGGCGCGACGGTGGCGCCGACCTCGAAGCCTGGGACCAGCCGGTACGCCGGTCTCGTGCCCTGTTCGCCTCCCTGATGGGCGTCGCGTCTTCCGCGGTGTCGATGGGCTCCCAGGTAGCGGTGACGGCTGCGACCGTCGCCGCCTCGCTCACTCCCGGCACCACGGTCGCGCTGGTGTCCGGGGACTTCACCTCCCTCACCTGGCCGTTCCTGTCGCGTTCCGACCTGCACTGCATCCAGGTCGACCTCGATGACGTTGCGGCGGTCGACGCGGACTGGCTCGTGGCGTCCGTCGTGCAGTCCTCGGACGGTCGGGTGCTCGACGTCGACGGCCTGGCCGGGCGACGGACGCTGCTGGACGCGACCCAGTCAGTGGGCTGGCTGCCGTTGGACGCGTCGCGGTTCGACGTCGTGACGGTCGGCGCCTACAAGTGGCTGTCGTGTCCGCGTGGAGTGGCGTTCACGACCTGGTCGGCGCGGGCCCTGGACGAGATCTCGCCCCTCGCGCCAAACTGGTATGCCGCTGCCGACGCCAGCTCCTGCTTCTACGCCAACTTCGTGTCCCTGGCCGACGACGCCCGAAGGCACGACGTCTCCCCTGCCTGGCCGTGCTGGGCAGGGTCGGTGCCGGCACTCGAGCTGATCACGTCCGTCGGCGTGGCGGCGATCCACGCGCACAACCTGGGGCTGGCCGATCGGGTGCGACGGGGCTTGGACCTCGAGCCGTCCACGAGCGCCATCGTGAGCCTTGCTGCGGATCCTTCCCGCCTGGCTGCCTCGGGCGCCCGGTTCAGTTCACGAGCCGGGCGGATAAGGCTGTCGTTCCACCTCTACAACAACGACGAGGACGTGGACCTGGTCCTGGGGGCGCTCACGTGAGTTTCCGTGCGAAAGCCGGACGTCCGGGCCGGCCCACGAAGGGCCGACCCGGACGGCGGGGTTATGCAGCGACCAGGACCAGCCGGGAGCTCAGACGAGGTCGAAGCGGTCGAGCATCATGACCTTGTCCCAGGCCGCGACGAAGTCGCGCACGAACTTCTCCTTCGCGTCGGCGCTCGCGTAGACCTCCGAGATGGCCCGCAGCTCTGAGTTGGAGCCGAAGACCAGGTCGACGCGGCTGCCGGTCCAGGAGGCGGAGGGCGACGTCCCGTCGTACAGGCCGTCTTCGGTGGCCGGCTTCCAGGACACCGAGGTGTCGAGGAGGGTGACGAAGAAGTCGTTCGTCAGGGTCCCCGGGGTGGCCGTGAGGACACCGACCGCGGAGCCGCCGGCGTTGGCGCCGAGCACGCGCAGGCCACCGATGAGGACGGTCATTTCGGGGGCGCTGAGGTTGAGCAGGTTCGCCCGGTCGAGGAGCAGGTACTCGGCGGGGAGCCGGTGGCCCTTGCCGAGGTAGTTGCGGAACCCGTCAGCGGTCGGCTCGAGCGGCGCGAAGGACTCGACGTCGGTCTGCTCGGGGGTGGCGTCGGTGCGGCCTGGGGTGAAGGGGACGCTGACGCCCGAGGCCTTCTCGATCGCGGCGCAGCCGCCGAGGACGATCAGGTCGGCGAGCGAGACCGGCTTGCCGAAGGAGGCCTGGATCGCCTGCAGGCTCCGCAGGACCTGAGCGAGCGACGACGGGTCGTTGACGTCCCACCCGCTCTGCGGCTCCAGGGCGATCCGGGCGCCGTTGGCGCCACCGCGCTTGTCGCTGCCGCGGAACGTCGAGGCCGAGGCCCAGGCGACCGAGACGAGCTGCGAGACGGTGAGGCCCGAGGCGAGGATCTGCTCCTTGAGGGCGGAGATGTCCGCGTCACCGATGACCTCGGCAGGGGCCGCCGGGACCGGGTCCTGCCAGATGAGGCTTTCGGACGGGACGAGCGGGCCGAGGTAGCGCTGGATCGGGCCCATGTCGCGGTGGGTCAGCTTGAACCAGGCGCGCGCGAACTCGTCGGCGAGCTCCTCGGGGTGCGCGAGGAAGCGCCGCGAGATGGGCTCGTAGATCGGGTCGACACGCAGCGCCAGGTCGGTCGTCGCCATCATCGGGGCGAGCTTCTTCGACGGGTCGTTGGCGTCCGGGACGGTGATCCCGGCGCCACCGACCGGGTGCCACTGCTGCGCCCCGGCCGGGCTGCGGCCGAGCTCCCACTCGTAGCCGAACAGGATCTCGAAGTAGCGGTTGTCCCAGGTGGTCGGCGTGTCGGTCCACGCACCCTCGAGGCCGCTGGTGATCGTGTCGGTGCCCTTGCCACGGCCGAAGCTCTGCTTCCAGCCCAACCCCATCTGCTCCAGCGGCGCGCCCTCGGGCTCGGGACCGACGTACTCGTTCGGGTCGGCCGCGCCGTGCGCCTTGCCGAAGGCGTGACCGCCGGCGATCAGGGCGACCGTCTCGACGTCGTTCATGGCCATCCTGGCGAAGGTCTCGCGGATGTCGCGGGCGGATGCCATCGGGTCCGGCGTACCGTTCGGGCCTTCCGGGTTGACGTAGATCAGACCCATCTGGACCGCGGCGAGCGGACCCTCGAGCTGGCGCTCACCGGTGTACCGGTCGTCGCCGAGCCAGGTGTCCTCCGGGCCCCAGTAGACGTCCTCGTCGGGCTCCCACACGTCTGCGCGGCCGCCGGCGAAGCCGAAGGTCGTGAACCCCATCGTCTCCAGGGCGCGGTTGCCGGCGAAGACCATCAGGTCGGCCCAGGAGACGCTCTGGCCGTACTTGGCTTTCACGGGCCACAGGAGCCGGCGGGCCTTGTCGAGGTTGCCGTTGTCCGGCCAGCTGTTGAGAGGTGCGAAACGCTGCATGCCGGCGCCGGCGCCACCGCGGCCGTCGCTGACCCGGTAGGTCCCGGCGCTGTGCCAGGCCATCCGGATGAAGAAGGGGCCGTAGTGGCCGTAGTCCGCCGGCCACCAGTCCTGCGAGGTTGTCATGAGCGTGTCGACGTCGGCTGCGAGGGCGTCGAGGTCCACGGTCGAGAAGGCGGCCGCGTAGTCGAACGCGGCCCCGAGCGGGTTGGCGACGGCCGGGTGCTTGCGCAAGATCTTGAGGTTCAGCTGGTTGGGCCACCAGTCGCGGTTGCCCGCTCCCTCGGTCGGATGGTTCGGGCGGACGGCGACGGGACAGCTGGCCTCGCTGGCCTCGGACTGCATGTCGCCGACAACGGCGTCGTGGTTCTCAGGCACGGGATTCCTTCCGGGACGTGACGGTGTTCAGGGGTGGAGCAGAGGTCAGGGGAGGCAGGTGGGGCAGAGGCCCCAGTAGACGACCTCGGCCTCGTCGATGACGAAGCCGCGGTCGTTGGACGCGGTCAGGCAGGGGGTGTCGCCCGTGGCGCAGTCGACGTCGGCGATCACACCGCACGACCGGCAGACGACGTGGTGGTGGTTGTCCCCCACCCGCGACTCGTACCGTGCGACGGACCCCTGCGGCTCGATCTTGCGGACCAGGCCGGCGCCGGTCAGTGCCCGCAGCACGTCGTACACCGCCTGGTGTGAGACCTCGCCGATGTCGGCCCGGACCGCCTGCAGGAGCGCGTCCGTGTCGGCATGCGGATGGGTCTGTACGGCGGACAGCACCGCCACCCTGGGCCGCGTCACCCGCAGCGCAGCGCTACGCAGCGACTGCTCGAGGTCGGTCGCGATAGGCACACCCCGAGCCTTCCCTGTTTTCTTGAACGAGTCAAGACAACTGGTCGAAGGCCGACTCGCAGCGGAGTGCAGCCCGCCCTCGCGGGGTCGGTGGACACGCCGACGTGCGAGCTGACTGCCTGCCTCTACGGCTGCGGCAGGATCTCGTGCAGGCACAGGACGTTTCCGTGCGGATCTTCGAACCAGGCCGCCTTCTGGGACCCGAGAACGCAGACGTGCTCGACCGTCTTGAGACCGGGTAGGTCGTAGTCGACGAATGTGACGCCGCGTCCTTCCAGATCCCGGATCTCCCCTCCGATGTCGCCGACCTCGAAGGACAACTCGGTGCGACCGGTGGCTGTCGCTTCCGGACTGGGCACGAGCGCGAGTCCCGAGCCGCCGCCCAGAGAGAACAACTCCTGACCTTCGCCGTTGCGGCCCGCGTAGTCCAAGCCGAGGCGGTCCCGGTAGAACGTGACGGCCTCCGCCGCGTCGCGGACTTGGAGAATGGTCGTGATGACCGCTCCGTTGAGCATCTGGCACCTCGTCACTGAGACTGAGAACGACGGACCCTGGCAGTGGGACGCGGCCCTGTCCATCCCCTCACCCGCGACCGTACGCCTGAGCGACGGCGCGAGCAATGGCGCGGCGGACCCACGTGGGGACGTTCGTCACAGCCGCCGTGACAGGTGCATCGGGCATCGAACTGGGTACGGGTTGGTTGTAGGAGCAATCACCCCTGACCCTGATGGAGTCCTCGTGACCGACCTGTTCGCACCGTTCATCCTCGGCAAGCTCGAGTTGAACAACCGCCTCGTCATGGCGCCGCTGACCCGCAACCGCGCCGGCGCCGGTGAGGCCCCGACCGAGCTGGCCGCCGAGTACTACGCGCAGCGCGCCAGCGCCGGCCTCATCATCACCGAGGGGACCCAGCCGTCCGCCGTCGGCCAGGGCTACCCCCACACCCCCGGTCTGCACACCGATGCGCAGGTCGCCGGCTGGACCCTCGTCGCCGACGCCGTGCACGCCCGGGGCGGTCGCATCATCGCGCAGCTCATGCACTCCGGCCGCATCAGCCACCAGGCCATCACCGGCCTGCAGCCGGTGGCGCCGTCGGCCGTCACGCCCGCCGGTGAGGTCTACACCGAGCAGGGCATGAAGGCCTTCGAGCTGCCGCGCGCGCTCGCGACCGACGAGCTTCCCGGCGTCGTCGCCGAGTTCGTCGACGCCGCGCGACGGGCTGTTGCCGCCGGCCTCGACGGCGTCGAGCTGCACTCGGCCAACGGCTACCTCCTGCAGCAGTTCCTGTCCGACAGCACCAACACCCGGACCGACTCCTACGGTGGCTCCCCCGAGAACCGCGCTCGCTTCGTGATCGAGGTGGCCACGGCCGTCGCCGACGCGATCGGCCCGGAGCGGGTCGGCATCCGGATCTCGCCGGCCGGCACGTTCAACGACATCGCCGAGACCGAGACCGAGGCGACCTACACCGCCCTGCTCGCCGGGCTCAACCCGCTCGGGCTGCTGTACCTGCACGTGGTCGAAGGTCCGGAGACCGACTTCCACCACCAGTTGCGCAAGCAGTGGGAGGGGACGTTCATCTTCAACACCGGCTTCACCGGTCCGTCGGACCTCGCGACCGCCCAGGAGGCCGTCGACTCCGGCTCGACCGATCTGTTCTGCATCGGGCGCGGCTTCCTTGCCAACCCCGACCTGGTACAGCGCCTGCGCACCGGTGCCGAGCTGAACGAGCCCGACATGGACACCTTCTACAGCGGTGGCGCCAAGGGCTACACCGACTACCCGGCCCTGTCGGCCTAGTCGGACCCCGGCCTGCCAGCCGGACCCTGTCGTGGGCGATGAGCCCGGGTCTGTTGCGGCGTCTGTTGTCGTAGCAGACTCGATCCTCACCGACCCGCGACAGGAAGAGGGCAGATGACCCAGGCCGTGACCGGGGCAGCGGCGACCGCGCCGTCGCTCGAGGACCTCGAGACCTACCGGGTCGAGCTGCGCGGGTACTGCTACCGAATGCTCGGGTCGGCCTTCGATGCCGACGACGCCGTGCAGGAGACCCTGGTCAAGGCCTGGCAGGGGCTGGAGCGGTTCGAAGGTCGGTCATCGGTGCGCTCCTGGCTGTACCGGATTGCGACAAACGTGTGCCTGGACAGCATCAGGGCACGCGGGCGACGGGCCCTTCCCATGGATCTGTCGGGCCCCGTACCCGCCACCACAGCGCCGACCGCGACGCGTCCCGAAGCCACCTGGATTGAGCCGGTTCCGGACGGCGACGTCGTCCCCGAGACGGGCGACCCAGCGCAGCACGCCGTCCTGCAGGACAGCATCCGATTGGCGTTCGTGGCCGCCCTGCAGGCGCTGCCACCCCGCCAACGGGCAGTACTGATCCTGAGGGAGGTCCTGTGCTGGCAGGCCTCGGAGGTCGCGGAGCTGCTCGACACGACCGTGGCCTCGGTCAACAGCGCCCTGCAGCGAGCCCGCGCCACCCTCGGCACGGTCGACACCGCGCCGCAGCCGTTGAGCGCCGTCGACAAGGCGCTGCTTGCGCGGTACGTCACGGCTTTCGAGGCCTACGACATCACCGCGCTGGTCGCGCTCGTGCACGAGGACGCCAGCATCTCGATGCCGCCGTTCTCGATGTGGCTGAAGGGCGCAGACGAGCTGCGCGACTGGTACCTCGGCTACGGCAGCGGCTGCCAGGACTCGGTCATGGTTGCCCTGGTGGCCAACGGGTTGCCGGCGTACGCGCAGTACAAGCCTGACCCTGCAGGGGGCTACACGAGCTGGTCGATCCAGGTCCTTGAGCTGTCAGCCGGGAAGATCGCGCACATCCACCACTTCCTCGACCCCGCGCTGTTCCCCCGCTTCGGCCTGCCCAACCGGCGCGAGTAGTCCTCCCAGCCCGGCCAGCTCCAGCAGTCCCGCCCAGTCCCCCCACGGCCGGACACTCAAGTCGGTGTGCTGCCGGGCCGCCGCCAGCCGCAGCCTGGCCAGCAGGTCCAGCACATCTAAGTCCAACGGCCCCCGTACGTCGCACACCACCGGGTGCCGGCCCTGCAGGAGGGCGTGCACGCTCTCGGCCAACCGTCGGACCTCCCCGGCCGGCAGGGGCAGCCACAGGGCGACCACCACGGCGGGTGTCCTGGGCTGATCGCTCACGACGTGGGGACGACCGGCGCGAACCGAACTCATCGCCTCGGCCCGGACCGGACGTCCGGCCTCAAGTCTGGGGAGGGAATGCCGATGGACTGGCAGCGGTTGCTCTAGTTGGACAGCGGGAATCATCGCTGCACGCCAGAGCGCGGCACCTCAACGACGAGGACGCCGCCCGGCCCACCCAAGACCCGCCGCGCAGCCTTGCGCGGCATCGCAGAGAAGAGATGAGTCGATGAACGACTACGGACCCTGGGACGACTAAGTCCCCAGCCCTGGGCCGCCCCGCAGCACCGCTGCCGGGCGGCCTTCGCCGTTCCCGGGCACGGCAGACTCGCACCCATGCTCACCGCCGAGGACCTGCACGAGCAGCTGAGCTGGTACTGGGAGTGGCGGTTGGGCCACCTCGCCGTCCCGCTCGCCGACCGCGCCAGCGCACACTTCGGGGACCGAACGTGGACCACGGCCCTGCCGGAAGCGGCGGACGGGTTGCTCGCCCTCATCGACGTCGCATACGGCGAGTGGTCGGCGGGCGTCCTGTCGGCGTCCCCGGACAGGCTGGGCCGCGCGCACCAGGGGCCGCCCGGGTCCTCGAACGAGCGGTACCCGCTGTGGGCTGTGCTGCTGCACATCAACGCCGAGGTGATCCACCATGGCGCCGAGGTGGCCCTGCTGCGGGACCTCTACCGCACCCGATGAGCTTTGGACCCGAACCATGGACGTGCGAGGGTCGCGGCATGACGCACGAAACGCTGTACCTGTCCGGTCCCGTCCTTGCTGGTGCTGACGACGTCCGGCGGGAGGCCTGGGTCATCGACGGCCGGATCACCTTCGACCGCCCCGCCGGCGATGTGACCAGGGTCGAGGGGTTCGTCCTACCGGGCCTCGTCGACGCGCACTGCCACATCGGTCTGGGCACCCAGGGGGAGGTGCCCGCCGAGGTCGCCGAGCAGCAGGCCCTGACCGACCGCGACGCCGGGGCTCTGCTCCTGCGCGACGCCGGGTCGCCTGCTGACACGCGCTGGCTCGACGACCGTGCGGACCTCCCGGTACTGGTCCGGGCGGGTCGGCACATAGCCCGGACCAAGCGGTACCTGCGGGACTTCGCCGACGAGATCGAGCCGGACCAGCTCGTCGAGACGGTACGCCGGCAGGCCGCCCGCGGTGACGGCTGGGTGAAGCTCGTGGGGGACTGGATCGACCGTGGCACAGGCGATCTCGCGCCGTGCTGGCCGGCGGACGTGCTCGTCGAGGCAATGGCTGCGGCTCACGAGAAGGGGGCGCGGGTCACGGCGCACTGCTTCGGCGAGCAGTGCCTGGACGACCTCGTCGCCGCCGGGATCGACTGCATCGAGCATGGCACCGGCCTGACGGAGGCGACGATCCCGCTGCTGGCCGACCGGGGCGTCGCCGTCGTACCGACGCTCATCAACATCGACACGTTCCCCGACATCGCGGCGGCAGCACAGGAGAAGTTCCCGACCTACGCGGCGCACATGCTGGCGCTGCACGCGCGCCGGCATGCGACGGTCCGGGCCGCCTACGAAGCCGGCATCCCCCTGTTCGCCGGCACCGACGCCGGTGGATCCCTCGCCCACGGCCGGGTCGCCGACGAGGCGCTGGAGCTCGCCCGGGCCGGACTGCCCTCGTCGGCCGTGCTCGAGGCGACCTGCTGGCTGGCGCGCTCGTGGCTTGATCACGACGGCCTGACCGAGGGCGCCCAGGCAGACCTGGTGGTCTACCGCGGTGACCCCCGACTGGACCTGCGGGTTCTCCAGGAGCCGACCGCCGTGGTCCTGCGCGGCGTCCCCCGTCGCCCGCCCTCGTAGGTCAGTGAACGGACCCGCGGCCTAGGACGCAAGGGGCCTGGCGAGGCCTCCTTCTCCGGGACGTCCACGGAACTCAGGTGGGTGACGGCGCCAACGCTAGGACGTAAGGGTGGGGAGGAAGGCCTCGACGTGTCCCATGGCGCGGTCGACGTACTCCACCTTCTCTCCGACGGGGGCGACGTAGAACAGCGCCGCCCGGGCGGTCTCGAGGTCGGCGAGCCGCGCGATGGTCCAGGCGGCGAGGTACTGGCTCGACAGGCAGCCGCCGGCGGTGGCCACGTTGCCGGCGGCGAAGAAGGGCTGGTCGACCACGTCGCCGCCTGCCTCGACGACCCACGGCTTGCTGATGAGGTCGGTGCAGACGGGCACGCCCTCGAGCAGGCCGAGTTTGGCGAGCAGCAGCGCACCGGAGCACTGCGAGCCGATCACCTGGCGCGTCGGGTCCAGGCGAAGGGAGGCCAGGAAGGCGGGGTCCGCGGCGTACGCGCGGGTCTTGGAACCACTGCCGATCAGGACGGCGTCCATCTCGGGGAGCTCCTCGAGCGACATCTGGGACGTCACGACGACCCCGTTCATCGAAGTGACCTGCGGCGTGGGCGAGGCGATCGAGACCGACCACTCGGGCCGCGCGACCCGGCCGAGCATGTACGACGCGACGAAGGAGTCGATCTCGTTGAACCCGTCGAGGGTCACCACCGCGATGCGTGTCATGACCGAACCCTAGGTCGGGAAGGCCCTGACGACGAACGAGTAGGCATGATGGGGCGGTGACCGAACCGGTGTGGGAGGACGGGGCCCGAAGCGGATTGCCCTCGCTCGAAGGGGACCTCTCGGCGGACGTGTGCGTCATCGGGCTTGGGGGGTCAGGGCTGACCGCAGTGGGCGAGCTGCTCGACCGGGGGGTGAGCGTCATCGGCCTCGACGCGGGTCAGGTTGGCGGCGGTGCGGCCGGCAGCAACGGTGGCTTCCTGCTCGCCGGACTCGCTCACCCACACCACGAGATGGTTGCCACGATCGGGCGCGCCAGGGCGGTGGCGCTCTTCACGAGCACTCTTGAGGAGCTGGACCGGATCGAGGCGGCGACCCCGGAGTGCCTGCAGCGCCATGGATCCCTGCGCATCGAGCGCACCCTTGACGGCCTCGCGGACTGCGCCGCCCAGCTCGCATCGATGAGAGCTGACGGCTTCGCGGTCAGCGAGTACGACGGCCCCGAGGGCCGTGGCCTGCTCTTTGCGGCCGACGGCGTCATGCAGCCACTGACCCGCTGCCGAACCCTCGCCTCGGCGGCCGCCAAGAGGGGCGCCCGGTTGTTCGAGAGAACTGCAGCACAGGTGATCGGTCCCGATCTCGTGACCACGCCGAGAGGGACCGTTCGCTGCGGGGCGGTCATCGTCGCCGTCGACGGCCGGCTGGAGGTGCTGCTCCCCGAGCTGGCGACAAAGGTGCGGTCGGTCCGGTTGCAGATGCTGGCGACGGCGCCGACCGACGAGGTCGACGTACCCAGGCCGGTCTACCTGCGGGGCGGGTTCGAGTACTGGCAGCAGCTCCCGGACCGACGGCTCGCGCTGGGCGGCTTCCGGGACGCCGGCGGGGACGAGGAGGAGACCACCTCGACGGAGCCGTCCCCACGAGTCCAGGCCCGGCTGACCCAATTCCTACGCGAGGAGCTCGGTGTGACCGCCGAGGTGACGCACCGGTGGGCGGCTTCGGTGGGCTACACGCCGGACGCCCTGCCGTTCCTCGGGCAGGTGCGGCCGGGCGTCTTCGCTGCAGGTGGCTACTGCGGCACCGGCAACGTGGTCGGCGCCCTGTGCGGTCGGCAGCTCGCGGCGCTCGCGCTGGACGAGCCGGCGACGTACTGGCTGTAGGGCTACTTGGGCTGGAGCCGGGCCGCGCCGTCGAGGCGGACCGTCTCGCCGTTGGCGTAGGTGTTGGTGAGCAGCTCGACGATCATCGAGGCGAGCTCGTCGGCGGTGCCGAGGCGCTTGGGGAAGACGACGTCACGCTTGAGGGTGTCCTTGAACGCCTCGGACGCGGGACCCTCGCCGTAGATGGGGGTGTCGATGAGGCCGGGGGCGACGCAGTTGATGCGGACGCCGATGGCGGCGAGGTCGCGGGCGATCGGAAGGGTCATCCCGACGATGCCGCCCTTGCTGGCGGAGTACGCGGCCTGGCCGATCTGCCCGTCGAAGGCGGCGACCGAGGCGAGCGTGACGATCGCGCCCTTGCTGCCGTCGGCGTCGACGGCCTCGAGCCGGCCCATCGCGGTGGCCGCGAGGCGGACCGTGTTGAAGACGCCGATGAGGTTGACCTTGATGACCTTGGTGAAGTCGTCCAGGCTGAACGCGGACTCGTACGTCCCGTCGCGGCCGATCGTGCGGGCCGCCCAGCCGATGCCGGCAGCAGCCACGGCGGTGCGCAGCGGGCCGAGCTGCTCTGCGGCAGCGATGCCGACGATGACCTGCTCGGTCTCGGTCACGTCGGCCCGGATGTAGGTGCCGCCGATGTCGCCCGCGACCTTGACGCCCTTGTCGTCGTTGAGGTCAAGGATCACGACCTTGGCGCCGCGCGCGGCGAGCTGGCGTGCTGCCGCCTCGCCGAGGCCGGACGCGCCACCGGTGACGATCGACGAGGTTCCTGCAAGGTCAAGCACTGTTGCTCCAGAGTGTCGTAGGTGGGACAACCTTAGTGAACAGGCGTTCACCACAGTTTCGGAGGTCGGGAGCAGCCGGTACAGGGGAACCACAGGGCCAGGACCAGGGAGGCCTCACCGTCAGCGTCCCAGAGGTGGGCAGGGGTGCATGCTTTTGGGCATGTCGGCCCCGATCACTGCTCCTCGTTGTCGCGGCCAGCTCCTGGGCGTCGAGGTGCTTCGGTTCCTGGCGGCTCTGGCCGTGCTCATCTTTCACTACCAGCACTTCTACCGCGTGGGCCAGCAGCCAGTCGGCTTCGTGCAGACCGAGCAGCCGCTGTCCGGGCTGCTCCGGGTGGTCTACGCACGTGGCTTCCTGGGCGTGGAGCTGTTCTGGTGCCTCAGCGGCTTCATCTTCTTCAGGAACTACCGGGCACTGGTCCGTGACCGCGCGGTGGGCGGGTGGCGCTTCCTTGTCCTGCGGTTCTCCCGGCTCTACCCGCTGCACCTGGCGACACTGCTGCTGGTCGCGGCCTTGCAGGTTGGGTACGCCGCTCAGCACGACGGCCAGACTTTCGTGTACGGCAACAACGACGTCCCGCACTTCCTGCTGCAACTCGCTTACGCGGGCGCTTGGCCAAACGCGCAAGACCTCAGTTTCAACGGACCATCCTGGTCGGTGTCCGTTGAGGTGCTGGTGTACTGCGGCTTCTTTCTTGTCCTGCGTCACGTCAGCGCCCGGTCGGTCGTCAACGTCGGGGTGGTCCTGGCCTGGGCCGCCTTCGCCCACTTCGGCGTCCACCACCCGTGGCTCGACGCCTTCGCGTACTTCTACGCCGGCGGGCTCGCTGCCTTTGTGCTCGTCGGTGTGCTGAACACCCGAGCTGAACGGCCGGTACTGCTGTTGGCAACCCTCGCCATTCCGGTTGGCGTGGTCGTGCTCCTACAGGCGCCGGTACCGGATGCGCTGGCCTACATCGGCCTTGCGACCGTCACGGTCTACGTAGCTGCCGCAGTCAACGTTCCCCGCAAGCTCGGTCGCGCAGCACAGGCGCTCGGCAACCTGACCTACAGCAGCTACCTGTTGCACTTCCCGGTGCAGATCGCAGCGATGACCGCCCTCACCGCCGCTGGCAGGCCGGTTCCCGTTGAGCGGGTGTGGTTCCTCCTCACCTACCTCGGGGTCGTGCTTGTGCTGTCGGCGCTGGTCTTTCGGTGGCTGGAGATGCCCGCGCAGGACGCGCTGCGCCGACGCTTCCTGCCGTCGTCGACCGCCGACCCGTCTTCGCGCCGTGACGTGACGGGAAACGACCGCAGTCCCGTCTGAGGAGCTCTCAGGTGGAGGCGACCGCCTCGAGGACGTTGAGGCGCGCTGCCCGCCGCGCCGGCAGCGCTGCGGCGAGGATCCCGCCGACGGCGGCCACGAGCAGGACGACGACCAGTCGCACGACAGGGACGGCGAACTCGGTGACGCCCTGGTCGTGCAGGGCGAGGGTCAGGGCGTACCCGAAGGCGAGCCCGATCCCGATGCCCAGGAGGGCGCCGTAGACGGCGATGACGACGCTCTCGGCGTAGATCATCTGGCGGAGCTGGCGGCGTTGCAGACCTACGGCCCGCAGCAGGCCCAGCTCGCGGGTCCGCTCGACGACCGAGAGCGCGAGGGTGTTGACGATGCCGAGCATCGCGATCACGACCGAGAGCGCGAGCAAGATCATGACGATGTTGAGCAGGGTGTCGATCTGGTTGCCCTGGCTGTTCACGAACTGTGCCTCGTCCTGGACCGTGATGTTGGGGAAGCCTGTAATCGCGCTTTCGATGGTGGCTCGCGCCGCCGGAAGGGCGATCCCTGGGGCGGCCTTGACCGCGATGACGACGAGCTGCTGGTTGGTGACGTTGGCGTCGTAGGTCGCGTCGGAGACGAGATAGCCGCCGGCGAACTGGTTGTCGGCGTACACCGCCCCGACCGTGACCGGGTGTGTCCCGGTCCTGGCCCACTCCACGGGGACCTGCTCGCCGACCTTGACACCGAGGTTGGACGCCTCGGACTCCGAGACGGCGAGCTCGCCCTGGGAGAGGGTGGCAAGCTTGCCGTGCACCGCGTCGAGGGTCAGGACCTGGGTCAGGGCCGCCGGGTTGACACCCTGCACGGAGACCTTTCCGGCCTTGCCGATCCGGGCGTTGCCCTGCCGGAAGCTGGCGACAGCCGCCAGTTCCGGCTTCCCCTGCAGGCCCTTCGCGGACTCGGGCGAGAACGGTTGGAACTGTTCGGTGTGCAGGACGAAGTCGGCCCCGAAGGACACCGCGACCGTGTGCACCACGCTCTTCTTCACGCTCGCACCCAGGGTGCTGATCGCGGCCACCAGCGCCAGCCCGACCATGAGCGCGGCAGCCGTCGCGGAGGTACGGCGGGGGCTGCGCATCGCGTTGCCGCGACCGAGCACGCCGGGGACACCGAGCTTGGCGAACGGCTGGCCGAGCAGTCCCACGACCGGTCGGGCGAACAGTGGCGACAGGACGGTGACGCCTACGAAGGACACGGCGGCACCGAGCCCGACGAACGCGATCCCCGAGCCCCCCAGTCCGGCCACCAGGGCCAGCACACCCAGCGCCAGCACAACCCCCCCGACGATCGCCCGCCGGCCGAGGGACCGGTCCTCGGCGGGTCCCGACTCGCGCATGGCCTGGACGGGGGCGACGGACGAGGCGCGACGGGCGGGGACGAGCGCCGCGACGCAGGTGACGAGGACCCCCACGAGGAGGCAGACGACGAACGTCCGCACTTCCACGACGGTCCTGCCGCTGGGCAGGTCGATGCCGACGGCGCCGAGCAGCCCCTTGAGGCCGACCGCCACCCCGATGCCGAGCAGGAAGCCACCGAGGCTGCTGACCAGCCCGACCAGCAGCGCCTCCAGCAGCACCGACCGGGTGACCTGACCGCGGCTGGCCCCGAGGGCGCGCATGAGGGCCAGCTCACGGGTGCGCTGGGCAACGAGCATCGAGAAGGTGTTAAAGATCAGGAACATCCCGACGAACAACGCGATGCCGGCGAAGACCTGAAGCACCAGGTTGAAGATGCTCACGGCCTTTTCGATCTGCTGCGAGATGGCCGCGTTGTTCTGCGCGGCGGTGAGGGCCTCTACGCCCTTGGGCAGAACCGGGATGATCCGGTCGCGCAGCTGTTGGTCGCTGACACCTGGTGCGGCGGCGACGGTGACGTTGGTCCAGGTTCCGGGGGTGCCCAGGACGGCCTGTGACGTCGGCCCGTCGAAGGCCACCAGCGTCGCTCCGGCGAACGAGTCGCTCGAGGCGAACCCGACGAGACCGACGATGGTCGCGGTGTGCTTGGACCCCTTACCGAGGACCCCCACCTTGTCCCCGAGCGCGAGGTGGGCATCCCGGCCGGTGGCCGCGTCGACGGCGACCTCGTCCGCCCCGACCGGGGCTCTGCCGCTGCGCAGCCGCAGGGACTCGAGGGTGCTGCCCGGGTTCATGTTGACCCCGAGGGTGGGGGGTCCACCGGGGCTGTAGACCTTGCCGTCGGGCAGGACCAGCTCCGTCTGGACGCTCATGTTCCCCACGGCGTCCCGGACCCCGTCGACGGCTCGCACCTTGTCGAGGACGTCCTGGGTCACCGGCTCCCGGTCGGTGTTGTCGGTGCTGCCCAGGCTCGCGACGCCCTGCACGGTGACCGACGTACCAGAGGTGACGGTCGAGACGAGGTTGTCGAAGACCTTCCCGAGGCTGTCGGTGAGCACGAAGGCTCCCGACACGAAGGAGACACCGAGCAGGACCGCGAAGCTGGCGAGCAGCAGGCGCAGCTTGCGGGCCAACAGGCTCCGAAGGGTGGCGTGCAGCATCAGGCCACCGCCTCGAAGCGCTTCATCCGGTCCAGGACCGACTGCGCCGTGGGCGCCGACATCTCGTCGACAAGCAGCCCGTCGGCGAGGAACACGACCCGGTCGGCATAGGCCGCGGCGACGGGGTCGTGGGTGACCATGACGATCGTCTGGCCGAACTCGCGGGCGCTGCGCTGCAGGAAGCCCAGCACCTCCGCGCCGGAGTGGGAGTCAAGGTTGCCGGTCGGCTCGTCGGCGAAGACCACGTCCGGGCGGGTGACGAGGGCGCGGGCGCAAGCGACCCGCTGCTGCTGGCCGCCGGACAGCTCGGCCGGCCGGTGCCTGAGGCGGTCGCTGAGCCCCACCGCGTCGACGACCTGCCTCATCCAGTCCGCGTCCGGCTTGGTGCCGGCGATGTCGAGCGGCAGCGTGATGTTCTCCTCGGCCGTCAGGGTCGGCAACAGGTTGTACTGCTGGAACACGAAGCCGACCCGGTCGCGCCGCAGCGCCGTCAGCGCCTTGTCCTTCATCCCGACCACCGAGGTGCCGGCGATCTCGATCTGGCCGCTGTCGACCGTGTCGAGGCCGGCGAGGCAGTGCATCAGGGTCGACTTGCCGGAGCCCGAGGGGCCCATCACGGCGGTCATCTGACCAGTGGGTACGTCGAGCGTCACACCGGCCAGGGCGGTCACGGCGGTGTCCCCCTTGCCGTAGGACTTGCGGACATCGACGGCGCGGACAGCGGGAGCAGGAGGCGTCATGTCCGTCACCATGCCAGCGCCCCGGGATCGCGTCATCAGGGTTGTGCCCGGGTTCGACCTCAGGGCACAGCCCTGGTCGTGATGGCCGGCAGCCCCTGAGCAAGGATGGTCACATGAGCGACCTTGGGTTCGACGCCGACCGCCTCCGCCGCCTCGACGCACACTTCGAGAGCTACGTCGACGACGGCCGCCTCACCGGGTGGCAGCTGCTCGTGGGCCGGCACGGTCAGGTGGCCCACTCCTCGACCTACGGGCTGGCGGACGTCGAGGCCGGTCGGCCGGTCACCGAAGACACCCTCTGGCGGATCTACTCGATGACCAAGCCGATCGTGAGCCTGGCCGCGATGATGCTCTGGGAGGAGGGGGCCTTCGAGCTGACCGACGAGCTGTCGCGCTTCCTGCCCGCCTTCGCGGACGTGCAGGTCTTCGACAAGGGGTCGGCGACGAAGCAGTTCGTCGTACCCGCGGTGGAGCCGATCCGGCTGTGGCACCTGCTGACGCACACCAGCGGGCTGACCTACGGGTTCATGCAGCTGCACCCGGTCGACGCGGCCTACCGCGCCGCCGGCTTCGACTTCGGGGCGCCGAAGGGCCTCGACCTTGCGGCCGCCTGCGACGGGTGGGCCGCCCTGCCGCTCAAGTTCCAGCCCGGCTCCGCCTGGGGCTACGGCGTGTCCAGCGACGTCCTCGGGCGGGTGGTCGAGGTCGTGTCCGGAAAGCCGCTCGACGTGTTCATCCAGGAGCGGATCCTTGACCCGCTCGGCATGAGCGACACCTGCTGGTGGACCGAGGACACCGAACGGCTGGCTGGTCTCTACGCGGCCTGGGAGGCAAAGACCGTCCGGTACGACGCCTTCGGCGCCTCCGCCCTCAGCAAGCCGACGATGCTCTCCGGTGGCGGCGGGTTGATCAGCACCGCCGCCGACTACTGGCGGATCTGCCAGCTGCTGGTGGGCCGGGGCGAGGTCGACGGCGTGCGCCTGCTGGCTCCCCGGACGATCGACCTGATGACGCGCAACCATCTGCCCGGCGGCGCCGACCTGGGCGCCCTCAACAGTGGCGGCTTCGCGGAGACCTCCCTGGACGGCGTCGGTTTCGGCCTCGGGTTCGCGACGGTTTTGGAACCGGGGCCGTCCGCGTCGTCGGTCGGTGAGTACTACTGGGGCGGGTTGGCCTCGACCGCCTTCTGGGTCGATCCCGCGACCGGGGTGTCGGTCGTGTTCATGACACAGCTGCTGCCGTCGTCGACGTACCCGATCCGCTCGCAGCTGCGGCAGCTTGTCTACTCCGCCCTCACCGACCGCTGACCCCCTTGCGTCCTGGCCCCCACGCTCACCGTCGGGGGCAGTTCCTAGGACGCAGGCATGCCGTCGGCGTGTGTCAGAGGAGCTCCCGGCGGCGGAGCTCGCGGATGCTGAGGACACCGGCGAGGACCGGGAGCCAGTGGCCGGCGGTGCGGTAGACGGCGACGGCGGTGGCGGCGGTGCCCCAGCCCATGCCCAGCGCGGTCAGGCCACCGACGAGGGCGGCCTCGATCGGGCCGACCCCACCCGGGGACGGTACGGCGGAGCGGGCCGCCGCCGACCCGAGCAGGGCGACCAGCAGGTCGGCCCAGGGCAGGTGGCCGCCGACGGCGTGCACGGCGCCCTGCAGGGTGAGCAGCTGGGCCAGGGTGACGCCGGCGCAGCCGACGACGAGGGACGCGAAGCAGCGGGGGCGGCGTACGACGTCCCAGACCGCGCAGAACAAACGGCCGGCGGAGGCGAAGGCCCGCCGACGGGTCTCGGGCATGGCGACGACGGTGGTGGCGAGGACCACGAGGACGCCGAGGGCGATCGTCAGGCCGGTGCTGCCGGACGGCATCGCCTTCATGCCGACGGTGCTCGCGACGACGGCCGTGATGCAGGTGGCGGTCAGGGCCCCGACGGCGGTACGCAGGCCCGCGGCGGCAGCGGCCTGCTCGGTCGACAGGCCAGAGCGGCGGTGGATGCGCAACGTCAGGAGGGTGCCGCCGATGCCGGCCGGGGTGACGGCGTTCGCGGCGGTGGTCGCAAGGACGGCCGGGACCGCGTGGCGGGAGGGGAGCGCGACCGGCCGCGACCCGTTGAGGGCCAGTGCCGAGCAGGTCACCAGCAGTGCGCTGCCGGCGGCCGCCTGGACGAGCCCGGCGAGGTGGAAGTGGATTCCCCAGGCCATCGGCACGGCGAAGCTGGCGAAGGCCAGGAGGCTCCCGAGAAGGACCAGGGCTCGGGTCGGGGGGCTAGGCACCTTCCATCATCGGCCCACGGAAGCCCTTTCTGGATGACCAGATGTGATGGCATTCAGCGCGCCGTCACCTCCGTGCGCTCACGACTCGAGGGATCAGGGGCGGTGCCACCCCCACCGAGCGTACCGACGGCCACCTCGAGCAGGTCGGGCAAGCTGCTGCCGGGGTGAGCCAGCCACTGCTCGTACGCGGCGACGCAGCTGGCCAGCACCTGGTGCGCCAGCAGCTGCGGCCGGAAGTCCCCCGCTCTCGCGCCGGTGCGGGCGGCCACGTGCTCGGCGACGACGTCCCGCCAGCCGGCGTACCGCAGGGTGCTGTGGGCCTGAAGCGCCGGCGTGTGGAGCACCATCGCCATCCGCACCCGGTGCTGCGGCTCGGCTCCCTCGGGCAGCGCGTTGAACGCGAGTACGGCGCCGCGCAGCCCCTCGATCAGGGGTGTCGTCGCCGGGACGCCGGCCAGGCCGGTCCGCAGCTGCTCGAGGGACGCGTCGAAGTCGCCCCAGACGACGTCGTTCTTGCTTCGGAAGTAGCGAAAGAAGGTGCGCCGCCCGATGCCGGCGGCCTCGGCCACGTCGTCGACGGTGGTCGCCTCGAAGCCGCGCTCGGCGAACAGCTCGAGGGCCACGAGCTCGAGCTCGCCCCTGCTCGTGACAGCCGGCCGGCCGGGTCGCATCGTCTCTCCCGATTGTCCTCGTGCACTTGTCTTTTGACACTCAGTGCCGATACCTTCGCAGATGTTGTGACTGTCGTCACCTTCCTGAAGGAGCCCCTCGTGACCGAGACCGCTACCGCCACAGACCGCACCGAGGTCTCCACCGACGTCCCCGTCCTGGAGGAGGAGCTCGTCGAGCAGGACCTGCTCGTCGAGGACGTCAGCATCGACGGCATGTGCGGCGTCTACTAGCCGGTCGGGGATTCGCGATGCTCACGCTGCACCCGAAGGTCTCGGTGCGCCCCGAGCCGTTCGGTGCCCTGCTCTACCACTTCGGCACCCGCCGGCTGTCGTTCCTGAAGGACCGGCGGCTGCTCGACGTGGTGCACCGGCTCGACGGGTCGACCTCGATCGAGGACGCGCTGTCCGACGTACCGGCTGCGGAGCAGCCTGCGTTCCGCGCCGCCCTGGCCACGTTGGAGAAGACGGGAATGCTCGTATGAAGCTGGTGGAGCACTTCGCGGCCGGTCTGGACGCGCCGATCTGCCTGACGTGGGAGCTGACCTACGCGTGCAACCTCGCGTGCGTGCACTGCCTGTCTTCGTCCGGACGTCGCGACCCCCGCGAGCTGTCGACACAGGAGTGCAAGGCGGTCATCGACGAGCTGCAGCGGATGCAGGTGTTCTACGTCAACATCGGTGGCGGGGAGCCGACCGTGCGGTCGGACTTCTGGGAGCTCGTCGACTACGCGACGGCACACCAGGTCGGGGTGAAGTTCTCGACCAACGGGGTCAGGATCGACGCGGCGGCAGCCGCCCGGCTCGCGGCGTCGGACTACGTCGACGTGCAGATCTCCCTCGACGGGGCGACGGCCTCCGTCAACGACGCGGTGCGAGGGGCCGGGTCCTACGACATGGCGCTCGCCGCCCTCGGCCACCTCGCGGCCGCGGGCTTTCGGGACGCCAAGATCTCGGTCGTCTGTACCCGGCAGAACATCTCCCAGCTCGACGAGTTCAAGGCCCTCGCCGACCGCTTCGGCGCGACGCTGCGACTGACCCGGCTGCGGCCGTCCGGGCGAGGCGCGGACGTATGGGACGAGCTGCACCCGACGATGACGCAGCAGAAGGAGCTCTACGACTGGCTCGTCGCGCACGGCGAGGGGGTCCTGACGGGTGACTCGTTCTTCCACCTCTCGGCGTTCGGGTCGGCCCTGCCGGGCCTGAACCTGTGCGGCGCCGGCCGCGTGGTCTGCCTGATCGACCCCGTCGGTGACGTCTACGCGTGCCCGTTCGCGATCCACGACGCCTTCCTCGCCGGCAACGTGCGGACCGCGGGCTTCCAGGAGGTCTGGCAGCACTCGTCGCTGTTCGCGTCGCTGCGCGAGCCGCAGTCGGGTGGGACCTGCGCGTCCTGCCAGCACTACGACTCCTGCCAGGGCGGCTGCATGGCCGCGAAGTTCTTCACCGGACTGCCCCTCGACGGCCCCGACCCGGAGTGTGTGCAGGGGTACGGCGAGCTCGCGCTGGCCGGCGTCTCCAACGCGTCCGTTCCGGCGCCCACCGGCGACCACTCGCACTCCGTGGCGTCGGCCGCCGGCATGCGCGCCGGCCGCGGGCCGGTACCCCTGACGCTGTCCGTGCGCCGTCCCGACAAGATCTGCGAGGAGAGCCCGCTGGCCGGGCTCACCGTCTGATGGGTGCTTGCTCGTCCGGGCTCGTGGAGCCGGTCGTGCTCGGCTCACGGACCGCGCCGTCGCGGGTGCTGTTCGGCCCGCACGAGACCAACCTGGGCCGGGACCGCGGGCTGTCGGACCGGCACGTGGCCTACTACCGCGAACGGGCGCTGGGTGGCTGCGGCGTGATCGTTACCGAGACGGCGTCGGTGCACCCCTCGGACTGGCCCTACGAGCGGGCTCCGCTGGCTGCCGACTGCGGTCCCGGCTGGCGAGCCGTCGTCGACGCCTGCCCGTCCACCCTGGTCCTGGCCTCCCTGGGCCACAGCGGTGGGCAGGGCTCCTCGGCGTACAGCCAAAACGCCCTGTGGGCGCCATCGGCCGTCGCCGACGCCGTCTCGCGCGAGCTGCCGCAGGTAATGGGTCCGGGCGAGATCGCCTGCGTTGTCGAGGGTTTCGCTGCCGCGGCCCGATTGGCGATGGCGTCCGGATGCGCCGGTGTCGAGGTCGAGGGCGGCTACGCTTCGCTGCTGCGGCAGTTCCTGTCGGGCGTCACCAACCAGCGTGGCGACCTTTACGGCCAGGACAAGGCGCTGCTGCTGCGCGAGGTCCTCGCGGCGGTCCGGGCCGTCCTGGGCGACGGGATCCTGGCGCTGCGGCTGTCCTGCGACGAGCTCGCTCCGTGGGCCGGCGTCACCCCCGAGCACGCCCTCGCGGTGGTTCCCACCCTCGACGTCGACCTGCTGACCGTCGTCCGCGCGGGCCCGTACGCGGGGTCGGCGTACCGGCCGGACTCACACGTGGCCGAGGGTTTCAACCGCGACCTCTGCGCCGCAGTCCGGGCCGTCGCGTCGTGCCCGGTCGTGCTGCAGGGCTCTGTGGTGACGGCCGCCTACGCCTCTGCCGCCCTGGCGGACGGCGTCTGCGACCTGGTCGAGATGACCCGCGCCCAGATCGCCGAGCCCTTCGTGGTCCAGAAGCTCCGCACCGACCAGGCCCCCCGGCCATGCGTCCTGTGCAACCAGGCCTGCCGCGTGCGCGACGCCCGCAACCCCCTCGTGTCCTGCATCGGCGAGCCTCGCAGTGGCCACGAGACCCGCGAGCCCGCGGTGACGGCTGCCCTCCCCCCCTTGGGCGCAAATCCACCCGGTCCTGGCCTTGTGGATTTGCGCCAAAGGGGGGGTGAAGGGGCGGCGGAGGGCGCGGGGGCGCGCGGGACGGTGCTGGTCGTCGGCGGGGGTCCGGCGGGGCTGGAGTGCGCCCGGGTGCTCGCCCTTCGCGGCTTCAGCGTCGAGCTCCGCGAGGCCACCGGCCAGCTCGGGGGCGCAGTCGTGGACGCCGCTCTCGGCACCGGCCGGGCGAGGTTGACGGACCTGACGGACTGGTTGATCGGTGAGTGCGAGCGGCTGGGTGTCGTCGTGAAGCTCGACGCTCCCGTCACGGGCGCCGACCTGGCCGGGTACGACGGACAGGTGGTCCTTGCCACCGGGTCCCGCCCCCGCGAGCTGGCCTTCGGCGCGGTCGACGCCCGGGTGGCCCTGCGGGGAGAGCTGCCCGAGGGGGCGGTGCTCGTGCACGACCCCGTCGGTGGCCCGCTGGGGATCAGTGTCGCGGAAAAGCTCGCGGGAGACGGCCGCGCCGTACGGATCGTGACGGGCGACCCGGTCGTCGGCACCCTGCTGTCGTTGACGGGAGACCTTGCGGACTGCAACACCCGGCTGCAGCGGCTCGGAGTCACGCGGGAGCTGAAGTCCCTGCTGCGCATGGCATCGGGTGGCACGGCGCTGCTCGAGGACGTCTGGACCGGCGAGCAGCGGGAGGTCTCAGCGGACGTCGTCGTCGACTGCGGCCACCGGCTGCCGCGGGAGGACCTCTACGTCACCGGGACCCCGAGGGCTGGGGACTGCATCGCGCCACGGACGATCCTCGAGGCCGTCCTCGAAGGAAGAAGGCGAGCCCAGGATGTCGAGGACCGATCATGACTAGGTACACGCACCTGTTCACCCCGCTGCGGATCGGGCCGCTGACCGTGACGAACCGGGTCGTCTTCAGCGCCCACCTGACGAACTTCGCGGCAGGCGGGATGCCCACCGAGCAGCACGCCGCCTACTACGCGGCACGCGCGGCCGGCGGAGCCGGGTTGATCATCACCGAGGAGCACAGCACGCACGTCACGGACTGGCCCTACGAGAAGCTCATCCACGGCTTCGACCCGAAGGTCATCCCGGGCTACCGCCGCATCACCGAGGCGGTCCACGCACACGGCGTACCGATCCTGGCCCAACTCAACCACAACGGCGGCCAGGCCTCGAGCATGTTCAGCCGGCTGCCCGTCTGGGGGCCTTCGCCGGTGCCGGACCCGCTGTTCCGTGAGGTGCCCAAAGCCGTGGAGCTGCAGGAGATCCGTTCCATCGTCGACGGCTACGCGCTGGTGGCGGAGCACTGCGTGCGGGGCGGCTTCGACGGGGTGGAGCTGCAGTGCAGCCATTCCAGCATCGTGCGCGGCTTCCTGTCCTCTGCCACGAACACCCGTACCGACCTGTACGGCGGCTCCCTCGCCAACCGGGCCCGCCTGCTGCTCGAGATCGTTGCGGCCGTCCGCGCCGTCCTCGGTCCGGACAAGGCCCTCGGGGTGCGGCTGTGCGGTGACGAGCTCATCGAGGGGGGGACCACGATCGACGAGGCCGTGGAGGTCGCGAAGCTGTGCGACGCCACCGGCCAGGTCGACTACATCAACACCTCGATCGGGGTCGCGACAGCAACCCTGTACATGATCGAGGCGTCGATGCAGGTGCCCCCGGGTTACGCCATGTTCATCCCCACGGCGATCCGTGAGGCTGTCAGCATCCCGGTGGTGGGCGTCGGCCGGTTCAAGGACCCGCTGCAAGCCGACCGTGCGCTGCAGGCCGGGCAGGCCGACCTGATCGGGGTCGTGCGGGGCCAGATCGCCGACCCGGACTTCGTCCGCAAGGCGCGCTCCGGCGCAGCCGGGGACATCCGGACCTGCCTGTCGTGCAACCAGGAGTGCGTCGGCCGGATGGGTCTCAACCGCTGGCTCGGCTGCATCGAGAACCCCCGCACCGGTCGGGAGGCGATCCCCCTTCCGTTGCCCCGCAGGCGGTCTCAGCGGGTCTACGTCGTCGGCGGTGGTCCGGCCGGACTGCAGGCAGCGGTCACTGCAGCGGAGCGCGGCCACCACGTCACGCTCTTCGAGCGCTCGGAGCGGCTCGGTGGCCAGGTGCCCGTCGCGGCTAGCGTGCCGTCGCGTGCGGAGTTCCTCGACATCACTCGCAACCTGGTCGCGGCGGCCCAGCGGGTAGGGGTCGACACGAAGACCGCGACCGACGTGAGTGCCGACTTCCTGCGCGCAGAGCAGCCGGACGTCGTGGTCGTCGCGACCGGAGCCGTGCCCAACCGACCATGGTGGGCAGGTGACCTGGCGCGGGTCGTCGACGTGCGGGACGTCCTCGAAGGCCGCGCGACCCCGCACGGGGACGTGCTCGTGGTCGACGAGCTGGGCTTCCATCACGCCACCAGCGTCAGTGAGCTGCTCGCCGACCGTGGCTGCGCGGTCGAGGTCGTCACGCCCGGCATGGTCGTCGGCCAGGACCTCGGCATCACCCTGGACCTGGAGACGTGGAACGTGAAGGCGTCCGCGCGTGGCATCCGCCAGACGACAGATGTCGTCCCGATGGGGGCTGCGCCTGAGGGGGACCGGGTGACCGTGTCCCTGCAGCACCACCCGACGGGTACCGACGTGAAGCGGACGGTCGACTGGGTGGTCTGCGCGGTCCAGCAACGCGCCGACGACGCGCTGTTCCACGACCTCGCCGACGCGCCGTTCGCGGTGCACCGGGTCGGCGACTGCGTCGCCCCGCGACGGGCGCACTCGGCCGTCATCGAGGGCCACCGCGTGGCGGTCGGCCTGTGACCGCGCCCAGCCTGACCACGACGAGCACTCACCTGGGGCGAGCCCGCACCGAGGCTCTCGAGCTGAGCCGGCTTGCCGTCGTCATCGTCCGCGCGGGAGTGCTCCCCGTCGGTGCGGCCGAGGCCGTGGCCGAGGCGGGCGGTCGGGTGCTGCTCCTCGGCTCAGGGACGAAACAGGCTGCCGCCGAGCTCGGAGCGGCTCGGGCCTGGCAGGCCGAGACCGCTGGAGCGGCGCCCGCAGGGCTGGCATGGGCCCTCGTCCCGCTGCTGCAGGACGTGCGCCTCCTGGTCTTGCCAGCCAGTCCGGACGGCAGGGACTTCGCCCCCCGGCTGTCAGCCGCCCTCGGGCGCCCGCTGCTGGCCTACGCCACCAGCGCCTGGGTCGAGGACGACGCCGTGCACGCCACGCTCGCCCGCCTCGACGGGAGGCTCGAGGTCGACGTGGCCTGCGACGGCAAGGCCGTGGTCACCCTCGTACCCGGCTCCCGCAGCGCCCTGCCACCGACCAACGGGGAGGTCTTCGAGGTCCTCCTGGAGGTTCCACCCGGCGTTGACGCCGAGCGGCTCGCCGTGCTCGAACCGGACCCGGCCACGATGGACCTGGCCGAGTCCAGCCGGGTCGTGGGCGGCGGCGCCGGCCTGGTCACCCGGGGTGCCACCGACGCCGAGGCCGACCAGACCTTCGAGCTGCTGAAGGCCGTCGCCGCCCGGCTCGGCGCCGGTGCCGGCGCGACGCGGGTCGTGACCGACGCCGGTTGGATGCACCATGACCGGCAGATCGGTACGACGGGCGTGAGCCTGCACCCCGACCTCTACCTGGCGATGGGCGTGGCCGGCGCGAGCCAGCACACCGGCGGCCTCGGCACCCCCCGGCACGTGGTCAGTGTCAACACCGACCCGTCCTGCCCGATGACGGCGATGGCCGACCTGGGCCTGGTCACCGACGCCCATGCCCTGCTCGTCGAGCTCGCCACCCGGCTGGGGGTGAGCCCGTGACCTACGACGTGATCGTGGTGGGCGCCGGCCCGGCCGGGTCGTCAGCCGCGCTGATGGCGGCCAGAGCGGGGCTCACCGTCGTTCTGCTCGAACGCGGTCCTTACCCGGGCTCCAAGAACGTCTACGGCGGCGTGGTCTACGGCCGAGTGCTGGACGACGTGCTCCCCGGCTGGTGGGAGGAAATCCCCGTCCAGCGCTGGGTCACCCGCCGCTCGACGATGGTCCTCACCGGCACACAGGCGCTGACCGTCGACTTCCGCAGCGACGCGTGGGGGAAGGCCCCGTACAACGGGTGCACGACGCTGCGCTCGGACTTCGACGGCTGGCTCGCTGGAAAGGCCGTCGAGGCCGGTGCGCAGCTGGTCACGAGCACGGTCGCGACCGGCCTGATCCGCGAGGGAGGTCGGGTTGTCGGCGTGCACACCGACCGGCCCGACGGCGACCTGCGGGCCACGGTCGTGATCGCCGCGGACGGGGTCAACTCCTTGCTCGCCAAGGAGCTTGGCCTGCTCCCCATGGCCGACCCGAAGCACCTGACCCTCGGGGTGAAGGAGGTGCTGAGCCTTCCGAAGGACCTCATCGACGAGCGCTTCGGTGTCCGCGGCGAGGAGGGGGTGGACGTCGAGATCCTCGGCTGCACAAGGGGAATCGCCGGTGGTGGGTTCGTCTACACCAACCGGGACACGCTCTCGGTCGGCGTCGTCGTCAGCGTCGACGGGCTCGCCAAGGCCGGGGTACGTCCCGAGCAGCTTGTCGCCGACCTCAAGGCGCACCCGGCCATCGCGCCGTGGGTGCAGGGCGCGGAGGTCAAGGAGTACTCCGCGCACATGATCCCCGAGGGCGGCTACGACCACCTGCCTGAGTTGCACGCTCCCGGCTTCCTGCTCACCGGCGACGCGGCCGGACTGTGCCTCGCGGCGGGGATCTGGCTCGAGGGTGTGAACTTCGCGATCGGCTCCGGCCTGGCCGCGGGTCGGGCCGCGGCGGCGCACGTGCAGGGTGGTGCGGACCTGTCGTCGTACCGCAAGGACCTGGAGTCGAGCTTCGTGCTGCAGGACCACAAGCGGCTGCGCAAGGCGCCGGCGCTGGTGCTGTCGGACCGGGTGCAGCAGCGCTATCCGCAGCTGATCGCCGACCTCGTAGAAGGGCTGTTCACCGTGACGAACCCGACCGCCAAGCCCGGGGCGATCAGCCTCTTGCGGGCAGCGGCCAAGCGCAACGGCGTGAAGTTGCGGCACCTCGCTGTGGACGGCCTCGCCGGCGGGAGGGCGTTCCGATGACCTGGGACGGGATCAGCTTCGAGGACCGGATGGAGACGGTGGAGTTCCGCGTCGGGGAGCGGGCCCACATCGTCGTCGACAGCGACATCTGCCGCTCCTGCACCACCAAGGCGTGCGTGACGGCCTGCCCGGCAAACCTGTTCGCGCCGACCTCGGACGGCGGCATCTTGTTCAACTACGAGCAGTGCTTCGAGTGCGGCACCTGCTACCAGGTCTGCAACAGCGAGGGCGCCCTGTCCTGGACCTACCCCGACGGTGGGCACGGCGTCGTGTTCCGGAGCGGCTGATGGCGGGTCTGGTCGTCGCGCTGCTGCGCTGCACCGACCTTCGGGCGCAGGTCGACCCGCTGTCCGGGGCGATCACCCGAGAGCCGCGTACGGCGGCCCTGTCCGCCTCGGATGCCGCTGCCCTGGAGCACGCGTTGAGGATCGCTTCCATCTGGGGTGCAAGGGTTCTGGCCATCTCTCTGGGCGGACCAGAGGTGGAGGGCCCACTCAGGGAGGCCCTGGCCGTGGGGGCGGAGGTCCTGCGGGTCGCGACGAGCCAGTCCTACCTGGAAGAGCTCGTCGCCGACGAGCAGGCTCTGGCACAGGCCCTGGTCGCAGCCCTCGCGGGCGAGCTGCCCGACCTCGTTCTGTGCGCGGACCGGTCGGCCGACCGGGGGACGGGCGCCCTGCCCGCCTTCGTCGCCCACGAGCTGGGTGTGGTGCAGGCTCCCGGGCTGGTGTCGCTGGAGCTGGTGTCGCTGGAGGGCGGGGGCACGTCGTTGCTCGCCGAGCGGCGCCTGGACTACGGGCGGCGCGAGCGGATGCGGGTGCCGTTGCCCGCGGTCTGCTCCGTCGAAGGGGCGGGGGTCAGACTGCGCCGCGCCTCGCTGCCCTCGTCTCTGGTCGCAGCGAGTGCCACCATCCCTGTCGTGGACGCGGCACCGGTCCCTTCAGCCGTCCGCGTGGTCCAGGCCCGGCCGGCCCGGCCGCGTCCCCGCCACCTGCCGGCTCCGACGGGCAATGCCCGCGAGCGGCTGCTGGCCTTGACCGGGGCGCTGCTCTCGCACGAGCCGCCCGTCGTCGTCGGACCCGTCGATGCGCCCGAGGCAGCTGACGCGTTGCTGGAGTTCCTCGTCCGCCACGGCTACCTGTCGCCGACCCGCACGGGATGGGCCGTCACGTGAGGCGCCCCGCGGTCGTGGTGCCGGCGTGACGCAGATGGCTGACCTGGCCTGGCCGGACATGCCGGCCCAAGTGCTCGCCGTACCGGTGGGCTCGACCGAGCAGCACGGTCCGCACCTGCCGTTGTCGACGGACACCGACATCGCGCTCGCACTGGCGAGCGGGCTGGCCGGGCGCCGCGCCGACGTAGTCGTGGCCCCCTCGGTGCCGTACGGCGCGAGCGGGGAACACGCCGGCTTCGCCGGGACCCTGTCGATCGGTCACGAGGCCTTGGAGCTGCTGCTCGTCGAGCTGGTCCGGTCGGCTACCGACACCTTCGAGCACGTGGTGCTGGTCAACGGCCACAGTGGCAACGGCCCCTCCCTCGCGGCGGCCTGCGCCCGGCTGCGGGACGAGAGCCGCGACGTGCTCGTCTGGTCGCCGCGCTGGGGTGGTGACGCCCACGCCGGACGCACCGAGACGTCGGTCATGCTGGCCCTGGATCCCCTGCGGGTGGGGGATTCTCGCGAGGCCGGCGCCACCGAGGGCCTGCGCGAGCTGCTCCCCCAACTACGGCGCGGGGGCCTGCGTTCGGTCACCACCAACGGGGTCCTCGGCGACCCCCGTGGCGCTTCCGCGGACGAGGGGCACGCCCTGCTGGCGGGGGCCATGGACGACCTCGAGGCCACCGTCGTCGGCTGGCTCACGGCAGATCCCGCGTGAGGACCGCCGTCGTCACCGGTGCCGCCCGCGGGATCGGCGCCGCCACGGTACGGGCGCTCGTCGATGCCGGGTGGGCGGTCGTCGCCACCGACCGCTGCCGTGACGACCCCCGGCTCCCCTACGCCCTGGGGACCCGCGACGAGCTGGAGGCCCTGGCCGGTGACCGGGTTGCGACCGTCGTGGCGGACACCTGCTCGGAGGCGGACCTCACGGCCGCCCTGGCTGTCGCGGTCGCGCGGTTCGGCCGGCTCGATGCCGCCCTCGCGGTGGCCGGTGTCGTCGCCGGAGGGGTACCGCTCTGGGAGCAGCCGGCAGCGGAGCTCGCGGCGGTCCTCGAGGTCGACCTGCACGGCGTCATCGCGCTGGCCCGCACGGCGATCCCCGTCCTGCTGTCGCAGCCCACCCCGAGGTCGGGACGTTTTCTCGCCGTCTCCTCCGCCGCCGCGACCCGCGGCCTGCCGATGCTCGCGGGCTACTGCGCCGCCAAAGCCGGCGTCAATGGGCTGATCCGTGGGCTCGCGGTCGAGCTGCGCGGCACCGGGGTGACCGCCTCCTGTGTGAGTCCCGGGTCGACCCGCACCTCGGTCCTCGACGAGAGTGCCCGCCTGTACGGCCTCGTGTCCGCTGAGGACTTCGCCGGGCAGCAGCCGCTCGAGCGCCTGCTCGACCCGGCCGAGGTCGCGTCCGCTCTCGTCTGGCTCGCCGGCGAAGCCAGCTCCGGGATCACCGGCGCCGACGTCGCCGTCGACGGCGGGCTGGCCCTCTGAGGCCCCCGGAACCGGTCCCTGTCGGCTGGCGGCTGGCGCTCGACCCACGCACCCGGTGGCTGCAGCGCGGCCGGGTGCTCCTCACCCCGACCGGACGCCTGCTGAGGCTCGGCCCCAGGGGCCCGCATGCCGTCGAGGACCTGCTGCTGGGTCGGGACCCCGGCAAGGCCGGACGGGCGCTGGGCAGGACGCTGCTGGACGCCGGCGCGGCTCACCCGCTTCCCGGCCGGCACGACGCGAGCGACGTGACCGTCGTCGTCCCCGTCAGGGACCGCCACGCGGAGCTCGACCTCTGCTTGTCGTCCCTCACCGGTGACGTGCTGGTCGTCGACGACGGTTCGAAGGACCCGCAGGCGGTCGAGGCCGTCTGCGCGAGGTACGGCGCCCGCTACGTCCACCGGACCGGCGGCGGCCCGGCGGCGGCCCGCAACACCGCCCTGCCGCTGCTGACGGCACCGTTCGTGGCCTTCCTCGACAGCGACTGCGTCGCACCCCCGGGCTGGCTCGAAGGCCTCAGGGGCCACCTGGAGGACCCGGTCGTCGGTGCCGTGGCCCCTCGGGTCATGGGCGGCCCACGCTCTGCGCTCGACCTCGGCCCGCGACCCGCCCTCGTCCGGCCCGGTACCGAGGTCGCCTACGTCCCTACCGCCGCGCTTCTGGTACGTCGTACGGCCCTGACCCGCTTCGACGAGGCGCTCCGGTACGGCGAGGACGTCGACCTCGTGTGGCGGACCGTCGACGCCGGCTGGCAGGTCCGCTACGACCCGTCCGTGGTCGTCGAGCACAGCGAGCCGGCGTCGCTCGCGGCCCGGCTGGTGCGTCGCTACCGCTACGGGACGGCCGCAGCCCCCCTGTCGCGGCGCCATCCGGAGCGGCTCGCGCACCTGGTGCTGTCGCCCCTCCCGACCGTCCTCGTCGCAGCGCTCCTGACCCGGCGCCCGGGGGTCGCGGCGGCGGTCGGGGCCTGGACGACGTACCGGCTGAGGGGGCAGCTGGGGGACGGCCCGACTGCTGCCCGCGTGGTCGCCGCGTCGGCCGGCGGGACTGCGATCGGGCTGGGCCGGGCGCTGGCGCTACTCGGCCCGTTCGGCTGGGTCGCCGCCCGCGACCGGCGGGTCGCAGCGCTGCTCGTGGCGCCACCGTTGCTCGAGTGGCTCCAGCGTCGCCCGGACGTCGATCCCGTCAGCTACGTCGGGTCGACGCTGCTGGGCCAGGCGGCCTATGGCGCGGGCGTCCTGGCCGGCTGCGTGCGCGCCCGGACGACCGTGCCCCTGCGTCCCAGGCGGGGATGATCGCTCCGGAGGTCAGCCGGTGCGGCCGGTCTCGCGGCGTACGCGCAGGGCGGCGAGCAGCATCCCGGCCGCGAAGCAGGCCCCGGCGCCCTCGCCCGCTCGCAACCGCAGGTCGAGCAGCGGCTCGAGGCCGAGCCCGGACAGGACGGCAGGGTGGGCGAGTTCCCGGCTGCGCTGCCCCGCCACCAGGTGCGCCGCCACCCCCGGCTCGACCTGTACGGCGGCAAGCCCGGCCACGCCGGTGAGCAGGCCGTCGAGGACGACGACCGCGTCGACCGAGGCGGCACCGAGGATGACGCCGGTGAGCAGGCACGCCTCGGGACCACCCAGGGCGGCCAGCACCGCCCAGGTGTCCGGCAGCTTCCCGACCCGCTGGAGGGCGCCGGCGACGACCTCCCTCTTGCGCTCGAGCATCGCGGTGTCGGCTCCCGAGCCGAGGCCGACGACATCCACTGCGGCGAGGCCCAGAAAGTGAGCGGTCAGCGCTGCCGCGACCGTCGTGTTGCCGATCCCGACCTCGCCCAGGGCGATCAGCCCATCGGCGCCTTCGGTGGCTCCGATCGCCTGGCCCTGGGCGACCAGGGCCAGGCAGGCCTCCCGGGAGAGGGCGTCGGTGTGGAGCAGGTCGCCCGTCGACGAGCCGCCGTCGACGACGACCGAGCGCAAGCCGGCCGCGGCGGCCGCGACGGTACCCAGAGCCTCGCCGGCCCTGGCCGCAGCAAGCACCTCTGCGGTGACCGAGGACGCGAAGGCCGACACGCCGAGGGCGGTCACCGGATGCTCGCCGACCGCCAGGACCAGGACCCCGCCGGTGAGGGACCCGCGGCCGAGCGCGACGGCCCGGTCGACGGCCCGGTCGAGGACACCGAGCGACCCTGGCGGCGTGAGCAGCAGGTCGGCCTGGTCCCGGGCGGCGACGACGGAGGACGGGGCGGGTGCGCGCAGGTGCGACACCGGGGACGGTCCGTCCGACCAGCGGTCGGTGAGCAGGACGTCGGCCAACGGCGTGCGCTTGGACCACCCTGCCCGTTCGAGCCCCGGCGTCGGGTTGCGCTCGTCGGGCCAGCCGAGGCAGAGCCAGCCCAGCGTCACGACCCCGACGGGCAGGCCGAGCAGCGCACCGATCCCGGCAGGGGTGAACAGGGTGACCCAGCCCATGCCGAGCCCTTCGGCGCGGGCGGCGAGCCAGAGGTTCTGGATCGCGCAGGCACACGACCACATGTCGGAGTCGGGGAAGGTCGCGCGGCCCAGGACGCCTTGCGCGGGTACGCGTCGGTCGCAGCAGACGACGATGCCCAGCGGCGCCTCGCGGATCCCCTCGAGCTGCAGGTCGAGCAGCCGGCGGGCAGCATCGGGCTCGAGCTGCTCGGCCTGGGCCAGCCGTTCCTGGTCGGCCATCAGTGCGGCCCGCTCCCGCAGTGCAGCGTCCCTCACGATGATGAACCGCCACGGCTGCGAGTGGCCGACCGAGGGCGCCTGGTGGCCGGCGGTGAGGACGCGCTCGAGGACATCCTCGCCGATGGCGTCGGGGCGGTACCGCCGGACATCCCGACGCGCCGACACCACGTCGTACAGGCCGGAACGGACGTCGGGGGCAAAGGCCCAGCCGTCCGGGGCCAGCGCCCGGTCAGCTGCCGAGGTGGCGTCACCGATCAGCGGTACGGGGCGGGTCCAGGTCACACCCCTACCGTAGTGAGCCCACGGATGCGCGGCCCGTCCTACGCCTGCGTAGCCTGCGTCGATGACGCTCTCCAGGACGGTCCAGGTGCAGGCACCGGCCGAGCGAGTGTGGGGGCTCGTCAGCGACCTTCCCCGGATGGGGGACCTCAGTCCCGAGAACGCCGGCGGCACGTGGCGCCGGGGGGCGTCGGGGCCCGCCGTCGGCGCGCGCTTTCGGGGTGCCAACCGCTCGGGCCGGCGACGCTGGAGCACCGATGCCCTCGTGACCCGGTGCGAACCTGGGAGCACCTTCGCCTTCGTCGTGACCTTCGCCGGCCTCCAGGTCGCCGAATGGTCGTACGACGTGATGCAGGTGGACGCCTCGTCCTGCACGGTGACCGAGACGTGGACCGACCGGCGCGGCGCCCTGATGAAGGGCCTCGGCGGGCTGGCGACCGGGGTGGGCGACCGGGCCACCTTCACCGAGACCAGCATCGCGCACACCCTGGCCGCCGTGAAGGCCGTCGCCGAGCGCTGAGCCCCGCGGACGTTCAGCCATTTGGCCCTATCGCAAACCCCCTCCGTTAGGCCATCCTGACGAGACACGCCCGGGTTCAGCCAAGCGCCCAGCAACCACTCTCCGTGGTGATTGCATGGCACACTGTGACGGAAGGGTCCCGCATCCGCGGGATCGACCGACCCGCAGACAGGAGCTGAAGGTGACCGACCAGGGATCCTCGCTGCTGCGGATCCAGGCCTCGTCGAGGCTGGCCTTCGGTGCGACGACCGTGGCGCTGGTCGCGCTCGCCTCCGGGGGTACCGCCGTGCTGGTCAGCCACGGATCCACCATCCAGGGCAGCCCGACCTCGCTGCCCGCCGGGTCGCTGCTGCCCGATGCGGGCGCGACCGACCACGCCCCCATCGTCGTCGAGCGCGCGCCCGGAACCGCGACGCCGCTCGACCCGAGCGAGCAGGCGCTGCGTGACGCGCTGGGCTACCGCTCTCAGCCCGGCCGGCGCACCCTGACCGTCCCGCTCGTCGCCCTCAACCCCACGCCCGCGGTGCCCGCGATCTTCGGGCCTGCCCTGCCACCCGTCGACCTGCTGCCTGTCGCTGCTCCCGCGGGACCGACCCTTCCGGGCGTCCCTGTGCCCGTCGACGTGCCCCCCGTCGTGCCGCCCGTCGTCGTCCCACCTGTGGTCGGGCCCCCCGTCGTCGTCCCACCTGTGATCGGGCCCCCCGTCGTCCCGCCCCTCGTCACGCCGCCGGCGCACGTCCCGCACACCCCACGGCCCACGCCCAAGCCCGTGCCGTCCCCGACCGTGCCACCTGTGGTGGTGCCGCCGGTGCCGGTCGAGGACCCGCTGATCAGCGACCCCAGCGGCAAGGGCAAGCGGAACCACGGCCACGAGCAGAACGCGGACCAGCCCAAGGGCGGCAAGCACGAGGCGGACCAGCCCAAGGGCGGCAAGCACGCTGCCTCGAAGGGCCGCCACGCCCGCTGACACAGGATCCGACGTGTCACGATGACGGCGTACAGGCCCATCCTCCGGGCGCGGCCACCCGCGGCACCCGGAGGGCAGCCGCCGCACTGCCTGACCGGTGACCCCGGCTGGGCAGCCGAGCGCACGAGGAGCACCGCGTGACCCCCATCGCCACCCCCCTGGTCCAGTTGCTGACGCCCGAGGGCGAGCGCGTGCACCACCCCGACTACGACGTCGACCTGACCGACGAGCAGTACCGCGACCTCTACCGTGACCTCGTCCTGGTCCGTCGGATCGACGTCGAGGCGACGGCCCTGCAGCGGCAGGGCGAGCTCGGGCTGTGGGCGGCGCTGCTCGGTCAGGAGGCCGCGCAGGTCGGGTCGGGGCGGGCGCTGATGCCGCAGGACTTCGCGTTCCCGACGTACCGGGAGCATGGGGTCGCCTGGTGCCGCGACGTGGACCCGGTGCACCTGCTGAGCCTGTTCCGGGGGACCAGCCACGGGGCGTGGGACCCGAACGACAAGCGGTTCGCGCTGTACACGATCGTGATCGGGTCGCAGACCCTGCACGCCACCGGCTACGCGATGGGGGTCGTCAAGGACGGCGCCGTCGGGGACGCCACCACCGGTGAGGCGGTCATCGCCTACTTCGGCGACGGAGCGTCCTCCCAGGGCGATGTCAACGAGGCTTTCGTGTGGGCCTCGGCGTACAACGCCCCCATCGTCTTCTTCTGCCAGAACAACCAGTGGGGCATCTCGACGCCGACCTCGACGCAGAGCCGCATCCCGCTCTACAAGCGGGCCGAGGGCTTCGGCTTCCCGGGGGTGCGGGTCGACGGCAACGACGTCCTGGCCTCGTATGCCGTGACCCGCGCCGCCCTCGACCACGCCCGGACCGGGCAGGGCCCGACGTTGGTGGAGGCGTTCACCTACCGGATGGGGGCGCACACCACCTCCGACGACCCGACCCGCTACCGGCTGAGCTCCGAGCTGGAGGCCTGGAAGCTCAAGGACCCACTCGAGCGGATGCGGTCGTTCCTGTTCAAGCAGCAGCTCGCCGACGCGTCGTACCTGGAGAAGGTCGAGGCCGAGTCCGACGAGTTGGCGGCCCGGATCCGCAAGGCGTGCCTGGAGATGCCGGACCCGCCCCCCTCGGTGATGTTCGACCAGGTGTACGCCGAGATGACCCCACCGCTGCGGGAACAGGCAGCACAATTTGCGGCCTACCATGCGGGTTTCACGTCGGAAGGGGCGCACTGATGGTCCAGATGACGATGGCCAAGGCCCTCAACGAGGGGCTGCGGGCGGCCATGGAGCACGACCCCAAGGTGCTGCTGATGGGCGAGGACATCGGCAAGCTCGGGGGTGTCTTCCGGGTCACCGATGGACTGCAGAAGGACTTCGGGGAGGACCGGGTCTTCGACACCCCGCTCGCGGAGTCCGGGATCGTCGGGACCGCGATCGGGCTGGCGATGCGCGGCTACCGCCCGGTCTGCGAGATCCAGTTCGACGGCTTCGTCTACCCGGCCTACGACCAGATCGTGTCCCAGCTGGCGAAGATGCACGCCCGCTCCCGGGGGTTGGTGAAGATGCCGGTCGTGATCCGGATCCCGTTCGGCGGCGGGATCGGAGCGGTCGAGCACCACAGCGAGTCGCCCGAGGCCTACTTCGCCCACACCGCCGGCCTCAAGGTGATGGCCTGCTCCAACCCGGTGGACGCTCACACGATGATCCAGCAGGCGATCGCCCTGGACGACCCGGTGATCTTCTTCGAGCCCAAGCGGCGCTACTGGGAGAAGGCCGAGGTCGACCCCACCACGGAGCCGTTCCCGCTCGAGCAGGCCAGGGTGGTCCTGCCCGGTGACGACCTCACCCTGATCGCCTACGGGCCGATGGTGAAGACCTGCCTCGACGCCGCCTCGGCGGCGCGGGAGGAGGGCCGGTCGCTGGAGGTCGTCGACCTCAGGTCCCTGTCCCCGCTGGACTTCCCGACCGTCTTTGCCTCCGTGCGCAAGACCCGCCGGGCCGTTGTCGTGCACGAGGCGTCCTCGTTCGTCGGCCTCGGCGCCGAGGTTGCGGCGCGCCTGTCGGAAGAGCTCTACTTCGAGATGGAGGCCCCCGTGCTCCGCGTCACCGGCTATGACGTCCCCTACCCGGCATCGCGCGTCGAGGAGGACTTCCTGCCCGACCTGGACCGGGTCCTGCACGCCGTCGACCGATCGCTGGCGTTCTGATGTCCCGGGTGCGCGAGTTCGCCCTGCCCGACCTCGGCGAGGGGCTGACAGAGGGTGAGATCCTGCAGTGGCTCGTGGCGGTCGGCGACACCATCGTTCTCAACCAGCCGATCGTCGAGGTCGAGACCGCCAAGGCCGCCGTGGAGGTCCCGTCCCCGTATGCCGGGGTCGTCGTGAGCCTCCACCACGACGCGGGTACGACGGTCGACGTCGGCTCCGTCATCATCAGCGTCGATACCGACCCGACGGCCGGCGCCCTGCCCGACCCTCCCTCTGGGTCCGGTGCGGCGGACCTGGTACCGCCCGCGAAGGCGTCGTCCCCGTCGGCGGCTGGCGCCCTGATCGGGGAGGTCGGCGCGAACGGCCGGACCGCCAACCTCGTCGGCTACGGCCCTAAGTCGGTGACGGCGACCCGCCGTCCACGACTCGACCAGCCGGCGGTGGCGACCCCGCCGGCGCTGGCCGACCCGCCGCCGCCGGCCACCGCCGCTCGCGTCTCGGCCGCCGCCGTCGGACAAGCGGCCGCGCAGTCGGCCGGGGCCGTCACCGTTCTCGCCAAACCACCGGTACGCAAGCGCGCGAAAGAGCTCGGGGTCGACCTCGGGGCCCTGGTCAGGACGGGACCCGGAGGCACGGTCTCGCGCGCCGACGTCGAGGCAGCCGCTGGGAGCCTGGCACTGCCGCAGGCTCCGGACGACGGTGCCCGCGAGCGACGGATCCCGGTCAAAGGCGTCCGCAAGGTGATGGCGCAGGCGATGGCCCACAGCGCCTTCACCGCCCCGCACGTGACGGAGTTCGTGACCATCGACATGACACCGACGATGGACCTCGTCACCCGGCTGCGGGCGCTCCCGGAGTTCGTCGACGTCAAGGTCACCCCCCTCCTGCTGGTGGCCAAGGCCGTCCTGCTGGCCGTGAAAAGGCACCCCGGGGTCAACAGCACCTTCACCGACGAGGCGATCATCGAGAAGGACTACGTCCACCTCGGGATCGCGGCGGCCACGCCCCGCGGGCTCGTCGTACCCAACGTCAAGGACGCCGACCAGCTGTCCCTGGTCGAGCTGGCGCTGGCGCTTCAGGGGCTCGTCGAGACGGCTCGGGCCGGCCGCACGACCCCCGCAGACATGGCCAACGGGACGATCACCATCACCAACGTGGGCGTCTTTGGGATCGACACGGGGACCCCGATCATCAACCCCGGCGAGTCCGCGATCGTGTGCTTCGGGGCGGTGCGGCCGACCCCCTGGGTCGTGGATGGCGAGGTCGTCGTGCGGCAGGTCACGCAGCTCGCGCTGTCCTTCGACCACCGCCACGTCGACGGCCAGCTCGGGTCCCTCTTCCTGGCCGACATCGCGCGGGTTTTGGCCGACCCGACGACCGCCCTCGCCTGGTCCTGACCCCCCGTTTCGCCGGTCAGGAGCCCACCTGTCTTGCGTTCCTGCGAGCTCCAGGCATGGCCTGAGCGTGCACCTGCTCCGCGATCGGCAAGGACCGCAAGACACGTCACCGCAAGGCGACCTGCTGACGGTCGTGGGCCGGTGCGACCTCACTACGCTCGGTGGGGTGACGACACGACAGGCGAGGGTTCGCGCGCCCGAGCTCACGGGGCGGGGTGGCTGGCTCAACACCGGTGGCCAGGAGCTGACCCTGCGGGATTTCCGCGGGTCGTTCCTGCTGCTCGACTTCTGGACGTTCTGCTGCGTGAACTGCCTGCACGTCCTCGACGAGCTGCGCCCCCTGGAGGAGCGGTTCGCGGACGTGCTGACGGTCGTGGGGGTGCACTCGCCGAAGTTCGCGCACGAGGCGGAGCACGCCAACGTGGTCGCGGCGGTCGAGCGCTACGAGGTGCACCATCCCGTCCTGGACGACCCGGACCTGAGCACCTGGAAGCAGTACGCCGTCCGGGCCTGGCCGACGCTCGTCCTGGTCGACCCGGAGGGCTACGTCGTCCACGTCGCCTCGGGTGAGGGCCACGCCGAGGGGCTGGGCCGGCTGTTAGAGGAGCTCAGGGACGAGCACGATGCCAAGGGGAACCTCAAGAGGGGCGACGGGCCGTACGTCCCGCCCGCGCCGGCCGCGGGCGAGCTGGCCTTCCCTGGCAAGGCGCTGCGGCTGCCCGACGGCACGGTGCTGGTCAGCGACAGCGCCCACCACAGCCTGGTCGTCCTGGACGGTGAGGAGGTGACCCGCCGGGTCGGCACCGGTGAGCGGGGGCGGGCGGACGGCACCGACCCGACGTTCGCCGAACCGCAGGGGCTCGCGCTGCTCGAGGACGGCAGCGTCCTGGTCGCCGACACCGCCAACCACCTGCTGCGCCGGCTCGACCTCACGACCGGCGCGGTCACGACGGTCGCCGGTACGGGGCAGGTCTGGCGTCCCGGCGACCCGACCGCCGGCCCGGCCCGCGAGGTCAACCTCAGCACGCCCTGGGATGTGGCCGTCTGGGAGGGTCAGGTGGTCGTCGCGATGGCCGGCACCCACCAGCTCTGGAGCTACGACGGAACCGCGGTGCGCGTCCTGGCCGGCACCACCGGCGAGGGGCTTCGGGACGGTGCGGCGACGAAGGCCTACCTCGCGCAGCCGAGCGGGCTCGCGGCTGGGACCGACCGGCTGTGGTTCGCCGACTCCGAGACGTCCGCCCTGCGCTGGCTCAAGGACGGTGAGATCGGTACGGCGGTCGGCACCGGCCTGTTCGACTTCGGTCACCGCGACGGCCCCGCCGACCAGGCCCTGCTGCAGCACCCCCTGGGCGTGACCGCCCTGCCCGACGGGTCGGTGGCCGTCAGCGACACCTACAACGGCGCCGTACGTCGGTATGACCCGACGACCGGTCTCGTCACCACCCTCGCCACCGGGCTGGCCGAGCCGAGCGACGCGGTCGTGGACGGCGAGTACCTGCTGGTCGTGGAGTCTGCCGCCCACCGGGTCGTCCGGCTCCGGCTCCCCGACGAGGCCCGGACCGTAGACGGTGCCGAGCAGCGGACGCTGCGCCCGGTGACGGACCTCGCACCCGGATCGGTGACTCTGACGGTTGTCTTTACCCCCCCGCCCGGGCAGCAGCTCGACGAGACCTACGGGCCGCCGACCCGGGTGACTGTCAGTGCCAGCCCACCGGAGCTGCTGCTCGAGGGGGATGGGGTCTCGACCGACCTGACGAGGCGGCTGGTGCTCGGCGGCGAGGGCGGTGTCCTGCATGTCGCAGCGATGGCCGCGAGCTGCGATGTTGACGGCGAGCACGCGGCCTGTCTCATCACCCAGCAGGACTGGGGGATCCCCGTCCGGCTGGTCGCGGGGGCCGACGAGGTCCTCACTCTGGTGCTCAACGGGCTCTGAGGGGGGCAGTTGGTCGGCGTCGTCGCCGTCGGTCGTGACGGCGTTGATGACCTCCGCGGACCAGACCGCGAGCGCGCCCACCGCGAACAGGACCAGGTGGGTGCCCTCGGGCCACACCCACTCGGCTTGTCCAGCACGAAGGCCGGCACCCCGAGGGATACCGGCCTTCCTTCGCGCGGAGGTACTTCCAGGCGGTCTAGATGGTGCGGTCGCGGACGACGCGCTCCTCGGTGACGACCGGGCCGACACGGTCACGGCGACCGAACAGCAGGGTGGTCATGAACAGGCCGACGACGCCGGCTGCCATCAGGATGAAGCCGATGACGTTGATGTCCACACCGTTGACCGAGTAGTCGACGGCGAAGGCAAGGATCGCGCCGATGGCAAGCAGGAAGACACTGGCTCCGATGCCCATGGGGTTCCTCCGAACAGACGGTGCGGCTCGTTGCCGCGGCTGTCTGACCGATACCCGGGTTCGCGATTGTCAACCCCCGCCATTCGGGTGACCCTAGGAGCTAGAAGGCGGCTTCGTCGAGCTCCATGAGGCTGTTGTCGACGGCCTCGGCGATGGCCCGCTTCGCGGTCAGCTCGGGGAAGACGTTAGCCGCGAACCACTTCCCCGCGGCGATCTTCCCCTCGTAGAAAGCCTTGTCCTTGGCGGACGCGGTGGGGAGCTTGTCGAGCGCGACGGCGGCCTGGCGCAGCAGCAGCCAGCCGACGACGAGGTCGCCAAGGCCCATCAGGGCGCGGGTGGTGTTGAGGCCCACCTTGTAGACGTTCCTGGGGTCGTCGACCGACGCCATGAGCTCGTTGACGCAGTGGCCCACGATGCCCTGGACGTCTTCGAGTGCCCGCGCCAGGAGTTCGAGCTCCCTGGTGAGAGCCGGGTTGTCGCTCTTGGACAGGTCCTGGATGTCCGCGGCCAGCTTGCCGAGCGCGGCTCCCTGGTCACGGACGATCTTGCGGAAGAACAGGTCCATGCCCTGGATGGTCGTGGTGCCCTCGTACAGGGTGTCGATCTTGGCGTCGCGGATGTACTGCTCGATGGGGTAGTCCTGAGTGAAGCCGGAGCCACCGAAGATCTGCAGGCTGGTCGCGAGCAGTTCGTAGGACTTCTCCGACCCGTAGCCCTTCACGATCGGCAGCAGCAGGTCGTTGAGGCGGACGGCCAGGTCGTCGACGGCGCCGGCATGGGTGCTGAGCTCGACCTGGTCCTGCACGGTCGCGGTGTAGAGCACCAGTGCGCGCATACCTTCGGCCCAAGCCTTCTGGCGCATCAGCATCAGGCGGACGTCGGGGTGGTGGGTGATCGTGACGCGGGGCGCGGTCTTGTCGGTCATCTGGGTGAGGTCGGCGCCCTGGACGCGGATCTTGGCGTACTCGAGGGCGTTGAGGTAGCCGGTCGACAGCGTCGCGATGGCCTTGGTGCCGACCATCATCCTGGCGTACTCGATGACCTGGAACATCTGGGCGATGCCGTTGTGGACGTCGCCGACGAGGGTGCCGACCGCGGGAGCGTGCTCGCCGAAGGTCAGCTCGCAGGTCGTGGAGACCTTCAGCCCCATTTTCTTCTCGACGTTGGTGACGTAGACGCCGTTGCGCTCGCCGAGCTCACCGCTCTCGAGGTCGACCTGGAACTTCGGGACGAGGAACAGGCTCAGGCCCTTGGTACCCGGGCCACCGTGGCCCTGGACGCCCACCGGGCGGGCGAGGACGAGGTGGAAGATGTTCTCCGGCCAGTCCCACTCGGCGCTGGTGATGAAGCGCTTCACGCCCTCGAGGTGCCAGGTGCCGTCAGGCTGCTGGGTCGCGGTCGCCCGGCCGGCGCCGACGTCGGAGCCGGCGTCGGGCTCGGTGAGCACCATGGTCGCGCCCCAGCCGCGTTCGATCGCCAGCTCGGCGAAGCGCTTCTGGTCGGCGTTGCCGTTGTTGTGCAGGATCTGCGCGAAGGCAGGTCCGCTCGAGTACATGTAGATCGCCGGGTTCGCGCCGAGAATCATCTCGCTGACAGCCCAGATCAGGCTCGGTGGGGCGCCGATGCCGCCCAGCTGCTCGCTGAGCGAGAACTTGTCCCAACCACCCTCGTAGAAGGTCGCGTAGCTCTTGGTGAACGCCGCCGGAAGGGTCACCTCACCGGTCGCCTTGTCGAACACCGGTGGGTTGCGGTCGCCGTCCACGAAGCTGGCCGCCAGGTCGTTGGTGCACAGGCGCTCGACCTCGCGCAGGACGTCCTTGGAGGACTCGACGTCGAGGTTCGAGTAGGGGCCCTGGCCCAGGCTCTTGTCGGCACCGAACACCTCGTAGAGGTTGAACTCGATGTCGCGCAGGTTGCTCTTGTAGTGGCCCATGTCTCGTGGACTCCTCACAGGTCGAGGCGTGTGTACTCGCCGGTAACAACAGGATGCTACCCACCGGTAACCAAAGCAAGCCCTGATCGGGTCACACCTGCCGATCAGGCGCGGCGGCGTTCACCTCGGCGGCGCGGGCGGGTGACCTCGGTAGCGTCCGTGGTGTGACGACGGGCGGCCAATGGTGAACGGGCATGCGCACGGCACCGTGCACGCAACCGCGCCCGGGACCGCGTCGGGCGCCCAGCGGCAGCGGCTTACGGTCGTCCTGGTCATCACGCTGGTCGTGTTGGTCCTCGAGGTCGTCGGCGGCCTGCTTGCCCACTCGCTCGTCCTGCTTGCCGACGCCGGCCACCTCGCTGCCGACGCTGCTGGGATCGGCCTGAGCCTGCTCGCCGTGGTCTGGGCCCAGCGGGCTCCGACCAGCCAGCGGACCTTCGGCTACGAGCGGGCCGAGATCTTGGCGGCCGTCATCAACGCCGTCGTGCTGTTCGGCCTCGGCGCGTTCCTGCTCGTCGAAGCGGTACGCCGTCTCGTCGACCCCGGCAGCTCCGATCCCGGGATCATGACGGTCTTCGGACTGGTGGCCGTGGCCGGCAACGCGGCCTCCCTGGGCCTGCTCGCCCGGGGCCAGGCCGACAGCCTCAACGTGCGCAGCGCCTACCTCGAGGTCCTCGGCGACCTGCTGGGCGCCGCGGCCGTCCTGGTGGCCGCCACCGTGATCGCTACCACCGGCTTCCAGCGGGCCGACCCACTCGCGAGCCTGCTGATCGCCGTACTCATCTTGCCGCGCACCGTCCGGCTGCTGCGCGAGGCGGTCGACGTGCTGCTGGAGGCGACGCCGCGCGGTGTCGACCTCGACGAGGTCCGCCAGCACATCCTCGACACGTCCGGGGTGGTCGGCGTCCACGACCTGCACGCCTGGACGATCACCAGCGGCAACCCGGTCCTGTCCGCGCACGTCGTCGTCGAGGACGCCCTCTGGCACGACGGTACGGCGACCCAGGTCCTCGACCGGCTCGGCGACTGCCTGCAGGGCCATTTCGACCTCGGCCACTCCACCTTCCAGCTCGAGTCTGTCGAACACGCTGCCCACGAGCGCGAGCTCCACGCCTGAACGACCCGCAAGTGCCGCTCACCCCCGGTGATCTTCCTTTCCCGGCGCCCGACACGCCGTCCAAGGCCGCAACGAACGGTAGATCGTTGTGGGCTGACCGGTCAGTGCCGTGAGCGGAAGTGGCCGTCCTCGACGGACATCGTGAAGCCCAGGACGAAGCCCGCCGTGTAACCCACCAGCCGCACGACGCCCGCCCCCACGCCGGTCATGTCTCGTGCCAGCACCCCCCGGCCCACGGACGCAAGGCCCCAGAGCCACAGGGCATCGCGCATCGCGTGCGGCAGCCTCGCGCGGTCGGTACGCACCAGCTTCGACAGCCGCGCCCCCGTCCCCACCGCGTAGTTCAGCTGCAGCCACGCGACCTGACGGTTGCTGCGCCACTGGTGGTGCCAGGCGCGTGCCGACGGCAGGTACGCGCCAGTCCACCCTCCCGCGAGCAACCGGTCGTACAGGTCGGACTCCGGCGCGCTCCGGAACCGCCCGCCCGCGCCCAGCGCCTCGTCCCAGCCGCCGACAGCCTCTAGCGCCTCCCGCCGTACGGCGGTGCTCGCCCCGTGCCCGAGCGGTGCCGGGCTGCGCCGGTCCAGGACGGTGGCGCGCTCGTCGTCCTTGACGGCTATCCGGTGTCCGCCGACGCCGCGGGCGCCGACCCAGCCGGTCGCGAAGCCGTGCGGTGCGAGGCTCGAGCGATACCCCTCCGCCCACTGCGCGTCGACCTCCACGTCGTCGTCGGTGAAAAGGACGAGCGAGGCCGTACCCGAGCGCCAACCCAGGTTGCGGGCGTGGTTGACCCCAGGCCGCTCGGTGCGGAGCTGCCTGGCTCCGTGCTTGGCGGCCACCGCCGCCACGGCCTCGGGGTCGCGTCCCGCGGAGTCGACGACGACCAGGTCGTCCCCGAAGCGGAGGGCTTGAACGACGGAGCTCAAGCACCGGTCCAGCATGGCCGGACGGTCCCGGGAGGCGACGACGACGCAGAGCGGCACGGTCGCTCCTCTGTGGCGTGAAGATGCGGGCAGCCCCGCCTCGTCAGCCTTCGTAGCCGAACACGACGAAGATCGCGAGCGCAAGCAGCCGCGCGGTTGCCCGCCCACGCGTCCCCTCGGCCGGGCCGCCGCCCGGCCGTCCGGTGGGGACGCCCTCCTGGTGGGTCCCGACCACGTAGCCTGCCCCCATGCGTACCGTTGTGACCGGTGGGGCCGGTTTCCTGGGATCTCACCTCTGCGAGCGCCTGCTGGCCGACGGTGATGAGGTCCTCGCCCTCGACAACTTCCTGACCGGTACGCCGAACAACGTGGCACACCTGCTCGAGGACGACGCGTTCCGGCTGGTGAAGGCCGACGTCACCGACTACGTGCACGTCTCCGGTCCGGTGGACCAGGTCCTGCACTTCGCGTCGCCCGCCTCGCCGATCGACTACCTGTTGCTGCCGATCGAGACCATGAAGGTCGGCGCGATCGGGACGCTGCACGCCCTCGGGTTGGCGAAGGAGAAGGGCGCGCGCTTCCTGCTCGCCTCGACCTCGGAGACCTACGGGGACCCGCAAGTCCACCCGCAGCCGGAGACCTACTGGGGCCACGTCAACCCGGTGGGACCCCGGGGCGTCTACGACGAGGCCAAGCGCTACGCCGAGGCGCTCACGATGGCCTACCGACGTACGCACGGGGTGGACACGGCCATCGTCAGAATCTTCAACACGCACGGCCGCCGGATGCGACCGAAGGACGGCAGGGCCATCCCCGCGTTCGCCTCGCAGGCCCTCACCGGCCAGCCGATCACGGTCGCCGGCGACGGGTCTCAGACCCGCTCCATCATCTATGTCGACGATCTGGTCGAGGGAATCATGCGGTTGCTCCGATCCGACCTCGCCGGCCCGGTCAACATCGGGAACCCGCACGAGACGTCCGTGCTGCACCTGGCGCAGACGATCAAGCGCCTGGTCGGCAGCGACAGCGAGATCGTGTTCGTCGACCGCCCCGTCGACGACCCGAGCATCCGGCAGCCGGACATCACGGTCGCCAAGCGCGACCTGGGCTGGGAGCCGAAGATCGACTTCGAGACCGGCCTGGGCCACACGATCGACTGGTTTCGCGAGCACCCGGAGCTGGTGCACGGCGCCTGAGCCCTTGACCTGCTGGTCGGTGTAACCCAACGGTGGAGCGGGCGACGGGAATCGAACCCGCGTGTCTAGCTTGGGAAGCTAGCGCACTACCATTGTGCTACGCCCGCAGGTACTGATGACGCCGGTTGGGCGCCGTCAGACGGTGAGTGTAGACGCCAGCGGGGGTGCGGGTCTGGTCGCTTTATGCTGCCCGGATGTCGCGCCGCGCCCTGACCCCCGCCGTCCTGTCGACGTGCGCCCTGCTCGCCCTCACCGGATGCAGCGGTGGATCCTCGGTCTCGTCCAAGACCGCAGCTCCGACGCCGACCGCCACGCCCCTGACGGCGACCGCCGCCGCGGCGCAGGCCAAGGCCGCGATCCTCACGACAGCCGACCTGCCCGGCTACGCGGCCACGAAGCAGACCCATGACGCCGGTGACGACGCGAACGACGCCAAGCTGGCGACATGCCTGGGCGTGCCCGCTCCGACGTACCTGGCTCGGGACTCCGGGACCTCCTTCACCAAGGGCGAGGTCGAGGTCGACTCCTCGGCCGACGTCGCGAAGACGGCCGCGGCCGGGAAGGCTGAGCTGGCCGCCTTCACGGGCGCCACGGCCCCAGGTTGCCTCAAGGACGTGCTGTCGTCGGTGGTCGGGGCGAGCGGCCTCACGGTCACGACGTTCACCGCTGAGCCGCAGACCGTCACGGTCGTCGGTAGCGACGCGGCCTTCGGCTACAAGCTCGCCTTCACCGGCACCACACAGGGCCGGACGATCGAGTTCAGCGGCTTCGAGACCGGTGCGCTCGTCGGACAGGTCGAGGTCAGCGTCAGCGTCATCGCCTCCGCCGCCAGCAGATATCCCCTCGCCAACGCGGTAGGGCTGCTCACCACCGCTGTCGGCCGGGTCAAGACCGCCGCCTGAAGCAGGCCCCGGGGGGCACTAGGCTGCCCGCGTGCTTCTTTCCGACCGTGACCTCAAGGCCGCCATCGCTGCCGGTCGGCTCGGGCTTTCGCCGTTCGACGAGGCGATGATCCAGCCGAGCAGCATCGACGTCCGGCTGGACCGCTACTTCCGGGTGTTCGCCAACCACCGCTACACCCACATCGACCCGGCCGAGCAGCAGGACGACCTGACCGTCCCGATCGAGGCCGACGGCGACGAGCCGTTCATCTTGCATCCGGGGGAGTTCGTCCTCGGCTCGACGCTTGAGGTGATCAGCCTCGGCGACGACCTCGCCAGCCGCCTCGAGGGAAAAAGCTCGCTCGGGCGGCTCGGGCTGCTGACGCACTCGACGGCCGGCTTCATCGACCCCGGCTTCAGCGGGCACGTCACCCTGGAGCTGAGCAACGTCGCGAACCTGCCGATCAAGCTCTATCCGGGCATGAAGATCGGCCAGATCTGCGTGCTGCAGCTCTCGTCGCCGTCCGAGCACCCGTACGGGTCGTCGATCTACGGCAGCCGGTACCAGGACCAGCGGGGCCCTACGCCGTCGCGCTCCCACCTTCGCTTCACCCGGACGGAGACCCAGCCGTGAAGGGCATCGTTCTCGCCGGAGGCTCCGGCACGCGCCTCTACCCGATCACCAAGGGCGTCAGCAAGCAGCTGATGCCGGTCTACGACAAGCCGATGGTCTACTACCCGATCTCGACGTTGATGCTCGCGGGCATCCGCGAGATCCTCATCATCACGACACCGGAGGACCAGCCGTCCTTCCAGCGTCTGCTCGGCGACGGTACGGCGCTGGGCTGCCGCTTCTCCTACGAGATCCAGGAGGCCCCCAACGGCCTCGCCGAGGCATTCATCATCGGCAGGGACTTCATCGGCGGCGACAAGGTCGCCCTCGTCCTGGGCGACAACATCTTCTATGGCCAGGACTTCGGCGACCAGCTCGCGAAGTACACCGACGTCGAGGGCGCGGCCGTCTTCGCCTACCACGTCGCCGACCCCGAGCGGTACGGCGTCGTCGAGTTCGACCACGCCCGCAGGGCCCTGTCGATCGAGGAGAAGCCGACGGTCCCCAAGTCGCCGTACGCGGTCGTGGGGTTGTACTTCTACGACAACGACGTGGTCCGGATCGCCGCCGAGATCGAGCCATCGGCGCGTGGCGAGCTGGAGATCACGACGATCAACCAGCGCTACCTCGAGGCAGGCGCCCTCCAGGTCGAGACGATGGGCCGGGGCACGGCCTGGCTCGATACCGGGACCTTCGCATCGATGATGCAGGCCTCGCAGTTCATGCAGGTCATCGAGGAGCGGCAGGGCCTGAAGATCGGGTGCATCGAGGAGATCGCCTGGGAGCAGGGCTTCATCGACGACGCCGGCCTGACGGCGCTCGCCAAGCCGCTCGAGAAGAGCGGCTACGGGCAGTACCTGCTGAAGCTCTTGGGCTGACGCTCCTTGCCGCGCCGACTGTCCCGTTTCAGCTACCGCCGGAGGTCGTGACCGGCGGCCGGGTGGTGGTACCCGAGGCGGTGCTGCCGGTGGACGTGTTGGCCAGGCTGCTCGGGGCGGTCGTGTCGGCCGTACGAGCAGTGCCCGTCGTCGAGGTGGTCGTACCGGCCGTCGCCGACGTCGTGCCGGTCGCCGAGGCGAGCCCGACGGTCGCGACGCCCGTCGCGCCGAGGGCGATCGCACCGAGGACCGTGCTGACGGTGCGGACACGGCGGCGGGCCTGGTCGCGCTGGTCGGTGCTGCTCCGGTGCGAGCCACGGAGGGTTGCGGTGGAGCTGTCGGTGCGGGAGTCGTGGAGGTCCATAGCCCCAACCTGCCCGCTGGGCCGTAAAGGACCCTGAACGCAGGCTGGGCGTCTGCTGTGAGGCTCAGTCCTGCTGGAGCCGCAGCGCCAGGGTGGGGCAGGCGGCGGCGGCGCGGCGGGCATTCCTGACCAGCTGGGCGGGCACGACCTGCTCGTCGATCACCGGGTAGCCCCACTCGTCGAGCGAGATCCACTCCGGCAACAGCTCGGCGCACAGCCCATGTGCGGTGCAGTCGATGGGATTGACGCGCACTCTCATACCGGCAGCACCGGGGGCTGCCGGATTCCGGTGCACGGGTGCCCCGACCGGTGCCGGGCGACATCGTTGGCAAAGACCGACAGCGCCGACAGGACGAAGCGGACCGCCCCGTCGGGGTGTCGGCACGCACCGCGACCCGGCACGATCCCGAGCCAACGGTCGAGGTGTGCCATCTCCCCGTCGTGCCACGGACCCAGGGCAAGGGCGCGTACGGCGGCAGCGATGGCGGGCAGCCCGTTGAAGCAGGGTCCGCACTGGCCGGCGTTTTGGTCTGCGAGGTAGGTCGCGACGCGGGAGGTCTCGAGCAGCCCGCAGGACCCGACCGGCAGGCTCAGCACGATGCCCGCACCGAGGGCGCCGCCGGCGGCCCGCAGGTCGCGGTGGGTCAGCGTCAGGTCGTGGACCTGGGCGGCCGCGATCCAGGTGCCGAAGTAGCCGCCGACGAGGACGGCCTGCAGGTCGTCCAGCGGCCCGAGCAGGTCGCGCACCGGCGTACCGGTGGGGACCTCGACGACGGTGCCGTTGACCGTGACCAGCGCGGTGCCGGGCTCGTCGGGGTCGCCGACCGCGCGGAACCACTCCGCTCCGTGGCGGGCGATCAGGCCCAGGTGGGCGAGGGTCTCGACGTTGTTGATGGCCGTGGGGCGCTTGCCGATTCCCTGCTCGAACGGCCGGGGCGGCGTGAAGGTCGGCTTCGCCAGGCCGGTGTTGACGAGGTTCACCAGCGCGGACTCCTCGCTCGCGACGTACCGCACGGGGACCTCGTGCAAGGTGGTGCGGACCAGGTCGCGGCGCTCGGTCAGGGCCTTGCCGAGGATGGCGAGGGCAGAGCTGCCGGCGTGCACGGCCAGGTGCGCCTCGCGGGCGCCGACCGCATGCGCGGCCGTCTGCAGCCCGTCGAGGACCAGGTGCGGATGCGACTGCATCAGGCGGTGGTCCTTGCCGCTCGCAGGCTCTCCCTCGCAGCCGTTGCCCAGGACGACGGCCTTGCTGCCGGCCGCGACGGTCCGCAGCTTGCGCCCGGTCGGGAAGCCGGCCCCGCCCCGACCGAGCAGGCCGCTTCGGTCGACCTCGTCGAGCAGCGCCGGCCGGTTGCCCAGGCGCAGCTCGCCATGGGTGGCGACGTGCTCGGCGAGGGAGCGGCCGGTCTCGGTGAGAAGCCTCATCGGACCAGGCTGCGCAGCGGCCTCGGCGCGTTGTCCCCGGCGACGACGCGGACGGCGAGCGCCGCGGCGATGACGCCGGCGCAGGCGATGTCGATCCAGATCCCGAAGCGGCCGTGCGCAGCGTCGGTGCCGGTGTTGAGGAAGTGCAGGAAGGTCAGCGGCCAGGCGGCGTACGAGGTGTAGTGGATCCGCCGCCACAGGGTGGCGCTGATCCGCAGGCGCAAGAGGCTGCTGACGATCACGATCAGTGTCAGGTCGAACGCGATCGTCCCGAAGGCCACCCACAGGGGCCGGTAGTCGGACACGAAGGGCACGACAACCGCCCACCAGCTGATCGTCACGAAGCCGTCGACGATGGTCGTGACGATGTGCACGGCGAGGAACGCCAGGCTGAGCACAGACACGTTGCGGTGCAGGTTCTGCGTCGCGAACCGCGGCCAGGCCGGGGAGGCCAGCGCCCGGTGGGTCGCGGCGATGCCGAAGGCAATGCTCACCGTCAGGAGCACGAACGCGGTGATGCCGGTACTGCGGGTCAGGTACCAGTACGGAGCCTGAGACAGCGTCGGTGCGGCGGCGGTGAGCGATGCGGTGACGGTCACGGGCTGTCCTTCTGAGCCAGCAGCGGTGAGGGCCAGTCGCCCACCCGCACCACGGTCCCACTCGGCTCGACGAGGCGGGCGCTGAATCCGCGCTCGGCCAGCCAGGAGGGTGCGTCGGCGCCGAGGACGATGGCCGCGGTGCTCGCCACGTTGGCCAGCACGCAGGTGTCGGCCAGGACGCTTGCGGTCTGCCACGGCCCCTGCGTCGGCATCCCGGTCCGCGGGTCGAGCAGGTGGTGCACGACCCGGCCCCCGCGCGTCCAACGGCGGGCGCGGGTCCCGCTGGTGGCAAGCCCACCGCCGTACAGGGTGATCACCTGGCCGGACTGGTCGGTCTCGTCGGGGTCTGCCGTGTCCGTGACGAGGATCGGCCAGCCATGCACCCCGACGCTGGCCACGTCACCGCCGAGGCTGACCAGGACGGCCTCGCAGTGCACGCCCGCAGCCTCGGCGGCAAGGTCTGCGGCCAGGCCCTTCGCCGTTGCCCCGAGGTCCAGCCCGTACGGCGCCCTCACGCGGGTGCCCTCGACCGCCACCTGCCGCCACCCCCCAGGCTGGCGGACGACGGTCACGGCTGGGCCGTCAGGCAGGACGAGCCGGTAGGTACGGTCGTAGCCGAGGTCACTGAGCGTCGCCCCGACCGTCGGGTCGACCAGGCCGTCGGTCCACAACGCGGCGTCCCGGGCGACCGTCAGGCAGCGGGCGAACAGCGGTGAGACCTCGGTCCAGGTGTCGGGCCGCAGCCGGCTCAGCTCGGAGTCCGCGCGGAACCTGCTCGCTGCCAGGTCGATCTCGGCCAGGACCTGCTCGACGGCGGCGCGGGCCAGCTCGAGGTGATCGGTCACAACCAGCTGGACGCTGGTGCCGAGGGCGCGCCAGGTCGCACTCTGCAACCCCTGCTGGGCGGCCGCGGCGGCTTGCGCCTCGCCTCGGGTCAGGTTGCTTGTCACAGACACAGCCTCGCTCCTTCTGATGGTCGGCGCACTAAGAGGGGGTTATCGGAGGTCATAGACCGTGCGGCCACCGACGGTGGTCGCGGTGTAGTGCGCGGCGACCCACGTCGCGATCGCGCTGTTGGTGCCACGGGCACCGCCACCGCCTCCGAAGGACTGTCCGCCGGACACGTAGTAGCTGATCTCGCCCTTGGCGACGTAGGCCTCGAACTGCGCCAGGGTCGGGGCGTCGTCGCCGCCGTTGAACCCACCGACCGCCATGACGGGTCGGCCGCTCGACAGCTGCAGCGGCGCGGCGCTGTTCGATCCGGTCGTGGCAGCGGCCCACCGCGTCGTGGTCGCCTTGAGCAGCGCCGTGACCTCCGCGCTGGCGGCGGGCGCCTGGCCGGGGCCGCCACCGAAGCCTTGCGCGGACGCCACCGGCCCGGACGACGGGAGGCTGCCGCTGTGCGGGTGGCTGGCTGTGCTGACCGCGTAGGCCGCCGAGCCACCGAGGCCCGCGACCGTCGCTGCGACGAGAGTGACGACGACCGCGCCGCGCAACCACTGTCCGAACAGCAGCCCGATCGCGACGAGCACCGACAGAAGTGCCAGGACGACCCGAACCTTCGGCTGCCAGCTGCCGAGCAGGTGCACGTCCCACAGGACGGTCGTCTCGACGAGGACCACCGCGATGGCCCTCGCGGTGCACGTGCCGCGCTGCTCCCAGAGCAGGGCCGCGGTGACGGCCAGGACGCCCGCGAGCAGAGGTGCCAGCGCGATCGTGTAGTACGGGTGGATCGTGCCCTGCATGTAGCTGAAGGTCAGGGTCGTCACGACCAGCGCCGTCCCGAACAGCAGCAGGGCGGCTCGCCTGAGGTCGGTGCGGGGTGCCTTGCGGCTGAGGTAGAGCCCAGCCACCAGGGCGATCAGCGCCGCTGGGAGCAGCCACGAGACCTCCGTCGCCATCTGCGAGCGGAACAACCTGCCGAGCCCGGTGGCGCCACCGAAGCTGGCGTTGCCGTTGCCGCCAGGGCTCCGGCCGCCGCCCCCACCCGCGCTGGTGCCGAACAAGCGGCCCAGGCCGTTGTAGCCGAAGGCGAGCTCCAGCACCGAGTTGTTGGTCGAACCGCCGATGTAGGGCCGACTCGACGCCGGCCACAGCTCGACGAGCGCGACCCACCAGCCCGCGCCGACGACCATCGCCACCCCGGCGACGAGCAGCTGCCGGATCCGCGCTGAGAGCCCGGTCGGCGCCGCCCACAGGTAGGCCAGCCCCAGAGCCGGTACGACGAGCAGCGCCTGCCCCATCTTCGTGATGAACCCGAAGCCGACCAGCAGCCCGGCCAGGGCGAGCCAGCGGCCGCTGCCTGCCTGCAGGGCCCTGACGGTCGCGTAGGCGGCGCCCGTCAGCAGCAGCACCAGCATCGCGTCGGGGTTGTTGTACCGGAACATGAGGACCGCCACGGGCGTGAACATCGTGATCGCCCCGGCCAGCAGGCCGAGCACGGGGCCGGCGACCCGGCGTACCGTAGCCACGACGAGTGCCACGGTGACGACGCCCATCAGGGCTTGCGGCGCCAGCATGCTCCAGCTGCTGAAGCCGAAGATCCGGCCGCTGAGCTGCATGGGCCACAGGAACATCGCCGGCTTGTCGACGGTGATCGCGTTGCCGGCGTCGAGGCTGCCGAACAGCATCGCCTTCCAGCTCTGCGTCCCGGCCTGGACGGCTTGGGCGTAGTAGCTGTTGGCGGTGCCGGACGCGCCGAGGTCCCACAGGTAGAGGACCGCGGCACTCACCAGCAGCGCAAGCAGCGTGGGCCGATACCAGCCAGGTCCGGTCGTCGGGGCCGGCTCCGACGTTCGGGCGGGCGAGGTCGGGGTGAGCGTCGCTGTCGTCATGCGGGTCACCGTCGCGGACGTGGCTGAGCGCAACCCTGGGCAGCCCCTGTGCGGTTCCTGGGAACGCCGCGGGTGACGCGGGCCTTCCGGAGGCCGCGCGGGCGCTCAGCCGGGGGCCGCCTGCGTTACTCGAACTTCTGCCCCAGCTCGCGCAGGAAGTCGATGATCGCCGCAGGCGAGTCCGGTGCCAGAGCGCCTGGTTGGTAAGAGACTTGTTCGATCGAGCCGGTGAACGGCTCCGGCCCGCGACCCCAGATGACGGGCGACTTGCGGTCGATCCCGACGTCGATGCCCTGAAACGGTGCCATCGGGAACAGCAACGCGAGGCCGTCCGCCGCCGCGACGGCGACCCCGTCCGCGGACAGCTCCACCGACCACGTGCCGCCCCCTGGTGCGGTGAAGACGGCCTCCACCACAGACGCCTGAGCCACCGGGCCGCCGACCACCCGTAGCCGCCCGCGGCCGTCGTTGTGAGCCAGGCGGAGCTCGCCGGCTTCCACGTACAGCAGGTAGCCGCCGCCCTGGTCGCCGTGTGCCACCAGGGTTCCTGTCCCCCAGGCGCCCAGCGTCACGGTGACCCGGAAGGACCGGTTCGCGATGAGCTGCTGCGACCGCCAACGTTCCAAGGTGGGTGTCCCCGGGAGGATCGACACCGGCTCGTGGAAGACCAGGCTCCGCTCCGGGCGGACGAGGAACTTCACGCCCGCGCCCTCATCCAGCGGGTAGACCTGGTTGGCCCGCGCGGCCTGCTCCCAGGCGGCCGCGAGCTCGGCGACCTTGTCCGGGTGCACCGCCGCGAGGTTGGTCATCTCGGTCGGGTCGGCGTGCAGGTCGTACAGCTCCCACTCGTTGTCGGTGATCGGCGTCAAGGGCTGGTGGAGGGTCACGATCTCCCAGCCGTCGCGGTAGAAGCCGCGGTGACCGACCATCTCGTAGTACTGCTCAGGGTGTGTCGCGGGTGCGTCCGGGTCACCGATCGAGCCGGCGAAGCTGGCGCCGGCCAGGGGCTTCAACGGCTTGCCGTGGCGCTCGGTGGGGCGCTCGAGGTCGAGCAGCTCGAGCAGGGTCGGCAGCACGTCCGTCACGTGCGCGAACTGCCGTCGGACCTCGCCAGGGACGATGCCGGGGCCGGTCAGGATCATCGGCACCGAGTGCCCGCCCGCGTGGGTGTTGATCTTGTACAGCCGGAACGGCGTCCCCGAGGCCATCGCCCAGCCGCGCGGGTAGTGCGGGGTGGTCGTCGGGCCGCCGATGTCGTCGAGCCGCGCGAGGTCGGCGTCGAGGTCGGTGTTTCCGAGCAGGTGCTGGTAGTACGCGGTGGTTCCCTCGGCCTCGCCCTCGCGGGACGCCCCGTTGTCGCTGGTGAACAAGATGATCGTGTTGTCGAGCTCGCCCAGCTCGGTGAGGGTCTCGATCAGCCGGCCGAACTGCTGGTCCACGTTGTCGACCATTGCCGCGTACACCGCCATGTAGCGCGCGAACAGCTCCTGCTGCTCAGGCGGCAGGTCGTCCCAGGGCAGGACGTCGTTGCCACGCTCGCTGTTGCGCGGCGGCAGCCTCACGCCTGAGGGCAGGATGCCCAGCTCGTGCTGGCGGGCAAAGCGCTCGTCGCGCAGCGCGTCCCACCCTGAGGCGTACCGGTCCTTGTACTTCGCTATGTCCGCAGCCTTCGCGTGCAGAGGGGCGTGGACGGCGCCGTGCGCGACGTACAGGAAGAAGGGCTTGGAGGGGTCGGACGCTTTGGTGGACTTCATCATCGCGATCGCGCGGTCGGTCAGGTCATCGGTGAGGTAGTAGCCCTCGGGGTAGGCATCGGTCTCGACCGCGGTGTTGTCCTGCAGCAGTCGGTGCGGGTGGTGCAGGTTGGTGAACCCGTCGAGGAAGCCGTAGAACCGCTCGAAGCCGCGCTGGCACGGCCAGGAGTGCATAGGGCCGGCGTCGGAGCAGTCGGAGTCCTTGGCCAGGTGCCACTTGCCGACCATCATCGTGGCGTAGCCGTGGTCGCGCAGGATCTCGGCCGTCGTCGCGACGTTGTCCGACAGCTCCATCGCGTAGCCGGGGAAGCCCGGGTCGGAGTGCGCGACGTGACCGACCCCGACGGCGTGCGGGTTGAGCCCGGTGAGCAGCGCGGCGCGGGTCGGGGAGCACATCGGCGTGACGTGGAAGTTGGTGTAGCGCAGCCCGCGCGAGGCCAGGGCATCCAGGTGCGGCGTAGCGATCTCAGACCCGTAGCAGCCGAGGTCGGCGAAGCCGAGGTCGTCGGTCAGTACCACGATCACGTTCGGCTTCCCGCGCGCGTCCGGCCGTGGCGGCCAGTACGGCGTGGACCCCGCCACGGTCCGGCCGATGTGTCCTTCGAAGCCTTCGTACGGTGCGGTCACAGGGGGAAGGTAGAGGGTGCCCGGGGGCTCAGGTGACAGCGACCTTCTGGGTACCGAGCACCAGGGCGGTTCCGGTCCGGTGAACGATGTAGACCGACAGCACGTGCTCCCCGGCGGGTACGGCGAGACGCAGGGTCCCGTGGGCCTTGCAGCCGGCGAGCCGGACGGGACCGTCGACGAGGCCGCTCTCGACGGTGGCAGGCAGGGTCGAGGTGTCGATCCCGAAGACGACCGAGCTGTCCGCGTCGCCGGCCGCCGACCAGGTGAGCACCCCGCCGGAGGCGACCGTCGTGGCGCTCAGATGGAACGTCGGCCGGGTGCACGTACCCGACGCGGGCACCCGACCGCCGTCCTGACCGGTCCGGAATAGCCCGACGCCCACGACCACGAGGACGAACAGTCCGAGCAGCTGCCTGGTCGTGACCGTGCGCGGGTTGGGTGGCAGCGGCTCGAACGCCGCGAGCTCGGGGTCGCTGCGCCGGGCACCGAGGTCATAGGGGTCGAACGCCTCGGGTGGATCCTTGCGACGGGCCACCTATGCCGTCGAGGGTGCCGTCGGGGGTGCCGTCGGGGGTGCCGTCGGGGGTGCCGTCGGGGGTGCCGCCGGAGAAGCCGCCGGAGAAGCCGCCGGAGAAGCCGCCGGGGAGTCCGCCGAGTCAGGCGCTTCGGGCGTGGCGAGCTCGGGTGGGGGAGTGCCCGCTCCGACGAGGGCCGGAGCCTTCAGCGACCGGGCCAGGATCTGGGAGACGTCGAGGACCTGGACGTGCTCCTTGGCCTCGCCCGACTGCTGCTTGGCGGTCAGCGCGTCGCTGAGCATCGTGATGCAGAACGGGCAGGCGGTACTGATGATGTCGGTATCGAGGGTGAGGGCCTCGTCGGTGCGCTCCACGTTGATGCGCTTGCCGATCTTCTCCTCCATCCACATCCGGGCACCACCGGCGCCACAGCAGAAGCCGCGCTCCTTGCAGCGGGGCATCTCGGTGGTGGTGAGCCCCTGGATCGCCGAGAGGATCTCGCGCGGGGGCGTGTAGACCTTGTTGTGCCGGCCGAGATAGCACGGGTCGTGGTAGGTGACGCTCTGGTCGACCGGCGTGATCGGGACCAGGTGGCCCTCCTCGATGAGCTTGCCGAGCAGCTGCGTGTGGTGGACGACCTCGTAGTTTCCGCCGAGCTGGGGGTATTCGTTGGCGATCGTGTTGAAGCAGTGCGGGCAGGTCGCGACGATCTTGACGTTGTTCGCGGCGGTGGCACCGACGCTGTTCAGGACCTCGATGTTTTGCTGCGCCAGCATCGAGAAGACGAACTCGTTACCGAGGCGGCGGGCGGGGTCACCGGTGCAGGACTCCTGGGAACCCAGGACGGCGAACTCGACGCCGGCGATGTGGAGCAGCTCGGCAAACGCCCGCGAGACCTTCTTGGAGCGGTCCTCGAGGCCACCGGCGCAACCGACCCAGAACAGGTACTCGACGTCGTCGGGGATGGTCCCTTCGACGACGCGGACGTCGAAGGACAACCCGTCCATCCAGTCGGTGCGGGAGGAATTGTTCATGCCCCACGGGTTGCCCTTGTTCTCAAGGTTGCGCAGCATTACGCCGGCCTCGGACGGGAATGCGGACTCGATCAGGACCTGGTAGCGGCGCATGTCGAGGATGTGGTCGACGTGCTCGATGTCGACGGGGCACTGCTCGACGCAGGCGCCGCAGGTGGTGCAGGACCACAGGACGTCGGGGTCGATGACCCCGCCCTCGGCGGCGGTACCGACGAGCGGGCGTTCGTACTGCGCCTTGGTGGAGCCCATGATCCGGCCGTAGCCGGACTCGGGGACCTCGTGGCCCTCGATGACGTCGGTGGAGGCCGCCTCGAGGGTCTTCTCCTTGTCGGCCGCGAGCAGGTAGGGAGCCTTGGCGAACAGGTGGTCGCGCAGGTCCATGATGAGGATCTTGGGGGACAGCGGCTTGCCGGTGTTCCACGCGGGGCACTGCGACTGGCAGCGTCCGCACTCGGTGCAGGTAGCCATGTCGAGCATGGCGGACCAGGTGAAGTCCTCGACCTTGGAGACCCCGAACAGGTCCTTCTCGGGATCGGCGTTCTCGAAGTCGAGGATGTGGCCGTTGCTCATCATCGGCAGCAGCGGGCCGAGCGACACCTTGTCGGGGTCGCGCTTGGTGGAGACGTTGATCGGCGCCAGGAAGATGTGCAGGTGCTTGCTGTAGACGACGAGCACCAGGAAGCCGAAGATCACCGCGATCTGCGCCAGGATGAAGGTGGTCTCGAGCACCAGGTTGGCGTCGTGGCCGAGCGGGTGCAGCGCTTTCGCGACGAGGTTGGACGTGAAGGTCCACCAGACGTGGTCCTGGTAGGGGAACGTTCCGTTGTTGATCTGCGGTCCTCGATAGGCGAACAGCGTGATCGCGACCAGGCTGATCATGCCCAGGACGAGCCAGGCCGGTCCCGTGTGCGAGCCGTAGAAACGGCTCGAGCGCTCGATCCTGGCGGGGTCGTTCTTGCGCCGGATCAACGCGAAGGTGGCGAGGCTGACCAGCAGCAACGTCCCGATCAGGTCCTCGAGCAGCCCGACGGCGCGCCACTGGCCGATGATCGGGAGGTAGAAGTTCGGGTCGAACAGCGCGCCGACGGCCTCGATGATCGTCAGCGTCAAGATGATGAAGGCCCAGAACGTCACGAAATGCGCGATGCCGGGCACGCTCCACGTGAGCAGCCGTTTCTGGCCGAAGACCTCGACGAACTGCAGGCCGATTCGCTTGTTGACACCCTTGAGGCGACCGGGGCTCGGCTGACCGCTGCTGATGAGCTTGAACAGGAACAGCGCGCGCCGGCCGGCGATGGCCAGGCTGATCGCCATGATCCCCAGACCGACGACTAGCCGGATGATCTGGTCGGTGTCCAACGCGTTCCTCCTGTGGCGGTGTGCCCCCGAGCTCGCCGGCTCGGGTGCGCCTGCACGATGTGCCGCGAGCCTATGCGCGCGCGAACAAAAGCGTACGGCGGGACGAGAAGGACTGCTACTCGTGGGTAACTTGAGGGGGCCGCAACCTCGGTGTCACCCGAGGGAACGCAGCAGGTACCCGCCGACCCGCCACAGGAACCTCCCGATCAGCACCGTCAAGGGGAACGCCAGCAGCAGCGCGAGGACCAGCGCGAGCAGCCTGGTGCCCAGGTGGGGTCCACCCTGGCGGGAGCGCAGCTCACGAAGCACCAGCGCAGCCTCCCACGGGTTGTCCCGGCAGGCGGTGCAGAACGCGCACTTGAGTCGGGAACACTCAACTCAAGTGGAGGGTTGGGACAAGTATCGGCTAACCTGAGCCCGCTTCGCTCACGTCCCTGACGTGGCAGCTCAGAAGCACCTGTCCCGACATCGAAGGATGAACCCCATGGCACGAGCGGTCGGCATCGACCTCGGCACCACCAACAGCGTCGTCAGCGTCCTCGAGGGTGGCGAGCCCACCGTCATCGCCAACGCAGAGGGATCGCGAACGACCCCGTCCATCGTGGCCTTCGCCAAGAACGGCGAGGTCCTCGTGGGTGAGGTCGCCAAGCGCCAGGCGGTCACCAACGTCGAGCGGACCATCCGCTCCGTGAAGCGACACATGGGCACCGACTGGACCTTCACGTTGGAGGGAGAGTCCCCGGCGAAGACCTTCACCCCCCAACAGATCAGTGCGTTCGTCCTGCAGAAGCTCAAGCGCGACGCCGAGGCCTACCTCGGTGAGCCCGTGACGGACGCGGTCATCACCGTCCCGGCGTACTTCTCCGACCACGAGCGCACGGCGACGAAGGAGGCCGGCGAGATCGCCGGCCTCAACGTCCTGCGCGTCGTCAACGAGCCGACCGCTGCCGCCCTCGCCTACGGCCTGGACAAGGGTGACAAGGAGGAGACCATCCTGGTCTTCGACCTCGGTGGTGGCACGTTCGACGTGTCGCTGCTGGAGATCGGCGACGGTGTCATCGAGGTCAAGGCGACCTCCGGTGACAACAAGCTCGGTGGTGACGACTGGGACAACAAGCTGGTCGACCACCTGGTCAAGACCTTCAGCAACCAGAACGGCATCGACCTGTCGAAGGACAAGATGGCGATGCAGCGGCTGCGCGAGGCCTCGGAGAAGGCCAAGATCGAGCTGTCCTCGAGCCAGGCGACCTCGATCAACCTGCCGTACATCACGGCCGGCGCCGACGGCCCCCTGCACATGGACCTGCAGCTCACCCGCGCGGAGTTCCAGAAGCTCACGCAGGACCTGCTCGACCGCTGCAAGGCTCCCTTCCACAACGCCATCAAGGACGCCGGCATCCCGCTGGGCAACATCCACCACGTCGTCCTCGTCGGTGGCTCGACCCGCATGCCCGCCGTCGTCGACCTGGTCCGCGAGCTGACCGGTGGCAAGGAGCCCAACAAGGGCGTCAACCCCGACGAGGTCGTCGCCGTCGGCGCTGCCCTGCAGGCCGGTGTCCTGCGCGGCGAGGTCAAGGACGTCCTGCTGCTCGACGTCACGCCGCTGTCCCTGGGCATCGAGACCAAGGGCGGGATCATGACCAAGCTCATCGAGCGCAACACGACCATTCCGACCAAGCGGTCCGAGGTCTTCACGACGGCCGACGACAACCAGCCGAGCGTGCAGATCCAGGTCTACCAGGGTGAGCGGGAAATGGCGGCCTACAACAAGCGGCTCGGGATGTTCGAGCTGACCGGCCTCCCGCCGGCCCCTCGTGGCGTGCCGCAGATCGAGGTCGTCTTCGACATCGACGCCAACGGCATCGTGCACGTCTCCGCGAAGGACCTCGGCACCGGCAAGGAGCAGTCGATGACGATCACCGGCGGCTCGGCGCTGCCCAAGGAGGACATCGAGCGGATGATGAAGGAAGCCGAGCAGTACGCCGAGGAGGACCACAAGCGTCGCGAGGAGGCCGAGACCCGCAACCAGGCCGAGGCCCTCGTCCACCAGACGCAGAAGTTCCTTGCCGAGAACGGAGACAAGCTCCCTGCCGAAGGCAAGGCCGACGTCGAGGCGGCGCTGACCGACCTGACCGGCGTGCTCGGTGGCAGTGACATCGCCGCGATCCGGGAGAAGTCCGAGACCCTCGCGAAAAAGAGCCAGGAGCTCGGCGGCGCCCTGTACGCCCAGCAGGCCGAAGCTGGCACCGACGGTGCCCCCAGCGCTGGTGGCACTGCTGCCGACGAGAGTGTCGTCGACGCGGAGATCGTGGACGAGGAGCAGTGAGCTCGGAGGACTCGCGGGAGCCGCACGAGCCGATCGTGGTGCACGACAGGCGCCGGATCGACCCCGAGTCGGGGGCGGTCCGCGACGTCACCGTGGAGTCCACGCCGGGCGACCCGCCAGCCGAGGCGGCCACTTCGGTGTCCCGCGCGGACGAGCTGCTCGGTGACCTGCAACGGGTGACGGCGGAGTACGCCAACTACCGCAAGCGGGTCGACCGCGACCGGGTCGTCGTCGTCGAGATGGCGACGGCGGGCCTGCTCGAGTCGCTGCTGCCACTGCTCGACAACGTGGAGCTGGCCCGCCGGCACGGGGACCTCGACGGTGCCTTCAAGGGCGTCGGCGAAGGCCTCGAGCAGTTCGCGGACAAGCACGGCCTCGAGCGGTACGGCGAGCAGGGCGAGCCCTTCGACCCGGCCGTCCACCACGCCCTCGTGCAGGCCCCTGAGAACCCGGAGGCGTCCGTGACGGTCGTGGCCGAGGTCCTGCAGCCGGGTTGGCGGCTGCGCACCGGTCGGGTCCTGCGACCCGCTGGGGTGGCGGTCAGCGAGCCCGGTGCGGTGGGACAGAACCCCGACGTACCAGGGGATGCCGTGTTCGAAACCGACCAGCAGCGGTAAGGGAGGTGGGACGCCGATGAGCGCGCGCGACTTCGTCGAGAAGGACTACTACGCCGCTCTCGGCGTCCCCAAGGACGCCGCGGCAGCGCAGATCAAGAAGGCGTACCGCAAGCTGGCGGCGGAGCACCACCCCGACCGCAACCCCGGTGGGGAGGAGCGCTTCAAGGAGGTCAGCGAGGCCTACGACGTGCTGTCCGACGCCACCAAGCGCAAGGAGTACGACGAGGCTCGGTCGCTGTTCGGCTCCGGTGGCCCCCGCCCCGGCGCCGGGAGCTTCGACGTGGGGGACCTGTTTCAGGGCGGTGGTGGGGGCTTCTCCGACGTTTTCTCGAACCTGTTCGGCGGCGGTGCGGGTGGCCGCCAGCGGGCCACTCCTCGACGTGGCAGCGACCTCGAGACCTCGATCACGCTGCCCTTCGTCGACGCGCTCCGCGGCACCACCGCGCCGCTCCGCCTCACCAGCGAGGGGGCCTGCGGGACCTGCCACGGCTCCGGGGCGGCCCCCGGAACGTCTCCGGAGACCTGCCCCGTCTGCCGTGGCCAGGGCGTCGTGTCCCGCAACCAGGGGTCGTTCTCGTTCGCGGAGCCCTGCACCAAGTGCCGCGGCACCGGCCACGTCATCCCGACGCCCTGCCCCACCTGCCGCGGCACCGGGGCGCAGACCCGGGAGCGCAGCCTGACCGTGCGCATCCCGGCCGGTGTCGACGACGGGCAGAAGATCCGGCTCCGGGGCAAGGGCGGCCCGGGCGAGCGAGGTGGTCCCGCGGGCGACCTGCTCGTGAAGGTGACAGTGACTCCCCACCCCGTGTTCGGACGCAAGGGGGACAGCCTGACGTTGACGGTCCCCGTGACCTACGCCGAAGCCGCCCTCGGGGCCAACGTGAGTGTCCCCACGATCGACGGGGCGGTGACGCTCAAGGTCGCGGCCGGCACCCGCTCGGGACGTACCTTCCGGGTGAAGGGGAAGGGTGTCCCGCTCAAGGCCGGCGCCGGCGACCTGCTGGTCACGGTCGAGGTGGATGTGCCGAAGGAGCTCTCGCCGGCCGAGCGGGAGGCCCTCGAGCGGTACGCCTCGCTCGCCGCGCACGGACCTCGCGAGCACCTGAAGGAGGTGCGGCTGTGAACGAGGTCGACGCCGTGTTCGTCATCTCCGTGGCGGCTGAGCTCACCGGGATGCACCCGCAGACGCTGCGTCAATACGACCGGCTCGGCCTGGTGACGCCCGGCCGTACCGGAGGTGGAGGCCGTCGCTACTCCCAACGCGATGTCGACCTGCTCCGGCAGGTGCAACGACTCTCGCAGGAGGAGGGCGTCAATCTGGCCGGCATCAAGCGGGTCATCGAGCTCGAGCACCAGGTCTTGGCCCTGCAGGAACGGCTCGCCGAACTGGCCCACGAGCTCGACGCGGCCCGGTCCGCCGTGGCCATCGCCCATGACACGGTGGTCGCGTCGATGCGCCGAGACCTCGTCCCCGTCCCGAAACAGGCCCTGGTCGTCTGGCGCCCTCAGGGCTGACCTCTACGTCACCGGGGAAGCCGCCACCCCATTGACGCAAATCCACACGGTGGGGGCCGTGTGGATTTGCGCCAAAGGGGGGTGGCCTACGCAACGGTGGTGAGCGGCACTGGCCGTTAGACCTGAGTGGAACAGGCTCAACTTCTCGGGCGTTGCTATTGACAGGACCACTTGCCAGCCTCGAAGGAGCCCCGTGGACGCCGGACGCCTGACCACCAAGTCGCAGGAAGCCCTGTCAGCAGCCGTCGGCCGTGCTGCCGCCGGAGGCCACCCTGACGTCGCCCCCGTGCACCTGCTGCTCGCCCTGCTCGACCAGCCGGACGGGATCGCCCGTCCACTTCTCGCGGCGGCTGGTGGGGACGTCGACGCTGTCAGGGCGCACGGTGAGAAGCTGCTCACTGCGCTCCCGACGGCCGTCGGGGGGAGCGCTCCCCAGCTCAGCCGGGGGGTCCTGTACACCTTCGAGGCCGCCCAGCGGGCCGCGACCGACAAGCAGGACGACTTCGTCTCCACCGAGCACCTGGTCGTCGGCCTGGCAGCCGAACCGGCCCTCGGGTTGCCCTCGGCGAAGGCCCTGCTCGACGCCTTCGCCACGGTGCGGGGCGGCAATCGACGCGTGACGTCGCAGGACCCGGAGTCGTCGTACCAGGCGTTGGAGAAGTACGGCGTCGACCTCACGCAGGCCGCCCGCGATGGCAAGCTCGACCCGGTCATCGGGCGCGACACCGAGATCCGTCGGGTCGTGCAGGTGCTCTCCCGTCGGACGAAGAACAACCCCGTCCTGATCGGTGAGCCCGGCGTCGGTAAGACCGCCGTCGTCGAGGGGCTGGCGCAGCGGATCGTCGCCGGCGACGTCCCGGAGTCCCTGCGGGACAAGCGACTGGTGTCGCTCGACCTCGGCGCGATGATCGCCGGGGCGAAGTACCGCGGGGAGTTCGAGGAGCGGCTCAAGGCCGTCCTCGCCGAGATCAAGGACAGCGACGGCGAGATCATCACCTTCCTCGACGAGCTGCATACCGTTGTCGGCGCGGGCAAGGCCGAGGGCAGCATGGACGCCGGCAACATGCTCAAGCCGATGCTCGCCCGCGGCGAGCTCCGGATGGTCGGAGCGACCACCCTCGATGAGTTCCGCGAGAACATCGAGAAGGACCCCGCGCTCGAGCGGCGCTTCCAGCAGGTGCTCGTCGGTGAGCCGAGTGTTGAGGACACCATCGCGATCCTGCGCGGGCTCAAGGGCCGATACGAGGGTCACCACGGGGTCGAGATCACCGACTCCGCCCTGGTCGCTGCGGCCACCCTGTCCGACCGCTACATCACGGCTCGGTTCCTGCCGGACAAGGCGATCGACCTCGTGGACGAGGCCGGCTCCCGGCTGAGGATGGAGATCGACAGCCGCCCCGTCGAGATCGACGAGCTGCAGCGGGCCGTCGACCGGATGCGGATGGAGGAGCTGGCGCTGCAGAAGGAGAGCGACGAGGCCTCGGTCGCCCGGCTTGCCACCCTGCGGCGCGAGCTCGCCGACAAGGCCGAGCAGCTCGATGCCCTCATGGTCCGATGGGAGCGCGAGAAGACCGGCCTCAACCACGTCGGTGAGCTCAAGAAGCGGCTCGTCGAGCTCGAGTCGCAGCTCGAACGTGCCCAACGTGACGGTGACCTCGAGACCGCTTCGCGACTGCAGTACGGCGAGATCCCCTCCGTGACAAGGGATCTCGATGCCGTGGCCGCTCCCGCCGACGACGCCATGGTGAACGAGCAGGTGACCGCAGACGACATCGCCGAGGTCGTCGGCGCGTGGACGGGGATCCCCGCCGGCCGCCTGCTCGAGGGCGAGACCGCCAAGCTCTTGCGTATGGAGGAAGCCCTCGGGGCCCGCCTCGTCGGCCAGACCACAGCGGTGCAGGCCGTCTCCGACGCCGTGCGCCGGGCCCGAGCGGGCATCTCCGACCCGGATCGACCGACCGGGTCGTTCCTGTTCCTCGGCCCCACCGGCGTCGGCAAGACCGAGCTCGCGAAGGCCCTCGCAGCGTTCCTGTTCGACGACGAGCGGGCACTCACCCGCATCGACATGAGCGAGTACGGCGAGAAGCACTCCGTCGCCCGCCTCGTCGGTGCGCCTCCCGGCTATGTGGGCTACGACCAGGGCGGCCAGCTGACCGAGGCGGTCCGCCGCCGGCCGTACAGCGTGGTGCTGTTCGACGAGGTCGAGAAGGCCCATCCGGACGTCTTCGACGTGCTGCTGCAGGTCCTCGACGACGGCCGGCTCACCGACGGCCAGGGACGTACGGTGGATTTCCGCAACACGATCCTGGTGCTGACGTCCAACCTTGGCTCCGCGTACTCGACCGATCCGCTTCTCACCCCGGACCAGCGTTCGGACAAGGTGATGGAGGTTGTCCGCAAGGCCTTCAAGCCCGAGTTCGTGAACCGGCTCGACGACATCGTCGTCTTCGACGCCCTCGGAACGGCGGAGCTGGCCCGGATCGTGGACCTGCAGGTGTCGCTGCTGGCGGCCCGGCTCGCCGACAGACGGCTCACGCTGACGGTCACCGACGCGGCCCGGGAGTGGCTGTCGCTCACTGGCTATGACCCGGTCTACGGTGCCCGCCCGCTGCGCCGGCTCGTCCAGAAGGCGATCGGCGACCGGCTCGCGAACGCCCTGCTGTCCGGCGAGATCCGCGACGGTGATGAGGTTGTCGTCGACCGCGTCGGTGACGACCTGACCGTGAACGCCGCCCGAGGTCAGTTCCCACCCTGAGCTGCCTCGTGCATGCCTGGCACTCATGTCTGCTGACAGTGGGCCGATGAGCGGGCTATGGATCTCCGACGTAAGAGTGCCCTCTGTATCGCCGGCCTGTTCGCTGTCTCTGCCGCCGGTAACGCGCTGGTCATTCAGCACGCGAGCTCGGCCCAGAGCACGGTCGCGGCCTTCCGTACGAGGACGGCCGTCGCGCAGGCGGCGGTGGCCGACATGCAGAGCCAGTTCTACAACGACGACGACGCCATGAACATGTACGTCTTGGTGGCCGCGACGCAGCCGCACGGCCAGAAGCTCGCCGAGGAGACCTACCAGGTGGCGCTCGACGCGACGAAGGCCTTCGACACGGCGCTGGCCGTGGGTGAGCGCGCCGCGCTTGACCCTGCGTTGCGCGACCAGCTGAGCGCGGCGGGCGCCGGCATGAAGGCTTACACCGCGTTCAACGACCAGGTCCGGGCGGCCGTCCAGGCCAAGGACCTGACCACAGCCTCTCGCATCATGACGGTCGGCAACCTGAAGTCGACCGCGGTCCTCAACGATGCGCTGGCTCAAGCCAAGGCGTCCAGTGAGAGCGTGGCTCGCGCAGAACTGACGACCGTGACCGGAACGCAGCAGTCGACGGTGCGCATCGCGATGGTGATCGCGGTCCTCACGGCGCTGCTCCTGCTCGCCGTGGGTTTCGGCTTCTTTCGTGGCGTGCTCAGGCCCCTCGCGGTCGTAGAAGCGGGCCTGACGGAGATCGCCGACGGCGACGGGGATCTCACCCGTCGGCTGGACGCGACCCGGGACGACGAGCTCGGGACCCTCGCTGCCTCGTTCAACCGCTTCGCCGACCGCGTCCACCGGCTGGTGACCGACGTGGCCGCCGCTGCGGAGGAGCTGGGAATCGGGACCGATCGATTGGAGGGCACCTCGGCCAGCATCTCGGCGAGTGCCGAGCAGGCATCGGTTCAGGCGACCGTGGTGTCAGCGTCGGCAGAGCAGGTGTCGCGAAACGTTCAATCCCTGGCGAGCGGTGCGGAGGAGATGGGCGCCACCATCCGGGAAATCGCCCAGAACGCGCACGAGGCGGCTCGCGTGGCCGGCTCGGCGGTGGAGATCGCGCAGCGGACGAACGAGACGATCGCAAAGCTGGGGACGTCGAGCGCCGACATCAGCACCGTGGTGAAGGTCATCACGTCCATCGCGGAGCAGACCAACCTGCTGGCCCTGAACGCCACGATCGAGGCAGCGAGGGCCGGTGAGTCCGGCAAGGGCTTCGCCGTGGTCGCGAACGAGGTCAAGGAGCTGGCGCAAGCAACGGCGGAGGCGACCGAAGACATCAGCCGTCGCATCGACGCCATCCAGGCAGATACGGCGGGCGCGGTCGAGGCCATCGGCCAGATCAGCGCGGTGATCGGGCAGATCAACGACTACCAGATGACGATCGCGTCAGCTGTGGAAGAGCAGACAGCGACGACGAACGAGATGAGCCGGTCGGTCGCCGAGGCCGCCATCGGCAGCAGCGAGATCGCTGCGAACATCATTGGCGTCGCGCAGGCCGCGACGACGACCTCCGGCAACGTGGCCGAGAGTCGCGTTGCCGCGGGCGAGGTCTCCGGCACCGGCCAGCGCCTCTCCGTCCTTGTGAGCAGCTTCGTCGTCTGATCCCCTGGGTGCGTCCCGGCTTCTTCGGCGGTCCACCAGGCAGGTGGCCGACCCACGACACGGCTGCTCCGTCGATCCCGGGAGCCGATGAGAGCGTGTCGTTGGAGAACCGGAGGCAGCCATCATCGGGGACTGCAGTGCTCTCTGCGGCCGCGCGGAGCCCGTGCCTTCGAGGGTTCGCCCGGGGTAGCGGACCCTGGGCCTGAGCGGCACTTCCCGCAGCGTTTGTCGAACAGCCGAGCGTCGGGGACACCGAGGCTGTCGTAGGCGGGCTCAAGGACCCGCACCGAGTCACCTGCTCGCGCCGCTGCCCGAGCTCGCCGAAAAGGCCCCGGAGCTCGATGTCTTGATGGCCCGGCGGGAGCCCGCGAGGCGGGCCTCAACCACGTCGTTGAGCTGAGGAACCGCCTCGTCATCGCGCCCGGTTGTCGGGCCACGGACCAGCGTGGCCGGCTGACCGAAGCGTTCCGCTGCCGCCGTACAGCGGGCTGCTGGTGGACGAGGTGCAGGAGGCCTATCCGGATGTCTTCGACGTGCCGCAGGTCCTAAAGGACGGTCCGCCCCCGTATACCCAGGGCCGCACGGTCGACTTCTGCAGAACGATCCTGGTGGTGGCCATCAAGTCGGAGTTCGTGGTCCCGCTCGACGCCATCGGCTTCGACGCCCTCGGACCGGCAGAGAATCGGTGACCGTCTCGCGAAGGCCCTGCCTGCCGGCGGGAGCCGCGACGGTGACGACCTGCACGACCGGCACCTCCTTGACCGAGGTCACTGGCAGAACCCTGAGCACGACAACGGCCCCCCACCATGACTGGTGAGGGGCCGTTGGGTGTGCCCCGAAGGGCAGCGGGGTTAGTAGGTTGCGAAGGTCACTGTGGACCCGGAGGTGACGACGCTCGCACCCGTCGCGGCGGCCAGCGTGCCGTCCTCGTAGTTGTTGGGCGCCGTACCGTCGGTGACGTCGCCGACGACCGCTGTCGCGACGCCGCGGGTGTGCGTGACGTCGCAGGTCAACTCGGTGTCGGACACGACGGACACGTTCGAGCAGGTCGGCTCCGAACCGGGGGCCACACCCGCCTCGACGAACCAGACACCGGGGTGGACCAGGGCAGCGAAGCCGCTGCCCGTGATGGTGATCGAGTCACCTGCGGGGTCGACCACCGCGGGGGTCACCTTGATGGCGCTCTCGTAGCCGTAGCCGCCCGTGAAGGTCGTGTTGGCGAACCCGGGCGTCTTGACGACGACGTCAAGGGCGGTCCCGGAGGACTGCGGGGTCACGAAGCTCAGGGACACACCGCCGGTGGCGACCTTGACGCCCGTCGCGACGACGCCACCGACGGTGACGACGGTCGAGCCGGTCCGCCACGGAATCGTCGAGGTGGCGACCACGGTCTGCCCACCGTACGACGGGCCGGTCGCGTGGCTGAGCGTCCCGACGGTGGGTTGCGCGGCGTAGGTGTACGGAACCGCGACGTAGGCGTTCACGTGGGCACCGGCACTGGTGACCGTGGGCAGGCAGAGCTTGACCGCGCCGGCGGCGTGAGCCGGCAGCTTCGCGGTGATCTTGGTGGCGGACAGGACGCTGAAGGTGAAGGCAGCGGCGCCACCAGCCGCCCCGGTGGTGGCGTCCGAGCAGAGGGCAATCGAACCTGTGACGACGCGGGGGACGCCGGCGCCGACCGACTTGACGTTCAGTACGCCGGCGGCGTCCTTGAACGCGGTGCCGGTGATGGAGACGACCGAACCGGCGGCGACAGAACCCTCGACCGGTGAGGCGGCCGCAGCCGCGCCAGGGGCGGCGTTGGACGTCCCCTGCAGGGTGAACAGGGCCGTGCCGGCCAGGGCGGTCGTCAGCGCGATGCTCAAGGCCCGCCGTCCAGTGAGTGTCCGAGACATCGATTCCTCCGTGAAGTTGGGGCGAGGGACCTCCTGGTCCCCTCAGATGGGCGTCCATCGGTCCGCGCCCCCGTCCGTGGAGGGCCCAGGCCGAGAACCACCCGTGTGGAAGCCGCACCCCCACCTGCGTGACTAGCCCAGTCGGGTAGCGCGTCCGCTTTCGGCGCAACCCCTTGAGCCCGACGGCCAGGGAGGGCAGGGTCGGGTCATGAACCTCCTGGTCCTCGGTGGCACCCAGTTTGTGGGGCGCGCCGTCGTCCTCGATGCCCTGTCCCGCGGCTGGCAGGTGACTGCCCTCCACCGCGGCCTCACCGGCACCCTCCCTCCTGAGGTGGAGCACCTGACTGCGGACCGCACCGACCCGGTCTCGCTGGCGGCGGCCCTCGACGGCCGGTCCTTCGACCTAGCCGTCGACACCTGGTCCAGTGCCCCGCGCGTCGTGCAGGTTGCTGCCCGCCTGCTGGTGGGTCGGGTACGGCGCTTGGCTTACGTCTCCTCCCTCAGCGTCTACGTCGACGGGCGACCGGCCCTGGGGGACGAGTCGTGGGCCACGGTCGAGGCCGACCCGGCTGCCGACCTCACCGACTACGCCGCCGACAAGCGTGGCGGGGAGCTGGCGGTCCTGGAGGGCTTCCCTGATGCGTTGCTTGCCCGGGCCGGGATGATCCTCGGCCCATGGGAGAACATCGGCCGGCTCCCCTGGTGGCTCGACCGATGCTCGCGCGGCGGTCGGGTGGTCGCCCCGGGTCGCGCCGAGGGTCCCCTGCAGTACGTCGACGTCCGGGATCTCGCGGCCTGGACCCTGGACGGTCTCGCGGGCGATGTGGCTGGCCCCTTCGACCTGACCAGCCGACCGGGGCTGCACACGACGGGTTCCCTGCTGGAGGCGGTGGTGGAGGCGACCGGATCGACGGCCGAGCTCGTCTGGGTCGACGAGGAGCGGGTGCTGGCCGCCGGCGTCGAGCCCTGGACGCAGCTGCCGTGCTGGGTGCCCGAGGGCGGTGAGTGGACCGGTTTCATGACCGGGGACACCACCGCGGCCCTCGCCACCGGGCTGCGGTCGCGGCCGGTCACCGAGACGGTCACCGATACCTGGGCGTGGCTCCAGGCGGACGGGATGCCCGTCCCGCCCGCTGATCGGCTTGCACCTGGCCTGCCGCTGGCCTTGGAGGCCATCCTGCTCGCCTGAGGGTCTGAGCCTCCTCGACCGCCGGGGACGTTCCGATAGGGTCAGGGCCTGTGACCGACCGCGATGACCTCCTGTCCCTCGTCCGCTCCCAGGCCATCGTCCACGGCCGGGTGACCCTGTCCTCGGGCCGCGAGGCCGACTACTACGTCGACCTGCGCCGTACGACGCTGTCGGCCGCCGCGGCCCCTCTGGTCGGCAAGGTCATGCTCGACCTGACCGCCGACCTCGACTACGACGCCGTCGGTGGCCTGACGATGGGGGCCGACCCGATCGCTGCGGCGATGCTCCATCAGGCGGCAGCCCGGGGGCGCCGGCTCGACGCGTTCGTCGTACGCAAGCAGGCCAAGGCGCATGGGTTGCAGCGGCAGATCGAGGGCCCCGACATCGCCGGCCGCCGGGTGCTGGTCGTCGAGGACACCTCCACCACGGGCGGGTCGCCACTCGCGGCCCTTGCTGCGGTCCGCGCCGCGGGAGCGATCGCCGTGGGGGTCGCGACGATCGCCGACCGGGCCACCGGCGCCGGCGAGAAGATCGAGGCGGAGGGTGTCCCCTACCGCTTCGCCTACTCGCTCGCAGACCTCGGGCTGGCCTGAGCCCGCTTGCGGTTCTTGCGGATCTCGTTGGCGATCGGCAGCACCGAGATGATCACGATGAAGATCGCGAAGAACTCCAGGTTCTTGGCGATGAACGACACCTGCCCGAGGAAGTAGCCCAGCAACGTCACGCCCACCCCCCACAGGACCCCGCCCACCAGGTTCCACTGGACGAACGTGCGGGCGGGCAGGGCGCCGGCGCCGACCAGCGGGTTGAGGAAGGTCCGCACGATCGGGATGAAGCGGGCCAGCACGATGGCCTTGCCCGCGCCGTACTGCTCGATGATGTCCTCGGCCTTGGTCACGTAGTGCTTCTTGAACAGCCTCGAGTCCTCGCGGTCGAACAGCGCGGGCCCGGCTTTGCTGCCGATCAGGTAGCCGACCTGCGCGCCGAGGATCGCCACGGCCGTGACGAGCAGGCAGACCACCACGATGTCGGGGTGCAGCTTGTCGCTGAGCTTGCCGGTCGCGGCGTAGCCAGCCGCGAACAGCAGCGAGTCACCGGGCAGGAAGAACCCGAGCAGCAGCCCGGTCTCCGCGAAGATGATGATCAGCAGACCGGCCAGCCCGAAGGTCTCCACCAGGTGCTGGCCGTCGAGCAGCGCCGGCAGCGCCTGGACCGAGGTAGTCATCGCGACAACCTACCGACCGCTTCTGATAACGCCCTGTACGGCGCGGCGACACCGTCGCCAATCCACACGGCCAGGACCGTGTGGATTGGCGCTTTGGGCGCGAGGTCGGAGCCGGTACGCCGGACCGCCCAGAGACGTCAGTTCCAGGTGGCGAAGCCGTCGAGGATGACGTTGGGGCGGCGGCTGGTGCCTCGGTTCCGGAGCGTGATGGTGCGGGTGGCGTTCGTCGTGAAGGTGTACGTGAACAGCACCTGGCGGGCCAGGCGCCTGGAGGCCACCGAGTCGTAAGCGCCGATGCGGGTGCTGCCGGCGTAGACGTCGACGACGCCGCAGGTCGGGCACCGCTCGCCGATGATCTGCACGCGGTAGCCGGGCAGGGAGACCCGGGCCGTGGCGCCGGCAACGGGCTTGAGCAGCGAGGCGGTACCGAGCCAGCGGTCGGGCGCCGCTGAGGTGGTGGCCCCGGTGCTGTAGGTCGCCCGGGTCTGGTCGGTGGGCACGGTCGCGCCGGCGGTGGTGACGACGGGGGTCTTGTTGCCGAAGGCGTCGGTGGCCTGCGCCCGGAAACGGTAGGTCCGGCCCGGGACGCTGGTCGTGGTGAACGCGCCGGAGCTGGGGGCACCGAAGGTGCGGGTGGCGCCCGGCTTGGCGGTGACCCAGTGGGCGAAGGCCCCGCTGTTGGTGCTGTAGTCGACGCTGAACAGCGCCGAGGCGGGGTTGCCCCGGCCGAACACGACCGGGAACGGGGCCCTGGTCGTGGTGCCGGAGGTCGGTGAGGAGAACGTCGGGGCGATGCTCAGAGCCGTCAAGCTGCGCGAGACGGCGCCGCTGGCGTTGCCGGACCGGTCGACGGCCGTGATCGCGTAGGTGTACGTATTGCCGACGGTCAGGCCGGCGTCGACGAACGACGTAAGCGGGGCCGGGACGTAGAACGACCGTGCCGGGGTGCCTTGCCGCTCGACCTGGACGCCGGACAGGTCCGCGTCGGTCGGGAGCACGTAGCTCACGGTGGCGGACGTGCCGTTCAGCAGGGCCGGAGCGGTGCTGGTCACCGCACCCGGGGCGATGGTGTCGACCGAGACGATGGCGACGGCGAGCTCGTCGGCGGGTGTCGCCGTGGTGACCGCGGCGGCAGCGGAGCCGTTGGTCGGGACCGACCAGATGTCGCCCAGCCCGACGTCACCGTCGTTCTGCACGAAGCTCAGCGTCAGGTTGTTGG
>JBBRNK010000019.1:0-77730 GCA_038230355.1 Mycobacteriales bacterium | reverse complement strand
GATGGCGAGGGCGCCGTCGAGGTTCTCGGTCGTCCCGGCGACCGCACCGCACTCCGGCGCCGCGCCACTGACCCACTCGGGGTGCTTCTCGCTGATCAGCTCGGTGATGAGGCCCCCGAGGGAGGCCCCCCAGACGTAGGTACGACGCGGCTTGCCCACCTTGCTGGCGAAGAAGGCCTGCAGCTCCTCGCCGGCCTTCACACCGTCCTGGACGGCCCAGCCGTTCTTGGCGTAGGCGGACCCGGCCAGCGCGTAGCCCTGACCCAGCAGGGACTGCGCGCTGCCGGCGCTCGGGGCGTCGTCGGCCTTGGTGTCGACTGGGCCGAAGTCGGGCGGGGTGGAGATCGCGGTGCGGTACCCGTGCGACCACAGCAGCAGGGTGCCGTTCCACTTCGCGGGCATCTCGATCTTGTACGCCGCCCCACCGAGCTCGCCGGTGCAGGCCACCTCGGAGCAGCCGTGGAAGCTCAGCGAGCTCACGTCGCTGTTCCCCTTGGCCTTGCTGCCGCTCGACCCGGACGAGCAAGCGGCGAGAGCGAGAACGCAGGACAGGGCGGCCGTGCCGGCACGGACAGGGCGGCGAGAGAGGGTGAGCATTCCTGCAACCTAAGCGAACCCGTTCGTCCACCGGCGCAACTCCAGAGACTTGGCTGACGCGTGTTGCCACTAGATCAGCTCAAGGCGGGACGATACCGACAACTCACAGGAAGTAACCGGTTAGCGCTTGCGTAGGACCAGAAGCAGGTTCCAGGTGCCGACCTCACGGGCGACGGGGACCTTGACGATCCAACGGGCCCAGCTCGGGTGGTAGCGGGGCAGTACCTCGACCGTGTCGACGGCGTGCTGCCGGTCGAGCCAGCGGAGCATCTGCGCGACCGAGGTCTTATAGAGCGAGTGACCGAAGTCGTTCTTGGGCCGGTGACCGAACTTGTCGGCGTACCGGTCGGCAGCCCGCTGGCCGCCCAGGTAGTGCCAGGGCGCGGTCTCGTGGCCACCGTTGGGGGCGAGCCAGTTGTTGTAGGACAAGAACACCAGGCCGCCCGGCTTGGTGACGCGCACCATCTCGTCGGCCATCACCTCGGGGGCGGGGACGTGCTCCAGGACGTTGCTCGAGTAGACGACATCCAGGCCGCCGTCGCGGAACGGCAGCGCCATGCCGCTGCCGAGCACGGTGTCCTGAGCGACCGACCGGCCATGCAGCGACAACTCCCCCGCGTCGGCGTCGAGCCCGACGTAGGTTGCCCCGAGAGCCCGGAAGGCGTCCGCGAAGTACCCGGGACCGCCCCCTACGTCGAGCAGCGTCTTGCCCTGCAGCATGACGTAGTGGGCGACCTGCCGAGCGCTGTCCGCGGCCAGCAGCGAGTAGAACCGCGCCGGGTCGGACTGCTCGTACGAGTAGGCCTTCAGCAGCATCCGGCTGCGCGCAAGCGACCCGAGCGGCGGCAGGTCCGGGGTAGTCACGTTGGGTGACCCTACGGGGCAGGCAGCAGGGCCCGCCGCGAAAGCCGGGCCTTCGTCAGGGCCAGGAGTCCGAAGGCCAGGGCGGCAAGGTCGCCCAGCACCACCCAGGGGCTGACCTTGGCGGCGGGAGTCCCACGCGCGAACGGAACGGCGTACAGCGTCAGCTCAGGGGTGTCAGCGACGACTGGGAGCCCCTGCGTCAGGGCGGGGGCCACGGGCGGCCCGGCGGTCGTGCGCTCGACCAGCACCTGGCTGACGCCGGCAGCCTGCAGGTCGGCGAGCAGTGGGTGGCCGGCCCGAACGGCGCGGTCGAGCCGTGCCGCCAGCGGGTCCTCTCCCCGCACGCGCAAGGTGGTCAGGGGCAGTGCGTCGTTGAGCACCGGCCGGACCAGCAGCTTGGTGGCCGGGTCCAGGACGGTCCGTTCGTCGGTCCACGGGAAGGCACGGTAGAGCGTCCACGGGAGCACCAGCACTGCCCCGTGGGCCTGGCGGGTGACGCGCTCCCAGTCGGCCGGGTAGTGGCTGACCGAGAGCCGGCCGCCCTCGCCCCACGCGGCTCCCGGCAGCGCGGCCAGCGGGGCCAGGACGATCAGGGCTGCGGCCAGGCGGCGTACCGGCAGGTCGGGCAGCTGCCGGACAAGCCGCTCGGTGCCGCAAGCGACGCCCACCGAGGCCAGCAGCAGTAGGGGGGCGACCCACTTCTGCCCATCACGCAGAACCCCACTGGCAGGGATGTGCACGACCGCCCACCTCAGTGAGGAATCGAGCAACGGCAGTCGACCGAGGAGTGCCAGCAGCAGCCCCACGAGAGCGGCCACGAGCAGCCGGTCACCCGTCCGCCTGCGTACCAGCGGGAGCCCGACGACAGCGACGACGAGCACGGCTAGGGCGATCACCGACCCGGCGGCGCGACCGGGTGGGACGGCCGTGGAGGACCAGACTCCGCCGCCGGTCAACAGCGACCCCAGCACTCCGAAGGGTGTGTCGCTGTTGCTCGAGAAGGCCTCGACGCCCGTCGGGTCCCCAGCCGCCCCTTGCTGCAGGAGCCCAGGCACGAGCCACGGCAGGCCCAGGACGGCCGCCGCTCCCAACGCCCTCAACGGCCGACCACAGAGAACGACCGTCAGGCCGACGAGCAGCAGCGAGTTGGCGCCTCCGAGCGCGGCCACTGCCAGGGCGGCGACGGCCCACCAGCCCGGCGCCCCACGCCGCCAGTCCAGCGCCGCCCGCACAGCCCACGGGAGAACGGCCCACCCCACGAGCAGCGCCCACTGCCCCAGCAGCAACCGCTCGTGCAGGTACGGCGACCAGCCGTAGGCCGTGGCGGCCGCCACCGTGCCGGCCCGTGAGGACGTCGGCGCAAGGCGAGCCGCCCCCCAGGCACCGCCGACGACGAGGGCCAGCAGGACCAGGTCCTGGAGCCAACCGGCCGCCACGACCCGGGTCGCCAGCGCCACCAGGAGCTCGCTCGGGACACCGCGCGGTACACCCTGCACCCCGAGCAGCTGGCCCCCGAAGGGGGTGCGCGGCACGAACACCATGTCGCGGACCAGCACGTATCCCGGGCCGAGCAGCGGCGTCAGCAGCAGCGCGGCCAGGGCCAGCCCGGTGCGCAGTCCCAGGCGGGAGCGCTCACGGAGGTCCAGCACGCTCACGACGCTAGACGGTCGAACAAACAGAACGCGGGACTACGAGCCCTGACTCGTCGTAGCGTGCGGATCATGACCACAGCAGCTGATCTCGAGGGGCCGGCGACGCTTCGGGTGTCCCTCCCAGAGCTCGTCGAGCGCCTCGCGCCCCCACACCGCCGACTCGACATCGCGGCAGGCGGTCTGGTCCTGCTTCAGGTCGCGATCTACGCGATCGTGGCGCTGCCGGGCTCGTTCTACCTCGACGACCTGACCACGACCAACCGGGCCGCGGCCTCAGACCTGACGTTGTCCTACCTGCGCGGGCCGGACGGTCACCACCTCGCACCGGCCAGCCTGCTGTGGCTGTGGGTGCAGGCCCACACCATCCCCCTCAACCACCCGGCCACCGTGCTGGTGATGCTGCTCGTCGAGGCCGTGGTCGGGTGGGCGATGTGGCTGCTGCTGCGTTCGCTGTTCGGGGCACGGCCACTGGCGCTGGCGCCGCTGGCGCTGTTCGCCCTGACGCCGGTCAGCCTGCCGACGTTTGCCTGGTGGGTCCAGGCCCTGGTCCTGCTACCCGTGCACCTGAGCATCATCGGCGCGACCTACCAGCACCTCGCCTACCTCCGCACCCGCCGCCTGCGGCACGCCGGGCTGGCCGGAGCCTGGGTGCTGCTCGGGATGCTGTCCTGGGAGAAGGGCGTGCTGGCCGTCGTCCTACCCTTCCTGCTGACGCTGGTCGTGTTCACTGGTGGAGGGGTGCGCAAGCGGCTGCGCGCGTTGGCGTCGCTGTGGCCGTCCTGGGTGGCCCTGCTGCTCCCACCGGCCCTGTTCGGGCTGATCTACAGTCAGCAAGACCGGCAGTCGGCCCGCTCGGTCGGGGTCTCTGAAGGCTTGGGCCTGCTTGCGGACAGCACGACCCACCTGGTGCTCCCCTCCCTGCTCGGAGGTCCGTGGCGGTGGACGACCAAGGAGTTCTACGGCGTCGCCGACCCGACGGGAGCCGCCGTCGGTCTTAGCCTCGCGGTGGTCGCCGTCTTGCTCATCGTCTCCACATGGCACCGACCCTGGGCGCTGCGTGGGTGGGTACTGCTCGCGCTGTACGTCCCCCTGAGCCTGGCCCCGGTGGCTGCGGGGCGACTGGCGCAGTACGGCTCGGTCATCGGTCGGGACAGCCGCTACGTGAGCGACATCTCGGTCGCCATGGCCGTCGCCACCGGCTTGGTCCTGATGCGCCAACCCAGGCCCGAGGGTCCGCTAGCGGCCGTCGGCCGCCGCAGCGCGGTCCTCGCCGCCGTGGCCGGCTCGGCGCTGCTCGTGAGCTCGCTGGTGTCCGATGCCCACTTCGGCTCCCGCTGGCATGAGAACCCGGTTGGCACCTACCTCGGCAACCTCCGCCATGACCTGACTGCGGCCCGGACGACCGTCAACCTCTACGACGGACAGGTGCCCGTTTCCGTGATCAGCCCGTTCTACGCGCCGGACAACCGCCTGTCGTCCCTGCTGAGGCAACTGCCAGGGGAAGCGCGCTTCGACGACGGACAGCGCCCGCTGTCGATCGTCGCGGCTGACGGGCACATCGTCCCGGCCCGGCTCACGATCGCCACGCGCGACATCCCGGGCCCCGCCGGCGAGTGCGGCTATCCTATCAAGCCGACCGCACGGATCGCCCACGTGCGGCTGGCTCGCCCGGTCGACGACTTCGTGGGACGTACCGTCCGGGTCGAGCTGCTGCTGAGCGCACCGACCTCCGTCCCCGTGGTGCTCTTCGCCGGGACCCGCTCGATCAGCGTGAGCGACGCGAGGGTCCTGCCCCGCGGACCCGCAGCCGTCGTCGCCCAGATCGAAGCCGGTGTGGTTGACCGCGCCGACATCGGCCCGCTCGCCAAAGGCGTCTTCGCTTGCGTGCTGTCCGTGACCGTGGGCAAGCCGGAGCCCGTCCGATGACGGCAGTCCTCGAGCAGCCCGCCGCTCGTACCGTCACCAGCCGGCTACCCGCCCTCGACGGCCTGCGCGGCATCGGCGCGCTGTTGGTCGTGACAACCCACGTCGGCTTCCAGACCGGACGCACCGCGCGTCCCGGTGTCCTGGGCCACCTGCTCGCCCGGGGCGACTTCGGCGTCACCCTGTTCTTCCTGCTGTCGGGCTTCCTGCTCTACCGCCCGCTCGTCAACGGGCTGCGTCGCGGGGCCGGTCGGGCCTACATCCGCCGGCGCGCGCTGCGCGTTCTCCCGGTCTATTACGTGGCGGTCCTGCTCGCCGCGGTGTTGCTACCCGCCAACCACCGCCTCGGCGCGCTGGAGTGGGTACGCCACTTTTTCCTGCTGCAGGTCTATATCGACACCCGGCTCCCCGACGGACTGACCCAGATGTGGAGCCTGTGCACCGAGGTCGCCTACTACCTCGCACTGCCCCTGTTCGCGATCGCCGTCGCCCGCGTTCGGGCCCACCGCCGAGAACAGGTCGGTGACCGCACCGATGTCGTCGCCCTCGGCGCACTCCTGGTCGTCGGATGGGCCTGGACCACCCTCGCCAGTGGGAGTTTCGTCGCCCTGACGTCCCGGCTCTGGCTGTTCGGCTACCTCGACTGGTTCGCCCTCGGCATGGCCCTGGCGGTCCTGCACCACCGCGGGCAGCGCCTTCCCGACGACCGCACCAGCCGGGCGCTCGCCGAGCTCGGCCGCGCCCCGGGCACCTGCCTGAGCATCGCGGTGCTCCTTCTCCTTCTTGCGAGCACCCAGATCGGCGGCCCGCGCCTTCTTGACGCGCCCACGCACTGGGAGGCGATCACCAAGCACACGCTGTACGGCGGCGCCGCGCTCTGGCTGCTGATTCCTGCCGTGTTCGCGCCGCCCGAGGGCACCGGGTGGACCCGCCTTCTGTCCAGCCGCGCGTTCCACGCGGTCGGCCAGGTGAGCTACAGCGTCTTCGCTCTGCACCTGGTGGTGCTCTACTTCGCGTTGAAGTGGCTGGGCTACCGGGCGTTCTCCGGCCACTTCTACACGGTCTGGACCGTCACCGTCCTCGCTAGCCTGGCGCTGTCCGCAATCACGTTCCGCTTCGTCGAACGGCCCACCATCGCCTGGGGGCACCGGCCTCGCTGAGCTTCGGGGCGCCTATCAGGGCGGCGGCACCGGCGACGAGCACCAGCACCTGCGCCGTCCCCGACTGCGACCCCCGTCCGGCGGGCCACGGGTCGAGGGCGCAGAAGCCGGCCGTGGCCAGCAAGCTCACGCCGACCACCACGGCGGAGACGTCTCGCGGGCCGGCGAGCCGGCGAGCCGTCGCGACCGCCACGACGATGGGGACAACGACCGGCCCGCCTGCCAGGACCAGCAGTGCGCTGCCGAGCACCAGCGCAGAGGTGGGCACCTCCTCACGGACCGGCGCGTCGACGGTCAGCTCGCTGCGGTCCCGGCGCCAGGCCAGCCCGAGGAGCGCCAGGACGGCCAGAGCAGCGACGACCAGCCCCGCCCGGTAGGTCACGCCTGGGGTGTAGGTCATCCTCACCGTGCCGCCTGCTCCGGCCGGCACGAGCCAGGCCTGCTGCCAGCCGTCGACCACCAGCGGCGTCAGCCTGGCGCCGTGCAGACTCGCCCGCCAGCCGGCGTTGGTGTTCTCGTGCACGACCAGGACGGTGGCTGCGCCTGAACCGACGTCCACTGCCCGGGACTCCGCTCCCCAGTGCCCACTTGTCACCGTTCGGACGGAGCCGGTCGCGGGGGGCTCCAGCGGGGCGAGCTGAATGGTCAGCGGATCGAGCACGGCGGAGGACGTGGCGACGACGTGATACGGACCCGCCAACAGAGGGAGGTCGCTCTTGCCGCAGGTGGCGGTGGTCACGGGCTGACCGTCGAGCAGCGCCCCCACAGTCGTGTGGACCGCCGTCGTGAAGCGCGTGTTGCCAACCACGACAGTCGGCCCAGACCCGCACGGAAGGTCGCGATGAGCCCCCGGGAGGACCGTGCGGCGCAGGCCTTCGAGCCCACCCACCACCAGCTCCGATGCACCGACGGGGACCTTGCTGAAGCCGCCGGTGCGGGAGTCGGTGGTCGCCCTGGTGCTGAACGGGTTGAGGTGCACCACGATGTGGTCGACCGTCACCGCCGGGAAGGCGAGCTTCCCCTCGTCATCAAGGCTCCCCCTGGTCGACCGCCCGCCGGCCACGACCGTTAGGCCCGCCGGCCGTGAGGCGGCAAGCGCTGGGTCTACGAGCAGCTGCAGCCCGCTGACCCGGCGGGCGCCTTTCCAGCGCAGGGTCACGGTGGGGTCCCGGTCTCCGATCGCGGCAACCCAACCAGTCCCGAGGTCGCGGTCGACGAGGGTCCCGGGGCGTCCTGCGGCGTCGGGGGTCGCGGACGAGGACGTCGACACCCGCAGGGGCGCACCCCGATCGAGGAGGGCGTCGAGCGCCGCGCCCGGGCGCGCACGGGCCCGAAACGAAACGCCGAACGTCGCTGCCCGCTGCACCGTCACGAGCCGGTCGAGCGCAGGTTCGCCCACCGCCGGGGTGAGCAGCTGAGGGGTGCACAACGGACGGGTCCCGACCCTCAGGCAGCCGTCGGTCGCCAAGGGGACCACCCCCACGAGATAGCCAACGTTGCCGCGTGCGTTCGGCACCGGCGTCACGAGCGTCCCGTCGACCAGCACCCCGGGGACGGCCAGCTCGCGGATGCCCACTGCCGTACCCGCGCCGCCTCCGCGGACGGCTGAGACCGTGACACGGATCCGCGAGGTGAGGCCCGGGACGGTGTCCAGCCGCTGCGTGCGATCCGTCGCCGCGACCGGGGAGGTCCGCGTGCCCCGGTCGGTCGTGACAGTCATCCGCTCAACGCCGGACAGAGGCACGTTCGTGGCGAGCGCAAGGCTGATCGACTGCACGTCGACCGGTCGCAGCAGGTCCACCTGCAGCCACTGGCCCACGGCGCTGGACAGCGCGCCGGAGTGCCAGAAGGTGGTGGCGTCTCGGTCAAAGGCCGCAGAGGGGGCGTACTGCGCGCCGGTCAGCAGTTGGGCCGTGATGTCGGACCCGGACGACGACGCCGAAAGCCGGCGAACCCCCAGGGCTCGCGACACCGTCTGCCGGGCGGTCCCGTCCACCGGCAGGTAGTCGTGGGCGGCGCGGGAGCGGCGGAAGGGGTCATCGGCGGCGAGGGTGGTCGTGTCACCCGGCAGGTTGCTGAAGGACACCTCCGTCCGTCGCAGGGTATCCGTGACCAGCTCGTCGCCAGAGGCGCCGGGGACGGCCGGCTGGCCGGCGAGGGTGGTGGTCCTGCCCGATGTGATGCCCACGTCGCCGGCTGCGAGCAGCGCCTCGGGGCCCCCGGCCACGGTCAGCGCCGTCGCGGCCGGGTAGCCGGTGACCCGCTGCCCGCCGTCACCGACGCGGAAGACCTCGACGGCAGGGTAGAGCAGGTCCAGTCCCGCGTCCGGCAGCAACCCGGTACCCGTCGGGGACCCGACCACGGGTCCGAAGCTGGCGATCCGCGTGATGCCCGGGGAGTCGGCCAGTGCCTGATGCACCAGCGGCGGGCGGGGAGCCCCGATCCGGTTCCAGGCTAGGTCGTTGCGCACGACGAGCAGCCCCACCCCGCTGCGCAGCAGCCCCTCGGTGAGCCCGACAGAGCCGTCACCGTGGCGGAGCCGCTGCTGGACCGCGTCGAGCAGGCGGATGTTGCCGGATGGCGCGAGCGGGATGCCGTTGCGTACGGCCCATGGCGAGCGGGCAAGCGGCTGAAGCGGCTCGTCCCCAGTGCTGCCCCAGGTGTAGTCCGCGAAGGCCGAGCCCGGCAGCAGCAGGGCCCGGCCTTGGTCGTGCTGCCGGGCCAGGAAGGAGGCCGTCTGCTTCCAGTAGTCCGGGATGCCGACATAGCTGCCAGCGGGTACAGCGAGTCCCAGCACGAGCGGGCTGGCCAGTCCCAGTAAGGTGCCGACGGCAAGTCCGCGAAGCAGCAGTACTCCGGGAGCGCGCAACCGGGGGAGCTCTAGGCCGGGCAACCGGACGCGGCTCAGCGCGTGACAGGCCGCCAGCAGGAGCGGCAGGCGCAGTACCGCGTCGAACTTGTGCACGTTGCGGAACGGCGCGAGCGCCCCGTCGAGGGCGCTGCGCAGCTCCGGCGCCAACAGCCCGTCCACGGGTCCCACGTGTCCGGCGGTGACCAGCCCCAGGCCGAGTAGGACCGAGATGAGCAGGAAGGCGCGGTAGGCCAGGTCGCGCATCGCCAGACCGGTCAGCCCGAGCCCCGCGACCACGAGGGTGTTGGTGATGGTCAAAGGGTCCGTGACGAGCCGCCAGGCCGCGGGCCAGACCGGACCCCCGCCGGTCGCCAGGTAACCGATCCAGTCCGAGGTCCCGCGCAGCACCTCCGGTAGCGAGGTCTGTCCCGTCGTCACCGCCGAGGACTCGATGTAGCTCAGGAACGGCGGGCTGTACCTCCCCAGCAGCAGCAGCGGGACCAGCCACCACAGCGTCGCGAGCAGGACGGCAAGCGACCACCACATGATCAGCCTCGTCCGCAGCCGCCCCCGCACGGACAGCAGCAGGAACAAGCCGGCGACCGGCAAGGCTGCCAGGGACGCGACCGCATTGACCCCGCCGATGCACAGCACCGCCACTCCGGACCGCATCGCTCCCCGCCGAGCAGACAGCCGACCCTGCGCCGCGTCGACCAACGGCAGCAGGACCCACGGGGTCAGGCACAGCGGGAGCGCCTCGATCGAGGTGGCGCCCAGGACACTGGTGATCCGGGGCGACAGTGCGAAACCGATTCCGGTCAGGACCCGGGTCGTGGGGGTTCCGATCCCGAGCCGGCCTGAGACCCGCACGAAGCCCAAGAACGCCACCGACATCAGCAAGGCCCACCAACTGCGCTGGACGATCCACCCGGGCAGCTGGAGAACGTGACCGAGCGCGAAGAACGGGCCGATGGGGAACAGGTAGCCCGTCGCCTGGTTCTGCAGCTGGCCGAAGGCGGCCTGCGGGTCCCACAGGCGCAGGGCGCGACTGAGGAAACCGAGGGGGTCGGCCGTGAGGTCGACCTTGGTGTCGATGGCGATAGCGCCCGGGGTCTGCAGGAATGCCAGGAGCGTCAACAGCAGGCAGACCGCGGTCAGCCGCAGGCGGTGCAAAAAGGCCGAGGGCGGCACGTCGTGTCGCCCGGGTTCCACGAACGGCACGCTACTTGCTGGCAGCGGCCTCTACAGTCCGACACGTGGAGCCACCCGAGGTCACCGACACGCCGCTGGCCTCGCTGGCCCGTGGCGGCGGCCTCATCGCGCCGGCGCTCACCCTCGTCAACCTCATCGGCTATCTCGTCACCGTGTCAGCCGCCCGCGCCCTGTCCAAGGACGCGTACGGCGAGCTCAACGCCTTCCTCGGGGTCCTGCTGGTCGCGAGCGTGCCCGCGCTCGCCCTGCAGGCAGTCGTCGCCCGGTCCGTCGCCCGTCGGCTGTCCGCCGGTGGCAAGGGCGCTATGGAGCGGGCCGTCCTAGCCCGCGCCGCCGTCGCCGGCCTGGTCCTGACCCTGGTTACGGCAGCGCTGTCCCCCGTGGTCGCTGCCTTCCTGCACACCGGCCTAGCCGGTCCCCTCTGGGTCGCCGCCCAGCTCCTGCCCTTCGTCGTCCTGTCCGCAGCCATGGGTGTCCTGCAGGGCGAGGAGCGCTTCCAGGCCCTTGCGCTCGTCATCTGCGCACAGGCCGTGGGCAAGGCCCTCGGCCTGGTCCCCCTGCTGTTGTCGGGCGGGAGCGCGAGCGTCCTCGCAGCCCTCGCCGTCGGTACGGCGCTGGCGATGCTGACGGCCGTGGCGCTGGTCGGTCGTCGCCTGCCAGGAGGCCTCACCGGTTCGCGAGGGGCGGACACCCTCGAAGGGCTGCCCACGGTCCGGCTCGTGGCGGTCGCCGCCTCCGGCCTGCTCGCCCTGCTCGTGCTCGCCAACCTCGACCTGCTGCTGGCCCGCAACGTGCTGTCCGGGGACGAGTCCGGCCGTTACAGCGCCGGTTCGGTGCTGGCCAAGGCGGCGTTCTGGCTGCCGCAGGCCGTCGCCGTCGTCGTCTTCCCGCGACTGTCGGAGCCCGAGGCCGGGCGGGTCCTGCTGCGCCAGGCTGTGCTCGTCGTCAGCGGCCTGGGGCTGCTCGAGGTTCTCGGCTGCCTGCTCCTGGCCCGGCCGGTGCTGGAGCTCACCTTCGGGCCGTCGTACGGCTCTCTGTCCGGGCTCGCACCGCTTTGGGTCGTGCAGGGGGCGACGCTGTCAGTGGTGCAGCTGCTGGTCTACCGGGCGATCGCGACGCATGACCGCGTGACCAGCCGAGTCGTGGGAGCCGCAGCCGTCGGCGAGACGGTCCTTGTCCTGCTCCTGCGGCCCCACACCCCAGGGCCGGTCATCGTCACGGCCACCGCCGTTGCCGCCGCCCTGGCTGCCGTCCTGCTGGTTCGTTCCCACAGGCCCACCCGTGTCGAACCAAGGACGCCGGCCAGCGCCTGAACGGCAGGCGTTCAGTGCCCGGCTTCGTCCCAGGTGCGACCCACCCCGACGCTCACGTCGAGCGGGACCGACAGCGGGTAGGCGCCGCCCATCTCCCGCCGCACCAGGGCCTCCAGCTGGTCCCGCTCGCCCGGTGCGACCTCGAGCACCAGCTCGTCGTGCACCTGGAGCAGCAGCCGGGAGTTCATCTTGGCCGCCTTCAGCGACGACGCGACCCCGAGCATCGCGATCTTGATGATGTCGGCCGCGGAGCCCTGGATCGGGGCGTTGAGGGCCATCCGCTCGGCCATCTGCCGGCGCTGTCCGTTGTCGCTGGTGAGGTCGGGCAGGTAGCGACGGCGGTCCAGGATCGTGGAGGTGTAGCCGTCACGACGGGCCTGGGCGACGACGTTTCGCAGGTAGTCGCGGACCCCGCCGAAGCGCTCGAAGTAGGCCGTCATCTGCTCCTTGGCCTCCTCGGTGGTGATCCGCAGCTGGGCGGCGAGCCCGAAGGCGGACAGCCCGTAGGCCAGGCCGTACGACATCGCCTTGACGCGACGTCGCAGCTCCGGGTCGACCTGGTCGACCGGCACCCCGAAGGCGCGCGATGCGACGTAGGTGTGCAGGTCCTCGCCGGTGTTGAAGGCCTCCTTGAGGCCCTCGTCCTCGGACAGGTGCGCCATGATCCGCATCTCGATCTGGCTGTAGTCGGCGGTCATCAGCGCCTCGAACCCGGGACCGGCGACGAAGCCCTGCCGGATCTCGCGGCCCTGCAGGGTGCGGATCGGGACGTTCTGCAGGTTGGGGTTGTCGCTGGACAGCCGGCCGGTGGCGGCCACCATCTGCTTGAAGGTGGTGTGGATCCGGCCGTCGTCGGCGACCGTCGGCAGCAGCTGCTTCTCGACGACCATCAGCAACCGGGTGACCTCCCGGTGCTGCAGCAGCGCCTCGATCACCGGGTGGGTCCCGAGCAGGTTCTGCAACGCGTCGGCGTCGGTGGTGTAGCCGGTCTTGATCTTCTTGGTCTTGGGCAGCCCGAGCTCGTCGAACAGCAGGGCCTGCAGCTGCTTCGGGGAGTTGAGCCCGAACTCGTGACCGACCGTCGCATAGGCCTCCTCGGCCGCCAGCCTGACCTGGTCGCGCAGCCGGTCCTGCATCGCCTCCAGGTGCGGCACGTCGGCCGCGATGCCGGTCCGCTCGCAGTCGGCAAGAACCTGCACCAGCGGCAGCTCCACGTCGCGCAGCAATGCGGTCCCCCCGCGCCGGACCAGGTCCTCGTCGAGGGCGACAGCGAGGTCGGCGACCGCCCGTGCCCGCAGCGCCGCGTCCTCGGCGGTCCGCTCCCCCTCGTCCTCGTCGAAGGACAGCTGCCCGTCCTCGACCTCCGCGCGCAGCTCGGTCCGCAGGTAGCGCAGCGACAGGTCGGCCAGGTCGAACATCCCCTGACCCGGAAGGGCGAGGTACGCCGCGAGGGCCGTGTCCGAGGTGAGCCCCTCGACGCTCCAGCCGCGGGCCGTCAGCGCGAGCAGCGGCCCCTTCGCGTCGTGCATCGCCTTCTCGACCGACGCATCGGCCAGCCAGGCGGCCAGGGCCGCGTCGTCCTCGGGCGTCAGCTCACCCAGCAACAGGTACGCCGCGTCGTCGGCTCCCTCGACGGAGGCCGGCGCGTCCTCGGCGGGCGACGGCACGGCCAGCGCCAGCCCCGTGGCATCGCCGGTCCCCCGGCCCCAGGAGCCCTTGACCGCCATGCCGACCCGCTGCCCACGGGGCAGGTTGGCCAGGAAGCTCGCCACCTCACCGGGACCCAGGACGCGGACGGCAACCTCGAAGCCCTGCTCGGCCTCAGGTTCGACGGCTGACAGCGTGGCGTAGAGCCGCTCGCGCAGGACCCGGAACTGCAGGGCGTCGAAGACCTTGTGCACCTCGTCGCGGTCCCACTGGCCGAGCCGGAGCTCGGCGGGGTGGACGTCGAGCGGGACGTCCCGGACCAGCTCGGTGAGCTGGCGGTTACGGACGACACCGGCGATACCGGCCCGCAGGTTGTCGCCGACCTTGCCCTTGACCTCATCGACGTGGTCGACGAGCGAGCCGATGTCGCCGTACTGCTGGATCAGCTTGGTGGCGGTCTTCTCCCCGAGGCCGGGGATTCCCGGCAGGTTGTCCGAGGGGTCGCCGCGCAGCGCCGCGAACTCCGGGTACTGGGCGGGGCTCAGGCCGTACTTCTCCTCGACCGAGGCCGGGGTCATCCGGCGCATGTCCGAGACGCCGCGGGCGTTGTAGAGGACGGTCACCCGCTCGTCGACCAGCTGGAAGGCGTCGCGGTCGCCGGTGACGATGAGCACGTCCATCCCGTCCGCCGCGGCCTGGGTGGCGAGGGTGGCGATCACGTCGTCGGCCTCGAACCCCTCCGCGCAGACGACCGGGATCCGCAGCGCGTCCAGCACCTCGCGGACCAGCGACACCTGCCCTTTGAAGTCGGTTGGTGTCTCGGCCCGCCCCGCCTTGTACTCGCTGTAGGCCTCATGCCGGAAGTTGCTCTTGGAGATGTCGAAGCTGACGGCGACATGCGTGGGCGCCTCGTCGGCGAGGACCTTGATGAGCATCGAGGTGAAGCCGTAGACGGCGTTGGTCGGCTGCCCGTCGGTGGTGCTGAAGTTCTCCACCGGCAGCGCGAAGAACGCGCGGTACGCGAGCGAGTGACCGTCGAGCAGCAGCAGCCGCGACCGGTCCGGGGCGTCGTCAGCAGGCACGCCCCGGAGTCTAGGAGCCGGCCCCGACGGGGCGGGCCGGTCCGTCGGGCAGCTCGGTGCCCGCCGCACTTCCCAGCGGTACGCCGAGACCCCGCGCACGTCCCGGGCGCAGCGCACGCCGCCGCAGGGCCTGCTCCACGCTCCGCTCAGAGGGCGCCAGGCGGCGGCGCACGACCGAGACCGGGGCGGTTCGCCGTACCGACTGGGGGGCGAAGCCGAGGCGGGCGAAAAAGCGCGCCGCATCCCGCGACCCGGGGTGCACCGAGACCACGATCTGCTCGATGCCGCGCTCCTCGGCGTAGGAAGCGGCTGCCGCCACGAGCGCCTTGCCGGCACCCCGTCGGCGGTGCCGGTCGGCGACGACCGCGTGGCTGACGTGCACAGCCGGGACATCGAGCAGCGCGTTCAGGCTGGCGACGACGAAGACCGCCATCCCCAGGGCCTCCTCGGCCTCGTCCTCGCCACCACCGACCGCCAGCACGAGATGCCGCTCCGGGTCCGCGATCGCCTCCGCGTAACGCTGGCTCAGGCTCACCCGGCTCGCGGCGGACGCGCCACGGGGACGCGTCCCACCCTCGACGGGCAGCACCTGGTCCCGCAGCTCGTCGGCGAGCTCGAGCAGCGCGGGCAGGTCCCCCAGCGTGACGGGACGGACGCGAACGGGGCTCCAGGGCATGCGGTCATCTCCGGGGGGACGGGCCGGGAGGCGACTGGGTTCAGGTGTACGTGTCCCCCCCGGGTAAGCCCCACCTTACTCAGAGCCAGCGCCGGAACACACCTCACCCCGTCGCCGACTTTTCGGGAGCCTCCACCAGGTGTGGGGACACATCCCGGCCGGAGTCTGCTGGTTTCGTTGACCTGCTCTCAAGGCGAGGTCTAGGGTTCGCGGTCGGGCAGGGTCCGGTGTCGCCGAGTAGAGAACGTCCAGGGTCGGGGAAGACTTGGACGGAGCCAAAGGCGACCCGGGCCCTCTCCTGCTTGCGAGGACCCTTGCTCAGTCCTCGCCGAGGTAGGCCTTGCGGACCTTGTCGTCCTTCAGCAGGTCCTTGCCGGGTCCCGACAGCACGACCCGGCCGGTCTCCAGCACGTAGCCGACGTCCGCCAGGGCCAGGGCAGCCGAGGCGTTCTGCTCGACGAGCAAGATCGTCGTACCAGCGGCCTTGAGCTCGGCGATCGTCTCGAAGATGAGCTGGATCATGATGGGCGACAGCCCCATCGACGGCTCGTCCAGCATCAACATCCGGGGCCGGCTCATCAAGGCCCGCCCGATCGCGAGCATCTGCTGCTCGCCACCGGATAGCGTGCCGGCCTTCTGGGCCCGTCGTTCCTCCAGCCGCGGGAAGCGGGTGAAGACCGAGGCGACGTCCTCACCGGTCGTCGCGCCCCGACGGCTGTAGGCCCCGAGCTCGAGGTTCTCCTCGACGGACATGAGGGGGAAGATGCGACGTCCCTCCGGGGAGTGCGCCACGCCCTGCTTCACGATGTCATGGGCCCGCATGGTGTCGAGCCGCTGGCCGTCGAAGGTCACCTCACCGGCGAGCGGCTTGAGCAGCCCTGACAGCGTCCTGAGCGTCGTCGTCTTGCCGGCACCATTGGTGCCGATCAGGGTGACGACCTGGCCCTCCTCGACGTCGAGGCTGATCCCCTTGATCGCCTCGATCGCGCCGTACGCGACCCGGAGGTCACGCACCTCGAGCAGGCTCATGCTGTGTCTCCCTCAACGTCTCCCTCAACGGTGTCCCCACCGGTGTCCCCACCGGTGGCGGTGTCACCCTCGGTGGGCTTGCCCAGGTAGGCAGCGATGACCCGGTCGTCGGACTGCACCTCGGCGGGGCTGCCCTCGAGCAGCTTCTGCCCTTGGACGAGGACGGCCACGCGGTCGCACAGGCCAAAGACGAAGCGCATGTCGTGCTCGATCAGCACCACCGCGATCCCCCGGGCCTGGACGCCCTTGACCAGGTCGATCGCCGCCGCGGTCTCGTTGGGGTTCATGCCGGCCGTGGGCTCGTCGAGCAGCAGCAGCCCCGGCTCGGTGGCGAGGGCACGGGCGATCTCCAGGCGGCGCTGGTCGCCGTACGGGAGGGACTTGGCCAGCTCGTCGCCGACCTTGCCGAGCCCGACGAACGTCAGCAGCTCGCGGGCCGTCTCCTCCGACTCACGCTCCTCGCGGTGGTAGCGCGGGCCGCGTCCGACGGCGGCGAACACACCTGCCCTCGTCCGGGTGTGCCGGCCGACGATGACATTTTCCAGAGCCGTCATGTTGTTGAACAGTCGGATGTTCTGGAACGTGCGGGCAACGCCGGCCCTGGTGATCAGGTCAGGTCGCTTGGGCAGTGGCGCACCCTTGTACGTGACGTCACCTGCCGTGGGCGTCTCCATGCCCGTGAGGCAGTTGAAGAACGTCGTCTTGCCCGCTCCGTTGGGACCGATCAGGCCGAGGATCTCGCCCTCGTTGACGACCAGGTCGACGTCCTTGACGGCCGTCAGACCGCCGAACCGCTTGGTGACCGCACGGGCCTCGAGGACGCTCACGCGACCGCCTCCGCTGCCGGGTCGGTCTCGTGCTCATGGAACTCTCTGGCTCGTCGCTTGCTTGCCACGAGGCCCTCCGGTCGCAGCCGCATGATCAGCACCAGCGCGATGCCGAACACGAGCAGCCGCAGGTCGTGCAGGAAGCGCAGCTTCTCCGGGAGCAGGTACAGCACCGTGGCCCCGAGCAACGCCCCCGGCACGGTTCCCATGCCACCCAGGATGATGGCGGCCAGCAGCGTCGCCGACTCGATGAACGTGAACGAGTCGGGGGCGGCGACCTTGACCACGTGGGCATTGACCGTACCGGCCGCCCCAGCCAGGGTCGCTCCGAGGGCGAAGGCGAGCAGCTTGAGCCGGGTGGTGTTGATGCCGGTCGCGGCGGCGGCCAGCTCGTCCTCCCGGATCGCAACCCAGGCGCGGCCGATGCGGGACTCCGACAGCCTCAGGAACGAGGTCATCACGAACGCGAGCAGCAGCAGCTCGAGCCAGTAGTAGTTGCTCTGGAACGACAGGTCGATCCCGAAGAGCGTGTGGTTGGCTCCGAAGTTGAAGCTGCCCAGCGCCAGGTCGGGGATGTTGCTGACGCCGTTCGGGCCGTTGGTCAGGGACGGGCCGGCCGAGCCGTCGAGGTTGTTGACGGTGATCCGGAAGATCTCCCCGAACCCGAGGGTGACGATCGCCAGGTAGTCCCCGCGCAGCCGCAGGGTGGGTGCACCGAGCAGGAGTCCGAAGATCCCGCTGACCAGGCCGCCCAGCACGATCGTCAGCGCGAACGGCAGGTGGACGCCGGTGACGCTGGTGACGCTGCCGCTGACGAGGGCGCCGAAGTAGGCGCCGACGCCGAAGAAGGCGATGTAGCCCAGGTCGAGCAGCCCCGCCAGGCCGACCACGATGTTGAGCCCGACGGCGGCGGCGGCAAACACGCCGATCCGCGCCGCGATGCTGAGCGACTCACCGCTGCCGCTCTGGGTGAACGGGAAGGCGGCCGCAGCGATGAAGCCGGCGGCGACGAAGAGCTTCGGGTGACGGCCGGTCATGATCGTGAGGCTCTTGAGCAGCCCGAGCCGACCGGCCACCAGCGCCAAGCCCGCGATGGTGATGACGTAGGCGAGGAACTGGCCGCTGTTGGCGACATCGTTGATCGACAGCGGGCCGAGCGTGAGATCACTGCCGGAGGCGATCGACGAGATCGGCATGCCGAGGCCGATCACGAACAGCCACAGGGCAAGCCCCGCTGTCCCGGCCACGACCAGTGACTCGACCGGGAAGCGCCAGGAGGCGTCCGGGAAGGCCATCCCTTCCGCGACGGCCTCGGTGGCGGGCAGCCGTCGGCTGCCGACCACGTACAGGACGGCGCCGATCATCGCCGGGTAGACGCCCCCGCCGACGTTCACGAATCCACCCCCGGCGTAGGCGACGAAGTAGACCGTCAGCGCCACGACGGCGAGCTCGACGTTCGCCGCCGCGCGCAGTGCGGCGGCCCGGCCGGCCACGGGCCGCAGCAGGGCAAGGGCAGGCAGCGCGAGCAGCAGCACGTACAGCCGCGCGCCACCGGGGTAGCCGGACAGGGTCATCTTGCCGGGGAAGCCGGCGTAGCCGGCCCACGGCAGGAACGCTGACACGGCCAGCAGGACCGCGCCGGCACCGGTCAGCAGCACCCCGAGGTCCGGGGCGGTGCGGGCACCGGAGGTCTCGGTGACGGTCTGTGTGGTCATGCGCGGGCCGCCACACGCTCGCCGAGCAGACCGGTCGGGCGAAAGACCAGGACGATGATGAGGACGACGAACGACCACGCGTCCTTCCAGGCGCCGCCCGAGAACGGGTCGGGGGCGTACTGCGTGGCCATCACCTCCACCAGTCCCAGGGTGAAACCGCCCAGGACTGCGCCGGAGATGTTGCCGATCCCGCCGAGCACGGCGGCCGTGAAGGCCTTCACACCGGTGATGAAGCCCATGTGGAAGTCGACCTGCCCGAACTGCAGACCCGACGACACCCCTGCGAGGGCCGCCAGCGCGGCGCCGAGCACGAACGCCGTGACGATGATGCGGTCCGTGTCGATGCCCATGAGGCGGGCGGTGTCGGGGTCCTGCGCGGTGGCCTGCATGGCGCGTCCGGTCCGGCTGCGGCGTACGAAGGTGGACAGCGTCACCATGCCGACCAGGGCGACCACGACCGTGAGCAGCTGGGGCGCGGAGATCTGGACGCTGCTGCCGAGCTTGACCTGGTAGTCCGGGTTGACCAGCTGCGGGAAGTTCCGTGCGGCCTTGGCATTCGGGTAGAAGTTGCGCACCAGCTCCTGGAGGAACACCGACACGCCGATCGCGGTGATCAGCGGCGCGAGCCGGGGGGCGCTGCGCAGCGGTCGGTAGGCGAAGCGCTCCATGATGACCGCGGCGGTCACGCTGACCACGATCCCGCCCACCAGCATGAGCGGCAGGGCGATGCCGGCCGGCGTACCGCTGGGAAGTGCCAGGTACGTCGTGAGCGCACCGAAGCCGCCGAGCATGTAGATCTCACCGTGCGCGAAGTTGATGAGCTGCACGATGCCGTAGACCATCGTGTAGCCGAGCGCGACCAGGCCGTAGGTGGCGCCCAGGACGATCGCGTTCACGAGCTGCTGGAAGAAGACGTCCATTGCCGTTACCTCCGAGGATCTGTCGGTGACGCTAAGGCGAAGGGGCGGTGACCGCATCCATCCCGGTCACCGCCCCTTCGTACGACAGCTACTTGAAGGTGTCGGTCTTCGCAGCCACGAACTTGCCACCCTTGACCTGGTAGACGGTCAAGACCTTGACGGTGGTGTCCCCGAACTGGTCGAACGTGATCTTGCCGGTGATGCCGTCGTAGTCGGAGTTCTGGACCTCCTTGGTGACCTCGGTCCGCAGGGCGGAACCGGTCTTGCCCCCGTCAGCGGTGGACTTGGCCAGCGCGGCGATGATGACGTTGGCGGCGTCGTAGGCGTAGGCGCCATACGGGCCGATCGGGTCGGCGTACTTGGCCGCGGCGTAGTCCGTCACGAACTGCTTGGCAGTTGCCAGGGAGTCGGTCGGGGCGCCGAGGGCCGTCGCGAAGTCACCCTCAGCGGCAGCACCGGCGATCTTGATGTAGTCGTCGGCCTGGACGCCGTCGCCACCCATGAGCGGGATCTTCAGCCCGGCGGACTTCAGCTGCTTGGTGAGCAGCGACGCCTCGGGGTACTCCCCGCCGTAGAACAGGAAGTCCGGCTTCTCGGCCTTGAGCTTGGTGATGGTGGCCGAGAAGTCCTTGTCGCCGGGGTTGATCGTCTCGGTCTTGAGGACCGTGGCGCCGCCCTTCTTGGCCTCCTTGGCGAAGGCCTCCGCGAGACCCTGGCCGTAGGCCTTCTTGTCGTGGACGATCGCGATGGTCTTGGCCTTGACGCTGCCGACGGCAAACTGCGCGGCGAACGGACCCTGGATGTCGTCCGAGGCCACCACCCGGAAGTAGCTCTTGTACGGACGGGTCTGGGTACCACCGGTGGCGAGGGCGCCACGACCGGTGAGGTCGACGTTGGAGTTCGACGGCGAGATCTCGACCAGGTCGGCCTGCGCCATGACCGGGGCGACCGCCTTCGCGACGCTGGAGTTCAGCGGGCCGACCACACCGACGACGCCGGACGCGGCGACGAGCTTGGCGGCCACGGTGGCACCGACGTCTGCCTTGGCAGTGTCGTCCTGAGCATCCACCGTCAGGGTGTAGCCCTTGACGGTCTTCTTCTCGTTGGCTTGCTTGACGGCCAGGTCGACGCCGTTCTTGATGCCGTTGCCGACCGCCGACAGGTCACCCGAGAGCGGGGCGACGACGCCGATGGTGAGGGTCTTGCTGCCCGACGTGCTGCCGGACTCCTTCTTGGAGCCGCACGCGCTCAGCACGAGGGCACCGATGAGCAGGGGGGCTGCGACACGGATGAGACGGGGTGGGTGCACTAGCTACCTCCTGCAGGGGAGAACCGGAGTGTCCGGCTCTCAATGAACAGCGCGCCGAAACCTACTTGCCAACAGACGAACGACCAAGCACCTTCGCTGGGCCGTTCGGCCCCGTTGCGTGACCGTGATGGAGACGAAACGGTCAGGTCCCACTTTCTGATGACATGTTGGGCCCGTTCGATGGGGTCAGCAGACCGTCGACGATGTCCTGCGCGACGGTGCGCATCGACCGGCGCTGGTCCATCGAGGCCCGCTGCACCCAGCGGAAGGCCTCCGGCTCGGTCATCGCGTGGTCGGTCTGCAGCACGCTCTTGGCCCGGTCGACCAGCTTGCGGGCCTCGAGCCGGCCGTGGAGGTCCGTCACCTCGCTCTCGAGGGCGACGATCTCGGCGAAGCGCGACACGGCCATCTCGATGGTCGGAAGCAGGTCCTTTTTCTGGAACGGCTTGACGAGGTAGGCCATCGCCCCTGCCTCCCGGGCCCGTTCGACCAGGTCCCGCTGGCTGAAGGCCGTCAGGATCAGCACCGGGGCGATCCGGGCCGTCACGACCTGCTCGGCCGCCGAGATGCCGTCCAGTAGAGGCATCTTGACGTCCAGGATGACCAGGTCCGGACGCAGCTCGCGCGCCAGCCGGACAGCGCTCTGCCCGTCGCCGACCTCACCCACGACGTCGTACCCCTCCTCCTCCAGCATCTCCTTGAGGTCGAGGCGGATGAGGGCCTCGTCCTCGGCCAACAGGACGCGGCGGCGTGCGATCTCGGACACCCGTCAAGGCTACCGAGCCGCCCCGTAGGCTGTCCGAAGTCCGCCCCCGTCGCGCAACCGGCAGACGCACGGGTCTCAAACACCCGCCAGTGTGGGTTCGAATCCCACCGGGGGCACAGGTCGTGGCACGGGTTCGAACTCATCCGTCCGAGATCTCAAGACCGGCTCCCCCGGCTGCCGATCACAAGAAGGTGAAGAGTCGATTCCTTGCCACCGCCATCGCAGCCCTGCTGGGCACGCTGCTGTCGCCGTTCCTCGCGACCCCCGCTCTGGCCTCCGGCGACGACTACCCGTACCGGACGGACACCACCCGCGCCTCGGACCCGTGGGGCTTCACCAAGCGCCAGTGCGTGAGCTTCGCGGCCTGGGAGCTCAAGCAGCGTGGCCACCCCCTCAGCAACGCGGGCAACGTGTGGGGCAACGCGTATCACTGGGACGACGCCGCCCGCGCGAAGCACTTCATCGTCACCACGACGCCCAAGGTTGGCGCCGTCGCCCAGTGGAACGCCAGCGAGCGCTCCGCGTACTACCCCTCCAGCGGCGGTAGCGGCTACCTGCAGGCCGGGTCGTACGGACACGTGGCGGTCGTGATCAGGGTGTACGCCGACCGGAGCGTGCAGGTCGAGCAGTACAACATGAGCGGCAACCGCTCCTACTCCTCGATGCACGTCAAGGCTCCGCGCTACCTCTACCTCGCGGGCTGACAGGTCACCCGGTCGGGTGGCCCAGATCGGCGCTCGGCACGCCGATCATCATCACAGGCGACGAACCCCTCCGACCCCGGGGCGCGCCCTGCGGGAAGGACTCACGCAGGATCGGCCGGTGTGAAGGACTCACGCCGACAGGCCACAGGAGGTGTGCCATGGACGGACTGTCAGCTCCCCCACCCGCGGTGTCCCTGCACGCGGTGCCTGTCCCGGTGACTCCCCCGGCGGCTGCAGCCGGTCACGACAGCGCGCAGGTCCCACCGGCCGCGACTGTCGTCGTACCGCGCCCTGCCCACGCCGGGGAGGCGGCGCCGCCGCTGCCGGCGGCCGTGCAGCGAGCCAAGCTCGACGCTCCCCCGCCCGCAAAGCTCATGACCCGTGAGCAGATGGCCGCGCTGCTGTCCCTGACGACGTAGCCGAGACCTAGCCGAGACCTAGCCGCGCTACGTCTGCGGCTGGACAGCGGGCGCGATGCTGGTCGCGCCCGGCGGCGACGGCAGGGGATCGCCGAGCCGCCACACCCGAAGCGCGTTGGTCGAGCCACTGGTCGCCGGCGGGCTGCCGGCCACGATCGTGACGAGCTCACCGACCTGCATCCGGCCCAGCTCGAGCATCGAGCCGTCGACCTGACGGACCATCTCATCGGTGTGTTCGACGGCGGGCAGCAGGAATGTCTCGACCCCCCACACCAGGGACAACTGGCTGCGGACCTCGGGGACCGGAGTGAACGCCAGCAGCGGGATCCGGGATCGGTGCTCCGCCAGCCGTCGGGCGGTGTCCCCACTCTGCGTGAACGCCACCAGCGCACGCGCCCCCACCTGGGCGCCGACCTGTGCGGCCGCCTTGGCGATGGCCCCGGCGATGTTGGAGGGTTCGCGTTCGACTGGCGGGACGCTCTCCAGCATCTCCTCGGCCGCCACGACGATCCGGGCCATCGTGGCCACCGTCTCGACCGGGTAGGCACCGACGCTCGTCTCGCCCGACAGCATCACCGCGTCGGCCCCGTCCAGGACCGCGTTGGCGACGTCGGACGCCTCCGCCCTGGTCGGCCGGGAGTTGATGATCATCGAGTCGAGCATCTGGGTCGCGACGATGACCGGCTTTGAGTGGCTGCGCGCGACCATCACGGCCCGCTTCTGCACCAGCGGTACACGCTCCAGCGGCATCTCCACCCCGAGGTCGCCACGCGCCACCATCAGCCCGTCGAACGCCATGACGATCTGCTCGAGGTTCTCGACCGCCTGCGGCTTCTCAATCTTCGCCAGCACCGGCAGGCGCGCCCCTGACTCGTCCATGATCTCGTGGACCCGGTCGATGTCGGAGGCGTTGCGCACGAACGACAGCGCGATCAGGTCGGCCCGCAACGTCATGGCGAAGCGCAGGTCGGCCTCGTCCTTGTCACTGAGAGCCGGGACGCTCACGCCCACGCCGGGCAGGGACAGGCCCTTGTTGTTGGAGACCGGTCCGCCCTCGGTCACCATGAGGTGCACCCGAGGACCATCGACTCCGGTCACCCTGAGACCGACCTTTCCGTCGTCGACGAGCAGGCGATCTCCGACGCTCACGTCCATCGCGAGGCCGGCGTAGGTCGTTGACACCAGGTCGTGCGAGCCCTTCACGTCCTCGGTCGTGATGGTGACGGTCTCCCCCGTCGCCCAGACCACCGGACCGTCCGCAAACGTCCCCAACCGGATCTTCGGTCCTTGCAGGTCGACGAGCACACCGACCCCACGCCCGGACTCGTCACTGGCCTCCCGGACCCACCGGTAGGCCTGTGCGTGGTCGGCGTAGGCGCCGTGGCTGAAGTTCAGCCGGGCGACGTCCATCCCGGCGTAGACGAGTGCTCTCACCAACTCATACGAGTGGGTGGCCGGACCGAGGGTGCAGACGATCTTCGCGCGCCGCGTCACGAGGGTTCCTTGAGCATGTGGCCAAGCCTATGGCCCGCCCCTGCCTAGGAGCCGTCGTCCCACGCCGCGCGGAGCGCCTGTGTCGTTGCGGAGGGTGCGACGTCGTGCGTGCACACGGCCTGGACGACGGCCGTCACGGCCATCGCTGTCACGTGGGCGTCCTCGCCCGTACTGGCTCCGGACAGCCGCAGCGCTCGCGCGGCGGCAAGCTGGGCCCGCGCCACCTGCGTCAGCCGGCCGCTGTCGTAGGCCGCCCAGCAGGCCACGTGCATGTCGGCGCTCCACGGCCGCCCCTGTTGCGAGCGAGCCGTGGCCGTCCACTGCGCCGGCGTCCTTCGGCTCACCTCGTCCAGCACGTCGAGCAGCTCCCCCCTGTACGACGAGCCGGCCAACGCGGGGGGCACCGGATTGACTGCCCGCTCCCAGGCCGCGGTCAGTGCCGCATGGTCGTGGAGGGCCGTCGCTCCGGCCCAGGCCGCCGTCACGGCATCGAGGGCGACCTGCGCCTGCTCCGGCGTTGCCTCGCACAGCGGCTTCTCCCGGCGCAGCAGGTCGTGCAGGTCGGTGAGGCTGCCCATGAGCGTCTCGGCCAGGGCCTGCACGATCGTCCTGCTCGCGGCCGCCTCGGGCAGGCCCAGCACCAGCGTCCCGGAGACCCCTCGGAGCAGGAGGCTCATCCGCGGTCCCGCAGCCGTCATCTCGACCCGCTCGCGCACGTCCTTCGCCGCCGGGTGCGTCAGACCCCTCAGCTCCTCCGGCGTGAGGGCAAGGACGCGGTCGACCGCATAGGCCACAGCCGCCCCGCGCGGGTGCCGCGCGAGATCGATCGCCAGCAAGCTGGAGCTGACCAGGGAGTACATCCTCTAGAGGGTCCCCGATCGGCTGAGACTCCGAAAGGGATACCCCCCGAACGGGCTAAGGCCTCAGCCGGAGGGCGCGGGCTACCTCCCCCGGGAGGTGGTGAGGACGGGGGCGGGCAGAGTCGTCGTACCGGTGAGGAAGGAGTCGACGGCTGCGGCCGCCGAACGGCCCTCGGCGATGGCCCAGACGATGAGCGACTGCCCGCGTCCCATGTCGCCCGCGACGAAGACGCCGGGGACTGTGGTCTGCCAGGTGGCGGACCGGACCACATTGCCCCGGTCGTCGATCTCGACTCCGAGCTGCTCGAGCAGCCCGTCGGTCTGCGGACCGGTGAAGCCCATGGCCAACAGCACCAGCTGGGCCGGAAGGACCTTCTCGGTACCCGTAACAGGGGTGAAGCGACCGTCGACCAGCTCGACTTCAACAAGCTCGAGACCGTCCACCGGACCCTCGGAGGCACCGTCCACACCGACGAAGCGCTGGGTGTTGACCGAGAAGACGCGCTCTCCTCCTTCCTCGTGCGCAGAGGACGTGCGGTACATCAGGGGCCAGCCCGGCCAGGGGGTCGAGGCGGCCCGGGACGCGGGCGGCTCGGGCATGATCTCGAGCTGCGTGACCGACGCCGCGCCTTGACGGTGGGCCGTGCCGAGGCAGTCCGCGCCCGTGTCGCCGCCGCCGATGATCACGACGTGCTTGCCCGCGGCGGTGATCGGCCAGGAGTCGAGGTCGCCTTCCTGGACGCGGTTCGAGAGCGGGAGGTAGTCCATCGCCTGATGGATCCCGTGCAGGTCCCGGCCGGGGGCGGGCAGGTCACGGGCCAGCGTCGAACCGCCGGCCAGGACGACCGCGTCGTAGTCGGAACGCAGCTCAGCCACCGTGACACCGACGCCGACGTCGACGGAGCACACGAACGTGGTGCCTTCGGCGCGCATCTGATCCAGGCGCCGGTCGAGGTGGCGCTTTTCCATCTTGAACTCGGGGATCCCGTAACGCAGCAGCCCACCGATGCGGTCGGCCCGCTCCAGCACGGTCACGTCATGGCCGGCCCGGGTCAGCTGCTGGGCGGCGGCCAGACCGGCCGGTCCGGAGCCGACGACGGCGACCCGATGCCCGGTCTTCTGGCGCGGCAGCTGAGGGGTGATCCAGCCCTCCTCGAAGGCCCGGTCGACGATCTCGACCTCCACCTGCTTGATGGTGACCGGGTCGGCGTTGATGCCGAGGACGCAGGCGGCTTCGCACGGGGCGGGGCACAAGCGACCGGTGAACTCCGGGAAGTTGTTGGTCGCGTGGAGCCGCTCAATCGCTTCGCGCCAGTCGTCTTTGTAGACGAGGTCGTTCCACTCCGGGATCAGGTTGCCGAGCGGACAGCCGCTGTGGCAGAACGGGATGCCGCAGTCCATGCAGCGCGCCGCCTGGTCGCGCGAGGACTCCGCGGGAAAGTCCTCGTAGACCTCCTTCCAATCCCGGATCCGGACGTCGACCGGTCGACGGGTCGGGGTCTTGCGGTCGAGCTTGAGGAAGCCCTGGGGGTCAACCATCTGTCAGCCCTTCCCTGCGGTTGCGAGGTCGGTGAGGGAGGAGGACGCAGCGTCGGCGGCGGCGAGCTCGGCGAGGACCCGCTTGTACTCACGCGGCATGAGCTTGGTGAACCGGTCGAGGTTCTCGAGCAGCGAAGCACCCAACACGGAGCCGGTCTCCGAGACATGGTCGGTGAGCATCTGGCGCAGCGTCTCGCGATCGCCCTCGTCGAGCGCCTCGAGCTCGACCATCTCCGGGTTGACGTCAGCTACGTCAAGGTCGGCGACGTAGGCGATGCCACCGCTCATCCCCGCCGCGACGTTGCGGCCGGTCGGGCCGAGGATCGCGACGCGACCACCGGTCATGTACTCACAAGCATGGTCACCGACGCCCTCGACCACGGCCGTAGCGCCGGAGTTGCGGACGCAGAAGCGCTCACCGACCCGACCGCTGACGAACAGGGAGCCGGACGTGGCGCCGTACAGCAGGGTGTTTCCGGCGATGACGTTGTCCTCGGCGGCGAAGGTCGCGTCGAGTGCGGGGCGGACGACGATGCGGCCGCCGGACAGGCCCTTGCCGACGTAGTCGTTGGCGTCGCCGAGCAGGCGCAGCGTGATGCCACGAGGCACGAAGGCACCGAAGGACTGGCCAGCCGATCCGGTGAAGGTGATGTCGATCGTGCCCTCCGGCAGGCCCGCTCCGCCGTGGCGACGGGTCAACTCAGCCCCGAGCATCGTCCCGACGGTGCGGTTGACGTTGCGGACCGGCAGCTCGAGCGTGACCTTCGCGCCGTCGAGGAGGGCTCCCTCGCAGAGCTGGAGCAAGGTGTTGTCGAGGGCCTTGCCGAGACCGTGGTCCTGCTCGACCTGCCTGGTCAGAGGCGTCCCGGCCGGCAGGTCGGGGACGTGCAGGACGGGTGAGAGGTCGAGCCCGGCGGCCTTCCAGTGCTCGACAGCCCGCCGGGTGTCGAGGATCTCGGCGTGGCCGACGGCCTCCTCGATGCTGCGGAACCCGAGGCGGGCCAGGTGTTCGCGGACCTCCTGGGCGATGTACTCGAAGAACGTCACGACGAACTCCGGCGTACCGCTGAACTTCTTGCGCAGCTCGGGATTCTGCGTGGCGACCCCCACCGGACAGGTGTCGAGGTGGCACACCCGCATCATGATGCAGCCGCTGACGACCAGCGGTGCGGTCGCGAAGCCGAACTCCTCCGCACCGAGCAGCGCGGCGATGACGACGTCGCGGCCGGTCTTGAGCTGGCCGTCGACCTGCACCGTGATGCGGTCGCGCAGACCGTTGAGCAGCAGGGTCTGCTGGGTCTCGGCGAGGCCGAGCTCCCAGGGCGCGCCCGCGTGCTTGAGGCTGGTGAGGGGCGAGGCGCCGGTCCCGCCGTCGTGGCCGGAGACGAGCACGACGTCGGCGTGCGCCTTGGACACGCCCGCAGCGACCGTCCCGATGCCGACCTCGGCGACGAGCTTGACGTGGATGCGCGCCGCCGAGTTGGCGTTCTTCAGGTCATGGATGAGCTGCGCGAGGTCCTCGATCGAGTAGATGTCGTGGTGCGGCGGCGGGCTGATCAGGCCCACTCCGGGGGTCGAGTGCCGGGTCTTGGCGATGTGCGCATTCACCTTGGCTCCCGGCAGCTGGCCGCCCTCGCCGGGCTTGGCTCCCTGGGCCATCTTGATCTGGATGTCGGTGGCGTTGACGAGGTACTCGCTGGTGACGCCGAAGCGGCCGCTGGCGACCTGCTTGATGGCGCTGCGCCGGGGCAGGTCGTAGAGCCGGTCGACGTCCTCGCCACCCTCGCCGGTGTTGGACCGACCGCCGAGGCGGTTCATCGCGATGGCCATGGTCTCGTGCGCCTCGGGCGAGATCGACCCGAGCGACATCGCGCCGGTGTTGAAACGCGACACGATCGCGCTGACCGACTCGACCTGGTCGATCGGTACCGCGGGCCGCAGTCCCTCGCGCAGCGTGAACAACCCGCGCAGGGTGCCGGCCTTGGCCGAGAGCGCGTCGACCTGGCCCGTGTAGTCCTGGAACAGGTCGTACCGCTGGGTGCGGGTGGAGTGCTGCAGCGCGAAGACGGTTTCCGGGTTGAACAGGTGGATCTCGCCCTCCCGACGCCACTGGTACTCGCCGCCGACGTCCAGGCGCAGGTGCTGGCGGTCCGCGGCATGACCCGGGTACGCGCGACGGTGCCGCGCGGAGGTCTCCTGCGCGATGATGTCGAGCCCGATGCCGCCCAGCCGCGAGGTCGTGCCGGTGAAGTACTCGTCGACGAGGTCCTGCGCGAGGCCGAGCGCCTCGAAGACCTGCGCTCCGGTGTACGACGCGATCGTGCTGATGCCCATCTTCGACATGACCTTCAGGACGCCCTTGCCGAGCGCCTTGATGAGGTGCTTTTGCGCCTCCTTATATGTCACGTCCGTGATGGCGCCGTCCCGGACCAGGTCCTCGACGGTCTCCATGGCCAGGTAGGGGTTGACGGCGGCGGCGCCGTAGCCGATGAGCAGCGCGACGTGGTGCACCTCACGGACGTCACCGGCCTCCACGAGCAGGCCGACCTGGGTGCGGGTCTTCTCCCGGATCAGGTGGTGGTGCACGGCGGACGTCAGTAGCAGGGACGGGATCGGCGCCATCGTCTCGGTCGACTCGCGGTCGCTGAGCACGATGATGCGGGCGCCCGCGGCGATGGCGGTGGACACCTCACGTCGTACCCGGTCCAGGGCATCGCGCAGGGCTTCGCCGCCTCCGTTGACGGGGTACAGGCCGTAGATCGTGACGGCTGACAGGCCAGGCTGGTCGCCGTCGTCGTTGACCTGCACGATCTTGGCAAGGTCGTCGTTGTCGACGACCGGGAACGGCACGACGATCTGCCGGCACGACGCCGCGGTCGGGTCGAGCAGGTTCTGCTCCGGACCGATCGAGCCCGACAGCGAGGTGACGAGCTCCTCACGGATCGCGTCGAGCGGCGGGTTCGTGACCTGGGCGAACAGCTGGCTGAAGTAGTCGAACAGCAGCCGCGGCTTCTCGCTCAGGACCGCCACCGGCGTGTCGGTGCCCATAGAACCGATCGGCTCCAGCCCGGTCCTGGCCATCGGCTGCAGCAGGATGCGCAGCTCCTCCTCGGTGTAGCCGAAGGTCTGCTGGCGCCGCAGGATCGACTCGTGCGTGTAGACCACGTGCTCGCGCCCTGGCAGGTCAGCAAGGTGCAGGGAGCCCGCGTGCAGCCAGTCGGCGTACGGGTGCTCCGCGGCGAGAGCGGCCTTGACCTCCTCGTCGTCGACGATCCGTCCCGCAGCGGTGTCGACGAGGAACATCTTGCCCGGCTGCAGTCGGCCCTTGCGGACCACCTGGTCCGAGGGGATGTCCAGGACACCCACTTCGGAGGCGAGCACGACGCGGCCGTCGACGGTCTCCCACCAGCGGCTGGGCCGTAGGCCGTTGCGGTCCAGGACCGCGCCGATGAGCGTGCCATCGGTGAAGGTCACGCAGGCCGGGCCGTCCCAGGGCTCCATCAGGGAGGAGTGGAACTCATAGAAGGCGCGCTTGGCCGGGTCCATGGCGGGTGCGTTCTCCCACGCCTCGGGAACCATCATGAGGACGGCGTGCGGCAACGAGCGGCCGGCCATGTGGAGCAGCTCGAGCACCTCGTCGAAGGACGCCGAATCCGAGGCTCCGGGGCTGCAGATCGGGAACAGCCGGGACAGGTCGTCAGGCAGCTCGAACGGTCCGCTGAGCAGGGCCTCGCGGGCCCGCATCCAGTTGCGGTTGCCCCTGACCGTGTTGATCTCGCCGTTGTGGGCGATGTAGCGGTACGGGTGCGCGAGCGGCCAGCTCGGGAACGTGTTGGTGCTGAACCGGCTGTGCACGAGGGCCAGCGCACTGGTGTAGCGCTCGTCCTGCAGGTCGAGGAAAAACGGCTCGAGCTGCCCCGTCGTGAGCATGCCCTTGTAGACGACGGTCCGGCTCGACAGCGACGGGAAGTAGGTGCCGGTCTCGTGCTCGGCCCGCTTCCGGGTGACGTAGGCCCGCCGCTCCAGCGCGTACGGCGACAGCTCCGGGTCGGCCGCGCCGAGGAACAGCTGCCGGAACACGGGCATGACCGAGGCGGCGGTCCGGCCGAGGCCGGAGCCCTTCGCGTCGATCGGCAGGTCGCGCCAGGTGAGGACCTTCAGGCCCTCCTCCGCGGCGATCTTCTCGATCGCCAGCTGCGCGTCCACGGCGGCCCGCGGGTTGGTGGGAAGGAACGCCGTGCCGACCGCATAGTGCTCGGGCAGGGCGAAGGGCAGTACCGCGCGGAAGAAGGCATCCGGGAGCTGCGTGAGGATCCCCGCACCGTCGCCGGAGTCCGGCTCGCTGCCGGAAGCCCCACGGTGCTCGAGGTTGCGCAGCGCGGTCAGTCCTTGCGCGACCAGGTCGTGAGAGGCGCGCCCGGCGATGTCCACGACGAACGCGACCCCACAGGCGTCGTGCTCGTTTGCCGGGTCATACAGGCCCTGCTTGGCCGGGGAGGCGGTCAGGGACGCGCTGCGCTCGGACATGAGGGCCTTCCGTCGGGGTGGTCGACTGGTCGTGCGGTGCTGCCACCCGGGACGTCACTGGCCCTGCTGCAGATGTCGGTGAGGTTACACGATTCGGCGACGACCTCCGATCCGGACCTTGGATGGCCCTTTCGGGCCATGGTGTCCGACCCGACGAGCGCTGAAAGTGGACGCATGGCCGCATCACGTACCTCGGCCAGTCGCTGGCGATCCCGGTGGCGACTGAGGCCTCGAGGACGAATGCTCACCGAGCAGCAGATGGGCTCTCGGCACAGCCTCGTGTGCCTGGTCATCCTCGCCCACGCTCCCGTCCTGCTCTCGGCCGCAGTCCTGAACCACCGGATGCCTGTCGTGCTGCCCGGCCTGGCCCTGGTGGTCGCCTTGCTCGCCTTCGCCGTCGGCCCTTTCGCCGAGCGGACCCGAGCCCTCTGCGCCAGCAGCGCACTGCTGCTCTGCTCCCTGCTCCTGGTCGTCCTGTTCCCTGAGCACCCGGAGATCCAGGCCCAGCTGTTCGTGGTGGTGGCCCTGGTGTCGCTGTACCAGGACTGGGTCGTCTTCGTCCCTGCCGTGGCCTGCGCCGCCGCGCAGTACGCGTTGCTGCCCCCGCTGATCGACCCTGGCGCAGCCGTGACGCCGACGATCGCCTGGGCGGCCCTGCGGGCCACGCTCGTCGGTGCTGAAGCGGCCGTACTGGCGATCTTCTGGCGCACCCACGGCCAGGCCAAGGCGGGCGAGAACATGCTGCAGGCCGCCCTGTGGGAGGGCCATGCCAGCGTCCAGGCCCGGCTCGAGGAGACCGAGCGGATCCGCACGGACCTGATCGGAACCGTCAGTCACGAGTTCCGGACGCCGCTGACCGGGATCCGCGGGGCGGCGCTGACGCTGCTCAAGCGCGGCGACCGGCTCGACGAGACCGGTCGCCGGCGGCTCCTGCAGGCGGTGCTCGAGCAGCAGGAGCGGCTGTCGCGGCTGCTCGAGAACATGCTCACCGCCGCGCGGGCGACCGCCGCGGACCCCTCCGCGGTCGCGGACGTGCACGCGGTCGCGACGGAGGTCGTGATGCTCGCCGGGGCCGCCCGCCCGCAGTCCCCGACCGTGTCTCTCGTCGTCGAGCAGGGCACGGTGGCCCTGATCGACCGGCATGCCCTGCACCAGGTGCTCGCCAACCTCGTCGACAACGCCCAGCAGTACGGGGCCCTAGGGGCGATCCCGCTCGTTGCCGCGGGGCGCGATGACGAGGGTGTGTGGGTGGCGGTCAGCAACGAGGGCGGGGTGTTGGACCCCGCGGCGGCGAAGTACCTGTTCGAGCCCTTCACCCAGGGCGAGGGGGGCACCACCCGGGGCCACGAAGGCCTGGGCATGGGTCTGTACGTCGTCCGACGCCTCGTCGAGGTCTACGGCGGCTGGGTGACCGTGCGGGCCGAGGGCGGCTGGGTGACCGTGGAGATCCACCTCAAGCCGGCTGACCCGGGCGGTGCGGCCGACCCCTCTCGCGAGGCGACCGCCCCGGCTGACCCCACCAGCGTGCGGACACCCTCTCCGCGCGGCTCTCAGGAACCGACCGCGCTGCCGATCAGGTAGGTCACGGCCGCGGCTGCGCCGCCGAGGATGAGCTGGCGGCCGCCGGCGTACAGCCAGCCCCGGTTGGTGAAGCGGCTGACCGCCGCTCCCGCGCCGAACAGCGCCGCGCCGGCCAGGACGACCGAGATAGCCAGGCTGGTCGCGCCGAGCAGGTACGGGAGCAGCGGTAGGAACGCACCGAGCCCGAAGGCGACGAACGACGACCCGGCTGCCGTCCACGCGCTCGGCAGGTCGTCCGGGTCGATCCCTAGCTCCTCGCGGGCGTGCACCCGCCAGACCTGCTCCGGGTCCTTCGACAGCTGCCGTGCGACCTCCTTGGCCAGCTCCGGCTCCACTCCGCGCCCCACGTAGATAGCCGCGAGCTCGGCCTCCTCGCCTTGGGGGACACGCCGGATCTCGGCCTTCTCGATCTCGATCTCGGCCCGGGTCAGCTCGGTCTGCGAGGCGACCGAGACGTACTCCCCGGTGGCCATCGAAAAGGCACCCGCCGCCAGGCCCGCAAGGCCCGTGAGGATCACGTTGTGGGCGCTGACGTGCGCACCGGCGACCCCGGCGATCAACGAGGTGTTGCTGACCAGCCCGTCCGTCACACCGAAGACGGCCGGGCGCAGCCAGCCGCCGGTGACGTCACGATGGTCGTGGTGGTGTTCGCCGGTGGTCCGGGACGGGGCGTCATCGATGGGGGCTTCAGTCGTCACGCCTTCGAGGGTACGTCGGACCCTTCAGCCTCGTCCTGTCCAACGGGCACCTGCCTCGGGTCGGGGCCGCTCCCCCGCCGGCGTACCAGGTAGGTCGCGGCGGCCAGGAACACGACGCCGGACACGTAGTCGTTGAGCCGGACGCCCAGGAAGTGGTTGGCCTCGTCGACCCGAAGCGCCTCGATCCAGCCCCGGCCGACGCAGTACGCGGCGACGTACAGGGCAAAGGCCCTACCCTTGCCGAGCTGCCACCTGCGGTCCGCCCAGAGCACGAGGCCGGCGACGCCGAGGTCCCACAGCGACTCGTAGAGGAACGTCGGCTGGTAGGTCCCCGCTCTGCCGTCGGGACTGTGGGCGGCGTCGATCTCCAGGCCCCACGGCAGGCTCGTCGCCCGGCCGTACAGCTCCTGGTTGAAGTAGTTGCCGAAGCGGCCGATGGCCTGTGCCGCGGGCAGGGCGGGCGCGACGGCGTCGGCGAAGGACAGGGAGCTGATGCCACGCTTGCGCAGCACCAGCCAGGCACCGAGGACGCCGCCGAGGACGCCACCCCAGATGCCGAGTCCGCCTTTCCAGATCTGCAGGGCCCGCACCGGGTCGTGCAGGTAGACGCTCGGGCTGGTGATGACGTGGTAGAGCCGCGCCCCGACCAGCCCGGCGGGTACGCCGGTTGCGGCCACGTCCGCGACCGTCCCCTTCTCCCCGCCCCGGGCCACCCAGCGGCGCTCGCCGATCCAGACCGCCACGAGGACCCCGAGCAGGATAAATCCGGCGTAGGCACGCAGCGGCACCGGGCCCAGGTGAAGGACCCCCGAAGAGGGACTGGGGATCGAGGCGAGGGGCACGCGTTCACCTTAGATCTTCAGGCGCGCCGACGTACCCCCTCGGAGAGCTCGACCGCCAGCCTGCGCACACCCTCGACGCCCTCGTCCTGCAGGGCCCGCACGAACGCCGACCCGACGATGACGCCGTCCGCGTAGGCGGCGACCTCCGCCGCCTGGTCGCCGTTGGACACGCCGAGGCCAACGCAGACCGGCAGGTCGGTCTGCGCGCGGGTCCTTGTCACCAGCTCCTCGGCCCGGCTGCCGACCGTCGCCCGGGTCCCGGTGACGCCCATCGTGCTGGCGGCATAGACGAAACCGCGGTTGGTCCGGCCGACCACGCCGATCCGCGCATCGGTGCTGCTCGGGGCGACCAGGAAGACCGGATCCAGGTCCTCGGCGCCGGCCGCCTCGATCCACGGTCCGGCCTCCTCGGGGATGAGGTCAGGCGTGATGGCCCCGCTACCGCCGGCCGCGCGCAGGTCCTTCGCGAAGCGTGCCGGGCCGTACCTCTCGACGGGGTTCCAGTAGCCCATGACCACGACAGGGGCCTGCGGGCTGACGGTCCTGACGGCGTCGAAGACGTGGGCCACCCGGCTGCCGCCGCGCAGGGCGACGTCGACGGCCACCTGGATCACCGGACCGTCCATCCCCGGGTCGGTGTAGGGGACGCCGACCTCGACGGCGTCCACCCCGCCCTCGACCATCGCGAGCATCCCGGCGACCGACAGCTCGTAGGTGGGGAAGCCCACCGGCAGGTAGCCGATCAGGGCCGCTCGGTGCTCCGCGCGGCAGCGCGCGAACAGCTCGTCGAGCCGGCTCACGCCAAGCCGAACCAGCGGGCGGCGGTGTCGACGTCCTTGTCGCCGCGGCCGCTGCAGTTGATGACCACGACCCGGTCGTCCTCGGCCTGCGCACGGGCCCACGTGATCGCGCCGGCGAAGGCGTGCGCCGTCTCGATCGCGCACAGGATGCCCTCGGTCTTGGCCAGTACCTCGAGCGCCGCCATGGCCTCGCTGTCCGTCACCCCGGTGTACGTCGCACGACCCGCGTCCCGGAGCCATGAGTGTTCCGGCCCCACTCCTGGGTAGTCCAGGCCGGCGCTGATGCTGGTCGTGTCGAGGGTCTGGCCGTCGTCGTCCTGCATCAGGTAGCTGCGGGCGCCGTGCAGCACACCCGGTGTACCCGCCGTCAGGGGCGCCGCATGCCTTCCGGTCTCGACCCCGTCTCCACCGGCCTCGCAGCCGACGAGGGCGACGGACTCGTCGGTGATGAACCGGTGGAACAGCCCCATCGCGTTGCTGCCGCCACCCACGCAGGCGATAACGGCATCGGGCAGTTCGCCTGTCCTGTCGAGGATCTGCTGGCGGGCCTCGACGCCGATGATGCGCTGGAAATCGCGCACGATCATCGGGAAGGGGTGGGGTCCGACGACGCTGCCGATCGCGTAGTGCGTGGTCTCGACGTTGGCCACCCAGTCGCGGAAGGCCTCGTTGGTGGCGTCCTTGAGGGTCTTCGTGCCGGTGCTCACCGGGACCACCTTGGCGCCGAGCAGTCGCATCCGAGCCACGTTGAGGGCCTGCCGGCGGGTGTCCTCCTCGCCCATGTAGACGGTGCACTCGAAGCCGAACAGTGCCGCAGCCGTCGCCATCGCGACCCCGTGCTGGCCGGCGCCGGTCTCCGCGATGACCCGCTGCTTACCCATCTTCTTCGCCAGGAGCGCCTGCCCCAGGACGTTGTTGATCTTGTGGCTGCCGGTGTGGGCAAGGTCCTCGCGCTTGAGGAACACCCGCGCCCCCCGGCCGACATGAGCGGCGAACCGCTTCGCCTCCGTCAGCGGGGTGGGACGGCCCGCGTAGTTGGTGAGCAGCTCGTCGAGCTCGGCCAGGAACGCCGGGTCCTGCTGGGCCTCCGCATGGGCTCGGGCGAGCTGGTCCAGCGCCGCGATGAGGGCCTCCGGCACGAACCTGCCGCCGTACGGCCCGAAGTGCCCCGAGGCGTCGGGAAGCTCCGAGGTGGGGCTGGGTACGCGAAACGTCGTCACTGCAGGTGCCTCACTCTTGCGGGTCGGGTCAGGTGCCGGTTGGGTCAGGTGCCGGTGCGGTCAGGGCTGGTGCCGCGCCGCCGGGTGGGCCCCGGCAGCCACGAGGTCGGCCACGGCCTGCCGCGGGTGCCCGCCCGTGACGACACCCTCCCCGACCAGCACCGCGTCGGCACCTTGAGCGGCGTAGGCGAGCAGGTCGTGCGGGCCGCGTACCCCTGACTCGGCGACCTTGATGACACCGTCCGGGATGGTCGGGCTGAGCCGGCCGAAGACGCTGCGGTCCACCTCGAGGGTCTTGAGGTTGCGGGCGTTGACCCCGATGAGCCGCCCGCCGGCGTCGAGCGCCCGCGCCAGCTCGATCTCGTCGTGAACCTCCACCAGCGGCGTCATGCCGAGGGACTCGGTCCGCTCGAGCAGGCTGATCAGGGCTTCCTGCTCGAGCGCCGCGACGATCAGCAAGATGAGGTCCGCGCCGTGCGCCCGCGCCTCCCAGAGCTGGTAGCTGCTGACGATGAAGTCCTTGCGCAGCACGGGTACGTCGACGCGCGCCCGCACCGCGTCGAGGTCGGCGAGGCTGCCCCCGAACCGGCGCTGCTCGGTGAGGACGCTGATGACGCTGGCCCCCCCGAGCTCGTAGTCCTCGGCCAGCGCGGCCGGGTCGGTAATCGCCGCAAGGGCTCCCTTGCTGGGACTGCTGCGCTTGACCTCAGCGATGACGGCCACCCCAGGCTGGCGCAGCGCGGCGTACCCGTCCTTAGCCCTGGACTGGGCGTGGGCCAGGTCCTTGAGCTGCTCCAGCGAGGTCACTGCCTGCCGCGCGGCGAGGTCCTCGCGCACCCCGACGATGATGTCGTCGAGCACGCTCACCTCGGGGTCCCCACCTCTGCTCGTCCTGCCGTGTTCCGGTTCCGTCACGGTAGACCGGCCCCCCCGCCCCCCGCCTCGCGGGGTCTGTCCCGGCCCTCCCCCGGGGCCCCGGGGGGGCCCGTCGAGATGTGCGGAGGGGCGTCAGGTGGTGGGGTCCTCGCCACGGTCGAGGGCGTCCCAGACACCCTTGTCCGTCACCGGCGGCTCGACCGGCCGGGCCGCCGGTGCCTGGTAGGACGCATTCAGGGCCGCCCACGACCGCCCACGCGCCGCCACGAGAGCTCCCGACAAGACGAGCAGCAGGCCCCCGACGATCGTCAGCCACGCCCAGCCGGAGGTCGTGGCGGAGCCAGTGGCGGCAAGGCCGGCGGGGAGCGCGCGGGTGGAGATCCCGTCGCCCAGCGCCCGGCCGACGACCACGACGACGCCGACGCCGGACGCAAGGACGAGGACCCCCACGAGGACTCGTCCCCAGTGGCGGGTGGCGGCCAGGGCCACCACGCCGGCGAGCCCCACGTAGCCCAGGGCCTGGGCGCCGGAGACGATCCGCGAGCCGCGGACGGAGGTCCGGACCGCGTCGATCGTGAGCTGTTGGCCGTCGGCGTAGCTGAACCAGGTCCGTGACACGGTCAACAGGACCATCGCGGAGCCGAGCAGGCACAGCAGCACCGCCAGTCGCAGCTCGCGACGAGGGCTCACGCGGGTCGCAGGGTCGACGCGGCGGCGATTGCCCGGAGAACGGCCGCCGCCTTGTTCTCGCACTCGGCCTGCTCGGCGGCCGGGTCGGAGTCGGCGACCAGCCCACCGCCGGCCTGGACCACCGCCCGGCCACCGTGCAGCACGGCGGTGCGGATCGCTATGGCCATGTCCATGTCGCCGGAGGAGCCGAGGTAGCCCACGCAGCCGCCGTACAGGTTGCGGCGCACGGGCTCGAGGGACTCGATGATCTCCATGGCCCGCGGCTTGGGGGCCCCGGACAGGGTGCCGGCCGGAAAGGTCGCGGTGAGCACGTCGAAGGCAGACAGCCCGGGCGCGACCTGGCCGACGACGGTCGACACGATGTGCATGACGTGGGAGTACCGCTCGACGGTCATGAAGTCGACGACGTCGACGGTGCCGGGGGTGCACACCCGACCCAGGTCGTTGCGGCCGAGGTCGACGAGCATGACGTGCTCCGAGCGCTCCTTGGGGTCCGAGAGCAGCTCCAGGGCGAGCGCCGTGTCCTCCTCGGGGGTCGCTCCGCGGGGCTTGGTGCCCGCGATCGGGTGCAGTACCGCCTCGCCTCCGACGACCGTGACGAGAGCCTCCGGGGAGGACCCGACCACGTCGTACGGCGACTCGCGACCGGCGAAGCGAAGCAGGTACATGTACGGCGAGGGATTGGTGGTGCGCAGCACCCGGTAGACGTCGAGCGCGTCCACGTCGGTCTCGATCTCGAACCTCTGGGACAGCACGACCTGGAACGCGTCTCCGGCCCGGATGTGCTCCTTCACGGTCTCGACCCCCGCCATGTGGTCGGCCGGGCTGGTCCGCCGGATCACCGTCGGTGCGGTGTCCAGGTCGAGGACCGCGACCGAGGGCTCGCCGGGCTTGCCGAGGTCGGCGGCCATCGCGTCGAGGCGGGCGACCGCTTCCTCGTAGGAACCGCCACGGACGACGTTGGCGACCAGCCAGATCGTGCCGTCGGAGTGGTCGAGGACGGCAAGGTCAGTGGCGAGCAGCATGGTCAGCTCAGGCATCCCGAGTTCGTCCTTGGCGAGCGACGGCAGCTGCTCGAGCCGCCGGACCACGTCGTAGGACAGGTAGCCGACGAGGCCACCGGTGAACGGGGGCAGCCCGGGAACGTGGGGGGTGCGCAGGAGTGCGTCCGCTTCGCGGAGCGCCTCGAGCGGATCCGTCGAGGACGTCGGCAGGCCCTCGCCGAGCCACAGGGTGACCCCGTCGCGCTCGGTCAGGACTCCGGCGCAGTGAACGCCGACGAACGACCAGCGCGACCACTGCTTGCCCTGCTCGGCGGACTCGAGCAAGAACGTTCCGGGCCGGTTGTGGGCCAGCTTGCGGTAGACCCCGACCGCCGTCTCGCCGTCCGCCAGCAGCTGGCGCACGACCGGGACCAGCGGCTGGTCGAGGCCCGCGAACTGCTCGGCGGACGGACTGGTGACGCCCAGCCTCATGGTCGCCTCCGGCAAGACGCGCTCACGACTTCCTACCCACCACGGCCGGGAGGGAGATCCGATCGAAGCAGGTCCGGTCCCCCGTGTGGCACGCGCCACCGACCTGGTCGACGCGCACCAGCAGGGTGTCGCCGTCACAGTCGAGGGCGACGGACGTCACCCACTGCTGGGACCCTGAGGTCTCGCCCTTGACCCAGTACTCCTGCCGTGACCGCGACCAGTAGGTGCACCGGCCGGTGGTCAGGGTCAGGTGCAGAGCCTGGTCGTCCATCCAGCCGACCATGAGCACCTCGCCGGTGTCGTGCTGCTGGCAGACGGCGACGACCAGGCCGTCCCCGTCTCGCTTGAGCTGGGCGGCGATGGCGGGGTCGAGCTCGGTGGGGCGCACGGCGGTCATCCCTTCATCCTTCCAGAAGGCCGCAGCAGCAGCGGCCCACCCACGGCGAGCGCCAAGGCGATGCCGGACAGCGATCCCAGGGCCACCGGCAGCGAAACCGCCGCCGAGACGGCCCCAACGAGCGGCGGTCCGGCGACGAAGCCGGCGTAGCCGAGCGTGGTCACCCGGGCCAGGTCGGCGCCCTGCCTGCCCGGGGCTGCGCGGGCACCGACGGCCGAGTAGAGCACGGGGGCAAGTACGGACGTGCCGGCTCCGGCGAGGACCAGCCCAGCCAGCGCGATGCCGGCCGTCGGGGCCAGCGCAACGGTCAGCGCACCCGCCCCCAGTCCTGCCGCCGCAGTGCCGAACAGCACGTCGGGCCGAACGTGGACAAACCCGCCCGCGAGCCGCCCGACCGCCATGGCCCCGGCGAACAGGCCCGGGCCGAGGCCGCCGACGGCCGGTGAGGCGCCGAGCCCACGCTCCAGGTGCAGGGCGCTCCAGGAACCGATGGCGTCCTCGCACAGGAAGGCGCCCGCGCTCAGCAGCCCAATGGCGAGCAGCACGGCCGACATCCCGGCGCGGGTGCCGGTGGCCTCGTGCTCGTCCGCCTGCCGGTACGCCGGTTGGCCGGCCGCGACGAGCAGCAGGAGGACCGCGACGCAGCCGAGGATGGGCACCGGTCCCGCACCGGCCTCGCGGGCCAGGCCAGCACAGACGCTCCCGACGAGCACCCCTACGGAGAAGGCCCCGTGCGCCACGCTCATCAGCCGGTCGGCCTCGACCCGTTCCCAGGCCGCGACGGCGGTGTTCGCGATCACGTCCATGCCACCGGTGGCCAGCCCGAGCAGCACCAGGGCCGGGACCAGCGTCGCGAGCGAGTGCGCGAAGGCGGCGAGTGGCATGACGAGCGCGAACAGCAGCAGGGACCCGGGCAGGGCCCGCCGCGCACCGAGCCGGTCGACGAGCCGGCCCGCGAAGGGCATGACGGGCAGGGCCGAGACGGCGATGGCTGCGAGCCCGATGCCGAGCTGGCCGTCGGACAGATGGGCCTGCGTCCGGATCGCGGGCAGCGTGGCGGACCAAGCACCCCAGAAGCCGCCGAAGACGGTGAAGGCGAGGAGCAGGCCTCGCCGTTCGGCGGTCCGCGGCGACGCGATCCGGAGAGTGGACGTCACCGTGACTGGGACACCCATGAGGCATGCAGGTCGCCGTAGACCCCCGGTACGTCGACGAGGTCACGGTGCGCACCTCGTTGCACGACGACACCGCGATCGACGACCAGGACCTCGTCGGCGGCCTCGGCGGTGGACAGGCGGTGCGCGATCGTGAGCGTCGTACGCCCCCGGGTCAGCGAGTCGAGGGCTCTGGCGAGCCGGACCTCGGTTGCGGGGTCGACGGCGGAGGTCGCCTCGTCGAGGACGAGCAGGTCGGGATCGGCGATGTAGGCACGGGCAATCGCGACCAGCTGACGCTCGCCCACCGACAGGGACTCACCCCGCTCCCCCACGGGGGTGGACAGGCCGCCCGGCAGGCTGTCGAGCCAGTCGTCGAGGCCGAGCTCGGTGAAGGCCAGCAGCAGGTCCGCGTCGCTCGCCCCGGCCCGTCCGTAGCGCACGTTGTCGGCGACGGTCGTGTCGAACAAGAACCCGTCCTGCGGCACCATCACGACCCGTCGGCGTAGGGAGGCGAACTGCACCTGCTCGAGCGGCACGCCCGACAGGAGCACTCGTCCGCGGGTCGGGTCCATCAGCCGGGTCAGCAGCTTCGCGAAGGTCGTCTTGCCCGAGCCGGTCTCCCCGACGACCGCGACGCGGGTTCTGGCGGTCAGCGTGAGGTCGACGTCGTGCAGCACGTCCGGCCCGCCCGGGTAGGCGAAGTGGACGTGCTCGAAGGTGACGGACAGCGGCCCGGCCGGCAGCTCGACCCCGGTCACGGGGTCGCCCACGTCCGTGGGGGTGTCGAGAACGCCGAGGACCCTGCGCATGCCGGCGATCGCGTTCTGGGCCTCGTTGAGGACCTCGGTCGCGACCTGCACCGGTTGCACGAACAGGGTGACCAGGAACAAGAACCCGACGAGGCGACCGAGCGACAGCGACCCACCCGTCGCGAGCAGCACCCCGAGCACGATGACGGCGCTGTTGGCCAGGGCGGTGGTGATCTCGCCGCTGCAGAACGTCGTCGCGGAGATCGTCTGCGCCCTGGTCTGTGCCTGGGTCGTGCGACTGACGGCCTCGTCGATGCGCGTCGCGGTACGGTCCTGCGCCCCATAGGCCCGGATCACCGGCGCTCCGACGACGGACTCCGAGACGGCACCGAGCATCTCGCCGATCCGCTGCCGGACCAGCCCGTAGGCCACCTGGAGCCGGCGCTGGAAGATGCGCAGCGACAACACCAGCGGGAGCATGCAGACGTAGACGACCAGCGTCAGCTGCCACGACCACCAGAGCATCACGGCGCTGGCGAGCACCAGCTGGGCCGCGGAGATGATGACGAGCAGCCCGCCGAACTGCATGAACGAGCTGATCGTGTCGACGTCGCCCGTCACACGGGACACCAGCGACCCACGCCGCTCCGACGCCTGGTGCAGCACCGAGAGGTCGTGCACCCGCCGAAAGGCCTTGGTACGCAGGGAAAGCAGCCCGTCCTCGGTCGTGCGGTACAGCCGGACGTTCATCAGGTAGTTGGCCACCGCGGTGACCGCGACCGCCACGGCGGCAAGGGAACAGGCGAGGCGCACCAGGCCCAGGTCGGGGGTGCTCCGGTTCAGTCCGTGGTCGATCGTCTGCTGCACGGCCAGGGGTACGACGACCCGGCCGGCGGTGCTCACGACGGCGAGCAGCAGCGTCACCCCGAGGCCGGCGCGGAACTCCGGGGCGAGCCGCAAGGCGTGCAGGAGGGTTCCCGTGGAGCTGCGCTCGACCCCACCCGGCGCTGTCATGGTCGTGGTCATGCCGACTCCAGCTCGTCGCCGGCGTGCTCGGCGGCACGCTCGACCTCAGCCCGCTCGTAGGCGGTCACCAGGTCCCGGTAGCCCGCGCACCGGACGAGGAGCTCGGCGTGTGACCCGCGGTCGACGACCCGGCCCCCGTCGACGAACACGACCTCGTCGGCGAGGGCGATGGTGGCCCGGCGGTAGGCCACCACAACAACGGTGGCCGCCGTCGAGGACTCCCGCAGCCCGGCCAGGATGCGCTGCTCGACGGACGGGTCGACCGACGACGTGGCGTCGTCGAGCACCAGCAGCCGGGGCTTGCGGGCGACGGCGCGGGCAAGGGCGAGCCGCTGCCGCTGGCCGCCGGACAGCGTCGTGCCGCGCTCACCCACGACCGTGTCCAGCCCTGTGGGCAGGGCGGCCACGAAGCCGTCCGCCTGAGCCACTCGCAGGGCGGCCCAGACCTGCTCGTCGCTGACGTCGGCGCCGAGGGTGACGTTGCCGCGGACGGAGTCGTCGAACAGGAACGTCGTCTGTGGCGCCAGCGAGGCGACGTCGGCCAGCGCCCCGGGCGCGAAGGCACGGACGTCGGTGCCGTCGTACCCGACGGTGCCGGTGACGGGGTCGACGAGCCGGACGAGCAGGGTCGCAACGGTCGACTTGCCGGAGCCGGTCGGACCGACCACGGCGACGGTCCGTCCGGGCGCGACGTCGAACGAGACGTCGTGCAGGACCTGCTCGTCGCCGTAGGCGAACCCGAGGCCGGAGACGTCCAGGGAGACGGCCGCGTCGACCGTACGGACCGACGTACCGTGCTCCTGCTGGCCTTGCGCGGTGAGCACCCGCTGGACCCGCTCGTAGCCGACGACGCTGCGGGGCAGCTCGTTGAGGACCCAGCCGATCGCCCGCACCGGGAACGCCAGCAGCGTGAACAGGTAGGCGACGCGGACCAGGCTGCCGCTGTCGAGGTGCCCGCTACCGACCCTGCTGGAGCCGACCACGAGCACCAGGAGCACCCCGATGACGGGCAGCGCCTCCATGATCGGGTCGAACAGCCCGCGCACCCGGCCGACCTGCACGAGGGTGTCGCGCAGCTCGCGGGAGATCGCGGTGAAGCGCTCGGTCTCGTACGCCTCCCGGCCGAGGGTCTTGACGACCAGCGCCCCGTCGAAGGACTCGTGGGCGACGGTGCTGACCTCACCCCGCAGCTGCTGGGCGCGCGTCATCAACGGCGACATCCGCCGGCTGTAGACGACGGTGAGACCAGCGATGGAGGGGAAGATCACGGAGCCGACGATCGCGAGGACGGGGTCGGTGAAGAACAGCAGGACCAGGGTCGTAATCAGCATGAAGACCACGCCGACCGCGAACGGGAACGGCGCGATCGGGTACCACGCGGCCTCGACGTCGCTGTTGGCGTTGGACAGCAGCTCGCCGGTGGGGTGCCGCTGGTGCCATTCGAGCGGGAGCTCCAGATAGCGCCTGGTGACCCGCTTGCGGTACGTCGCCTGCAGCCGGTACTGCATGATTCCCGCCCCGAGGCGGCGTCCGAGGATGCCGACCACCTTCAGCGTGGCGACCCCCAGGATGAGCAGCACCGCCGAGACGAGAGCCGCCGTCCTGGCGTGGCCGGCCTTGATGCTCGGCTCGATGACCGTGCTCGTGATGTGACCGAAGACATAGGCCTGCGCGATCGTCATGCCGCCGAACAGCGCACTCCCGACCGCGGAGACGGCGAAGATCTTCGGCTCGTCCTTGACCGCGATCCAGAGGATGCCGAGGCCACGGCGGATGACACCACGCGGGTGGGCGGGGGCAGTGCTCACGACAGGGGGTTTCCGTTTCGGTTGCGTAGGGCAAGTCTCGTCTACTGCCTCGACTACTGCAGCACCTCAACCCCGGCCGAGGTCAATTCAGTTCTGGTCCGCTCTGGCAGGCTCGTGGACATGTCCCTCGCCGGGCGCGAACGCGCCGACCTGCTCGCCCTCATGGCACCGCTCGGCCCGGACGCCCCGACCCTGTGCGGCGGGTGGACCACCCACGACCTCGCCGCCCACCTGCTGGCCCGCGACCGGCAGCCCCTCGCACTGCCCGGGCTGGTGATCCCGGCACTGCACGCCCTGACCGCCTACTACGAGCGCGACGCCCGCCGCACGCCGTACGAGGACCTGCTCAAGAAGCTCCGGAAGGGACCACCGTTCTGGTCGCCGGTGGCGTTGCCACCGGCCAACGTGCACGAGCTGTTCGTCCACCACGAGGACGTCCGCCGGCCGCAGGGACTCGGGGCCCGCGAGCTCGACCGCGACCTGGAGGACGCCCTCTGGGAACGACTGTTCGTCGTGGGGCCGGCGTTCACCCGCCGTGGCGAGGGCCTGGGCATCACGTTGGTCACGCCGGGCGCCCGGGTGATGCGGATCCGGCGTGGCCCCGACGAGGTGGTCCTGCGTGGCCAGGTCGGTGAGCTGTTCCTCTGGCTGTTCGGACGCCGGGAGGCCGCCGCCGTGTCCGTCGAGGGCGGCGACGACGCCGTCGCCAGGGCCAACGCGATCGACCTGCGCTTCTAGCGGAGCGGGCTACCGCACCGGGTAGCCCGCGCTTCGCAGCGCCTTTTTGGCATCGCCGATCCGCAGCTGCCCGAAGTGGAAGACACTCGCGGCCAGCACCGCGTCGGCGCCGGCGGCGACGGCCGGGGCGAAGTCCTCGACCGCACCCGCTCCCCCGCTGGCGATGACGGGAACGCTCACGACCGCACGTACGGCGCGGAGCATCTCGAGGTCGAAGCCGCGCCGGGTCCCGTCGGCGTCCATCGAGTTCAGCAGGATCTCACCGACGCCGAGCTCCTGCCCGCGGGCTGCCCACCCGACCGCGTCGATCCCGGTGCCCTGCCGGCCGCCGTGCGTGGTGACCTCGTACCCGCTCGGCGTGCCGGCTGAGCGGCGGGCGTCGACGCTCAGCACGAGCACCTGCGACCCGAACCGCTGCGCGATCTCACTGAGCAGCTCCGGCCGCTCGATGCCGGCGGTGTTGACGCCCACCTTGTCGGCCCCGGCGCGCAGCAGGCGGTCCACGTCGTCGGGGCTGCGGACCCCACCGCCGACGGTCAGCGGGATGAAGACCTGCTCCGCCGTACGCCGGACCACGTCGTACGTCGTCTCACGCGTACCGGAGCTGGCGGTGATGTCGAGGAACACCAGCTCGTCGGCGCCCTCGGCGTCGTAGACCCGGGCCATCTCGACGGGGTCGCCCGCGTCGACCAGGTCGGTGAAGTTGACGCCCTTCACGACGCGGCCCGCGTCGACGTCGAGGCAGGGGATCACGCGTACGGCGACGGTCACGTCACACGACGCTAGCCCCACGTTGTTAACACGGGACCCTTACGCTGTGCGGGTGCTGTTCGCTGTGCTGGTCGTCTGCATCGTCCTGTTCGTCGTGCTGCCCTTCCTCAACGCGACGTTCTGGGCGCTGGTCTCGACGCTGGTGATCGGTCTGGTGCTCGGCGCCCTCGCCCGGGTCATCGCCCCAGGTCGCAGCCGGACCGGGCTGGTGTTCACGACGCTGGTCGGTGTGGCCGGCTCACTGGTCGGCACCGCGGTCGCGCGGGGGCTGCACACCGGCACGGCCGGTCGCCTGCTGCTGCAGATCGGGGCGGCGGTGGCGCTCGTGCTGGTGCTGCGACCGTCGAGGGGGATCCGCGCGTGAGGCTCGCCGTGTGCTCGTCAAAGGGTGGCGTCGGCAAGACCTCGACGGCCGCCAACCTGGCCGCAGTGCTGGCCCGCACCGGTCGGGTGCTCGTCGTGGATGCCGACCCGCAGGACTCGCTCGGCCGGGCCTTCGGCGTCGTCGCGAAGAGCCGCGAGGACTCCTTGGCCGGTCTGCTCGAGAACCCCGACGCCGACCCGCGAGGGGTGTTGCGTACCGAGGTGGCACCGGGCCTGGACCTGATCCCCGCGCACCCCTCGCTCGAGACCGTGGGCGTCACCCTCGCGGCGCAGGGCGGCATCGTGACCGGCATCCGGCGGGTCCTGCGACCGCTGCTGGCCGACTACGACCACGTGGTGCTCGACACCCATGGCGACCTGGGCAACCTCACGCTGTCCGCGGTCTGCGCCGCGGATGCGGTCCTGACGGTCTTCACCAGCGACCCGGGCTCGGCCCTCGGTGCCGCCCGCGTGACGGCCTTCCTCGACCAGCACCGGCGCTTCGAGAACACCGTCGCCCAGCTCATCGGCGTCGCCTGCTCCCTGTGGGACAAGGACGGCAAGGCCGCACGCGAGGTTCTCGGTGCCCTGGAGGGGACCGAGCTGCCGCTGCTGCCGACCCGGATCCCGGTCTCCCGCCGGGTTCCCTCCTCGACGCTGGCCAAGCGGCCGGTTGTCCTGTCCGCTCCGTCGTCCCCGGTGGCGGTCGCCTACGCCGGGCTCGCCCAGGACGTGCTCACCGCCTACGCGTCGATGCCCCGAGGAGCCTGATGAGCACCACGAAGACCCCGAAGGACCTGAAGTCCGACCTTCAGGCGGACCTGTTGGTCGATCTCGCCGGACCGGTCGTCGAGCACCAGCCGGCCCTGGCGGTCGAGCCCGCGTCGCTGCCGCCGGAGCTCTCCGACGCCACCCCGTCCCTGTCGTTGGCCTGGACCCCGCTGCGCTGGTCACGCCCGAAGCTGGTCTCGGTGCGAGGCGGCCTCGGCAGGGCCGTGAAGGTCGGCCCGCTTCGGGTCGAGCTGGCCGTCAAGGAGTAGGCCTGCGCGGTTCGCGAGCCTCAGGGCCTGACGTCCAGCCCCTGGGCGAGCGCCAGCGTCACGGCCTGCTCGACGGTGATGACCGCCCCCGCCAGCCGGGTCGTCGCCGGGTCCACCGCGGACAGGTCCGACCCCCGCAGGTCGCAGCCACTCAGGTCCGCCTTCTCCAGCACGGCACCCGACAGGTCGAGCCCGGTCAGCGTCCCGTTGACCGCCTTGGCCCCTGCGAGGTCGGCCTCCCGCAGGCGGTGACGGCCTCCGTCAGGTCCACCTCGACGAACAGCACCCGCGTGTACGTCGTCTGCCCCAGCTCGTCGCCGCCCCAGTCCTCGTGGCGGACCTCGCCGTCGGTACGGCCGTCGACGTCAGCCACGGACGGCGGCGAGGGCTTCCGGGAGGGTGAAGGCCCCGGCGTACAGGGCCTTCCCGACGATCGCCCCCTCGACGCCGGCGACACCGGCGATCGCGACCAGGTCGGCCAGCGACGAGACTCCCCCGCTGGCGACGACCGGCCTGCTGGTGGCCGCACACACGTCGGCGAGCAGCGACAGGTTCGGTCCCGTGAGGGTCCCGTCCCGCTGCACGTCGGTCACGACGTACCGCGCGCAGCCGTCGGCGTCCAGGCGCGCGAGCACCTCGAACAGCTCCCCGCCGTCCTGCGTCCACCCGCGGGCCGACAGCGTCGTACCCCGCACGTCGAGACCGACGGCGACCTGCTCCCCGTAGCGGGCGATGGCCGAGCGGACCCAGTCCGGGGACTCGAGGGCGGCGGTGCCGAGGTTGACGCGGGCGCAGCCGGTCGCGAGCGCAGCCTCCAGGGAGGCGTCGTCGCGGATGCCGCCGCTCATCTCGACCTGGACATCCAGCCGCCCGACGACCTCAGCGAGCAGCTCCCGGTTCGAGCCGCGCCCGAACGCCGCGTCGAGGTCCACGAGGTGCACCCACTCCGCGCCGTCGCTCTGCCACTGCAGCGCCGCCTCGAGCGGCGAGCCGTATGACGTCTCGGACCCCGCCTCGCCCCGCACGAGGCGGACCGCCTGGCCGTCGGCGACGTCGACGGCGGGCAGCAGCTCGAGGGTCATCTTCAGTAGCTCCTTCGGGTGGTGACGAGGACAGCGAGGCAGGCGGCGGTGAGGACCGCGAGGGAGAACCGGGCACCGGTGCCGGACAGGAAGTACCAGCCGAGGGCCTGGACGACGAAGAACGTGACCACGAGCTGGTACCGGACGCGGGCGGGCAGGGCGCCGTACCGGCGTCGACGTCTCCGCGCAGGCAGCTTCGGGCGCTCGCGCCTCACAGCGCTATCTCCCCGCACCGACCCGCGTTCGCTGCACTCACAGGCTGCGGACCCAGTTCGTGAGCAGGTGCGCGCCGGCGTCGCCGCTCTTCTCCGGGTGGAACTGCGTCGCGGCCAGCACCCCGCGCTCGATGGCGGCGGCGAAGACCTCGCCGTGCTCGGCCGTTGTCAGCAGGACATCCGGGACCACGCGGGCGGCATAGGAGTGCACGAAGTAGAACCGCTCCCCCTCGACGCCGACGAACAGCTCGCTGCCCTCGGGCACGTCGACCGTGTTCCACCCCATGTGGGGGACGACGGGCGCGTCCAGCCGGGTCACGTCACCCGCGAGGATCCCCAGACCGGCGGTCTCCTGCCCGTGCTCCAGGCCCCGCTCGAACAGCACCTGCATGCCCACGCAGATCCCCAGCACCGGGCGCTGCTTGCGCAGCCGGTCCCACATGACGGTCCCGCCGCGAACGGCGTTGAGCCCCCGCATGCACGCGGCGTACGCCCCCACCCCGGGTACGACGAGGCCGTCCGCCTCCACGGCCAGCGTCAGGTCGGCGGTGACCGTGACGTCGGCGCCGGTGCGGGACAGCGCCCGCTCCGCCGAACGGAGGTTGCCCGAGCCGTAGTCCAGGACGACGACCTTCACGGCAGGTCCTCGTGCGACCCCGGCCTCACTGTGAGAGCACGCCCTTGGTCGACGGCACTCCCAGCACCCGCGGGTCGAGCTCGCATGCCGCTCGCAGCGCCCGGGCGACCGCCTTGAACTGGGTCTCGACGATGTGGTGGGCGTTGCGGCCGCTGAGCACCCGCACATGCAGGGCGATCCCGCTGGTCGCGACGAAGCTCTCCCAGATGTGCTTGGTGAGGGTCGTGTCGTAGCTGCCGATCAACTCGAGCAGCTGCGGCTCCTCGTGGACCAGGTAGGGACGGCCGCTCAGGTCGACGGCCGCTTGGACCAGGCACTCGTCCAGGGGGACGGTGGCGTCACCGAACCGGCGTACACCCGCCTTGTCGCCCAGGGCCTGCTTGAGGGCGGTCCCGAGGGCGAGCGAGGTGTCCTCGACGGTGTGGTGCGCGTCGATGTGCAGGTCCCCCTTGGTGACGACGGTCAGGTCGAACCCGCCGTGCCGTCCGAGCTGGCTGACCATGTGGTCGAAGAACGGGACGCCCGTGTCGCTGGACCCCTGCCCGGTGCCGTCGAGGTCGAGCTCGACGCGGACGTCGCTTTCCTTGGTCGTGCGCTCCACCAGAGCCCTGCGTGCCATGCCGGCAAGGCTATCGGTCCCCCACCACGGCTTCGCGCGTGGACGTCAGCCGGACGTCGCGTCGACGGCGGGCATACCGTCCGGGGATGACGTGGCGATGGGGCGTGGCCGTGCTCCTCACCGGCGGCTTGGTCGCCACACCCAGCTTGATAGCGAGCCGCCCGGTCCAGGGCGCCTCGGTCGACCCGACGGCCCTGCTTGCCCGCATCCGCACGTCGGCCGCTGTCGGGTGGTCGGGATACGGCGAGTCCCGCGGGGCAGTCGCGCTCCCGAAGGTGATCGAGCTCGGAGACCTCACGAGCATCCTCGGCACCACCACCCGCTATCGGGTCTGGTGGCACGACGCCGTCCGCCACCGCGTCGATGCGCTGTCGCTCACGGGCGAGCAGGACACCACCGACGACGCGACGGGCAGCTGGCGCTGGTCGAGTGACAGTGCCGCGGCGGTCCGCATCACGGGGACCCCGTCCGTCCAGGTCCCCGAGGAGCCTGACCTCGTCGCCCCCACCCTCGGTCGGCGGCTCGCCGGCACCCAGGACGTCGAGCTCAGCAAACTGCCGGTCCGTCGCGTCGGCCGGCGATCGGTTCCCGGCGTACGCCTGACACCCGCACACCCCGCGACCACCACGATCGAGCACGTCGACCTGTACGCCGACCCTCGGTCCGGGCTGGTCCTCGAGGTGGACGTCCAGGCGGTCGGGCAGCGCGTCCCCGTGATGCGGAGCCTGCTCCTCAGCGTCGACCTGTCCCGACCGGACCTGTCCCTCGCGAGCTTCCTGCCGACGCAGGATCGCACCACCGTCTCCAAGGAGGACCTCGTCGCCCGTCTCGACCAGCACTCGCCCTACGCGCTTCCGACATCGCTCGGCGGCCTGCCTGAGACCCACCTGCTCACCGGCGTGACCGGGCTCAAGACCTACGGCCAGGGGTTCGGGCAGGTGGTCCTGATCCCGTTACCGCGCGGGTCCGGGCGCAGTCTCGCGCGGTCGGTCAACGCCCTCGGCGGGCGCTTCGACACCGCTTTGCTGCATGGCCTGCTCGTCGGCAACCCCTTCAACTTCCATCAGCGGTACCTGCTGCTCGGTTCGGTGCCGACCGCGACCCTCGAGGCGATGTCGCAGGACCTGACCCTGCACCCACCGGCGGAGCTCCCGTGATCAGGACCACTGGGCTCGTGAAGCGCTTCGGCTCGTTCACCGCGGTGAACGGCATCGACCTCGAGGTCCGCGAAGGCGATCGCTACGGCTTCCTCGGACCCAACGGGTCAGGCAAGACCACCACCGTGCGGATGCTGCTGGGGCTGGTGCTCCCGACCTCGGGCGGGATCGAGGTGCTCGGGACGCCGAAGATCGCCGATGCCCTCCCCCGCATCGGCGCCATGGTCGAAGGACCCGCCGCCATCGGCCACCTCTCAGGCCGCTCCAACCTCAGACTGCTGGACAGTTCCGGACCCGATGGTCCGCGTCGTACCAGGAAGGCCCGCGTGGAGCTGGCCCTGGAGCAGGTCGGCCTGGGCAAGGTCGACGCCCGACCGGTGAAGGCCTACAGCCTCGGCATGCGGCAGCGCCTCGGACTGGCCGCCGCGTTGCTCCGGACGCCCGAGCTCCTGATCCTGGACGAACCGACCAATGGCCTCGACCCCCAGGGCATCTCGGAGATCCGCGAGCTCCTGTTGATGCTCAACAAGGCCGGCACCACGGTCTTTCTCAGCAGTCACCTGCTCAGCGAGGTCGAGGCCCTCTGCACCCGCGTCGGTGTCCTCGACCGCGGGAGCCTCGTCGTCCAGGAGCAGCTCGAGGTCCTGCAGGCACCGACCGGGCGCGTCGAGATCCTCACCCGCGACAGCGCGCTGGCCGCTGAGCTCGCCGGCGACGCCGTCGAGCTGCACGAAGGAGATCGCCTGCTGGTCAGGGCTTCTGAGGTCGCACGACTCAATGCGGAGCTTGTCGCCGGTGGGGTGCGCGTCGACGCGATCGGGCCTGAGCGACGTACCCTGGAGGACGTCGTTCTTGAGCTCACCAGCGCGGGATCGGACCGGGTCGCGTGATCGGCAGCGAGCTGCAGCGATTGTTCCGGCGACCACGGACCTGGGTCATGGTCCTGCTGATGTGCGCCCTGCCGGCCGTTGTCGCCGTCTTCCTCAAGACGAGCGACCTTGCGCCGCGTCCCGGCGACGGCCCGGCGTTCCTGTCGCAGGTCCTCAACAACGGGGCACTGTTCCCCGCAGCTGCCCTGGCGATCGTCCTGCCGCTGTTCCTGCCCGTGGCCGTCTGCCTGGTCGCCGGCGACGCGATCGCCGGCGAGGCGCAGGCCGGGACCTTGCGATACCTGCTCGTCCGCCCGGTCAGCCGCTTGCGGCTGCTCGTCGCCAAGCTCGTCAGCGTCATGGTCTTCACCGGCGTGACCGTCACCGCCGTGTCCCTCTCCTCGTACGCCGTGGGGGTGTCGCTCTTCGGTCAGCATGCCGTCGGGTCTGCGTCCGGCACGGCTCTGACAACCCAGCAGGCGACGACCCGCACGATCATCGCTGTCCTGTACGTCGGGTGGTCGATGCTCGGCGTCGCCTCCGTCGCCCTGTTCCTGTCCACGATGAGCGACTCGCCCCTGGCCGCGACCTTGGGCGCGATCACGGTCCTCGTCACCTCCGCCGTTCTGGTGGGACTGGATGCATCGGCCAGCGTTCAGCCCTACCTGCCGACCAAGTACTGGTTGTCGTTCGTCGACCTGTTCCGCGATCCGATCAGCACCCGCGATCTCTACCGGGGCGCGGCCCTGCAAGGGGTGTACATCGTGGTGCTGCTCGTCGCGTCGTGGGCCAACTTCACGACGAAGGACGTCACGAGCTAGGAGCCGGCAGCGGTGAGAGCCCGGCAGTCCCGGGGAGCAGACGGGGCGTCGGTGCCGAGCTCCTGCAGCACGATGCCCAGAACGAGCGGCGTCGTCGGCAGGTCGCCGTGGGAGACGTCGATGCCAGGGCAGACGTCCTGCAGCACGATGTCGAGGGCGCCCTTCAGACGCGCGGAGGTCGGCGGAGTGACCACCTGGTCGCCGGTGCTCCACAGGGAGATCCACCGCGGTCCACCTGGAGTCTGTTCGAGACCCGCGAGCAGCTTGCTTCCTGGGACGAGCTGCAGGCAGGCCGCCGCGCACTCTCCTGGCGCGAAGGTCGCGGCGAGCGCAGCCACCTTCGTGCCGTGGTGCGGTGAGCCAATCGTGATGACGCGGCGGATCTCGGAGCCCTTCCTGCTGGCGAAGATGCGCGCGATGACTCCCCCCGCGCTGTAACCGATCACGTCCACCGACGGAGCACCGGCGGCGATCGCCTGCTCAGCGGCCCGGGCGACCGCGTCGGCGGCCACCGTCAGGTCTCCGGTGCCTCCGTCGGGCACGTCGACGATGACCGCAGAACGCCCAGCCGCTCTGATCTTGGCGGCCAACGGCTGCAGCTCAGCAGTCGTGCCGCCGTAGCCCGGGACGAGAAGCACGGTGCCGAGGGCTGCTTGGTTCGTGGTCGGCACGCGCCTTCCACCGCCGAGTTGGGTCGTCGCCACCACCACGACGACCACGGCCACCAGGGCAACCACGACGAGCACGAGACGACGGCGCGCTGGGCTCACTCATCGACACCGGTGGGCCGCGTGGTTGTCACCGGTTCGGCGTCGTGTTCGCGGGCCGCCAAGGTCTGCTCCACGAGCACCGTCAGGTCGCGCATCTCGCCGACCTGGCTCCGCCGCATGTACCACGACAGCACTGGCCGCCAACGCCGCAACCGGTCGGGAAGCGAGTAGTCCTCGTAGTGCGTGACCCGGCAGGTCGCGTCATCGATGCGGCTGACCAGGAAGCCACCGCTGATGCGCCATCCGTCGGTCCGACGGTGCAGGTCCTCGGAGTGCCACCCCGCAGGGTGCTGCTCGTAGCTGAACTCTCCCTCCCAGGCTCGCAGCCGGAAGAGCTTGCCGACGATGCGGTACCAGCCGTGCGTGTCGTCGACAGGGTGTACCTCGACGCTGCGTGCCTTGCGTTCGAGCGGCTCCAACAGCTCGATGTCACGGATGACCGCGAGCACCTCCTGGCTGTTGTGCGGCAGGACGACGTCCCGTACGGCGCTCACCCGCGTCGGCATCACGGTGCTCATCACGGTGCTCATCACGGTGCTCATCACGGTGCTCATCGTGGACCTCCACGAATGCCGTCGGCTGCAGTCACACGTATTGACGCCCCGCGAACGGCTCCGGTCAAGTGACAGCTGACAGCCTCCGACCGCCGTTAGGCTCGCCCGCGTGCTCCCGACCGTGACCGCCACCCGCTACGTCACGCCGCTGCGTGAGGGTGGGTCGCTTCCCGGGCTGATGGAGGCAGACGACCTCGGGACCTATGTCGTGAAGTTCACCGGCGCGGGCCAGGGCCGCAAGACGCTGGTCGCCGAGATCATCTGCGCCGGCCTCGCGACCGGCCTGGGCCTGCCGGTGCCGGAGCTGGTCCTCGTGGAGGTGGACCCGCTGCTGGGGCGGTCCGAGCCGGACGAGGAGGTACAGGACCTGCTGACCGCGAGCCCCGGTCTCAACCTCGGCATGGACTTCCTGCCCGGAGCCCTCGGCTTCGACCCGCTCGCGCACACCGTCGACCCCGGTCTCGCCGGCCGGGTCCTGTGGTTCGACGCGTTCGTCGGCAACGTCGACCGGTCCTGGCGCAACCCGAACCTGCTGATGTGGCACCGCGAGCTGTGGCTGATCGACCACGGCGCGACCCTGGTGTTCCACCACAGCTGGGCGCGGGCCCCGGCGAGCATCACCAAGGCCTACGACGTGACCGGCCACGTCCTGTCCTCGACCGCGGGCGTCGAGGCCCGCTGCCAGGCTGACGCGGACCTGAGCCCACGGGTGACGGAGGCCTTGCTGAGGGCGGTGCTGACCGACGTACCGGACAGGTGGCTGACCGACGAGCCTGGCTTCGCCTCGCCCGACGGGGTGCGCACGGCCTACGTGCAGCACCTGCTGGCCCGGCTCGGGGCGCGGGAGGTGTGGCGACCGTGAGTGCGCTGTTCGAGTACGCCGTGCTGCAGGCAGTGCCGAGGGTGCAGCGCGGCGAGAGCATCAACGTCGGGGTGGTCCTCTACAGCCAGGACCTCGCCTTCCTCGACGGGCTCACGCACGTCGACCCGCAGCGGCTGCGGGCTCTGGACGAGGGGGTCGACGTGGTGGCCGTCGAGGAGGCGCTCGACGCGATCTGCCGCGCGTGCAGGGGCGAGGGACCCGCCGGCCAGACACCGCTGCGGCAGCGCTTCGGGTGGCTCACGGCACCACGCAGCACCGTCCTACGGGCCGGACCGATCCACACCGGCAAGACGACCGACCCGGCCGCCGACCTGGCGCGACTGCACGCCGCCCTGGTGCTCTAGGGCTCTGGTGCTCTAGGGCTCTAGGGCTGGGCACGGACGGCGGCAAGGGCGTCGAGGAAGGCCGTCGTCTCCGGCTCGGTGCCCGCGTTGACCCGCAGCCAGCCGGACAGGCCCGGCGCGGACGACAGGTCCCGGACCAGCACGCCCCGGTCGAGCAGCGCCTGCCACACCTCCCCCGGTGCGGGGAACGGCCCGAACAGCAAGAAGTTGGCCTCGGTCGGGACGACGGACAGCCCCAGCGCGGGGATGCCGGCGAGCATCCGGTCCCGTTGGGCCTTCACGGCCTCGACCGTCCCGAGCAGCTCGTCGGTGTGGGCGAGCGCGACCCGGGCGGCGGCCTGCGTCAGGGCCGACAGGTGGTAGGGCAGGCGTACCAGCCGCAAGGCGTCGACGACTTGCGGCGAGGCCGCGAGGTAACCCAGGCGCAGACCCGCCCCGGCGAAGGCCTTGGACATCGTCCGGGACACCAGCAGCCGCGGGTACGCCGCGAGCAGGGTGACGGCGGAGACTGACGTACCGAACTCCGCGTAGGCCTCGTCGACGACCACCACGCCCCTGGCCTCGGCGCAGACGGCCTCGATGACGTCGAGCCCGGTGACGGTGCCGGTCGGGTTGTTGGGGGTGGTGAGGAAGGTGATGGCGGGCTGGTGCTCGCGGACGGCCGCGACCGCGGTGTCGATCGACAGGCTGAAGTCGGCGGCCCGTGGGACGCCGACCCAGCCGGTGCTGGTCCCGCGCGCCAGCAACGGGTGCATCGGGTACGACGGCTCGAAGCCCAACGCCACCCGTCCAGGGCCGCCGAACGCCTGGCAGACCTGCTGGAGCACCTCGTTGGAGCCGTTCGCGGCCCAGACCTGCTCGACCGTCAGCGCAACGCCGGTGACCCGGTTCAGGTACTTCGACAGGTCACGGCGCAGCTCGAGGGCCTCCCGGTCGGGGTAGCGGTTCAGCGAGGCAGCGGCCACACCGACGGCTGCGGCCAGGTCGGCGACGAACGCGGCCGACGGCGGGAAGGGGTTCTCGTTGACGTTGAGCTGGATCGCCTCCGGCAGCTGCGGGGCGCCGTACGGCTGCTGGCCGACCAGGTCGTCGCGGACGGGCAGGCTCACGCGGGCCGGACCCGCACCTGGACCGCCTCGACGTGGGCGAGCAGGTCCTCGGCGCCGCCGAGCGCGCTGACGTGCGGGGCCACGGTCGCGAGCGCTTCGGCGGTGTACTCGACGAGCGACATCCGCTTCAGGAAGCTCTGCGCGGACAGGCCGGACGAGAAGCGCGCGGTGCCACCGGTGGGCAGGACGTGGTTGGAGCCGGCGAGGTAGTCCCCCAGCGACACCGGCGTGAAGCCCCCGACGAAGATCGCGCCCGCGTTGCGGACCCGGCGGGCCCGCTGCGGTGCGTCGGCGGTGATGACCTCCAGGTGCTCGGCTGCCCAGGCGTCAACGACGGCCAGGCCGTGGTCGAGGTCCTCGACGAGCACGTGCGCGGACTGCCCGGCGAAGGCCTGCTCGACGCGGGCACGGTGCCTGGTCGCGGGTACCTGCTTGTCGAGCTCGACGTCGACGGCGTCGGCAAGCGCGACCGACGGCGTGACGAGCAGGCACGCGGCCATCGGGTCGTGCTCGGCCTGCGCGATCAGGTCGGCAGCCACCACGGCCGGTATGGCGGTGTCGTCGGCGAGGATCGCGATCTCGGTCGGACCGGCCTCGGAGTCGATGCCGCAGCGGCCCTGGACCAGGCGCTTGGCCGCAGCGACGTAGACGTTGCCCGGGCCGGTGATGACGTCCACCGGGGCGACCCCCGGGTCCCCCGGGAGGCCGTAGGCGAACATCGCGATCGCCTGGGCACCGCCGACGGCGTAGACCTCCTCGATCCCGAGCAGCGCGCACGCGGCCAGGATGGCGGGGTTGGGCAGCCCACCGAACTCCTGCTTCGGGGGCGACGCGATCGCCAGCGAGCCAACGCCGGCGACCAGCGCCGGCACCGCGTTCATCACGACGGACGACGGGTAGGCGACCCGCCCGCCCGGGACGTAGAGGCCGACCCGGCCGACGGGCACCCATCGCTCGATGACCGTCGCGCCGTCGACGACCTGCACGACCTCGTCGGCGCGCAACTGTGCGGTGGACACGGTCCGGTTGCGCCCGATCGCCTCTTCCAGAGCTGCCCGCACGGCAGGGTCGAGCTCGGCCAGGGCCGTAGTGAGAACGGCGGCGGGGACGCGCAGGTCGGTGAGCGTCACCCCGTCGAAGCGCTGCGTCGCCTCCCGGACGGCGTCGGCGCCGCGGTCACGGACGGCCTCCACGACCGGCCGGACCTGCTCGACCGCGACGGCCACGTCGAGCTCGGCCCGGGGCAGGACAGCGGTCAGGTCGGCGTCGCGGCGACCGCGCAGGTCAAGGCGGGTCAGCACGGGTTCAGCTCCTCGAGGCAGCGTGGATGGACTGGCTCCAAGCCTAGCCGCGGGTCCTCGGACAGGCCCTGCTCAGGGCGGCGGGGCGGCCGTCAGGTCGAGCCGGCTCGGCGTCGCTGCCGCGTCGAAGCCGAGCAGGACCGACGTCGCGTTTCCCTGCGTGGTCAGCGCGAGGCTGAGCCGCAGCAGGTGTCCCGGAGCCACGACGGCGTTCGCCGCGGACAGGGTGACCGTGTCCTGCGTGAAGCCAGGACAACCGCGACACGGACCAGCGCAGCGGCGACCGGATGCGCCTTCCACCGGTCGGTCCCCTGGCTCACCACGGGCCAAGACTGCCGTAACCGGAGCCTGTTTGCCTCGTCCGTTTGGAGCATTCTCGGTCGATCTGGACCATCGACCTGCACGGTCCACCGGGACGTCGCCGCGTGGACGTACCGTAACGCCGTGCTTCCCCTCTTCCCGCTCGGGACCGTGCTGTTCCCCGGGCTCGTGTTGCCGCTGCACGTGTTCGAGGAGCGCTACCGCCAGCTGGTCCGGGACCTGCTCGAGCTGCCCGAGGCCGAGCGGCAGTTCGGGGTCGTCGCACTCCGGGAAGGTCGCGAAGTCGGCAGCGAAGGCGTCCGCGCGCTGTACGGCGTCGGCTGCGCCGCCCGGCTGCGCCAGGTCGAGACGTACGACGACGGCCGCTTCGACCTCGTGACCGTCGGAGGTGGGCTGTTCCGCCTCGACGCGCTGCACGGTCCGGACGGCGCGGGCGACCGGCCCTACTTCACGGGGGACGTCGAGTGGCTCCCGGACGAGCTCGGTGACGTCGAGCGCGGGCGGGCGCTCGACGCCAGGGTCCGAGCCGCGTTCGAGGACTACCTGGGGGCGCTCGGCGCGGCCAGCGGCCAGCAGATCGAGACCCCTGACCTTCCCGATGACCCATTGGTCCTGAGCCACCTGGTGGGGGCGACGACCCTGCTCGATCTGGCCGACCGGCAGGCCCTGCTGGAGCAGCCGGACGGGTGCAGCCGGCTGCGTCGGGAGCTGACGGTGCTGCGGCGCGAGGCCGGGTTCCTGCTCGCCCTGCGCGCCGCGCCGGCCCCGGACCTGGCACGGACCCCGACCAGCCCGAACTGACCCGCCGACGCCACAGTTCTGCCACACTGCGCCGTTGTGACGGACGTGCCCGAGGACGGCGAACCCGACCCGTTCGACGGGCTGGTCCTGGACGAGGCCTTCATCCGGGGAGCCAGGGCCCACGAGCCTCCTGCCCGCACGCGAGAGGCACTGAGCAAGCCGCCACGGGCGGCACGGGTGTGGTCGGCGCCCGCGGCCCGCCCCGGCCGGCTGCGCGGCGTGCTCACGATGGTCGTGGTGCTGGGCCTCGTGGGTGGCGTCGCCTACCTGACGTTCCGGCCGCGGGGCAGCAGCATCCCGGCGGCCGCTGCGCTCCCGCAGAGCAGCGCGAGCGCGAGCGGCAGTGCCACGCCTCGGCCGAGGCCCTCCCCGGACGAACTGTCGATCGAGAACGCGGTCGACGCAAGGGGCCACTGCTACACCTGGAACCAGAAGGTCAAGACGACCCACGCCTTCGACGTGACCTGCTCGTCGCCGCACCTGTTCGAGGCCGTGCAGCCCGTGACGCTGAACAGCTACCCGCAGGGAGCGCCGTTCCCGACCGACGCGCAGTGGGACACGATCGTCGAAACCCGCTGCCGTCCGCTGGTCACGAACTACCTTCGGCACCAGATCGACCCTGCCGGCAAGCTCTACGTCACCATGATCCACCCGACCCTCACGGGCTGGGACCAAGACGCTCGCGACCTGACCTGCGGCTTGGGGCAGCGGCTGCCGGAGATGTTCGGCACGACCTCTCCCGACTACGACAGCGTGGCGGGCAGGGCTGACGCCCAGCACCAAGCCCTCCTGTACGACACGGGCACCTGCCTTCGGTTCACTGCCGAGCACTCGGGCAGCGTGCCGTGCGCCGCGGCCCACGACGGGGAGGTCGTGGGAACGTTCACGCTCACCGGCTCGGGACCGCTGCCGACGAAAGCGGCGTACACCGCTCAGGCCGAGGGCCCGTGCCGCCTGGAGGTGGCCGCCTACCTCGACCGCGCGTTCCACGACACCTCCTCGGCCTACACCGGGTACGTGACGCTCCGGGCACCGAGCTGGGACGCAGGTACCCGCACCATCGAGTGCTACCTGTCGTTCGGCAGCACACTCACCGGCAACCACCGCGCGACCGCCCGCACGGCCTGAGCTCAGTCCAGATCTTCGGGTCGGCGCACGGCGAAGGACAGGAACGCCGTCAACGCCCCGACCGGCCAGGCGACGGCGGCCCAAGGAGCGCGCAAGGACACGTCGGTGCCGGTACGCCGGCCGAGGAACAGCTCGAGATGACCACGGAAGGTCGACCCCGCCTGGAGCGCTTCGATCGCGTGCTGCGACCCCGGACGCAGGCCGACGGCCGCGGCCGTGAGGGCCGCGAGGGTCCCACCCACGACGAGCGCCAGCACGGTCCACGGACCGGACCGCCGGGCCAGGAACCAGGCGAGGGTGCCGCACAGCAGCCCGAGGACGGCCATGACGATCAGGTAGCTGCCGTCGGCACCCACGAAGGCCTTGCTGCTCTCCAGGTTGGGCACCTGGGGCCCCTGGTCGGTGAGGGTGACCTGCAGCCGGGGCGCCACGGCGGACCAGATCAGGCCGGCGGGTGCACCCAGCAGCACGCTCACCGCGACGACCACGGCGGCGACGCGGACGTCGTACCGCCAGCGAGGCGGCCCGGTGTCGGCGACGGGAGCCTCGACCCGGTCGGTCGGCGCCGGGGGCGCCCAGACGCTCACGCCCGCACCGCCCGGCGGAAGGCCACCGACGCGAGTGACAGCGCGAGCAGGGCAACCACGAGGCAGACTCCCAGGTCGATGAGCAGCGCACCGGCATCGAGGCGCCGGGCGAACGAAGACGCGAACGCGTCGGTGGCGTAGGTCGAGGGCACGGCGGCCCGGACGACCTGCAGGACGGCCGGCAGCCGAGGCTCCGGGATGATCCCGAGGAACAGGATGCCCGACATGCCCAGCTGCCCGGCAACGGTCGCGAGCTCGGGTCTGGGTGCGAGCAGGCCGAGACAGGCCCCGAGCCCGGCCAGGGAGGCTCCTGCCAGGGGCAGCACGAGCAGCAGGACCCACAGGTGGCCCAGCGGCAGCCCGTAGAGCAGGGCACCGACCACGGCCGTGAGCACCGCACCCGGCACGGTGAACGTCGCGTACGACGCCGACGTGGCAAGGACGACCAGGGCTCCGGAGACGGGAAGCGTGGCGTAGTAGTCGAGCGCCCCCGTGCCGCGGAGCATCCCGAAGCGCTGCGCGAGCAGGTTCAGCGCCACGAAGGCGACGACCAAGACCGTGGAACCGGCCACGACCTGTTGCGAGGTCGTGCGACTGCCCTCATCGACGACCCCCCGCAACAGCAGCATGATCCCCACGGACTGCAGGGTTGCCACGAACAGCAACGGCCCACGGGCCGCGCGGGCCCGGCTGACCTGCCCGGCGTACAGGGCGAGGAAGGCGCTCACGAGCGCTCCAGGTCGTGGGCACGACCACCCAGCGAGAGGTAGACGTCCTCAAGCGTGGGCGTGGCGAGGGTGAAGTCGTCGAGGGCGGCAAGCGCGGGTCCGGCGGTCAGGCGACCCAAGGCTTCGCGGGCGTCCGCGGCCGGCAGCCGGGCGCTCCAGCGTCGGCCGTCGACCTCGGAGCGGGCGAGCAGCGCTGCGACGGCGGGCTCGCCCACTGGCGGCTCGTCGCGCCACACCAGGTCCAGCCGGACGTCGTGGGACACCAGCGCCTTCAACCGCCCCGGGGTGTCGCAGGCGATGACCCGGCCACGGTCCAGGACGGCGACCCGGTCGAGGACCTGCTCGGCCTCCAGCACGTTGTGCGTCACGAGCACGACCGTCACCCCCGCTTCGGTACGCCGCCTGCGCAGGACCTCCCAGACCGCCCGGCGGGCCAGCGCGTCCAGGCCGGTGGTGGGCTCGTCGAGCACGAGAAGCGGCCGGTCGGCGATCAGGGCGGCCGCGACCTGGGCGAGCCGGCGCTGGCCGCCGGACAGCTTGGTCAGCGGCCGCTCCCGGACGTCCGCAAGGCCCAGCTCGTCGAGTAGATGAGCTGTCTGCGCGCGAGCGTCGCGACGGGACAGCCCACGCAGCCGGCCGGTGGTCTCCACGGCCAACCCGACGGGCAGCTCGTTGAGGGCGGGCTCGTCCTGCGCGAGATAGGCCAGCAGGCGGCTGGCAGCCCGCGGGTCGGCCGTGACGTCCTGTCCCAACAAGGCGACCCGACCGGCTTCGGGCCGCAGTACGCCGACCAGCTGGCGCACCAGGGTGGTCTTGCCGGCCCCGTTGGGTCCCAGCAGGCCGAAGACCTCGCCCGCGAGGACCTCGAGCGACACGTCGTCGGTGGCAAGGACGTCACCCCGATGGCGCCGCAGGCCCTCGAGCGACACCGCGACCGTCCGCACCGGTGCGGCAGCCATCACCGTCACCGTAGGGCTCCTCCGGGGTCGGGCCTGTGTGGGGGATACCCGACCACGGTACGCGGCGCGGCTGGCAGCCGCCCGTTACTGCCAGGAGTCGGAGGCGCGCCAGACGAGGATGTCGAGGATCCGGAGCTTGCTGACGGAGGCGCCAGCGTCCTCGGCGGCCAGTTGCAGGTCACGGAAGGCGTCCCGCTCGGCGAGCAGGTCCGCACGCATCTGCGTGCAGAGCAGCCGCATGAACTCCTGCCACGAACGGTCGAGGGTCCGGGGAAGCACCCCCGGCGCGGTGTAGGCCTCGAAGATCCGGCTGTCGTAGATCGGGACCAGGTCGGGGCGCTTGCGATGCAGAACCTTCGAGACGATCGTCCCGCGGACGCCGCGACCGGCGTACCGGGGCTCGTCGAGAATGCCGAACAGGCCCGCGACGCACATGACGTGGTCGTCGTCGGCGTCCTCGAGCGACACCTCGGGCAGTTCGGCCACCGCTTCCAGGGCGGGCAGCATCTCGCGCAGCAGGCTGAAACGCCCCGCGTCGATGTGGACCCCCATCAACGCGGGCGCAAGCAGGTCCCCGTCGACGAGCTCAGGTGACCCGTTGGTGATCAGGCGGTCGTACGCCGGGTAGCTGTAGCCGTTGCGCGGGTCGACGTAGTCCAGCAGGACCTCGTCGGGATGTTCGACCAGCAGGGTTCCACCGCACAGCGTGATCGCGTCCACGACCGACACACTAGTCAGCGCGTGCCCCGGCGAAGGGGCCGTCAGCGGGTGATCTCGGTGCCCGCCCGCCCGGCGAGGACGTCGACGGCCCGGGCGAGGGAGCCGATTGCGGCCCGGCCTCCGGCCTCGACGAACGAGACGCAGGCCTCGACCTTCGGCCCCATCGAGCCTTCGGGGAACTCACCCGCGGCCAGCAGCGCCGTGGCCTCCGCGACGGACAGGGTCGACAGGGCCCGGGCCGCCGGGGTCCCGTAACCGACCTGCACCCGGTCGACCTCCGTCAGCACCAGCAGCAGGTCAGCTCCGACGGCGGTCGCCAGCAGCGCCGCCGTACGGTCCTTGTCGACGACCGCCTCGACGCCGTGCAGCTGCCCGCGGTGCTCGACGACCGGCACTCCCCCGCCGCCTGCCGCGACGACGACGTGGCCGGAGTCGACCAACGCCGTCAGCGGCCCCTGCTCGACGAACCGCAACGGCTTGGGCGAGGCGACCACCCGGCGCCACCGGCCGTCCCCCTGGACCGCGAAGACGTGCCCGGAGGCCTGCGCGATCTCGTTCGCCACCTGCCGCGCGTACGACGGCCCTACGGGCTTCGTGGGCCGCCGAAAGGCCGGGTCGCGGCCGTCGACGACGACCTGGGTGACGAGGGAGAGGACCCTCGTGTCGAGCCGACGCCGGCGCAGGGCGTTGTCAAGGGCCTGCGCGACCAGATAGCCGATCTGGCCCTGCGAGAGGGCCCCGCACACGTCCATCGGCATCGGCGGCACGTCGGCGGCGGCCAGTTCCTGCTGGAGCAGCAGACGACCGACCTGGGGTCCGTTCCCGTGGGTCAGGACCAGCGAGGTACCGGTCGCGACCAGGTCGGCGAGCGCCGCGGCCGTGTCAGCCAGCGATGCGCGCATCTCCTCGACCGAGCCGGTCCCGCCCGTGGGTGACAGGGCGTTGCCCCCGAGTGCCACCACGACGCGCATCGGTGCAGGTTAGGTGGCGCCGTGTCGCCTGGACCGTCGGGCGCGCCCTACGAGCCGTGCACCTTGAAGGCGGACAGCCGTTCCTGCAGGTCGGTGGACGACCCTGCGAGGGCGGTCTTCGGGACCTGCTTGGGCGCCACCGAGGGCCCGCGCGGGGGCGGGACCGGCTGACGGGGAGTCTCGGCGATCCGCTCCCGCACAACGGACAGGACGTCGTCCCGGTCGAGCGGCACGCCGTCGCGGACCCACACGTGACGACCACAGGAGGCACAGCTGTGCAGGGCGAGCCTGGCGGCGTCGACGTCGTGCGGGTTGGTCACCTCGATCGCGCTCATCGGGCGGCGGCAGCAGGTCGTCACGGCCGACGCGATGCCTGGGCGGGGAGGGCTGCCGGGGCTGGGGTTGCTCTCTGGACTGGGCATGGGCAGAGCCTGTGAGAAGACGAAGGCCCGGGCCATGGCCCGTTGAGGCCATCTTGGGCACCCCCCACGGGGCCTACCGGGGCCCACTGGGGCACTCAGCCGTGTCAGCCGTGTCAGCCCTGTCAGCCCAGTCGGGCGAGGTCGGCTGCGCCGACCATGCCGGCTTCGTTGCCGAGCGCGGCGAGCCGGATCTCGGCATGCGGGCGGTGGGTGGTGCCGGTCAGGCGCTCGGCGAAGACCCGACGGGCCGGGGCGAGCAGCAGCTCCCCGGTGTCCGCCACGCCCCCACCGATGACGAAGACGGCAGGGTCCAGGGTGGATGCGAGGTCGGCAAGTCCCTGGCCGAGGGAGGCGCCGACCGCTTCGAAGCAGGCCAGGGCTGCCGGGTCTCCCTCCTGGGCCGCGGTGGTGACCTCGAACGCGTCGATCCCCTCCGGATGCCCGTCGCCGAGCTCGAGCAGCCGCTTTCCCCAGTCCTTCTGGACGTCGGCGATCTCGCGGGCCTCGTGCAGCAGGGCCCGTCCGGAGCAGTACTGCTCCCAGCAGCCGCGCTGGCCACAGCCGCACCGCCGGCCGTCGGGGACGACCTGCATGTGGCCGAACTCCGCGCCGATGCCGTACCGGCCGCGGTAGAGCCGGCCGTCGAGCACGATGCCCCCGCCGATACCGGTGCCGACCGTGACGCACACGAGGTGGTCGAAGCCGCGCCCTGCGCCGAACCGGTACTCGCCCCACGCGGCGGCGTTCGCATCGTTCTCGACGACGACGGGCAGCCCGATCAGCTTGGCGACCTCGTCGCGCAACGGCTCGTCCCGCCAGGCGAGGTTGGGGGCGAACAGCACCGTCGAGCGGTCGGCGTCGATGAAACCCGCGGCGCCGATCCCGACGGCGGTGACGTCGTAGCCGGCGCGCAGCTCGACGACGAGGTCGGCGATGGTCCGCTCGACATCCGACGGCGACGTCGACGGCGTCGGCCGCCGGCTCTTCGCGATGACCACGCCCTGTTCGTCGACGACCCCTGCCGCGACCTTGGTACCGCCCACGTCGACACCGATGGCCAAGCTCACAGGTCAACCCTCCCGGATGTCGATGTGCTGCACGCGCGAGCCGGCGGGCGGCGCCGGGTGCGAGGTGACGGTAGTGCGCAGCGCGGCCACGAACGACGACGCCGCGTCGAGCAGGTGGTCGACGGTCTCGGGCGTCACGTGGCGCAGGGCGGCTACCGCCTGGCAGAGCGGACAGACCTGGCACTCGGAGGATCCGGTGGCCAGGTGCTCGCTGTCGAAACGGGTCCTGGCCCACTCCTGGGCGGCGGCCAGCAGCTTCACGGCCTCGTCGGCCGCGCTCCCCAGCGGGTCGGTCATGTCGGCCACAGCTGCGGGTCGGGCTCGAATCGAACGACGAGCCGGCCGTCGACGAGGCGGGCGCCCGCGACCTCGCAGCGGCGCAGGGCGCTCGGCAGGGCAAGCAGCCGCCGGTGACCGCCCACCGTCACGACCAGCTCGTCACCGCTGCGTGCGAGGTCGATGTCGGACAGCCTGGCCAGCGGCAGCGCGAGGCTGAGCAGGAAGCCGTCGGCGTCGCGCTCGACCACCAGCAGGTCGGTCCCGTGGACGACCTCGGTCGGGTCGGCGTCGCCGTACAGGGCGGTGGCGAAGGCGAGGAGCGCGTCCGGCCCGACGGGTTCGGCGGCGGCGTACGGGGACACCAGGACGGGCAGCGGAGCCACGTCGGCCTCGACGCGGGCGAGCTGGGTGGCCTGCGCCGTGACCCAGCCGCTCACCCAGGGATCCGCGGACCCGACGGGCAGGACGCGGTTGGCGACCAGGCCGTCGACCCGGTAGCCGTACAGAGCCAGCGAGGTGAGCGTCCGGCGGGCCTCGGCGACGACCACAGCCTCCGGGGTGAGGACGAGACGGACCGAGGTGGTCGGTGCGGTCAGCAGGTCACGTACGTCGGTCAGCTCGGCGTGCAGCCGGGTGACCGCCTCGAAGACCCCGTCCTCGGGCACCGTCGCGACCCGGGCGAGCAGCGGGCGCACCGCCTTGAGGGCCCGACGCTGCGCGGGAAACACCTTGTCGACGTACCAGCGCAAGGCCTCTGGCAGGGCGAGCAGGCGCAGCGTCTCGCCGGTGGGCGCGCAGTCGACCACCACCAGGTCATACCGCCCCGACGCGGCCTGGCGGCGCAGCTCCAGCAGCGCGAGGACCTCCTCCGCACCGGGCAGGACGGTCAGCTCGTCGGCCTGCAGCGCATCGACACCGGCCCGCTCCAGGACCCCCCGGAGGTAGTCCTGCACGTCCCGCCAGGAACGCTCGAAGGCGCCCTGCGCGTCGACCTGCATGGCCAGCAGGCCGTCCTCGACGAGGGTCGGCTCCGGGCCGAGAGGCAGGCCGAACGCGTCAGCCAGCGAGTGCGCCGGGTCGGTCGACAGGACGAGCGTCTTCAGGCCCCGGGAGGCGGCGAGCACAGCAGTCGAGGCGGCCGTCGTGGTCTTGCCGACGCCACCCTTGCCGGTGAACAGCAGGACCCGCATTGGGGCAGGCTAGCCGAGCGACTCGACGCGCTTCTTGAGCTCCTTCAGCGCCGAGTCGATGATCATCTTCTCGGCCTTGCGCTTCATCAGCCCGATCATCGGGATCTTGATGTCCATCGTGAGCAGGTAGGTGACCTTCGTGGCCGCCCCGTCGGCGCTGAGCTGGTAGGAACCGCGCTGGCTCTTCTGCACCTTGCTCGGTTCGGCGAGGGTCCAGGACACGCCGTCTGACTGCCAGTCGTAGACCAGCGTGTACTCGTCGCTGAGCCCGCTCTGGTTCATGCTGAAGGTCACCTTGGTCGGCCCCACCGCGCCGGGCTCGGCGATGACGGCCTTCGAGATCCCGTTGGTCCACACCGGATAGCTCTCGACGTCGCGGATCACGGCGAGGATGTCCGCCGGGGCGGCGTTGATGGTGATGCTCGAGCTCGCCTGGTCGGCCACGGTGCTGTCTCCTTCGTCGGTGACGACCCTAGCCGCAGCGCGCTCTGCAGCGGCTGGTGCACGGTGACCTGGCGCACGGTTACGGGGTGGCCACCGGGGATGGCTTGTTGACGACGGTCGTGTCCGGTGGAGGGGACCCGGTGAGCAGCAAGGTGATCAGCGCCAGCGGGGCGAGCACGAGGCTGACGGCGGCGAGCGCCAGGCCGATCCGCTGGCCGCGGCTGAGCTTGCCGATGTCGCCGACGACGGGCAGGACGAGCAGGGGGATGTTGACGCTCCGCTCGGCGCCGAGGAAGGCGCTGCCACAGTCGGTGCAGGCCATCACGGTCATCGGGTTCGCGGCGTCGCACTGGACGCACGGCCAGGTCACCGGCACCTGAGCAGCAACGGCCACGACGCCCGGTACGTGGGCCGGCGCGGGCGCCGGGGTGGGGACCTGCGGCAAGAAGGCGAGCAGCGGCTGGGTGAGGGGATCGCCCGCGGGCGCGCCGTACACAGCAGAGGGGGGTACGACGGTGGGGACGGGCGTCGCGTCGGTAGTGACCGTGGGCGCGGCTCTGGGCCTGAGGTCGGCGTAGCAGAGCGTGCACCAGGGTGCGTCGGGGCGCAGCGACGCACCGCACGACGGGCAGGCCGCGGCACGGGGCAGCAGCGTCAGGTCAGGTCCCACGATGCGTGCGTCGGCACGTTCGGTGCGGCGCTTGACCTCGCACCCGGCGCACGCGCCTGAGAAGCGGGCTCACCGCGCTAGGTTGGTCGACAACGAGCAGCGAGGAGACAAAGTCGGTGCAGGAGTACTCCAGCCCCCAGGTCATCGAGGTCGACGACAACGCGTCGCTGCTCGACGCTGTCCTTCAGCATGCCGAGAACGGCCCCGACGACGTCGTGTTCACCCGGCGCGTCGACGGCCGCTGGGCGCCTGTCACGGCCAAGGAGTTCGCGACCGAGGTCCACTCCCTGGCCGCCGGGCTCGTCGCCAGCGGGGTGCAGGCCGGGGACCGGGTCGGGCTGATGAGCAAGACCCGCTACGAGTGGACCCTGTGCGACTACGCGATCTGGGCCGCGGGTGCGGTAACCGTCCCGATCTACGAGACCAGCTCCGCCGAGCAGGTGCAGTGGAACCTCAGCGACAGCGGCGCCGTCGGCGCGATCTTGGAGAGCGCGGGGCACCAGATCACGTTCGACGGGGTCCGCGCCCAGCTGCCGGACCTGCGGAGCACCTGGAACATCGACGCGGGTGGGCTCGAGGAGCTCGCCGCCGCGGGCCGGGAGGTCCCCGACAGCCACCTCGAGGCGCGCCGCGCCGCCCTGGGCGCAAGCACCCTGGCGACCATTATCTACACCTCGGGCACGACCGGCCGCCCCAAGGGGTGCGAGCTGACCCACGGCAACCTGCTCGGCACCGGCCGCTCGGCGAGCAAGGTCATCCCGGAGCTGTTCAACCCGGACGGCGCGACCCTGCTGTTCTTGCCACTTGCCCACGTCTTCGCCCGGCTGATCCAGGTCGCGTGCGTCGAGACCGGCGCAAGGATGGGCCACACCGCGGACATCAAGAACCTGCTGGCCGACTTCGCGACCTTCCAGCCGACCTTCATCCTGTCGGTGCCGCGCGTGTTCGAGAAGGTCTTCAACACCGCCAAGCAGAAGGCGCACGCCGACGGCAAGGGCAAGATCTTCGACCAGGCGGAGAAGGTCGCGATCGCCTACTCCGAGGCGCTGGGTACCGGTTCGGTCGGGCTCCCGCTGAAGGTGCAGCACGCCCTGTTCGACAAGCTCGTCTACGTCAAGCTCCGCGCGGCCCTGGGCGGCAGGGTCGCCTGGGCCGTCTCCGGTGGCGCGCCGCTCGGGGCGCGGCTGGGCCACTTCTTCCGCGGCATCGGCGTCACGATCCTGGAGGGCTACGGCCTCACAGAGACGACCGCCGCCGGCACGGTCAACACACCGGCCCACCTCAAGATCGGCACCGTGGGCCGTCCCTCACCCGGTGTCACCGTCAGGATCGCCGAGGACGGCGAGATCCTCATGCGCGGTGAGCACATCCTGCGCGGGTACTGGCACAACGAGACCGCGACCGCTGAGGCCATCGTCGACGGCTGGTTCCACTCCGGCGACATCGGGATCATCGACCACGAGGGCTTCGTCAAGATCACCGGGCGCAAGAAGGAGCTCATCGTCACCGCCGGTGGAAAGAACGTCGCCCCCGCCGTCCTCGAGGACCGTCTGCGCGCGCACCCGCTCATCAGCCAGTGCATGGTCGTCGGCGACCAGCAGCCGTTCATCGCCGCCCTCGTGACCCTCGACGCCGAGGCCGTCGCGCCATGGGCCGCCGGCCGCGGCAAGAGTGCGGACCTCGCGACTCTCGTGACCGACCTTGACCTGCTCGAACAGGTGCAGGGCGCCGTCGACGAGGCAAACAAGGCAGTGTCGAAGGCCGAGGCGATCCGCAAGTTCACCGTCCTGCCGACCGACTGGACCGAGGAGGGCGGGCAGCTCACGCCGTCCCTGAAGCTCAAGCGCGCCGTCGTCATGCAGGAGTTCGATGCCGAGGTCTCAGGCCTGTACTCCGGTGCCAAGGGCGACTAGCGCCACCCCTGCGGCGGGTGACTCACGGGCCCCCGCCGCTGTCTTCCAGGCTGCGTTGATTGCGGTCTGCGGGCTGCTCAGCGTGCTCCCCCCGCACCACACGAAGGCCCTCGTCGTACTGCTGCTGCTCGGGCTCGGCGCGTGGGCGGCGTACCGGTACCACCAGGTCGCGACCTGGTGGGTCTATGCGGCCGCGCTGCTCACCACGATGGCTGTGCCCTGGACCGGAGGGGCGGGGAGCCCGCTGCTGCCCTACCTTCTCGCACCCGGTCTCATCCTCGGCCTCGGTGGCAGCCTTCGCCTGCTTTTCGTGGTCATCGGGCTCTCGACGGCGACGCTGCTCGCCGGCTTCGCCTTTCCCGACGCCAGCACCGGTGGGGACTACGCGATCGCCGGTGCCGAATGGGTGTTGTTGTCGTTGGCGCTCGGGCTGGTTGCCGCCTGGGCCAGCCGCCTGTCGGCGCAGGCCTACGTCGTGCCCGACCGGTTCGCGCAGGTGCGTCGGGTCCTCGAACAGCTGCGGTCCCTGACAACACAGTTCCCAGGGGGCCTGGACGCTCAGACCACGGCCGAGGCAGTGCTGGACCGGTGCGCGGCGGTGACCGTCACCATGCGGTCCGCAGTGCTGGTCCAGCCGGCCGGAAGCGCCTTCGTCCCGCTCGCGGTCCGCGGGGCGACCCGGGTGCCCTGGCGTGCTCCCCTCGACGAGGACGGTCCGCTCCGAGAGGCATGGCAGACCAGCCGGGCCGTCCTGGACGTCAGGCCCCCTGACCACGACGGCCGTCGCAGAGGCAGCGCGCTGCTCGCCGTCCCGATGCTGTTCGCCGGCGAGCCGTACGGGCTGGTCGTCCTGGAGGCGGCCGACGCCTTTGCGGAGGAAGCGGTTGAAGAGCTCGGCAAGATCGTCGAGGAGTCGTCCTCACAGCTGGAAGCCGCGTTGCTCTTCGAGGAGGTGCGGCTGCTCGCGAGCATCGAGGAGCGGGACCGGCTCGCCCGCGAGATGCACGACGGCATCGCCCAGAACCTGGCCTTCCTGGGCTACCGCCTCGATGACCTGCGCGGTCGAGCGACCGAACCCGACGTCGTGGAGCTGGCCGGCGAGATCCGCGGCGAGCTGACCGCGCTGATCTCCCAGCTCCGGCTGTCGATCGTCGCCCTGCGGACGAGCTCCAACCCCACCCGCGGACTGGGGGCAGCGCTCAGCGCCCACCTCCAGGCCATTTCCGCCACCCAGGACCTGTCCCTGCGTCTGTCGTTGCACGAGAGCTCGTTCCGGCTGCCCGTCCACCACGAGGTGGCGCTGCTGGCCGCCGCCCAATGCTTCACCCAACACATCCGCCGTGCCGAGGACGTCACGTTCCTGTCCGTGCGCTTAAGTGTCGATCCCCCCTCCGTCACCCTCGAGATGTCCTGTGACGGGGGTGTTACACCGGTTGAATTAGGCCAAACAGGCGACGCGCTGCACGATATTGGCGCTACGGTGACGCAGTACGACGATCTGGCTGGGGGGCCTGGATTATGTGTAGAGCTCGGGGGTGGTGATGGTGATCAGCGTGCTGCTGGTCGACGACCACGCGCTCATTCGACAGGGGCTGCGCCGGGCGTTCGAGCAGACTGACGACTTCGAGGTCGTGGCGGAGGCGGGCAGCCTGGCCGAGGGGATGGCGCTGGACCGGGTGCACGCGACCGACGTGGTCATCATCGACGTCAACCTCGGCGACGGCAGTGGCATCGCCTTGGTGCGCCACATCCGGGCCGAGCGACCTGATGCCGGCTTGGTGGTCTGCACGATGTACGACAAGGACGACTACCTGCTGTCGGCCCTGGAGGCGGGGGCGTCGGCCTTCGTGCTGAAGGCCGCACCTGCCGACCAGGTGGTCAGCGCAGCGCGCCGGGCGGTCGCTGCCCCCTTGGCCTTCTCGGCAGCCGGGCTCGCCGAAGCGATGCGCCGCCGGATGGCACCGCCGAAGGTCCAGCTCAGCCCCCGAGAGGCCGAGATCCTCGCCCTGCTCGCCCAGGGGCTGTCGGTCGTCGAGGTGTCCCAGCGACTGTTCGTGAGCAGCTCCACGACTAAGACCCACATGGCCAAGCTCTACGAGAAGCTCGGCGCGGCGAACCGCACCCAGGCCGTCATGGCCGCGGTTCGGCTGGGGCTCGTGGACGTCCCCGCATGACTGTCAATAGGACGGTCGGCCTGAGATCTGACCTCCACGCCTGATGTCCACCACGACCGCCATCAGCGAGACTGCCTGGGTGATCCGTGACGACCGCGGCCCCCGCCCCGTATTCCGGGTGCTCGGCGTCCAAATCTCCCTGCAGCTCGTGCTGCTGTTCCTGTCACTGGTCGTGCTGGTCAGCCTGATCGTGCTGGCCCTGGCCGAGTGGGCGGGCCGACGATGAAGCGGCGGACCGGTACTGCCGAGCCCGGTACGCCGGAGCCGACGGGTCGGCACTCCCGCGCGGCGAAGCAGGCCGCCCCCGCGGCCCCCGCTCCGGCGCTCCCCCGCGCCAGCGCCGCCCCCATCGGGGAGCTGCTCGTCGCGCGTAAGGACGTCGATCCGCAGCTGATCACCGAGGCGCTGCTCCAGCAGTCCGCGTCCGGCAAGCGGGTCGGCACGCTCCTGGTGGAGCTCGGCGCGCTCGACGACGCCGACCTCGCGGAGGTCCTGGCCGAGCACTTCGGACTCCCCGTGGTGGACCTGCGCACCGAGACCCCGCTCGAGGACGCCGTCGCCATGGTGCCGGAGAGCCTGGCCCGGGCCCACAACTGCATCCCGCTCTGGTTGGACGAGAGCGGGGCGCTTCTGGTCGGCGTCGCCGACCCGACCGGCGAGCTGCTCCATCAGCTCACCCAGCACGTCGGCCAGCCGGTGTCGTTCGCGGTCGCCCCCGCCGCCGACGTCCGCAAGGCCATCGACACGCACTACCGCTCGATGTCCGACATCGACACCTTCGTCACTGCCTTCCAGGCGACCTCCACGACCCGCAAGGCCGTCGCGCTGACCAGCGAGTCGACCACGGAGGACGCCCCAGTCGTACAGGTCGTGAACCGGATCATCACGCAGGCCCTGCGCGACCGAGCGTCCGACGTGCACATCGAGCCGCAGGACAGCCGGCTTCGGATTCGGTTCCGCATCGACGGCGCGCTGCACGACGTCATCGCGCTCCCCGAGGACATGGCGCCGGCACTGACCTCCCGGCTGAAGATCATGGCCGGCATGAACATCGTCGAACGCCGACGCCCGCAGGACGGCCAGATCGCCATGGACGTCGACGGCCGTTCGGTGGACATCCGGGTGGCCACCACCGGCACCATCTGGGGCGAGAAGGTCGTGCTCCGGGTCCTGGACAAGAGCCGGCCGCTCTACAAGCTGCATGACCTCGGTATGCCCAAGGACACCCACGAGACCTTCTCCAAGCTCGTCCGCGCCCCCTTCGGCATGGTGCTGTGCGCCGGCCCGACAGGCTCCGGCAAGACCACGACCCTGTACGCGACGATGAGCGAGATCAACGAGTCGCAGCGCAACATCATGACCATCGAAGACCCGGTCGAGTACGTCTTCCCCTCGATCAACCAGATCCAGATGAACGAGCAGGCCGGGCTCACGTTCGCCACCGGCCTCAAGTCGATCCTCCGGCAGGACCCGGACGTCATCCTGGTCGGCGAGATCCGCGACGTCGAGACCGCCCGGATCGCCACGCAGTCGGCCCTCACCGGCCACTTCGTGCTCTCCTCGCTGCACGCCACAGATGCCGTCGCGGCGCTGCACCGGTTCCTCGACATGGGCATCGAGTCGTTCCTGATCGCCTCATCCGTGCTCGCCGTGGTCGGCCAGCGCCTGGTCCGCCGCATCTGCGAGGGCTGCAAGACCGAGTATAAGCCCAGCGTCGAGGAGCTCGGCTTCTACGACGAGGCCGGTGGTGCTCCAAAGAAGCGTTTCTACCGCGGCACCGGCTGCAACTTCTGTTCAAATACAGGCTTTTCAGACCGTATCGGCGTCTACGAGCTTTTGACGATCACGCCCGAGATCAAGCGTCTCGTGGTTGGCTGGGCGACTCAGGACGAGCTGCGGAGGATGGCCGTGAAACAGGGCATGCGCACCCTCCGCGACGAGGCCATCGCGCTGGTGGAACAGGACCTCACGACCGTTCCTGAGGTCATCCGACACATCTACTCGGCGTAGGGGCAACCATGTCTGTCACGGACCAGCTGCAGGCCGCGCTCCCCGAGGAGCCACTCGAGCCACCAAAGCCGGCGAGGAAGGCTCGCAAGAGCATCCTGCAGTTCGAGATCACCTCGAAGAAGGTGCCCCGAAAGGAGCTGATGGCCTTCTCGCGGCAGCTCGCCGTCTTCATTAAGGCCGGTATCCCGATTATCGACGCGCTCGACGTCATCCGAGAGGAGATGCCCAACAAGCATTTCCTGGAGATTCTCGACACCATTGTGGCCGAGCTCAAGGGCGGATCGACGTTCGCCGACGCCCTCGCTGCTCATGAGGATGCCTTCCCTCAGTACTACATCGGCATCCTCCGGTCCGCTGAGCTGACCGGACACCTCGATGACGTCCTGCTACAACTGTCGGAGTACATCGAACGGGATGTCGCTGCTCGCGGCAAGGTCGTCTCGGCCCTGACCTACCCCGCCGTCATCGCCGCGATGTCGGTCGTGGTGGTCATGGTCCTCACCGTCTACGTGATGCCTAAGTTCGAGAAGTTCTTTGCGAGCCTGCATGCCAAACTGCCGGCGCCGACCAGAGCGCTCCTGGCAATCAGCGCTGGAGTCAGCAACTACTGGTACGTGCTGGTGGGCCTGCTGTTGTTGCTGGTGCTGCTCGTGATCCTGGCTGTCCGGACGGCCTCTGGGCGTATCCTGCGCGACCGCCTGTTTCTTCGCCTGCCGGTCATCGGGGACCTGGTGAAGTACGCGGCGCTGGAACGCTTCTGTCGCATCTTGAGCTCGATGACAACGGCCGGAGTCCCCCTGCCGGACGCGCTCAGAGTAACCAGCGACGCGACCAGCAACGCCGTCTTCCGGCAGGGGATCATGCAGGCACGCGAGGCGATGATGCGCGGCGAAGGACTCGCGCAACCTCTCGCCGACACGGGCTTGTTCCCGGCCGCCGCTCGTCAAATGCTCCGCGTCGGAGAAGCGACCGGTTCCTTGGACGCCCAAATGGCGACGGCAGCTGGTTACTTCGACCGCGAGCTCGACTACAAGATCAAGCGATTCACCGACCTGTTCGAGCCAGCGGTGCTGCTCTTCATGGGCCTGATCGTCGGCTTCGTGGCCATCGCCCTCGTCTCGGCGATGTACGGCATCTTCAACCAGGTCAAGACCTAGCGATGGACGACGAGACCGGCGAGAGCCTCATCGAGCTCATTGTCGCGATGGCCATCCTGGGCACGACCATGGTCACGATCGTGGGTGGCTTCCTCGGCCTCGCGAAGATCTCCGGCCTCCAGCGCGACCAGTCCAAGGCCTTCACGGCAATGACGGCAGCATCGGAGTACGCCAAAAACAGGGCCTGCGCCAAGCCTGCGATCCACAACTGCGCACCAGAGACGGTTCCCTCCACAACGGTCCCGCACGACTCAGACACGACCATAACGATCTCAGGGGCGACCGCGAACACCGACACCGCGTTAACCCAGTTCGTGGTGACTGTCACGACGGGTGCGGCTAAGTTCACGAACACCCTGGTGGTGCGATGACAGACAACGCAGATGACGGCTTCACTCTCATCGAGCTGTTGCTCGTTACCGCGATCGTGGCGCTCGTCATCCCGGCCATCGCGGGCGTCATGATCGTCTTCTTCCGGACCGCGTTCGTGGCGTCGGTTCGGACCGACCGCGCCCACGACTTCAACCTGCTCTCGGCCTACCTGCAGCCCGACCTGGCCAGCACGCGCACCACGCCGGCACTGAGCGGCTCAGGCTGCAACTCCGCGATGAAGCTCAGCTGGACCGACCAGGCCTACGTGCCCAACGGGAACGGTACGACGCACACCTACGACGCGCTCTACGCGGCCGTCGGCGCCTCCGGGAACGACGGTCCATTTGCCCTCAAACGAACCTTGACGGTGGACGGCGTTGCAGGTCCCCCGCTGACGCTCGCACACAACCTTGCTGCTGCATGCAGCGCGGTGTTCGCGGTAAGCGGGGCCCAGGCGACGGTGGCGATCACGCAGTCGGACAGCAGCAAGAACGCGGAGCCCCTCGTTCTGCAGTTCAGCGGCACGATCGGGGGACGTTCATGAGAAGGCACCGGGATGACGGCGCGTCGATGGTGATGGTTCTTCTTGTCGTCGTGTTGATCGCACTCGTGAGCACCGCGTTCCTGACGAAGTCCGGCACCGAACTAAAGGCGTCCGCCGCGTTGCAGACGAAGGTGCGCCTCCAGTACGGCGCCGACGCGGGGCTCGAGAAGGGCATCGCCGCGCTGAGCGCCGAGCTCGCGGCGACGACCCGCACGCACTGCCTCACCCCGTTCGACGGACCCCAGACGCTCAGCACCTTCACCTGGGGTACCTCGAAGTATCCCGTCACGGTGACCTGCGAGGACCTCCAGGGCTACGCGGCGGACGACACGTCGGGGCAGCTTTTCGGTGCGGCAATCATCACGACGGGCGGCGCGGGGAGCCTGCAGAGCCAGAGTGCGGGCAGTAACCCACTCGACGTAGGCGGCACCATCTACGTCAGCGGCGCCGAGACCAGTGGTGGAGGGGGCGACTTAAAAAAGCCCATCACCCTTACCAAGGGCGACTACGTCGCCCTTGGTTGCGCCGGATCACCGAACGTGACAGCGGTGTCGATCGTCGCTCCTTACAGCCAGCGGTGCACCGCCATCCCCGCCGCCCAGGTCGCCAACACCGTCGCCCTGCCGTCCACAGTGCCCACCGCTGCCGCAGCACCAGTAACAGTCGGCAACTGCAAGGTCTTCTTCCCCGGCAAGTACACGACTGCGCCCCCACTGCTGTCGGGGATGAACATGTCGAACTACTTCGCCAGCGGGGAGTACTACTTCGACGGCTCCTTCACGATCAGCGTGGTCAATAACGTCGAGGTGGTCGCTGGGGCTTCCTCGACCGGAGACGTCGAGGTCTCCGGCACCACAGCTTGTAGCAGCGATGCGACCGCCAAGCTGCTCGCTGGCGCAGTGCCCGCCCTCATCACCGGGACGGGGGCCGCTTTCTACATGGGAGGCGACTCTCACATCGATGTAGCCCAGGGCACGCTGGTAATGCACAGCCGACCCGTGACCGCGGGCGTCGACGTGCCGTTATCGGTGTACGCAGTGCGGGCGTCCGACACCGGTTGGGACCGGTGGACCGGTTCGAGCGACATCATCACCACGAGCACGGCCAACGGGACGATGCTGTTCAACGGGCAGATCAACGCCTACGACGCCCCCGTTTTCGTGTTCGCCTCCAACCCCTCCTTTGCCGCGGCTCGGGCGGGCATCGTGGCGAAGACGCTCAAACTGAAGGCGAGTGCGAGCGGCACCAACCTGGACGTCAGCGGTTACGGCACGTCCCCGACCGTCGGCTCCCGGATCGTCCGGCTGACCGTCCATGCCGGCGGCCTGTCAAGTGACGCCGGCTCGTCGGACGGCGTGGCCGTCGTGGTCTTCCCAAACGATCTTAGTGCGCCCACCGTGAAGTCGTGGCGGTTCTCCTAGCCGTGGGTGGGGTTGCCTCCTCAACCGAACGGACAATTTTCATGTACGAATGTCCGACCCTGCCGGCCGCCACACCTGTCACTGTTGTCCTAAGGAAATCGGACTCGAGGGGGAAGCAATGCTGAACGGCCTGCGCACACGAATCGACAAGGATGACGACGGGTTCACGCTCAT
>JBBRNK010000018.1:0-80221 GCA_038230355.1 Mycobacteriales bacterium | reverse complement strand
TGTAGCGGGGGCAGGATTTGAACCTGCGACCTCTGGGTTATGAGCCCAGCGAGCTACCGAGCTGCTCCACCCCGCGTTGGTACTGACACACTACGTCACGCCGGCGCGGGCTTTCAAACGAGCTCAACGAGACGCAGATGGGGAGGCAGACGGTCCCGGAGAGGCAGAAGCACCAGGTGAGGCAGAAGCGCTCGGGGAGCCGGCCGCGGTGGCGAGCTGGGCGATCACGGCCTTGAGCCGGTCCTGGGCGCGGCCGTAGCCGGCGAAGTCGCCGGCCTTGAGGGCGGCGGAGGCATCGTCGAAGGCCTTCTGGGCCGCGGCGGCGAGCTGGGAGACGTTCGACCCGGCGACCGGACCGGGAGCGGGAGTGCCACCGGGCGAAGGCGTCGGCACGGCACCGCCGGAGCCGGCCCCGAAGAGTTGGTCGAGGGCCGCGGCAAGGGTCGGTTCGTACGCGATCTTGTCCCCGAAGCTGATGATGACGCTGGTGAGGATCGGGTACTTCGGCTCCTTCTTGGCCTGGGTGTAGACGGGTTCGATGTACAGCAGGCCATTGCCGACAGGCAGCGTCAGCAGGTTGCCGAGGACCACTTCGGAGCCCCCACCACGCAGCAGGGACAGCGCCTTCGAGACGACGGTGTTGCTCTCGAACTGGTTCGCCACCTGTCCGGGTCCGGCGATCACCGATCCCTTGGGGAGCACCAGGACCCGGATGTCGCCGTAGTCGGACGGGTCGGAGGAGACAGACGCGAAGGCAGTGAGGTTCGTGGCGTTGGTCGCAACAAACGTCGAGGTCAACGAGAACGTGGGCGAGGACGTACCAGGCATCTGGAGCAGGGCGTAGTACGGCGGCTGCGCGGGGCCGGTGTTGGCCTTGACCGAGTCCGCCGAGACCTGACCGTTGAGGACCTGGGTCGCGTCCTGCGTCGGGTCGCCGGGGATCTGCCAGAAGTCCTCGCCCCCGTAGAAGACGGTGGGATCGGTGACGTGGTACTTCGCGAGCAGCTCGCGCTGCACCTTGAAGTAGTCCTCGGGGTAACGCAGGTGCCGCTGCAGGTCGGTGCTGATCGCCGACTGGGGAAGCACGACGCCGGGGAAGGCGCTCTTCCACGTCTTCAAGACCGGGTCCTTCTCATCCCAGGTGTAGAGCTTCACCTTGCCGGTGTAGGCGTCGACGGTCGCCTTCACCGAGTTGCGGATGTAGTTGACCTCGGTGTTGCTGGCGGCGGAGGTGCGGCTGTCGGCGGTCGCCTCCCCGAGCTGGGTGCGCTGCGAGTAGGGGTAGCCGGCGCTGGTCGTGTAGCCGTCCACGATCCAGAGCAGCTGGCCGTCGACGACCGCGGGATACGGGTCGCCGTCGAGCTGCAGGAACGGCGCGACCTTCGCGACCCGCTCCTTCGGCGAGCGGATGTACATCAGCTTGCTGCTGGAGGTGAGGGCCCCGGAGAGCAGGATGTTCTTCTCCTTGAACTTCACGGCATAGAGCAGCTTGCGGAAGCCGCTGTCGAGCTTGATGCCACCTGGGCCGGCGTAGTGGGTCGTTGCCTGGTTGTCCTTGTCGTTGCCGGGGCCGTCGATCTCGGCCTGCTTGGTGTCGACGATCGAGTAGTCCGGCGACTGCTCGCCGTAGTAGATCTGCGTGTTGTCAAGAGCGAAGGCGGGAGCGGGGGCCTTGCCGTCACCGCCGACCGGTGGCACGTCCCGCACGGTGAACACCGGCAGCCCATTGTCGCCCTGCACGTTGGCCGGGGCCGCGACCAGGCCGTTTCCGTGCGTGTAGGTCAGGTGCAGGTTGATCCAGTTCTGCTGGTCCGAGCGCAGCCGCGACTGGTCGAGCTCGCGGGCGGCGACGACGTAGTCCTGCGTCTTGCCGGCGATCTCGTAGCGGTCGATGTCGAGCGAGGTGTTGAAGTTGAAGTAGTTCCGAATGCCCTGCGCCTGCTTGAAGGTCGGCCCGAGCAGGTTGGGGTCGAGCAGCCGGGCGTTGGGGATCGTGCCGGTGTCGCCCCGCAGCGCGCCCCTCGTCGCCGTCGAGACCGCGCTGTACTGCGTCGTCTTGGTGTCCGCGATCTGGTACGCCGCACGCGTCGCGTCGATGTTGCGCTTGATGTACGTGCTCTCCTTCACCACCGCGTTGGGTGCGACCTGGAACTTCTGCACGATCGCGGGGTAGATCCCGCCGACCGCGATGGCGCTGACCACGAGCAGCGCGAGGGCGCCGGAGGGCAGCAGCACGTTGCGTACCCAGATGTTGGCGAAGAACAGCAGCGCGCAGATCAGAGCGATGCCCGCCAGCATCGTCTTGGCCGGCAGCACCGCGTGGACATCGGTGTACGACGCGCCCTGGACGATGCCACGCAGGGAGAAAGCGAGGCCGTAGCGGTCGAGCCAGTAGGCGACCGACTTGAGCAGGACCACCAGACCGATCAGGACCGACAGGTGCACCCGGGCACCGACGCTGATCTTGTCACCGACGGTCTGCAGCCGGACGCCGCCGAACAGGTAGTGCGTCGCGGCCGACGCGAGCAGCGACAAGATCAGGACGACGAGCACGAAGCCCAGCAGGAACCGCTGGAACGGGTAGACGAACGTGAAGTAGCTGATGTCCCTGTGGAACTGGGGGTCGGTCTGTCCGAACGGCTGGGCGTTCTGCCACAGCAGCCAGGTCCGCCAGCGACCGGCAGCGGACAGGCCCGCGAAGACTCCGAAGACGCCACTGACGAGCAGCAACGCGGGCATCAGGTACGGCTCGAGCGCAACCCGGTAGCGCTCGAGGTTCTGCTGCTCCAGCGACATCGGTCGGAACGGAGGCCGGACGCGGTACGCGACGGCGAGGTTGGCGCCGATCACGACGGCCATCAGCAGCCCGAAGCCCAGGAACAGCAGCACCTTGGTCTGCAGGACGGTCGTGAAGACCTCCGAGAACCCGGTCTCCCGGAACCACAGCAGGTCGGTGTAGAGCGAGACGAAGACGCCACCGAGGATCAGCAACAGCAGGACCACGACGATGACGGGGACGAGCAGGCGCGGTCGGCCCGGAAGAACCGGGCCCCGGGGACGGACGGCCACTTCGCTCGGGCTCACCTTCGTGTCGGTCGGGTCGTGCGTGCCTCGAACTCAACCACAGGCGGCTGGCGGCAGCGCCGCCTGAACCGGTGCATGACAATGATGGGTATGTCAGCGCCGCCCAGCTCCGCCCTGCTCGCCGTCGTCGCCGAGGTCGAGGGCCACGTCTGCGAGGCGGGCTGGGACCAGGCGCCTCAGCTGTTCGCCCTCGTCGACACCGAGGAGCTGTTACGGGCCGAGCCCCAGCTCGCCGAGAGCATGGGCCTGGTCGCGAGCCGCCCGGGGTCGCTCACGCCGATCGCCCAGGACGACCTGGGGGAGGCCGCGCTCGACGAGCAGCTCGCCTCGATGGTCTTCGGTCCCGAGGTGCTCGGCGTGGTCCTCGTGCACGAGGTGCTCGTCCTGCCCCCCTCGGCCGAGGCGAGCCTCGACGACGTGGCCGACCCGTCCCTGGCCGCCGCGGAGCACCCGGACCGGCGCGAGGTCCGGATGGCCGTGGGGGTCATGCGCGACGGCAGCCGCGAGTCGGTGCTGCGCCTGCGGGCGCCGTCGGACGACGCCCAGGACGACCTGGTCACCGGCGGTGACCTCACCCCTGGCCTTGCCGACGCGCTCTACGCGACGCTCGAGGAGTAGCTGCCGCCTGCGGTTGGGTCCCGGATCGTCCGACACCGGCAGGTCCAGAGCGAACTGCGCTCCCCCGCCCCGCTGCGTCTATACGCGCGGCGGGTACCCGGCGTCCTGCGCGAGCCGACGCACGAACGACAGGAGGTCAACAGGCAGTCGGGGTGCCACCGGCGCGCAGCGTCGCGAGGGCAGCCAGCGCGTCCTTCAGCGTCGAGACCTTGACCAGTTGCAGGCCCGAGGGCTGGTTGGCCTTGGCCTCGTCGCAGTTCGTGGCCGGTGAGAGGAAGACTGTGGCGCCCTCATGCTTGGCGCCGCGCATCTTCTGCGGGATCCCGCCGATCGCACCTACCTTGCCGTCGGCGGTGATCTCGCCCGTTCCGGCGATGTTGCGACCACCGGTGAGCGAGTCCGCGCCGAGCTTGTCGACGATCCCCAGCGCGAACATCAGCCCGGCGCTCGGACCGCCGACGTCCTTGAGCGTGATGTCGACCTTGATGGGGAAGCTCGCCACCTCCCTCGGCGTGATGCCGATCAGCGGGCGAGGGGGCTTCTCGGTCGAGGCGATGGTGGTGATGGTCGCGGTGGCCAGCGTGCCACCCCGGGTGTAGCCGACGACCACGTCCTGCCCGACGGTGTGCTTGCCGATCAGGGTGCGCAGCGTCGCCGCGTCCGTCACCTTCACGCCGTCCAGCGTGGTCAGCACGTCCCCGGCCTTCAGGCTGCCGTCCGCCGGGCCACCTGGCGTGACAGCCCCGACGGACAGGGTGGTGGTCGAGGGGAAGCCGAGCTCGCGCAGAGCAGCGGTCGTCGCGTCGTCCTGGGACTGCTGCATCTGCTGGGTGTTTTCCTGGTCCGCCTGCTGCCGCGTCTGGTCCGGCGGGAACACCACCTCTCGCGGGACGACGGCCTCGCTGGGAGACAGCCACCCGCGGATCGCCTCGAACAGGCTGATCTTGTCCCGGACGCTGACGGTCGTCAGGTCGAGGGCGCCCTTGTCCTTGTACGTCGCGTGACCGGTGATGCTCAGCACGGGCGTGCCGTCGACCGAGCCGAGGGTGTTGAAGGCCGGCCCGGGCGTGAGGGAGACGTACGGGACGGTCTGGACAGCCCCGGCGACGAGCAGGGCGAGCGCCAGCAGGGTTCCCAGGAACATGGTCAGGGCTCGGCGGGACACCGCCCGAGCGTAGCCGCGCCAGCCACGACGCCGCTGCCCTGCCGCAGGTCCCGGGTCAGGACGCGAAGAAGCCGAGGCTCGCGGGCGCCTCGACAGCATGTCCGTTGCTCGTCGCCAAGGTCACCACGGGCTGCTCGGGCACCTCCATGGGGGCCAGCACGAACGGGTCCGCAGCCAGGGTCGGCGTCGGGACCGGTGCTTCGACGGCCACGGGGACGACCGGAGCCTCGCCGGCGGGCACCTCCACGCGGTACCAGGTCTTGAAGGCCAACGGGACCTCGGCGAGAGCGTGCACGCTCACCTCGTTGACGCCCTCCACGTTGCGCAGATGCTCGACGAGCCGTACGGCCTCGTCGAGGCCGGCCACGCGGCGAAAGGCCGGCGAACCGTCCTGCGCGGGGAAGAAGACGACGTGCTCCATCTGGGTGCTCCTCTAGGTAGCTCAGGCGGGGGCGTTCCCACCCGTGTCCTGACCGTCATCGGCACGTTGCACCGGGTGGCTTGAGCCCACCTCGGTGGCACCGGACCGGCTACCACCCCGCCTTCGCGGCGACTCCCGCGTAAGGGGTGTGGGGGGCCGCCACAGGTGAGCGTGGCGCCGGCGGGCCCTAGCGGGTGGTTGCCCTGGATCGCTCGGCCGTACGCGTCTCGGGGATCGGGGAGGTCAGCGCGGCGCGGAAGCGGTCATACGCCTGGACGGTCTCGAGAGCCTGCACCGGGCCACGCGGTCGCGACGCCCAGGCCATCCAGATGACGGCCAGCATGGGTGCGATGATCACTGGGCTGAGCCAGAGGATCCAGGTGGGCATATCGGGACTTTCTGCACGGCGCTACGGGTGGTCACTGCCTGCTCCATGGTAGTCGCCGTTCGACCTTTGGGAAGGGCTGTTCAGGGTGTTCCGACCCACTCCTCGGTGCCGTCGGTGAACAGTTGGTGCTTCCAGATCGGCACCGTGGCCTTGACGTCGTCGATGAGTCGCCGCGCGGCGAGGAAGGCCTCGTCCCGATGGGCTGCCGACGCGGCCACGATGACGGCAACGTCCCCGATCGCAAGCATGCCGACCCGGTGTACGGCGGCGATCGCCACGACCTGCAGGTCCGCCGCGACGGCGTCCATCACGCTCATCAGGGCCTGAGCGGCGGTGGGGTGGGCGGAGTACTCGAGGGCCGTCACCGCACGGCCCTCATCGCTGGCGCGGACGAGCCCGGTGAAGGACACGACCCCACCCGCGGCAGGGTCCTCGACTGCGGCAAGAACCTCCTCGACCGACAGCCGGGCGGCACGGATGTCGGCGAGACGGACCACGGGGCGCTGCACGCCCCGAGGGTAGACCCGCACGGTCAGATCCGGCGGCGCCGGCGGGCGGAGCGGACCAGCGCCGCCGTACCCAGCAGGGCGACCGTCGCCCCGGCCGTGGTGTACGCCGGCGACCGACCGTCGTCGGCCCGCATCCGCAGGTGGGCGCGCAGGGCCTCGTCGTTGGTCCACGCCGGCTTCCAGCCGGCCGCCAGCAGCCCGTCGGTGGCAACCACCAAGGGTCCGAACAGGTGATCGAGCTCGCGGACCGACGCGTTCGTCACGCCCGCCTTGTGCAGGCGGGCGGCCGTCGACACGGCCACCGTCGCGGGCAGCTCGAGCCGGCGGCGACCACTCTGCTTTTCCACCAGGACCTGCGGGAGCGCCCCGTCGCAGCCGACGGCGAGTCCACCGGTGACCGCGCCGAGTGCGGCGAGCTCCAGGGCCCCGACCAGGTCGTCGACGTGGCAGAGCTGCCACAGCGGCTCCACGCCGCGGACGGCCAACAGCAAAGGGGCGCCGAGCTGGCGCAGCACCTGCCCGTCGTACGCGGCGGACAGGCCGACGAGGGTGGCCGGGCGGAGCACGGTGACCGACAGGCCCGACCGACGGGCGTGGTCAGCGAGCCGCTCGACCTCGACGTGGTCACCGGCGAGCGTCTCGTCGTCGGCCGCGCCACGCAGCGGGGCGCCGTCGAGCAGCGGCACCGGGTTCTCGGGGAAGGCGCCGTAGACGTCGGAAGAGGTGCACAGGACGACCCGCCTGGCTCCGACCTTCCGAGCCGCTTCCAGCAGGTGGGCGGTGCCGCGGACGTTCAAGGCGCGCCGGGCCTGCCTCGGCAGCGACACGTCGTACGTCGTCGCGAGGTGCACCACGGTCGAGGCACCGACGAGCCGGGTCGCCAGCAACGGGTCCCGGACGTCGAGGGTGCGCCACTGGACGCCGTCGACTCCGGCGGGATGGACGTCGAGTCCGATCAGGCCGGCGAGGTCGTCGCGCTGCGCGAGGCGCTCGACGAGCGCGCGACCAAGTCCGGAGCCGGCGCCGGTGACGGCGACAACCTCCCGGTTGGACGTACGCCCGGAGCGAACCATCTGGACAGTTTCTCCTAGGGCGGCGCGTTACGTTGGACGCATGATCTCGAAGTGCCGCTCATGACCCGCCCGCCGTTCGGCTTCGGGCCCTCCTCCGGCGCCGGGGAGCCGGAGGACGACGACCCGTTCGGGCTGGGCAGGCTGCTGGGCGGGGCGGGCGGCGGTGACGTGTTCGCGCAGCTGCAAAAGCTGATGTCCTGGTCCGGCGGGCCCGTCAACTGGGACCTTGCCGAGGAGGTGGCGACGGCTGCGCTCGCGGAGGGAGACCGACCGGTCACGGCCGAGGAGACCCGCCAGGTGGCTGACGCGGGCCGGCTCGCGGACCTGTGGCTCGACCCGGTCATGTCCCTACCTGCGGCGGGTGGCGAGCCGCAGGCCTGGAGCCGTACCGGCTGGCTGGCCGGCACGCTGGCGTCCTGGAAGCAGCTGGTCGACCCGGTCGCCGGGCAGGTCACGTCCGCGATGGGCGGCGCCCTCGAGAAGGGGCTGGCAGGCGAGAGCCTGCCGCCGGAGGTCGCCGGCATGATGCAGGGCCTCGGACCCAACCCGTTCGCCGGCGTCATGAAGCAGGTCGGCGGGGTGGTGTTCGGCGCGCAGGTCGGCCAGGCCCTCGGCGCTCTCGCGGCCGAGGTCCTCAGCACCACCGAAATCGGCATCCCGCTCGGCCGCAGCGCCCTGCTGCCCGCGTCCGTGGAGACCTTCGCGGAGGGCCTGGAAGTGCCCCTGGACGAGGTCCGGCTCTACCTCGCGCTGCGCGAGGCGGCCCACCAACGGCTGTTCACGCACGTTCCATGGCTTCGCGCCCACCTCTACGACGCCGTCGAGGCCTACGCCCGCGGGATCGAGGTCGACCCGACGGCGATCGAGCGTGCGGTCGGCTCCTTCGACCCCACCGATCCGGCATCGGTCCAGGAGGCCCTGGGCTCGGGCCTGTTCGAGCTCGATGCCACGCCGGCTCAGACCGCCGCGCTCGGCCGCCTCGAGACCGCCCTTGCGCTCGTCGAGGGCTGGGTCGACCTGGTCGTCGACGCTGCCGCCTCCGGGGTGCTGCCGCACGCCGTGCAGCTGCGCGAGACGGTACGCCGGCGGCGTGCCACCGGCGGCCCCGCCGAGCAGACGTTCGCGACGCTGGTCGGTCTGCAGCTGCGTCCGCGTCGCCTGCGCGAAGCCGCCGAGCTGTGGGAGGTGGTGACGCAGGCCCGCGGGATCGGTGGCCGCGACGCCCTCTGGGAGCACCCGGACCTGCTACCGGGCGCCTCAGACCTCGACGACCCGCAGGCGTGGGCCAAGGGCGCGGGCGTCTTCGACGACCCGGCGGCAGGCACTCCGGCCGTCCCCTCTGCACGCGGCGCCGCCGGGTCGGTCGAGCAGACCGACTGGGACGCGGGCCTGCGCGAGTTGGACAAGGACCTCGACGGCGAGCTCGACGCGGACGCGGCGTCCCCCTATGGGCTCGACGGCGAGTCCGGTCCGGCTGACCCGGCTGACCCGGATGGCCCGGCTGACCCGGCTGACCCGGCTGACCCGGATGGCCCGGATGACCCGCCCGGTCCCGTTCCCACCTGACCTGTTGGTGGCCCGACACCCTTGAGCGCTCTCGACGGGCCCGTGACGACCACCTTTCCTCGCCCACAGCCGGTAGGAAGTATTCCTGCAGGTCAGAGCGTTCGAAGGCGTCGTCCACAGAGTTGTCCACATCCCGTGGACAAGCCTGTCCACAGCGACACACCGGACCGTCAACACTCTGTCCCCAGGGGTGTCCACAGGAACGGGGCCTGGCACGTTGACGGGCCGTTTGCGGGCTCCTAACGTCCAGTCCCACGGAGCCCTCGGTGCCCCGGATCCGCTCGCAAGGGGAAGGCGAGCGGGCCCAGGATCATCGGGGGCTCCGTAACCTCGTCAGCCGGCTCCGGAGCACCTCATTCACCGGCCCTCCGGTCCGGTGAAGGAGGCAACAGGACGCCATGGCTGGCCAAGACCCCGGCCGGTGCGACCCGAGCGGGGGGTGCAAACCAGGAGGGACCGGCCTCGAGATTTACGCGGACCATCTCTGCTGCTGCGGTGCTCAGGTGCCGGTGAAGACCGCCGGGCGCTTCTCGGCCTTGGCCCGAAGGCCTTCCTGGAGGTCCTGGGTGGCCATCGTGACTGGCTGCGCGAGCGCCTCCCACTGAAGGGCCCGTTCGAAGGACGCCGGCCCGCCGTCGCGCAGCGCCTCTTTGTGCAGCCGGGTGGCGACGGGGGCGCCGGAGGCGACTGCCGCGGCCCGTTCCAGCACGGACGGCAGGAACGCCTCGTCCGGGAAGACCGCCGAGCACAGCCCCAGCCGGAGCATCTCGGGGGCGTCCACGACCCGACCGGTGAGCAGTAGCTCCCGGGCAGCGGCGACGCCCACGACCTCGGTCAGGGTGTACGTGGTGGCCATCCCGGCGTGCATCCCGAGCTGCGCGAACGGGACGGTCAGCTTTGCCGACGTACCGGCGTAGCGCAGGTCGCAGGACAGGGCCAGAGCGGCACCTGCCCCGACCGCCGCGCCGTTCACCGCGGCGATGGACGGCACGTCGAGCATCCGGAGCGTCAGCCAGGTCCGGTAGAACGGGAGCATCTTGTCGCGCAGCCCGTCGACCGACGCGCCTCCGGCCTGCAGCCAGCCGAGGTCGCCACCGGCAGAGAACGCCTTCCCGGCGCCGGTGACGACGACGCAGCGGACCGAGCGGTCACCCCGCAGACCCTCGACGGTCGAGCCCCACGCGGCAGTGAGCTCGTCGCTCATCGCGTTGCGGCGGTCGGGGAGGTCCAGCGTGAGCAGCACGACCCCCTCGGAGGGACGCTCGACCTTGAGGACCACGGCGACTCCTTCAGCTCGGGGAATGGACCTCAGCCTAGGAGGGTCAGCGGCTGCGTCGGCGATAGACGACGATCCCGCCGACCGAGGCTCCCGCCAACGCGAGACCGGCAGCCAGGGCCAGGACCTCCGCGCCGCCCACGGTGCCGGAGCTACGGTCGGCCGCCAGCACGGTGCCGGGCGCAGCTGTCGACGTGGCTCTTCCAGCCAGACTGACGGGGCTGGGGGACGCGGCGGCCGCGGCACGCACGACCGGACGCACGGGCGGCCGCGCGGCCGGACCGGGTGCCGCTCGAAGGGCCGGCCGCAGCGCGACACTGCGGGTGATGACGGGGGTGGCCGTGACGTAGGCGACGCCGTCGTAGCCGAGAGCGTCCCGTGCGGCGCGGCTCAGGTCGAGCATGCGGCCGGCTACGTAGGGACCACGGTCGTTGACGCGGACGACGATGCACCGCCCTTCACGGCACACCCGTAGACGGGTCCCGAAGGGAAGCGTCTTGCTGGCGGCGGTCAGGTCGTTGGTGTCGAACCGCTCGCCGTTGGCGGTACGCCGGCCTTGGAAGAAGCCGCCGTACCAGGAGGCGTTGCCGGAGAAGCTGGAGCCGACGGGGACGGTGCGGAACTCGTAGCGGACCGGAGCAAGCGCGGTACGTACTCCACCCCGGCTGGCGCGGGGGATCCGCACGGCCGCCGGGCGGACGACGTTCTGCGCGGGCAAGGGTGGGGCGGCCAGGGAGACAGGACGGGAGCCGATCGAGCCGGTCGTCGGCAGGTGCAACGTGCCGGTGGCGGCCGCGACGCCGGCGCACAGCGCGAGACCGGTCAGGACGCCGCCGGCAAGGCGCGCCCGGTGGCGCGCAGCAAGGGTGTCGCGGCGGGTGCGGGACGGACGGCGCTCGGAGGCGGGCCGTTGTGGGGAGTGGGTCGTGGAGTCGCGGGACGGGGTTGGGGTCATGGGGCGCTGGTCGCTGCCCGGACGCCGGCGACCCCTGGGTGAGGTCGTGCGGGCGGGCGGGGGACCTCACCTTCCTCTCGGTGAGCAGCCTGATGTCAGGCCTGCGGATGCTGACAAGCACGACGGTATGCGCGATTGCTTGCTCCTGCTAGCGGTCAGCAAGCACCTGCGACGGTCGCATCGCGGATACCCGCAGGTCAGCGGGGCAACCGCCTGTTCACTCCGTGTCGCTTGTCACATGCCACTTTTGACTCAGCGTGACGGCCCTCACCCGATCGAGTGGCCATTCGGGGGGTGCAGCGGCCCGACGACTTGGGGAGTGAACCAGGACGGACGACAGGACGAGGCCGTGGACGCGACAGGCAGCCGCACGCCCATCACCATCAGTCGCACGACAGGCACGGGGCGGTCGCCGGCCCGGCGCCCGGGGGCGCCCGGCGTGCTCGCCCTGGCCCTCGCCGGCCTGACGGCCCTCACCGCCCTGCCAGCCGGTGCCCAGGCCTCGCCGCGGCCTGGCCCGCTGCAGACCGTCGTCGTCACCGGAGCGGGCGACGCGGCTCGGGCCATCCGCGCGGCCGGCGGCGAAGTCCTGGACCGGCTCCCCCTCATCGGTGGCGTGAGCGCTCGCCTGCCCCGCGGCGCCGACCTCGGGGGCCGCTTCACGGTCCTGCCCGACCGGCCCGTCACCGTCAGCGCGACCAGCCCCTCTTCGGGACCCCCGGGAACGGTACGCCGCACGCTCGGCCTCGGCGCCCCCCACGGCGAGGGTGCCGGCAGCACGGTCGCGGTCGTCGACACCGGCGTCGCGAACGTCCCCGACCTCGCCGGACGGGTCGAGCACGTCGACGTGAGCGGCGCGGGCGAGGGCGACGGCTACGGTCACGGCACGTTCGTCGCCGGCCTCGTGGCCGGCAACGGGGCATCGTCCGGCGGTCGCTACGCCGGGGTCGCCCCGGGCGCCCGGATCCTCGACGTCCGCGTCGCACAGGACGACGGCAGCTCCGACCTGGTCAGCGTCCTTGCGGGCCTCCAGGCCGTCGCGACGCACCCCGAGGTCGACGTGGTCAACCTGTCGCTGTCCTCTGGAAGCCCGCTGCCCTACCAGCTCGACCCGCTCACCCGGGCCCTGGAGGCGCTGTGGCGCAAGGGCATCACCGTCGTCGTCCCCGCCGGCAACGACGGGGCACAGGGTCGCGGCAGCATCACCAGCCCCGGCCTCGACCCGGTCCTGCTCACCGTTGGCGGCCTCGACGAGAACGGCACCGCACGCCACCGTGACGACGCGGTCTCCGCGTGGTCCTCGCAGGGTCCGGCCCCTCAGGGCATCCAGAAGCCCGACCTGGTCGCCCCCGGCACGCACGTCGTGAGCACCGGGGCGCCGGGCTCGCAGGTCTGGGCCGACAACCCCGGATCGCGTGTGGGCGACGGCTACCTCACCGGCTCGGGCACGTCCTTCTCGACCGCCGTCACGTCCGGGGCCGCTGCCGTCCTGCTCGCCGACCGGCCAGCACTGTCCCCCGACCAGGTCAAGGACCTCTTGACCGACACGGCGTACGACGTCGACGGCCCCCGACGGGTGACCGGTGCCGGCGGCGTGAATCTCGACGAGGCGCTCAACGCGCGGACCCCTCGGGTCCACCCGCGGCGCACCCCACCCGCCCCGGCCTGCGAGCAGGCCTGGGCCGACCTGCTGGACGCCCTGCTGAACGGCGACCAGGTTGCCGCAGCCAACGCCTGGGCGCGGTTGTCACCCGAGGCCAGGCAGTGGGCCGCCCGGCAGTGGGCCGACACCAACTGGAGCGCCCGCCAGTGGGCCGCCCGCCAGTGGGCCGCGAGACAGTGGGCCGCCCGCCAGTGGGCCGACACCGACTGGTCCTGAGAGCGGTCCCGCCGGCACGGACCGCTCGACCCGACACCACGGCTGCCGATGCCTTCCTCGTGACCCCTCGCGTGAGGGGCCGGGAGCGAGGAGACCACGTGACAGGACGGCTGGGACGCCTGGTCGCGCTCGTCGCCGCCGTCGGCGTGCTCGTGCAGCTCACGGCGCTCCTGGTCGTGCGGGACGCTCCCGCCGTAGAGCCGGTGTCGGGCCATGGGTGGTTGGCATGGGCGCACGGCTGGGCGCTGGTCGGGCTGTGCCTGGCTCTCACCTTCGCCGGGGACTGGGTCGCGGTGCGGGTGCGGCACGGCGAACAGACCGAGGAGCTGACGCTCTTCGAGGCGGCGTGCGTCGTCGACGTCCTGATCCTGCCGGGAACGTGGGCCCTGGTCGTGCCGGTCGTGGCTACCGTCCTGTGCTCGACGGTCCGGCACCGCGGGCTGGTCAAGGTCCTCTTCAACGGTGGCAACCTGGCCGCCGCGGTCGCCGTCCTGGTGGTCACGGTCCACCTGGTCGCCGCCCCCGGCGAAGGCCTCACCCCCCGCACGACGGTCGGCCTGACCCTCGGCATGCTCGGGCTCACCGGCGTGAACCTGGTGGCCCTGTCGAGGGTGCTCGCGGTCCTGTCCGGCGACGACCCGTGGGCCGTCGTCCGCGACGGCGCGAAGTTGTCCGGCGTCATGGCCATCGGCACCGTCGCCCTCGGCGGTACGGCGGTCACCCTGGCCGGCGCCGCCCCCGCCCTGCTGCCCTTCTCCCTCATGCCGGCCGTCGCGCTCACTTTCGCCTTCAAGGCCGCCGCCCAGGAGTCCGACGAGCGGGAACGCTCCACCCAGCTGCTCGCCCTGTCCCAGGTGCTCGCGGGGCGCCTCGACACCGACGAGGTCCTCGAAGCCTTCCTGGACCTCACCCGGCGCGCCTTCGGGGCCGACCTGGCGCTGGCCGTGCTCGACCCCATGGCCCTTCCCGGAGGCCATCACCCGACCAGCATCGTCGATGACCGCGAGCGGGGGCGGCACCGGCGGGTGGCGACCCCTGCGGAGTCAGACCTGCTGCGCCGCAGCACCTCTGAGGGCGCGACGGTGCTCGAGGACGAGATCCCCGAGGAGTGGCGGCGGGCCGTGCTCGCCCCTCTCGAGGCCGAGGGCCAGCAGATCGGTGTCATCGTCCTGGCCACCCGCGACCGGCACCGCTCGCTCGGCTCACGCGAGCTGACCCTGCTCACCCCGCTGGCCAGCGCACTGGCCGTGGCCGTGCGTGGTGCGGCCCACCTGCAGCGGCTCGTCGAGGAGCGCAGCAAGCTCAAGGCGGTCGTCGACCAGTCCTCCGACGGCATCCTCGTCCTGGACGGCGAGGGCGTCGTACAGCTCTGGAGCCCGGCTGTCGAGACGCTCACCGGCCGCACCGGGACCAGCGCCCTCGGCCGTCCCCTGCCCGCGCTGGTGACCGCGTCCGCGGGTGACGGGACACCGCTCGACCCGTTCCTGGCCGGCAGCGCCCTGCTCACCGTGGACACCCCGCGGGCCACCGTCGAGCTCACCCTCAGCCGCGACGACGGCGAGCAGCGGGTGGTCCGCTGCGCCCACGCCGGCGCCTTCGACGAGGGCGGCACCCTCGTCCGGGACGTCGTGATCCTGCACGACGTGACCCGCGAGCGGCAGGTCGAGCGCCTCAAGGCCGACTTCATCGCGACCGTGTCGCACGAGCTCCGCACCCCGGTGACGCCCATCAAGGGCTACGCCGACCTGCTGCGCCGCCGGGGCCACGCGATGACCGAGGACAAGCGCCGGGAGTGCCTCGACGTCATCTCCGACCGCGCGACCCACCTGGCCCGCCTCGTCGAGGACCTCCTGCTGGCCTCCCGCATCTCGGCCACCGAGGGCAGTGCCCAGGCCAAGGTCGACATGGCCCACGACGACCTGTCCACCCTGGTACGCCGCGCCTGCGGCGACTTCGGGGAGCAGGGCCACCGGGTCACCATCACCGTCCCCGAGGAGGCGGTGCACGTCGCCTGCGACCCGTTCCGCGCCATCGGTGTCCTGACCAACCTGGTCGGCAACGCCCTCAAGTACTCCCGCCCCGGTACGCCGGTCGCCGTCCGTCTGCGGGTCGAGGGGCTGCGGGCGTTCGTCGAGGTCGAGGACGTCGGGCGCGGCATCCCCGCCGACCAGCTCGAGCGGGTGTTCGACAAGTTCCACAGGGTCGAGGACCCGATGCTCATGACGACCGGCGGCACCGGCCTCGGGCTGTACATCGCCCGTCAGCTCGCCTCCGCCATGGGAGGCACCCTGACCTGCACGTCGACCCTCAACGTGGGGTCCGCCTTCACGTTCTCGTTGCTTCTGGCGGGGGCCGACGTAGGCACCCCCGGAGCGACCACCACGACGGCTCCAGGTCCCGCCCAGGGCGCGTTCCCGGCCCTCACGGCCGCTCTGCCCACGGCTCCCCGACCCCGTCGCGCACCGCCCTGGGCGGTGCCTCCGCCACGCCCAAAGCCCGCCCACGGCGTGATCGCGCCGTGAGACCGCTAGGGTCTTCTCACGAAACGCCGCGCGCCAACCGGCGTTGGGCAACGGGGCGACGCCCCGACTGAGACTCTGGAGGCCACCGTGGCGGAGACCTACAACGGCTACTGCGTGAAGTGCAAGGAGAAGCGGGACTTCGACGGCGAGGTCAAGGTGAGCGACTCCGGTCGCCGCATGGCCCAGGGCCTGTGCCCGGTGTGCGGGACCAAGATGAACCGCATCCTCGGCAAGGCCTAACCACCACCCCCGTTCATCCCGAGAGGACGGTCCCGCACCGCGGGGCCGTCCTCTCGTGCTTCCCCACCGCAGGGAGGCTGTGGAGAAAGCACCGGCCTGTGGACGGCCTCCGCAGTCCACAGGGCAACGGTGCGACGGTCCTCCCCGTCGACATCACGTCGCCCCTGCATCCCGTGCGTGCCCCCGGAGGTCCCTGTGCGTCCTGCCCTCATCCCTGCAGCCCGGCGCCTGTGGCGCGACCGCGAGACGCTCCAGGTCGGGCTGGGCTCCCGTGCCGTGGTCATCGCGGGGCTCGACGCGCAGCGCCGGGTCGTCCTGCCGCTGCTCGACGGCACCCGCACCCGCGCGGAGGTGGTGCGGTCGGCCCGGTCGCTGGGCTGCGAGGACGTCGATGCCCTGCTGGAGCTGCTCCAGGAAGGCGGCCTGCTGCTCGACGCGGACCTGCTGCGGTCGGGCGGCGTGGTGCCTTCGATGTCGACCGTGACTGCCGATGCATCAGGCGGCCCGGCACCGCTGAGCCGGGAGGAGCGGCAACGAATGGGACCGGACCTGGCGGCGCTCACCCTGGTGCACGGGGGCGGCGCCACGCAGGCGCTGCACGACCGCCGCGCGGCGCGGGTGGTCGTGCAGGGCAGGGGTCGGGTGGGAGCACCGCTGGCGGCGCTGCTTGTCGATGCGGGGGTCGGCACCGTCGACCTGCGCGGGCACCTGGAGGAGGAGGCCGCAGGTGGTGACCCCCAGGGTGATGCGGTCCCCCGCGGCCTCAAGGCGCAGCGGCGAGCTGCGTGGGCCACCCGCCGGCCGGCCCTGGTGGTGCTCACCGACGACGGCGCCACCGAGACCGCCACGTGGCTGGTGCGGGACGCCCAGGCGCACCTGGTCGCTCGGGTGCAGGGCAGCGTGGGCATCGTGGGGCCGCTCGTCCTGCCCGGCAGCTCACCGTGTCTTGGCTGCCTCGAGCTGGTCAGGGCCTGCATCGACCCGGACTGGCCGGCGTTGTCCGCTCAGCTGAGCCGACGTCCGCGCGCTCCCGAGCCCTGCGACGTGGTCCTCGCCGCTGCCGTCGCCGCCCAGGCGTCCCTGCAGGTGCTGGAGCTGCTCGAGGGCGGCTCCCCCGGGGCGATCGGCGGAACCCTCGAGCTCGAGACGCCCGGCTGGCGTTGGCGCCGGCGGACCTGGCCGAAGCACCCCGCATGCCCCTGCGCGTGGTCCTCGGCGACGCCGATCGCGGAGGTCGCCTGATAGGCCCGTGAGGGCCGAACAGGCGCGCCACCCGGCGTACCGGGAGACTGGACGGGTGAACGACATCCCCAAGCGCACGGTCGCCCGCGGCGCCAAGCTCGCCACCTTGCCGCTGGGCGTGGCCGGGCGCGGCGCGATCGGTCTGGGCAAGCGCCTCGGGGGCCGGCCGGCCGAGCTGGTCGCGGCCGAGCTGCAGGCGCGCACGGCCGAGCAGCTGTTCCAGGTCCTGGGCCAGCTCAAGGGCGGTGCGATGAAGTTCGGCCAGGCCATGAGTGTCTTCGAGGCAGCCCTGCCCGAGGAGGTGGCCGCGCCCTACCGTGCGGCACTGACCAAGCTGCAGGAAGCCGCCCCGGCGCTGCCGGCCGCGACGGTGCATGCCGTGCTCGCCGACCAGCTCGGCGCCGACTGGCGGGAGCAGTTCACGACCTTCGACGACAAGCCGGCCGCCGCGGCGAGCATCGGTCAGGTGCACAAAGCGGTGTGGAGCGACGGCCGCGAGGTCGCCGTCAAGATCCAGTACCCGGGCGCCGGCAAGGCCCTGCTCGGGGACCTCCGTCAGCTCGGCCGGCTCGCGCGCGTGTTCGCAGCTTTCTCCCCCGGCCTGGACGTCAAGCCGCTGCTCAAGGAGCTCGAGGCCCGGGTCGCCGAGGAGCTGGACTACCAGCTCGAGGCCGAGAGCCAGGCGAGCTTCCACGACGCCTTCGACGACGACCCGGACATCTGCGTCCCCGGCGTCGTGGCCTTCGCCGACCGGGTCCTCGTCACCGAGTGGATCGACGGCGTCTCACTGGCCGTCATCATCCGGGAGGGCACCCAGGAGCAGCGCGACCGCGCCGCGACGCTTCTGGCGACGTTCCTGTTCTCGGGGCCGGTCCTCGCCGGGCTGCTGCACGCCGACCCGCACCCGGGCAACTTCCGGCTGCTGCCCGACGGTCGCCTCGGCGTCATCGACTTCGGGGCCGTCAACCGGCTCCCCGACGGCGCCCCCGAACCGATCGGGCGGCTCTCGCGGCTCGCCCTGGAAGGCCGGGCGGACGACGTCCTGGAGGCCTTGCGCGAGGAGGGCTTCGTCAAGGCCGGCATCACCGTCGACGCGCAGGCGGTGCTCGACTACCTACGACCGCTGCTCGAGCCGATCGCCGGGCCGACGTTCCAGTTCTCCCGGGACTGGCTCCGTGCTCAGGCGATGCGCCTCGGTGACCCGCGCAGCCCCGCGTCGCAGCTGGGACGCCAGCTCAACCTGCCCCCGTCGTACCTGCTGATCCACCGGGTCACGACCGGAACGCTTGGTGTCCTGTGCCAGCTCGGTGGCGAGGCGCCGTTCCAGGCGCTCATGCAGAAGTGGCAGCCCGGGTTCGCCCCGCCAGGGACGGTCGACGCCCCGTCCCGCCGCTGACCGGCCCTACCACCAGGCTTCGTCGAGCTTGCCCTCGATCGACCGGAGGTTGTCGCGGGTGCAGCGCTCGCACAGCCACTGCGGCCCGCGAGCGCCGACCTGCAGCGACCAGGTCACGGGCCTGTCGGCCGCCGTCGTGCCGCACCCACTGCACGTGCTGTAGGCCGGTTCGTCGCTCATGGTGGGTGATCCTGCCTCACCGGCGTACCGTTGAGCCATGACGCTCCAGGACCAGGACAGTGGGTACTCCGTAGCCGGCCACATGGTCGCCGGGGACGGGACCGAGCCGCAGCCCGACCCGCACTACCTGGAGCTGCTGCGCGGCTCGACGTTGCCACAGGCCTACCTGCCGCCCGCGATGACCGGACCGCACAAGCGGTGGGTCCGGGTCAGCGCCACGGTCGTCATCTCGGCGTTCGTCGGCGCTACCGCCTACGGCACCTGCCTGACCTACGGGCTGGGCCACAGCTTCTGAACCGACCTCGTCAGGACCACTGGAGCGCAGCGGCGGCCGGGTCGGCCTTCCACGTGCCGCGCTTGGCCGTCCAGCTCTGCCCGCGGACCCTCACCGAGGACACGCCGTACGACGAGGCATGGGCGACGAGCCAGGTGGCGGTGGTCCAGGTCGTGGCCGCCGTGCGCGTCCGGGTCAGGCCCCCGGGTCCGAGCTCGGCGACAGCCACGCTGCTCAGCGCGGTCGAAGCCCGGGTAGTGCCCGCCGGTCGAAACCAGCAGGTCAGCCCGGCGGGGACCTCGCCGGTGAGCGCACGGGCCAGCTCGCGGGCGGAGTCCTCCCACTGCGCGTAGGCGGCCGGCGCCGCGCTGTGCTGGACCCGCTGGGCCGCGTCGGTCACCGGCAGGCTCGCCCAGCCGCGGACCTTGAGCAGGTGCGCGTAGAAGCTCGCGGCGGCCAGCCGCGGGGTCTGGACCCTCTGCCGCGTGCCCCAGCCCTGGGACGGCCGCTGCTGGAACAACCCGAGCGAGTCGCGGTCGCCGTAGGTCAGGTTGCGCATCCCCGACTCCTGGAAGGCCGTGGCGAGGGCCACCGTGACGGCGTGGTTGGGCAGCCCGAGGCGCTTGCCGACCGCCGCGATGGTCGCGGCGTTCGCCGTCTGCTCCGGGCTGAGCACCACCGTCCCGGCCGTGCACGTGGGGAGGGCCTCGCGGCTGGTCGTTCCGCACCCCGCGAGCACTCCCGTGGCGAGCAGCGCCGCGGTGAGCACACCGGCAGTCCGGCGCAGTGGCATCACCCGGCTATCCTGCCAGCCGAGCCTGTGCGCTGCCTGTAGGCGCCCCGACCGGCACGGCCCGCGTGGGTGGTTGCGCCGGTGTGGTTGGGTCGTGTTGTCTGCGCTTCGTCTGCACCCCGTCCGAGGAGCAGCCACCGACCGGTACGCGGAAGGTCAGATGACGATGACCGTTCAGGACGACGTGACGGCAGTCCGCGAGGCCGTGACCACTCTCGAGCACGCCGTCCACGCCCTGGCCGGGCGGTTCGGCGACACCCTCGACGCCCGCCGCCTCACAGTCGACGTCGAGCGGGTTCGGCAGGACCTCGACCTGCTGGCCGGCGCCCCGGCTGCCGAGAGCCCCGAGCCGGGGCCGGTCATGCAGGTCATGGAGACCATCGACGACACGGCGTACCCGCAGGAGTTCTGGATAGACGCCGAGGACGAAGGCCTCGGTGGCGGCCGGTAGGCCACCTGCCCGCTCGAGCAAGGCGTGTGCCGCACGAACGACGAAAGGACCGCATGACCGCCATAGCCCCCGCAGGAACCGGTACGCCGGGCCGCGCGAGGATCGACGCCAAGACCTTGCGGACCGACCGGTGGTGGATCCAGCCGCTCATCACCGTCCTCGTGCTCGTGGCGTTCATCATCTACTCCACGATCCGCGCGTTCATGGGGTCGAAGTTCTACAAGGACCCCTACATCTCGCCGTTCTACTCCCCGTGCCTGTCGAAGTCCGGCTGCGGTGACGCCCCGAGCATCGACCTCTTCCCGAGCAACGCCTTCTTCACGCCGGCGATCTTCATCCTGATCTTCCCGCTCGGCTTCCGGCTCACCTGCTACTACTACCGCAAGGCCTACTACCGCTCGTTCTGGCTCTCCCCGCCGGCCTGCGCCGTCGCCGAACCGCACCAGAGCTACAGCGGCGAGACCAAGCTCCCGCTGCTGGGCAACAACATCCACCGGTACTTCTTCTACGCCGGCATGGTCTTCAACGTCATCTTGACCTACGACGCGATCTTGGCCTTCCGCTTCGAGAAGGACGGCGGCCACCACTTCGGGATCGGCCTCGGCACCGCGGTGATGGTGCTCAACGCGACGCTGCTGTGGCTCTACACGCTCTCGTGCCACTCCTGCCGCCACATCATCGGCGGCCGCCTCACACACTTCTCCAAACACCCGGTGCGCTACAAGCTGTGGGGCTACGTCTCCACCCTCAATCACAGGCACATGCAGCTCGCCTGGGTCTCGCTGTTCGGCGTGGCCCTCACCGACGTCTACGTGCTGCTGGTCAGCTCGGGTGCGTTCACCGACCCGCGCTGGGTCAGCTGAGAGGACGTGCTCACATGATCGACAACCACGCGTACGACGTGATCGTGATCGGTGCCGGCGGCGCGGGTCTGCGCGCCGCCATCGAGGCCCACGACCAGGGCGCCCGGGTCGCGGTGGTCTGCAAGTCGCTGCTGGGCAAGGCCCACACGGTGATGGCCGAGGGCGGGATCGCGGCCGCGATGGGCAACGTCTACCCGGACGACAACTGGCGCGTGCACTTTCGCGACACCATGCGCGGCGGCAAGATGCTCAACAACTACCGGATGGCCGAGCTGCACGCGAAGGAGGCCCCCGACCGGGTCCGCGAGCTCGAACAGTGGGGAGCCCTGTTCGACCGCACGAAGGACGGGCTGATCTCCCAGCGCGACTTCGGCGGACACCGCTTCGCCCGGCTCGCCCACGTCGGTGACCGCACCGGTCTGGAGCTGATCCGGACCCTGCAGCAGCGCGCGGTGGCCCTGGGCATCGACGTGTTCATGGAGCACACCGTCACCAAGCTCCTGACCGACGGGGGCACTGGGGGCAATGCGATCACCGGCGCCTTCGGCTACCGCCGCATCGACGGGCAGTTCGTCAGCTGGTCCGCCCCGTCGGTCATCCTCGCCACCGGCGGCGTCGGCAAGGCCTACATCGTCACGTCGAACTCCTGGGAGTACAGCGGCGACGGCCACTCCCTCGCGCTCGGCGCCGGAGCCTCGCTGGTCAACATGGAGTTCCTGCAGTTCCACCCGACCGGCATGGTCTGGCCCATCTCGGTCAAGGGGATCCTCATCACCGAGTCGGTGCGCGGGGAGGGCGGGGTGCTGCGCAACTCCGAGGGCAAGCGCTTCATGTTCGACTACATCCCGCCCTACTTCGCCGCCGAGACCGCTGACAACGAGGCAGAGGCGGACCGCTGGTACGACGACCACGCCAACAACCGGCGCCCCCCTGAGCTACTCCCCCGCGACGAGGTCGCCCGGGCCATCAACACCGAGGTCAAGGCCGGCCGCGGGTCCCCCCACGGCGGGGTCTTCCTCGACATCGCCTCCCGTCGCAGCGCCGAGGACATCAAGCGACGGTTGCCGTCGATGTACCACCAGTTCCGGGAGCTGGCGGAAGTCGACATCACCCAGGAGCCGATGGAGGTCGGACCGACCTGCCACTACGTAATGGGCGGCGTCGAGGTCGACCCCGAGACGCAGGAGGCGAGCGTCTCCGGCCTGTTCGCTGCCGGTGAGGTCTCCGGTGGGATGCACGGGTCGAACCGGTTGGGGGGCAACTCGCTGTCGGACCTGCTCGTGTTCGGCAAGCGCGCCGGTACGGCGGCCGCCGCGCACGCCAAGCGCACCAGTGCCGTCGCTCCGACCGAAGCCGATCTCGCCACCGCCGAGGCTGAGGCCCTGTTGCCGTTCACGAACGAGGCGGGCGACAACCCGTACACCGTCTGGGCGACCTTGCAGCAGGCGATGCAGGAGCTGGTCGGGATCATCCGCAACGGAGCGGAGGTCCAGCAGGCGCTCGCCACCATCGAGGACCTCAAGACCCGCAAGCTCAAGGTGGGTGGGGACCGCGTGTTCAACCCTGGCTGGAACCTCGCGATCGACCTGCGCAACCTGCTGCGGGTCTCCGAGTGCATCGCGAAGGCCGCGATCGCGCGGGAGGAGAGCCGCGGCGGGCACACCCGCGACGAGTTCCCGACACCGTCGCCCGAGTGGGGAAAGCTCAACCTGATCTGCACGCTCAACGACGCCGGGTCGATCGACCTGGCCCGCAAGGACCTGCCCGTCATGCCGCCGGACCTGGCCGAGATCTTCGAGGAGTCGACGACATGAGCTACCTGGGAAAGCTGCGGGTATGGCGGGGTGGGCCCGACGGCGGTGCCCTGCAGGACTACGAGGTCGAGGTCAACGAGGGCGAGGTGGCGCTCGACGTCCTGCACCGCCTGCAGGCCACCCAGGCCGGGGACCTCGCGGTCCGCTGGAACTGCAAGGCCGGCAAGTGCGGGTCGTGCAGCGCCGAGATTAACGGCAAGCCGCGGTTGATGTGCCTGTGCCGGATGGGCGACTTCGCCGAGGACGACGTCGTGACGATCACGCCGCTGCGGGCCTTCCCGGTGATCCGGGATCTCGTGACGGACGTGTCCTTCAACTACAAGAAGGCCGCCGCCATCCCAGCCTTCACGCCGAAGGCGCGCGAAGCTGATGGCACCTACCGGATGCAGCAGGTCGACGTCGAGCGCTCGCAGGAGTTCCGCAAGTGCATCGAGTGCTTCCTGTGCCAGGACGTGTGCCACGTGGTCCGCGACCACGAGGACAATAAGGAGGCCTTCTCCGGTCCCCGCTTCCTGATGCGGATCGCGGAGCTCGACATGCACCCCCTCGACACGGTCGACCGCAAGGACTTCGCCCGTGAGCAGGCGGGGCTCGGGATGTGCAACATCACCAAGTGCTGCACCGAGGTCTGCCCCGAAGGCATCCACATCACCGACAACGCGCTGATCCCCCTCAAGGAGCGCGTTGTCGACAGGAAGTACGACCCCCTCACCTGGCTCGGCCGCACCATCGGCCGTCGACCGAAGGACACCTGATGAGTGATCACATCTACCGCGTCACCGAGGTCGTCGGGACCTCCACGGAGTCGATTGCGGAGGCGGTCCGCAACGGGGTCGCCCGCGTCTCCAAGACGGTGCGCAACGTCGAGTACTTCGAGGTGACCGAGACTCGCGGCGCCGTGGGCAACGATGGCGCCATTACCTTCCAGGTCGGCCTGAAGGTGGCCTTCCGCCTCGAGGGCTGACCGGGCGGCCTGGTTGCGTCACACACCCGCTGGAATCCACATGCACGGAACCTGACGCTCCGCGGACCGGCCCCGCGGGCTAGGGCAGAGCAGCTGTCGACATCACCACGTCGTCGAGGTCGAAGACGCCTACGTGGGTGGTGCCAGCGTCACCGACCTGACCCTTGGCCAGGGAGGATGAGCCGAGCACCTCCGAGCTCGAGGTCAGCCCGACGACGGCTGCTCCGTCGAGGCTGACGTCGACGAGTTGGGCGGACACGTTGACGTGCAGGACCAGGGTGTGCCAGCTGCCCTGGGGGACCGTCGTGGTGGACGTGCGGGTCACGCCGGACACGTCGTTGGTGAGAGTCAGGCGGCGGAGGCTGTCGATGCCCAGCGTCACGACGGAGGCCCCCGAGGCGTTGCGAAGGCGAGAGAAACCGAGCGCTGTGGACGCGGACTCCAGGTAGACCACATGTTGCAGCCAGACCTCGTTGTGGGCGCTGCCGAAGGTCATGGTCAACGAACTCGCACGTCCGTTGGTGACGCTCGAGCGGGCCGCCCAGACGCCGGTGCGAGCGGTGGACTGCTGCGCCAGCAGGCCGTTGACGGTGTTCCAAACGCCGAAGCGACCGGACTCGAAGCCGTCGACCAGCAAGGGCGCCGTGGCCGGCGCGGGCCCGGTGGTCGCCGAGGCCGATACGCTCTGGGAGGAGGGGTTTCCCGAGCTGTCCACGGCCACGACGCGATAGGAGTGCGTCGACCCGGCGGCCACGGTCCGGTCGCCATAGCCAAGGATGTTGCCGACAGTCGCGACCACCCCGCCGTCGCGCAGGACGCGGTAGGCCACGACCCCGGTGTTGTCGGTCGCCGCCGTCCAGTGCAGGTCGACGCGGGTTGCGCCGGCCGGAGCGGCCGTGAGCTGCGAGGGGGTCGAGGGAACGCTGGTGTCCGCAGCGGCCGCCTTGTGACACGGTTGCGAGCCGCTGTCGCTGAAGCCGGACGTGGCGCCGGCCACAGGCAGGAACGACCAGTCGTAGCTGTCCGGGTGCAGTCCGAGCCGCAGTACCCCGAAGGTTCTGGCGTCCTGCACCTCACTGCCCGGCTTGACGGCGATGAACGAGGTCGGGTTCCGGCCGCCTGTCCCGACGACGATCTCACGGATCCCGCGGGCGGGGTCGACGCTGCCGTCCGGCGCCATCGGCGCGAACCGCTCGTAGTCGTGGTCGTGGCCGTTGAGCACGAGGTCGGCGCCGGCGTTGTAGAGGAGCTGGACCATCGGGGCCATGGCGAGCGTCTCGCCCTGCTGGCCGGACGTCCATCGCGGATGGTGGTAGTACGCCAGGGTGCAGCGCCCGGGGTGCGCGGCCAGGTCCGCCTGCAACCATTGGTACTGCTGGGATCCGACCGCGCACAGGCCGCCCTGGTTGCAGACCGAGTTGAGTGCGATCAGGTGCCACGCGCCGAGGTCGTAGCTGTAGTAGCCGAGGCAGTTGACCGTGCAGCCGCTCTCGAGTGGCGTCGCACGACTGCCGAAGTAGCTGTAGTAGCCCGGCGCTCCGACCGGTCGGCCGGAGCAGGTGGTGCCGTTGGTGTTGTACTCGTGGTTGCCGATCACGGGGTGCGTCTTGCTGAGGACCCGGCCCCAGGTCGGGCCGTAGTAGCTCGTAAAGTCCGACAGCTCCCCGCACTCGTACTGGTTGTCCCCCAGGGGGAGTACGGCGTCTGGGGCACCGTTGACGAGCAGGTCGGAGGTGAGGGCCTGGACGCAGCTGCCACCCGTGCTGTTCGTGCCGCAGGCGATGTCACCGGCCGCCATCACGACAGGGTCGGCCGAGGCCTGCGTGACCGGAGCGGTGCGACCCGACGTGGCTGATGCCGACCCCGCTGCGTTGGTAGCCGTCACCACGACCTGCAGCGTCGCTCCCAGGTCAGCTGCCACCACCTGGTAGGTCGCACCGGTGGCGGCGAGGTTCGCGCAGGAGGATCCGCAGCGCTGCCATCGGTAGGCATAGGTGATGGTGGGCGTTCCGCTCCAGCTGCCGGGGGAGACGACAAGGGTGTTGCCGACGACTGGGGTCCCTCCGATCGACGGTGGAGAGGTGTTCTGCGGAGTCGATGGCCCGGCCGGGTCGGTGGTCACGGTCAGCGTCGGCGCGGTGCTGGATTCCCTGCTCGCCAGAGCGATCGCGGTCGAGGAGAGTCCCACGAGAGCCAGGTCGACTGTGCCGCCGGTAGCCACGACAGAGGTCACGTCGACGGCCAAGGGAGTACCGGCCGTGGCCGGCCCGGAGACGCGCACGAGCGCACCGACTGGTGGTGCGTTGGCGGCGGTGATCGCGCTCTCGACCCAGGTGTCGTCGGCGACGACATGCACCTCGAGGGAGGACGACGACGTGCTCGTCGGCGTCACCCGCAGGACCGCCGAGGTCACAGCTCCACTGAGCGAGGTGAGGCTGAAGCGCAGGAAGCTGCGCACCACCGGGGAGGTATCCACCCGCAGCCGCGTGCCCAGGCCATAGGCCGTCGAGGGTGTGCCCGCATCGACGTAGGCGTCCGCGACCGCTGCCAGGGTCGTGGTCGTGGTTGTCCCCGACCCCGGTACGACGGACGTGGGCGGCGAGGTCGCTGACACCGAGCCCGACCCGTTGGTGGCCGTCACGACCACCTGCAGCGTGGCCCCCTGATCAGAACTGACGACGGTGTAGGTCTGACCCGTCGCCCCGCCCACGTTGCTGCACGAAGGAACGCAGCGCTGCCACTGGTAGGCATACGTCGGCAAGCCGGTCCACGTCCCCGGAGCCGCTGTCAGGATGCTGCCCACGGAGGGAGTGCCGCTGATGGATGGGGGTGCGGTGTTCTGCGGTGCCCCCGTGGCGCCACTGGTCGTAACCGTCAGGACCGGCGGTGTTGTCGACTCCCTGCTGCCGAGGGCGAGGGCGGTCGTGGACCGCCCGAGCAAGGCGAGATTGACGTGCCCGCCAGCGACCACGCCGGCGGTCACGTCGACCGTGAGTGCGCTGCCGGAGGTCGCCGCGCCAGACGTGGCGAGCAGGGCGCCAGGCGCAGGTGCGGTGGCCGCGGTGACGCCGCTCTCGGTCCACGTGTCGTCCGCGACGGAACGAACCTCCAGTCCGCTGGCCAGGGTGCTGACGGGAGTGAGGTTCAGCGTCGCTTGCGTGACAGTCCCACTCACCCCCGTCAGGTCGAAGCGCAGGTAGCTGCGCACGACCGGGGACGTGTCTACCCGAAGCTTGGCTGAGCTGCCGTACCCCGTGGTCGGCGTGCTCGCGTCCGTGTAGCTGTCTGCGATGGCACTCAGGGACTGCGTGGTCCCAGCACTCTGGGCTGGCGTAGTCGTGATCCCGAGCAGCCCGACGAGGCCGAGGGTGAGCACGACGAGCACCCGCTGCCTGACCGTCACCGCCGCGGTTCCCCTTCCAACTCCCCGATGATGGGACCGGCCGCGGCCGAACCGCGTCATGTGGTCGGCGTAGCCAGGTCAACTCTCGCGCCGTAGTGGTGCGGTGTTCGGCTCGTGTCGTCCAGAGGGCCAGGCAGCTCCTACCGGCGAGAGCCGCGAGCAACCTGTCCTGACCCACCAGAGCAGGCCTTCGCAGCCGTCAGGCCGGTGGCGCTGTTCCGACCGTGACGTCGTCGACGAAAAAGTCCCCGACATGACTCGTGCTCGGGTCGCCGGAGTTGTAGCGGGCGAAGGGCGCCGAGCCGAGGCTCTCACTCCGGGACAGCCCGGCGACCAGGGTTCCGTCGAGGTAGACCTCGAGCTTGCCCGGGCTGGTCGCCGCGTGCAGGACGACGGTGTGCCACACCCCTGGGGTGAAGGTCACCGCGCTCGTCTGCGTGGTGGCGGCGACCTCGTTGGTGTAGGTCAGCAAGCCTCGGGGGCTGATTCCCACGGAGGCCATCGCAGAACCCGTTGCGCTGCGCAGGCGCCCGAAGGTCAAGGCCGTCGACTGGCTCGTCAGACGGACGCGCTGCGAGGCCCACACCTCGGTGGCCGTCGTCGGAAAGTACTTCAGCGCCGTGGAGGACGCCCCGCTCGTCGGTGCGGACCGTCCCGCGAACAGCCCCCGATCGACCGTAGCGTTCTGCACCGTGAGGCCGAGCAGGGTGTTCCACTGCGTGAAACCACCGGTCTCGAAGCCGTCGACGAGCAGGTTCGGTGAGACGGGGGCCGGGGCTGTCGTCACACTGACGCCTGCGGTCGGTAGCGACTCGTTGCCCGAGGCGTCGACGGCGGCGACGGCATAGGTGTGCGTCGTACCCGCGCCAGCCCCGGAGTCCGCGTAGCCGAGCACGTTGCCGATCGTGGTGAGCAGGCTGCCGTCGCGGTAGACGCGGTAGGCGACGACGCCCACGTCGTCAGAGGCGGCGAACCAGCTGAGGTCGGCCCGGTCCGATGCTGCCGGCGAGCCGACGAGCGACGTGGGCGCCGTGGGCGCGGTGACGTCATCGGCGCTGACCCGGTGGCAGGGCTGTGACCCTGAGTCGTTGAAGCCCGAGGTCGAGCCTGCCACCGGCACCAGCTGCCAGTCGTAGCCGGACGGGTGCAGGGTCAGCTTGAGGACCCCGAAGGTGGAGGAGTCGCGCACCTCGCTGCCGGACTTCACGGTGATCATCGTGGAGGTGTTGCGGCCGCCCGTGCCCACGATGAACTCGCGGACGCCCCTCGCCGGGTCGACAGCACCGGTGGGTGACAGCGGTGCGAAGCGCTCGTAGTCGTGGTCGTGCCCGTTCAGGACCAGGTCCGCCCTTGCGTCGTACAGCGCTTGGACGATCGGTCCCATTGCCGTGGTGTCGAGCTCCTGGCCGGAGGTCCACCGCGGGTGGTGGTAGTAGGCGAGGGTGCACTGGTTGGGGTGCGCGGCCAGGTCGCTCTTTAGCCACGTGTACTGCGGGTTGCCGACGTTGCAGCCACCGACCTTCGAGCAGTTGGAGTTCAGGGCGATCAGGTGCCAGTCACCGACGTCGAAGCTGTAGTAGCCGTTGCAGCTCACCGTGCACCCCGGCTGCAGGGGAGTGCTGCGGTTCCCGAAGTAGCCGTAGTAGCCAGGGGCGCCGGACGGCCGGTTGTAGCAGGAGCTGTTCGCGACGGTCGACTGGGCGTACTCGTGGTTGCCGGGCACCGGGTAGGTCTTGGCGAGCACCCGACCCCACGACGGGGCGTAGCTGTTCTGGAAGTCCGACGGGTCCCCGCACTCGTACTGGTCATCCCCCAGGGCGAGTACGGCGTCCGGGTTGCCGTTGACGAGCAGGTCCGAGGTCTGTTGCTGGATGCACGCCGACCCGGTGCTCGCCGTCCCGCACGCGATGTCGCCGGCGGCCATGACGACACGGTCCCCGACCGGCGGCGGCGGGGTCGGCACGACGGCCGACGCCGCCGACGAGGCGACTGCCGAGCCGTAGGAGTTGGTGGCCGTCACGACGACGCGCAGGGTGCTCCCGATGTCGGCGTTGATGACCTTGTACGCCGCGGCCGTCTCGCCGACGCGGTCCACGCAGTTGGCCCCGGAGCTGTCGCAGCGCCGCCACTGGTAGGCGTAGGTGATGTACGCCGCGCCGTCCCACGTGCCCGTTCCCGCGACGAGGTTGTTGCCAACGGCCGGCGTCCCCGACACCGTCGGCGGAGCCGTGTTGGACGGGGTGGTGCTCGTCGTGGTGTCGACGACGAGGCTCGGTGGGGTCGTCGACTCCCGACTGGCCAGTGACGATGCGGTCGTGGACCGGCCGGTGAGGGCGAGGTTGACGTCGCCACCGTCGATGACGATCGAGGTGACGTCGATGTTGAGCGGGATACCCGTCGTACCGGGTCCTGAGGTGGCACCGACCGGTCCCAGGGCTGGGGCGTTCGTGTAGGTCATGCCCCTCTCGGTCCAGGTGTCGTCGGCGACGGTCCTGACGTCGAGGCCGGCCGACAGCGAGCTGGTCGGCGTGACCGTGAGGATCGCTCGGGTGACGGTGCCGGTGAGGGCGGTCAGGTCAAAGCGCAGGTAGGTGTGCACGTCGGGGGACGTGTCGACCTTGATCTTGGTCGAGGTGCCGTAGTTGGTGCCCGGCACGCTGGCGTCGACGTAGGTGTCGGCGAGTGGCGACAGCCCCGTGGTGAGGGTGCCGCCGGTCGCGGGTTCGACGGTGAGGGCCACCGCCGCGACGAGCAGTCCAGCCATGACAGCCCGCCCCCGAGCCTTGTGCTGGACCGCTCTACGCATCATGACCTCCCCGAGGCAGGTGGACCCCACCTGACAACTGTCCGTCGGGACTGAGCGACCGCCCTCATCTCAACGGCGTAGGCCCGTCACCCACGGGCGGTAGAAAGGCGACGGAACACCGAAGGCGACTCCTACACCCGACAAGAAGTGGCTCCCACACCCGACAAGGAGCGACTGACAGTGGGTGAACTGTCCCGGATTGGGCACGACGAAGTCTGACCCGGGATAGCACTCTCGAGAGGGAATGGCATGCAGCTGCACGACAGCGTGCCCTCGGGGGAGGCCGACGACGAGGTCATCCGCCGCGAGACCCTGAGCCTGCCTCCGGAGGCGGTGAGTGCGCGGATCGCCCGCAGCTGGGTCAGCGACCGGCTGCCCGAGATCGGGGACGACACCCGCGACACCCTGCGGCTGCTGACCAGCGAGCTGGTCACCAACGCCATCGTCCACGCCCACACGCCGCTGGAGGTGTCCGTCTCCCTCACGCGCACGGACGTGCTGGTGGGCGTCTTCGACCTCGACCTCGGTCACGCCGGGGTGGGCACACCAGATCGTGATGGTGGCCGGGGACTGTCCCTCGTCGAGCACCTGGCCAGCTCGCACGGCCGGATGCAGCATCCCTGCGGCGGGAAGACCTACTGGTTCCGGCTCCCGCTCGCCGCGGAACCCACCCGCCCGTCGGCCTGATCCGCTCCGGGCCGGCTCAGCCCGTGGGGCTCGGGCTGGCCGACGGGTGTGCGGCGTCGTCGGCCTTCTCTTGCGCCGCCCGCTCCGGGCTCTCGGCCGCCTCGTGCGCCGGGTCCATGTTGCTGTGCCCACCAGCCCTGGCAGCATCGCCCGGGCCACCGCGTCCGTCGCGCCCGGCGCAGCCCTGCTCAGCCGCGGTCACCGCAAAGGCCTTGTCGAGAAGGACGCGCAGCTTCAGGCCGGCCTTGGTCCTCACGTGGGCCTCGAAGCCGTTGCCCTCGACCGCGACCCCGTCGACGGTGGCCCCTGCGTACTTCGCCAGGACCGCCGCCTTCACCTTGGCCGCGTCGGCCACACTCGCCGGGGTCCGCGGGCCGTGCCCGCCCCGGGGGCCGCGCCCGTGGCCCTCGTTGGCCTCGGAGGCCGCCGACGAGCTGGGCGAGGGGGAGGGAGTCGACGCGGCCTGGGCGGTGAGGGTGCCCACGAGGACACCACCTGCCACGACCCCGGACAACCCCCAGGCGACCGGGCGGCCCCACCGGTGCAGAAACTGGCGGACGCGGGTGTCATTGCTCATGCGTGATCCTCCTGGGTGCCGGGCCAGGCGCCCGGTGAGGACACTGTGTCGACGACAACCTGTGACGGGCCTGTGACGAGCCTGTGACCCGCCTGTCGGTGCGAACGCGCAACCCCCCGTAGCGCCGGCGTGCCGGGAACCAGCATCAGGGTGCCGGGCGCGGGACGCGGCATCCTGTACCCATGCCCCCCTCCACCGTGCCCGGCCACATGTCGGCCCGGGTACGCCGGCGGCGGACCGTCGCCGCCCTGTCGGCCCTGACGCTGCTGGCCGTCGTGGTCTCCTGCGGCCGGGGCCCGGTGCGGTCGGCCGCGACCCGCACCGACGCCAGCGTGGTGCCCCAGGGCGGGGCACAGCGACTGGGTACCGGCGGCCAGGCGCCGCGCGGGCCGGCGGCGGTCTACGCCCACACCGGGGTCGGCATGCTCGCGCCACAGACCCGCGGGGTGCCGTACCTGCTCTACGTCCCCGAGTCGGCCGGCCGTGGGGTCGACGTCATCGACCCGTACGCCCTCAAGGTCGTCGGCCACTACCCGACCGGACTGGACCCCCAGCACGTCGTCCCGTCCTACGATCTGAAGACGCTGTGGTCGACGAACGACCTGGCCAACAGCGTCACCCCTTTCGACCCCCGGACCGGCAAGCCCCGCGGACCCGCGGTGGCGGTCGACGACCCGTACAACATGTACTTCCTGCCCGGTGGCCACGAGGCGATGGTCGTGCAGGAGCAACGTCAGCAGCTCGGCTTCTACGACGCCCAGACCATGGCACCGACCTCCGTCGTCGCGGTCGACTGCCCCGGAGTGGACCACGCGGACTTCTCCGCGGACGAGACGTTCCTGGTCGCCTCCTGCGAGTTCGGCCACCGGTTGCTGCGCTTCGACGTGGCTCACAAGAAGGTCACGGACTACCTTGACCTCCCCGGTTCCTCGCCTCAGGACGTCCGGCTCGGCCCCGACGGCCGCACGTTCTTCGTCGCCGACAAGGAGCTGGCGGGGGTGCACGTGGTCGACGCGGCCTCCTTCCGGCAGGTCGGGTTCATCGCGACCGGACCCGACGCGCACGGGCTCTACCCCAGCCGGGACGGCAACCGCCTCTATGTCAGCAACCGCGGCAACGGCACGATCAGCGTCCTGGACCCGCTGAGGCGCAAGGTGGTCGCGACCTGGCATCTGCCGGGCGGTGGCAGCCCCGACATGGGCGGGGTCAGCCCCGACGGCCGCTTCCTGTGGCTGTCCGGCCGGTACGACGCCATGGTCTACGAGATCTCCGCCACGGACGGCCACCTGGTCGCCACGGTGCACGTCCCCCTGAAGCCGCACGGCCTGTGCGTCTGGCCCCAGCCCGGCCGGTACTCCCTCGGGCACACCGGCAACATGCGCTGACCCTCCGCCGAGGGCTCAGCCCAGGACGACGACCGTGTAGCCGCCGAAGGCCGTCCCTGCCTGGCTGGCCGTGACCCGGTAGACGTGGGCGCTGCCCGGCGGTGGCGGGTCGTCGCCCGCGTGCAGCGTGACCTGGTGGCCGTCCCCCTCGACCGTGTGGGTGGTCGCCGTCGTGCCACCCGCGACCGCGAGCCCGAGGTCCCCGGTCGGCGCGGCCGGCGCGGGGAAGACCCCACGGCCGGTGCGCAGCTGCAGCCACGGCATGTTGGCCGGGTGCTCGCGCTGCACCGCGAGGGTCGCCGGGACGCCGAACAGCGGACCCACCGCGATCGTGAGCGGCTCCAGGGGTGGGCCGGCCCCCGCCCCCCCGGCGAGGTCGACGACGTGCACGTTGCGCTGCCCGAGGTGCCGATTGACCGATGCGTCCCACTCCGGGTCGGTCAACAGGTCCTGGCAGTTGTCCCAGGCCCGGATCAGCAGGCACTCGTGCCCGCCGTTGACGAACGTCGGCACCCACGGTTCGGGGCACTTCACGACGTGGTGCGCGCGGCCGCTGCCCCGATGACCGAGGTGCGCCTTGCCACGGCCGATCAGCTGCGCACTCGTCGGGTTGAAGCCGAGCGAGGGGTTGCACCAGTAGAACTCGACGACCACGTCGTGCGCTGCCGCCCGCCCGAAGTTCCAGATGTGCGCGTAGACCGTGTTGGGCTTGCCGGCCAGCGCGGTCTGCCCCAGGGCGGGCGGGATCGGCGGGGCCACCGACGGGTGGACGCCGGCCAGCAGGTAGACGTCCGGGCTCTCCCAGAACGCTCCGACCGCAGGTCGCGTCCCGGTGTCGCCGGCGTTGGCCCGCAGGAACAGGAACGGCAGCGGCAGGTCCTTGCGCGGCCCCGGCCAGCTGTTGCTCGGGTGCCTTCCCGTGATGTCGCCCACCGTCACCGGCGTGCCGTCGAGGTCGCCCCGGTCGTGGCCGGGGGTGCGGGTCGGCCGGCCCGGTCGACCCCCTCCTGGACCGCCGGGCGACCCGTCCCCATCGTGGTCGCCGGGTCGGTGCGGACCGCAGGAGCAGCTCCCGTGGCAGCTCCCCTGGCAGCTCCCGTGGCAGCTCCCGTGGCAGCTCCCGTGGCAGTTGCAGTGCCCGCAGCCGCGGTGCTCCTCGTGCTCCTCGTGCTCCTCGTGCTCCTCGTGCTCCTCGTGCTCGCGGTGCTCCTCGCGGCCGACCCGGAGCACCTGCTTGATCGCACCCTCGACGGCGTCCTCGACCGCGTCGACCGCTCCGGCCGCCTTGCGGGCGAAGGCGCGGGCCGCGCCGAGCAGGTTGTCGTCGTCGCTCATCGCGGGCCCCGCTTCTGCCCGGTTGGGGGCTGCTTGTCGAGGTACTGCAGCTGCAGCTTCTGCTGCTGGAGCCGGCCGTTGGCGTCGACGAGAGCGCCGAGCCAGGGGCTCGCGCCGCCGTCGGTCGTCGCGCCCTCGGGAGGGATCACCGGCTGCGTGTAGGTCTGCCCGCGGCCGTTGGTGGCGGTCTTGCCCGGGTCGCGCGTCCAGTCCCAGCACAGGTAGCCGTAGCCGCGGTCGGCGTCGAGGTTGAAGTCGACCGGGTAACCGTCCTTCGACAAGATCCGCCCGATCAGGTACGACGAGAAGGGGATCACGTCACCGAGCGGGTTGCCGCCGCCGTCGCTGAGGATCAGGTGCTCGCGGTTGAGCGCATCGGTGATGGCCGGGCTGTAGGCCGCCTCGTACTGCGGGCGCTGCTCCGGGTCGCCCAGGTGACCGCCCGTGAGCAGCGACTCCGGTTGTGAGCCGGCCGGGTAGGGACCGGGCACGGTGAGGCCCTTGCTGTCGCCGAGCAGGCGGTCGACGCCGGCGCGGGTCGCCCGGGTGAGCCCCAGCCGGTCCATCTCCGCGTCGACGTCCCACTGCTCGAGCGGGGTGTCGTAGAGCTTGCCGTCCGGACCGCGGCTCTTGGACGGGAAGGCCCACGGCCGGCGGAACTCGTTGGGCTTGTGGTCGTGGTCCTGCACCTCTCGCACCGGCAGGAACGGGAACGGCTGCTGCGGGTCGCGCAGGTCCCCCAGCCCGTCGGTGGCCAGGTCGAGGTTGCCGAGGATGTCGCTCGCGTCCCCGAGCGCCGCTACGAACGCCGCGTCGGTCGTCATCCCGAGGGTGATCAGGGCGAGGTCGATCTCGTTGGGTACGGCGAGCTCGCCGTCGCTGTAGAGCCGTTCGCCGTGGGGGTAGACGAAGCCGGTGTGGGCGAGGATCTCGTGGGCTCCGGTGGCGATGTTCCAGCCGAGCATCGCGAGCTCGTGCAGCGCCGCCCGCAGCGGGTAGGTGAACGGGCTGGCGAGCGCCTTGACGATGTCCCCCGCCAGCTTCAGCGCCGCCTCGGCCTCCTTCTTGATCCAGTCGACGAGGGCCTTGATGGCGTTGCACAAGTCCTCGACCGGGTCGCCGGTGGACGCGCCGGAGAAGTCCGGAGCGCTGGCCAGGTCGGTGAAGTCCGACACGGGGGGCCAGGTGATGACCTTCGGCGTGCGCGGCTTCTTGAGGTCGAACCCGTCGGTGAAGGACAGCTTGTAGAAGCTGATCATGAAGCGGTAGCAGACCTTCACCTCCCACGGCAGCGGATAGCCGGGTGGGACGTCGAAGTCGGGGTCCGGGGCGATCATCGCGAACAGCTCACTCAGCGGGCGGTCGATCCCGATGCCGGCCTTGTCGATCAGGTACCGCACGCCGCCCTCTGCGTCCGACAGCCCCGCCTGGAACGGGCCACCGCCCAGGTTGGCCGGCTCGAGGTGTCCCGTCTTCCCGTGGTACGTCGCGATCATCGCGCGCACGATCCCGTCAGCCAGCCAGTCGGGCATCTGTCCGTCGACGTCGACCTGCTTCTTGGCCTCGTCCGGGTCGTCGGACAGCGTCGTCGGCCGTGGCCAGCCGTGGGGGTGCGCGTCGTCGAGCGCGACGGAGAACACCAGGGCACTGCGGTCGATGTCGGGGAAGGTCTCGGTGGCCCCCATCGGGTCCGCGGGCAGCGAGCCGCCCGGAGCGCAGGCGCGGTAGTTGTGCGCGTCCATGTGGTTCTCGATCACGTGGTGGCGCTGGTAGTGGGTGCGGAACGGTCCGCCGCACTGCTCGTTGACGAACGAGTGCGCCACCACGTCGGTCCCGATGTGGCACACCCAGCCGAGCGTGTACGCCAGGAACTGGTCGTACTGCTCCTGGCTGCCGCCGGCCTGCCGCTGGCGCTTGGCCTCGGCGAGCAGGTTCGCGGCCATCTGGCTGGTGTGCCGGTAGTGGAGCATGTCGCTCCACACGAACGCCTGTTCGTCCCAGCCCTGCCGCATCTTCAGGCTGAACCAGGAGAACAGGTCCGCGTAGGTCAGAACCTCCATCTCGATGACCTGCAAGATGGCGTCGGCCAGGTTCTTCACGGCGGTGGCGAACTCCTCGACCAGGCCGCCGGTCAGGTCGTCGAGGACGGTCACGACCTGGTCCACGAACTTCTTGACGGTCTTGTTGTAGACCTTCACGAAGGCCTTCCAAGCCTTCTGCAGACCGATCAGGATGCGGGCGATCTCGGCGAAGGTCCCGTTGACCTCGGCGAGCAGCAGGAGCAGCGGCTCGTAGTCGTCCTCCTTCGCCGCGTCAGCCCAGTAGTACGACGCCATGGCCAGCATCAAGATGTCGTCCTGGAACGGCGCAGCCGCCAGCGGTCCGCTCGAGTAGTCCTGGCAGAAGAAGAACAGGTCGGGACCGACGGCGCCCAGCGCCGCGAACCGCTCCCAGTCCTTCATGACCTGGCCGCACTGCTGTGGGCTCAGGCCGTCGGCAACGGTTTCGAGCAGACCGCCGGCTACGTCGAAGGTGCCTGTCGCCGGGTCGCTCAGGAGGTCCGCGACACGACGAGCCGTGTAGATGTGGGTGAAGTGCCCTGGCATGAGATCCCCTGCACTGCAGGCCTTCTCGGCCCGGCTGAGTTTGGCACGCAGGCCTGCGGGGACCTGCTGAGGTGGCGAGCCCCACCTCAGCCTGGCAGCACCCTTCTGTCAACCAGAAGGTCCGGTTCCAGACTCTCGGGCAGTCAACCGGATAGCTGCCTCGTCACTCAGGCATCGGCGCCCTCAGCCGACGCGAAGGTCCCGGCTGACACTGGCGCCCGCGCTATGCAGGCGCGAGGCAAGGATCAAGATCCTGTACCGGTTGACCGCCGCCACCGTGGGGGTGACCACAAAGCGGAACCGGCCGGTGCGGTCGACCAGGCCGACGGCCCAGGTGTGCCACGCCCCGTTGATGAGGCCCTGCCGGTAGACCCGCTCCCCCGCGAACAGGGAGCTGGTGGCCCCGGCGAGCACCACGCTCTGACCGACCCGCGTCGTGGTGGCAGACAGGACGGCAGAGACCACCGGCTGCACGGTGAGCACGGCCCGTGCGCTCGTACCCGCGTAGCGCGCGGAGGCCGCCACGGTAGCGGTGACGTCACCGTCGACCGCGGGCCGGAACAGCGCGGCGGCCCTGCCGGTCGCGTCGGTGAGCACCCGTACCGGTGCGGGTGCAGCGCCGGCTCTTGGGATGAAGGCGATCACGACCGGGACCCCGGCAAGTGCGACGTTGCCCCCGGCGCGCCGGACGTTCACGACGAACCAGCTGGGGCTGCCCGAGAGGGCAGACCGGGGCAGCGTCACAGCGACGGCGGTCGGCGTGGCCAGGCGGCTCACGGTCGCGTTGGTCGTGACGCCGATCCTCGCTCCCAGTCCAGTGCCGAGGGCATTGCGTGCGGCGACGCTGAGCAGGTGCCTGGTCCCGGCCGGTAGGCCCGTGACGGTCCAACCCCGGGCGGTTGCCGGCAACGTGACCCGGGCTGCTCCATCCACGCTGACGACGTACGCGGTCAGGGGTGAGCCGCCAGTGCCGACCGGGGGGAGCCAGCTCATCGTCGCGCTGTCGGTGGTGACCTTCGCGGCCAGCGACGTCGGCGCGGGAGGCGGTCCGACTGGCGAGGCGAGGGCTGTTCCCCCATTGGTCGAGGAGCCCCACCCGTTGGCGGCGCTGACGGCGTAGACGTAACGCGTCCCGTTGACAACCGTGCCGTCGGTGTACGTCGACGACGGCGCTGTAACCGTCCCGATCGCTGCAGCGCCGGGGACGCAGGGAGCGACGCAGCGGTGCACCAGGTAGCGCGACGAACCGTTGACGGCGGCCCAGGTGAGGGTCACGCGCCCGGAGGCGCTGCTCACCGCGGGCCTGCCGGGAGCGGCGGGCAAGGCTCCCGGGACCACAGAACGAGAGGCCACCGACGCGGCTGAGGTCCCCGCAGTGTTGGTGGCCCGCACGGTGAAGCTGTAAGCCTGCCCGGGGGTAAGGCCGGTCACCCGGACCAGGTGGCTGATGCCGGCGACGGTCGTCACGGCGCCACCGGGGCTGGCCGTCACGGTGTATCGGCTCGGGACCTGACCACCGTCGTCGGAGGGTTGCCAGGCGACGATGGCCGACCGGACTCCGGGCGCGGCATACAAGGCGTGCGGTGCGGTCGGAGCCCTGACGGTCCAGGCCGTGGCAGGCACGCCGTTGGCGAAGGCGGTCAGTTGCGCGCCCGTCCCGGCGAAGCGCGACATGTCCCCGGAACCGCCCGGCACACCGGGCACACTGCCGCTCGAGGTGTACTGCCAGAGGGTCCAGGCCTTCCAACCGGCAAACGGCGTCGGCGAGGTGGCCGACGGGGAGGCGAGCCACAACGGGTAGCGACCGAAGGCCGTCGTACCAGCCATGACGCTCGACCAGAAGTACGGATAGCTGTACACGATCGGCGTGCGGCCGGTCTGCGCCCGGACGGTCTCCAGGAACACCTGGGTCCAGGTCACCAGGTCGGCCGACGACAGACCGCCGGACATCTCCAGGTCCAAGATGGGCGGCAAGGTGCCGGCGGTTCGCACGTTTGCGATCCTGCCGGCGAAATACGTCGCCTGTGTCGAAGCGGTGGAGATGGGCAACGCCGGACGTACGAACGCATAGGCACCGACAACGAGGTGCGCCGCTCGAGCACGTGCGGCGTCCGTCGCGTAGTAGGGGTTGGTGTAGCCGGATCCTTCGGTGGCCTTGATGATCGCGAAGCTGTTCCCGGCGGCACGCACCTTGGCCCAGTCGATCGGGGCTCCGTTCGGGTGCTGCCAGCCCGACACGTCCGGGCCCACGACCGGCGGCGGCGAGGTCGCTGCGCCGGCGCTGCTCACGAAGGCGGTGCCGGTCAGCGCGAGGCAGGCGGTCAGGGCAGCAAACATCCGGGCTGGGGGGCGCAAGGCCTGGCCTCTTTCACGCGCGTTCACGTCACAGGTGGACACCTCCGTCGGATGTCCCACCGTCCGCATCGGCCCGCGACGGTCTGGTCTCAAGCCCGGGCCACATCTTTGTCACCTGGCTGAGCCGGCCGCGCTCTCGCGCGTCGGAGGTAGGCGTGTACCGGTGTGACGGCAAGCCACCCGCTGGTGACGGCCGCCAGGAGTTAGCCACCGACATCACATGGCTCATCCCTGACAGCGCTCTCCAGCGCTACCGCAGCGGCGCGTTCGGGGCTGCCGTCGTGACAGTCGCAGTCGAGCCACTCAGCGGCTTGGCACGCCTCCCCAATGACCCCGCCTGGGTAGTCCAAGATTGGAGCGAGTGCCGCCAAGGCACGCACGGCGGGAAAGGAGCCGGCACCTCCCCCAAACGCCACCGCGCGGGCGAGGGCGCGGCCCACTACGCGGCGACCGTCGCCGTCGGGGACGCCTGAAGCCCGCAGCTCAGCCACGACATCGATCGCAAGCTTGTCGATCTCCCACGCTGAATCGTGCCTCGATAAGCCGGCGAGCAGGACAGCCGCCTCCGTTTCCACGCCGCGGACGAGGAGCTCCGCTGCCACGTCAGGCCAGCTGCTGCTGCGCAGCAACCGGAGGTCGTGCGCGGTCAGGACGGCAAGAGCTCGTCTACCGTCAGCGCGGGGGCACCTCCTCGTCCGTCACGTCAGCGATGGTGCCAGGCTGCACAGGAATCCTGCCCGCCCGGGCCGGATCCAACTGTGTGGCTGGGTCATGAGGGCGCGGGAGAGGAACACGAGCGGAGTGTTCTTCCTGGATTGCCACCATTGTTGCTACCGCAGTAGCATTCAGGGATGAAGGTCAGCGTCAGCCTCCCGGACGAGGACATCGAATTCCTCGACACCTACGCCCACGAGCAGGGCATCAGCTCTCGTTCCGCGGTCGTTCAGAAAGCCGTTCGCCTGCTGCGCGCCGTCGAGCTCAGCGACGACTACGCCTCCGCCTGGGCGGACTGGAGCGGGTCAGAGGACGACTCGCTCTGGCGCGCCACGGTCGCCGACGGTGTCGCGACCTGATGCGTCGCGGCGACATCTGCGTCATAGACCTGGACCCGGCCCGAGGCACGGAAGCGCGCAAGAGCAGACCGGCGGTAATCGTCAGCAACGATGGCGCCAACAGCACAGCCACCCGACTCGGCCGAGGGGTCGTTACCGTCGTTCCGGTGACCTCCAACGTCCAACGCATCCACCCGTTCCAGGTGCTCCTGCCGGCAAGCGCCACGGGGTTGGTTGTCGACTCGAAGGCGCAAGCAGAGCAGGTGCGCTCCGTTGACGTCGAGCGCCTGCAACGTCGGGTGGGGTCGGTGCCGCCCGATCTGATGACCCAACTCGACGACGCGCTGAGGTTGCACCTCGCCCTCTGAACAGGCGAGACCGGAGCACCCGAAACGCTCCTGGTTCAGTCCGCATCCAGTCCGCATGATCTTGGAGAGTCCGCGAAAAGTCCGCAAAATTCACGGTCTCCAGCGGCCAACCACGGACACCCTCAGGTCACGCGAGAATGCATGCTCTACAGGGACTTTCGCCTCAATCAGGCACGTCTCACACGCCCAGATAAAGGAAGCCGTAGGCCTCGTCGCGGAAGGGGATGCCTGCCTCGTTGAGAGCGACATCCCAGTCCCCCACGCACGACGGGTCGGCACCCTGCATCCCGTGGTCTGCGGTGAGCAGAATCGTGGTGCTGTCGAGCAACCCCCGTTCGGCAAGCAGGTCGAGCCAGACGCCGAGCCGCGCGTCGGCGTCGCGCAGGCCCGCGCGGGCGATCGGCGAGCCGGGGCCTCCGGCGTGGTGGGCGGCGTCGGTCAGGGTGGTGTTCCACCACATCAGGGACGGGGGCTCGGCGCGCCACAGCCCCAGGACCTGGACCAGCCCGACCGCGTCGACCTGCGAACCCCAGGCATAGTCGGGGTTGTCGACGAAGGCCGTGGACGCCTGAGGGTCCTCGGCCGGTGCGGGTAGGGAGGCGAGCAGCCCGCCCGTACCCCCGTTGTCGCGGATCAGCGCGAACGTGCTGTAGTCCGCGCCGACATCGACCGGATCGTTGACGCACGCCGTCGAACCGGGCACCCGCTGGAACACCGTGGTCACACCAGGGCGCAGGTAGTCCATCGAGCGGTGCCAGGTATCGCTCGAGTTGGGCACGACCTGCTCGCCGAGATCCCTGTCGTAGAAGGCGTTGTTGACGATCCCGTGCCGTCCCGGGCCGACTCCGGTCAGCGCGCAGGTGTGGTTGACCAGGGTCACCGACGGGAACTCCGCGACCGCCCCGCCCCGCAGCGCGCAGCCACGCTCCAGGAGCCGGGCGACGTTCGGCAGCGCTCCGGAGGCGGCCAGGTGCAGCAGGTCCGCGCACGGCGCCCCGTCCCAGAGCAGCCCCACGACCGGACCACCGGTGACGGCCACCAGGTCGACCGGCACGCCGTCCATGTCCTGCGACGTGCCACCCGCGAGGTGGGACAGCGTCGCCCCCACATCGACGGTCCGCACCGCCCGGTCGAGCACACCGCGGGCGCTGACGCCCGCGCCCGACAGCACGAAGGGCGCGCGGGACTGCATGGCGTTGAGCGAACCGTGCTCACCGAGGTGACCGCCGCGCTCCGGCCAGTGGTGTGCCCCGGTGTGCACGACGGCGAGGTCGGGCGCTCGGGGGTCGCTGAACAGCGAGTGCAGTCGCACTGCGGCGAACGGGTACGACGTGTCGGACAGCGGGTCCTGGTCGCTTACCGGGTCGGCGCCCGAGACCACCCTGGTCGGACCGTCGACCGTCAGGACGCTGTGGCCCGTGCTGCTCGCAACGTGCACGCCGTCCGCCTCGGGCCACGCGACCAGGTCCACGACATGCGCGAGTTCCTGCGCCAGGAGCACCTCGAGCGCCCGGCTCCGCAGGTCGGCCGGCGCCCCAGCGCTGACGTGGGCGTCGTACGCACGGAAGGGAAGGGGCACGCAGCGAGCCTACGGACGCGGCGAAGCCCCGGCTCACGGAGGAGCCGGGGCGTCGCGGGTCGGGTCCGGCAGGCAGTCCTATCGAATGGCAAGGCGGGCGAGGCGGACCTGGAGGTTCGCCCGGTCTGCCTTGCGCTGCCAGCGCCGGACGGTGAGCAGGCGGCGGACCCGGTTGTCGGCCTCCGCCTGGAGTTGTCGTTCGTGCACGAGGGCGCGAGCGGTCTGTTCGGCGAGCGCGGTGTACATGAGAAGTCTCCTGATGAGGTAGTTCACGAGTGAGGAAAGCCGCACGGTCAGACCGGCATGCGGGTCGGCGGTCATGCGGCGCTGGCCGTGCCGGTCGCGCTCGGGGAGTCCTTGCGGGGACGACCCCGGGGCCGCTTGCGCGGGACGACGACCCCGGCCAGCACCAGCTGGCCGCCCCAGACGCCCCACGGCTCCCGGCGCTCGAGAGCCCCAGCGAGGCACGCGGACCGCAGTGGGCACGGCAGGCAGAGGGCCTTCGCGGTCTCGACGTCGGCCGGGGACTCCGCGAACCACAGGTCAGGGCCGACCGTGTGGCAAGGGAGCTCGCGGCCCCGCGCGCTGGGCACGCAGGTCTGACCGGGCTCGCCGGCGCTCGTGCGGCTCGTGCTGTCGATGTGGACGTCGGTCTCGTTGGTCTCGTCGGTCTCGTCGGTCCGGTCGAGGGTTCGGGTAAGGGTGAGCGTGGACACCGGATGTCACCTCCTCGTGACAGGTGGCTCGGTAGCGGGTCTCGCCGGGAGCCGGGTGGTGCAGGTGGTGCAGGTCGGCTGTGGCGCCGGGCTGTGGTGCGGGCGGTGGTGCTGCCGTGATGCGGGTGGGAGGGTCGAGCGGGCCGGGAGAACGACAGAGGCCGCGGATCCCTTGACGGGTTCCGCGGCCTCGAGGCTGCTGCGCTGGTGTGTCAGCGCTTTCGTCCTCGAGGTGGGTGGAACCGGTCGTCCAAACGGACGGGGGCGAGCGTGGTGGTAACGGTCGTTCCGGCGGCCTTGCCGGTGAGGTGCGGCCGGGCGCCGGTCATCGGGACCGGGTAGCCGGCGCGGGACAGACCACTCCCGTGCCGCGACGCGTCCGGACCGGTGCTGAACGCACGGGAACCGATCTCGTTCGGGCAGACGGGAGCACCCCAGCCGGCGGAGCCGCTGTGGGCAATCAGGGTGCTGCTCATGACGGTTCCTCCTCTCCTGGGGGCGCCAGCGATCGCTGACTTCGTGAGGGCGAGGCTAAAGGGAGGTTCCACGGCAGCGCAACGCCTTTTCCGGAATCTTCTGCAAAGCCTCTGGGGAGCAGCCCCGGTCAGCGTGACGTGACGAGCGCGAGGACGTCCTCGCCGAACTTGTCGAGCTTGCTCTGGCCGATCCCGGGGATCTTCACCAACGCCGCCACCGTGTCCGGCTTCTGCTCGGCTATCGCGGCCAGGGTGGCATCGGTGAAGACGCAGTACGCCGGCTGGCCGAGGCCCTTGGCGCGCTCCGCCCGCCAGCTACGCAAGGCGTCGTACAGGACGTCGTCGCGGTCTGAGGGGCAGCTCTCGCAGCGGCCGAGCTTCTTGTCGACGGCGCTGCTCAGGACGGCCGAGCAGATCCGGCAGGTAACCCTGGCCCCACCCCGGGCGGGCCGGGAGGCACGCGGCGCGGGCGCCTGCGAGACGACTCCCCGCAGCAGCCCGTCGAGGAAGCGCGACGGTCGGCGGGTGGCCCGGCCACCGGGCGAGCGGGCCAGCGCCCAGGACAGCGCGAGGTGCTCACGGGCGCGGGTGATCCCCACGTACAGCAGTCGGCGCTCCTCCTCGACCTGGGCCGGCGTGTCGGCGTGGACGAGGGGCAGGGTGCCGTCGACGAGCCCGACGACGAAGACGGCGTCCCACTCGAGTCCCTTCGCGGCGTGCAGGGACGCGAGCGTCACCCCGTCGACGGTCGGCGCGTGCTGGGCGGCGGCCCGCTCCTCGAGCTCGGCGACGAAGCCCGGCAGGTCGAGGTCGGGGGAGTCGAGCGCGAGCCGGTGCAGCGCGGACAGCGACTCCCAGCGCTCCCGCACTGCGCCGCTGCCGGGCGGCGGCTCGAGCGTCCACCCCCGCACGGCGAGGACGCTGGCGACCACGTCCGGCAGCGCCTCCGGCCGGTCGTCGACAGCCCGTGCCTGGCCGCGCAGCAGCAGCAGCGCCTCGCGAACCTCGGGCCGGTCGAAGAACCGCTCCCCCCCGCGCAGGACGTAGGGCACGTCGGCGTTGGACAGCGCCGCCTCGTACGCCGCGGACTGCGCGTTGATCCGGTAGAGGATGGCGATCTGCGAGGCCGACACCCCGGACCGGATCAGCTGCACGCAGCGGCGGGCCACCGCGGTGGCCTCTTCGGGCTCGTCGGCGTGCTCGCTGAACACTGGCGCCGGACCGGGGGGACGCTGCGCCTGCAGCTCGAGCTTGTCGCGCACGGACGCGAGGACGCCGTTGGCGAGCTCGACGACCTGTGGGGTGGAGCGGTAGTCGCGGACCAGCTCCACGACGGTCGCGTCGGGGAAGCGCTGCCGGAAGCCCAGCAGGTACTGCGGGGTTGCGCCGGTGAAGGAGTAGATCGTCTGCTGCGCGTCGCCGACGACACAGAGGTCCTGCCGACCGCCGAGCCACGCGTCGAGCAACCGCTGCTGCAGCGGCGTGACGTCCTGGTACTCGTCGACGACGAAGCTGCGGTAGCGGGAGCGGAACTCGGTCGCGACGTCCGCGTGCTCCTCCAGGATGCCCGCCGTCAGCATCAGCAGGTCGTCGAAGTCGGCAACGCCCTGGGCGGTCTTGAGCTCGCGGTAGGAGGCGTAGACCGCCGCGACGTCCGTGGCCGGAAACGGCGGGGTTCGCCCTGTGGCGGCGGCAACGTAACCGTCGGGCGCGACGAGCGTGCAGGTGGCCCACTCGATCTCGCTCAGCAGGTCGCGGATCTCGCTGGTCCCGGGCCGCAACCGGGCTCGCGCGGCCGCGTTGGCGACCAGCTGGAACTTGTTGGTCAGCAAGGTCGGCGGCGGTCCGCCCACCACCTTGGGCCAGAAGTAGGACAGCTGCTTCATCGCCGCCGCGTGGAACGTGCGGGCCTGCACCCCGTCGGCCCCCAAGAGGCGCAGGCGGGTACGCATCTCCCCCGCGGCCCTGGCCGTGAAGGTCACGGCCAGCATCGAGGTCGCCGGCACCGCCCCGGTCTGCACCGCGTAGGCCGCCCGGTGCGTGATGGTGCGCGTCTTGCCCGTCCCTGCTCCCGCCAGCACGCAGACGGGCCCGCTCACGGCGGCCGCGGCGGCCCGCTGCTCGGGGTCGAGCGCGTCGAGGAGGGCTTCCGGGGTCACTCGTGCATTCTCCCAGACCGGTGCGACGGGGAAGATGCGGCCGGGACTCCCTGTTGACACACCCGACGGCTGACATTCGCCGACGCCCCCGGACCCGAGGAGACCTCAGCGTGGCCGACCAGATGACCATCTACAGCACCCCCTGGTGCGGCTACTGCCACCGGCTGATGAAGCAGCTCGACCGCGAGGGCGTCCCCTACCTGACCGTCGACATCGAGCAGGACCCGACCGCGGCCGACTACGTGATGAGCGTCAACGGCGGCAACCAGACCGTTCCGACGGTCGTCTTCCCGGACGGGAGCGCCCTCACCAACCCGAGCCTGGCCCAGGTGAAGGACAAGCTCGCGGCCTGAGGCTGCTAGGCGCTGCCTGACATACCTTCGTAGGTCAGGGATGCTTGGACCAGGGAATGTTCAGGAAAGAGCAGGAGTGAAGACCTTGATCCCGCCTCAGCTCGACCACCCGACCCTTGACGCTGTCCTGACGACGGCCGCGACGCTGCTCCACATGGAGGTGGTCTTCCTCGGTGGCCTCACCGAGGACACGTTCACCTTCGAGCGGGTGCAGGCGAACGCCGAGTGGCCGGGACTCCACGAGGGGGACAGTGCCGACCGCAGCGACTCGTTCTGCCACCGCTTGCTCGCCGGGGCTCCCAGCACCACCTCGGACGCGGCCAACGACCCCGCCTACGCCGACACCCCCGTCCGGGAGCGCCTGGGCGTCCAGACCTACGTGGGCGTGCCGGTCCGGGATGCCGACGGCACGGTCGTCGCCACGTTGTGTGGCATCGACCGAGGCAACGTCGAGGTCTCCGAGGAAGCGATCTCGGTCCTCCGCCAGCTCGCCAAGGTCGTCGCCTCACAGCTCGGTGCCATGACCGCGGACAGGGTCACCATCCGGCGTACACCACAGGGCGGGTGGCAGGTCGGCGGGGAGCCGACCGAGGATCTCACCAGCGCGATGGTGCTGGCGGACCTGCTGGCAATAGAGCTCGCTCCGGCCGGTCGGCCCGCCAAATCCGACGCGCCCCTGGACGAGGTCGCCCAGCTCACACTGTCGGTGAAGCAGCTCGAGCATGCGCTCGCCGCCCGAGTCGTCGTGGAGCAGGCCATCGGGGTCCTCACCGAACGCCAGGGCAGCAGCCCCCGCGACGCCTTCGAGCGGCTGCGCAAGGTCGCCCGGTCACGTGGCCGCAAGGTCCACGACCTGGCCCGCGAGGTCGTCGCGTCCGCCACCGACCACGCCGTGCCCTTGCCGCCCGAGCTGGCCGGACGACGCTGACCCCCGTCAGCCCCGCCGGCCTCGCTGAGGGACTGGCAGCCCTGCTCGACCTCCCGGGTACCCCTCGACTGCTCCTCGACGGCATGGGTACGCCGGAGCTCGCTGCCACCGTCGGCGAGGCGCTTCGCGCCCGTGGCCGCCTGCCGCTCACCGTGGCGACCGAGGGGTTCTGGCGTCCCGCGGGAGAGCGGTTCACCCACGGGCGCGAGGACTGGCAGGCGTTCCGTGACAGCTGGCTGGACGCGGGAGCCCTGCGCCGGGAGGTCCTCGACGCCGTGGTGGGGCCGAAGCCGACCTGGCTGCCGGCGCTCTGGGACGTCGCGCGCGATCGCTCGGCAAGGCTCGTGGCGCTGCCTGTCCCCGACCGGGCCGTGGTGGTCGTCCACGGGATCTTCCTGCAGGGCCTTGGGCTGCCCGCCGAGCTCGTGGCGCACGTCGCGCTCTCCCCGGCCGCCCTGCTGAGGCGGGGCGTCCCTGGCTGGCAGCTGGATGCGTTCGCGACGTACGACGACGAGGTCAGTCCCGGCGGGCTCTGCGACGTGCTGGTCCGGGCCGAGGACCCGCTCCGGCCGGCGGTGCGCTGGCCCTGAGCCGTTCGCTGCTCAGACGTCGCGGTAGCGCGCCTCGACGAACGACCAGGCCCCGAAAGCGAGCAGCCCGACGGCGGCGACGAACAGCAGGAAGGTCCCGAAGGCCTGCTGCGCCAGGGTCTTCAGGGCGGCGTCGAGGCCCTTGGCCTTGTTGGGGTCGAAAGTGACCGCCGCGTCGACGAGGAAGCCACCGAGCAGGCAGAACACCAGACCCCGGCCGACCAGGCCGGCCGTCCCGAGCCGCTCGGCGAGGGTGCGGCTGGTCGGGGACGGCAGCGTCAGCTTCTTGAGGAACTTCTTGCTCAGCCCGCGGTAGGCGATGTAGAGGCCACCGCCGATCACGGCGACCCCGGCGGCCCCGACGAGCAGCTGGCCGCCGGTCATGGCCATCACCCGGGCGGTCAGCGGCTTGGTCTTGTCCTGGCTGCCGCCTGTCGACACGAAGGTGAGGGTCGTGACCGAGAAGGACGCGTAGAGCAGGCCCCTGGCCAGCGACCCCAGCCGCTTCGCGACCTTCTTTCCGCCGTGTTCGTCCTGGTGGCCGACCGCCGCCTCCAACAGCCGCCAGGCCGCGTAGCCAGCGAAGCCGATCGCCAGGACCACCAGGAGGACCTCACCGAACGGCTGCTCCCGGATCGCACCGAGTGCCCCGTTGCGGTCCGCCTCGCCCTTCTTGCCGAGCGCGATCTGGACGGCGATCACTCCGATGACGACGTAGACCAGGCCCCGGGCAGCGAGGCCGAGCCGGGCGAGGGCCTCGACCGGTTTGCTGTCCTTGGCCTCGCGCGCCGCACTTTGGGTGGTGGTCATGACGGTCAGGTCCCCCGCCGTCCTGCCCACCAACCGCAGCTGACCGAAACGTCCAGGTTTGTCAGGCCTGGAGCCAACCCATGATCAGCCGGTAGGCGATCGACACCGGGCCGGGGAGCATCGACGTACCGTCTCGCAGGTCGTCCTTGGAGAACCATCGGGCGTCCTCGAGCTCGCCGTCCCTGGCGACGGGGACAGCGTCGGCGTCACAGGTCGCCGTGAAGCCGAGCATCAGGCTGGCGGGGAACGGCCAGGGCTGCGAGCTCTGGTAGGCGACGTCACGGACGGCGACCCCGGTCTCCTCCATGACCTCGCGGACCACTGCCTGCTCGGCGCTCTCGCCCGGCTCGACGAACCCGGCCAGGGTCGAGTAGCGCCCGGCCGGCCAGATGGCCTGGCGGCCGAGGACGCAGCGCTCGGCTCCGTCGGTCACGAGCACGATCATGGCCGGATCGGTGCGGGGAAAGTGCTCGCTGCCGTCCTCGGGGCACCGGCGTACGGCGCCTCCGCGGGCCGACGCCGTGGGAGCTCCGCAGCGCGGGCATCGTGGGTGGGCGGCATGCCAGTTGGCGAGCCCGACGGCGTGCACGAGCAACCCTGCGTCGCGGTCGGACAGCAGCGCGCCGACATCCCGCAACCCCTTGGCCTGAGCACCGAGGCGACGCGGAAGTGCTGCGGCTACGGCGAAGTACGCCTGCCCATCCTCAGCGCCCAGATAGAGCCGGTCCCCGTCCGGAGCGTCGTCCGGACCGAGCAGGAGCAGTTCGGTGCCGTCCAGGAGTGCCCGCGCCTGGTCGTCGACGACCAGCACGCGTGCGGTCTGCCAGGCCTTTGCGAGGGCCTCTGGCGACTCCCGCGTGGCGGCGTCGCGGTCGACCGTTGCCCGCGAGAGGGCTGGTGGCCTCACGCGATCTCGAGCTCGACCAGGGTCCGCAGGCTGTCGGCGACCACGGCGGTGTCGCCGACGAAGACAGGGGTCAGCACGGATGGCGAGAACCAGCGCGCGCCGGCCGCCAGCACGTCGTCGACGGTGACCGCACCTAGCGCCTTCGGGTAGTCACGCAGCCACGGCACCCCCAAGCCCACTGCGGACAGCTGCGACAGCAGTCCGGCAAGGCCGGCCTGGGACGCGGTCCCCAGGGCGAGGGTCCCGATCGCGTAGCGCCGGGCCATGTCGAGCTCGGCCTGGTCGACCGGCACGGTCGCCATGCGGCCGAGCTCGTACAGCGTCTCGAGCAGCGCGGGCGCCGTCACCGCCGTCGCGACGTCGGCACCGGCACTGAGCCGCGACCCGGCCGGCGGGTGGTCGATGCCGGAGTGCGGGCTGTAGGTGTAGCCCTTGTCCTCGCGGATGTTGGCGACCCAGCGCGAGCTGAAGTAGCCACCGAAGACCAGGTTGGCCAGCACGGCCGCGGCAAAGCCCGGGTCCTCCCGGGAGGGCGCTGCCCCCCCGAACCGCAGGGTGGTCTGCACCGACCCGGGACGGTCGACCAGCAGAGCCGTGCGGCCGACCTGCGTCGGGGCGGGAGGGGTCACGACGGACGTGCGCCGGGCAGTCCAGCCGGCCAGGGCCTTCGCGACCTGCGCCGTTGCCCGGGCCGGGCTGATGTCGCCGACAAGGGTCAGGACGCTGCCGGCCGGGGCGATCCGGGCCTCGTGCAAGGCCCTCAGGTGCTTGGGTCGCACGCCCTCGACGGCTTCTGCGGTCGGCAGGTCCAACGCATACGGGTGGTCGCCGTACATCCGGGCCATGAGGGCCTCGCGGGCGACCACTCCGGCGGAGCTGCGGTTGATGGCGAGCTCCTGTACGAGACGGTCCCGCTCGCCCTCGACCTCCCGCTTGGGGTAGGCCGCGGAGGTGAGCAGCTCACCGAGGAGCGCGAGCAGACCAGGCAGGCCCGCGCTCAGGACCGAGCCGCCCAGGCCGAGCCGGTCGGCGTCGGTGCTGGCCGACAGCTGTCCGCCGATTGTCTGCAGGTCGACGGCGATCTGCGTCGCGTCCCGCCGGTCGGTGCCCGACAGCAGGGTGTCGGCCAGCAGGGTCGCCCGGGCCACGTGGGGCATGCCGTTCTTGCCCGACGGCGCGGCGAAGGGGACCCGCAGCCGCAGCTCGACCAACGGGACCCCCGGGCGCCGCACGGCGAGGACCCGCAAGCCATTGTCGAGAAGGGTGTCGCTGACCGTCGGGAGCCTGGTGACACGTTGCTTGGCCAGCGGCGGAAGCGTGCGCGCCGTGCTCATCAGGACGCCCCACCCACGGGACGCAGCTCGAGCACCGCGCGGTTGTCGCGGCGCAGGGTCGCGGCGGCCGCGACGACCTGCTCCGGCGTGACCGACGCGAGCAGGTCGGGGAGCTCGTTCAGCAGCTCGGCCCGTCCACGTTGCTGCTCGAAGACCGCAGCGTGGGTGGCCCGACCCAGGACGGGGTCGACCTCGCGGAGGTACCGGGCAACCATCCGGGCGACGGTCCGCTGCACCTCCTGCGCAGTGAGGCCGTCGGCGACGAGCCGGTCGATCTCCTCGTCGACGGCAGTAATGACCGAGTCGGCCGAAACGTCCGGGGCGTGGTGCACCTCGATCAGGAAGGGCGTGGGCTCGCGGGCGTCGAGGGGGTCACCCATGATCCCGAGGTAGCCCCCGATGCTCGTCGCGGTCCGGTCGCGCAGCAGGAGCCGATCCTGCAGCCGCGAGGCGTCACCGTCGGTGAGTACCTCGGCCAGCACGACGTAGGGCAAGAAGCCGACCAGGTCGGCCGGATCGGTTGTGCGCCAGGCGATCGCGACGGCTGGGGCCGGGGCGAGCTTGTCCTCGACGACGGCCCGCTTCTGCTCGGTCAGTCGCGGCTCAGCGAACGACGGCGGTGGTTCGACGGTGCGGCTCGGGATGTCACCGAAGTGCTGCTCGACCCACGCCAGAACCTGCGCCGGGTCGATGTCTCCGGCGACGGCCACCACGGCGTTGCCGGGCGCGTAGTAGCGATCGAAGAACGACTGCGCGTCGGCAAGGGTGACCGCCTCCAGGTCGACGAACGATCCGTAGCCGTCGTGGGTGTTGGCAAACGACGAGAACAGCACGGGCGGGATCTGGAGCCAGGGGAAACCGCCGTACGGACGGTTCTGGACGTTGACCCGGATCTCGTTCTGGACGACCGCGACCTGGTTGTCGAGATTGTCCTGCGTCAGCACGACGCTGCGCATCCGGTCCGCCTCAAGAAACAGCGCAAGCTCGGTGGCGTTGCTCGGCAGGACCTCGTAGTAGTTGGTGTAGTCGACGTGGGTCGACCCGTTGAGCACCCCACCTGAGCCCTGCACATGGGTGAAGTGCTCAGTCTTGCCCAGGCTCGCCGACCCCTGGAACATCAGGTGCTCGAACAGGTGCGCGAAGCCGGTACGGCCCTCAGGCTCCGAGCGCATGCCCACGTCGTAGTAGACGGCCACCGCGACGACCGGGCTGGTCCGGTCCGGCAGCATGACCAGCCGCAGGCCGTTGGCGAGCTGGGCGCGCTCGACGACGTAGGAGAGGTGGGACGTCCTGGCAGGGGCTCGAGTTGGCACGCCCTGACGCTAGTACGACGGGCGTGAGCTCACCGCACGGACGAAAACGAAGAGGCGTGCACGGATGGTGATACCAAGTATGTTGGCCACCCGAGGGCGGATGTCGGCGCAGCAGATAGGACCTCCGTGCGGAAGGCGGCGAGGACCATCCCCTCGCCGGTACGGCCGGCTCTGCGGCGCACCGCAATCACTGGGTTGTCGCTCGCCTCGCCCAAGCGGGCGCCGCCGCCTACGCGGCGACACGCGACGAATCGATCAGCGAGGTGTTCGGCTGTGGCAACGTCCAGATGCCGGCGGTGATCGCCCTCATCCTTGCGTCGCGCCGAGACCGTGCGACTACCGCACGTCGCTCCACGGGCGCGCGCTGACGACCGCGCTCGCCGACCTCTCCGGCGCCTCCAGTGAGCTACGCAGCCGAGGGCCCTTGCGCAAGGCCTGATACCAGGTATGTTCGATCTCAAGATACTCAGTATCAAAGGGGGACAGGGTGTCGATCCGACAAGGCCTGCTGGCCATGCTCGACAACGGACCCCGCTACGGCGCGCAGTTGCGGGCGGAGTTCGAGACCCGCACCGGTGCTACCTGGCCGCTCAACGTCGGGCAGGTCTACACGACGCTCGCCCGCCTCGAGCGGGATGGCCTCGTCGAGGCCGAGGGCCAGGACGGCGCCGGCCACATCTCCTACCGGATCACCGACGCCGGATCCCGCGAGGTCGCCCTCTGGTTCGCCTCGCCCGTCGAGCGTGAGGCCCCGGCACGTGACGAGCTCGCCATCAAGTTGGCGTTCGCCGTCACCGTCCCGGGCCTGGATGTGCGGACTCTCATCGGCCGCCAGCGCACCGCCACCCTCGGCGCGCTACAGGACTACACCGCCCTCAAGGACAGCCTGTACGACGACCCGGACGAGCTCCCTTGGCTACTCGTGCTGGAGTCCCTGATCTTCGGCGCGGAGGCCGAGGTGCGGTGGCTGGACCACGTCGAGGCTCGGGTCGCCCGGGCCGCGGAGCAGCGAGCCGACGGGGACGCTCCGGCCCGTACCTTCTCAGGTCAGCAGGTGTCGCGATGAGCGATCCGGTGCTTTCCTTGCGGACCGTCAGCCGGGTCCACGGCACCGGCGCCGGCGAGGTCGTCGCCCTGCACGCCCTCGACCTCGACGTCCGGGCCGGCGAGCTCGTCGCCGTGATGGGCCCCTCGGGCTCGGGCAAGTCCACCCTGCTCCACCTCGCCGGCGGCCTCGACCAGCCGACCTCGGGTGAGGTCCTTGTCGAGGGTCGGTCGCTCGGCGGGATGAGCAAGAACGCGCTCGCCGCCGTCCGGCGCAGGGCGATCGGCTACGTCTTCCAGGACTTCAACCTGGTGCCCGCCCTCACCGTCGCCGAAAACGTCGCCCTGCCCCTGGAGCTCGACGGAATGCGCGCAAAGGCGGCACGGGCAAAGGCGCTCGTCGCCCTGGGGGAGTTGGAGATCGCCGACCTGGCCGACCGCTTCCCGGACGACGTCTCGGGCGGGCAGCGGCAACGGGTCGCGATCGCGCGCGCCGTCGTCGGTGACCGGCGACTCGTGCTGGCCGACGAGCCGACCGGGGCGCTGGACTCGACCACCGGCGAGCAGGTCCTGCGGCTGCTACGTCGGCGGGTCGAGGCTGGTGCCGCCGCGGTGCTCGTCACCCACGAGGCGCGGCATGCCGCCTGGGCCAACCGGGTCGTGTTCCTGCGCGACGGCCGGCTCGTGGACGAAAGCCGTCGCTCCCTGGACCCGTCTTCCCTGCTGGCCAACCGGTCCCTGACATGAGCGGCTGGGCACCGGCCCTGCGCGCGGCCCGACGTGATTCGCGCAGGAGGCTCGGCAGGACCGCGCTCGTCCTGGTCATGGTCGGTCTGCCGGTCGCCACCGTCGTCGCCGCCGACGTCCTGTCGCGGACTGCTGACGTCTCCGTCGCCGAGTCCCTCCCGCAGCGCCTCGGCCACGCCGATGCGCTTGTGCGCTACGACGGCACGACCGGCCCGGTCCAGCAGGACGGCGAGCTGACGGCCACCAACGACGGGATCGATGGGACCGGCCCGCGCACCCGAACCTCGGAGCAGGTCCGCGCAGCCCTGCCGGCCGGCAGCCGCGTCGTGCCGTTGACCAGCGGCGAGGCGGTCGTCACCACCGACCTCGGTCAGCTCAAAGCCACGGTCGTGGCCGTCGACGTCCGTGACCAGCTGCTTGCAGGTACCTACGAGGCCACCCGCGGTCACCTGCCCACGTCTACGGGGGAGGTGGCCGTGTCCGCTCGCCTGGCCCACCGCGGCTTCCCGGTCGGGTCCACGCTCAGCAGCGGCGGTAGGCGCCTCACGGTGGTGGGTCTGCTGAGCAACCGGTCCGGCGGGCAGGGGAAGGCCCGCAACGAGGACCTACTGCTGACCCTTCCCGGGACCTTCCCTCTGCCCGCCGCGACAAGCTGGTTTGCCGCCGTACCAGGGGGTCTGGACTGGGCACGGGTCCTGGACGTCAACAAGGCTTCGCTGTTCGTACTGTCCCGGGAGGTGGTCCTGCACCCGACGTCGCAGAGCCGAGATCCCTTCGGAACGAACTCTTCCGGGGTCCGGGGAGTGGCCCGGGCCGGCGCCCTCGTCGCCGCCCTCATCGGCGCCATGTCGCTCCTACAGGTCGTCCTGCTCGCAGGACCGGCCTTCGCCGTCGGTGCCCGCGGGCAGCGCCGCACCCTTGCCCTGCTAGCCGCGACAGGGGCGGCCCCCAAGCACGTACGACGGTTCGTGCTGGCCCAAGGCGTGGTCCTCGGCGCCGCAGCTGCCGTCGGCGGAGCCCTGCTGGGGATGGGCTCGGGGGCCGTGCTGGCCGGACAGCTCAGTCACGTCGGGCGCGAGGCCGGGCCCTTCGACTACTCACTGAGGACCGTCCTCGTCGTTGCAGGCGTCGGCTTCCTGAGTGCCGTCCTCGCGGCCCTGATGCCGGCCCTGTCCGCGGGGCGGCAGGACGTGCTCGCCGGACTGACCGGTCGTCGCGGCGCCACGGGCGGCTCGACGCGCACCCTGGTCGCGGGCGTGCTGCTGTTCGCGTTGGGCAACTTCGGCTGTGTCCGTGCGGCCCGGTCCGGCGCGAGCGAGGTCCCGGTCGTCGGCGGCGCGGTCTTGACCGTGGTAGGGGCGGCTTTGCTCGCCCCTACCGTCCTGTCCCTGACGGCCCGCCTTGCCCACCTGCTCCCGCTGTCACCGCGATTCGCCCTGCGTGACGCGGCCCGCTCGCGCGGCCGCACCGCCTCAGCGATCGCTGCCGTCACCGCGACTGTCGCTGCCGTCACGGCTCTGGCCATCGGTGGTGCCAGCGACGGCGCCGAACGCGACGCGACCTACACCCCCGCGGGTCCGTATGGGGCGGCCGTCATCAGCAACCTGAGCACCGCATCCGAGGTGGCCGTGGCCAAGGTGCGTGCGGCAGCCGCGAGGCTGGTGCCCGGAGCGACGGTCACCACCCTTGAGGGAGCGTCCGTCAACCCGAGCGAAGGCCGACTGGACGTGACACAGGCGCCGTACCGGGCTGACGACGTCGGACTGGTCAGCAGCTACGGCGGGAACTGGGGTGCGGACCTGCTCGTGGGCGCGGACTCGCTCGCGGTCCTCGACCTGTCCGACCACGATCGCCAGGCCGCTCGTGCGGCCCTCGCAAGGGGCGGCCTGGCCGTCTTCTCGGACGGCCCACTCACAACCCCTCGGGTCGTCCTCAGCGTCAAGCCTGCTGACCTCGGCAGCACCGCCACCGTTCGACAGCTGACCCTGCCCGCGACCCGCCTCGCGCAAGCGGGTTCCAGCACTACGGTGCGGGCCGTCGTCAGCGATGCGACCGCCCGGCAGTTCGGCCTCCACGTCAGCACCGTCGGCCTCCTCGTCGCCGGACCCCACCCGATCTCGCAGGCTCTCCAGGACCAGCTCAGCGAGGCCGTGGCGGTCCTGGCCGTGGACCCGTCGGTCACCGTTGAGCGCGGGTACGACGGTGGCTCGACCCGTCTCGCCCTGCTGCTGCTCGCCTGCGCGGGCGGGGTCCTCGTCCTGGGCGGGGTGCTCAGTTCCTCGCTGCTCGCCCTCGCCGACGCCCGCCCCGACTTCGGGACCTTGATGGCTGTCGGCGCGTCCCCGCGGATCCGCCGCTCGATGGCCGCGTCCTACGCCGCCGTCATCGGTCTGCTCGGCGCGCTCCTCGGCGCCCTCGCAGGTCTGGGACCAGGGATCGCCGTCGCCTTTCCCCTGACCAGCCAGGCGGTCTACGGCAACGGCAGCGACACCCGCGTCTTCATCGACATCCCCTGGCTGCTACTCACGGGACTCGCCATCGGGGTCCCGCTCATCGCGGCTGCTGGGGCCGCCGCCGTCACCCGCTCCGACCTTCCCCTGACGGCCCGCGTCGACTGACGCTGGAGCGACCGAGCCCTGGAGGACGAGGCGTCTAGGGGTCATGGAGTGGGAGTCGGTCCGGCGACGCTGGACGGCCCGCGTCACTATGGTGGACCGATGGCGTCGGTCAGGCAGTTCCAAGTCACCTTCGACTGCGCAGAACCTGAACGTGTTGCTCGCTTCTGGTGCGGGGTGTTGGCGTACGTCGTGCCGCCGCCACCGGAGGGCTTTGCCACCTGGGAAGATTTCGGTCGCTCGCTGCCGCCAGAGGATCAGGATTCGTCGTTCGCCTGTATTGATCCCTCAGGTGCGGGCCCACGCCTGTTCTTCCAGCGCGTACCCGAAGGCAAGGTCGTCAAGAATCGGCTGCATCTTGACGTGCGAGTCGGTACCGGGCTCGTGGGTGAAGAGCGCTTGGCCACACTCGAGACCGAATGCGCACGACTGGTCGCACTGGGCGCGGTCCGCCTGCGACTACTGGCTGCCGATGATGAGAACGAGTCGTGCATCGTGATGCACGACATCGAGGGCAACGAGTTCTGCCTCGACTGAGGGCGCCCGGACGGGTGGGGCTCCGGGAGCCGTCCACGGCCGACCTGATGGTTTGCTGGGCGGGACGCCACCCATACGACGGAGGACCCGATGACTCAGCCCAGCCAGAAGCAACCCACCCGCACCCTTGGCGACGGCCTGGTGGTCTCGGCCCAGGGCCTCGGGTGCATGGGGATGAGCGAGTTCTACGGCGAGGGAGACGAGACCGAGTCGATCGCCACGATCCACCGTGCACTCGACCTCGGCGTGACCTTTCTGGACACCAGCGACATGTACGGGCCGTACACGAACGAGGTGCTGGTCGGGAAGGCCATCGCAGGCCGCCGGGACGAGGTACAGCTGGCCACCAAGTTCGGGATCGTGCGAACCCCCGAGGGGGGGCGGCTCGGGATCCGTGGGGACGCCGACTATGTCCGTCAATGCTGCGACGCCTCCCTCGATCGGCTCGGCGTCGACGTCATCGACTTGTACTACCAGCACCGCGTTGACACCGCGGTCCCGATCGAGGAAACCGTCGGCGCGATGGCGGAGCTCGTCACGGCCGGCAAGGTCAAGCACCTTGGACTGTCGGAGTGCTCCGCCGAGTCGCTGCGCAAGGCCGTCGCGGTTCATCCGATCGCCACGGTCCAGAGCGAGTACAGCATCTTCACCCGGGACCTGGAAGACGAGATCCTGCCGACCATGCGCGAGCTCGGCGTGGGGCTGGTGGCGTACTCACCGCTGGGCCGTGGCTTCCTGACGGGGGCCATCACGAAGGTGGAAGACCTGGGGGACAAGGACTTCCGTCGGATGTCGCCGCGCTTCGCCGAGCAGGCGCTGGCTGCCAACCTGCGCCTGGTCGACCAGGTCAAGGAGGTTGCCACCGATCAGGGGGTCACCGCGGGGCAGGTCGCGCTCGCTTGGGTCCTGGCCAAAGGAGACGACATCGTGCCCATCCCCGGGACGAAGCGGCGTCCCTACCTCGAGCAGAACTCCGAGGCGACCTTCGTCGAGCTCACCGGCGTCGAGCTCGCCCACCTCGAGCAGCTGGCAGCCGATGTGGTCGGACTCCGCTATCCGGACATGAGCACGGTCAACCGTTGACTGCTCATCACGACGACGCCGGGGCTGGTCATCCCCGCCGACGCGCACGCGTGTAGGAACGTGCGACTACGAGCAGGATGAGCGCGCCGGCCGCGCCCGCTGTGGCTCTGACGGCACGGGGGGCGACGGCTCGCGCGACGGGCGCGAGCGCACGCGGCCGGCCGGGACGCACGTGCCGGCTGCCGAGCAGGAAGCGCCCGGCAAGGTTGTTGTCGACGCCGGCTCCGACGGTCACCACCGGTCCGTGGGGGCCAGTGACCACCACTTGTAGCTCATGTTCGTGCAGCTGCCTGGCCAGGGCCGGGAGCGCGCGGTCCCCGTGACTTTCCCGTACCGCTGTCACCAGCGCCGGAGGGTTCTCCGCGTGCACCCGGACCTGGCTGCCGTGTCCGCTGATCGTCCCGGCGGTGAGGGTCTGGCCCTCCTGAACGGAGAACGAGACCTGCCCGTCGACACGCAGCGGGCTCGTCATGCCTTGGCAGCTCGGGCGCTGTCACGGTCACTGGTCGTAATGCGCAGCGTGCCGTCGAGCTTCCACGTCGCGCGGGCAGCGTCAGCGCCCGTGTCGCGCGGCACCTCGACAGTCATGTTGACGAACGTGTAGTCGATGGCTGCGTCCTTGCCCGTGAGGTAGGACCACATCTCCTTGCCGAGGTCGGTCCAGTCGAGGACCTGCTTGTCCTTGATGTCCTTGGGGGCGGTCATAGCTTCTCCTCATGGTGGATTGATAACAAAACGATCGCGGACAACAGGCGCCCGCGCATCCTGAAAGCTGGGACGGGCACGCGGGAGACACGATCTGACCGCCGTCGTCGTCGAACTGCGCTTGCTCGCGATGGGCACCGGCCAGCCGCTAGCGGGCAGCCGCCCGGTCCACGATGTCCTCCAGGTCGAGACCGCGAGGAAGGGTCCCGAAGGCCGACCCCCAGTCTCCGGCGAGACGGGAGGCGAGGAAGGCGTCCGAAACCGGTTCAGGGGCATGACGCACGAGCAGACTTCCCTGCAGCACCATGGCAAGTCGCTCGACGAGTCGCCGGGCGGTCACCTCGTCGGCCTCCCCCAGGTCCTTCTGCAGGTCAGCGACGGCACCGGTGATGCGGGGGTCGTCGGCCAGTGCCACCTCTGCGAAGAAAGCCTCGACGGACTCGGGTTCGCGGGACATCGCCCGCAGCACGTCGAGGGCGTTGACGTTGCCACTTCCCTCCCAGACGGAGTTGAGCGGCGCCTCGCGGTAGAGCCGCGGCATTCCCGACTCCTCGACGTACCCGTTGCCGCCCAGGCACTCCAGCGCCTCGGCCGCGACGTTAGGGGTGCGCTTGGTGACCCAGTACTTCCCGACGGCAACGGCGAGCCGCCGGAAGGCCTGCTCCTGGCGGTCACCCCGGTGCGCACGGTCGACGGCGCCGGCAAGGCGCATCATCAAGGTCGTCGCGGCCTCGGACTCGAGCGCGAGGTCGGCGAGGACGTTCTGCATCAGCGGCTTGTCCAGCAGTCGGCCACCGAAGGCGCTGCGGTGGGTGGCGTGATGGATCGCCTGCACGGTGGCCTGGCGCATCAGCGCAGCCGAGCCGATCACGCAGTCGAGCCGGGTCATCGACACCATCTCGATGATCGTCCTGACACCCCGTCCCTCCTCACCGACGAGCCACGCGCGGGTCCCGTCGAACTCGGGCTCGGAGGAGGCATTGGAACGGTTGCCGAGCTTGTCCTTCAGCCGCTGGATCCTGAAGGGGTTGCGGGTGCCGTCGGGCAGGACTCGCGGGACCAGGAAGCACGAGAGCCCCGCGGGGGCTTGGGCGAGGACGAGGAACAGGTCACACATCGGAGCGCTGGTGAACCACTTGTGGCCGCGCAGGACGAAGGTGCCGTCCCCGGCAGGCGTGCCGGTCGTGCTGTTGGCGCGGACGTCCGACCCGCCCTGCTTCTCGGTCATCCCCATCCCGGCCAGCAGCCCGGTCTTGGAGGTGGGCACGCGCAGGCCGGGATCGTAGGAGCGGCTCGTCAGCAACGGCTCGTAGACCGCGGCGAGGTCGGGCTGCTGGCGCAGCGCGGGTACGACCGCGCAGGTCATCGAGATGGGGCAGCCGTGGCCACCCTCTGCCTGGCCCCAGGTGTAGAAGCCCGCAGCCCGGGCCACATGCGCTCCCGCCTGCGAGGAGGCCCACGGCGCGCCGGCGAGGCCCGCACCGACGGCGACCTCCATGAGGCGGTGCCAGGAGGGGTGGAAGTCGACCTCGTCGACCCTGTTGCCGTACCGGTCGTGGGTCCTCAGCACGGGTTCGTTCTCGTTGGCTTCCACGCCCCAGAGCTGCGCCTGCGCCGACCCGGCCCGCTCCCCCAGTTGCCGCAGGTCAGCGAGGTGCCAGCCGGCCCCTTCCCGCTGCAGTCCCTCGAGAAGCGCGGCATCCCCCGACACGTCGTACCCGGACAGGGGTGGGGGTTGGTTGGTGACCTCGTGCGTGACCGAAGTCGTGAGGGGCGTCATGCCCCTAGTGTCCCCTGCCTACCGCTGAGTGCGAAGGAGTCCCATGGGTGCGCTGCAGTTCAAGGACGTGAGGCTGCTCGTCATCTGCGCGGTGCTGTCGGCCGTCGCCGGTGGCCTGGACGCGCACCCGGTCGGGACCGTGATCCCCTTCGTCGCCGCGGGCCTGGCCCTGGCCGCGCTGGCCTCCCTCGTCGGCCGCTGCGTCGACGCGCTCGGCGACAGCCTCGGGGCGGGCGCCACCGGGGTCGTGCAGTCCGCTCTGGGCAACCTGCCGGAACTGTTCGTCTGCCTGTTCGCGCTCAACAAGGGGCTCGACGAGGTGGTCCGCGGGGCGATCGTCGGCTCGGTCCTGTCGAACGTCCTCCTGGTGCTCGGCCTGGCGTTCATCGTCGGCGGCGTGAAGCACGGGCCCCAGAAGTTCGACGCGGAGCGTGCCCGATCGACCGGCCTGCTCCTGCTGCTGGCTGTCTCGGCCCTCCTGCTGCCCGCGCTGACGTTCGCTCTGCACACCCCCGCCCGCGGGCACGAGGTCGCCTTCAGCCGGGTCGTCGCGGTCGTGCTGCTCTTGCTGTTCGCGCTGTCGCTCCCGGCCGCCCTCAAGCGCACCTCCGGTGGCGAGCACGACGCCGCCACCGACTTCTCCGGAGAGTCCCGCGTGTGGCCGATGGGGCTGGCCATCGGGCTGCTGGCGCTCTCCGGGGTGGGCGCTGCCTTCGTCTCGGACTGGTTCGTCAACGCCCTCACGCCGGCCACGACGTCTCTCGGGATCTCGCAGAGCTTCGCCGGTCTGGTGATCGTGTCGATCGCCGGCAACGCCGTCGAGAACGTCGTGGGCATCCAACTCGCAGCGAAGGGCCGCGCGGACTACGCCCTGTCGGTGATCCTGCAGAGCCCGCTGCAGATCGTCCTGGTCCTCGCGCCGGTGCTGGTGCTTGCCGCACCCCTGGTCGGCGCGCCGTTCACCCTCGTGCTCTCGCCGCTGCTCATCGCGGTCCTCGTCATTGCGGTGCTCGTCACGGTTGTCGTCGTCTTCGACGCCGAGAGCACATGGCTCGAGGGAGCGGCCCTGGTCGGCCTCTACGTGATCAGCGCGACTGCCTTCTTCTGGGGCTAGCAAGGCTTTCCAGCAACAGCGCCTCGGCGAGGCAGGCGCTCTCCCACATGCCCAGGTGCAGGCTCTCGTCGATGCCGTGCCAGTTCGATGCGGGGTCGCCGACGCCCGTGACGAGCACGGTCGCGCCAGGGTTGGCCCGCGCGAACTCCGCGATGAACGGGATCGACCCGCCCTGGCCGGTCTCGACCGCCTCGTTGCCGTACGCCTCGGCGAAGGCGACCCGAGCGAGGTCGTAGACGTCGCCCGTCGCCGACAGGGCGAACGGCTCCCCCGCGCTGCCGGCGACGACGGTCAGGGACGCCCCCCACGGCACATGCTGTTCGAGGTGTGCCGTGAGCGCCTTCAACGCCGTACCGGCGTCGTCGCCCGGGGCGAGCCGCAGGCTGACCTTGGCGCGAGCCCTCGGGAGCAGCACGTTGGAGGCGGCGGCCGTCGAAGGCGCGTCGAGGCCCAGCACCGAGATCGCCGGCTTGTTCCACAGCCGGTCCGGGACGGTCCCGCAGCCGAGCAGCTGCATCCCGGGGACCATCCCCACAGAGGTCCGGAACTGCTCCTCCGGTACGTCGGCAGCGGGCGACGACCCGACGTGCAGGCCCTCCACGGCCACCGTCCCGTCGACGGTGTGCAGGGCCGCCAGCACGCGGCACAGGGCGGTGAGGGCGTCGCCGGCCGGACCGCCGTACACGCCGGAGTGAAGGGGACTCTCGTGGGTCTGCACCTCGACGTAGACATCGACGAGTCCCCGCAGGCTGGTGGTGAAGGCGGGTACGTCGACGCCCGCGTTGGCGGAGTCGGCGATCACGATCACGTCGGAACGCAGGACCTCCCGGTGCTCCGCGAGAAGTCGTACGAGGGTTGGCGACCCGATCTCCTCCTCACCCTCGACGAACAGGACTACGCCGACCGGGGGCGTGCCGCCGAAGGCCCGCAGGACCGCGAGGTGCATCGCGACGCCGGCCTTGTCGTCGGCGGCGCCCCGGCCGTAGAGCCGGCCGCCCCGCTCGGTCGGCTCGAACGGCGGGGAGGTCCAGTGCTCCAGCGGTCCGGTCGGCTGCACGTCGGCGTGGGCGTAGAGCAGGACGGTCGGCGTGCCCGGGGGTGCGGGCCAGGTGGCGATCACGGCCGGGTGTCCGCCGGCGGACACGACCTCGACGGCCGCCGCTCCGGCGTCGGTGGCGAGCTCGGCGACCCGATCGATCACGAGCTGCACGTCAGCGGCGTGCGCCTCGTCCGAGGAGACCGAGGGGATGCGGGCCAGGGCCTCGAGGTCGAGCCGGCTGGCGGGCAGGACGGCGGCCAGGGCGGTTCGCAAGGTGTCACTCATCGGTCCAGCCTAAGGTCGGTGTGGTGAGGATCCCCGTGCGCGAGCTGACCTTCGACGTCGACGTGACCGGACCCGAGGCAGCCCCCGTCGTACTGCTGCTGCACGGGTTCCCGCAGAGCCGGCACAGCTGGCGGCTCGTCCGGCCCTACCTGTCGGGATTCCGGGTCGTCGTCCCCGACCAGCGGGGCTACTCCCCCGACGCCCGCCCCACGGACGTCGAGGAGTACCGGATCCCGCAGCTCGCGGCCGACGCCCTGGCGATTCTCGACGCGCTGGACGCGCCCAGTGCCCACGTCGTCGGCCACGACTGGGGCGCGGCCGTCGCCTGGCAGCTCGGCGCCCGGCACGCCGCGCGCCTGCTTACCCTGACGACCGTGTCGGTGCCCCACCCGCGGGCGTTCCTCGCGGCCCTCGCGGCCGATCGCGAGCAGCGGGCCAAGTCGCTCTACATGCGCGACTTCGCCCAGCCCGGGTACGACGCCACGCTGCTGGCCGACGACGCGGCCGGTCTGCGCGCCCTGTTCGGTGGGCTCCCGGAGGTGGACGTGGAGCATGTCGTCGCGGCTGCCCGAAAAAGGGGGGCGCTGGCTGCCTGGCTGCGGTGGTACGCCGCCCAGCGCCGCGAGGACATCGCCGACACCCCCGCCGTGGAGGTGCCGACCCTCCACGTCTGGTCCGACCAGGACGTCGCCTTGGGACGGGCTGCCGCGGACGGCACGGCCGAGTGGGTCTCCGGGGCGTACCGGTTCGAGGTGTTCGAGGGCGTCACACACTGGGTGCCCGAGCAGGCCGCCGACCGGCTGGGATCGCTTCTGGTCGAGCACCTGGGCGCACCGTGAGTCCCCGCACCCGTCTGGCCTGGGCCGACGTGATGGCCGTCGCCCGCCCGGGGGTGGCCCTGCGTGAGGTCCCCGGAGTCGACGAGGTCGTCCTACACGGTGGCGGCGAGGTCTTCCGGCTGCCGCTGACCGAGGGGGCAGCGACCCGGCAGCGGGTCCTCGTGAAGGCCCTCCCCGCACTGTTCGCGAAGCTCCCCGTGGCCGTGCCACGCCCTCGTTTCGTGGGTGTACTCGCCGACGGCACGACCCCCTTCACGGCCGAGAAACGCCTGCCAGGAAGGGATCTGGGTCCGCAGGCCGGCATCGCCGGCGCCCAGTGGGAGGGAGTCCTGGCCGCCTTGGACGCCGTCTCCCCCGGCGAGGTGCGCGAGTGGGGTGGCCTCCACAGACCCACGGTCGTGCTCACCGATCCAGCACGCGGCATCCTCACGGCCGTCGTCGAGTGGCGATGACCGTGCGGCTCGCGACCTTCAACATCCTGCACGGCCGGTCACTGACCGACGGGCAGGTCGACCCCGCCCGCCTCACGGCCGCTGCCGAAGAGCTCGACGCGGACGTCCTCGGGATCCAGGAGGTCGACAGCGGTCAGGAACGTACCGGCTTTCTCGACCAGACGGCACATGTGGCGAAGGCCCTAGGCGCGCTCGAGCACCGGTTCGTGGCTGCCCTCACCGGCCTTCCGGGTGGCGACTGGAGGCCCGCCCAAGAGCAGACGCCCGCCCCGATGGAGGCACCTGCCCTTCCGTCGTACGGAGTGGGGCTGGTGTCCCGCCTGCCGGTCAAGGCCTGGCACGTGCTGCGCCTGCCCGCGAGCCGGGTCTGGGTGCCGCTACCGATCCCCGGCACGCGACAGCTGATCTGGCTCAAGGACGAGCCGCGGGTGGTGGTGGCCGCCGAGCTCGACGGGATGACGGTCGCGACGACGCACCTGTCGTTCGTCGCCGGGTGGAACGTCCTGCAGCTGCGGAGGGCGGCGCGCTGGCTCGCAACCCTTCCTGGTCCGCACGTCCTCATGGGCGACCTCAACCAGCCCCGGCCGGTGGCCCAGCGCGCGTCGGGCTGGACCTCGCTGGTGACCGCCAAGAGCTTCCCAGCCGATGACTCGAAGGTGCAGCTGGACCACGTCCTGGCCTCCGCCGCCCTCCCCGTCCGCGACGCCGGCGCGCACCGGCTGCCGCTGTCAGACCATCGGGCACTCACCGTCGACCTCGGCCCGCTGGGCAGCTGAGCGTCGTCGGTAACCGCGCGGACGGTGCGCGCGCAACGTACGGTCTAGGCCGTGCTCGAGCTCCGGATCGCCCTGCCCACCGACCTGCCCGGTGCCGTCGACGCCTGGCGGGCCGCCCAGGCTGGCCGGGGCCTGCGTCCGCCTGCGAGCCGGGTGACGCGGGTGCAGGAGAAGGTGACCGCGGGGCTGCTCGTCGTCGCGGTGGACGACGGGACGGTCGTCGGGATGGCCCACGGCGAGGCGGGCCGCGCCAAGGATGGGGCGGGTGACGTCGAGCCCGCGCTGCTGCACCTGTCGATGGTGTTCGTCCGACCCGAGGTGCAGCGCCGGGGCATCGGCGCCGCGCTCGTGGAGGGCTTGGCCGACCTCGCCTGGGAGCAGGGCTTCCGGTCGGTGTCGGTGTGGTCGAGGACGCCCGACTTCTACCTGGCCTGCGGCCTGGAGCGCTCCGGCCGGGTCCAGGTGCTCTCCGAAGGGTCCGCCGCCGAGCAGCTGGTCGCGCAGCTCGAGCCTCCCGTACGGGACGTCATCGCGCACACCGACGGTCTCCGGCTGGGCCAGCTGCTGAAGCTGGCGGAACTCGTCCAGACGGGCGCCGAAGGCAAGCTGCTGCTGGCGGCCGGCGAGGTGCAGGTCAACGGCGAGGTGGAGCTGCGGCGCGGCCGGCAACTGGTCGTCGGTGACGTCGTCCACGCCCGGGACCAGGCTGTGCGCGTCACGCCCCCCAGCTGACACCGGTCCCGCGATCCGACGCCCTCAGAGCAGCGTGAGGGCCTCGACCTCGACCTGGCCGGTGAGCAGGGCAGCCAGCTCGCCCTCACCGGGGAGGTCGTCGTGCACGACCTCCCGCCCGCTCCGGACGTAGAGGAACGACGCCGTCACCGCAGAGGGGTCGACGTCGACCAGACGGGCCCAGGCCAACCGGTAGACCGCGAGCTGCACCGGGTCGGCGCTCTCCCGGCCGGTCTTCCAGTCCACGACCTTCCAGCGCCCGCCACCCAGGTCGTACACGGCGTCGATGCGGCCACGGACGACCCGTCCGGCGAGCGGAAGGCAGAAGGCGGCCTCCACGGCGTGCGGCTTGCGGACCGCCCATCCGGAGGCAGCGAACGCCTCCTGCAACGCCTGAAGCTCCTCGTCGCTGCCGAGCTCGTCGTCCTCGGCGCCGGGCAGCTCATCCGGGTCGAGCAGCGGCCGGTCCTCGAACAGCGTCTCCACCCATGCGTGGAACCGGGTGCCGCGCCGGGCTGCTGGAGCGGGCGGACGCGGCATCGGCCGGGCCAGCTCGCGGGCGAAGCCGTCCGGGTCCTCCCTCAGGCGCATCAGCTGGGAGGCCGTCACCGAGGTCGGTAGCAGCACCTCGCGCACGGCCCGCCGGGCGGCCCGCTCCTCGTCCAGCAGCAGAGCGGCCTCACGGTCCAGCCGGGCGAGCTCCTCGCGCTCCCAGGCGCTGAGCCCCACGTCCTCCGGCAGCGGCTCACCGGCCGCGAGGGTAGCCAGGTCGGTGGAGACCTGGGCCGCCACGGCGAGCCGGTGCGCGAGGGGCTCCGGCGCGTACGGCGACGGCCACACGAACTCGGCTGTCTCCAGCAGCAGCGGGTTACTGTCCTCGGCGGGAGCGTCAGTCCAGACCGGCACCGTCCCGTTGCCCGCCTCCGCGTGCTCCTTGAGCTCGATCAGGAACGGCGACGGCCCGCGCTGCTTCTTCTGCGTCGGCCCCCACCAGTGCCCGCTGCCGATCAGCAACCCGCGGGGCCGGGTGAAGGCGACGTAGCCGAGCCGCCGCTCCTCCCGCTCCAGGTGCTCCCGGCACAGCTCGGTGTACGCCGCGACGGCCGGCTTGCCCAGCTCGAGGGCGAGTACCGGCTGGTCGTCGGCGTCACCGCGCAGGGGACCCGGCAGGGAGGCGGCCGTAGTGGTCCAGCGGCCCCTCAGCACGTCGGACGGGAAGACGCCTCTGGTCAGGTCGGGACAGACGACCACGTCCCACTCGAGGCCCTTGGCCTTGTGGGCGGTGAGCAGCTGCACGGCGTCGCTGCCGGACGGCGCCACCCCGTCGAGGCCGCGCTCGTGCTCCTCTGCAGCCCGCAGGAACGCCAGGAAGGACGTGAGCGAAGACTCCCCGTCGAGGTCGGTGAAGCCGGCGACGACATCGAGGAACGCCGCCAGCGCCTCCCGTCGACGCGCCTCGACGGCCTCGGGCGAGGCAGACAGCTCGACGTCCAGGCCGGTGACCTCCACGACCCGGTGGACGAGGTCGAGCAGCGGGTCGTCGCGGTGCGAGCGCAGCTGCCGGAGCTCGGCCCCGAGGGCGGTGATCCGCTTGATCCCGTCAAGGGACCAACCGCGGTGCCCGGGACGGTCAAGGACGTCGCAGAGCGCTACGACGTCGCAGGGGTCGATGCCGGCGACGGCCTCCTCGAGCGCTTTGTCGTCGACGTCGAGGTCGGACACGTCGAGCTCAGGTGGCGGCTCCTCGTCGAGGTGCGGGTCCCGCACCCCGCTGACGAGCAGCTCCTTTCCGCGGCGCCCCAGCTGGGCGAGGTCGCGGACGCCGAGCCGCCAGCGCGGCCCGGTGAGCAGCCGGAGCAGTGCGGCGTTGGCGGTCGGCTCCTCCAGCACCTCCAGGACGGCGAGCACGTCGGCCACCTCCGGCAGCGCGAGCAGACCTCCGAGGCCGACGACCTCGACCGGGATCCCCTGTGCCACAAGCGCAGCGTGCAGGTCACCGAAGTCACGGCGGGCCCGGACGAGCACCGCAATCTGCTTCCACGAGGTTCCGGACGCGTGGACCTCGGCAACCTGCTCGGCAACCCAAGCCAGCTCCTCGACCCAGCTCGGGTGCAGGGCCGTCACGACGCGGCCGAGCGAGGCCTTCGCCGGTGGAGCCGTCAGCTCGACGACGGCATGCTTGGCCCGGAGCGACGCAGCGACCCGGTTGGCGAGGTCGAGCAGGCGACCCCCCGAGCGCTGGTTGACCGACAGGCTGAACGCCGGTGCAGGATCACCGGACACCAGGGGGAAGTGCCGCGCAAAGCCGTCGAGGTTGGCGACCGAGGCACCGCGCCAGCCGTAGATTGCCTGGCACGGGTCGCCCACCGCGGTGACGGGGTGACCGCCTCCGAACAGCCCGGCCAGCATCCGGCGCTGGGCCACCGACGTGTCCTGGTACTCATCGAGCAGGACCACACCGGCGTGTTCCCGCTCCAGAGCGCCGACCTCCGGCACCAGCTCGGCGAGTCGGGCTCCGAGCGCGACCTGGTCCCCGAAGTCGATCGCGTCCAGCTCGCGCTTGCTCCTCCGGTACGACGTGACGAGCTGAGCCAGCTCCTGACGCTGACGGGCTCCGCGGGTATAGCCCTCCAGCGTCCTGCAGTGGGTGGTGTGGCCCTTGAGAGCCGACAGCTCCTTGTGCGCCGCCTCGAGCTGCAGCAGCCACTGCGCGTCCCAGGCAATGAGCTCCGCCGGCTCGACGAGATGCTCGGACAGCTCGGCGTCGAGCCCGACGAGCTCGCCGACGAGCATGGTCATCGGGCGGGTGAGGTGGGTGATGGGGCCACGGTGCCGGCGCAGGACGCGGGCCGCGAGCTGGAAGCGGGTCGCGTCGGCGAGCAGCCGCGAGCGGGGCTCGACGCCGAGGCGCAGGCCGTGCTCGGTGACGAGGCGGCCGGCGAAAGCATGGTAGGTGGCCACGACGGGCTCACCGGCATCCTCCGTGGTCCGGGCTGAGAACCCCGCTGCAGCAAAGGATCTGGTGATCCGCGACGCCAACTCGGCTGCTGCCTTGTTGGTGAAGGTGAGGCCCAGGACCCGCTCGGGTGCGACCTGCCCGGTGGCGACGAGCCACACCACGCGGGCCGCCATGACGGTGGTCTTGCCCGAGCCCGCGCCGGCCACGATCAGACCGGGCTCCAGGGGGGCAGTGGCGGCGACGAGCTGCTCGGAGGTGAGGGGGACTCCGAGCACACCGGCCAGGTCGGCGGGGGTCACTCGACCACCTGCCGACCGTCGGACTGCGCAGGACAGCAGCGCCGGAACGCACACCGGTCGCACAGGTCCTGAGGGGTCGGTGGGAAGGACTCGTGCAGGACCCGACGTACGGCAGTGTCGAGCAGGTCGTCGACCCACGTGACCCCGTCGGGCAGAGCCGCCTGCTGAGGGACCTTGGCTCCCTCGGGGCCGTCGAGGCGCAGCATGACCAACTCAGCACCCCCGACCTCCCGGGTGTCCACGACAGCATCGAGGGCACCGGCGCGAACGGCGAGCTGGTAGGTACCGAGCTGCGGGTGGCTCTCGAGCTCCTTCCTGCCGGGGGCGGACTTTCCGGTCTTGAGGTCCACGACATGCACCTTTCCCTCGGTGTCGAGCTCGACCCGGTCCATGAAGCCGCGCAGCTGCACCGGGGTGCCCGCGACCTCGAGGGCGACGTCGAAGCCGATCTCGGTGCCGACGAGGGTCCGGCCGCGGTCATGGGAGTGCCACGACAGGAAGCGGCGTAGGGCCTCGTGCGCCTCGTCGTGCTGCTGCTGCGACTGCCACGGGGCGTCGTAGGCAAGCTGCCCCCACACCTTGTCGAGCCGGCCCATCAGGGTGTCGAGGTCGGCCGGGGTCTGCTCCCTGGCCACCTCGTGGGCCAGGGCGTGCAGGACACCGCCGAAGCCCATCGCGGTGCTGGCCGGCGAGTCGGCGTGGACCTCGTGCTCGAGGAACCACTTGAGCGGACAGCTGTCGAGGCCGGCGAGCGAGGTGCCGGACAGCCGGACGGGTGCGTGGGGAGCCACGAGGGGATGCTCGGAGCTGGTCGGCTCGAGCAGGCCCCACCACCGCTCGGGGCGGGCCGAGGGGACCAGCGGCTGCTCGAGGTGGTCCAGGGCCGCTCCGAGGCGGGCGAGCCGGGTGGCCGCGGCCCGGCGCATTCCGTCGCTGCTGCGAGGGTCGACAGCGCGACGTCGAAGCGTGGCGACCAGCGAGGTGAGCGAGAGCGGCCGGGCGACCCGGTCGAGGTGCTCCGTGATCGGCACACCGAGCTCGGGCAGCAGCCGACTCGGCCGGTCACCGTCGTCCTCGGGGGCGTCGACGGCGGTGACGACGACCCGTCGCCGGGCCCGCGTGAGGGCGACGTAGAACAGCCGTCGCTCGTCGGCCAGCAGGGACGCCCGGTCGGCCGGCTCACGCAGGCCGTCGACGTCCAGGCGCTCGCTCTCGAGCAGCGTCGAGCGACGGCGCAGGTCGGGCCAGACCCCTTCCTGCACGCCGCTGACGACCACGAGGTCCCACTCGAGGCCCTTGCTGCGGTGCGCGGTCAGGAGCCGCACCGCCTCACCGCGGACGCCGGTGTCGGCCAGGACGTCACCGGGGATCTGCTGGGCCTCGATCTCGTCGAGCAGTGCTGTGACACTTCCGGCGCGGCGCTCCTGGGCCCGGCCGAGGGTGGCGAACAACGCCACCACCGCGTCCAGGTCCCGGTCGGCGGCCCGGCCGGCGGCGCCTCCGGTGAGGGAGGCCGCCTCGAGCCGGTGCGGCCAGGGGCTGCCGCTCCATAGAGCCCACAGGGCCGCCTCCGGTCCTCCCGGCAACGCCTCCCGGGCGCTGCGGAGCAAGGATGACAGGCGGGCGGCGGGCCGGGCGACGGACGCATCGAGCAGGAGCAGCACGCCCGGGTCGGCGACGGCTTCCCGGAGCAGCTCAGCCGAGGGCCGGGGCAATCGGGCGGGTCCGGCGTCGGCCTCGGAGCCGAGCCGGTCGACGGCCCGCAGGTCTCGCCCCAGCCGTCGCAGGTCGCCCGGGTCGGCCCCACCCAGCGGTGACAGGAGCAGCTGCCGGGTGCTCTCCACGGTCAGCGCCTCGGGCCGGGCGACGACCCGCAGGGCCAGCAGGAGCGGAGCCACCGCGGGCTCCTGACCGAGCGGCAGCTCGTCGCCGGCCACCTCGAGCGGGACGCCGGCGGCGGTCAGCACCCGACGCAGCAACGGCACGGACCGGGCTCCTGACCGGACCAGGACCGCCATCCGGGACCACGGGGTACCGCGCTCGAGGTGCTCGCGTCGAAGCAGGTCGGCGATCGCGTCCGCCTCGGCGCCCAGCGACGGGTGGGTGTGGACCTCGACCAGCCCTGGCTGCGTGCCACGGCCGGCCCGCAGCTCCCGATGGGCACGCAGGTGCTCGACCTTCAGGCCCGGCGCGGGGACCCGCGCGGCAACCCGGCGCGACACCTCGAGCAGGGCCGAGCCGGAGCGCCGACAGGTCGTCAGGGCCAGCACCGGCGCGTCGGCACCGCTGATCGTGGGGAAGCGGGAGGGAAACTCGAGCAGACCGCCGACCTCCGCCCCGCGGAAGGCGTAGATCGCCTGGTCGGGGTCGCCGACGACGACCAGGTCGCGGCCACCACCGGCCAGCGCCTGCAGCAACCGCTCCTGGGCCGGGTCGGTGTCCTGGTACTCGTCGACGAACACGGCCCGGTAGCGACGACGCAGCTGCTCGCCGACGTCGGGACTCTCGGCCAGCAGCACCGCCCGGTGCACCAGCTCGGCGTAGTCGAGAGCGCCCTGAGCGTCGAGCACGTCGAGGTACTCCGCGAAGAACCCCGCCAGAGCGGCCCAGTCCTCGCGACCCTCGCGAAGGGCGAGGGCACCGAGCTGGTCGGGGTCCATGCCCACCTCGCGCGCCCGGGACAGCAGTGCCCGCACCTCCTCAGCGAGGCCCCTGGTGGTCAGAGCCTCCCGCAGGAGGGGGGGCCAGGCCCGGCCCAGGTCGATTGAGCCACGAAGCAGATCGCGCAGCGCGACGTCCTGCTCGGGTCCGGACAGCAGGCGGAGCGGGTCGGTGTACAGCCCCTCGGCCTGGTGCTCGCGGACCAGCGCGTAGCAGAACGCATGGAAGGTCCAGGCCGAGGCGGAGCTGACCGTCGTACCGAGCCTGGCGGTAATGCGGTCGCGCAGCTCACCGGCTGCCTTGCGGCTGAAGGTCAGGACCAGGACCTGGTCGGGGGTGAGACCACCTTCAACCCTGCGGGCCACCGCCTCCACCAGGGTGGTGGTCTTGCCCGTGCCGGGCCCCGCGAGGACGAGCAGCGGTCCCGCGGCATGGTCGAGCACGGCCTGCTGGGCCTCGTCCGGCACCAGCCGGGAGGCACGCGCGGGCGGCGTGCGGACGAGCCGGTACGGCGGGGCTGTGGTCATCGCCGGTTACTCAACCACGCACCTCCGACAGGGCTAGGTCCCGTCCCAGCGGGCCTGTCCGAGCACGACCTTATGGCCCCGGACCGGGCAGCCCTCGGCACGGAGCAGGTCCAGGGCCTCGTCCACCAACGGCGCCGCGGGGCTACCGCTGGCCTGGACGACCCGCTGCCAGGGCACGTCGCTGCCGTACCGCGACATGACCATCCCGACGGTCCTTGCCGAGCCGGTGCCGAGGTACTCGGCGACGTCGCCGTAGGTCATGACCTTGCCGGCCGGGATCTGCAGCACGACGTCCAGGACCGACAGCGCGTACGGCGACGGGCTGTCAGCAGAGCTCACCGCTCCCACGACGTCCCCGCGGCCCACGGCCCGATGACGCCGTTGCGCCCAGCCAGAGGTGCGGTTGCCACGCTGACAGGATGCCGAACGCCTTGCCGTCGCTGTCAACACCTCTCGACCCGGAGTCACCGGGATCCCGGATCGGTCGAGTTGTGACCGCCTTCAACCTCGAGGTCGAGACGGCGGCGTACTCCGGTCTGGCACCGAAGGTGGTGGACCTCGCCGCGGCCAACCAGGCCATCGGCCGATCCCTCGCCTGCACCGGCGGAACCTGGAGGGGCCACGGCGGCTAGGTTCGGTGGGTGAGCGCCGCGGCACGACAACCTTGGCGCCGAGCGGTGCTGATGCTGTTCGCAGTGTCAGCGGGAACGAACGTTCCCACCCCACTTCTGCTGATCTACAAGGACTCCCTGCATCTGAGCCCTCAGACGCTCACCGCGTTGTTTGGCTGCTACGCCGCTGGGCTGGTCCCGTCGCTGTTGGTGGCAGGTCCCCTGTCGGACCGGATCGGTCGACGCGCCGTCGTGCTCCCGTTCGTCGTGCTGTCGGCGGTTGCCAGCGTGCTGTTCGCGACCGCGGCCCACTCGGTGCCCTTGCTGTTCACGGCCCGCTTCTTGCAGGGCGTCGTGAGCGGCGGGGTCTTCAGCGTCGGTACGGCCTGGGTCGGGGAGCTGTCCCACGGCGACGGTGCGGGCGCGCGCCGCGCGGCGGCAGCCCAGTCGGCCGGCTTTTCCCTCGGCCCCCTCACGAGCGGGCTGCTCGGCCAGTACGCGCCCTTCCCCACCGTCCTGCCCTACCTGTTGCACGTCGCCCTCGTCATCGTCGGCCTCGCCGCCGCGCGCACGCTCCCCGAGACGGTGAGCAAGGCGCAGGAGGCACGCAGTACCCGAGATCCCCTTCTGCGCAAGGGAGATGGCTGGCGGTTCGTCACGGTCGTCGCACCTCTGGCCGTCTGCGTCTACGCCTTCCCGTCCGTCGTGATCAGTGCACTACCCGTGCTGATCGGCCTCCCACGCGACAGCGCCGTCGTCCTCACCGGCGGCCTTGCGGGGCTGACGCTCGGTGCCAGCACCCTCGCCGCACCCTTGCAGAAGCGGCTCCGGGAGCGGACGCCCGTCGTCGCCGCGATGATGGGCGCTGCGGGTTATGCGTTGGCCCTGGTCGCGGCTCGCCACGATGCGATCGGCCTGCTCGTCCCCGGTGCCGTGCTGCTCGGCGCGGGAGGTGGGCTGGCGCTGGCTAGCGGGCTCGCCCTGGTGGCGGGGCTTGCCCCGGCCTCCCGACGCGGGGCGTTGACGGGGGTGTTCCTGGCTTGCGCCTACATCGGCTTCGCCGCACCCTTTCTCACGGCTGTGGCTGCCGCCCACGGCGGTCCCACCCTCCCCCTGTCCGTTGCCTCAGGGCTGGCGCTGCTGCTCGCCGTCCGCTTGGAAGGACACCGTAGGCAGCCGTGAGGGCGGGTCCTGTGCAGGACCCGCCCTCAGCGATGCTCAGCCCGCCTTAGGAGTGACGTACTCCTTGGCGATAGCGGACTCGAACAGGTCCTTCTCGACCTTCAGACCGTCGATGGCGAGGTTGGCCTTGCTGGGCCGGACGATGAAGGTCTGGCGGGCCGGAATCTCACCGGGCTTGCTGTAGTCGAGCGGGGCGATGAGGCCCTTGGTGTCGACGTTGGTCAGGGTGCGGAACGCGGACTCGATGCCCACGCGCGACAGGTCCTTCTTGTCACAGGCCGCCTTCAGCGTCTGGGCGTAGATCTGCGCGACGCCGTACCCGTAGGCGACACCGGCGTTGCTCGGCTTGCCGGGGTACTTCGCCTTGAAGGCAGCGAGCACCTTCTTCGCCTCGGGGTTGTCCGCCGACAGCGGGATCGACGAGCCGGAGACGTAGAGGTTGGCCTCCAACGCCGGACCGGCGGGCGTGCCCAGGAGCAACGGGCTGAACGTCGGGTTGTTGCCGAGGAACGGCACGTTGAACTTCGCGACGGCGGCCACACCGACTGCGGAGGCGGTCTGCTTCGGCGTGGTCGTCAGCGAGATCTCCGTGACCCCAGCCGACTTCAGCTGACCGATCGCACTGGTCAGGTCGGTCTCGGTGGGCTTGATCTGGACCGGCACCACGGTCAGTCCGAGCTTCTCGGCCGCGAACTTGGAGCCGGCGAGGCCGTTGGCGCCGTATTCGCCCTCGAGGTAGATGTGGCCGATCTTGTCACCCTTCTTGATCTTGCCCTGGTCGTAGAGATAGGAGATCCCGTTGATCTGCTCGATGTCGTAGGTAGCACCGGAGATCTGGATGTCGTCGCTCCGCAGCAGGGTCGACGCCCAGGTGGCCGTCGCCCCCAGCATGTGGTCGGTCTTCAACTGGTCGAGCAGCGCCGTCGTCATCGGCGACCCCAGCATCTGCAGCATCCCGGCGACATTGGGCTGCTCCTGCGCATACAGGGACACCGCCTTCTGAACGTCGTAACCGTGGTCTTGGACCTCGAGCTCGATCTGCCGGCCACAGATGCCACCGGCAGTGTTGATCGCGTCGACGCCAAGCTGGTTTCCCTGCGTGACGGTGGTGCCGAGGGAGGCGAACACGCCAGACTCGTCCGTGAGCACGCCGAGCCGGATCTTCTTGGCCGTCACCCCCGGTCCTGTCTTGACGCCACCGGAGGTGGAGCCTCCAGAGGTTGCGGTCTTGGTCGAGCAGGCGCTCGCAACGAGGGCGACGCCGATGAGGGCGACTGCCCCCGACCGGGAACGGGTCATGCGGACTCCTTCTGTAGGGATGTGCTCTTGGCGGGTTCTGGGTCACGGGCGCCCGCCGGTCGGCGACCAGTCAGGCGCTTGCCGACGGCGGCGAGTCCACCGGGTTCGAACAGGACGACAACCACGACCGCGAGCCCGTACAACAGCGCCGCGACCTTTCCGCCGTCGTAGCCGCCGGTGCCGCTGTCGGCGACCAAGGGCAGCGAGGAGCTGTAGCGGGTGATGAGCAGCGGTCCACCGGTGACGAAGAAGGCGCCGATGGCGGCACCGCCGACCGAGCCGAGACCACCGACGACGACGGCTGCGAGGAAGCCGATCGACAGGGCCAGGTTGAAGTAGTTCGGCGTCAGGCGACCGAACGCCAGCGCGACCATGACACCGCCGAGACCGGCGTACATGCTGGACAGCACGAACGCACCGGCCTTGGTTCGCCGCACGTCCACACCCATGACGGCGGCGGCGACCTCGCTGTCGCGGACGGTCTGCATCGCCCGTCCCATCCGACCGCGGAGCACGTTGCCCGCGAACACATAGGACAGCACGACCAGAACCAGGAACAGCTCCCAGAGCTTCTCGAACCGGCCGAACGGGACGCCCGCGACGATCAGGGTCTGGGCGTCGGTGAAGTCGAAGCCGAACAGCGAGAACGGCGCCGCCGCGCGGCCGTTGAAGCCACCCGTGACCGACTTGAGGTTCTCGTAGAGGAACTCACCGATGAACACCAGCGACAGCGACGCGACCCCGAGGTAGATGCCCCGCAGCCGAGAGGCGATCGGGCTGAACAGCAGGCCCGCGACCCCTGCGGCGATGACGGCCAGAACCGTTGCCAGCAGGGGATCCACTCCCAGCCCCTTCGCCGAGGAGGCTCCCGCAACACCTGAGGTGCCAGCCAGGTAGGAGTACGTGTAGGCCCCCACCGCGAGGAAGAAGGCATGCGCCAGGGAAAGCTGGCCAGCGCCTCCGACGAGGACCGTCAACCCGATCGCCGCGACCACCGCGGCCATCACGAAAAGACCGATCGTGAGGAGGCTGGCGTCGATGTAGAGCGGCAGCACGGCCAGGACGACGACCAGCGCCACGCGCAGGATCAAAGGTCGCTTAAACACGGGCGAGCTCCTTGGTCCCGAGCAGCCCGGACGGCCGGACCAGCAGCACCACGAGCATCACGAGGTACGGCACCACATCGTTCAGGCTGCCGCCGCCGAGCTTGAGGTTGTACCCGCTGGTCAATGCCTCGGCGATGCCGATGGCCAGGCCACCCACGACCGCGCCGGCTGTGCTGTCGAGGCCCCCGAGGATGGCGGCGGGAAAGGCCCGCAGCGCGGTCACCCGCACCGTGGCGTCCAGTCCGGGTGTGGGGTAGGCGGTCAGGAACACCGCAGCGATCGTGGCCAGCACGCCGGCCACCGCCCAGGCCGTCATCGTGACCCGACCTCGCCGGATCCCCATCAGCGCGGCGGCCTCACCGTCCTCCGCGCCCGCCCGCATCGCGATGCCCCAGGAGGAGTACTTGAAGGCCGCGAAGAAGGCGGTCAGCAGGACCGCGGTGACAGCAATGCCGACCAACCTGGCCTCGGCGATCTCGGCGAACCCCAGGTCGACGCTGCCGTTGCCCCACGGGTCGCCGGTGGGCAGGATGTCGGGCCCGAAGCGCCGCGTCAGTTCGGTGATGAGCACGATGTCGATGCCGATGGTGAGGATCGCCAGCGCGTTCACGTTGCTGTCGCGCAGCCGCCAGGTGTAGAGCCGCTCCACCACGATCGCGGCGCCCGCGGCGACGCCACACCCGGCGAGCACGGCCACCACGAACGGCACCTCGCCGTGCAGCCGGGCGATGACGTAGCCACCCAGCACCAGCAGGCTGCCGTGCGCGAAGTTCACGACCTCGGTCGCCTTGAACACCACCACGAAACCCAGCGCAATCAGCGCGTAGATCCCACCGAGGCTGACGCCGTTGACCAGGTAACCCAGAAAGTCGTTCACTGCTCGTCCTCACCCGTGCCGAGGTAGGCCTTGACGACCTCCGGGTCGTTCTGGATCTGGGCGGGGGTCCCGTCCGCGATCCGCTTGCCGAAGTCCAGGACGGTGATGTGGTCGCTGATCCCCATCACCAGCCCCATGTCGTGCTCCACCAGCAGGATGCTGATGCCCAGGACGCGACGGACCTCGGCGATCAGCCCAGCCATTTGAGCTTTCTCGTCGGAGTTCATGCCGGCCACCGGCTCGTCGAGGAGCAGCAGCCGGGGCTCGCACGCCAGTGCGCGAGCGACCTCAACGCGCTTCTGGTCACCGTACGACAGCAGGCCCGCAGCGCTGGCGAGCTTGTCCCCGAGACCGACGAACTCGGCGATCTCGCGGACCCGCTCGCCGTGTCGCACACCCTCCCGGGTAGCACTCGGCAGCCGGAGCCCGGAGCTCACGAAGCCCGCCTTGGTCAACGCGTGTCGACCGAGCATCAGGTTCTCGGCAACTGTCTGCCCCTTGGACAGCGCGATGTTCTGGAAGGCTCGAGCGACCCCGAGCCGGGCGATCTTGTGCGGGACCATCGTCGTCAGCTCATGCCCGTCGAAGCTGACCGAGCCCACGCGCGCGCCGTAGATGCCGCACAGCACGTTGAAGGTCGTGGACTTGCCCGCACCGTTCGGCCCGATGACGGCGTGGATGGTGCCGGGCTTGACTGTGAAGGAGACCGCGTCAAGCGCCTTCAGCCCGGCGAACGAGACGCTGACGTCGGACAGCACCAGCTCAGGCACCGGGCTCGTCATCCCTGCCACCGCGTCAGGGTCCGGCCTGCGGCGACAGGCGTCCCCGTCTCCTGCTGGCCCGACGTGTCCCCGAGGTAGAGGCGCTGTACGTCGTCGGTGGCCGCCAGCTCGGCAGCGGCACCGGACAGCGACACCTCGCCGACATCGAGGACATACGCGGTGTCGGCGACGCTCAGCGCCATGGTGGCGTTCTGCTCGACGAGCAGCACCGAGGTGCCGGTGGCGTTGATGTCGCGAATCACCCGGCCGACCTGCCCGACGATCCGCGGCGCCAGGCCGAGGGAAGGCTCGTCGAGGATCAGCAGATCCGGTGACGCCATCAGCGCCCGGCCGATCGCGAGCATCTGCTGCTCACCGCCCGACAGCAGCGCCGCGCGACCGTGGCGTCGCTCTGCCAGGACGGGGAACATCGCGTAGACCCGGTCACGAGCGCCGGCGCGGGTGCGCTTGTCACGCGCACCCAACGCACCAGCCTTGAGGTTCTCCTCGACGGTCATGCGGCCGAAGACGCGGCGGCCCTCGGGCACCTGGACGATCCCCCTGCGGACCGTCTCGGCCGCATCCAGGCCCTCCAACGACGCGCCGTCGTAGGTGATCGTGCCGCCGACGACAGCACCACTGTGCAGCGAGAGCGTCGAGGAGACGGTGCGCAGCAGGGTCGACTTCCCGGCACCGTTGCTCCCCAGCACCGTGACGACCTTGCCGTCGGGCACCTCGAGGGTTACCCCGCGCAGGGCCTTAACGACCCCGCCGTACGAGACCTGCAGGTCGCGGACTTCGAGCACGGCTCAACTCCACCCTTCGGATAATGCTGACGAACCGCATTAAAACACAATGAAAGTGATGCCTGTCACTCGAAGACGTGCCCAATCAGGTCAGGAAGATGCGCGCTGACGACAAGCCGAAGGGACGCGAACGCAATAAGGGCCGGTCCCGTGGGGGACCGGCCCTTGGTGAACGGACGGCTGGTTACGCTGACGGGTGCCCAGTTGCGCCGAGCGGCTAGTACGTCGGCAGTCTCGGGTCAACCTGCGCCTGCCAGGCGAGGACGCCACCCTGGACATGCACGCTGTTCGTCAGACCCGCCGCCTTGACGGCCGCGAGCGACTCCGCGGACCGGACGCCGCTCTTGCAGTACAGGATGATCTCCCTGTCCTGGGGCAGGTCCGCGAGGGCGTTGCCGTTGAGGATCTCGCCCTTCGGGATCAGCGTCGCGCCGGGGATCTGCATGATCTCCCACTCGGCCTGCTCCCGGACGTCGACGAGGTAGAACTCCTCACCGGCATCCATCTTCGCCTTGAGCTCCGTCGCGAGGATCGTGCTGCCGATCGCCGCCTGCTGCGCCTCCTCCGACACGGTGCCGCAGAACGCCTCGTAGTCGATCAGGCCGGTGATCGTGGGTTCCTTGCCGCACAGCGGGCACTCCGGGTCCTTGCGGACCTTGATCTTGCGGTACTCCATCTCCAACGCGTCGTAGACGACCAGCTTGCCGACAAGCGGCTCGCCGATGCCCATGAGGAGCTTGATGGCCTCATTGGTCTGGATGCTGCCGATGCTTGCGCACAGGACTCCCAGCACGCCTCCCTCGGCGCAGCTCGGGACCATGCCCGGCGGCGGCGGCTCTGGGTAGAGGCAGCGGTAGCACGGCGCTCCCCCGTCCGGGGTGTCCCCCTCAAGAGTGGGCCAGAAGACGCTGGCCTGCCCGTCGAAGCGGTAGATCGATCCCCACACGTAGGGCTTGCCGAGGAAGAACGCGGCGTCGTTGACCATGTAGCGGGTCGCGAAGTTGTCGGTCCCGTCGACGATCAGGTCGTACTGACTGAAGATCTCCATGACGTTGGTGGAGTCGAGCCGCTCCTCGTGGAGGTTGACCGTGACGAGCGGGTTGATCTCCTTGACCGAATCACGGGCGCTCTGCGCCTTGCTGCGCCCGATGTCGCTCTGGCCGTGGATGATCTGCCGCTGCAGGTTGCTCTCATCGACGGTGTCGAAATCGACGATCCCGAGCGTGCCGACGCCCGCTGCCGCCAGGTACATCAGCGTCGGGCTGCCGAGCCCTCCGGCGCCCACCGCGAGGACTTTGGCGTTCTTCAGGCGCTTCTGCCCAGCGGTCGCAACATCCGGAATGATCAGGTGCCGGCTGTAGCGCATGACCTCTTCGCGGGTCAGCTCGGCGGCGGGTTCCACAAGCGGCGGCAGGCTCACGGTGTGTCTCTCCTTCGGAACGTCGTGTTCTGTCTCCAAGGCTTCCAGCAGGGCCACGATTCCCTGGCGCGAGGTCGGCCACGCGCCGCCGCAGGTTTTGTTCGACCTCGTCTGCGGGAGGACCTCATCGACCCCCTAGCACGGGGGAACCCCCACAAAGGAGTGACGATGAGCCTCACCGACAAGATCAAGGACAAGGGCCAGGAGCTCGAGGGCAAGGCGAAGCAGACCGCTGGCGGAGCTACGGGTGACCGGAGCCTGCAGGCCGAGGGAGTCAAGGACGAGAAGTCGGGCCAGGCCAAGCAGGTCGGCGAGAAGGTCAAGGACGTCTTCAAGTAGGCCACGCCACACGAAGGGCCGGGAGCCGTTGGGTCCCGGCCCTTCGGCATGTGCCATGCATGCTTGCCTCCCTCTTGAAGCTCCTATAGCTCGTCAAGGGGTTGGAGGGCTCGAAGTGTGGTCGGGTCGTTCAGGGCGGCGTAGACCTCGCGGGCGACGTAGCGCTTGAGGCAGCGCATGATCTCGGGCTTGCTCATGCCTTCTGTGATGCGGC
>JBBRNK010000017.1:0-80271 GCA_038230355.1 Mycobacteriales bacterium | reverse complement strand
TTCCAGAACCTGCTCAACAGCCCCGCCACGCGAGCCGCCCAATGACCCTGCAACCCCGCCTTCGGCCGGGCCCTCACAGGCCCCGCCGATTACCGGCATATCCCGCAAACGCTTGACAGGATTACCGGCATAAGTGCCGTTACATCAGCTACAGGTCGAGGACAAGCCGCAGTGCCTCGTCAACGTACTGCATCTCTTCCAGGGTTAGGAACCCGACCGCTTTGGTGAGGCGTTCTGCGTCGACTGCGGTCGTCTGCTCACACAGGACGAAGGTCTTGCGGTTGAGGATTGTCACCTCCGGCCGGAACAGCGTCGATCGTGCGCTTGAGCTCGTGGGAGCGATCAGCAGAGTCGAGAGCGCCAGGTAGCTGGGCTGGAGGACGACGGCGAACCGCGGGCCACGCTGTCCATGTCCTTCGCCCCGGGCGACGAACTGGAAGACCTCACCCCGCACGTAAGGCATCCAGGTCTGCTTGGACCGCCCGCACCTCGGCGAGGTCGGCCTCGTCGGAGGCAATCAGCATTGCTTCGCGCGAGGCCTGCTGGCGTCGTTGCTCCCGTCGTAGTGCGTCGACTCCGGCCGAGATGACCTGGTCAGCCGTCCAGCGACGCTCGTCGCCGAGCTGCTTGATGAGCTCTCGGGTAGCCACCTGCACCTTGACCGTTGTCGTGTCCGTCATAACCCAAGTCTACCTTGGGTATACCGCAGATGTCACCAGCTTGCGTCAGCAGGGAACTCCTCGGACGGCGATTCAGACACGCACTGCGAGGGGAGTGGCGGCAGCCTCACGTCACTTCAATGGCTTGTGTCACTGGTGGGGGGATCGCGCAGCGTGTTCGCCGCAAAGTCACACAGGAGGGCGACGGAAATGTCCTTCGGCACCTCTGATAGCCGTCCCTCATGATCACTGAGAGGTCGTCGCGGCGTTCTGATGATCTTGACACCCGGCCGGGCCCCCGTGCGTGTGATGGGGATCTGCGAGCCCGCTTGGTCTCACAGGCAGGCGGTGCTCGGGCCCTTCATGCGGCACGAGCCGGCCAGGTACCGCTTCCTCGGGAATCCCGGGACGAGCAGCCCCAGTAACGAACGCTTGAGGATGTCGGTGCCATCACCCACAATCGCCGCATACAGGTCGTCACCTCCGAAGGATCGGACGGCAGATGAGCGCGCGTCCCCGCACGAGCGGATTCGGCCACGTCGAGCAGCTCGCTTCTGGCCGCTGGCGTGCGCGCTACACCGGCCCCGACGGCCAGCGACGCTCCAATAGCTTCGGCACCAAGACCGACGCTCGCCGCTGGCTGGCGACCGCGCAGGCCGATCTCGTACGCAGGGCCTGGAAGGCACCTGAGGGCGGCCGACGGACCCTTGGCGCCTACGCCACGGACTACTTGACTCGTGCCGATCTCAGGGAGAGCACCAAACAGCTCTACGAAGGTGTCTGGCGGCTGCACCTGAAGGACGCCTGGTCATCGGTAGCGGTAGCCGACGTCACGCCACAGCGAGTGCGTCAGTGGCACGAGGCTGCGGCACGGACCGCAAAGCCGACCGCGCTGGTGCAGTCCTACCGCCTGTTGCGCGCGCTCTTGAACGTCGCCGTGGCCGACGAGGTCATCACTACCAACCCTTGCCGACTGCGAGCGGCGGGGATCGCCAAGTCCGCACGGCCCTCTCGGTCGCTCACCGTCGCCGAGGTTCAGGCCTTGGCCGAAAAGGTCCCCTCGCGATACCGGGCGCTCGTCCTCACGCTCGCGTTCGGTGGGCTGCGGTTCGGCGAGGCCACGGCGCTGCGGCGCGGCGATGTCTCAGCTGACGGTGGCCTGGTCAGCGTGAAACGAAGCGTGCGACGGGTTGGGGGGAGGTGGCTGGTCGGTCCTCCTAAGACCGAGGCGGGAGTCCGCAAGGTTGCGCTTCCGGCCTTCGTGGCGGCGACCGTTGTTTCCCATCTCGAGACGCACGTCGGCGAGGATTCAGCGGCACTCGTCTTCGCGACAGGATCAGGCAACTTCCTCGCGGTCTCGAACTTCAACGCGATCTTTCGCCGCGCGGTGACCGCGTGCGGGCTCGACCCCGTCAGAGTTCACGAGTTGCGCCACACCGGCGCGACGCTTGCTGCGGCTACAGGAGCGAGCACCAAGGACCTCATGCACCGGCTCGGGCACTCCTCGTCTGCCGCCGCCCTTATCTATCAGCACGCAAGCACTGCGCGAGACATCGAGATCGCCCGTGCGCTGGACGCCCTTGTCGCGGACCCCAAGGTCGTTGCTCTGCGCCCTCGATCGGGGAAGAAGCGAACTGGCTAACCCACATGGAGCCCACGTGGGCCCCATTTCGACTCACCATTGTGGCTCTGACCTGCGGTTTTAGGTTGAAACAGATCCAGTCTTCCAAACTGATGGTGCCGGTTCGATCCCGGTCGCCCGCTCCTTGTAAGACTGCAGGTCAAGTGCCGGTCCTGCTGGCTCCCGAGGGCTACTTGGAGAGCTGGCCGCGGACGGACCCCTTCGGGAAGGAGGCGGTATGGAAGTTGGCGTAGTAGCCCGTCGGGTCCGTGATGATGTCCACCGCGAGCTCACGGGAGATGGCCTGGCAACCTGTCGTGGGATTGCCGGTGATGGTGAAGGGCACCACGACGGAGCCGTTGATGCCGGCATCGGCCTTGTGGATGTGGCCGGCCACGACGACGCCGATGCCGTCCCACGCCAGGTTGAAGCAGATCTCGCCGCGACCGGGGTTGACGGTAAAGGTCGCCTGGCCACTGCCGACCGGGCTGCCCGCCCCGCTGGGCACTTCGTTGGCACCGACCAGGGACGCGGTGAAGGTGCGGCCGCTACCCCCGGTGGTGGCGTTGTCGGCGTTGCTCGCGCCGGCGCCAAGGACAAGCGCGCCACCGGCCATGGCGGTCAAGGCGACGGCGACGGTGCCGGCGCGAACGAGGGACGGTAGGGACAGTAGGGACGGTAGGGACATGGTGAGCTCCTCGACACGTGGTCCGGCCTGGTTGCCGGTCTGCTGCCCTACACAGGAGCGGGGCGCAGATGGTTCAACCCTGGCACGACCCGCCGTCAGATGCCACCAGGATGACAGGCTCCCGCACGCTGATCGCGCCAGGTAGTCCCCCCCGGCCGACGGATGACCGGGCCACAACGACAACATCAGGTGGAGAGGGTGCCTCGCAGCAGGCTCTTGCCCGAGTGGGCTGGGTTGCCCGGTTCCTGGACCGAGATGTCGACCACCGGGTACTCCCCCAGGTCGAGCCCAGTGGGGATGACGAACTGCCCTTCCGGTCCACGAAGGATCCCGACCGGGAGCATCTTCTTGATCGACCGGTCGATCAGCCAGACCTCGTAGAACCGACCGCGGAGCATGCCCAGCCCCGTCACGTCGACCGTGAGCCGGTCACCGCCGGCAACCTCGACCACCACTGCCTTGCCCGCTGCGGACGGGGCCAAGGGCAGGGCGGCGAGCTGGCTTCTGGAGATGACCGTCGACGAGGGCTCCGGCCGCTGCGTCACCAAGCGGGTGGTGAGCGACCCGCCCGCGGCTCCGACCACGAGCGCGGCTGCGGCAACCAGGGACGTCCACCGGCGCCCCGACCGGACCCGGCCGCCTGCCGCGGTGACGGGCTCTGACGTCTGCGGGCGGCGGGTGAAGGGCACGACGTTGCCAGCCGGTCCGGTGGCGGCCGACAGTCCGGCCGCCTGTGAGGGAATGCCCTGACGCGGTACGGCGGTCGCGGCGGTGACCCCGGTCGCGGCGACGATCTGGTCCCACACCCGTGCGGGGGGCGTCACTGCTTCACCATCGGGCAGGTCCACCCGCACCGCGGACACGACCCGGGCGAGTGAGGCCACGGACGACCGGCACTCGTCGCAGCCGGCGACGTGCGCCAGATCAGCGTCGGAGGCGGGCTCGCCGAGGGCGAGCAGGCTCAGCACGTCGGGGTCACAGTGCTGCACCGTCCACCTCCAGTCGGGTACGCAGCCGGGCGAGGCTCCTGCGGATATGGCTCTTGACCGTGCCGAGCGGCAGGGCCATCCGCTCGGCGATCTGCTCGTGGGTCAGGTCGTGGAAGAAGGCCAGCTCCATGACCTCGCACTGGGGCTCGCCGATCCGGGCCAGCTCGTCCAGGAGGACGACCCGGTCGTCGGCGTGCGGGTCACTTGTGGTCGTGGTCTGTCCGTGGGCGGCACGAGCCGCGGCGACGACCTTGTGCTGCTCACGCTGACGGCGGGCGAACGCGTCGGCGATGCGATGGCGGGCGATGCCGACCAGCCACGCCGGCAGCGGGCCGGCCTGCGGGCGGTAGCCGTGCCGGCCGGTCCACGCGGAGACGAAGACCTGCTGCGTGACGTCCTCGGCATCGTGGCTGGAACCGAGCGCACGGGTGGCCAGCCCGTGGACCAGACCACCCCAACGCTGGTACGCCCAGGCCAGGGCACGTTCGTCACCGGCGGCGAACAGCGCCCCGACCTGAGCGTCGGAGACCACCGAGGCGTCGTCGTACGCCGTGACCTCCGGCGCGGGACGGGTCTGCCTTTGCCGCACGACGGCAACCGAGCTCATCCGACCGGTTCCGCGACGACGACGACATTGTCGCGGTAGCTGGACAGCTCCGGCAGGAACGGTCCGCCGCAGGTGATCAGGACCAGCCGGGGGACGCCGTCGCGGGCAAAGAGCCGCTCGGTCGGCAACCGCTTCTTCACGATCGTTTCCTTCCCGACCACCCGGTAGGTGACCCGGACGCCAGCTGAGGAGGTCACTACGACGGTATTGCCCGCGACCACCTCACGCAGCCTGAACAAGGCGCCGGCGCCCTGGCCACGACCGTCGACGTGCCCCGCCAGCACCGCCGCACCCGCTGCTGATCCGGGTGCCGGCCCGAAGCGGTACCACCCCACCACGCCCACCGGCTCGGGGAGGGCCATCGAGCCGTCCGCCTGGACGCCGACCGCCTCGACCCTGGCATCGACGCCGATCGCCGGTACCTGCACCCGCTGGGGTGGGGCGAGGGCCGGCTGGGGCGGGTGTGACGGTGCGCCCGCGGCAGGGACCACGGCCGGGGCCGCTGCCGGCGCCGCTCCCGGCCCGGGCCCGGACGCCGAAGCCGACGGCGGGGGCGACGCCCCGACACTGGCCACCGGTACGCCCGACGACGCCGACGGCCGGGTCAGCCACCAGGCCGACGGTCCGGCAACGGCAAGGAGGAGGAACGCCACGAACGCGACCAACGGCCGTCTCATGACGCTCCTCCCCTCTGCGTGGACCTACCGATCAGCGACCGGCGCGCGCGTAGGCCCCCACGACGCGGCGTCCCGCGACGAGCGCCCCGCCGATGCCGACGAGGGTGAGCGCCTGCAGCGGCAGCGGCAGCGAGTCGTTGACGAGACCGCCGGTACCGGACGGCACACCGCTGGGAGCGGAGTGCAGGTTCGTGATGGTCTGGACGGCGAGGGCGAGGTTCTTGGCCGTGGCCGACCCCCACGCGTAGACGATGGTGTTGGTGCCCTCGGCCAGGTTGAGGTCGGCCGGCCCAATCGCGACGGTGGACGTGCCGGCGAGCGTGACGTCCGCCTTCACCATGCCGGCGGGCAGGTCAGCCTTGGCCTCCTTGGGGTTCACCAGACCCTTGAACACCGGCGTGCCGCCGGCCCGGATGTCGACCGCCGGAGCAGCCGCGTCGTGGCGGACCGTCAGCCGGGTCTGGCCCGGCTTGATCCGGGAGATGTCGTTGGCGTACGCGGTCAGCACCGGCTTGCCGGCAGCGTCCAGGTGCGCGACCACGGTGAGGTTCGCACCCGCGGGGACGGCCACGCCCTTGGCCTCGATGGCCGGCGTACCGGCCGGGCCCTTGCCGGCCGCGAAGACCGTGAGGTCGTAGGTGCCGGCAGCGAGCTTGACCGGACCGGTCAAGGTGCCGGGCTTGAAGTTGGTCAGGAGTGCCTTGCCGTTCGCGTACACGTCGACGGTCAGGCCGGGGACGGCGTGCAGGACGGAGACGTCGGCCGTACCTGCCGCCTGGGCAGGCGCGGTGGTCGACAGGCCGACACCAACGGTGAGGGCCGCGGTCGCGGCGAGGACGAGGATGGAACGCATGTGAGCCCCTTGTCGATCAGGTGATGGCTAGGAGGATGTCTTTCGCTTGCTCTTCCGGCCCAGGGCGCCCACCGGATGCACCTCGTCCGACATCTTTTCGTCGGCCCCCGGTGTTCGGGCCGGGGCAGACTGGGCGCGTGGACCTCCCGGAGCAGCGGTGAGCCTGTTCGACGAGCTCGACGTCGCACGGGCCCCCCGCGAGCTGGTTGCCGTCGGGGGGGTGATCGATCCGCCGACGCTGCGAGCCGCGTACCGCAACGGGATCTTCCCCTGGCCTGCATCCGAGCTGGATGCGGCCGCCCACGACAAGGCCCTCCGCAAGCTCCTGCGCAGGCGTGAGATTCCGCTGCTGCCCGGTACCCCCGACGGGCCGCTCGTCCCGTGGGTGTCACCGCACCCGCGGGCGGTGCTGCTGACCGCACGCTTCACGGTCCCGAAGTCGGTGCGTCAGCTGGCCCGCCGGATGCCCTGGACGACCACGGTCGACGCGGCTTTCGACGAGGTGGTCGAGCGGTGCGCCGACCGTTCCGAGGGCACCTGGATCACCGGGGCGATGATGCGCGGCTACCGGGCGCTGCACGCGGAGGGGGGCGCGCACAGCCTGGAGGTGTGGGACGGCACGCGGCTGGTCGGCGGGCTCTACGGGGTCCTCACCGGGCGGGTGTTCAGCGGCGAGTCGATGTTCTTCCAGGAAAGCGGGGCGTCGAAGGTGGCCGTCGTGGACCTGTGCCATCGCCTCGCCGAGGCCGGCGTACCCGTTTTGGACACCCAGCAGGAGTCCGACCACCTGCTGGCGATGGGTCAGGTGCTGGCGGCCCGCGAGGAGTACGTCGACACGGTCAGGGCCCTGCGCGACCAACCTGCCACGATCCCCACCGAACGTCGTCCGCTCTAGCGGGCGCGCCAGAGCAGGACGAGGCCGCGGTCGTCGCTGCCGTCCAGGGCGGCCTCGTTGACCAGGACCTCGCCGCCGCCCTCGAAGCCACGGGTGACAAGGCGCTCGGCGACACCGAGGAGCTTGTCGATGCCGACCGAGAGGTCACGTCCGGGGACCTCGACGAGCCCGTCGGTGTACAGCAGCAGCGCGTCGCCCGGGCGCAGCGTGCCGGTGGTCAGGACGTAGCTGACGTCGGGCAGGAGACCCAGAGCCGGCCCCTCCGCCGCCGCGAGCCCCCAGTGCCCGCTGCCCGCGTCGAAGTGGGCCACCGGCGGATGCCCGGCCGAGCCCAACGTGTAGGCCCCCGTGATGAGGTCGACCGTGAGGTGCACGGCGGTCGCGAACCCCTCGTCCCAGTTCTGCCGGATGAGGTAGGCATTGGCCGCGTTCAGGTACTCGGCCGGAGTCTTGGCGCCGAGCAGACCGCCGAGGGCACCGGACAGCAGCAGCGCGCGGGTACCGGCCTCGACGCCCTTGCCGCTCACGTCGACCAGGGCCACCTCGAACCGGTGTCCGGTCACGGCGGAGACCACGAAGTCGCCGGAGAAGGGCCCACCGCCGGCCGGTTTGACGACCGCCTCCGCCCGGTAGGGGCCAGGCAACGGGGGAAGCTCGCCCTGGAGCTTGAGGCGTCGCTTGAGCTCGAGCAGGACGGTGTCGCTGCGGAGGCCGCCGAGGCCGGTCTCGTCGCGGGAGCGGGCGAACTCGTACCCGATCAGCCCGGCGAAGCCCACGACGAAGATCGCTCCGGGAGGGGAGTAGGGGCCGTGCTCGAGGGCGAACGACAAGGCCAGGCACACGACAATCACCGCCACCAGGCGGGCGAAGGCCCGGCGGCCGAGCAGCAGACCGCCAGCGAGCAGCGGGACGATCTGGACGCCCGGGGGCGCCCAGCGGGCACCGACAGCAGCACCCAGGGCGAACAGGGCGACCGACATGAGCATCAGGACGGCCTGGGCCAGGGGCTCCCGTGGTGGGTGCAGGCGCAGCCGGGTGACCGACCCCGGCACCGCGAGCAGGACCGAGCGAGCAGCCCCCGCAGGGCCGCTCGCCAGGGAGGTCTTGGGCTCGGTCATCGCGCCGGAGCGTACCCGGGTGCGCCGGTGCGGAGCGCCCCGACGATCTTGTCCAGCAGCCCCGGTGCCCGTCAGCTGGGCTGGCAGTGAGGGCACCAGAACAGGTTCCGGGCGGCCATCACCTGGGTCCGGACCTCGGCCCCGCAGCGCCGGCACTCGCGCCCCGCCCGCCGGTAGACGTAGTGCGCGTCGTCACGGTTCACGCGCCCCGAGACGCGGGCCCGGTCCTCCCGTGCGGTGGTCACGATGCGGCCTGCCTTCACGCCCGCGCGCATCACGGTCCGGGTGTCCTCCCACAGCGCCTCCCACGTCCTCTGGGAGACGTCGCGGCCGGCGGTGTACGGCGACAGCCCCGCCCGGAAGAGCAGCTCGGCGCGGTAGACGTTGCCCACCCCCGCCAGCACGGATTGGTCCATGAGCAGCTGCCCGATCGGGGCCCTGCTGCGGCTGATCCGCGTCCAGGCCCGCAGCGGGTCGGCGTCGCGGCGCAGCGGGTCCGGCCCGAGACGGGCCAGGACAGCGGCCTTCTCCGGCGGGCTGTAGACCTCGCAGGCGGTGGGACCACGCAGGTCCAGCCAGGCGTCGCCGGCGGTCATCCGGACCCGCAGGGCGCCGCGCGGCAGCGGCGGCGGCCCGAAACCGGTCGTCCACTTCCCGTACAACCCCAGGTGCACGTGCAGCAGGACCTCGTCCTCGAACGCGTAGAACAGGTGCTTGCCGTACGGCTCGATGCCGGTCAGGACCCGCCCGGACAGCAGCGCCGCCCCGTCGTCGAAGCGCCCCTGCGGGCTCGACAGGGACACCTCCCGCCCCTTCAGCAGAGCACCGTGGTCCCGGGCGAGCCGGTGGATGGTGTGGCCCTCAGGCACGCGCAGCCTCGTACGCGCTGAGCAGGTCGATCCGACGCTGGTGCCGCGGGTCGCCGCTGAACGGCGTGGCGAGGAACGTCACGACCAGGCCGAGGGCGGTCTCGAGGTCGTGCATCCGGGCTCCGACGCTGACCAGGTTGGCGTCGTTGTGCTGCCGGGCAAGCTGGGCGGTCTCGGTGCTGTGGGCCAGCGCGCACCGGGCGCCGGTGACCTTGTTGGCGGCGATCTGCTCGCCGTTGCCCGACCCGCCGACAACGACGCCGAGGCTGCCGGGCTCATCGACGGTGGCCTGCGCGGCAGCGAAGCAGAACGGTGGGTAGTCATCGAGCGCGTCGTACCCGCTCGGGCCGTGGTCGACGGGCTCGTACCCGAGCTCCACCAGGTGGGCCTTCAGCGCCTCCTTCAGCTCGAGGCCGGCATGGTCACAACCCAGGTGCACGCGCATACGGCAAGTCTGCCAGGGTTGCCCGGGTGACCTCGGTGCTGGGCGTGGACGGCTGCAAGGGCGGCTGGGTCGGGGCCCTCCTGCACGGTACGACGGTCAGCTGGCGCTTCTGGCCCACGGCCGTCGGGTTCCTGTCGGAGCCGGTGGACGTGGTCGCGGTGGACATCCCGATCGGCCTGCCCACCCGTGGGGTCCGGACGTGCGACGTCCTGGCCCGCCGGGCACTGCCGGGACAGACGTCGTCGGTGTTCCCCGCCCCGGTCCGCGCCGTGCTGGCGGCGACGACCTACGCGCAGGCCCGGGCCCTGTCGGTCGCGGTGGACGGGCGGTCGCTGTCGGCGCAGGCCTTCGGGATCGTGCCGAAGGTCGCGGAGGTCGACGCGGCCCGCGGGCTGGTTCAGGGGGAGCTGCTCGAGGTGCACCCCGAGCTGTCGTTCTCCCGGCTGGCCGGCCTGGGTGGGCTGCCCGTGCCGCTGCCCCGCAAGAAGTCAGCGGCGGGGGCGCTGGCCCGGGTCCGGCTGCTGACGTCGGCGTTCGGCGAGCTGCCGTTGGACCCACCCCCGCAGGCCTCGCTCGACGACTGCCTGGACGCGCTCGCCTGCCTGTGGACCGGTCTGCGCTGGCTGCGCGGCGAGGCAGAGGTGGTCGGAGACGAGCTCGACCCAACCGGTCAGGTCATGCGGATCGTGACCTGACCGGCCCGTGGCGTTAGTCGAAGACCGGGCCCTCGGTACGGGTGCGCTTGAGCTCGTAGAAGTGCGGGAAGCCGGCCAGCAGCTGCGCGCCGTCCCAGACCTTGCCTGCCTGCTCGCCCCGCGGGATCCGGCTCATCACCGGACCGAAGAAGGCGACACCGTCGACGTGGATCACGGGGGTCCCGACGTCCATGCCGACCGGGTCCATCCCGCGGTGGTGCTCGACCTTGAGAGCCTCGTCGTACGACGGGTCGGTGGCCGCGGCCGCCAGGTCGGCGGGCAGGCCGGCCTCCTCGAGCGCACCGGTGAACAGCGCGGGGTCGTCGGTCTCGACCTTGCCGTGGTGGATCCGGGTGCCGAGCGCGGTGTACAGCGGGAGCAGGTCGTCGGTCTTGGCGCGCGCGGCGATGCAGACCCGCACGGGGCCGTACGCCTTGGCCATCATCTCGCGGTAGTTCTCGTCCAGCTCTCGACCGTCGTTGAGGACAGCCAGCGACATCACGTTCCAGGTCACCTTCAGGTCGCGGACCTTCTCCACCTCCAGCACCCACCGCGAGGTGATCCAGGCCCAGGGGCACAGCGGGTCGAACCAGAAGTCCACAGAGGTCGTCATACCGACGACAGTACCCGGAAGTTGCACAGTCAAGCACCCGATTCGTTACCTGCCGCTCAGACACAGGTCAGGCAGATCGGGCATCGTGGATAGGTGACCTCACTGCCTCAGGTACGACGCAGGGACCTGCAGAGCCTGGTGGCGCTGGTGCTGGTCACCTGGGCTGCCGTCACCCTGACCCGGCACCTGGCCGTCAACCACCGCAACTTCGACATCCGGGTGTACGTCGGAGCCGTGAACGTCTGGGCCGACGGTGGCGACCTCTACGCGTTCGGCATCGGCACCCGTCACCTCGGCTTCACCTACCCGCCGTTCGCGGCGCTGCTCATGGTGCCGATGACCCTGCTCCCCCGCGTGGTCGTGATCACCGCGAACGCCTGCCTGATCGCCGTCGCCGCCTTCGTCGTGACCCGGATGTGCGTCTCCGGCAGCCGGCTCGCAGCGCGGCACGGCGCACTACTCACGACCGCGTTCGCCCTCCCGGTCGCGATGCTGCTGCAACCGCTACGCGACACCCTCGGCTTCGGCCAGGTCAACCTGTACCTGGCCGCGCTCGTGCTCGCCGACCTCGTCGCCCTGCGTCGCGGGTCACGATGGGCAGGGGTCGGCGCCGGCCTCGCGACCGCCATCAAGCTCACGCCGGGACTGTTCGTGGTGTTCCTGCTGCTCGCCGGCGAGCGCCGCGCCGCCCGCAACGGGGTCCTCGCCGCCATCGGGGCGACCCTCGCTACCGCGGCCGTCGCACCCGGCACGTCGTGGACCTACTGGACCGCCGCGCTGTTCGACTCCTCCCGGGTCGGGTACGACGACGACGCGGCCAACCAGTCGATCGGCGGCGTGCTGGCCCGCCTTTCCGACAGCCATCACCTGCCGACCGGCCCCTGGTTGCTGGCCGTCGCGATCGTGCTCCCGCTCGGGCTGAGGCGGGCCCGCAGGGCATGGCAGCGCGGCGACGACCTCGCGGCCTATGCGCTGGTCGGCCTGACGGCCGGGCTGGTCAGCCCGATCACCTGGGTGCACCACCTCATCTGGCTGGTCCCGGCCCTCGTGGTGATCGTCGACGCCGGCGTGGCCGGCGTCAGGGCGCAGGACATCACCGTCCGTCGGCGCGCCGCCGCCCGCCTGCTGCTCGCGGCCACGACGGTCGCGTTGTTCGCCTCGGGGGTCAATCTCCTCGTCGGCCAGCACGTCGGTCACCACCTCACCCGCGGGCTCGGCGTCATCCTCGGCGAGAACGCGTACGGCGTCTGGACCCTGCTGCTGCTGCTCACCGTTCCTACCGACCGCCTGTCAGGTGTCCGGACTGCCTACCCGGAGCCGCCGCGTGGAAGAATGTCGGTAGACCGTCCGACGGAAGGCCCAGTACGTGAGCGAGAACAACCTGCACCGCGATGAGGCCCGCACCAGGGCCCGGCTGCTCACCGTGGCGTCGTACGACGTGGAGCTCGACCTCACCGACGGTTCCGGTGACAAACCGGGCGAGACGACCTTCCGGTCACGGACCGTCGTCCGCTTCTCCTGCTCCGACATCGGCGCGCGCACGCACCTGGACCTGACCGCCCCGACCCTGCTGGCCGCGACCCTCAACGGCCGGGCGGTCACCGACTTCGACGGCAACCGGCTGCAGCTGACCGACCTCGAGGCCGACAACGAGCTCGTCGTCGAGGCCGAGATGGCCTACATGCGTACCGGCGAAGGCCTGCACCGCTTCGTCGACCCGGTCGACGGCGGCGTCTACCTCTACACGCAGTTCGAGACCTTCGAAGCGCACCGGATGTACGCCTGCTTCGACCAGCCCGACCTCAAGGCGGAGTTCCGCTTCGTCGTCCGGGCCCCCCGCGACTGGGTCGTCATCAGCAACGGCGCCGTGTCGGACGGGCCTGCCGACGGCGAGCCGGGCACCTGGCACTTCGCCGTGACACCCCGCATGTCGACCTACATCACGGCCCTCATCGCCGGCCCCTACCACCACGTGCACGACCACCACGACGGGATCGACCTCGGGCTCTACTGCCGCGCGTCGCTCGCGCAGCACCTCGACGCCGAGGACCTGTTCACGGTGACCCGGCAGGGCTTCGACTTCTTCCACCGGATCTTCGACTACCGCTACCCGTTCGGGAAGTACGACCAGCTGTTCGTCCCGGAGTTCAACGCCGGTGCGATGGAGAACGCCGGGGCGGTGACCTTCCTCGAGGACTACGTCTTCCGGTCCAAGGTGACCGACGCGGCGTACGAGCGGCGCGCGGAGACCGTGCTCCACGAGATGGCCCACATGTGGTTCGGCGACCTCGTCACGATGCGCTGGTGGAACGACCTCTGGCTCAACGAGAGCTTCGCGACGTACATGTCGGTGCTGTGCCAGGTCGAGGCGACCCGCTGGACCAACGCCTGGACGACCTTTGCCAACAGCGAGAAGACCTGGGCCTACCGCCAGGACCAGCTGCCGTCGACGCACCCCATCGCCGCGGACATCCCCGACATGGAGGCCGTCAAGGTCAACTTCGACGGGATCACCTACGCCAAGGGCGCTTCGGTGCTCAAGCAGCTCGTCGCGTGGGTCGGGCAGGACGCGTTCCTGTCCGGCATCCGGACCTACTTCGTGAAGCACGAGTTCGCCAACACCGAGCTGCGCGACCTGCTGGTCGAGCTCGAGGCCGCGAGCGGTCGTGACCTGTCGAGCTGGTCGACGGAGTGGCTCGAGACAGCCGGCTGCAACACCCTGCGGGCCAACGTCGAAACTGCCCCCGACGGCACGCTGTCGGCCTTCTCGATCCTGCAGGAGGCTCCGGCGGACTGGCCGACGCTGCGCTCGCACCGGGTCGCCGTGGGCTTCTACGACCTGGTCGACGGCAAGCTGGTGCGCACCCACCGCGAGGAGCTCGACGTCGTCGGCGCCAAGACCGACGTACCCGCGCTGCTCGGTCTCGCGCAGCCCGCCCTGGTGCTCGTCAACGACGACGACCTGACCTTCGCCAAGATCCGCCTCGACGAGCGGTCGCTACACACCCTCATCGAGCACGTCGGCGACTTCGCCGAGCCGCTCCCCCGAACGCTGTGCTGGGCGGCAGCGTGGGACATGACCCGCGACGCGGAGATGCCGGCCCGCGACTACGTCGCGCTGGTCCAGCGCGGCATCGGCGGCGAGAGCGACATCGGCGTGGTGCAGTCGCTGCTGCGCCAGGCCCAGAGCGCCCTGACGCTGTTCGCGGACCCGGCGTGGGCACCGACCGGTCGGGCCGACCTCGCAGCCGCGGCGCTCGCCGCCACCCGCTCCGCCGAGCCGGGCAGCGACCTCCAGCTCGCCTGGGCCCGCTCGCTGGGCTCCCTGGCGTCGACCGACGAGCAGCTGGACCTGCTGGCCGGGTTGCTCGCCGGCACCGCCCGCCTGGACGGCCTGACGATGGACGCCGAGCTGCGCTGGCACTTCCTGCACCGTCTGGTGGCCGTCGGCCGGGCCGGCACCGCCGAGATCGACGCCGAGGTCGCCACCGACCCCACCGCCGCGGGCCAGCGGCACGCCGCGTCCTGCTCCGCCGCCCGCCCCACCGCCGAGGCCAAGGCGCAGGCATGGGCGTCGGTCGTGGACCGTGACGACCTGCCCAACGCCGTCCAGGCCGCCGTCATCGGTGGCTTCCAGAACGCCGAGCAGGTCGCCCTGCTCGAGGCGTACGTCGAGCCGTACTTCGCGAGCCTCGACGCCCTGTGGGCGACCCGCACCGCGGAGATGGCCCAGAACGCGGTCGTCGGGCTGTACCCGACGCTGCTCGTCTCCCCGGCCGTCGTCGAGCGCACCGACAGCTACCTGGCGTCCCACGAGGTGCCGCCGGCACTGGCGCGGCTGCTGCTCGAAGGTCGCGACGGGGTGGTGCGCGCCCTGCGCGCCCGCGCCCGGGACGCCGCCGCGGGCTGACGCCCGAGGGGGCCTCAGTGGTGGGTGGCGACCTCGGTGCCCGGGCCGGCCGCGGGCAGCACGAAGGCCGGGCCCGCACCGGCCGCCTGGGAGATCTGCCGCAGTCCGTCGAGGACCCCACCGGCAAGGTCCCCGCCGGCGAAAGCCGTCGTCATGGACAGGACGGCGAGGGCCGCGACGCGGTCAGGGACCCTACGGCGGGCCGCGGGACCGGTCACGACCTCGACCCGGCGCTGGCCGGGGGCCACGACGAGCAGCACCGCTGAATGCGACCGCGGGCCGAGCGCGGCGTGCAGCGTCTCGGCACCGGCCCGAAAACCGGCCAGGTCGTCGAGGACGAGGTCACCGACCAGGACTGACACGTCCAGGCCGTTCTGCGCCCGGCAGGTGGCCACAGCGTGCTCGATCCGCTCCTGCTGGGCGACCGACAGGCCCTCGCTCCTGCTCCCCGTCACGACCGTCCGGCTGGCGTCGTCTCCGGTGCTACCAGCCTCCACTTGCTCCACCCCTCACCACGTCACCGAGCTGGGCGGCCTGGACGGCGGCGACCGGCTCGGGAGGGCCGGCGAACCACACCGGGGAGGCGTTCCAGGCCTTGGAGGGCCGGTAGCGGTGCGCCCGGACGCCCGGCAGCAGGACGACGGTCGCGATCAGCGCGAGCGCCAACAGCGGCAGGGCGACGTACAGGAGCAGGGCTGCCGCGGTGCCCAGGCCCTTGCCCGGGTCGGCTCCCTCGGAGTTGCCCAGCGGATTCTCCGCGAACGCCGGGCCCGCCGTGACCACGACGGTCAGCCCGATCGTGACAGCAGCAGTGGCGAGCCCGGTCAGGCCCGTCGTGGCGGCACGGCTCAGAGCGCGGCTCACGTGCTCCCTCGTCTGTGGTCAGGCGCCCTCGTAGGCGATCGCCTCCACCGTAGCGAACCGCTCAGCGCACCTGCTGGAGCACAGCCGTGAGCCGGCGTACGCCAGGGTGCTCGAGCAGCTGCTCCAGCCCCAGCGGGTGGCCCGAAGCGTCAGCCACCGGCAGCCGCCAGTTGGGATAGGCGTCGACGGTGCCGGGCAGGTTGGGCTGCCGCAGGTCGCCGACGGCGTCGCCGTACGCGGCGAGCACGACCCGGCAGGGCGAGGCGACCAGCGCCGCATGAAGGGCATCCACGACCTGGGCCCCGGAGGGCTCGGCCGCCCCCAGCAGCCCCTCGTGCCGCAGCATCGCGAGCAGCAGGTCGCGGTCGGTGCGGACCCGCTGCTGCTCCTGCTCGACGGAGTGCCCGAGCTGCCCCAGCTCGGCGCGCACCCGAATGTGCTCCTCCGCCCACCAGCCTGCCGCGGTCGGTAGGTCGTGGGTCGTGACGGACGCCACGGCCTCGCGGCGCCAGGTGGCCGGGGGCAGGAACCGCCCGTCGTCGCTCGTCTGGAACCACAGCACGGCACTGCCCAGAACACCGGTGCTGTCGAGCAGCGTCCGCACCGACGGCTGGACGGTCCCGAGGTCCTCCCCCACGACGATCGCGCCGGCACGGTGCGCCTCGAGGGCGAGGATCCCGATCAGTGCCTCAGCGTCGTAGGACACGTAGGTCCCCTCAGAGGCGTCGTGCCCGGCCGGGACCCACCACAGCCGCGACAGGCCCATGACGTGGTCCACCCGGATCCCACCGGCATGCCGCAGCACCCCTCGCACCATCTGCCGAAAGGGCAGGTACGCCGCCTCCCGAAGCCGGTCGGGCCGCCACGGGGGCAGTCCCCAGTCCTGGCCCTTCTGGTTGAAGGAGTCCGGAGGGGCCCCCGCCGACGTGCCCAACGCGAGCGCGTCCTGCAGCGCCCAGGCGTCGGCCCCACCCGCGTCCACCCCGACCGCCAGGTCGTGCAGGACGCCCAGCGCGAGGCCGTCACCGACGCCGGCGAGCTGCTCGTCGACCAGCAGCTGCACCCAGCACCAGAAGCTCACCCGCTGCTCGTGAGCGACCAGCTGGCCCTCCGACGGTCGGGCCAGCTCCTCGGGCCACAGCGTCCAGTCCCCGCCGTGGATCTCGGCCAGCGCGCAGAACAGCGCGAACCGCTCGAGCGCCTCCCCGCCGACCACCCTGAACTGCGCCAACGCACCGGTCCGGTGGGACGGCCACATCAGCTCGAGCGCGGCGAGCTTGGCTTTCCACACCGCGTCCCGGTCGATCCGCTCCGGGTCCGCCACCGGCCTGAGGGCGTCGACAGCGGCGCTGACCGCGGCGTACTCCGGGACGTCCTGCACGCGCAGGGCCAGTGCCGAGCGGAACAACCGGGACGACGGCGAGTACGGCGACGGCTGGATCGGCAGCGCGGGCGTCTCGGCATGGAGCGGGTTGACCAGGACCACACCGGCTCCGTCCGCGGCTGCCGCCGTGACGATCGTGCGCAGGTCCGCGTAGTCGCCGATCCCCCAGGAGTCGGCCGACCGCATCGCGTAGAGCTGCACCTGCCAGCCCCAGTGGCGGCCCCCGGCGAGCTCCAGCCGGTCCGGCACGACCACCAGGACGCAGGTCAGCTCGCCGGCTCTCAGCTCGTGGTAGCCGAGCGGGAGCGGCTCGAGGAGGACCCGTCGACGTACCAGGCCTTCTCGTTTGTCCAGCTGCTCCCCCACCGTGACGGGCCGCGTCGTGCCGTCCTCCAGGACCAACGTGAGGCGGTGCTCACCCACGACGTCGACGCCGCCGGCGACCCCCTCGTGGAGCACAGCGACGGGCGGGAGGGCCCGCGACCAGCCGGCGTTGTCGTGGGCAGCCAGCGCATCGACCACCGCCTCGTCGCTGGAGCCGTCGACGCCCATCGCGGACAGCGCCGCGAGGACGGCCCCGCGGGAGACCTCGACCCGCCGCCCGGCCCAGTCCTGGTAGGAGGTCGCCACGCCGTGCAGGTCAGCCAGTCGCTCGAGGGTCACCCGCCCAGTCTGCCCAGCCTCGAGAGGTCCGCACGCAGGCAGGCATAGCTGACGAGGTCGTTCCACCGGCCCTGGCGCCACTGCGCCCCCCGCAGGACCCCCTCGCGCGTGAAGCCCGCGCGCTCCAGCGCGCGTTGCTCGGCGACGTTGGCCACGTCGGTGGAGGCCTGCACCCGCTGCACGGCGGTCGTCGCGAACAGCAAGCTCGCGAGCATCCGCTGCGCCCGCGTCCCATGCCCCTTCCCGCGGAACTCGGTCCGCAGCGAGATCCCGATGTCGAGGGCCTGCGAGCCGGAGTTGGGTCCGTACAGCACCGGGTGCCAGCTGACCGTGCCGATCGGCTGGTCGTCCCCGTCGGTGACGACCAGGTCGCCGAGGCCGGTGGGCCGCAGCAAGCTCAGGTCGGCCGGCACGCCCGGCGGCGGAGGACCGCTCCAGTCCTCGTACGGCGAGGCGGGGGCGGACCGCCAGGTGGCGAGCAGGGGCGCGTCAGCGGGCGTGGCCGGCCGCAGCCGGGTCAGGACATCACCGTCGGCGAGGGGCGTCACGCGGGGGTGCCCCAGAGCGCCTCGTCGTCATCGCCACCGAGAAAGGGCCGCCACCGCGGGTCGACCCGCTTGGCGCCCAGGATCATCCAGGCCGCCCCCGTCGGCGCGACGGGTGGGTGGCGCAGCCGCCAGCCGAGCTCGGCGATCCCCCGGTCGGCCTTGACATGGTTACAACGGGAGCAGGCGGAGACCACGTTGTCCCAGGAGTGCGGGCCTCCTCGGCTCTTGGGGATCACATGGTCCAGGCTCGTCGCGGGAGCCGCGCAGTACATGCAGCGACCACCGTCGCGGGCGAAGACGGCCCGACGGGTCAGCGGTACGGCACCCCGGTAGGGCACGCGGACGAAACGGGTCAACCGCACGACCGACGGAACGTTGATCTCGGACCGCTCGCTGTGCAAGGTCGCGTCACCGTGGGCCACCGCGACGGCCTTCTCGGTGAGCACCAGCACCACCGCACGGCGGCCGGGGACAACGCACAGCGGCTCGTAGCTCGCGTTGAGCACGAGTGCCTGCCCTGGAGCTGGTGGTCCGGCCACGGCTTCCTCCCACCGGGCATCCTGCCTGAGGACCCCGTTCTTCGCCACGGAGGTCCCGTCCGCGCCGACTCCGCGTCGGGTGTTCGGTCTTGCTCGGTCTGAGGTCCTAGGGTCGGGTCGTGCAGCCCCAGGCCTCTTCCTTCAGCTCCAACGTCAGCGGCTGGTTCGACGACCACGGCTCGGCCCTGGCCACCCACGGCGTACGGGTCGTCGTGATCGTCGTCCTTGCCCTGGTCGTCCGCAACGTGCTCCACCGCGGCGTACGACGACTGGTCAGCACCGCCGTCGAGGGCAGCGTCCCGGTGGTCCTGCGGCCGCTGAGCGACCGCACGCGGGGCACCGTCTTCGAGCCGACGGCGCTGCTGTCGGAACGTCGTCGGCAACGGACCGAGACCCTCGGTTCGGTGCTCCGGAGCATCGCCTCGCTGGCGGTGGCGACCGTGGCCGGCGCGATGCTGCTGGCCGAGCTCGGTCTGGACCTGACTCCTGTCGTGGCGAGCGCGGGCATCGTCGGGGTCGCGGTCGGCTTCGGCGCGCAGAACCTCGTGAAGGACTTCCTCACCGGCATGTTCATGCTGCTCGAGGACCAGTACGGCGTGGGTGACGTCATCGACGTCGGCCCGGCCAGCGGCACCGTCGAGTCGGTCAGCCTGCGCACCACCCGGCTGCGTGACGTCAACGGGACCGTGTGGCACGTCCGCAACGGCGAGATCGCCCGGGTGGGCAACATGAGCCAGGGCTGGGCGAGGGCGATCATCGACCTGCCGCTGGCACTCGAGACGGACGTGCCGGCTGCCCGCGCCGTCGTTCTCGCGGTGGCTCAGGGCGTCCGCGACGAGCCGACCTTCGCCGGGGCCGTCCTGGAGGCCCCCGAGGTCTGGGGGCTCGAGTCGTTGGGTGCGGACGGCCTGCTGCTGCGCCTGGCGGTCAAGACCTCGCCGATGGAGCAGTGGCGGGTCGAGCGCGAGCTGCGGGAGAAGCTGATCGCCGCGCTGAACGAGCACGGCATCGACATCGGCGTCCCCCAGCGCACGGTCCGCACGTTCGGGGACCTGCCGCCCGCCGCCGGCGCATAGCCTGACCCCATGGACACCCTGTTCGACGCGGTCGGAGGCGAGGCCGTCTTCCGGCAGGTCGTCGACCGCTTCTACGCCGGCGTCGCCCTCGACCCGATCCTGCGCCCGCTCTACCCGGACGAGGACCTGACGGCCGCCCGCGAGCGGCTGACGCTGTTCCTCGTGCAGTACTGGGGCGGGCCCAGCACCTACTCCGACCGACGTGGCCACCCCCGCCTCAGGATGCGGCACGCGCACTGGGTCATCGGGGAGCGCGAGCGCGACGCCTGGCTCGGGCACATGCGCGAGGCGGTGCTGTCCGTGGACGTGAGCGACGAGGCACGTGCGGCGATCTGGGAGCACCTCGACCGGGCCGCCCAGAGCCTGGTCAACGCGCCGCTGGTCTCAGGGTGACCTGAGGTCAGCGCAGCAGCAACGCCAGCAGGCCGCTTCCGTAGCCCGGCACGTCGACCCGCAGGTCCACCCGGCGGCCCGGCTCGCGCAGGAACGCGACGACGTCCTCCCCCACCGGCTCAGGTACCACCCAGGTGTCCTTGAGCTTCAGGTGCGCCGGTCCGTGGTTGAACAGGGACGCAGCGACGTTCAGCACCTCCCTGGTGTTGTCCGCGAGGTCACCGGGCACGGCTCCGCCGGCGAGGGCCTCCTGCACCCGGGGTGCGGGCACGAGCGCCAGGGCCGCGCCGAGGACGTTACCCATGACGAGGTCGCAGAAGACGACGGCGCGAGGGGCGCCGGTGTCGTCCGCATAGGAGCCGACGACCTGAACGTCTCGGCCCCGCAGCGCCGGGCGTTCCTCGGTCTGCACGGTGACGGCCCGGTCGAACAACCCGTTGAGCAGAGCGCGCAGGTCATCAGCCGTGGGAAGCCCGGATGGCGGGGCATCGAGGTCGGCGGTCATACCGCCAGCACCGAGCCCAGAGCGGTGACGAAGGTGTCCGCCGTGAACGGCTTGGCGATCAGGAACAGCGCGCCGGCCTCGGCCGCGAGGGTCCGCATGGCATCGGTCGACTCGGAGGTCACGAAGCCGAAACGAACCGCAGATCCCTTGCTGCGCAAAGCTTGCAGGAACTCGATCCCGTTGACCTCGGGCATGTTCCAGTCGCTGAGCACGAGGTCCGGGTCGGCGCTGTCGACCAGCGCGAGCCCCTCCGCGCCGTTCTCCGCCTCCAGGAACTCGTGGTCGCCGAAGCCGGCCTGCCGCAGGGTCCGGGTGACGATCATGCGCATGGCTCTGCTGTCGTCGACGATGAGGATCTTCACGGCTCACACCTTCCAGATGCTGATGTGCACAGGCCCGCCCGGGCTGCGCAGGGTCACGGCCTCGACCCGGGTCGCCCCGGGGATGCGCAGGGTGTAGCTGTCGCCACCCGCGACGGACGGGACCGACAGCTTGCTCGGCGCGGGAAGCAGGCTCTTGATGTTCCCGCCGACCATGTTGGTCAGCTCCCCGAGCGCATCGCTCACCTCGTCCGGCGACAGGGTCCCGGGGTCGGCTGCGAACATGGCCTCCGCAGCCAGCCGGGCGTGGTCGGCGGCGCACTGCACGAACACCGAGCCGTCCCAGTCCCCCGAGATGTGCACGCAGCCGGTGAGGGTCGGACCGGTCAGGGGTTCCGAACCGTCAGGTGCGAGGTCCATCGACAAGAAGGAGGTCCAGACGTCGCCGGCGATCTCGGCGATCTGCTCCGCCGTCACAGCCGTGGCCTGATGGGTGGTCGTCATGCGCTCTCTTTCCTCATGCCCTGGTCTTCCCAGGGCGGTAGGCGGTGGTGGGACCGAGGGTCACGCGCTCCCACGAGTCGTCGATGGTCAAGGTCGTCTCCGCACCCCCGAGAAACAGGTAGCCGTCCGGCTTGAGCAGCTTCTTGACCTCCTGCAGGACGGCGCGTTTGACATCGGGATCGAAGTAGATCAGCACGTTGCGCAAGAACACCAGGTCGAAACTGCCGAGCCGGGGCAGGGGCGCCGCGAGGTTCACCTGACGGGTCTGCACCATCGCGCGGAGGTCAGGCCGCACCCGCCAGTGGGCCCCGTCCCTGTCGAAATGCCGCAGGAGCATCGCGATCGGCAACCCACGGTTCACCTCGAGCTGGCTGTAGCGACCCTCGCGGGTGCGGCTGAGCATGCACTCGTTCACGTCGCTGGCCAAGAGGGTGACCGTGAAGGCAGGGTGCTGCGCCAGGACCTCGCTCAGGACCATCGCCAAGCTGTACGGCTCCTGCCCGCTGGAGGAGGCCCCGCACCACACGGTGAGCGCACGCTCCTTGCTGCGCTTTGCCAACAGCTCAGGCAGTACGACGTTGCGCAGCCCGTCGAACGGGTGACCGTCCCGGAAGAAGAGCGTCTCGTTGGTCGTCATCGCGTCGACGACCTTGATGGCGAGCTGCCCCGTCCGGTCGCCCTGCAGTCGGCTCACCAGGTCGGAGATGGTGCCCTTGCACTCGGCCTGCGCGAGGGCGGCGAGGCGGGACTCGACGAGGTACTCCTTGCCGGGCTCCAGCACGATGGCCGCCTGCTGCCGCACGAGCCGGCTGATGAAGGTGAAATCGCTCTGGGCGAGCGCCATCGGCTCACGCACCTACCGGCAGGCCGAGCGTGCTGAGCTTCGCCAAAGCGCGCATCGGGGTCCTCCTCGGCCAGGTTCTGCGGTCCTGCCCCATCGGAGGCGCAGCAGGGCCGATGAGCGGCAAGGGCGACCAAACAGCAACTAGTCCTTGCGGGTCAGCATGACCGGTCCTACCTGCTCATTTTCCGGACTCGACCCGTTCGGGGAGTCACCACCTCGGCTGCCCCGACGATGGGGCTGGCGAGGAGGCACCGCTGATGGAGGACAACGACGAGATCGTCCAGGAGTTCCTGGTCGAGTCCCACGAGAACCTCGACCGGCTCGACCAGGACCTGGTCGCGCTCGAGCGCACGCCGGATGACGTCGAGACCCTGTCGAGCATCTTTCGCACGATCCACACGATCAAGGGGACCTGCGGGTTTCTCGGGTTCTCCCGGCTCGAGTCCGTCACGCACGTCGGCGAGGGCCTGCTCAGCCGGCTGCGCGACCGCGAGCTGGTCCTCACCGCGGACATGGTGAGCGGCCTGCTGCAGATGGTCGACGCCGTGCGCGGCATGCTGGCCACCATCCAGAGCTGCGGCGACGAGGGCGACGGCGACTACTCCGCCCTCGTCGACGAGCTGGGTCGCCTGCAGCGCGGCGAGCAGCCGGCCCTGGCAGCGGTCCCGGCAGCGGCACCAGCGACTGAGGCTGGCGAGCTGGTGGAGGCGCTGCAGACCCAGGCCGAGCTGCGTACCAGCGTCAGCGACCACACCATCCGGGTCGACGTCGCCCTGCTCGACAAGCTGATGAACCTGGTCGGCGAGCTGGTGCTCGCCCGCAACCGGGTCCTGCAGTTCACCCGCGCCGACAGCGACCCCGGCTTCGTCAGTACGTCCCAGCGCCTCAACCTCATCACCAGCGAGCTGCAGGAGGGGGTGATGAAGACCCGGATGCAGCCGGTCGGGACGGTGTGGAGCAAGTTCCCCCGCGTCGTGCGCGACCTGGCGCTCCAGTGCGGCAAGCAGGTCCGGATCGAGATGGAGGGCGAGGACACCGAGCTCGACAAGACGATCATCGAGGCCATCAAGGACCCGCTCACACACATCATCCGCAACTCGGTCGACCACGGCGTGGAGACTCCCGACGCGAGAATCGCTGCGGGGAAGCCGCCCGAGGGGCTGCTCGTGCTGCGCGCCTTCCACGAGGGCGGCCAGGTCAACATCGAGGTGTCCGACGACGGTGCGGGTGTCGACCTCGAGCGCGTCAGGGCACGCGCGGTCGAAAGGCTGCTACTCACCGCCGACCAGGCGGCCAGGCTCAGCGACCGCGAGGTCGCCAACCTCATCTTCCTGCCGGGCTTCAGCACCGCGCAGACCATCACCAACGTCTCGGGCCGCGGCGTCGGCATGGACGTCGTGAAGACCAGCATCGAGAAGATCGGTGGCACGGTCGACCTCCAGCCCCGCCCCGGGCAAGGCACCACCCTCCGGATCCGGATCCCGCTGACGCTCGCCATCATCCCGGCCCTGATCGTCGTGACCGGCGGCGATCGCTACGCCATCCCGCAGGTCAACCTGCTCGAGCTGGTACGTCTGGAAGGACCCCAGGCCATGGCCGCCGTCGAGCGGATCGACCAGACCCCGGTCTACCGGTTGCGGGGCAACCTGCTCCCCCTGGTCGACCTGCGCCACGAGCTCGGACTCGGCCCTCTTATCGAGGCCGGCGAGGTGCTCAACATCGTGGTGCTGCAAGCCGATGACCGGCAGTTCGGGCTGGTGGTCGAGGGCGTCACCGACACCGAGGAGATCGTCGTCAAGCCCCTGGGGCACCAGCTGAAGGGGATCGCGACGTTCGCTGGAGCGACCATCATGGGCGACGGTCGGCTGGCCCTGATCCTCGACGTCCTGGGCCTGGCGCAGCAGGCCAAGGTCGTCTCGGAGAACCGAGAGCGAGGCGCCCACGCCGGCTCTGCCGCGGCCGATGCGGCTGACAACGACACCCAGGCGCTCGTGGTCCTCCGGGTCGGGGCCGACACCCGCGTCGCGCTTCCCCTGTCCCAGGTGGCACGGCTCGAGGAGTTCCCGCGCGGGCTGGTGGAGCGCAGCGGCGGGCGCGACGTGGTGCAGTACCGCGGCCAGATCATGCCTCTGGTTTCTGTGGCACGCGCGCTGGGCGTTCCTCCGGACCCGGCCCTCCCGGAGCTCCTTCAGGTCGTGGTCCACCAGGAGGACGGCCGTACGGTCGGCCTGGTCGTGAGCGAGATCGTCGACATCGTCGAGGACCGCGTCGTCGTGGAGCGCAGCGGCCACCAGTCCGGGATGCTCGGCTCCGCCGTCCTGCAGGGTCGCGTCACCGACCTGCTCGACGTACAGGCTGTCGTCGGGGCAGCTCCGGCTCGCGTCCTCGCGATCGGAGCCTGAGGTGACCACCACCAGCCTCGCCGGGCAGTACTGCACGTTCTACGCGGGCGGCATGTACTTCGGGATCGGTGTGCGCGAGGTGCAGGAGGTGCTCCAGTACCAGGACATGGTGCGGGTGCCGCTCGCGTCCCCTGTCATCCGCGGCCTGATCAACCTGCGCGGTCAGATCGTCACGGCCATCGACCTGCGCCGCAGGCTCGACCTGCCTGACCGCGACGACGACCTCGACCCGATGAACGTCGTCCTGCGCACCGAGGACGGCGCCGTGAGCCTGCTCGTCGACCGGATCGGGGACGTCGTCGAGGTCGACTCCCGGGCGTTCGAGCGGCCACCCGAGACGCTTCGCGGGCGGGTGCGCGAGTTGATCGAGGGGGTCTACAAGCTCGACGGTCAGCTGCTGCTGATCCTCGACCCGGTCCGCACGATCGACCTCCCCACCCCGAGGGTTGCGACGCCATGAGCACCTCGCACATCCCGGCGCCGGTCAACCTCGACGTGCAGACCGTGACCGGGGGTCGGGGCAGATGACGGTCTCGAGCTCGGTCGAGGTCGGCAGCCCGTCGAGCGTCGACCGGCCCAAGCGGGTTCTCGTCGTGGACGACTCCGTCGTGGTGCGGATGCTGGTGGCGGAGGTGTTGCGCGCAGACCCTGGCTTCGAGCTCGCCGGGGTCGCCGCCAACGGCCGGATCGCCCTCGACTGCCTGGACCGGGTCCAACCCGATGTCGTCGTGCTCGACGTCGAGATGCCCGAGCTGGACGGCCTGCAGACGCTGGCCGAGATCCGCAGGCGAAACCGCACGCTGCCCGTCGTCATGTTCAGCACGCTGACCTCGCGAGGGGCCACTGCGACCATCGAGGCGCTGACCCTCGGCGCGAGCGACTACGTCCAGAAGCCCTCCACGGGCAGCCGCGACCAGAGCCTCGCCGTGCTCCGCACCGAGCTGCTCCCCCGACTGCACGCCCTGGTACGTCGGCCGCGTGCCGTTCCGCCCGCACCACGGCCCCGCGGCCCGGTGGGCACCAGTCGGGTCGACGTGGTCGTGATCGGGGTGTCGACGGGCGGGCCCAACGCCTTGGCGGACGTCCTGCCATGCCTGCCCGCCGACCTGCCGGTTCCCGTGCTCGTCGTGCAGCACATGCCGGTGACCTTCACCAGGATGCTGGCCGAACGGCTGGACCGGCTCTGCCCGCTGGCCGTCGCCGAGGCCCAGGGCGGAGAGGTCGTCCTCCCGGGGACGGTCTGGCTGGCGCCGGGCGGACAGCACCTGGCCGTGGAGCGCCGCGGTGTGGGGCGTCAGCTGGTCACCCACGACGGCGACCCGGTCAACTCCTGCCGACCGGCCGTCGATGTGCTGTTCGAGGCCGCGGTCGGTACCTACGGTGCCGGGGTCCTGGCCGTGGTGATGACGGGCATGGGACAGGACGGCCTGCGCGGCTGCGAGTCCGTGAAGGCAGCCGGCGGCCAGATCGTCGCTCAGGACGAGGCGTCCTCCGTGGTCTGGGGCATGCCCCGGTTCGTCGCGCAGGCCGGTCTCGCGGAGGCCGTCCTGCCGCTGGACCAGCTGGCCGCCGAGATCACGCGTCGGGTCCGCGTCGCGAGGTAGCCCGACGGACGCTCACGGGAAGACGGGGAGCGCCGATGGGAACCTCGAAGGAGGTCCACATGGAGGCACTTGCCCGCCTGCTGAGCCGCGAACGCCTGCTGCTCGAACTGCTGGTCTTCAAGCTGGTGGAGATGCGCCAGCTGCTGCTGTCCGGGGAGACCCGCTTCCTCGGCTGGGCCGCGGAAGAGGTCGAGCGCGCCACCACGGCGGTCCGCGAGGCCGAGCTCGAGCGCGCCGTGATCGTCGCCGGGCTCGGCGAGTCCCGAGGGTTCCCCGAGCCGGTCCTCAGCGAGCTGGTGGCCGACGCCCCCGAGCCCTGGCGCTTCCTGCTCGAGGAGGACCACCGGGCCCTGCGAGCCCACGCGCTCGAGGTCACCGACCTGCTCCAGGCCAACCGCCGCCTCGCCGAGGCCGGTGCGCGCAGCCTGGCCGACAGCCTCGGCACGGTGCCCGTGACGGCCGGCCCCGGCTCGACGTACCAGCAGAGCGCGGGGCACGCGCCCCGGATCCAGCACGTGCTCTGATGTCGTTCAGCAGCCTCACCATCGGGGCCTCGGCGCTGTACGCGGCCCAGCGCGCCGTCGAGGTGGCCGCGCACAACGTCGCGAACGCCAACAACGAGGGCTTCACCCGCCAACGCGTCACCATCTCGAGCTCCTTGCCCACCCCCGGTACGGCGGGCATGCGCGGCGACGGCGACCGCGGGACCGGGGTGACCGTCCTGGACGTCTCCCGACTGCGGGACCGGCTCGCCGACGTGGCCTACCGCACCGAGGCGGGAGTGAACGGCTCGACCGGTGCCCGCAGTGAGGCCCTGGGCCGGGCTGAGACGGTGCTCGGCACCTACGCCGACGGAGCGCCGGAGCAGCTGTCGGCCTTCCTCGCGGCGTGGGACCAGCTGTCGCTTACCCCGACCGACGCGGCTGCGCGCAGCAGCGTCCTGACGGCCGGGCAACAGCTGGCCGACGGCATCACCGGCGCGCGGCAGAAGCTCGACGCCGTCGGGCACGAGCTGTCCTTGCGGGTCGGAAACGACGTCGACGAGCTCAACGGCCTGCTCGGCTCGGTGGCGAAGCTCAACGACGAGATCATCAAGGCGACCACCGGCGACCGGCAGCCCAATGACCTGCTCGACCAGCGCGACGTCGCGCTGGACCGGATCTCGGCGCTCACCGGCGCCCGCATCGACGCGCAGCCGAGCGGCGCGGTCAGCGTCACCGTCGGCTCCACTGTCCTGGTCTCCGGCATCACGGCGCAGACCCTGACGGCCTCCTCGACCAACCCGGTCTCGGTGTCCGTAGGTGCCACGCCGTTGGCGCTGGCCGGCGAGATCGGCGGCTACGTCGCCGCGGCCACCGTGGACCTTCCGTCGTACGGCACCCAGCTCGACACCCTCGCGGTCGGGCTGCGCGACGTCGTCAACGCCGCCCACCGTCAGGGGGTGGGGACCGACAGCTCCACCGGCCTCGACTTCTTCAGCGGCACCGACGCGGCGACCTTGTCGGTCAACCCGAGCCTGACCCTCGCCGGCGTCGCAGCCTCGCAGGGCGGCGCGAGCGCCGACGGCAACAACGCCCTCGCGCTCACGGCCTCGCTGCGCACCGCGACGGCACTGGGGGGTCAGACCGTCGGTGACGCGCTGCGGGCCTTCGGGGGCAGGGTCGGTCAGGCAGCGGCGGACGCCGGCCGCAACGCCAGGACGGCGAGCGCCTCCCTGGTCTCGGCTCAGGCGGCCCGCTCCAGTGCCGATGGGGTCTCCGTGGACGAGGAGATGGTCGATCTCGTGAGGTACCAGCACTCCTACGAAGCTGCCGCCCGCGTGATCTCGGTTGCTGACGGCATGCTCGACAAGCTCATCAACGGGATGCTGAGGTGAGAACGCGATGAGGGTCAGCTCGATCAGCACCTACCTGACGTCCTCGCAGAGCCTGGGCGCCGCTCTCGAGCGGGTGCAGCGCCAGCAGGCCCAGGTCGGCAGCGGCAAGACCCTCACGCGCTGGTCCGACGACGCGGCGGCTGCCGCCTCCGCCGAGCGCTACCGAGGGCAGGAGGCCGACTGGACCTCGTTCCGCCGCACCGCGACCGACGCGAAGAGCTGGCTCGGTACGGCGGACGGCGCGCTCCAGTCCATGTCCTTCGTCCTGTCGCGGGTGAAGCAGCTGGCCGTCTCCGCCGCGAGCGGAGCGCTCACCGACGCCAGCCGCAAGGCGGTGGCCGACGAGCTCGACCAGCTCAAAGGCGAGCTACGGGACGTGGGCAACACCACCCACCTCGGACGCTCGCTGTTCGGGGGCTTCGGAGCTGCCGCGCTCACGACGGATGCGGCGGGGACCGTCACCTACGCCGGCGACGACGGTGAGGTGAAACGTCAGGTCAGTCCCACCATCACCCTGCAGGTCAACGTCTCCGGCCGCGACGTGTTCGGCTTCAACGCCCCTCCGGGCGAGGACCTCTTCTCGATGCTCACGTCGCTGTCGACGGCCGTGCGCGCCGGTGACTCCGCCACGATCGCCTCGAGCCAGACGACGCTGAAGGCCCGCCACGACGACGTCCTGCGCGGGCTGGCACAGGTCGGCACGACGACCAACCGCGTCGAGAACGCCTACGACACAGGCGGTGTGGCCCTGCAGGACCTCGCCTCCCGCCGGTCCGAGCTCGAGGACGTCGACCTGGCCGACGCCGTCCTGAAGATGAACGCCGCCCAGGCGTCGTACACGGCGGCGCTCGGGGCTGCGAGTCGCGCCAACCTCCCGTCACTCGCCGACTTCCTGCACTGACTCACGCTGCTCCAGCAATCGGCGGCAGCAGGATGCCACCGCCCCGACCACCACGGACGGCTCCCATCGAGGAAGCCCGTTGCCTGCCCCCGTCACCGCCGTGCTTGCTGTCCAGGGCGACCTGGACGCACTGCTGCGCTACGTCCTCGAGCTGGTCGAGGCCTGGCCGGTCGACGTCGAGGGAGAGCTCGTGGTCGCGACCCGCGTCCTTGACGGGGCCGAGTCGGAGCTGCTGGCGACGATGAGCGGTGCACTCCGGGTCGTCAGCACGGCCGACCCGGTCGCAAGCCTGGGTGCGCTCGTGATCGAGGCCGCCCTGACCCTCGCCGCGCGGACAGCGGTCCTGGTTCTCGACACGGCCGTGCCAGTGACCACCGAGGGACTGCGCGAGATGATGCACAACCCCTGGTGCGCAGGTGATCTGGCCGCGCACCCGGTGCTGCGGGTGGCGACCGATCCGCGCGCCCTGCGGGCGCTCCTCACCCACCCCGGCGAGCCCGTCGGCGCCCCGCCGGCACTGGGAGGGGGCCCCTCTCGACCGGGTGGCTGCTCCGCAGTGGTCCTCGCCCAGGGCGGTCTCGCCGGCCTCCGAGCCTGCCTGGACAGCCTGCGCAGGGGGGGACCGAGGAGCCTCGAGGTGGTCGTCGTCGACAACGGCGCCACGCTGGCCGTGACGACCTTCCTGGCCAGCCGGCCGGACCTGGTGGTCGTCCGCAACCCGCGGGCCTTATCGGTGGCTGCGGCCCGCAACCAGGGTCTGGTGCGCGCCACCGGCGAGTGCGTGCTGATGCTCGACGAGCAGACGCTGCTGCCCCGCGACTGGGCCCTCGGCCTGCGCCGGGGGGTGGGGGTGGTTGCCGTGGGCCCCGTCGCCTTCGGCCTGGCCGGCACCCAGCACGCCCCCGAGGCGAGGTACGACGACCAGGCAGACCTCACCCGGTGCGCCGCCGGACGCCGGCGTGAGCACGGAGCCACCACCGTCCCGGTGGAGGCTCTGGCGGGAGCGCCCCTGCTGCTGGACCGGGACACGGCCCTGGAGGTCGGTGGTTACCACCCCGGGCTGGCGCCCGAGCTCGTCGGCCAGGAGCTGTGCGACCGCCTGCTCACCCGCGGCGGCCTGGCCGTAGCGACCGGGGTGCTCGCCCACGTGGACCCCGCTGCTGAGGCCGGTAGCTGGCCCCGCACGAGCCGTACGCCGCAGCTGAGCGCCGCCCTCATCGTCCGTGACGAGCAGGACGCCCTGCCCGCCTGCCTGGCCAGCCTGCGCGGCGTCGTCGACGAGGTGGTCGTCTGCGACACCGGCTCGACGGACGCCACGGTCGAGGTCGCCCGGTGGTTCGGGGCGACGGTTGTGCACCACGCCTGGGACGACGACTTCTCGGATGCCCGCAACGCGGCGCTGGCCGCCACCTCTGGCACGTGGGTCCTCAGCATCGACGCCGACGAGCAGCTCGAGGTCGACGACGTGCGCGCCACTCGCAGCCTGCTCACCCGGTCCGCCGACCACGCCCTGCGGCTGCCGATCCGGTCGCGGAGCCAGCCCGAGGACCTGACCGGGTATCAGCACGAGGCTGCTCGCCTGCTTCGCCGGGGAGCCGTCGAGTGGGTCGGCGCGGTACACGAGGTCCCCGCGCGGATCGGCGACGCGGCCTGGCTCGACACCCCTCCCCTTCCGGGCGTACGCCTCGAACACGACGGCTACCTCGAGCACGTCCGCACCAGCAGGGGCAAGTCGGCACGCAACCTCCAGCTCGCCGAGAAGGACCTGGCGGCTACGCCTCTCGGCGACGCCCGGCGTTGGAAGGCGGCCTACGAGCTCGCGCGCACGTTGGGGGTGTCGGAGCTGACAGCTGCCCGCGTCATCGAGCTGACGCAGGAGTGCCTGTCGCTGCGGCCACCCGCTCACTTTCGCTGTGGTGCGCTGGTCCTGCTGTCGGGCGCCCTGCTGTCACAAGGTCGCTCGACACAGGCCGTAGCCGCGGCGCACGAGGCCCGCGCGGCCAACCCGGACAGCGCCGCCGCCACCCTGGCCCTCGCGACCGTGCTCGAGGCGAGTGGCGACACCGCCCGGGCCAGGGCGGCGGTCGAGGCGTGGACGCCCCGAGGTCGCGACCCCGAGCGGGAGAGCCGACTCGCCCAGCTCCTGGTGCCAGCTCAGCCCGGTCCCGAGCAGCCCGGTCCCGAGCAGCCCTTCGCAGAGACGCTCGGGCAGATGCAGCGGGCCGTCGAGGATGGTGACCATGCTCGCGCCGCCCTGCTGATGGAGGCGATCGGGCCGCTCCCGCCCCAGCTGGCCGCCGAGGCGGTCGAGCTGACCCGCCTGCTCGGACTGCTTGAAGTCTTACCCGGTCAGGTAAAACAGGGTGCCATTTCGCGCTGACCGCTCCACTGATCCCTGCCTGCCACCGATAGCACCCTTGCCTCGCAAGGACGTGAGGTGCCAGACACATTTCCCAGGAAGGGAAGGGATCCACCATGTCTCTCCGCGTCAACACCAACATTGCGGCGATGAACGCCTACCGGAACCTCACGGTCACGGAAGGTCAGATGGGCAAGTCGTTGGAGAAGCTCTCCAGCGGTTTCCGGATCAACCGGGCGTCCGACGACGCCGCCGGCCTCGTCAACAGCGAGAGCCTGCGCAGCCAGGTGGGTGGCCTCAAGGTCGCCACCCGCAACGCGCAGGACGGCATCAGCGTCGCGCAGACCGCTGAAGGTGCCCTCAACGAGGTGCACTCGATCCTGCAGCGCATGCGCGACCTGACGGTGCAGAAGTCCAACACCGGCTCCAACAGCACCACCGCCAACTCCGCCCTCGACAGCGAGTACGCAGCGCTGGGCTCTGAGGTCGGTCGCATCGGCAGCTCCACCCAGTTCAACAGCAACAACCTGCTGGACGGCACCTACAACGGTACCTTCCAGATCGGTGCCAACAACGGTGACACGGTCGCTCTCGACCTCAGCTCCGTCAACCTCACCAGCATCTCCACGGCCCTGGGCAGCACCGCGTCCTCCATCAGCACGGTGGACACCCAGATCTCGGCCGTCTCGACCGCTCGTGGCACCCTCGGTGCGTTCCAGAACCGCCTGGAGCACACCGTCGCCAACCTCGGCGTGGCCGTGGAGAACCTGTCCGCGTCGGAGTCGCGCATCCGCGACACCGACATGGCGCATGAAATGACGAGCTTCTCCCGCAACCAGATCCTGAACCAGGCTGGAACGGCGATGCTCGCCCAGGCGAACCAGTCCTCGCAGGGCGTGCTCTCGCTCCTGCGCGGCTAACCTCCGCCCGCTCCACCCGCTCCACCCGCTCGACCCGAAGGCCGGTCCCGACAGGGGCCGGCCTTCGGCATTCCCGGGGTCACCCATTCGGGTCGCTCACAGTTCACGGCGGCTGCCGATGAGACAGGTGTCCAGCACGGATGCCGGACGTCACACTCACTCTCACGGATGGGAGCACCACCATGTCGCTTCGCGTCAACACCAATATCGCGGCGATGAACGCCTACCGAAACCTCACGGTGACGGAAGGCCAGATGGGCAAGTCGCTGGAGAAGCTGTCCAGCGGTTTTCGCATCAACAGGGCTGCCGACGACGCGGCCGGCCTCGTCAACAGCGAGAGCCTGCGCTCGCAGATCGGTGGCCTCAAGGTCGCCACACGCAACGCCCAGGACGGCATCTCGGTCGCCCAGACCGCAGAAGGCGCCCTGAACGAGGTGCACTCGATCCTCCAGCGGATGCGCGACCTGACCGTGCAGAAGGCCAACACCGGGAGCAACAGCAGCACTGCCAACACCGCCCTCGACAGCGAGTACGCGGCGTTGGCCTCCGAGGTCGGCCGCATCGGCACGGCGACCCAGTTCAACAGCAACAACCTCCTGGATGGTACCTACAACGGCACCTTCCAGGTCGGCGCCAACTCCTCCGACACGATCGCTCTGGACCTCACGACGCTCAACCTGACGTCGGTGTCGTCCGCGCTCGGCGCGACGGCCAGCTCCATCTCCACGGTCGACACGCAGATCGCAGCGGTCTCGGCCTCCCGCGGGACGCTCGGTGCCTTCCAGAACCGCTTGGAGCACACCGTCGCCAACCTCGGCGTGGCCGTGGAGAACCTCTCCGCGTCGGAGTCGCGCATCCGCGACACCGACATGGCGATGGAGATGACGTCGTTCAGCCGCAACCAGATCATGAACCAGGCCGGCACCGCGATGCTGGCCCAGGCGAACCAGTCGTCACAGGGCGTCCTGTCCCTGCTTCGGCAGTAGCCGCTCACGATCCGGTCGGCGGTTGGAGCCGTGAACCGGGTCGCACCCGGTGGGTGCCGTCACCTCCCCGGTGACGGCACCCACCGGGCTCCGTCGTACCTCGTGAGACAGGAAGGGACTGGCTGTGGCATCGGTGATCAGTGGGCTCGGCGCGGGCATCGACCTGCAGGCGATCGTCACGCAGCTCATGAACGCGGAACGGCTTCCCGAGACGCAGATGAACAGCCTGCGCCTGTCGGCCTTGTCGACGCAGACCGCTTGGGCCGGGATCGGAACGAAGCTCGCGACCCTGCAGGCCGCCGCCAGAGTCCTCGACACGCCCGTCAAGGCGCAGAGCTCGAGCGCGGCGACCAGCGACCCCACCACCGTCATGGCCCTGGCCGGGTCCGGCGCTCAGCTGGGGTCGGTGGGGATCCGCGTGGTCCGACTCGCCACCGCCCAACAGCTCAGCTCCGGTCCGCTCAGCGCCCCCACCATGCTCGTCGGAGCCGGCCAGGCGGTCCTCAGCTCCGGCCTCGCGAAGATCGGAGCAGGCGCGGTCGCCGTCACGAGCCAGACGGCCAACGGGGCGCACGCCATCACCGTCGACCGCGCCACCAGCAAGGCGATCGCCGCCGGGACCGCCCCTCCGGAGCTGTCCTTCGCCGGGTCCGCCGACCTGACAGTGACCCTCGCCGACGGCGTGGCCCACACCGTCACACTCGGGACGTACGCGACTGCCGCCGACCTCGTTGCCGACCTGTCCACCCAGCTCTCGGGTGTCGCCGAGGTCAACCTGGTCGCCGGGCAGCTGCAGCTCGCCAGCCGCGACGAGGGCTCGGGCGCGAGTCTCACGCTGTCAGGGGGCGCACTGTCCTTCCTCGGGGTCGCCGCCGGTACGACGAGCGGAGCCGACGGGCTGGTCTCCCTTGACGGCGGTACCGCGGTGACGGTCGGCCACCTCGACACCGGAACCGTCCTCGACCTCGGCGGCGGCGTGACCCTGACCTCCAACGGGCACCTGGGGCTCGGCTCGGCCAGCCTCAACGTCGTTCGTACCGATGCGACGACCACCCTTGCGGACCTCACCAGCAAGATCGGCGCCTCGGGCAGCCCGCTGACAGCTGCGCTGATCGACACCGGGGACGGCTCGACCAACCCCAACCGGCTGGTGCTCAGTGCCCTGGCCACCGGCTCCTCCGGCGAGGTGACGATCGACTCCAGTGGCATCAGCGTGCTCGCTTCGGGCCAGCTGAGCTCGGTCGTGGCCGCGCGTGATGCCACCCTGGAGGTCGGGGGCTCGACCCTGACCCGAAGCAGCAACACGGTGTCGGACGTGATCGCCGGGGTGACGCTCACCCTGGTCAAGGCCACCGCTGCTGGGGCCGACCCGACCACCGTCAGCGTCAACCGGGATGGCGCGGCCACCGCGACCAAGGCCCAGTCGCTCGTCGACGCCGTGAACGCGATCGTCAACGACCTCAAGACCCAGACCGCCTACAACGCCACCACCAAGAGGGGCGGTCCGCTGTCCGGAGAGGGTGCGGCGCGCAGCATCGCGGGGTCGCTGCTGAGCCTGGCGGCCGACGCGAGCGGCACAGGGCAGACGAAGATCCTGTCCCAGCTGGGGATCCAGACCACCCGCGACGGCACGTTGTCGTTCGACAGCGCGATGTTCTCCGCGCAGCTGGCGAAGGACCCGGACGGCGTGTCGAGCGTCCTGTCCGGCTTCGCGAAGTCCGTCGAGGACTACGCCAAGGCCACCACGGCAGGCGACGGCCTGGTAACGACGTCGACGACCAGCGCGGGCGCCGAGGTCAAGCGGCGCCAAGACCAGATCGACGCGTTCGAGGTGCGGATGGGCCTGCTCCAGACCACCTACAGCGCGAAGTTCGCCGCGTTGGACGCAGCTCTGGGCAAGCTCAAGGCGCAGCAGTCCGCGCTGGCCAGCTCCCTCAGCAGCCTGCCCGTGGGCTAAGGGATCTGGCCGTGACGCCGATGGACCAGAGAGGTCAGGAAGGCCTCGTCCCACCCGAGGAAGGACCCTCGATGTCTGCAGGACTCGCAACCCCCCTGGCCTCCCCGACGGCGGCGGCCGACCGTTACCTGGCCGAGCGCGTGATGACGGCCAGCCCCGCCGAGCTGACCGCGATGCTCTACGACGCCTGCGTCGGTGCGCTCAAGGTCGCACTGCGCCTGCAGGAGGCCGGCGACCACGTCGCCGCGATTCCCCGGCTGTCGAAGGCACAGGACATCTTGCTCGAGCTGCGCACCACCTTGAACCCGGCTGCCGGGTCGGAGGCCCGCGACCTCGCCGGGCGCCTGGACGCCCTCTACACGTTCGCCTGGCAGCAGCTGCTCCAGGCCGGCTTCCGGCGCGACCCGGCCGGCACCCGCGCCGCCCTCGACGTGGTCGAGCCGATTCAGCTGGCCTGGCGCAGTTCGTGCCTGACCGCCCGCGTGGCATGACCGGCCCGAAGCTCCTGGGCGACCGTCAGGCCTGGAACGACGCCCTGGACGCCCTGGAGGAATGGGTACGTCGGTCGGTCGTGGCCCTGTCGGCTCGCGAGCCGGTCCAGCTGTCCGCGGCCCCCTGCCTGCCGGGTGGGCCCGCGCCGGTCGAGGTCCAGGTGCGCGCACAGGCACTGCTTGCCCAGCTGATGTCGGCCCAGCGGACCGCCCTCGTCCGGCGCGAGCAGCTCAACCGCGAGATGTCCTACGCGACGGCATACGACGCCGGCTGACCCCTTCGGGTGACTCCGGAGGGACTAGGTCGCCACCACCCGGTGTGAGGGTCTTTGCCTCAATTGGTCACAGAGCGTTAATGACCAGTCACACAGACCGATGAACCCCACACACGGACGTAAGACCCCCCTCATGGATGACCCCACCGCGCGCGACGTGGAGTCCCCCCGATGACCTTGTTCACCGACGGCGTGCAGAGCGCGCTGGAACGGGCGATGGACGGCGTTGCCCTGCGCCAGCGGGTCACCGCACAGAACGTCGCCAACGTCATGACCCCGGGCTACCGGGCGCAGTCGGTCTCCTTCGAGAGCAGCCTCAGCGCCGCGCTCGAGACCGGGCAGGACCCGGCCCGCACCTCCCTCAGCGTCACCGACGCCGGTGGGGCCGGCGACGCGACCGGCAACAGCGTGGACCTGGCCACCGAGTCGACCTCGATGATGAGAAGCGGCCTGCAGTACGAGGCCCTCGTCCAGGCCACCAACTACCGCCTTGGCGTGTTGCGGACGGCCCTGCGATGAGCGGGATGTTCGGCGCCCTCGACGCCGCGACCACGGGCGTCACCCTGGGCCGCACGATGATGGACGTCATCTCCAACAACGTGGCCAACGTCAACACGGTCCGTGCCGCTGGCCAGGCGCCCTTCCGCGCCAGACTGGTCGTGGCCCAGTCGCAGCCGGGCACCGAGGGCGTCGCCGTCACCGGCACGGTGCAGCAGGGCGGCGCCCCGGACGTCGTGTACGACCCGGAGAACCCGCTGGCCGACAAGAACGGCTATGTCACCCGCCCCAAGGTCGACCTGACCGAGGAGCTCACCAACATGATGATGGCCAGCCGTCTCTACCAAGCCAACCTCACGGTGATGCAGCAGGCCCGCGACAGCTATGCGCAGGCCCTGCGCATCGGGTCGGGTTCATGATCCTCACCGGTGTCGCGGCCGCCTCCGCGACCCCCTTCGTGCCGGCCACCGTCACCGGCTCGGGCACCGCGCCGACCTCCGGCTCGGCCTTCGCGGACAGCCTCAACAGCGTCACCCAGCTGACCGGCTCGGCGGACAAGCTCGCCGAGGGTGTCGCCACCGGCCAGCTCACCGACGTACACCAGTTCACCGCCGCGGCTGCCAAGGCCCAGCTCGGCGTCGAGCTCACCGTGGCCCTGCGCAACCGCGCGGTCGAGGCCTACCAGGAGATCATGAGGATGCAAGTCTGATGGCAGCGCTCGACATGGACGGCCTCAAGACACGGGCCGTCAGCACCCTCAAGGGCTTCAGCCCGTCACAGCTCGTGATCATCGGTCTGTTGTCGGTCCTCGGCGTCACCGGAGGCGTCTTCTTCCTGTCCTGGGTCAGCGCCCCGTCGTACGGGGTGCTGCTGGCCGGGCTCGACGCGAAGGACGCCGCCGCGGTCACCACGAAGCTGTCCGCCGACGGCGTCGCCTACAAGCTCGCCAGCGGCGGTACGACGGTGATGGTGCCCCAGTCCGTCATCGACAAGGAGCGCATCTCGGTCGCCGCAGCGGGCCTGCCGGCCGGAACCACGCAGGACGGCTGGGCGGCCTTCGACAAGCAGGGCCTCACGAGCTCGTCCTTCCAGCAGCAGGTGGCCTATCAGCGGGCCCTCGAGGCGACCCTCGCCGGCAGCCTCCAGGCGATCGCGGGTGTCACCAGCGCCCAGGTCCACCTGGCCCTGCCGGAGAAGAGGTTGTTCAGCGAGAACCAGGACCCCGCCCGCGCCTCGGTCCTCGTGCAGAGCAGCGGGACGCTGTCGGCCAGCACGGTCGAGGCCATGACCCACCTGGTGGCCAGCGCCGTACCCTCCCTCGCCCCCAAGGACGTGAGCATCACCGACGGCAGCGGCACCCTGCTGACCGGCAGCAACGCCTCGGCGGGCAAGTCCGACGTCGCCCGGCGCTCCTACGAGGACGCGCTCAGTGCCCAGGTCACCTCGATGTTCGACACCCTGCTCGGGCCCGGCCATGCCGTCATCCGGGTCAACGCCGAGATGGACACCTCCGACAAGACGATCGACACCCAGGTCTACGACCCGAAGAAGGCGGTCGTGCTGACCCAGACGAAGTCGAGCGAGACCTACAACCCCGCCACGGGGACGACGACAACGACAACGGGTGGCCCCGTCACCTCGGCCACCGCGACCGGGGCGATCCCCGGCACGACGACGGGCACGGCCGGCAAGAGCAACGGCTACGTCAAGACCGACAGCTCCACGACCACCGGCGTCTCGGTCACCACCTCGCACGAGGTCGTTGCCCCCGGCGGGGTGAAGCGGCTGACCGTGTCGGTCGCCGTCGACAGCAACGCCAAGAACGCCCCGAAGACGACCGACATCAGCGCGATGGTGGCGGGGGCGGTCGGGCTGGACCCCAAGCGCGGGGACACCCTGTCGGTCACCACGCCGTCCTTCCTGGTCACGTCGACGACGACCAAGGCCGCCACCCCCGCCAAGAGCGGACCGCTCGCCCTCGTCGCCTCCTACGGCCCCAAGGCGCTCGGTGGCCTGCTGCTGCTGTTCGTCGGCTTCGGCTTCCTGCGTACGATCCGCAAGGGCACCTCGACCGAGATCCCCGTCGAGCAGGTCACCGCCGCCGTGGAGGCTGGCCGTCGGGGAGCCCTGGTCGGCCGCGAGGCCATCGCGCTTCCCGCGGGGAGCGTCCCTGGCCAGCGCTCCTCCGATGAGCTGCTCGGCGTCCTGGACGACAGCCCCGACGAGGTGGCCGGGATGCTGCGCGGGTGGCTCGCCAACGTCGGCTCCGGTGACCGGTGACGACCCTCGCGACGACGACGTCCGCCGGCCGCCGCAAGGCCGCGATCGCCTTGGTGGCACTGGGTCCGGACCGCGCCGCCGCCATCTTGCGCGGACTGGGAGAGGACGAGGTCGCCACGCTGGCCGGCGAGGTGGCGACCCTGGGTCCGGTCAGTCCAGACGAGGTCCGCAGCACCATGAACGAGCTGGTCCGCGGACTCGCCGAGCCCGACCTGCTTCCCGCCCCCGGCAAGCGCTTCGCCAAGGACCTGCTGGTGCGCGCCCTCGGCGCGGAGCGCGGTGCTGCCCTCGGCGACCGTCTCGACCTCCCGGTGCCCTTCGGCTGGCTGGCGGACGCCGACCCCGAGGCCGCGGCCAAGGGGCTCGCCACCGAGCCGGCCAACGCTGTCGCCCTGGCCCTTGCCCACCTCGAGCCCCGGGCAGCAGCGCGGCTGCTCACCCGCCTCGCCCCGAGCGAGCAGACCAAGATCGCCACCCGGATCGCCGCCCTCGGTGGTGTCCACCCCGACACCGTGCGGCAGGTCGAGGCCGGCCTGCGCTCCCGCATCCAGGACGTCCTGCGTACCGAGGTGCGCAAGGTCGACGGGCCCGAGCTGCTGGCCGGGGTCCTGTCGAAGGCGGGACGCGACACCAGCCGCGAGCTGCTCCTGGCCCTCGCCGCCACCGATCCCGAGCTGGCCGAGGCCACCCGCAACGCCCTGTTCACCTTCGACGACGTTTGTGGACTCGAGGCCCGGGCGATGCAGGTCCTGCTCCGCTCCATCGACAGCAAGCAGCTCGCCGTCGCCCTGTCGAGCAGCCCCGAGTCGATCAAGGCCAAGGTGCTCGGAAACCTCTCGGAACGGGCGCGCGAGAGCCTCGTCGAGGAGATGGACCTGCTGCGTGGGGTCCGGGCCACCGACGTCACCGAAGCCCGCAACGCGATTGTCGCCCTGGCCCGTCAGCTCGAGGAGGAGGGTTCCCTCGTCCTCACCCGCCAGGGGGACGACGACCTGTGAGCCACACCAGCGAGGTCCGCCGCTTCGTCAAGGCCGGCCAGGTTCCCGTCCTGCGGGACGCGGCCGCCTCCCGCAGCACGGCGACCCTGCTCGCCGAACAGCAGCGCCAGGACGCGATCGCCGAGGCGTACGCCGCGGGTCTGGACGCCGGCCGGGCGGCCGCGGTCGCCGAGGGCGCCGATGCCGGGCCCCGGATCGCCGCCGCTCTCGAACGCCTGGCCACCGAGGCCGGCCACCAGCAGGCCCTCACCGTCGACACGACGAGCCGGGCGGTGCTCGCCTCCGCGATCGACATCGCCGAGTGGGTGCTGCGGCACGAGCTCGGCGCGGACAGTCGCAGCGTCCTGACCCGCCTGTCCGACGCCGCCCACGCCCTGCTTCCGAGCGCGACGGCACGGGCCACCGTCTCGCCGTACGACGAGGCCGCGGTCCGGGGATGGGCGGCGGGCAAGGCGATCGAGGTCGTCGTCGACGCAGCCCTGGCCCCTGGCAACGCGCACTTCGACAACGGCGCCGGCAGCGTCGACGTGACAGTGTCGGCCGCCCTCCGGATCGCCGCTGAGGCCCTGGGCGTCGACCCGGCCCGGGGCGTGCGGTGAGCGTCGCCGAACTGCTGCGCCAGGTCAGCCCGATCCGGGCCCGCGGTCGGATCAGCCGGGTCGTCGGGCTCGAGGCTGAGTGCAAGGGCCTGCGCGGCTCGCTCGGGGACGTCGTCGCCATCACGATCGGTGACCGACGTGTGCCCGCCCAGGTCGTCGCGGTGAAGGAGGACGCGCTGCTCCTCGCCCCGTACGGCGAGCTGGACGGCGTGTCACCCGGAGCCCCCGTCGAACCCACCGGCAAGGGACTGCTCATGCGGGTCGGACCTGACCTGGCTGGCCGGGTCCTCGACGCGCTCGGCCGGCCCATCGACGACGGCCCGCCGCTCACCGGGACCCTCACCGGGCTGGACGGCCCCGTACCGCATCCCCTGAAGCGCCAGCGGATCACCGAACCGCTGCCGCTCGGGGTGCGCTGCCTCGACACCATGACCCCGTGCGGCCGGGGACAGCGGGTCGGCATCTTCGCCGGGAGCGGCGTCGGGAAGTCAACCTTGCTGGGCATGATGGCGCGCGGCACCCATGCCGACGTGATCGTCGTAGGCCTCGTCGGCGAACGCGGCCGCGAGGTGCGCGAGTTCCTCGAGGACGACCTCGGCCCGCAGGGCCGCGAGCGCGTCGTCTGTGTCGTCGCCACCTCCGACGAGCCGCCCCTGATGCGGCTGCGCGCTGCCTACACCGCGACGCGCATCGCTGAGCACTACCGGGACCAGGGCCTCGACGTGCTCCTGCTCGTCGACTCCCTCACCCGCTTCGCGATGGCCCGCCGGGAGATCGGCCTGGCAGCCGGCGAGCCACCCGCGACGCGCGGCTACCCGCCCTCGGTCTTCGCGGAGCTGCCCAAGTTGCTCGAGCGCGCCGGCCCCGGCGAGGTGGGCACGATCACCGCGCTCTACACCGTGCTCGTCGAGGGGGACGACATGAACGACCCGGTCGCCGACCATGCCCGCTCGATCCTCGACGGCCACCTGGTGCTGTCCCGTCGTCTGGCCTCCGCCGGACACTTCCCCACCGTCGACGTGCTCGAGTCGGTCTCCCGCCTCGCCTCCAAGATCACCCCGGGGCCCCGGCTCGCCCTCGCGGCCCGGCTGCGCCGGCTGCTGGCCGCAGCGGACGACGCCAAGGACCTGGTCGAGATCGGCGCCTACCAGTACGGCAGCGACCCCCTCGTCGACGAGGCGCTCGCCCGTCGCGACCTCATCTCGGCCTTCCTGCGCCAGCCGGTCGACGAGGTGGCCGACAGCGAGCGCTCCTGGGAGCAGCTGGCCGCGGTGCTCGCATGACCCGTCGCTCGCCCGTCGCCACCCTGCTCCGGGTCGCCGAGCTCCAGGAGGCTGTGGCTCGGGGTGGGGCCGGCCGCGCCCTCGCCGCTGCCCGGGAGGCCACCGCAGCCTGCGAGGTCCAGCTGGCTCACCTGTCCTCGGCCGGCCTGGCCGGGGGGACCCGCACCGCCCTGGAGACCTCCAGCCAGGTACGGCTGCTCCGGGCGGAGTCCGTACACCTCGCCGAAGCTGCCCTCGCACAGGCCCAACAGCTGCAGGACGAGGCCGTCCGCGGCTGGACAGCGGCCCGCCAGAAGCACCAGCTCGTCACCGAGCTCGCAGCGCGCAAGCACGCGGAGGCCGCTGCCCTGCAGGACAAGCGCGACCAACGGCTGGCTGATGACCTCGCCTCGCTGCGGCGGGTCCCACGGTGAGCCTGCCCGAGATCCAGGCCCGTACGGCGGAGATCACCGCCCGGCTGCAGGCCCTGTCCGGGGCGACAGCTCCCGTTCCGACCGGCGCCTTCGCCAGTGCCCTGCTGGCTGCGCGTAGCCCGACCTCCCCCGTGTTCGCCGCCCCCGCTGAGGGCGCCCTGACCGGCGGGTCCACCGACACCGCGGCAGGCAGCCGTGCCGTCGCGATGGCCCGCCAGCAGGTCGGCACCCCCTACGTCTACGGGGGGTCCAAGCCAGGCGGGTTCGACTGCTCCGGACTGGTCCAGTGGACCTACGCCCAGCAGGGCGTGTCGCTGCCCCGCGTCGCGAGTGACCAAGGACGCGCGGGTACGCCGGTCTCCCCGGCCGACGCCCAGCCCGGCGACCTCGTCTACTTCAACCACACCGGTCCTGACGACCACATCGGCATCTACGCCGGCAACGGCACCTGGGTGGTCGCGCCGCACACCGGGGCGCAGGTTCGGGTCGAGGCCGTGGACCTGGCCAAGGCCACGTCCATCCGCCGCGTAACCGGCACCCCCTCGTCGGCGACCGGCACGGCGACGGCCCCGGTGGCCGGCGCGTGGGCAGCGGCACTTCCCGCGGCCGGCCGGCCCTACGCGAACCTGGTGCAGCAGGCCGCGCACCGCGCCGGCGTGGACCCGCGGCTGCTGTCAGCGGTGGCCTGGACCGAGTCCGGCTTCAACCCACGGTCGACGTCACCCGTCGGGGCGCAGGGCCTGATGCAGCTGATGCCGCAGACTGCCGCCGGGCTCGGGGTCGACGCCCTCGACCCGGCACAGGCCCTCACCGGCGGGGCGACCTACCTGCGCCAGCAGCTCGATGCCTTCGGCGGCCGCGCCGACCTCGCCCTCGCCGCCTACAACGCCGGCCCCACCGCCGTACGCAAGGCCGGTGGGGTCCCTCCCTACCCCGAGACGCAGGCCTACGTGACCCGGGTCCTCGATCGCTACCGCCAGCTGGGAGGGTCCGCATGAACACCGCCCCGCTTCGCGCGACACCTCACGCGCCGACCCACACCGGCGCAACCGGCGTCCGATCCGGCGTCCGATCCGTCGTCCGGTCCGGCGTCCCTCTGTCCACCGACGACGATGCGCCCGACGGCACCGCCCCCGACGGCTTCGCCTGCCTGCTGGCCGCTCTCACCACCGCCTGCCCGGCCGCGGCAACCGTCTCCTTCGCCGATGCGGCTCCGAGCCCGTCCCGGGGACCGGACGCCACCGCAACCCCCACCGTGGCTCCCGCGGCGGCTCACGAGGTCCCTCCCCACCTTCCCGTCCGGCTGGGCCCGCCCAACTTCGCCCTCCCCGAGCAGCCATCGGCCAGCGCGCACGACGTCACCGCCGGCGGGGGGGCCGGGTCGCCCGTGGCGGCGGACCCACCCGGTCTGAGGGCCGTCAGGCTCGCCGCTCCGGCAACCTTCACCCCAGCTACGACGTCCGTTGCAGGGACGTCCTCGGGCCCGGCCGCCGGGCCCGCTTCTGCAAACGCGGCACCCGTGGGCGCCCGGGTAGGCGTGCCGGTGACAGTTGTGACCGGCAACGGCATCGCACCTGCTGTCGAGCCCACGAACGGCGGTCGCCACCTCGGAGCGCTGGAGCTGGCAACGGGACGGCTCAGGGACAGCTCAGCGGACGACCCGGCGCCCTCGCCCGCACCCCCGACCGCCCAGCCTCCGGTGGCGACCCCCGGACCGGCCGACAACGTCCAGATGCCAGCCCCGGTCCTACCGGCGACCGCGCCGACCACCCTCCCGACGTCTCCCCCGACAGGCACTACCCCCGACACCGGCCCGACCCGGCACGTCCGGCCGGCGCTGATCGAGGCGACCCGGCACCTGCGACAGGAGGGTGGCCGCACGAGCCTCGTCATCCGGCTGGACCCACCCGAGCTCGGCGCCGTACTCGTCCGGCTGACCGTCAGGGACGGCCTGGTCGACGTCCAGCTCCGCACCCCGGACCTCGCCTCCCGCTCCGACCTGCAGGCCCAGTCCTTCGACGTCCAGCAGGTTCTGCGGGAGCAGGGCCTGGACCTGTCGTCCTTCGACGTCGCCCACGGTGACGTCCTGCCGGGCGGTGCGTGGCCCGGCAGCCCCGACGACCGGGCAACCCCCGATCGGGCGACTCCACAGCGTCCGCGAGGGGCCGATGGACAACCAGGTTCCCACGTCACGGACGACGTCCCCAGCCCGCAGCCCGCGGGCACCTGGCTGTAGAGGCGTTCCCATGACGACACCCATCCCGCAGAGTTACACCACGTCCGGTACCGGCAAGGCCGCGCAGACCAAACCGGACAGCAACGCGATGGGCAGCTCCGACATGTTCATGAAGCTGCTGGTCGCACAGCTGAGGTTCCAGAACCCGATGTCACCTACCGACAGCAACCAGCAGATGAGCCAGATGGCGGTGTTTGCCCAGGTCGAGAAGCTCGGTCAGCTCGTCGACGCACAGAAGACCTCACAGGCCTGGCAGGAACGCCTGTCGGCAGAGTCCCTGGTCGGCAAGCAGGTAAGCGGTGCCGGCAAGGACGCGATCGCCCACCACGGCCTTGTCACCGGGGTCTCGCTCGAAGCGGCCGGTCCCCAACTCACCCTTGACGACGGGAGCACCTTGGCCATCGGTGACGTCACGAAAGTCCAGCAGGCCCCGACGGTCCAGCCAGGACCACACGTTCAACCCTAGGTCCCACCGGCGCACCAGGACGGTCGCGTCGCCCCTTTGCCAGGACGGCTCCCACACTCCCCGTGAGGACCACTGCCATGATGCGTTCGCTCTTTTCCGGAGTCTCCGGCATGCGCTCCAACCAGATGATGATGGACGTCGTCGGTGACAACATCGCCAACGTCAACACGTCGGGCTACAAGGCGAGCCGGGTGGTCTTCCAGGACACCCTGTCGCAACTGCTGAAGGACGGCAGCGCCGGCAACGGAACGGTCGGCTCGACCAACCCTTCCCAGGTCGGCTTGGGTGTCCACGTCAACGCCGTCGACGCGGTGCAGACCCAGGGTGCGATCCAGAACACCGGCAGGGCAACGGATCTCGCCATCCAGGGAGCGGGCGCCTTCACGATGATGTTGGGCTCCGAGACGATGTACACCCGGGCGGGGTCGTTCTCACTCGACTCCAACAACCACATCACGGACCCGTCGGGATCGCTGCTGCAGGGCTGGCCCGCGGACACCACGGGTGCCATCACCTCAACCGACCCGACTGCCCTCACAGCCTTGACGGTTGCGCCGACGGACCCCAACGACGCGACGGCCGCCCTGCGCTCGTTCGCGATCGGTGACGACGGCAAGCTCAACGCGGTCTACTCCAACGGGACCAGCCTCGTGGTCGGCCAGATCGCCCTGGCGACGTTCAGCAACCCGGCAGGTCTCACCGCCCGAGGCAACGGGCACTTCAGCGCCGGCCCCGCCTCCGGCGTGGCGCAGTACGTCGTCCCTGGTCAGCAGGGCAGCGGTGGGTTGGCCGCCGGCGCGCTCGAGATGAGCAACGTCGACCTGGCCCTCGAGTTCACCAACATGATGATCGCGCAGCGGGCCTTCCAAGCCAGCTCGAAGGTCATCAGCTCCAGCGACGAGATGCTGCAGGAGCTCGTCAACCTCAAGCGCTGACCGCAGTTCCGTGCGACGTCGGAGCTGACCCACCGGGTCGAGACCCGACGGGCCGGACGCGCCGTACCAACTGCGTTTCGCCCCCGATCGCACCGGCGACAACAGAGGGGTCGAATCCGGCCGTCCCGAGGAGTGCCCATGCCCGCGCCGTTGCCCCGCCAGTCCACCCCCACGCTGGACCTGCCGTTGGTCGGGGGCGGCCGTTTCGACCTCGCCGCTGCCACCCCGACGCAGTTCACGCTGGTCGTCGTCTACCGCGGCGTGCACTGCCCACAGTGCAAGAGGCAACTGTCGGAGCTCGACAGCCGGCTCGGCGAGCTGCGTGACGTCGGCGTCGAGGAGGTCGTGGCGGTCAGCGGAGACGACCAGGAGCGGGCCGAGCGGGCCGTCCGCGAATGGGAACTCAAGCACGTGCGGGTGGCCTACGGCATGGACGAGGCCGCCATGCGCGCCTGGGGCCTGTATGTCAGCAAGGGCCTGACCGACAGCGAGCCGGCCCTGTTCAGCGAGCCGGGGCTGTTTCTGGTGCGCCCCGATGCAACCTTGTACTCCGCGCACGTGCAGTCCACGCCCTTCGCCCGCCCGCACCTGGACAACCTGATCAAGGCCTTGGAGTTCGTTCGGGAGAAGGACTACCCGGCCCGCGGCGAGGCCTGAGCACGCCACTCGACACCCCGACCGCCCGAGGGCCCCGTGCCGCAGTGACCATCCGTCGTCTTCTTCGCCGTCCTTGAGACCCGGTCCAACATGTCCCCGATGGCAGGCCCCTTCGCCGACCTGGGTCCATTCTTCGGGTGCTACGTCGCCGCCCGGTTGTTGCCTGCCCTTACCCGCGGAACCTCAGGCGATTGGAAAAAGTTGCGGTTCTTCGCTGTGTACGTCGCCCACTGCTCTGGCACCGAGTCGTCGGCGAAGATGGCTTCCACCGGGCATTCGGGCTCGCACGCCCCGCAGTCGATGCACTCATCAGGGTTGATGTAGTACTGATCGTCGCCTTCGTAGATGCAGTCGACTGGGCAAACAGCGACGCAGGAGGCGTCTTTGGTTCCGATGCACGGCTCCGAGATGATGTAACTCACGCGACTGCTCCGTTGTCGTCCTGCCTCGGCCTCTGGGGCTTGGTGGACCAGTTCTAGCCTGAGACCCATGTCACAGCAAGGGTGACATCTCTACGAGCGCCTTCGAGGTGTCAGTGCTGGTCGGTCCCACGTCCGCCGGCGGGGTCCGCACGGGGATCGACAACGGGAGCGGCCACACCGTCGCCTGCGAACGACTACGACTGCTCCGCGGCAGGGGCGCAGGGGTTCTGCGATTGCGCGGCTTCGTCGGGCTCGCCGGGGGCCGCACCCACGACGTCACGGTCGTCCTGACCGCGCTTGCAATTCACGGGACCTGGACAGTTGTCCGCGAGGCCCTCAACCCCGCCCCACCGGCGCCGATGGGCAGGTGCGCAGGCAGGACGCCAGCGCCGACCTCAGGGTCGTGTCCTCAGGAGGAGGGCTGCAGCGGTGATTCATCTGACGCGCCTCAACGGCAGCGAGATGTACCTCAACGCCGACTTGGTCGCGACCGTCGAGGCCCACCACGACACCGTCGTGACCCTGGTCGACGGCAAGACCTACGTGGTTGTCGAGACGGCGGAGATGGTGGTCACCGAGATCACCAACTACCGGGCCTCGGTCCTGGCCGCTGCCGAACAGCAGCTGGCCGACGTGACCGAGCCTGACGAGCACCTCGACGAGCCGGCCCGGGTGCTGCACCTGCGCCCCGCCACCGAAGGCAGGTGCTGACCATGGAGGTCGCAACCCCTGTCGGCATCGTCCTTGCCGTCGCCGCCGTCTCGGTGGCCTTCATCCTGGAGGGCGGCAGCCCGGCTGTCGCGTTCTCCAACCCCTCGGCCATCATCATCATCGTCGGTGGCACCGTGGGGGTCGGAATGGCCAGCAACCGGATGAGCGACATCGGACCCGGCATCAAGGCCACCCTCAAGATGCTGCTGCCGGGCAAGAAGCTCGATGCCCCGGCGGCAGTGAACGTGCTCATGGAGTACGCCGACGTGGCCCGCCGCGACGGGCTGTTGGCCTTGGAGGAGAAGGCGAAGGCCGTCGGGGACCCGTTCATGAAGCGAGGGCTGGAGCTCGTCATCGACGGTACCGACTCTGCCGAGGTTGCGGATGTGCTCGAGTCCGACATCGCAGCCATGAAGAGTCGCCACAAGGTCGCCGCCAAGTTCCACATGGACTGCGGCACCTACTCACCGGCCATCGGCATCGTTGGCTGCGTGCTGGGCCTCACTCTGGCGTTGAGCAAGATGGACAACCCTGCTGAGATGGGCCACGCCATCGCCTCGGCGTTCATCGCCACGCTCTGGGGGATCGGCCTCGCGAACATGTTCTTCATGCCCCTGGCCAACAAGATGAAGCGCGCGTCGGCAGTCGAGGTCGCGTATCGCGAGATGATCGTCGAGGGCATCCTGGCCATCCAGGCCGGCGTCAGCCCCCGCGCCGTCGGCGAGAAGCTCAAGAGCCACCTCTCGCCCCAGGTCCGCGAGTCGGTCGGCGAGAAGAAGGCGGCCTGAGATGAGCCGCCGGCACCGTGGGCACGAGGACCACGAAGAGCACCCGAGCGAGGCATGGCTCATCGCTCTGGCCGACATGATGACCCTTCTGATGGTCACGTTCTTGATGATGTTCGCCATCTCGAACCTGGACCTCAAGAAGTTCCAGACGTTCAAGGAGGCGTTCGCCAAGGGCACCGGCACCGTGCTTCCCCAGCTGCCCGGCGAGGGCGTTCCCACCGTGGGCGACGAGAGCAAGAAGCCGCTGGCCCCCAAGAACGGCAACCCCACGCCACAGGCGTCGGCATGGGTCCCCAACCCCGGTGGCCCCGCCGATCCGAAGCCCGTCCTCGACAAGGCCAAGCTCGAGGAGCTCCGAAAGGCCTTGGTGGAGCAGGTCAAGCGGGCCGGTCTGTCAGATCGGGTGGAGGTGGCAAGTGACCCGCGCGGGCTGGTGCTCTACGTGACCAACGGCGTCCTGTTCGACTCCGGCGAGGCACGGCTCACCGAGAAGGGCGACATGCTGCTGCAGGGGCTCGGCCCGGTGTTCCGCAAGATCGGCAACAACCTGGTCATCGAGGGCCACACCGACAGTCGCCCCATCAACAGCGGCGCCTTCCCCTCCAACTGGGAGCTCTCGACAGCCCGAGCCACGGCGGTGCTGCGGCACTTCATCGAGCACGAGAAGGTCGCACAGGGACGGCTCTCCGCAGCCGGGTACGCCGACACCAGGCCACGCAGGGTGGGGACAACCGAGGCCATCCTCGCCCTCAACCGTCGCGTCGACATCGTCGTCGAGGCGCCGCGCGTCACGGCTGCCCCGACGCCGACCTCGACCGCACTCCCCTCTGCCGGTCCCTCGCCGAAGGTCGGCAAACCTCGCCACTAGGCCGACTGCCTGCCTCGGCGACCCGGGGGTAGTCACCCTGGTGGCCCGGACGGGTGGTTGCAAGAGATGGTCCATGCGGGCCATGCATAACCAGCTCACTCGCGACGATGAAAAGGTGTGACCGCCCAGCTGTTCGACTTCCGTGACCCGCTGCCCATGCCTGCCGCTGCGGCCCGGCTGGTCGCGGCCGTCACTGACGCCGCCCCCCGTGTCGGCCTGCTGCTCGGGCTCGCCTGCGGCCGCACGGTCCCCGTCTCCTGCCCCGGCGTACGACGGGTTTCCTTGGTCGAGGTGGCCACCCCGGCGGCCGTCTGGGCTCCGCTGGCCTGCGGACTGTCCGACCCCGGGCTGCTGCTCGTACCGGCCGAGACCGCGGTGGCCCTCGCCGACCTGTACCTCGGCGGGCAAGGTGACAGCGAGGACCGCCCCACCACACCCCTGGAGCAGCAGTTGCTCGTACGTCACACCCTGCCTGCGCTGCGACCGCTCGCCGAGACCCTGGCTGACCACGGGGTCACGTCGCTCAACGCCGGAGCGGTCAGCGACCAGCCCCTTCCGGTGGGCGGCGGTGAGGTCGTGGCGATCCCCCTCGACATCGAGCTCCCCCGCGGCACGACGGTCAGGCTGACGGTCTGCCTACCCGCGAAGTCCCTGCTGCCGTCGGACGCCGACCCTGCACCGGCTGTCCCCAGCGCCATGGCCGAAGCCGCCCTCGGCGACGTGCAGGTGGAGATTTCCCTTCGCCTCACGCCGACCGTCGTCAGCGCCGAGGACGTCGAGGACCTGCACCCCGGCGACGTCATCCGGCTCGACACCGACGCCGCCCAGCACCTGGTAGGCCTGCTCGGCGGCAGCGACGGCGACGTGCCCGTCCTGGGCGCAGCACTGGGTCGGCGCGGTCGGCGCCGCGCCGTGGTCGTCCACTCGCTCGTGACCGGAGGCCTGTGATGTCCCTTCCCGACGAGTTCGCCGACGCCTTCGCAGGAGCCGAGGCGGTTCCCGATCCGGTGTCGCCGATCGTTCCCGCCGCCCAGATGCTGGATCAGAACGACCCGGCAGGCGGGGCCGGCTCTGCGACCGATGCAGCACCCGATTCACCCGCGGCACCCGCGGCACCCGCCACCATCCCGGTGCAGCGGGACCAGGGTCCGCGGATGGGCGCAGAGGCCACCAACCTCCCCTCACTGCCCCGCCCCGACCTGCCCGACCTCGGCATCGGCACCGGCTACGGAGACCAGCGCGACCTGCGACTGCTCGCCGACGTGCAGGTCGAGCTGGCCGTCGAGCTCGGCCGCGTCAAGCTTCCCCTGCGGGATCTGCTGTCGCTCGCACCCGGCGCGGTGCTCGAGCTGGACCGCTCCGCCGACGCCCCCGTGGACGTGCTCGTCAACGGGGTCCTGGTCGCGCGCGGCGAGGTCGTCGTCATCGACGGCGAGTTCGGCGTCCGCGTCACAGCGGTGGTCGAGCGCTAGGTGTCTGCCCTGGTCCTGCTGCTGAAGGTGGTCCTTGTCTTCGGGCTGCTCGGCGTCGTGCTGTGGGTGCTCAAGCGCACCGACGGCCTCGGGGCTCGCGGCCGGAGCAACCTGCTCGAGGTACGCGGCTCGACCCGGCTGGGCAAGGGCGCGGCCCTCACCGTCGTACGGGTGGACGGCAGGGACCTGCTGCTGGGCGTCACCGACCACACCGTCACGCTGCTCACCAGCGAGCAGGCTGACGCCGTGCAGACCGCCCCGGCCCCGAGGCTGGGCGCCAAGGACCAGCTTCTGGCCCTGCTCAAGCCGGCCAAGACCGACGTACCCGATGCCGCTGTTGCCGCGGCACTGGCCACTCTCCGGGGCGAGAGCCCTGCTGGACCGGACGGACCCGGTTCAGCCTCCACCCGCCTCGCCGCTCGGCGACGCGTTGCCCGCACGGATGCCCTGCGTGACGAGGAACACCCGTGGACCCGCGCGTGCCGGCCCGCCTTCCGCGCTGCGGACGGGGACGACGCGTTGCGCTGACCCTCCTTCTCACCACCTTCTTCCTGGGTGTGGCCGCCCCCGCGCTGGCCGCCCCCAGCCCGTCCCCCACGCCCAAGTCGGGCGTCGACCTGCGCAACACGACGGGGCTCACCCAGCCCGTGTCGCTGGTGCTGCTGCTCGGCGCGTTGTCAGTGCTGCCGGGCCTGCTCATCATGGTCACGGCGTTCACGCGCATCGTCATCGTGCTGGGGTTCACCCGCTCAGCCCTCGGGACGCAAGGGATCCCACCGAACCAGGTGCTGATCGGGCTGTCGATCTTCCTGACGTTCTTCGTGATGGGACCGGTCTTCAGCCAGACCAACCACGACGCCGTCCAGCCCTACCTCAAAGGCACGATCACCCAGCAGGTCGCCTTCGACAAGGGGATCGCCCCGTTCCGCACCTTCATGCTCAAGCAGGTCCGTGAGAAGGATCTGCAGCTGTTCGTCGACCTGTCGGGCAAGCCCGCGCCCAAGAACAGCAAGGACGTCCCGACGACCACGCTCGTCCCGGCCTACGTCATCTCCGAGCTGCGGGCGGCGTTCCTCATCGGCTTCGTCGTCTTCATCCCGTTCATCGTCATCGACCTGGTCGTGAGCGCGGCGCTGTCGGCCATGGGCATGGCGATGCTGCCGCCATCACTCATCTCGCTGCCGTTCAAGCTGCTGCTGTTCGTCGCGGTCGACGGCTGGTACCTGATCGTCTCCTCCCTCGTCCGCTCGTTCCACTAAGGGGTTTGCATGAACGAGACCGACGTCGTCCACATCGCTAGTCAGGCGCTGCTCCTCGCAGCCAAGCTGGCCGGTCCACTGCTCATCGTCGCCCTGGTCGTCGGTGTGGTCGTCAGCTTGCTGCAGGCGGTCTTCCAGGTGCAGGACCAGACGCTGTCGATGGTCCCGAAGCTGGCTCTGGGCGGCCTCGTCCTGGCCCTCACGGGGGGCTGGATGCTGCGGATCACCGTCGAGTTCACCCAGCAGCTGTTCGAGCGCATCCCGCAGCTGGTCGGCTGAGCCGTGTCACAGCTCCCGGTCTCCCTCGCCACGCTCACCGCGTTCATGCTGGTGCTCGCGCGCACGGGTGCCTGGGTCATCACCGCTCCGGTCCTGTCCGCCAAGGGAATGTCGTCGGTGGGCCGGCTGTCCGCCGCGATCGCGCTGGCGGTCTTCGTGACCCCCATGACCCCGGCCTCGCAGGTACCCACGGACCTGGCGCCCTACGTCGCCGCCGCCGTCGGGCAGGTCGTCGTCGGCCTGGCGCTGGGGATGCTGACGAACCTGCTGTTCAGCGCCTTCGAGGTGGCCGGGTCGCTCGCCGACCTGTCCGGTGGCTTCTCCTACGCCTCGATCGTCGACCCACTGTCCGGCCAACCGGCCGCCGCCTTCTCCCGGTTGTTCTCGGTCATGTTCAGCGCGTTGTTCTTCGTGAGCGACGCCTACGCCTCGGTCATCGGCGGGTTCGTGCGCTCCTTCCGAGGCATCCCCCTCGGCCACTTCCCCTCCCTCTCGTCAGGTACGGCGAGCACCCTCGGCCATGCCGCGACCCAGATCCTGCTGAGCGCCTTCGAGGTCGCGGCCCCGCTGCTGGGCGTGCTGTTCCTCACCGACGTGGCCCTGTCGTTCGCAGCCCGCTTCGTGCCCCAGGCCAACGCGCTGTCGCTGGCCCTGCCGGTGAAGACGCTGGTCGCGCTGTCCGCCGCCGGCGCGACCCTCGCGCTGATGCCCGCACACGCCGCCCAGCTGCTCGACCCGTCCCTGCGGCTTCCCTTCGAGGTGTTGCGATGAGCGGGGACAAGACCGAGAAAGCCACTCCGAAGCGCCTGAAGGACCTGCGCAAGAAGGGTGTCGCGGCCCGCTCGGTGGAGCTCCCGTCCGGTGTTTCGATGCTGGCCCTCGTGCTGGTGCTCCCAGGCATGGTCAGCCGACTCATGCAGGTGTTGCGCAGCGACCTCGCCCTGGTCCTGTCCGGTGCCGACGTGAAGGACATCAGCGCCGCCAGATCCCTTGCCGGCAAGGTGGTCCTGGACTCGGTGCGCGCGCTCGCACCATCGGTGGCGATCGTCGGCGTGGCCGCCCTGGTCGCCGGCACCGTCGTCACCCGCTCGCGTCCCAACCCGGCGGCGGTCAAGCCCCGCTTCGAGCGCCTCAACCCCGGCAAGACGATCAAGCGGATGCTGTCACCGCACAGCGTCGTACAGCTGTTGAAGGACCTGGCGAAGCTGTCGTCCCTCGCGCTGGTGTCCTGGGGTGCCTGGAAGACGGGGGCCCGGGAGCTGGTGTCCAGCGGCGGGACCTTCGCCTCCCTGCAGGCGGTCGTCGGCGACACCGTCCGCAGCATGCTGTGGCGGGTGGCGGTGCTCGCCCTCATCGTGGGCCTCGCTGACGCTGCCTGGCAGCGCCGGTCGTTCGGCAAGCAGTCGCGGATGAGCAAGCAGGATGTCAACGACGAACACAAGCAGAGCGAGGGCAACCCCCAGCAGAAGGGCGCGATGCGGGCTCGCATGCTCGCGACGTCCCGCGCGCGCATGATCTCGGCGGTCCCGAAGGCCGACGTGGTGCTGGCGAACCCGACGCACCTGGTCGTGGCCCTCTCCTACCAGCCCGGTACGGCGGCTCCGATCGTGGTCGCCAAGGGGGCGGGAGCCACCGCCCAGCGGATCAAGGACCTGGCCGCCGAGCACGGCATCCCCGTGCTCGCCGACAAGCCGCTGGCCCGGGCGATCTACAAGAACACCGAGGTCGGCGACGGCATCCCGCTGGAGCTGTTCCGCGCCGTGGCTGAGGTCCTCGCCGTCGTCTACGCCGCGAAGCGCCGCGGTACCCGCCCCACGTGGAGGTCCCGGATGGTGCCCGCATGACGTCGCCCGCAGTGCTCAAGAAGCCCGGTCGCGCTGCCACGATGGGCGTTCCGCTGCTGATGGTCGGCATCGTCGTGATGATGATCATTCCGCTGCCGACGTTCCTGCTCGACCTGCTGCTCGCGACCAACCTGACGATCGCGGTGGTTGTCCTGCTGACGGCCATCACGAGCGAGCGCGCCCTGGACTTCTCCGTGTTCCCAGCGCTTCTGCTCGTCACCACGCTGATGCGGCTCGCGCTCAACATCTCCTCGACCCGGTTGATCCTGCTCAAGGGCGAGGCGGGGAAGGTGATCCACGCCTTCGGTGCGGTGGTCGTCGGCGGCAACCTGGTCGTGGGCCTCGTCATCTTCTTGATCCTCGTGATCATCCAGTTCGTGGTCATCACGGCCGGTGCGGGTCGGGTGGCCGAGGTGGCCGCCCGGTTCACCCTCGACGCCATGCCCGGCAAGCAGATGGCGATCGACGCCGACCTCAACAGCGGCCTCATCAGCGACGAGCAGGCCCGGATCCGCCGGCTCGACGTGGGGCGCGAGGCGGACTTCTACGGGTCGATGGATGGCGCCAGCAAGTTCGTGAAGGGCGACGCGATCGCGGCCGTCGTGATCGTGAGCATCAACCTCGTGGGCGGCTTCGCGATCGGGATGCTCCAACACCACCTGTCGCTCTCGGAGTCGATCTCGCGCTACTGCCTGCTCAGCGTCGGCGACGGACTGGTGTCCCAGGTCCCGGCGCTGCTCATCTCGGTTGCCAGCGGCATCGTCGTCACCCGCGTCCAGAGCGACCAGGAAGGCGGCCTCGGCGCCGACCTCGTGCACCAGCTGTTCCGGTCGGCGCAGGCGCTGCGCATCGGGTCGGTGGCCGTGGCCTTCCTCGGCCTGATGCCCGGACTGCCGAAGCTCCCGTTCTTCGTCCTGGCAGGGCTTCTCGCCTTCGTCGCCTACCGCGCGCCGAGGGCGGAGCAGGACCAGCCGGTCGAGGTCGAGATCGACCCGTCCGGCGAGCCGACCGAGGTGATGCTCGAGCAGGTACGCGTCGAGCCGCTCGAGCTCGAGCTGGCCCCCGACCTGCTCGACCTGCTCGACCCTGCCCAGGGCGGGTCCCTCATGGAGCGGGTCCGCGCGCTGCGGAAGCGGATTGCCGCGGACCTCGGCCTCGTCGTACCTCCGGTGCGCACGCACGATGCCGCCGGCCTTCCCTCCTCGACCTATGTCGTCAAGCTCCACGGGATCGAGGCTGCGCGCGGCGAGGCTCCGGCAGGTCACGCGATGGTGCTGGGGGAGGACGCGGCCGGCCTGCCTGGACGGGCCACGGTCGACCCGGTCTTCGGGCTGCCCGCGACGTGGGTGCAGACCGAGCTGGCCGAGGTGCTGGCCGCCGAGGGCGCCACCGTGATCGACCGGGCCTCGGTCATCGTCACCCACCTGTCCGAGGTGGTCCGCAACGCCGCTCCGGAGCTGCTGACCCGACAGGACGTCCAGGTGCTCGTCGACGCCGTAAAGACCGTCTCCCCCGTGGTGGCAGGCGAAGTGGGGACGGACACGCTGTCGCTCTCGGAGGTGCAGCGCGTCATGCGCGACCTGCTGAGCGAGGGCGTGCCTGTCCGGGACCTCACCCGGATCCTTGAGGCCGTGACGGCCAAGGCGCGCGAGACGCGCGTCCCCGAGCAGCTCGTGGAGGCAGCCCGAGCCGTGCTCGGCCCGACCATCTCCGCCGGTGCCGCCGTCGGGAACCGCCTGGCCGCCCTGACCCTCGACCCGCTGCTCGAGCAGTCGCTCCTGGAGGCCTGCCGGTCAGGGGACGCCGGTACCTGGCTCGCCCTCGACCCGATGCGGATGGAGGCGCTCGTCGAGGGCATCGGGGACGCGGTCCGCCTCGCCGAGGGTGCCGGTCACCGGCCCGCTGTCGTGTGCTCCGCCCAGCTTCGCCCCGCCGTACGCCGCCTGCTCGTCGGAGGTCGCCCCGACCTGCCCGTCCTGTCCTACACCGAACTGTCCCGCAACCTCACCGTCGAACCCGTAGGGGTGATCCACCTTGCCCAGCGCACTGCAGCAGCCTGACCTCACCGAGACCGAGGTCGTCGAGGTCTTCATCGGCGACACCCTCGAGCAGGCGATGGCCTCCGCCGTCGCGAGTCTCGGCCCCGGCCTGACCGTCCGCCGGGCCCGCAAGGTCCGCAAGGGCGTACCCGGGCTGGTGGGCCGCGACCGCTACGAGGTCGTGGCCGTCCCCGCGGCCGCTCCAGCCGCGGGCGCCCTGGAGAGCGCCTTCGACGCGCTCCTGAACCAGGCCGATGCAGCCGAGACCCCCCCAGCCCCGGTACGCCGGACCACCCGCCTCCCCCAGCCCGCCATGCCCGCGATGCGGGCGGTGCCGGGCGCCACCGTTGCAGAGCTGCGTCCTGTCGCCCAGCTGCCCACTGACCCCGACTGTGTCCCGACCGGATATCACGCTGCCGCGACGTCAGCCGCCGAAGTGACGCCGGCCCGGGCAACCCAGGTGGACGGGCCGAGGGAGACCAGGGTCCTGACGGCAGGGCCCTCGACCTCGTCAGCACCGAAGGACGCCATAGCGGTCCCCTCGACTGGGGCCGGCGCGGTCCCCTCGACTGGGGCCGAAGGGGTCCCCTCGACTGGGGCCGGCGCGGACCCCTTGACCCCAGCCGATGCGGTCCCCTCGGGCCCAGCCGAGGCGGTCCCCTCGGGCCCAGCCGATGCGGTCCCCTCGGGCTCGACCGCCCGACGTACTCCGCGAGCGGGGGGCATACCCAAACCCACGTCCCGACCGTCGAGGTCGGCCGTCGCGGCGAGAGCCGCCACCACGAAGGCCGGCCCCACGAAGGCGCCGGATGGGTGGAGCCGGGCGGGTCTGGTGGCGATGGGACTGCCGGCGGCCGTGCTGGAGGGGCTGCCGGCGCGGGACCCGGTCGACGACCTGGGATGGCTGGTGGCGCTGGCGGTCGCCCTGAACGGGGTGCTCCCCGAGCCGGCCGACCTCGGCCCCGCCCACCCCGTGGTCGTCAACGGGCACGGCCCAGCCGGGGTGCTGGGATTGATCGACGCCGCCGCCCGCGGGCTTACTGTCGGGACGATCACCGTCGGCGAGCGGACGGCGCCGGCTACAGCCACCGAGCTCGCGCTGGCCGTGCGTGCCGCCCTGGTCGGGTGAGCGTGGTGCGACTGCGGACACCCACGCTGGGGCTGCTCGGGTTGCTCGCCGTCGGATTGGTCGCGATGAAGCTGATCTCGGGTGACCTGTCGGTGACGCAGGCGGCCGTGCGCGTGGGGATCGTCTCTACCGTGCTGGTGGTCCTCGAGCGCGTTGGCCTCCCCTTCGCCCGTGCCCTCGTCGGCGCCGGGGCCCGCAAGCGTCCCTGAAGCAATCACGCCAGACCGCGACACCCAGACCGCGACACCCACCCGCGACACCCAGACCGCCGCGCCCCAGTGCCCACAGCACCGGCTGCTCGCGAGGTCCGGACGACCGCTCTGGCGGCCACTCACGCCGCCAGCGCGTGAGTTGCCGCGAAAGGTGGGAGCACACGTCCCCACAATCCCTCAAGCGCCCGAGCCCACGGCCCACGGCCAGCACCCGAGCCCACGGCCAGCGACCAGAAGACGACGGCCAGCGGGCAGCGGCCACCAGCAACCTGTTGCCCGCGAGTAAAGGCGTCAGCGGGAGCGGCGCCGGCGACGTACCAGGGTGAGCGGGAGCGCACCGGCCAGGCCGGCGAGATAGGGAGCGGCGGGCAGGGCGAGCGGTGAGAAGGCCGACGGCACGTGCAGCAGCCCGAAGCGGCCGAAGGGGAACACGACCGTGAAGGCCCGGCCGACGACCTTGGCCTCGGGCACGGTGCCGTGGTGAGCATCGGTGATGTGGTAACGCGAGTCAGCCGAGTTGCCGCGGTGGTCTCCCATGACCCACAGGCGGCCGGACGGCACGAGGACCCCGGGCGCGCCAACGGGGCAGTTGCGCGGACCGGTACCGGCCTCGCAGAAGTACTTCAGGTCGGTGGTGTCGTTCTGGTAGATGTAGGGCTCGACGAGGGTGGCCGGCGCGCCACCCTCGGGCGTGACGACCACGCGGCCGGCGGTGTCGCAGCACATGACGCGGTCACCCGGGATGCCGATGACCCGCTTGATGTAGTCCTTCTCGTCGGGCGCACCGAGGCCGATCGCGCCGCTGACCTGGCGCAGAGCCTTGGAGACCGGGTTAGTCGCGGGAGGGACCGTCACACCCTCGTCGAAGTTGTCGAGCCCGTTGAAGACGACGATCTCCCCGCGATGGGGGCCGCGGTAGTAGTAAGGCACCTTGTTGACCAGCACCCGGTCGCCGACCTGCAGGGTCTGCTCCATCGACCCTGACGGGATGTAGAAGGCCTGGACCAGGAAGTGCTTGATCAGCAGCGCGAGGACAAGGGCCACGGCGATGAGGACCGGCAGCTCCCGCAGGAAGGAGCGGTGCGCCGCGTGCGAAGTGGGCGCTTTCCGTACGGGATCGGCAACAGCTATGGCGTCCACAGCAGCGGGGGTCTCGTCAGTCACTGCTCCACCCTACGGTCCGCCTCAGCCCGCAGCGCGTACCTCGCCGCGCTCCGGGACCGACGCCCGCGCCTGCGGGAGCCGGCTGAGCCGCGACGCGTACGTCGAGCGGGCGGCCAGCTGGGCGGCGTAGGCAGCCTGGCGGTAGGCCGCCCGGCCGGGGTGGGCCGGGACCGCGGGGGTCTCGTCGTACTGGGACTCGATGCCCACCCGCATCAGCCTGAGCGCCTCGGTGCGCATCTGCGACACCCGCGACTCGGTGACGCCGAGACGGGCGGCGAGGTCGGCAGAGCTCTCGCCGTCGAGGAAGTAGCCGACGACGACCTCCTTGAGCCGTTCGGGCAGGCAGGCCAGGGCGTCCCGGACGTAGGTGGCGCGCTCGCGCTGTTCGAGGACCTCGACGGGCTGCAGCTGCACCTCGTCGACAAGACCACTGGACAGGGTCAGGGGGTCGCCGTCCTCCTCACCGCAGGGCGCGTCGAGCGACAGGACCAGGGAGCGGTGCACGCGTCCCTGCAGGTTCGCGAGGTCGGCAGCAGGCAGTCCCATGTGCGTGGCCGTCTCCTCCAGCGACGGGGTGCGGCCCAGCCGGACCTCGAGCTCGACCCGGGCCGTCTCCGCATCACGCGCCGCCGACCGCAGGGTCCGAGGGGCGAAGTCCAAAGCCCGTACGGCGTCGACGATGGCCCCGCGGATCCGCAGCGCCGCCCAGCGGTCAAACGGGACGCCCCGCCCCGCGTCGTAGCGGGCCGCGGCCTCGACCAGGCCGAGCGTCGCGGCTTGCGCGAGCTCCTCGCGGTCGGCATGGCGGGGGTAGTGCGCGGCCACGCCCGACAGGACGTGCCGCACGAGGGGGAGGTGGCTCTCGACGAGAGCCTTGGCCTCGTCGGAAAGGCGGGTGGTGGGCACGGTGGGCTCCTGGCTCTGGCGGTACTGGGGTGGGTCAGGCGGCGCGGCGAGGGCGCCGGAACAGCGACGCACTCTGGGGAGGTGCCGGCGGGGCCAGAGGCGCGGCACCATCGGACAAGACGGCGGACTTGTTGGCGTCCGTAAGGGCTGCCAGCAGCTCCTCGCGATAGACCTGGACGTTGCGGGGAGCGGTGATCCCGAGCCGGATCTGGTCGCCCTTGACCTCCAGGACGGTCACGATGATGTCGTCGCCGATGACGATGCTCTGGTTCTTGCGACGAGTCAGGACGAGCATGGTGGGTTCCTTCCGTGGAATCTGAGGCGGTCGGGTGCAGAGGGGGCTGCGTGGAGGCAGCGGCTAGGAAGCCACGGCGGCGGCGCGGAGCGGAACCCGCGTGCTGTAGCCGGACTCGGCCAGCACGGCCTGCACGCCCTCGCGGGTGTCGAGGTTGACGACGACCGGGCCGAGCAGGTTGGCCGTCGCCTCTTCCGGCGTGCTGCCGAGTGTCACGATGACCAGGAGCAGGCAGCTCTCGGGCCGGTCAAGGTGGATCTTCGCGGCGATCGTGTCGTCGAGGTCGACGACGTAGTCGGGGAAGAACACGTAGGGCGGCATGACGAGGAACCGGACGTGGGGGTTCTCGAGGTCGACCATCAGCGAGTACGGGCCTTCGAAGGCCCCCCACCGCACGAGGGCGAAGCGGCGCTCCCCGGGGAAGCCCGGCAGTCCGGTGGCGAAGACGAGCTCCGGGACGTCGGCGGCTGCTGAGCGAAGTGCGGTCACATGGCTCGGGCTGCTCACGCGCGTCCTTTCGTCTGCTGACTGCTCCCGAGTGGTCCCGGGCTACAGAAAGCCTCGTCCCGCGCGTGCGGCGTCTTGATGGTCTTCCGGGACCACCCGACAAAACCACCCTGACCACGACCTTCTGCCACGCCGACTGGTCGTTTAGTCCAGATTGCCCCGAATCGCTGGCTCCCGCGCACCCGCTGGAGCGCGTTATCTCACCCATCCTGACCACCCCGGCATGGTCACCTGGGGGGGTCGTCGACCCGACCAGCCTCGTTCCAGGCCACGCGGGCGACCGTGGCGTCCGCCGACCCGTCGTACCCGTTGCCGTGGCGGTGGATCGACAGCACCGCCTGCGGCACCTCGCTCAGGACGGCGTCGGGGAGAGCAGAACCACGAGGCGCCCGCCGACGACGGACCAGAAGGCCCGGCCCGACCAACGGGTCAGTCGTCCCGCTTGAGCTTGCGGTAGGTGACCCGGTGCGGGCGGGCAGCCTCGAGGCCGAGGCGCTCGAGCTTGTTCTTCTCATACGACTCGTAGTTGCCCTCGAACCAGTACCACTTGGCGGCGTCGTCCTCGTCGCCCTCCCAGGCAAGGATGTGCGTGGCGACCCGGTCGAGGAACCACCGGTCGTGGGAGATCACGACGGCGCAGCCGGGGAACTCCAGCAGCGCGTTCTCCAGCGAGCCCAGCGTCTCCACGTCGAGGTCGTTGGTCGGCTCGTCGAGGAGCAGGACGTTGCCGCCCTCCTTGAGGGTGAGCGCCAGGTTCAGGCGGTTGCGCTCACCACCGGACAGCACGCCGGTGGGCTTCTGCTGGTCCGGGCCTTTGAAGCCGAAAGCCCCGATGTAGGCCCGCGACGGCATCTCCTGCGATCCCACCTGGATGTAGTCGAGCCCCTCGGACACGGTTTCCCAGACCGTCTTCACCGGGTCGAGGAGGGAGCGGCCCTGGTCGACGTAGGACAGCTTCACGGTCTCGCCGATCCGCACCATGCCTGCGTCTGCCTGCTCGAAGCCGACGATGGTCTTGAACAGCGTGGTCTTGCCCACCCCGTTGGGACCGATGATCCCGACGATCCCACCGCGCGGCAGGTCGAAGGTCAGGTCGTGCATGAGGACGCGGTCCCCGAAGCCCTTCTGCAGGTCCTTGGCCTCGATGACCACCGACCCCAACCGCGGGCCTGCGGGGATCTGGATCTCCTCGAAGTCGAGCTTCTTGTTCTTGTCGGCCTCGGCGGCCATCTCCTCGTACCGAGCGAGGCGGCTCTTGCTCTTCGTCTGCCGGCCCTTGGCGTTCATCCGGACCCACTCGAGCTCGTCCTTGAGGCGCTTGGACAGCTTCGCGTCCTTCTTGCCCTGCACCGCCAGGCGCTGCTGCTTCTTTTCCAGGTACGTCGAGTAGTTGCCCTCGTACGGGTAGGCGCGGCCACGGTCGAGCTCGAGGATCCACTCGGCGACGTTGTCGAGGAAGTACCGGTCGTGGGTGACGGCCAGGACGGCGCCGGCATAGCGGGCCAGGTGCTTCTCGAGCCAGTCGACGGACTCGGCGTCGAGGTGGTTGGTGGGCTCGTCGAGCAGCAGTAGGTCGGGGGCTTCGAGCAGCAGCTTGCACAGCGCCACGCGGCGCTTCTCCCCACCGGACAGGTGGCTGACGTTCTCATCCGGCGGCGGGCAGCGCAGCGCGTCCATCGCCTGCTCGATGAGGCTGTCGATCTCCCAGCCGTTCTTGGCGTCGATCAGGTCGAGCAACGGCTGCTGCTCGGCCATGATCGCGTCGAAGTCCGCGTCGGGCTCGGCCATCTTCTCGTTGAGCTCTTCATAGCGCTTCAGGGTGTCCATCAGCTCGCGGACGCCGTCCTCGACGTTCTCCTTGACGGACTTCGTCTCGTCCAGCACCGGCTCCTGCATGAGGATGCCGACGCTGTAGCCAGGGGTGAGCTTCGCGTCACCGTTGGAGGGCTGGTCGAGACCGGCCATCATTTTCAGAACGGTCGACTTTCCGGCGCCGTTAGGCCCGACGACCCCGATCTTGGCGCCCGGGAGGAAGGCAAGTGTGACGTCATCGAGGATGACCTTGTCCCCGACCGCCTTGCGGACCTTCTGCATGTTGTAGACGAACTGAGCCATGCGCGGCAGCCTAGTCGGGGGGGTGCCTGAACAGCGGCGGCAGGAACCGGAGCATGAGCGCGGACCAAGTGAGGTGGGTGAGCACCGGGGCCTGGATGCCGCCCGAGGCGCGACGCTGCATCCCGAACAGGGTGCCCATCACGATCGCCGCCAGGACGAGGGCGGGGTTCTTGGTCGCGAGGGTCGTCGCGGTGTACGCCGCGGTCGACAGCACCACCGGCCGCCCCTCCCCCACGGCGGCGTAGAGGGCGCCCCGGAAGAAGACCTCCTCCGCTGCGCCGTTGGCAAGCGTGGTGAGCAGGACGAGCGGCGTCGAGCCCTCGTCGGCGTAGTCCAGCACGGAGGAGATCGCCCGCTCGAGCACCGGGATCTGACGGACGACCAGCGCGCAACCGTAGAACGCACCGAACGCGGCGACCCCCGTGGCCACCGGGGTGACGAGGGGCCGGCGCAGGGCCTGCCCGCGGCCCCACTGACGCCCGAGGTGCAGCGGCCCAGACCCGAATCCGCCGGCCAGCCACGCGCCGGCCACGCCCAGGGAGCGAACGTAGAACTGCCTCGAGTCGGGCTCGGCCGCGAGGCTGCGCTCGAGCAGGCCCGCTCCCACCAGGACCGTCCCGGCCACGATGCGGCGCCGGCGGTGCCAGACCCGGTCCGGCTCGCGGTGGTTGCGGGGGACGATCTCGATGAGGGCATCGACGAGTGGGGCCGTCCGCAGCGCGTCCAGCCGGGTCACGCCCGCTTCTCCTGGGCCCGCTTCTCTTGGGCCCGCTCCTTGAGCGCCTGCAGGACCATGTCGTCGTAGTCCATCGGCGCGAACGGTACGACGGACCGGATGGCATCGTCGCGGACGACCACCTCGTTGCTCATGGAGTCGATCAGGGACCTCGCGGTCTGCCGGTCGACGTCGGTGACGAAGGCGAGCCAGCGCGAGGACAGCTTCGGGCTGAGAATCGGCACGGGCACGATGAGCAGGTGCCGGCCCTCCAGGACCGCGACCCGCTGCATCATCTCGACGTAGGCGAGCACCTCGGGGCCGCCGATCTCGAAGGTCCTCTCCTTTGCCTCGGGGACACCGAGCACGCCGACCAGGTAGCGGACGACGTCGGCCACCCCGACCGGCTGGCAGCGGGTCCGGACCCAGCGCGGGGTGATCATGGCCGGCAGGTGCTCGACCAGCTGCCGGGTGAGCTCCCAGGAGATCCCGCCGTGCCCGACGATGATGCCGGCACGCAGGGTCGTCACCTGCACCCCCGCCGACGCGAGCAGGCGCTCCACCTCGCGCCGCGACCGCAGGTGGGCCGACAGATCGTCGGCGTCGTTTCCCAGGCCGCCGAGGTAGATCACCTGCGACAGGCCGGCATCGGTGGCCGCCGTCGAGAAGGCCTCGGCGGCCCGGGCGTCCTTGTCCTCGAAGTCCTCGTCGTCCAGGGAGTGCACGAGGTAGTAGGCCGCGTCGCAGCCCGCCAGGGCCGACGGCAGCGTCCCGGGCTGGTGCACATCGGCCCCGACGGGCTTGCCGACGCCTGTGTAGGCCTTTGGGTCACGGGTCATGGCAATGACCTCGTGCCCCGCCTGCTCCAGGGCAGGACACAACCGCCTGCCGACGAACCCGGACGCACCAGCAACAAGTACCCGCATCTCCTGCACCTTGTGGGTCGGGGACCGACACCGCAAGCGGGCAGCCCGTCCCGCCGACCCGACGGGACGGGCGCCGGTGGCCTCAGGCGGCCAGTTCGCGGTCCTCCTCGTGCTCGTGCTGGTCGGTGAGCGCGTGAGCGGCGCCGCCCGGGATGAGCGGCTTCTGCACCTTGACCGGGAACCGCGCCAGGTCGAGGCCGACCGAGCTGGCGTCGATGACGAGCTTGACGCTGCTGGTTCCGTCCTCCCGGGTCCAGGTCTTCTGGAGCAGCCTTCCGGTGATCGTGACCTTGTCGCCCTTGTGCAGGGAGGCGCCGACATTCTCGGCCAGCTTGTTCCAGCAGGCCACGTCGAACCACAGCGTCTCGCCGTCGTTCCACTGCTCACCGTCCTTCACACGGCGGGTCGAGGCGACGCGCAGGTCCACGACAGGCACCCCGTTGGGGGTCGTCCGGACGTCCGGGTCGAAAGCGAGGTTGCCGGTCAGGCTGATCTGGGGCTCGTTCACGAGTGGTCCTCCGCGAGTCGGTCCCGGCCTTCCGCCGGGTTCGTGCCCCCACGCTGCAGTCACCAGATGTCTCGCGGGGCGGCCCACCCGGATCTGTGGAGGGACGCGTGGGCTGTGGATTGCGCGTGTCGCCTGCGGACGGCGAGAGCGCGTGCGACCTTGCGAGCCACGGAGGGGGCCCCGCATGGCGCACGAGCTGGACCGACGACGGCTGCTCACCGTCCTCGCCCTCGGCACGGTCGGGGCCCTCGCCGGGTGCAGCCGACCGGCGGGCACGTTGTCCGCCGGTCAGCGCGGACCGTTCCCCCACCCCGCCCCTGGACCGCCGGTACCGGCGTCCGCCGCGCGGCCTACCGACCCACCCGCCGACCCAACCGCCCACCCGTCGGGCGACCCCAGTGCCGATCCGACACCGGACCCGGGACTCGAGGCAACGCCGGAGTCAGCGCTGCCCGTGGCACCGCAGGTCGTGGACCGGCTGCCGTTCTCAGCCCCTCCCAAGGCGGTCGCCCTCACCATCGACGACGGCTTCAACCCGACGACGGTCGCGGCGTACGTCGAGTTCGCGCTGACCAGCGGCGTCCACCTCACCTTCAACCCGAACGGGCTCTACGCCCCCGTCTGGGAGCAGCACGCGAAGGTGCTGCGGCCGCTGGTCGAGCGCGGGCAGGTCCAGATCGGCAACCACACCTTCCACCACAAGAACATCAAGCTGCTGTCCGAGGCGAAGGTGACGGAGGAGCTCGAGCGCAACGACGAGTGGATCCAGCAGACCTTCGGGTTCACCTCGCGCCCCTACTTCCGGCCGCCGTTCGGCTTTCACAATCCCCGAACCGACGACCTCGTCGCCCAGCTGGGCTACTCGACGATCGTGATGTGGAACGGGAGCTTCGGCGACGCAGCGTTGCTGACGCCGGACGTGCTGATGGGCGAGGCCCGAAAGTGGCTGCGGCCGGGGGCGATCATGCTCGGGCACGCCAACCACTCGACGATCACCTACCTCTACCCGGAGCTGCTCGCGCTGATCGCGAGCCGCGACCTGACCCCCGTCACGCTCGATGAGGCCTTCGGTACCTCTCGCCACCTTGCGTGAGCCCGGATCCGGCGCGCACCTGTCGCCGTACAGCACACTGTGGTGTGACGCGCTCATAGCTCAGCTGGATAGAGCAGCCGCCTTCTAAGCGGCAGGCCGTAGGTTCGAGTCCTACTGGGCGCACTGTTGGGCGCACTGTTGGGACCACTGTTGGGCGCACTGTGCTGGGGACCAAGGGAGGACGCGTGGCACACATCGTCGTCTTCGGAGGAACCGGCTACACGGGCGGCAACGTCGTTCGCGAAGCAGCATCAAGGGGGCATCGCGTCGTGTCGGTGAGCCGTTCGCAGCCGACGGATCCGATCGACGGAGTTCGCTACGAGGTCGGTGACGTCGAGCAACTTGCGTTGCCGCTCATCCCCGACGCCGACGTCGTTGTTGCAGCATTAGCCCCTCGCGGCGACATGGTCGGACGCCTGGTCGACGTGTACGACAAGCTCGCGCGGCTGTCGGCAGGGTCGAACGCTCGCTACCTGCAGGTCGGTGGCTTCAGCTCGCTGCGGCCCGGGCCGGACGCGCCGCGCTTCGTCGAAGGCGAGATGCCGGAGCAGTACCGACAGGAGGCGGAGGAGGGAGAGGCCACCCGCCTCATGCTCGTCGACAACGCCCCGCCCGCGCTCGACTGGGTATTCGTCAGCCCCGCGGGCTCATACGGCGCCTGGGCTCCCGGCGAGCGCACCGGCGTGTACCGGGTCAGCGGCGAGGTCGCCCTTCTCGACGCCGAGGGCAGCTCGAACATCTCTGGAGCGGACTTCGCCGCAGCGATCATCGACGAGGTCGAGGCTCCCGCTCACCACCGCGCCCACATCGGTGTGGCCCACTAGCGCAGTCCGAAGCGGGCTCCGGGACGACTCTGAGCTCGCCGAAGCCCGCAGGCGTCAACTTGGCGTCGAGCAACCGCCTGCACTGTCGGCCTTCTCGGCGCCGAGCGGATCATGACTTTGCGCTGCCGGGACGGCACACTGTTCAGATGCGGGTGGAGTTGTCCCATTGGGGCACGCACGGTCCCAGGCCCGAGGTAAATCATGCCCTGGACACCATGTTCAGCGCGATGACCATCGGTGTTGAGTGCGCTGTGGGGTGCAGCCTGGCCCACAGATGGGCCTTGGTCTCGGACATCACGCGTATCGGAGAGTTCAGCCCGGAGTGCGTCGAGGCGTGGTGGGTCCCCGGCTTTGCAGCCCGGTCCGTGGGTGGCCGCTTCGAAGGCCGCAACCGAGCGACTCGGGGCGACGTCGAGTTCGAGTGGATTCGACCCTGCGATGTGCTCGTGTGGGAACCGGAGGCCACCTTCTCCTGGTCGGTCGGAGACCGGTTCGACGGCACCCCTTCGTCGACGTGGACCTTCCGACTGCGGGCCGCCCGCCACTCCGTCGTGCTCAGCCAGGTGTTTACCCACTGCCCCGATGGTCTCAGCGGTTTGCGTGTTGCAGCTGAGGCAGATCCGGCGCACGCTGCCGACCGCGTGCATAAGCGCACACAGGACCTGCACACGGGGATGGCCTTGACGCTGGCCCGAATGAAGGAAGTCCTCGAGTCGCCGAACCCACGGTGATACCAGCACTGCCGACATGCCAGGGCTGACAGAGCAATGGCCGCAGCCTGTGGCGACATGCTGCAGAACGCAGAGTCCAGAGGCCGACCTTCCTCTCGGCAGACCGAGGGTCCGGGTCCTAGTGTGCGCACGTGACTACCCTTCCCGGACGCCCCGGTACCGCACTGCTGATCATCGACGTGCAGAACGGAGTGGTCGACGGCGCCCACGACCGTGAGGGCGTCATCGCCAACATCGCGACCCTCGTTGACCGGGCCCGCGCCGGGGTCGTGCCCGTGGTGTGGGTCCAGCACCGCTCCGACGACCTGCCAGAGGGCAGCGACGCGTGGCAGTACGTGCCCGAACTCCCCCAGGCTCGCGACGAGCCGGTCATCCATAAGCAGTACGGCGACTCCTTCGAGGACACCGACCTCGAGCAGGTGCTCGCCGACTTGTCCGTCGGCAGCCTCGTCGTCGCTGGTGCGCAGACCGACGCCTGCGTCCGGTCCACGCTGCACGGGGCGATAGCCCGGGGCTACGACGCGACGCTGGTCAGCGACGCGCACACGACGGAGGACCTGACCGAGTACGGTGCCCCGAGCCCAGCCCTGGTCATCGCGCACACCAACCTCTACTGGGGCCACCAGACCGCACCAGGTCGCTCGGCCGGCACGGTCACGACAGCAGCGGTCAGCTTCACCTGACCTGGATCGGGGACGCCCGGTGACCCACCTCACGCCCCCGGGTCGGCACGAAGAGCTCCGGAGTGGTGTTGTAAGCACCACGGGAGGACACAACCCCTCCACGTCGACCTGAGGAGACCGCCATGGACACCGCCACGCAGACCACCGTCTCCCGCCCGGTCCCGCTCGTCACGACGCCGCTCACAGCCGCGGATCGGTGCGACCGTTGCGACGCCCAGGCCTACGTGCGCGCGACGCTGCCGGTCGGCGCAGAATTGTTGTTCTGCGGCCATCACGCACACGCGTTCCGCCCAGCCCTGGCCGCTCAGGGCGCCCAGTTCCACGACGAGACCGACAAGCTCACGATTCCGCGGGTCACCGGCTTCAGCGCCTGACACATGGCCTGCCTCACCTAGCCGCACCGATTCGCACGGCACACTGGCGCCATGGCCGTGCTCCGTCGCTTTCTGCCCAAGACGTACGAGCAGATGGACCAGTACGCCCTCGACTGGGACGCCGCGAACAGCCGTGCCGCCGTCCAGACCGGTCCCCTCTGGGTCGTGCTCGGCGACAGCGCGGCCCAAGGCGTGGGGTGCCCGAGCTACGACACCGGGTACGTCGGCCAGGTCCTCCAGGTGCTTCGTGCCACCTCCGGCCGGCCGTGGCGGGTCATCAACCTGTCGAGGTCCGGCGCCAAGACTCTCGACGTGGCCCGGGACCAGTGCCCCCGGCTGTACGACCTTCCCGCTGAGCTCGTGACCGCGATCGTCGGTGGCAACGACATCGTCTGGACGCCGGTGGACCAGTGGCGCAAGGACCTCGAGGAGCTGTACGGACGACTGCCGGCCGGCTCGGTCGTCGCCACGACGACGCGCGGACTGCGCAAGGCCAAGTGCGTCGAGGTCAACGAGTGCGTCTACGAGGTTGCCAACTACCGGGACCTCAAGGTGGCAGACCTGTGGAACCACACCGGACCGCCGTACCAGGGGTTGTTCTTTGACGGGTTCCACCCCAACGAGCGGGGCTACGCGAAGTGGGCCGACGCTCTGCTCGAGGCTCTGGGGCTGCCCGTCACGAGCTGAGGGGGAATGCCCGCGCTCCGGGGACGGTTCGTCACCTTCGTGACCGCGACCGCCGATCCGCCCCTCCGGTCAGCCGTCGGGCTGCGCTCGGAGCGCGGCCCCGTCCTCGGCGCCATCATGCTCAGCACGGCGCTGATCGCCCTGGACAGCACCGTCGTCGCCACGGCGGTCCCCAGCATCGTCAAGGACATCGGTGGCTTCAGCCAGTTCCCGTGGCTGTTCAGCGTCTACCTCCTGACGCAGGCCGTGACCGTGCCGATCTACGGCAAGCTCTCCGACGTCCTGGGCCGCAAGCCGGTCATGACGTTCGGCATCAGCGTGTTCGTCCTGGGCTCCCTGCTGTGCGGCGTGGCCTGGTCGATGCCCGCCCTGATTGCCGCGCGCGCCGTGCAGGGCGTCGGCGCCGGCGCGGTGCAGCCCATCGGCCTGACGATCATCGGTGACCTGTACACGTTGGAGGAGCGAGCCAGGGTCCAGGGCTATGTCGCCTCGGTGTGGGGGATCTCGTCGGTCCTGGGGCCGCTCACCGGTGGCCTGTTCAGCGAGTACGTCTCGTGGATCTGGATCTTCCTGATCAACCTCCCCCTCGGGGCGGGCGCCCTGATCACGCTCCGTCGCCGTTTCAACGAGAAGGTGGAGCGCCGCACCCACACCATCGACTACCGGGGGGCAGCACTGCTCACGACCGGTTGCTCCCTGCTGATCCTCGGGCTGCTCGAGGGCGGCACCGCCTGGGCGTGGGGCTCCGCGACCAGTGCCGTCGTCCTCGGCGGCGCAGTCGTCGCGCTGCTCGCCTTCCTCCGGGTCGAGCGTGGCGCGGTCGAGCCGGTCCTGCCGCTGTGGGTCTTCAAGCGGCGGGTCCTCGTCGGGGGCAACCTCACGGCCCTCGGCGTCGGCGCCCTGCTCATCGGACTGTCCAGCTACGTCCCGACGTACGTCCAGGGGGTCCTCGGCAAGGGGGCGATCGAAGCGGGCCTGGTCCTGGGCGCGCTGACGATGGGCTGGCCGATCGCCGCCGGACTGTCCGGCCGGGTCTACCTGAGGATCGGCTTTCGCAACACCGCCCTGATCGGCATCGCCCTGGCGATCATGGGGTCGCTGGTGACCGCCTCCCTGCCCGAGCGGGTCTTCGTCGGCTGGGTGGCCCTGGGGATGTTTGTCACCGGCCTCGGCATGGGCTTGTGCTCCAGCCCCACGGTCGTGGCCGTCCAGTCCGTCGTCGGCTGGGAACGTCGCGGCGTCGTCACCGGCACCAACATGTTCTCCCGCGCCATGGGCTCGGCAGTCGGCGCGGCGGTCTTCGGCGCCCTTGCCAACACGACCCTGTCAGGGCGCTACGACCATGCGCCACAGGACGTCCGCCGGGCCGTCCCCGGCGGCGTCGACGGCACCACGGCCGCGCTCGCCCACCCGGGCAGCGTCGCGGACTACGTCCGCACCAGCCTGTACGACGCCTCGCACGCGGTTTTCGTGGCCCTGGCCGTTGCCGCCGTTCTGATCGCGCTGGCGATCAGCCTCATCCCGCGGCACCCGGTCGACCTGGTCTTCGACGAGAGCTGACCGACGTACCGCTTCGCATCGAACCCGCTCAGGCTGCGGGGCGTAGGGCCCAACCGCGGTCGCGCACGTTGCGGAACAGGTCCATCCCGGTCTTGGCACGCAACCTGCAGAGCTGGACGTCGACCCGTCGCGACGGCGCGGTGTCACCCCAGCAGACCCAGTGCAGCTGGTCGCGGCTCCACACCTTGCGGGGTGCGCCCAGGAACATCGCAAGCAGCTCCACCTGGCGCGGCGACAGGTCCAGCTCCTGACCGTCGAGCGTCACGACGTAGCCGGCGACGTCGACGGTCAGCGGGCCAAGCGTGAGCGGGCCAGTCAGGTCGACGCCGGCGTCGGTGGCGCGGCTGGTGAAGTCGCGGCCGGTGCCGACAACGGAACGAAGAATCGGCGGGGCGGGTCGGACCTGTGGGCGTGCAGACGGGTGGCTCGGCAGCTGCTGAGCCGGCGACGGGTAGGCCATCGTGGTTCCTCCGGGTATCCGTGAACGTAGCCCTCACGCTAGGTAGCCCGGGTTCCCTACAGGTGACCCACGTGTTTCCAGAGGGTTCCGAGAAGCGCACATCGACGCGACGGTGCGGCGTCGACCGCAGAGATGGGGCAGGTCACTGCTCCGGACGGGCCATCTTCCTCCGCGAACGACCGCCCGTTCCTGTGCGGGCTACCGCCGACGGGTGGTGGCGCGTCTGCGCGGAGTGGTCCCGAAGATCGACCGGGTGATCTCGCGCCCGGCGGCAGAGGCCGCCGATCGGGCGAAGGACTTGAACACGCTCGAGCCCATGACTCCGGCCAGCATGCCGCCGACACCGGCCGCGACCTCCGCGCCGTGCCCACCGCCGGACGACTGCCCAGACGACTGGCTCTGTTGCTCCTGCGGCTGGGCGTCCATCGGTGGGGCTGCCCCCTGCGCCGGGGACACCTTGGCAAGCAACTTCTCGTACGCCGACTCGCGGTCGACCGGGGTGCCGTACTCCGCCTGCAGCGGGCTGGCGGCGACCAGGGCCGTCTGCGCCGCCGGGTCGAGCTGGGCCATGAGCGACGACGGGGGTCGCATCCGGGTCCAGGCCACCGGGGTCGGTGCACCGTTCTCGGACAGGATCGTCACGACCGCCTCACCGATGCCGAGGTTCTGCAGGAGCTCCCCCAGGTCCGGGTAGACCTGGCTGGTCGGGAACGTCCCGACGGTGGCCTTGAGCGCCTTGGCGTCGTCCGGGGTGAACGCCCGCAGCGCGTGCTGCACGCGGTTGCCGAGCTGGGCCAGCACGTCGGACGGCACGTCCTTGGGGGTCTGGGTGACGAAGAAGACACCCACGCCCTTGGAGCGGATCAGCCGGACCGTCTGGGCAATCGCGTCGAGGAACGCCTTGCTGGCGCCGTCGAACAGCAAGTGGGCCTCGTCGAAGAAGAAGACCAGCTTGGGCTTGTCGACGTCCCCCATCTCGGGCAGGTCGTGGAACAGGTCCGCGAGCATCCACATCAGAAACGTGCTGAACAGCTGCGGGCTGGACTGCAGCCCCTGCAGCTCCATGACACTCAGGACGCCCTTGCCCTCCGGCGTGGTCCGCAGCAGGTCGTGGGTGTCGAACTCCGGCTCGCCGAAGAAGGCGTCACCGCCGCCGTCCTCGAGGCCGATCAGCTCGCGCAAGATCACGCCCGCGGTCGCCGGTGACAGCCCACCCAAGCCCTCCAGGTCTGCCTTGCCCTCGTCGCTGGTGAGGTGGCTGATGACGGCCCGCAAGTCCTTGAGGTCCAGCAGCGGAAGCCCCGCCTTGTCGGCGAAGTGGAAGACCAGTCCGAGGCTGCTCTCCTGCGTCTCGTTGAGGCCGAGGACCTTGCTGAGCAGCAGCGGGCCGAAGCTGGTCATGGTCGCGCGCACGGGTACGCCGGTGCCACCCTGCCCGCCGAGGTTGAGGAACTCCACGGGGAAGCCCTTGGGCTGCCAGTCGGTGGCCGTGTCGGTGGCTCGCTTGGTGATCCGGTCGCTGGGCACACCCGGGGCGGCCATCCCGGACACGTCGCCCTTGATGTCGGCGAGGAAGACCGGGATGCCGTTGTCGGACAGCTGCTCGGCGATCAGCTGCAGCGTCTTGGTCTTTCCGGTACCGGTCGCCCCCGCCACCAGCCCGTGCCGGTTCAGCATGGACAGAGGCATCCGGATCCGAGCCTGCGGATGCGCCTCGTTGTCGAGGACCAGCGCGCCGAGCTCGAGTGCCGGTCCGTCGAACGCGTAGGCCTTGCCCAGGGAGTCTGCGACGTCGCTCATGCACCAGAACCTAGAGGACCGGCGTTGCCCTGGGCCACAGTTGCGCTGTCATCGTCCTCGTTCTCGTAGGCTAGGGGTGTGACTGACCGCCTGGTGTGGATCGACTGCGAGATGACCGGGCTCGAGCTCGGCTCCGACCTGCTCATCGAGGTGGCCGCCCTGGTGACCGACTCCGAGCTCAACGTGCTCGGGGAAGGGGTCGATGTCGTGATCGGCGCGACCACCGAGCAGCTCGCCCGGATGCCCGACGTGGTGCGCGGGATGCACGCCAGCTCCGGCCTCACCGACGAGGTCCTTGCGTCCACGGTGACGGTGCGCCAGGCCGAGGAGCAGGTGCTCGCCTACCTGCGGGAGTTCGTCGAGCCGTCCAAGGCACCGCTGTGCGGCAACTCGATCGGCACCGACCGGGGCTTCCTGGCACGCGACATGACCGAGCTCGACGGCTTCTTGCACTACCGGATGGTGGACGTCTCGTCGGTGAAGGAGCTGGCCCGCCGGTGGTACCCCCGCGCCTACTTCAACTCCCCCAAGAAGGCCGGCGGCCACCGCGCCCTCGCGGACATCCACGAGTCCGTCAAGGAGCTGCGCTACTACCGCTCGGTGATCTTCGTCCCCCAGCCTGGCCCGACCTCCGACGAGGCGGCCGCCGCCGCTGCCGCGCTGACCCCGCCGAGCCTGCCCGAGGCGTGATCGCGGCGCCCACGGGAGCTGTGCTCGGGCTCACCGCAACGCCGGCGACACCCGGCGTCGGTGACCGCTAGACTTCACGCCGCACCAGTGGTGGGTGTAGCTCAGCTGGTAGAGCACCGGGTTGTGATCCCGGTTGTCGCGGGTTCGAGCCCCGTCACTCACCCCACAGAGCCGCAGGTCAGGGGCCATCTCGGTCCCTGAGCCGGTCTTCCTGCCTCGCACGCCGGTTCTCACGACTGCCAGGCCGATCGCCTTTGTGCCCAGCACCGATCTCGACCGGTCGCGCGCGTTCTTCGTGGGCCGGTTGGGGCTGCTCGAGTGGGACGCCTCGCCGTACGTATTGGTGCTCGACACGGGGGGGGACGATGCTGCGGATTGCTGCCGTGCCGGAGCTCACCCCACAGCCGTTCACGATCTGGTTGGGCTGTCGATGACGTGACCGCGCTGGGCGTCGAGCCGGTCGTGTTCGACGGAATGCTCGCCGAGCACATCGACCAGTTGAGCGACTGCCGGATCCTGCACCGCAGGCAGTCATCCGCCTCTGGCGCCGACGACGTACGTCGTGGTAAGCAACGTACCCAGGGTGGGGAGTCAACATGTTGGTAGCGATGGGGCGCCGTAGCGCGCTGGCGTTGACGGGTGTCACAGCTCTCGTCGTCGGGCTGATGGTTACGACCGCCGCCCCGGCCAGGGCGGACCGCGACCACGACCACGACGGCCATGGGCCCAAGCCGAAAGTGCGGACCGTGGGCACGTGGCACGGCAAGGTGGGGCAGTTCCGCACCATCCAGGCCGCCGTGGACGCCGCTTCCCCGGGCGACACGATCGTCATCGCGCCGGGGGACTACAAGGAGCGCGGCGACTACACCACGCACCGACCGACGTCGATGACCGGCGCCGGTGTCTGGATCGACAAGGCGAACCTGCACCTGATCGGCCTGTCCCGCAACGGCGTCCTCGTCGACGGCACAAAGTCCGGCCGAGCATGCTCCAGCAGCGCCGCGGACCAGGATCGTGGCCCGGCCAACGGCACCGACCGCTGGGGTCGCAACGGCATCGAGGTCTACCAGGCCAGCGGGGTCACGATCCAGAACCTCACCGTGTGCAACTTCCTGTCCGGCAGCGATGGTTCGGGCAACCAGATCTGGTGGAACGGCGGCTATGACACCGGGCAGATCGGCATGGGCAGCTACATGGGGTCGTACCTGAGCACCACCACGACGTACTACGACACGAACGACCCGGCGCAGGCGACGTACGGCATCTTCGTGAGCAACGCTTCGGGCCCCGGTCTCATCGACCACGCCTACGCCAGCAACATGAACGACTCGGGCTACTACATCGGAGCCTGCGGCGACTGCAACGCCGTGCTCACCCGGTCACACGCCGAGAACAACGTCCTCGGATACTCCGGCACCAACTCCGGCGGCCACCTCGTCATCTCCGACAGCGAGTGGAACAACAACGGCGAGGGCCTCGACACCAACAGCCAGAGCAGCGGCGACCTCCCGGCCCCACAGGACGGTGCCTGCCCGTCGGGCAACGCATCGTGCATGATCATCACCGGCAACTGGATCCACGACAACAACAACCGCGACGTCCCGGGCAACGGCTTGGGCCTTGTCGGCGCTGGCGTCGTGGTGGCTGGCGGCCGCAACGACACCATCGCGCACAACCGTTTCAGCAACAACGGTGCGTGGGCCGTCGCCCTCGTCCCGTACATCTCGGGCGCGGCCGACCCGAGCGACTGCACCGGAGCGGGCGGCACGTGGGACAACCCGTTCGTCGACTCTCTCTCCGGCGGAAGCGCGTGCTTCTTCAACGACTACGGCACGACTGTCCGCGACAACCAGTTCGCCGGCAACGGCGGCTTCGGCAATCCCACCAACGGTGACCTTGCCGACTTGAGCGACTTCACCGCCGTGGGGATCCCCGCTGCCGTGCCCGGCCAAGGCAACTGCTGGTACGACAACCTCGACCGCGCCGGCGTCACCTCGGCCCCAGCGAACCTGCAGACCACCAACGGCTCGTGCGCGACGGCCGGCCCGGGAGCCGGCGTCACCGACGCCTTGTTCGCCCAGGTGCTGTGCAACCTGCACCAGCTGCAGCCGAGCGACCAGCTGTGTGGTGGAGCGGTGTACCCGCAGCAGAGCGCATCGTTCTCGCTGATGCCGCTCCCGAAGCAGCCGACCATGCCCGAACCTTGCGAGGTCATCCCCCGCCACATCTCGTGGGGCTCCTGCCACCATGAAGGTCACTGAGCCGGTCGCGGCTCGACAGGGGCTGTTCCTCGAGGACAGCCAAGTGTCGCGGACATGACATCCGCCGCCCTGGTCTGATGGTGACCCACCGCGCCTGCCATCAGGTTCGGTTTCGTGAAAGGCGCCGCAGTGCCGGTCCGCAAGCGCGTGCTCCTGGCTCTGCTCGGGTCCTGCACGGTCATCGTCACCGGGCAGGTTTCCCTCCCGTCTGCCGAGGCAGCACCACCCCCGTACTTCCCGACGCAGCTCGCCCACGTCGGCAACGCCAGGCAGTTGGTGGTGGTGACCAGCAGTTCGCCCTCCTCGTCCTACGCCACACTTCGTACCTACTCCAAGGGCAGCGACGGCGTCTGGCGTCAGCAGTTCGCCCCGATGCTCGCCAGAGCCGGCTCCCACGGCTGGTCGTGGGGCATCCGACGGGTGCAAGGGGACCGAACAAGCCCGATCGGGACCTTCACCCTCACCACAGCTTTCGGGTTGCGCACCAACCCCGGCACTCACCTGGCCTACCTGCACGCCGATCAGGACGACTACATGGCGGGGGACCAGCGAGACCCCCGCACCTACAACGTTCTGCAGACGTCGGCGTCCGCCACCAGGACGTGGCTCGCCAACAGCAACGACTCCGAGCGCATCGGGGCCTACCCGACGCAGTACCAGTACGGCGTGGTCATCGACTTCAACCGGCCGGTCGCGTCGACCATCACCTACTCCCGCGTCCACAGTGAATACGTGACGAGCCGCCCGGCCAACATTAGGCTCGGGTTCGCGATCTACCTCCACGTCCGCGGCGGCGGCTCCACGGCGGGCTGCATCTCACTCGCCCTGGCCGACCAGGTCGCAGTGATGCGCTGGCTCACCCCGACGATGCACCCGAGAATCGTCATGGCACCGATGGTGAACATCCGACAAGCCTGACGGTGCCGGGTCGGGACGCTCAGGAAAGCCGCAGACCCCAGGCCAGGTCGAGGGACTCGCCGGGTTGCAGGACGCGGAGGCCGTGACCGCTCTGTAAGGCGTTCGGCGGCGCCGTCATCGGCTCGACGGCGAGTCCACGCCGCCGTCTCGGGGCCGGCAGCGTGTCCCCGCTGAAGAGCTGCACATGGTCGAAGCCCGCGCCGGCCCACAGGGAGGCTGTCGTCCCGTCCGGCCGGGTCAGCGCGACCGTCACGAGGCCCGCTTCGGGCACGAGGTCGGTGAACGCCTCGTCCAGTACGAGGGATCCGATCACGCGTGGGACAAGGAAGTCCCGCTCGGTGCCGCCGACGGTCAGGGCCTCCACCGGGGTCCCACGGCTGTCCACGGGCAGCCACGTCCGAGCCGGCAGCAGCAACGTGCAGTCGTCCACCAGCCCGCCGCCCGCCGCCAGATACGGGTGCACGCCGGCAGCGAAGGGGGCCGCGGCGACCCCCTCGTTCAGAGCCGTCATGGTCACGGTGAGCCCGGTCTCGTCGAGCACGTAATGAGCCTGCAGCCCCAGCCGGAAGGGCCACCCCGGCTGGGCGGGAAGCCGGCAGCCGAGCCGGACGGAGGCACGGTCCTGGGTGAGGACGTCCCAGGTGAGCCAGCGGGTCAGTCCGTGGATTGCCGTGCTCTTAGCGACCTCCGTCAGCGCAAGCTGCAGAGAAGCTCCCTCCCACTCCCACCGCCCGTCACGCACGCGGTTGGGCCAGGGCATCAACAACTGCCCCCTTGCGCCACCACACATCTCGTCCTCGGCGTAGCCGTCAATGACGTCCACTCCCCCGACGGCATAGGCGCGCAGCCCCGCGCCAACCTCCGTCACGACGGCACGCTGCTCGCCGTACCGCAGGACCAGCTGACGACCTGAGGGGAGCTCCATGTGCCTACTGTGCCAGCAGCACGTCGCCCTTCGTCAACGGTGGAGGATCCCCTGGTGTCCCAGGTGTTGCAGCGCTGAACGGGCGGCGTTCGCCCCGCACATGCCGTGCACCCCTGCTCCCGGCGGAGTGGCCGCTGAGCAGAGATAGACCCCAGCGATCCCCGTGCTGTACGGGTTCACAGCCAGCCGCGGCCGCATCACCAGCTGCCAGGGGTCATTGGCCCCGGTGCCGATGTCACCGCCGACGTAGTTGGCGTTGTAGGCCTCGAAACCGGCCGGGCTGCGGGTGGCCATCCCCACGACCCGGTCGCGGGTCCCGGGCGCGAAGCGCTCCAGGTGGCGCAGGATGAGTTCAGCACCATCACCCTCCCACCCGTGCGGGACATGCGCATAGGCCCACACCGGGTGTACGTCGCCCACCGAGCGGCCGGGGTCCGCGAGGTACTGCTGGGCCACCAGCACGAAGGGTCGGTCAGGCATCCGACCGGCGGCGACGTCCTTCTCGGCAGCGGCGATCTGCTCGAAGCTGCCTCCGAGGTGGACTGTCCCCGCCCGTCGGCAGGCCTCCGCCGTCCAGGGGATCCCACCCTCTACGGCGAGGTCCACCTTGAAGGCGCCGGGACCGTAGCGGTAACGGCGGTAGGCCCGCGCCACCCGTGGCGGCAGCCGGTCACCGGCGAGGTCGGCGGCAGCGCGGGGTGACACGTCCAGCATCGTCAGCGCACCTGCCGGAAGCTCCGCGAGGGACCGCACCGGCGACCCGGTCTCGATGGTCCCGCCGAGGGCGAGCACCCGGGACGCGAGGGCGTCGGTGATGGCTCGGGAGCCACCCCGTGCGACCGGCCAGCCGTAGGCGTGTCCCGCTGCCCCGAGGACCAGGCCGACGGCTGAGGTGAAGGGGGATGTGAGGGGCCGGAAGGCGTGCGCGGCGATCCCGGCGAACAGCGCCCGGGCCTGCTCGGTCGTCCACCTGCGCGCGAGTACCGAGGCCGGAAGCAGGGCCTGCGCCCCGAAGCGGGCCAGCAACACCGGGTGCGACGGCAGGTGCAGCACCGGCCGGAGGATGTCCTCGTTGAGGGCGTCGAAGCCGTCGGACAGCGGCGCGAACAACGAGCGCCAGGCAGCACCGTCGACGCCGAGGCCGGACGCCGTGTCGGCAAGCGACCTCAGCATCACCCCGGCGGTACCGTCGTCGAGCGGGTGGGCCAGGTCGACCTCGGGCCAGAGCCACTCGACATCGAGTCCGAGCTCGCGCAGCACCGGCGATGCGGCCCCCATGGGGTGCACCGCAGAGCAGTGGTCGTGGAGCAACCCCGCCACCGTCAGCTCGGACGTGCGCGTGCCGCCACCGATCTGGTCTGCAGCCTCCAGGACCGTCACCTGCAGGCCGGCCTGGGCGAGGACGACGGCCGCGGTCAAGCCGTTCGGACCGGCTCCGACGACAAAGGCCTGCTTCATACCGTCAGTCTGCCTGCGCGGGGTCACACCGCGCAGGTCGTCGCCTTCGCGGTCGTGGCCTTGACGGTGGGTACCGGCGTCGACGGGGCACGTGGCCCCGGGACCGCGGTGCTGGTGGACGTTGCTGACGGCGACGGCGCAGGGGTCGTCACCTTGCCTTGGACGGCCTGGAAGGCCGCTCGTAGCTTGTCCGTGTCGAGCAGCACCACGCTGGAGCTCAGCCCGTGGATCACCCGGACCCCGTCGGCATCGAGCACGGGGAGGGTGACGAAGGTGACGTGGCTGCTGTCGAGATTGCTCAACCGGGAGGCCAGCGTCCTCAGCTGCGAGAGGCCGAAGCTCTTGTCAGCCGTGAGCGACTCGGTCGCCGCGTTCAACAGCGAGGTCAGCCGCACGGGGTTGGCGAGCGTGCCGGCAGCCAGCACCTTCTTCAGGACCTGCGACATGAAGTACTGCTGGTCGGTGATCCGGGCCAGGTCACCTGCGGCCAGACCCTTGCGGTCACGGACGAAGGCGAGTGCCACTTCGCCGGACACGTCGGGGTGCGTGCCCGCGGTGAGACGGTCGCCGGAGTCGTTGTCGGAACGGGTGGTCCCCACGCAGAGCGTCACGCCACCGACAGCGTCGACAATCTTGCGAAAGCCGTCGAAGTTGATCTGCAGGTAGTGGTCGACCGGCAAGCCGGTCAGAGCCTCGATCGTCTTGACCAGCAAGTCGGCGCCGCCGATCGCGAAGGCCTCGTTGAGCTTCGCGTAGTGAGCGGCGGTCGTCACGCCCGCCTTGTCGGTGAAGGCCGGGATCTGCAGGTAGGAGTCACGCGGGAACGACATCAGCGTCGCCTTCGCCGACCCGGTCGGGATGTGCAGCAGGATCACGGTGTCAGCGCGTTGGCCTGTCACGGCAGCCGAGCCGGTCGCCTGGAACTGCGCACCGTCGGGCAGCTCGCGGGTGTCGGAGCCGGCGAGCAGGAAGTACGAGCCGGTCGTGACGGTGCGGCCCTTGTGCAGGCTGGGCAAGGCGATGCGGGTCACCTTCGCGTCGTAGTACCGATACGCGCCGTAGGCGGTCCCCACGAGCACGAGCAGGAGCAGGGACAGACCGGCAGCAATCCGTCGTACGAGCTTGCGGCGGGGCTTGTCTGACGGCACAGCCATCTCCTCGGGGTCATACGGGCCTTACCCGAACGGTGCCAGGGACAACCCGAGGTCGCCTCCCCGGCAGGCTGGGAATTGC
>JBBRNK010000016.1:0-81838 GCA_038230355.1 Mycobacteriales bacterium | reverse complement strand
GTGGTAACTATAACCATCCTAAGGTAGCGAAATTCCTTGTCGGGTAAGTTCCGACCTGCACGAATGGCGTAACGACTTCTCGACTGTCTCAACCATAGGCTCGGCGAAATTGCACTACGAGTAAAGATGCTCGTTACGCGCAGAAGGACGGAAAGACCCCGGGACCTTCACTATAGCTTGATATTGGTGTTCGGTTCGGCTTGTGTAGGATAGGTGGGAGACTGTGAAGCTGACACGCCAGTGTTGGTGGAGTCATCGTTGAAATACCACTCTGGTCGAATTGGATGTCTAACCTCGGTCCGTGATCCGGATCAGGGACAGTGTCAGGTGGGTAGTTTAACTGGGGCGGTTGCCTCCCAAAATGTAACGGAGGCGCCCAAAGGTTCCCTCAGCCTGGTTGGCAATCAGGTGTCGAGTGCAAGTGCACAAGGGAGCTTGACTGTGAGAGAGACATCTCGAGCAGGGACGAAAGTCGGGACTAGTGATCCGGCACTGGCTTGTGGAAGCGGTGTCGCTCAACGGATAAAAGGTACCCCGGGGATAACAGGCTGATCTTGCCCAAGAGTCCATATCGACGGCAAGGTTTGGCACCTCGATGTCGGCTCGTCACATCCTGGGGCTGGAGTAGGTCCCAAGGGTTGGGCTGTTCGCCCATTAAAGTGGCACGCGAGCTGGGTTTAGAACGTCGTGAGACAGTTCGGTCCCTATCCTCTGCGCGCGCAGGAAATTTGAGAAGAGCTGTCCCTAGTACGAGAGGACCGGGACGGACGAACCTCTGGTGTGACAGTTGTTCTGCCAAGAGCACTGCTGTTTAGCTACGTTCGGCAGGGATAACCGCTGAAAGCATCTAAGCGGGAAGCTCGCTTCAAGATGAGATTTCCCACCGGGTTAACCGGGTAAGGCCCCCGACGAGACCATCGGGTTGATAGGCAGGAAGTGGAAGTGGAGTAATCCATGCAGCTGACCTGTACTAATAGGCCGAGGGCTTAACTATAAACTGCTGCTCTGAACTCGCCTTTGGCGAGTGAGCATACGCGTCCACTGTGCGGTTCCCGAGATATGGTCGGGAATCGAGGAGTCCACCCGGTGACGGGCGGAAGCCCACCGATATATCTCCATAGAGTTTCGGCGGCCATAGCGTGAGGGAAACGCCCGGTAACATTCCGAACCCGGAAGCTAAGCCTCTCAGCGCCGATGGTACTGCACGGGTGACTGTGTGGGAGAGTAGGACGCCGCCGGACAATCTTTCACTTCAGGGGACAACCATCAGGTTGTCCCCTGAAGTGCTTTCCCGGGTTGGGCTGATGGTCGGTCCGTCACCCGCCACGGCTACCAGATCTGGCCCTTCGCACAGGAGAACTCATGACCGGTTCCAACGAGTCGGCTCCCTCCGAGGGGCGCCGTCTGGACAAAGGGCGGCAGCCGGGTGGGACACCACAACAAAGGATAGGCCGGGGGGTGCCCCCCGGTCGCGGTGGGGCTGTAGGGACGACGCCTGGCACCTCGGCAGCCCGAGTGGGCCGCGTACCTGCGAAGCGTCCGGATCGTTCACCTGGCGCGGCAGATCCGGCTCGGCGAGCTGCAGCTGCGGACAAGCGTCCGCCGCGGGCTGCTGCGGGCGAGACCGATGCTCCAAGGCGCAGGTCGGTAACACCAGGGAGCTCTACAAGCGGCTCTCAGCACGACAAGCGCGATGCTGGGGCGTCGCGGGGGGCCGCCCTGCCTCGGTCTGGGCCAGCGTCCTCGAGCAGTCAACCGGCCGGGCGGTCCCCCGCAGAGGTGGGTCGGGCGTCTGCAGGTTCTGGACCTGGTGGTGACGCCCGGCGTGGCGGGTCGCGAGGCAACGGCGCCGAAGGCGGGGAGGAACGGACGTACGACCCCCGGCGGGAGGCTCGTCGCCAGCTGGCCCGTGTGCCGCTGCCCGACGATGTCGACGCCCGCGAGCTCGACCGTGAGGTCCGCAAGGAGCTGTCTTCCTTGACAAAGGAAACGGCTGAGATCGTCGGGAGACACCTGGTGATGGCCGGGCGCCTGATAGACGACGAGCCGCAGTCCGCCCTCCTGCACGCCCGCGCAGCGCGTGCCCTGGCCGGGCGGGTCGGTGCGGTGCGCGAGGCCAACGGGCTGGTCGCGTACACGGCGGGTGAGTGGTCCGAGGCGCTGAGCGAGTTGCGTGCCGCACGTCGCATGACGGGCGACGCCGAGCACCTGGCCGTGATGGCGGACTGCGAGCGGGCCCTCGGGCGTCCGGACCGTGCACTGCTGGTGACCGAGGACCCACAGGCTGCCGGGTTGAGTCCGGCGACTCGCGTCGAGTTGCTGATCGTGGCCTCCGGTGCACGGCGAGACCTCGGGCAGGCCGATGCCGCGGTGGTCTCCCTTCAGGTGGCTGCCCTGGAAGGGCCGGTACGGCCTTGGACGGTGCGGTTGCGCTATGCCTACGCCGATGCCTTGCTCGACGCCGGCCGGGAAGATGAGGCACGGCAGTGGTTCGCGCGGGCGGCGGACATCGACGCGACGGGCGAGACCGACGCGGAGGACCGCATGCTGGAGTTGGACGGCCTCGTCCTGGACGACCTGCAGGACGACGACCCAGAGGACCGGGACGAGCAAGACTCCCCTGACGTATCGCCACCACGATCTGAGCCGTCCCTGCAACCCGCTCGAGGTGCCGCTACAGAACCCAACACCTCCGTGTCGCCCCACCCCGTCGGGCGTGACGAGCTGGCAGAGCTGGCAGCGGCCGTGGTCCGGCGGGCGACCCTGCGTGAGAAGGCGGCCGAGGCTGTCGACGTTGTCAAGGGCGTCGTTCCCGTGGGTGGCGTGGGTGGCGTCGGCGATGCAGGTCGTGGTGAACGTGGTGAACGTGGTGAACGTGGTGAACGTGGTGAAGGTGGTCAACGTGGCCGCAGCGAGCTTGCTGGTGGGAGGCCCGCATTCACGCCGGCCGAGCCGGACGCGGCGCCGGCCGGTTCTGCTCCCGTGGCCGGCCCGGCGCCAGCCGTGCCGGCTGACGCCTCCTCCGCACCGGGGCCCCAGGGCGGCCGCCGTCCGGCGGTGGGCTCGACGGGTCTCGGTTTCGTCGCGCCACCTAGGGCTCAACGGATCCACGACAGTAACGACGACAGTAACGACGACGGTAGCGACGACGGTAACGACGACGGCCGCGATCACGACGACCTACGGCTGTTCGACTGACAGGCAGGCCGGCGGCGTACCGGGGGAGGAGCGTGGTCAGGGGGGCGGCGAGCCTGCGGCGAGCAGGGCTCCCATCGCGGCGTGGACCGCGTTGACGGCCTGCAGCGGCCGGAGCATGACGCGGAACTCCACGATCTGCCCCGCGTCGTTGCCCTCGATGATGTCGACGCCGTTCACGTAGCGACCCTCGAGCGAGGTCTCGAACTCGAGGACGGCGACGCTGCCTGACAGGACCTTCCTGGTGTAGCGGAACGGCTGGTCTGCCCCCCCGGACAGGACCTGGGCCGCGGTGTGGAGGTAGAGCCGGGCGAGGTCCTTGCCCTGTTGCGGCGCATACACGATCGGGGAGTAGAAGACGACGTTGTCGGCCAACAAGGACTCCAGCGCGTCAGGTAGGGCGCCGAACACGAACTGCTCCCAGGTTTCGACGACCTTCTCGATCATGGCTGCTCCGGGTTCGAAGGGACTTCTTACGGTAAGGCAGGACAGTCGACGCCCGCTCGTCCACAGCACAGGGCTGCGTCCACAGATGGCGCCCTCTGGCCGCACCAGGTCGGGCCAGCGGTCAGGCTGAGGTAGGTGTCCCGCTGGGGCGCGAGGAGGAGACCATGCAGATCGAGACACGCAACGAGGTGCTCCTCGTGGGGCGATTGGCAGCGCCGGCCGAGGACCGCGAGCTGCCCAGCGGCGATGTGATCACCAGTTGGCGACTGGTCGTGGACCGGCCGGCCCTCAAGCGCAAACTGCCCGAAGGCGTGCGACCACCTACGATCGACACGCTCGACTGCGTGGCGTGGGCAGGTGCCGTCCAGCGTGCCGCAGCAGGGTGGCAGACCGGGGATGTGCTGAGCATCGAAGGTGCTTTGCGGCGCCGTTTCTGGCGCGGGCCGGTGGGGGCGAGCTCGCGCTACGAAGTGGAGGTCAGCAAGGCAAAACGACTCGCCAAGGCGGCGTGACGCAGCGGAGCGTGTCAGGCGTCACGATAGTCACGCAGGACGAGGCCGGTGCGCGGCTTGGGCGTGAATAGAGTCGATTTTCGAGGCATCCGCTCCCCGCCTGCCGCCACGCTCGTCACGGCAGCGACGGGGGTCGGGTTGAGCAGGACTGCCGTCCCCCCTGACGCTGCCGCTGCCGCTACGGCCGCGGCCACGTCGTGCTCGTAGCGAACGGTGTCGACGTCGTCGACGAGGCCCCAGACATCAGCGACTAGGTAGGCGTGCAGGATGCTCACGTCCAAGGCTTTCCAAGCAGCCGAGCGCTCCTCGGGAAGGGTCAGCTCCAGGCGGGCGGCCTGGGGGCTGGTGAGCAGCCGTACCGTGCCGCCGTCACCGCTCACCAGCAAGAACGCCGGACCGGTCCCACCGGCCTTGGCAAGGGCCGCCAACGCGCTGTCGAGGTCGTTGCCGTCGAGGTCGTGCACCGCCATCGCGCCCTCTGAGCGCCGGGCCAGCTCCCAGGCCTCCACGTCCGGCACCACGCGGTGGATCGGGTGCACCTGCGGACCGAACGACGTGCTGTCCACCAAAAAGGTGAGGCCCAGGTCCCAGGGACCCGGTCCCCACCCGGCCGCGTGGGCTGCCGCCTGACGTTGAAGGTAGGTCGCGTAACGGTGGTGACCGTCGGCGATGACGGCCGTCCGGTCGTGCAGGTCGGTCGCGATGGCCGCCAGCTCGACCGGATCGGTCACCGCCCACAGGCGGTGACGGAGCCCTTCCGGTGCGCTCGCGTCGGGGAGCAGCACGTCGAGCAGCGGCGGTCGCGTGGAGGCGGTGGCGACGGAGGTGGTGGCCGCGCCGCCGCCGGCGTACAGCAAGAAGATGGGTTCGAGGTCGGCGCCGACCGCCGTGTACAGCGCCAGCCGGTCCGACACCGTCCCCGACATGGTGTTCTCGTGAGGCAGGACGATGCCGTCCTCGGGCGGTGTCAGGGCCAGCGCGCCGAGCAGGCCGCGCTGGGCGTGGCGGGAGGAGGACTGCTCGTAGACGTAGAGCGTCGGCTCGGCGTCGGGAAGCAGGACGCCGGCAGACCTCCAGGCTTCGAGCGTGCGCGCCGCGCGCAGGTAGCGGTCCCCCTGCGACGCCTCGTCGCGTGGAAGGATGAGCCGCACGACGTTGCTGTCGCTCGCCCGCTCGAGCGCCGCCACGCCCGCGGCGTCGATGACGTCGTAGGGCGGGGAGGTGACCGCACGGAGGTCGATACCTGCGGAGTAGCGCAGTCCACGAAAGGGTTGAAGGACCAACCCATCCGCGGACGGCGGTGGAGCGAACGAGGACACGGGTACGTTCGGGCCGGCGGACATGGTCGGCATGCTAGGCGCCTGACCAGACGGACAGCTCCGCAGCTCAAGCAGGCATGATGGTCCTCGGGCCCGGACAAGCACAGACGAGCACAGACCAGCACGGACCAGCACGGACCAGCACAGACCAGCACAGACCAGCACGGACCAGCACAGACCAGCACGGACCAGCACGGTGCAACGGAGGATGGCAGGGCTCAGCGACGCTGCGGGGCCACCGGGAAGAGCGAACAGGAGGGAGTCGGCGTGTCCGACAGGTACGACCCCCGGTATGACCCGCGAGCCCCGGACGAGGAGAAGCCCCGGCCGTTCTCCGACCTGCCACCGCCACCGCCGGACCACGTACCGCAGGGTGACGCCTATGACTGGTACACCCGTGGCCTCGAGCTGCTCGAGAGCGGCGATGCCGCAGCGGCCGTCCAGGTCCTCGGACACACGGTGACCTCCGAGCCGGAGTCGCGGATGGCGCGCGAAGCTCTGGCGAGGGCACAGTTCGACATGGGGATGTATCCGGAGGCACGCGAGAACTTCTCCTGGATCATCTCGATCAACCCGGCCGACGACTACGCCCAGTTCGGTTTGGGCCTGGCCGCCACGAAGCTCGGCGACCTCACCGCAGCCGTCGAGCACCTGGCGCTGGCAGCGGCCATGCGTCCGGATATCGCCTACTACAGCACCGCGCTGCGCGGGGCCCGGGCCGCGTTGACGGCCTCCCGCCGCTGACGGCCCCGCCGGTCGGGTCCGGGCTCGGCTCCAGTGCGGTGGCCTTGTGCCGGGCCTACGACGCTGCCCTGCTTGACCTCGACGGGGTGCTGTACGTCGGAGCCGCGGCCGTGCCGCACGCGGCCGACAGCGTGGGCGCCGCCCGTGAGAGCGGGATGCGCGTGGCGTTCGTGACCAATAACGCCTCCCGGCGCCCGGAGGTGGTGGCCGAACACCTCACCGAGCTCGGGATCGGCGCCGTCCCGAACGACGTCGTGACCAGCGCGCAGGCGGCCGTGGGCTACCTCCACGACCGGATCGCGGTCGGCTCGACCGTCCTCGTCCTCGGGACGGAGGACCTCGCGACGGAGGTCGCCGAAGGCGGCTTCGTCCCGGTTCGGACCGGGGACGGGGTTGCTGCCGTCGTACAGGGGCTGGACCCGTCGACCTCGTGGCGCGACCTGGCCGAGGCGAGCGTCGCGATCCGCGGCGGTGCGGTGTGGGTGGCGGGAAACGCCGACTCGACGTACCCAAGCCCGCGCGGGCTGTTGCCGGGCAACGGGGCGCTGGTGCAGGCGCTGGTGACCGCGACGGGGCGCAACCCGGTGGTGGTGGGTAAGCCGGAGCCGGAGCTGCACCGCGCAAGCGTCGAGCGGGTGGCTGCCCGGCGCCCCCTCATCGTGGGTGACCGGCTCGACACGGACGTCCTCGGCGCTGTCCGCGCCGGCGCGGACAGCCTGCTGGTGCTGACCGGGGTGACCGACCGGGCTCAGCTGCTCGCCGCGCCGCTCGGGAGCCGGCCGACGTACGTGGCGCAGGACCTGCGCGGCCTGCTGTCGGCGCACGTCGAAACGACCCTGGAGGGGGACGGCGCCCACTGCGGCGAGGCGAGAGCGTGGTATGACGGGGATCTGCTCGCCACCAGTGGCCCCGAGGCTGACGCACTGCGGGCGGCGTGTGCCCTGGCCTGGGACCGGGCCGATCGACGCGTCCCTTCTCACGGCGACCGAGCCAACGGCAACCGTGACTAGAGGAAGGAACCGAGCCGCAGCAGGTCCAGCGGGCTGGCCTGGATCCTGAGCTTGCCCGTGGCAAAGGCCACCCCTAGCGGGATCTTGCCCCGGACCAGGCTCAGCAGGTCCTCGCTGGCGATCGTGAAGCGGACCTGGGCCTTCACCTCTTCCCCGGTGGTGACGCCGAGCAGCCCGTCCTCGCAGACCCGGCCCGACCAGGTCTGGCCCACGTCAGGCACGCGGCACGACACGGTTCGGTCCATCGCGAACTTGCGTCTGGTGCCGACATCGACCTTCTGCATGAGGTCCGCAAGGTCTTCGAAGGCCTGCGCGCACTGCTGTTCCGAGGCCACCGCCCACCTTCCTGAAACTGGCCGTGACGGCGTGTGGTGTGCGTGACGGTACCGGACGGCGGTAGCGTTTCCGCGCGGCGACGAGGCTGCCCGAGGAGGACTGTCGTGAAGGACGCGCTCAAGGGATATCTGGCTCTGGCCAGCGGCCTGACGGACGTGACGCGCCAGAAGGCGACGTCTGCCGCGAAGGCACTGGTCGCACAGGGCGAGGCCACAGCCGGCCAGGTCAGCGGCCTCGCCGACGACTTGCTGGCCCAGAGCAAGAGCAACCGCGAGGCGCTGACGGCGCTCGTCAGGTTCGAGGTCGACAAGGCCCTGGGCCGGGTCGGGCTGGCCAGTGCCGATGAGGTCACCGAGCTGACCGCACGGGTGCGCCAACTCGAGGGCCAACTGCGTGAGGCGACCAGGCCGGCGAAGGCGCCGGCTAACCAGGCCCCTGCCAAGAAGGTGCCCTCCAAGAAGGCCCCTGCCAAGAAGGCCCCTGCCAAGAAGGCCCCCGCGAAGCCGGCGACCTCGACGAGCAGCGGTTCCTGAGGCAATGACCGACCCGGCGCCAACGGCGGTGGACCTCGCGCTCGACCGGCTCGATGTGCTCAACGACCTCGCGGTGGGTGAGCATGTCGAGGTGTTCGATGCTGTCCACCGCTCGCTGCAGGACGCTCTCACCACCCTCGACGAGGCCTGAGCTGACCCGTCGTGCCCGGCTCGACGCGGAGCTGGTGCGCCGAGGTCTGGCCCGCAGTCGAGAGCAGGCCGCCGCCTTCATCGCGGACGGCCGGGTCAAGGTCGCTGGGACGGTGGCGACGAAGCCGGCGACCGGTGTCGAGGCGGCGACAGCTGTCCTCGTCGAGGCCGAGCCAGGGGAGCAGTGGGTTTCGCGCGGCGCGCACAAGCTGCTCGGTGCGCTGGAGGCGTTCGGCTACGACCCGGCGGGCAAACGCGTTCTCGATGCCGGGGCCTCGACGGGAGGCTTCACCGATGTGCTGCTACGACGTGGCGCCGCGCACGTGGTGGCCGTCGACGTGGGGTACGGCCTGATCGACTGGTCGTTGCGGACCGACGAGCGCGTCACCGTCGTGGAGCGCGTCAACGCCCGGGCCGTGCAGCCTGAGCAGGTCGGCGCACCAGTCGACCTGGTCGTTGCGGACCTGTCCTTCATCCCCCTCGGCCTGGTGTTGCCGGCCCTCGTGCGGTGCGCCCGACCAGACGCGGACTTCCTGCCCATGGTCAAGCCGCAGTTCGAGGTGGGACGCGAGAACCTCCCCAGCGGTGGGGTGGTGCGGGACCCACAGGCGCGGGCTGGTGCGGTACGACGGGTGGCTGAGCAAGCGGGCGGGCTGGGGCTCGGCGTGCGGGGCGTCGTCGCGAGCCCGCTGCCCGGGCCCAGTGGCAACGTGGAGTTCTTCCTGTGGCTGACGGCCGGTGCGCCGCCTTTGGTGGAGGAGGACCTGCAGAGGGCGGTCCGTGAGGGCCCGCCGTGACAGGCTCGCTCCCGTGACCCGCGCTGTGCTGCTTCTGGCCCACACCGGCCGTGCCAAGACGGCCGAGGCGGCCCGCGCCGTCGTGATGCGGCTGCAGGACGCCGGCGTTCAGGTGCGGCTGCTCGCGGAGGAGGCTGACGCCATCGGACTGACGGGCGTGACCGTCTACGCCTCCGGCACCGAGGCGGCCGCCGGTTCGGAGCTTGTTCTGGTGCTCGGCGGAGACGGGACGATCCTGCGGGCCGCCGAGCTGTCCCGTGACTGTGGCGTCCCCCTGCTCGGCATCAACCTCGGTCGGGTCGGGTTCCTCGCCGAGGCCGAGTCGACCGACCTCGAAGGGACCGTCGAGCACGTCCTGGCGCGCGAGTACCACGTGGAGGAGCGACTGACGGTCGACGTGACCGCGACCTGCGACGGCCGGCTGCTCGGTAACGGGTGGGCGCTGAACGAAGCGTCCGTCGAGAAGGGCGCCCGCGAGCGGATGCTCGAGCTGGTCGTGGAGGTCGACGGAAGGCCGCTGTCCCGCTGGGGGTGCGACGGCGTGGTCGCGGCCACGCCGACCGGCTCCACGGCCTACGCCTTCAGCGCCGGCGGTCCGGTGGTCTGGCCCGAGGTCGAGGCGCTGCTCGTCGTACCCATCAGCGCCCACGCGCTGTTTGCCCGCGCGATGGTGGTCGCTCCGACGTCCGTCATCGCCATGGAGGTCCTGCCCAGCGGAGCTGAGGCGATCCTGGCCTGCGACGGGCGGCGGACCATCGAGCTGCCGCATGGCAGTCGGGTCGAGGTCCGTCGGGGAGCTGTCCCGGTGCTCCTGGCCCGGACGCCGCACCCGCGGACGTTCACCGACACGCTGGTGGACAAGTTCGACCTCGACGTCGACGGATGGCGGGGGCGCTCGCCCCGCTGAGAAGCGCTCACCCTCGGCGTCGAGGAGGTCAGCCGGCCCAGGACAGGCAGGCGCGATCACCGACGTGACCTCCACGACAGGCACCGGCAGGCACACGACGTACCGGGGTGAGGCCTGGACGAACCGTGCCAGAGAACCCGACCCCCCTTCGAGGGTTGTCCGCAACTGCGCCCCAGGTGCGGAAGCGAACAGAGATGCGAGGTCGGGGACGGCGTGTGGAGAAGCGGAATCGTCACCGTGCGCGGCTATGGTCAGCGGGTGCTGGAGGAAATGCGGATCCAGGGACTCGGCGTGATCGACGACGCCGTTCTCGAGCTCGGTCCTGGGCTGACGGTGGTGACCGGCGAGACCGGGGCCGGGAAGACGATGGTCGTGCAGGGACTCAACCTGCTGTTCGGCGGTCGCGCTGACGCGGGCCGAGTGCGTCCGGGGGCGGCGAGGGCTGTCGTGGAGGGCAGGCTCGCCCTCGACCCGGACCATCCAGCGGCCGCGCGGGCGACCGATGCCGGCGGCGAGCTCGACGAGGGCACGTTGCTGTTGAGCCGCAGCGTCGCCGCTGATGGCCGCTCGCGGGCCCATGTCGGTGGCCGGAGCGTCCCGGTGGGGGTCCTGGCGGAGCTGGGCGAGGAGCTGCTCGCCGTCCACGGGCAGAGCGACCAGCAACGGTTGCTCCAGCCGGTCCGGCAGCGCGCCGCGCTCGACCGCTTCGCGGGAGCCGGGGTGCTCGACCGGCGGGAGCGCTTCGCCGGGCTGTGGGCGCGTTGGCGTGACGTGCGGGCCACGCTGCAGCAGCTGGAGGCCGAGGCGGTCGAGCGTGCTCGCGAGGCCGACCTGCTCCGCCTGGGACTCGCCGAGGTCGAGGCCGCGGCACCTGTGCACGGCGAAGGCAGGGACCTCACCGCCGAGATCGAGCGCCTCGCCAACGCCGACGACCTGCGGAACGCCGCGACCACCGCGCAGCAAGCGCTCAGCGGTGACGAGACCGGCGAGACCACCGACGCCCTCCAGCTGCTCACCGCCGCCCGCCGCACGCTCGAGGGGGTCACCGGCCATGACCCGAGCCTCGGGGCCCTGGGCGCCAGGGCCAGGGAAGCGGCCCTGCTGACAGCCGACCTGGCACAGGAGCTCGCGTCCTACGCCGCCGGCATCGACGCCGATCCGCGTCGCCTCGAGGTCGCGCAGGACCGCCTGGCCACCCTCACCGCCCTGGTGCGGCGACATGCCGTCGACGACGTGGACGGGGTCCTCGCCTGGGCCGCCGGTGCCAGCGACCGGCTGCTCGAGCTCGACGGCACCGGCGACACCGTGACAGCCCTCGCGACCGAGGAAGCAAGGCTGGAGAAGGAGCTCGGCAGCCTCGCAGCGGCCCTGAGCGAGGCCCGAGGGAAGGCCGCAACCCGCTTCGGCAAGGCCGTCACCAGCGAGCTGGTTGAGCTGGCCATGCCGCACGCCGTCGTCACCGCTGTGGTCTCCCGACGGCCGTCCCCGGACGGTCTGCGAGTGGGGGACGCCCGGGTTTCGGCCGGGCCCGACGGCGTCGACGACGTCGAGCTGCTCCTGGTTCCGCACCCCGGAGCGCCGGCCCGGCCCTTGCACAAAGGAGCCTCCGGTGGCGAGCTGTCCCGCGTGATGCTGGCGGTCGAGGTCGTGTTCGCCGGTTCGGACGGCGTGCCGGTCATGGTCTTCGACGAGGTTGACGCGGGCGTCGGTGGCAAGGCGGCCGTCGAGGTGGGCAAACGGCTGGCCCGGCTGGCCAAGGACCACCAGGTGATCGTGGTCACCCACCTCCCCCAGGTGGCCGCGTTCGCCGATCGGCACCTGCAGGTCGTCAAGGCCGATGACGGCAGCGTCACCCGCAGCGGCATCGTGTCCCTCGACGACGAGGCCCGGGTCGCGGAGCTGTCCCGCATGCTGGCCGGACTCGACAGCGGACTGGCCCGCGGGCACGCCGAAGAGCTGCTCGCCGCCGCCGCGGAGGCCAAGGCACGGTGAAGATCCGGTCGCTCACCGACGACGACCTCCAGCAGCGCTGGGACCTGAGCGTGCTCGGGTTCGGCGGCGACCGCACCTCGCCCCCTGAGGCCGGACCTCCCTCGCACGACGTCGGAGCGTTCGACGACGCCGGCCGGCTCGTCGCAAAGATGGTGGCCCGGCCTTACGAGCAGTGGTGGTGTGGCCGGCCGGTCCCGATGACGGGCATCGCCGGGGTCGTCGTGCACCCGGACGGACGCGGCCAGGGGTTGGTGCGCCGGCTGACCGAGCTCTTGCTCGCCGATGCCCGTGAGCCGGTGAGTGTCCTGTTCCCGAGCGCGCCGGGCATCTACCGACGGCTCGGGTGGGAGGTCGTCGGCAGTCTCGACGAGACCGTCGTACCCCTGCGGGGGCTGCCTTCGGGGGAGCAGTCGGTGACGCTGCGGGGGGCTGTGCCCGTGGACCTCGAGACCTTGCAGCAGCTGTACGCCGCCCGCGGCCGGACCGGGTCGGGACTGCTCACCCGCACCGGCGCGAGCTTCACCACGACGGTCCTGGCACGTGACGTCGTGACCGTGGCCGAACGGGCCGGCGAGGTCGTCGGCTACGTCGCCTACGACCGGGGCACCTATGACCGGCATCGGATCAAGGTCTGGGACTGCCTAGCCAGCACGCCAGAGGCGCTGGGCGCGCTGGTCGGCAGCCTCGGGTCGTGGAGCGCGCTCGTCGACACCATGGCCTGGCGGGGGAGCACCGTCGACCTGCAGCTGCTGCTCGGGTTCCGGGTGCCCGCACCGGTGAGCGTGCAGGCGTGGATGCTGCGGGTGCTCGACCCGCCCGCGGCGGTGGCCGCCCGCGGCTTCGGACTCGACGCGAGCGGCGCTTTCAGCCTGGCCGGCGTCGGCTACCAACTCGTCGTAGAGGAAGGTCGGGGGGTCCTCGAACCAAGGCCGGCGGGAGGACTGCCAGCCGTGACACCTCAGGGGTTGGCGCTGCTGTTTGCCGGCGTCGGCCGCTCGTTACACCGCAGCGGGCACGCCGACCGGCCCGTCCCCGAGCTGGAGGCGGTCTTCGCGGGACCGCAGCCGGAGATGCTCGACTACTTCTGAGCGCGTCCCTGCGCCGTCCGACTGGGGGCTTGTTAGAGTGAACTTCCGTGCAGCAGGCGTTGGACCTGCTGGTCAGTCAGCACTGAGCACGGGGAGCCCACGTGGCGCGTAGAACCGAGGGCCAGACCTGTCACCTGTTCGTGACCGGGGGCGTCGCGTCCTCGCTGGGCAAGGGCCTCACCGCCTCCTCCCTCGGCAGGTTGCTCAAGGCACGCGGACTGCGGGTCACGATGCAGAAGCTCGACCCATACCTCAACGTCGACCCCGGCACGATGAATCCGTTCCAGCACGGTGAGGTGTTCGTCACCAACGACGGAGCCGAGACCGACCTCGACGTCGGTCACTACGAGCGCTTCCTCGACGAGGACCTGCACGGCGACGCCAACGTCACGACCGGTCAGGTCTACAGCGCGGTGATCGCCAAGGAGCGGCGTGGGGAGTACCTCGGCGACACGGTGCAGGTCATCCCGCACATCACCGACGAGATCAAGGGCCGAATCCTCGCGCTCGGTGGGGAGGGCGTCGACGTGGTCATCACCGAGGTCGGCGGGACCGTCGGCGACATCGAGTCGCTGCCGTTCCTCGAGGCCGCCCGGCAGGTGCGCCAGCAGGTCGGTCGTGACCACTGCTTCTTCCTGCACGTCAGCCTGATCCCCTACATCGGCCCGTCCGGGGAGCTCAAGACCAAGCCGACGCAGCACTCCGTCCAGGCCCTGCGCACCATCGGCATCACCCCCGACGCCATCGTCTGCCGCTCCGACCGGCCCATCAACGACGGCATCAAGCGCAAGATCGCCGCAATGTGCGACGTCGATGTCGACGCCGTCGTGTCGGCCGTCGATGCCGCCTCCATCTACGACATCCCGCGGGTCCTGCACGGCGAGGGCCTGGACGCCTACGTCGTACGGCGGCTCGGCCTGCCCTTCCGGGACGTGGACTGGACCGACTGGGACCGGCTGCTGCAGCGTGTGCACCACCCGGCCCGCGTCGTCACGATCGCCCTGGTCGGCAAGTACGTCGACCTGCCTGACGCCTACCTGTCGGTGACCGAGGCGCTCCGGGCCGGTGGCTTCCACAACGACGCCAAGGTCGTCATCCGCTGGGTCCCGTCGGACGAGTGCGAGACCCCCGAAGGCGCGGCCCGGGCGCTCGAGGGCGTCGACGGGGTGCTGATCCCGGGAGGCTTCGGGGTCCGCGGGATCGAGGGGAAGCTGGGCGCGATCACCTTCGCCAGGGTGAACCTCATCCCGACCCTCGGGCTGTGCCTTGGCCTTCAGTGCATGGTCATCGAGGTGGCCCGCTCGCTCGCCGGGATCGTCAAGGCCAGCAGCGCCGAGTTCGACCCCGAGACACCGGACCCGGTCATCGCCACCATGGCCGACCAGCAGGACGTCGTCGCCGGTGAGCGCGACATGGGCGGCACCATGCGCCTGGGGTTGTGGCCGACCAAGCTGGCGAAGGGCTCGGTCGCGGCTCTGGCGTACGGCGAAGCCTCCGCCACCGAGCGGCACCGTCACCGGTACGAGGTCAACAACGCCTACCGGCCCGCCCTCGAAGCAGCCGGCCTGGTCTTCTCCGGCACGTCGCCCGACGGGACCCTGGTCGAGATCGTGGAGCTGCCCGCGGTGGTGCACCCGTTCTTCGTCGGGACCCAGGCGCACCCGGAGTTCCGGTCACGGCCGACCCGGGCCCACCCGCTCTTCGCGGCCCTGGTCGCCGCGGCCGTTCAACGGGCGGACTCCCAGCGTCTGCCGCTGTAGGTCCGGGGTCGCGCCGTCAGCTGTGGATGAGGCGGCGGATCTCGTCGGCGGGGCGGGCGCTGGAGAACAGGAAGCCCTGCCCGCGGTCGCACCCCAGGTCGATCAGCCGGGTCCGCTGCTGGTCCAGCTCGATGCCCTCGGCGACGACGTGCAGCCCCAAGGCGTCGGCGAGCTGGATGATCGCGCGGATGATTCTGTCGTCGGCCGTCCGTGTGGCCAACGCGCGGACGAAGTCTCGGTCGATCTTGAGCGTGTCCAGGGGCAGGTCGCGCAGGGACGCCAGCGAGGAGTAGCCCACGCCGAAGTCGTCGATGGCGATGCGTACGCCCAAGTCGCGCAGCGCCGAGAGAACGGCGATCGACGCGTCTGGGTCGGACATGACCGAGCGCTCGGTGAGCTCCAACGTCAGGCATGACAGAGGGAAGCCTGCTGACTCGGCGACCTCGCGGACGGTGGCGACGAGGAACCGGTCGAGCTGCTGCGGGGCGAGGTTGACCGACAGCGGGAGCACGGAGCCGTCGGGCCGCAGGAACGTCGCCCCCTGCTCGCAGGCCTCGCGCAGGACCCGGCGCCCGATCTCCGCGATGACCCCGATCTCTTCGGCGAGCGCCACGCTGGCCGCGATGTCGACGGGGTCGCCGTCGGTCTGCCAGCGCAGCAGTGCCTCGACACCGGTGATATGACCGTCGTGCAGGTCCACGAACGGCTGGTAGTGAACAGCAAGCCGATCGGAGGTCGCCAGGCGGCGCAGCTCGAGCGACTGCTCGACGCGGGCCTGACTGCGGGACTGCACCCCGCTGTCGTGGACGGCGAACTGGTTTCGACCCCGCGCCTTGGCCTCGAACATCGCCTGGTCGGCGGCTCTCAGGAGGTCCGCCGCGGGGACGGTCGGGTGGTCCTCGGCGGTCGCGATGCCGATGCTCGCACCGAGCGAGAGCCGGGCACCGTCCACGCTGAACGGCTCGGTGACGGTGGCGAGGACCCGCTGGGCGAGTCGGTAGGCCTCGGAGAGGAAAGGCAGCCGCTCGCACAGGATCACGAACTCGTCCCCGGCCAGCCGGGCGACGGTGTCCGACGGGCGCACGACGGCCAGCAGACGCCGGGCGAGCTGCTGCAGGACCTGGTCGCCGGCGGCGTGCCCGTAGCCGTCGTTGACGAGCTTGAACTGGTCGAGGTCGATGAACAGGACAGCTGCGCGGCTGGCGTCACGAGAGCTCATGGCCTGCTGCATGCGGTCCAGGAGCAGAACCCGGTTGGGCAGGCCGGTGAGGTCGTCGTGCACGGCCCGTCGCTCGGCCTCGAGCTCGAGCCGCTTGCGGGCGGTGATGTCGGTATAGCACAGCACTGCCCCGCCACCTTCGGTGTCGAGGGGCACCATCTGCAGCGAGAAGAACAGCGGGTCGTGCTGGCGCCAGCTGCAGGTGATGTCGCGGTCGAACTCGCTGGTCTCGCCACGCAGGACCGCCCGCAGGCCTTCTGCCGCCTCCTGAGCGGACGCTCGGTCGTGGCCACGGACCCGGGAGAGGACCTCGAAGACGTTGACGCCCTGGGCACAGCTGCTGGCCTGACCGCCGCGCTCGCTCATGAACCGCGACCAGGCCACGTTGACGGCCACGATGGTGCCGCGCCCGTCGACGACTGCGGTCTGGGCGGGGAGGGCGTCGAGCACAGCCGTCATGAACCCGGGACGGGAAACCAACGGCTTGTGGCTCATCGCCGTGCGAGGGCGGAGCGGGCGGTGGGGGAGACCTCGACGTTGTCCTTGCGGGGGTTCGTGCCGAGCAGGCGGTCGCCGGTCCGGGCAGTCACCCCGAGCCAGTAGCGCTCGTTGCGGAAGTGGTGAAGCCGGTGCGCCCGATACAGCCGCCGATACGGCCCTCGGCGTGGCGGGTAGTCGGTGTGGATCAAGAAGTGCACCCACTCGTAGGTCGCGGTGAGCGCGACCGCGGCCAGCGCACCGGTGACGGTCGAGGGGGTCCGCAGCGCGAGCACGAGCAGGACGAGGACGGCGGTCCCGGCGTACAGGGCGTGGGGGTGCAGGAACTGGAAGCGCAGGTCGCGCGGGTCTTCGTGGTGCCTGCGGTGGCTGGAGCCGGCCAGCCGGTCGCGGAGTCGCCCGTCGGCGGGGCAGTGCAGCACGAACACATGGATCAGCCACTCGGTGAACGGCTGCAGCCCCACGAGTACGGCGGTGACGAGCCCGTCGGTCCACGACCAGCGGCTGAGTGCCGCGCGGAGCGTTCCGAAAACGAGCAGCTGTCCCGCGAGGATCCGGGCGGTGGGGTGCCGGAAGAACTCCGCGCGCGCCTGTGTCAGCGTCGTCACCTGCGCGGTCTGTGCGGGCACGACACGGACGGTACGCCTCGAAACACGCCGGACAAAGGGCTCGCGCAACCTTGGCTTGCCGGGTACCTTGCCACGCATGGAACCGGGTGGGACACGCATCTCCCAACTCCGCCGTGGCGTGCTGGAGTTCTGCGTCCTGGCCCTGCTCGCCGAGACCGAGCTTTACGGGTTCGACCTCGTTCGGCGGCTGAGCGACGTCGAGGGTCTGGTGACCAGCGAGGGGACGATCTACCCGCTGCTGTCACGGCTGCGGCGCGAGGGCTGGGTCACGACGACCTGGGCCGAGTCGGAGTCGGGGCCGCCCCGGCGCTACTACGCACTGACCGCGGACGGCCGCCGCGCTCTGGGCGGGTTCACCGAGGACTGGGAGCGCTTTCGCGACTCCGTCGACCAGCTGCTCCTGAAGGGGAAGCCATGACCACACCCAGTGTCGACACGCTCGTCGAGGACTACCTCGGCCGGCTGCGACGCGCCGCCCAGGCCCTGCCGCCGGACCGCCGGGACGAGCTCGTCGAGGGCATCGCCGAGCACCTCCAGGCTGCCCGCGCGGCCGGTGCGACAGCCGACGAAGCCGCAGTGCGCACCCTGCTGGACCGGTTGGGGGAGCCGGAGGAGATCGTTGCTGCCGCCCGGGACGACGGGGAACCGCCCGCCTACGGTTATGGGCCGGGGCCGGATGCGCCGACCTTCACCCGGCCGCCGTCGACCGGGCTGGAGCTGGCGGCCGTCCTTTTGTTGACGGTCGGCTCGTTCGTCCCGGTCGTCGGCTGGCTCCTGGGCGTCGCTCTGCTCTGGTCGAGCGGTCGCTGGTCCTGGCGCGAGAAGCTGCTCGGGACCCTGGTCGTGCCCGGCGGGCCCGGGAGCGTGCTGATTTTCGGCCTCATCGCAGGCGGGCGCACCTGTTCGAGCAGCATCGCGACCACCCCGGACGGGACCGTCATCAGCCAAGCCGAGTCCTGCGGTGGCTTCTCCTTCCCGCCGGCCGTCGGGATCGTGCTGCTGCTGGTGTCGCTGATCGGGCCGTTCGTGGTGGCTTCGATCCTCTACAGCCGGGCCCGTGCGCGGGCCGCCGCTGAGAAGCCGGTTGTCATCCGAACACCTCAGGGTGCGGCATGGGGAGGGTTGGAGATCGGCGCCGTCGGGCTGCTGAGCCTGGGCTCGTTCGTGGCCCCCGTCGTCGGACCCTTCGTCGGGCTGGCCCTTGCCTGGGCGAGCCCGCGCTGGACCCAGCGCGAGAAGACGATCGCGACGGTTCTCGCCCTGCTTCCCCTACTCCTGCTCCTGCTCGTCGTCGTTCTCACCCTCGTGCTCTAGGAAGATTCCCCATGAGTCTCAGACTTCTCATCCTGCTCGCCTTCGTCGGCGGGGTCGGCCCGCTGCTGGCTGCCGTGTACCTCGGGGTGGTGCTCAACGGTCGCCGCTGAGAACGTTGCCGCCCCTCTTTCGCAAATCCACACGGCCAGGGCCGTGTGGATTTGCGACAGTGGCGGCATGCATGACTACGAGGTCCTGAGCTCCGAGACCGTCTACCGCGGGCGCATCATCGACATGCGTCAGGACATCGTGGCGATGCCGGGGGAGACCTCCTCACAACGCGACGTCGTCGTCCACCCCGGCGCGGTCGGGGTGGTCGCGCTCGACGGGGACCAGGTCCTCATCGTCACGCAGTACCGGCACCCGGTCGGTCGCCGGCTTGACGAGCTCCCCGCGGGCCTGCTGGACGTGGTCGGCGAGCCTGGCCTGCTGGCTGCCCAGCGCGAGCTCAAGGAGGAGGCCGGCTACGCGGCGGACACCTGGCACGTGCTAGCCGACGTGCTGACCAGCCCGGGGATGACCGACGAGGCGATCCGGCTCTACCTCGCCCGGGACGTCCGGCTCGTCGAGCGCGACGTTCAGGAACACGAGGAGCTGGAGCTGACCGCTCGCTGGTTGCCGCTCGCGGACGCCGTCTCGGCCGTCCTGTCAGGGACCCTAGAGAACGCCGCCGCCGCGGTCGGGATCCTCGCGGCGGCTGCGTCGGTCGCGCGGAGCTTCGAGGGGTTACGGCCCGCTGACGCCCCCTGGCAGGCCCGCCCAAGCTCCGCCAGCCGTCACTAACGTGGCCGTGTGCTCAGGCCTACGAGAACCCCACTGGTGACGGCGGTGCGGCGGACCGTCGGGTGGCCCGCGGCAACGGTTGTCGTGTTGCCGCTGGCTGTCTGGCTGTGGGCCTTGTTCTGGGACAACCCCAAGCTCGACCTTGCCGCCCCGCCGTTCGCCGGCCATTACCACCCGCGGGCGGATGCGTGGACCGTCGTACCCGTCCTTGCGGCGGTCCTGCTGTGGAGGGCGGCGCCGTGGCTCGCCGCACTGCCGTGGGGGCGCTTGCTCGTCGCGTCGACCGGCGCTGCCGTGCTGTGGAGCGTGGCGTTGGCCCTGATGGACGGGCCGGCAGCCCTGCGGGACCCGCTGCTGCCGAGTGGGGAGTACCTGCACGACGTCCCTCGGGTGGACGGCTTCGGGAGCCTGTTGGGCGGCTTCACCAGGACGATCGCGCACGGCCCGCATCCCTGGACGACTCAGGTCGCCGGCCACCCGCCGCTGCTCCTGCTCGTCCTCGCCGGCCTGCGTGCCGTTGGCCTCGGGGGTCCCGGTCCGGCCGCGGTCTTGTTCGTCGGTGTCGGGTGTACGGCGGTCGCGGCCGTCCTCGTGACGGTGCGGTCGGTCGTGGACGAGCCCACCGCCCGGGCCTGCGCGCCGTTCGTGGCGCTGGCGCCGGCGGCGCTGTGGGTCGCCGTCAGCGCGGATGCGCTCTTCATGGCGGTGATGGCCTGGGGGATCGCACTGGTGGCCGTGCGACGGGGGGCGCTGGTCGGGGGGGTCGTGATCGGGGTCGCCTTGATGCTCAGCTACAGCGTGATCCCGCTGGGGCTGCTCGTGCTGGCCGTCACCCGCCGGGTCCGGCCCCTGTTCTGGGCAAGCGCCGGCGTGCTTACGGTGCTCGGGTTCTTCTGGGCCTTCGGGTTCTTCTACCCGGATGGGCTCGACCAGACGCTGGTGAGGGTCCGCGCCGGTGACGGTGGGTCGCGGCCCTATGAGTACTTCCTGTTCGCGAACCTTGCCGTCCTGGCGGTGGCTCTGGGACCGGCCGGGGTGACAGCCCTGGTCTCCCGCCCGCGCGGCGCTGGGGCCTGGCTGGTCGTGCCTGTCGCGGTGGCGGTCGCCGTGTCGGACCTGTCGGGCGCCTCCCGTGGGGAGGTCGAGCGGATCTGGCTGCCCTTCGTTCCCTGGCTGCTCATCGCGACCGCCCGGCTGCCCCAGCCCCGGCAATGGCTCGGGCTCCAGCTGGGGGCCGCCGTGGTCCTGGACCTCATCCTGCGCGCCAAGTGGTGACCGCCGTTCGCAGGGCCGCGGGGCCACCCCCTACGCTGGCGCGATGCACGACCCGGAACGTCCGGTGGCGAGCGACCCTGCCGTCGGTCTGGTCGTCGTCCCCGGCCCGGACCCGGCTCAGGACGAAGCGTCGTACCTCCTCTGACCTGCACGACAGGAGTTGATCAGCATGCGCGTCGGGATTCCACGCGAGGTCAAGAACCACGAGTACCGGGTAGCCATCACGCCCGCGGGCGTGCACGAGCTGGTCGCGCACGGTCATGAGGTCTTCATCGAGAAGGACGCCGGTGTTGGCTCCTCGATCACCGACGACGAGTTCGTCGCCTCGGGCGCGACGATCCTTGGCCACGCCGACGACGTATGGGCGACCGGCGACCTGGTGCTCAAGGTCAAGGAGCCGGTGGCGGAGGAGTACCACCGGATGCGCGCCGACCAGGTGCTGTTCACCTACCTTCACCTGGCTGCCTCGCGGGCCTGCACCGACGCGCTGCTCGCCTCGGGTACGACGGCAGTCGCCTACGAGACCGTGCAGCGACCTGACAGGTCGCTGCCGTTGCTCGCCCCCATGTCGGAGGTGGCCGGTCGGATGGCGCCGCAGGTCGGGGCGCACTGCCTCGAACGCGCCGCCGGCGGTCGGGGCGTGCTGATGGGTGGCGTCTCCGGCGTCTACGCCGCGAAGGTCGTCGTCCTGGGCGCCGGCGTGTCCGGGCTCAACGCCGCCGCGATCGCCCTCGGCATGCAGGCCGAGGTACTGCTGCTCGACAAGAACGTCGACCGCCTGCGCGAGGTGGACCGGATCTACCAGGGCCACATGCAGACCGTGACGTCCAACACCTACGAGATCGAGCGGGCCGTCCTCGACGCCGACCTCGTCATCGGCGCCGTGCTGGTCCCCGGCGCGAAGGCACCGATGCTGATCTCCGACGACCTCGTCGGACGGATGAAGCAGGGCTCGGTGCTCGTCGACATTTCCGTCGACCAGGGTGGCTGCTTCGAGTCGACCCGACCCACGACGCACTCCGACCCGACGTTCGAGGTCAATGGCTCGCTGTTCTACTGCGTCGCCAACATGCCCGGCGCCGTCCCCAACACCTCCACCTACGCGCTGACCAACGTGACGCTGCCCTACGCGGTGGAGATCGCCGACCGCGGCATCCGGGCTGCCGTCGAGGCCGACTCCGCGCTGGCCCTCGGGGTCAACACGGTCGGTGGCAAGCTGACCTATGCCCCGGTCGCCGAGGCGCACGGGCTGCCGTCGGTGCCGTGGTCCGAGGTCCTCGCCTGAGCGTTCTCGGCGTGGAACGGGTCGTCGGCTCCTACCTCGACCACCTGGCCGTCGAGCGTGGCCTCGCGGCCAACACGCTGCTGTCCTACCGGCGAGACCTGCGCCGGTACGTCGACTTCCTGGCCTCGGCGTCCGTCGTGTCGCTGTCCGACGTGACCGAGCTGACGGTTTCGGAGTTCCTCGCCACCCTCCGGGCGGGCTCCGAGCACCACCTGCCACTGTCGGCGACCTCGGCCGCTCGGACCGTGGTGGCCGTCCGTGGCCTGCACCGTTTCGCGCTCCGGGAGGGGCTGACCACGGTCGACCCCTCGGCCCGGGTTCGGCCGCCCACACGCGCACGCCGCCTGCCCAAGGCGATCTCGGTGGAGGAGGTCTCCCGCCTGCTCGCCGCGGCCGGATCTGGCGACACCGCCCTGTCATGGCGCGACCAGGCGCTGCTGGAGCTGCTCTATGGCACCGGCGCCCGGATCTCCGAGGTGGTCGGGCTGGCCGTCGACGACCTCGACCGCGTGGAGGGCCTTGTCCGGCTGGACGGCAAGGGGGGCAAACAGCGGGTGGTGCCTGTCGGGTCGTACGCATCCCAGGCCGTCGAGGCCTATGTCGTGCGGGGACGTCCGGCGCTCGCTGCGGCCGGCCTGGGGACGCCGGCGTTGTTTCTGAACGCGCGGGGCGGGCCGCTGTCGCGGCAGAGCGCCTGGTCGGTGCTGAGGGCGGCGGCGGGTCGGGCCGGCCTGACGGTCGAGGTCTCCCCGCACACCCTGCGGCACTCGTTCGCGACCCACCTTCTCGAGGGGGGAGCCGATGTTCGCGTCGTACAGGAGCTGCTCGGTCATGCGTCCGTGACGACGACCCAGATCTACACCCTGGTGACCGTCGACCGACTCCGCGAGGTCTACGCGGGAGCGCATCCCCGGGCCCGCGCCTGAGCTCTCGTCACAGCTCCGTGACCGCCTGGAGCCGCCCGCCGGGTTTGCTGGCCCTGCTGCCCAGGGCCTGTCCACAGGTGGCGAGAAGTTGTCCACAATGATTCGGCGTGTCGCCCACAGATCTGCCCACGACGTTGTCTCGCCTGGTCCGCAGGCCGTACAGTCCCGACGTCGTCAAGGACACAGGGCGGCAAGTCGCAACAGCACTCAGTCCTTAGAGAGGTACGTGCACTTGTGAGTATGTCGACAAAAGCTGCGCCCATGGTGGGGGAGATGGGCCCGACGGGACGTCCGCTGCCGTACCTGCCTGAGCCGCCCGCCCTGGAGCGACACGGGCCGGCCCGGATCATCGCCATGTGCAATCAGAAGGGCGGCGTCGGAAAGACCACTTCCACGATCAACCTCGGCGCAGCGCTCGCCGAGCAGGGTCGACGGGTCCTGCTCGTCGATCTCGATCCACAGGGCGCGCTGTCGGTCGGCCTCGGGGTCAATCCGATGCAGCTCGACCGCACCGTCTACAACCTGCTCATGGAGAGCGACGTCACCGTGGACGACGTGATGCTGAAGACCAATGTCGCAGGCATGGATCTGCTGCCGAGCAACATCGATCTTTCCGCCGCAGAGGTACAACTCGTCAACGAGGTGGCCCGCGAGCAGACGTTGCTCCGCGCCCTCGGTCCGGTCGTGGACGACTACGACATCATCTTGATCGACTGCCAGCCCTCGCTGGGACTGTTGACGGTCAACGCGCTGACCGCGGCACACAGCGTGATCATCCCGCTCGAGTGTGAGTTTTTCGCGTTGCGAGGTGTAGCTCTCCTTATCCAGACCATCGATAAAATCAAGGAGCGACTCAATCCTCAACTTGAGGTTGAGGGTATTCTTGCAACAATGTACGACGCTCGTACGCTCCATGGACGTGAGGTGCTCTCACGAGTCGTCGAAGCCTTCGGTGACCGGGTCTTCCATACCGTCATCAACCGAACGATCCGGTTCCCGGAGACGACGGTGGCGGGCGAGCCGATCACGTCCTACGCCTCCACCTCCTCGGGGGCCACCGCCTACCGCGACCTCGCCAAGGAAGTGCTGGCCCGATGAGTCGCCGCATCGCCCTTCCGGGCGCGGACGAGCTGTTCCGTTCAACGGGGGACGGAGACTCGGGTGCCCGGGACGCGTCTGGCAGGGGCCAGTCTGGTGGGGAGGAGTCCGGTCGGAGACAGTCCAGTCTGGGACAGTCCGGCGAAGTTGTAGCGCCTGCCGGTCGGGAGGGCGCCGGCCGTGACGATCGTGAGCTGGCCCGAGACCGGGGGGCCAGGGGCGCAACGCCTGGGGCGCTCAGCGAGGAAGCTCGTCGTACAGACCTTCTCGGCGGAACCGGTGATCCGCAGCTGGCCTCCGTGCCGCCCGTGTCGCCGCCGTCGCCGGTGTCGTCGGGGGATACCGACGGGCTCGACGAGGCTTCCCATGCTGTTCGCTCGACCTCGCGTCGACGCCCCCGGGCGGTTGCTGATCGGCGGCCCAGCGGCCGTGAGCGGCACGACGAGAAGATCACCGTGTACGTGTCGCCGGACGAGCTCATGGACCTCGAGCACGCGCGCTTGATGCTGCGTGGCGATCACGGGCTCCCCGTCGACCGCGGCCGCGTCGTGCGTGAGGCGCTCGCCGTCGTACTCGCGGACTTCGAAGCGAAGGGCGAGGCCAGCATCCTGGTGCGCCGCCTGCGCGGACGCTGACGTGCTCTATGCCCTCGCGCACCCAGCTGCGCTAGGCGTGCTGCTGGTGTCCTTCGTTTTTGGAATCACTGTCCATGGTTGGGTGCAGAGTTGGGTTGCCGATCGCATCGGGGATCGTAGGCCGAGACAACAGGGCCGGCTTAAGCCTGACCCTCGCCTTCATCTTGATCCCTTTGGATGCGTCGCGGCGGCCATCTCGGGGCTCGGCTGGGTGAAGCCGGTGGACGTGCACGACCACCGACAACGCGGCGCTGTCCTGACCGTCACCCTGAGCGGGCCTGCCACCAACCTGCTGCTGGGAGCAGGTCTGCTGCTCGCGTTCCGCGCCAGCGCCGGCTTCGGTATCAACGGGGGTCTGGCGTCGTTGCTGCAGCACGGTGCGTCCTTCTCGGGGGCCGCAGGGCAGATCGCGCTGCTTGTCGCAGGGGCGTCGCAGCTCTACTTGGGCGCGCTTAGCCTCGTCCCCCTCCCGCCCCTCGACGGTGGTCGGTTGTTGTTCGCCCTCGGGCCGCGAACGGCCGGCTGGCAGAAAGCCGAGCACTACCTGGTCGAGCAGAACCTCGGCATCGCCGTCCTGCTCGCCCTGCTGCTCATCCCGCTCGGTGGACCGCTCCCGCTGCTGCCGCAGCTGCTCGACAGCGTGCTGGGACCGCTGATCACGGTGCTCACGGGTGGCTGAGGCCATGACTGACGGGCGCGACACCGAGCCCGGCCAGCCCCCGGAAGGTGGGGCTGCCGCTCCGGAGCGCCAGCCCTCCGGCTCACCGGGGAGCGGGGTCGGCGACGGAGACGGGGCGCGGGAGGGGTTCCGGGTGCGCCTGGACGTCTTCGAAGGGCCGTTCGACCTGCTGCTCGGGCTGATCAGCAAGCATCAGCTCGATGTCACCGAAGTGGCGCTGTCGAAGGTCACCGACGACTTCATCGCGCACATCCGCGCCCTCGGAGCGACCTGGGATTTGGGGATGGCGACGGAGTTCCTGGTCGTCGCGGCGACGCTTCTCGACCTCAAGGCCGCCCGTCTTCTTCCCGGGGCCGAGGTGGAGGACGAGGAGGACCTGGCGCTGCTGGAGGCACGGGATCTGCTGTTCGCCCGGCTCCTGCAATACCGCGCGTACAAGCTCGCGGCCGCTCACCTCGCGGGGCTGCTGATCGAGGAGTCCCGTCGCTACCCGCGGCAGGTGACCCTCGAGCCGCAGTACGCCGGTCTGCTTCCTGAGGTGCTGCTCGGGCTGGGACCGGGGGAGTTCGCCCAGCTGGCTGCAAAGGCCATGGCACCGCGCGCCGAGGAGCTCGTTGCGGTGGACCACGTGCACGGCGGCACGGTGAGCGTGCGCGAGCAGACCGCTCTGATGCACGAACGGCTGCGCCGCAGCGGGGGCGCGAGCTTCCGGCATCTGACGGCCGACTGCAACGGCACGCTTGAGGTTGTGGCTCGGTTCCTGGGGCTGCTCGAGCTCTATCGCGAGGGGCTGGTGTCCTTCGAGCAGGCCGAGGCGCTGGCCGAGCTCCGGGTGCGCTGGACCGGACCTGCGCCGGGCGGGACCAGCGACGAGGTGGCCGCCGCGGCGGCCGCCGGTGCCGAGTGGGACGAACCTGTTCCTCTAGGTCGGCAAGCGCCAGAAGCACCGGGTGACGTCGAGGGCAGTGACCATGGTGGACCGGGCCACGGACGATCGGTGCAGCAGACGCAGGACGAGGATGGAGCACCATGACCGAGCAGGGGCAGCCCGCTGAGGGTATCGACGCGTCAGAGCGCCCCTCGGAGCCGGCCGGCGAGCCGAGGTACGACGCCCCGGTGGCCGAGGCGACCGGATCCGCTGACGCAGACAACGCCACTCACGAGCGCACGGACGGCACCGATGACGCTGGGGCTGGCGATCCGAAGGGTGGTGCTCCCGAGCTGCTCGCTAGCGGTTCCGGACCCGACGAGGCGCCGCCGCTCTCGGCTGTCGTGGAGTCGGTGCTCCTGGTGACGGACGTGCCGGTTCCCTCGGTCATCTTGGCGCAGGTCGTCGAGCGCCCTACCTTCGAGGTGGAGGCAGTCCTGCACGCACTGGCACATGAGTACACCGCGTCAGGGCGGGGCTTCGAGCTTCGCCAGGTGGCAGGCGGATGGCGGCTCTACACGCGTGCGGACTGCGCGCCGTACGTCGAGCGTTTCGTCCTGGACGGCCAGCAGGCCCGACTCACCCAGGCCGCCCTCGAGACGCTCGCGGTCATCGCCTACCGGCAGCCGGTCACCAGGCAGCGGGTGAGCGCCGTGCGCGGCGTGAACGTCGACGGCGTCGTCCGGACTCTGGTTGCTCGCGGACTCGTCGTCGAGGCAGGCCCCGATGAGGACACAGGCGCAACCCGCTACCGCACCACGCACTACCTTCTCGAACGGCTCGGACTTCAGTCCCTCGACGAGCTGCCGTCCCTTGCTCCACTGCTACCTGAGGTCGACGAACTCACGTCGGACTCATCCTCTACCTGAGATGGCGACATGAACGACGAAGGTATCCGGCTCCAGAAGGTCCTCGCCGCTGCTGGCATGGGCTCCCGACGAGCTTGCGAGGAGCTCATCGCCGAAGGTCGAGTCTCCGTCGACGGGGAGCCGGTGCTCGAACAAGGGCGGCGGGTCGACCCAGAAACGGCAGTAATCCGCGTCGATGGGCTGCGCGTCACCACCTCCACCACCCGCGTGTATCTGGCACTGAACAAGCCCAAGGGCATGGTCTCGGCGATGTCGGACCCCGAAGGTAGGCCCACCGTCGGTGACCTGGTCATCGACCGGAAGGAACGGCTGTTCCACGTCGGGCGACTCGACGCCGACACGGAGGGACTGCTGCTGTTGACGAACGACGGGGAGCTGGCACACCGCCTTTCCCACCCTTCCTTCGCGGTTCCCAAGACCTACCTGGCCGAGATCATCGGCCCGGTCCAGCGCGATGTCGGCAAGCGCTTGCGCGCCGGGATCCTGCTCGAGGACGGGCCCGTGAAGGTCGACAGCTTCAGGCTGGTCGATAGCGCGGCCAACCGGGTCCTCGTCGAGGTGGTCCTGCACGAGGGCCGCAAGCACGTCGTCCGTCGGCTGCTCGCCGAGGTCGGTCACCCGGTCCAGTCCCTGGTGCGTACCGCGATCGGCCCTGTCCACCTCGGCTCCCACCGTCCCGGCCGGTTGCGCAACCTCTCGCCCCAGGAAGTTGCCGCGCTGTACGCACTCGTCGGCCTGTAAGCCTGGATCGCTGCCGCGCAAGCAGCCCGCCCGTGCAAGCTGATCGCAGAAGGCCCCGGGCTGCACAGCACCCGATGCCTGTTTCGCGGCGTCCGCGATCCAGGCGCCGCAAGGTGACTCAACTCTGGTCGGCCGGCCGGCCGTCCGGCCGGTTGGCTGACCGGTTGGCTGACCGGCTGACCGGCTGGCTGGCGTTGGGTGCCTCCTGTCAGGGCGGTGCTCAACCGGCGAGGGGCAGGACTGGATGGACACCGATGCGGAGTAGGGGGGCGCCGCGGACCTCACTCGCTTGATCATCGTCACAGCCAGCCCGCGGTGGGTTCCAAGAGCTAATCGGTATGGCGGTATCTCATAATGTTTGGATTCTTATCTGAAGTTAAGTCGACAAATAGAGTCCGCCAGCAGGTGGTGTCTGAAGCGTTGCCGAGGGTCTCTGGCCCTCCTTATGGCAAAGATCAGGCAGCAATTAATCGACTTATATACCGATCCCGCACCGGAAGGACCGCCACCATCCTCAACTGCTTTGCAACAAGCTAATAAGTTGACTTAACAGCAAATTGGTATGCCTCTAGTAAGACATGCAGTTCTAGCATGAGAGGAACACGCCGACACCTTGCCTCACCTCTTTAGGCTCAGGCCGATAGGGTCATTTCGAGAACGGACAGGTGCTGTCCGAGAGGCAGGGAAACGGGTGAACACGTGAGCGAGTCGCTGCGTGGTTTTGTTACACCTGCGACGCTATGGTGTCTGGACTCGTTCTGGCCCCCACCGGGCGCGCTGACGTTGGGATCCCCATCAGGCGCGCATCCCAGTCCGGGCACCCGTCGCCGAATGACCGAGGGACCAACCTCGTGGCCGAGAACTGGGATGATCAAGGGCGCCGGCGCGGGCCCCGGGCGTCCGAGTGCACCGGGCAGGCCCGTACCCATGACGAGGGCGTTGCAGCCTGAATGTTGGCCGCCACCCCGTGGGGTGCTGAGGGACCGCTCGTGCGGCATGTTTGCGATCGCGCGCGCACCAGAAAAGCAGGCGTAGTGGCTGATGTCCTTGTCGTGGGCTCAGGCCTCATCGGGGCCAGCATCGGGCTTGCGCTGCGGGGCGGAGCTGACGTCGTGGTCCATGACCGTGATGGCTCGGCTTGCGCCCAAGCCGTCGCGCGTGGCGCCGGACGGGTCTGGGACGGCCACGAGCGCGCTGGGACGGTGGTTGTCGCCGTGCCCCCACGCGAAACAGCAGGTGTGCTGGCCAGAGTTCAACGCAGCAACCTCGGCATGACTTATACACACGTCGCCTCAGTGCAGTCTCAGGTTCAGCGCGAGGTGGAGGCATTGGGCTGCAACATGTCTTCCGTCGTAGGTGGACACCCGATGGCAGGCCGGGAGACATCGGGGCCACAGGGAGCATCTGCTGACCTGTTCGTGGGGCGTACTTGGGCGCTCTGCCCGTCGTCTGGGAGCTCCCGGCAGGCGATGCTGGACGTGCGTGCTCTGGCCGAAGGGTGTGGCGCCACCGTGGTTGAGCTCAGTGCGTACGTGCATGACGCGTCGGTTGCGCTGCTCAGTCACCTTCCGCAGGTGGCAGCATCGGCCTTGGCCGGCCTGCTGGCCGATCCCGACGAACAGGTCGGTCCACGCGGCAGCGTCACCAGTGGTCAGTCGGAGGCGTCAGCGAAGCACGGCCTGCAACGTGCGCTGTCAGGTCCGGGCCTGGTGGACACCACGCGTCTGGCTGCGAGTGATCCGCGGCTGTGGGCTGAGATTCTGGTCCTCAACGCCGGTGAAGTGGCACCCGTCGTCCGTCGACTTGCTGAAAGTCTCACCGCACTCGCAGCGGAGTTGGAACGCACAGGTCGCGACTCGGACCGTTCGGCGGCCGTCCACGACTTCCTTCGTCGCGGCAACCAGGGGCGAGCCCTGGTGCCGGTCAAGCGCGGTGAGGTGTCAGACGCCTTCGGGCGGGTCCGCGTCAGCGTCGACGACCAGCCGGGGCGTTTGGCGGCGCTCCTGACCGCCGCCGGGGACGCCGGGTGCAACGTCGAGGACGTGCACGTGGAGCACGTACCCGGCCGTCCGCAGGGTCTGATCGAGCTTGTGGTCGAGACCTCGGTTGCGCAGTCGCTCGGCGACGTGCTTCGTCAGGCCGGGTGGCACGTCCTCGGTGAGCGCTGAGGATGCCACGTGACAACCGCTCCGGCGGGTGAATTTGGAATGACTTGTCGACATTCTCCGCGGTCAAAGTTATTGACAAATAGCTTCCTCACTTTATTGATGGCGCAGTTCTGGGCCAGGGAACGGCGGGGCTGTAGCCGGATGCAGGCTCCGCGCGCCGCTAGGCTCGGCGGCGCGTTGCGCGCGGACTTCGCCGGTGGCGCATCGACACCTGGTCACCCCGGCGACCGACTGGAAGTAGGACGCCTGTGGCCTCGTCTTCGACCAGCACGCCAACGGTGGCAGAGCTCGTCAACGTCATCGCCCTCGACGGCCCCGCGGGCACCGGCAAAAGCAGCGTCAGCCGGTCCACGGCGCTTGCCCTCGGATGGCGCTTCGTGGACACCGGGGCGACGTATCGGGCCGTTGCCCTGGCCGTCTTGAGAGCCGGAGTGGATCCCGAAGATGCCGAGTCGGTGATCCGCGAAGCGCGCGGCGCGAAGGTGAGCCTGGTCACGGACCCTTCAGCACCGTCCGTACTGCTCGATGACGAGGACGTCTCACGCGAGATCCGCTCGCCCGAGGTGACCGCAGCGGTGAGCGCGGTCAGCGGTGTGCCGGAGGTACGCACGCTCCTCGTCGAGCTTCAGCGTGCGGCTGCGGGACGGCAGGGTGCGGTTGTTGAGGGAAGAGACATCGCGACGGTAGTGGCTCCTCACGCTGTGTTGAAGGTGTACCTCGACGCGCGTCCGGAGGTGCGCGCTCGGCGCCGGGCGGACGAGTCCAGCACGCTCGGTTTGGTCTCCGATCACGACCGCCTCACCTCAATGAAGGTTGCCCTCTCGCGCCGAGACGAACGTGACAGCCAGACCAACAAGCTAGAGGCGTCTGACGATGCGGTTCACCTTGATACCTCTGAGCTAACTCTCGACCAAGTGGTTGCGGTTGTTGTTGGCCTCGCGCGGGCCAAAGGGGTCCTCCCAGCAGGCCCGACGACGTGACGTTCGCCGACTTCCCGCCCGCCGAGTCAGCGCGAGCATCACCCGAATTGGCTGCGGTTCCTGTCCATCCGACCCGGGCGGTTCGCGTCCGGTACCCGCCACGGCTGGCGGGTGGCAGCCTCCCGAAGGCACCCGGGAGGCAGGGACTCTCGAACAGGTGGCTGACGGCGTCGCGTATCTGGCTTTGCGCAGACGGGCGCCGGTCGTCCCCTGGCGGTCCTCGGGACGGCTGAGGCGATGCCCAAGGGACGTCGCCTGCCGCGTATGCGCAGCCGGTTCACCCTCGTGGTCGGAGCCGCCGTGACGATCGACGTTCACGGCGACCCACGCGCACGCCGTACCGTGGGAGCTGCAGCGGAGTAGCTGCGCCTGATCCTGGTGGCGCACCTGCATGCCGCCGGCGAGGCCACCGGGCACGCGCCACCGCCGCAGAGCCTCGAAAGGAAAGCATGACCGAGAACGAAGCACCGCAGCCGGTGCTCGCCGTCGTAGGCCGGCCGAATGTAGGCAAGTCGACTCTGGTGAACCGCATCATCGGGCGTCGCGAGGCCGTGGTGGAGGACGTCCCCGGGGTGACCAGGGACCGGGTCACCTATGACGCCACCTGGCGGGGACGCAGGTTCACTGTCGTCGACACCGGTGGCTGGGACCCCGACGCCATCGGGCTCGCCGTGGCCGTCAGTGCCCAGGCAGAGGTCGCCATCGCCGCCGCCGACGCCGTTCTGTTCGTCGTCGACAACGTGATCGGCGCCACCGATGCGGACGAGGCAGTGATCAAGGTGCTGCGCCGTACCAACAAGCCGGTGATCCTGGCCGCCAACAAGGTCGACGACGAGCGTGGCGAGTCCGATGCCGCAGCGCTGTGGTCGCTGGGGCTCGGCGAGCCGTACGTCGTGAGCGCCCTGCACGGCAGGGGGAGCGGAGACCTCCTCGACGCGATCCTCGACGCGTTGCCGGAGACTCCGGCGGAGCGCTTCGAGCAGGAAGCAGGGCCGCGGCGGGTAGCGCTACTTGGTCGGCCCAACGTGGGGAAGAGCTCCCTGCTCAACCGTCTCTCCGGCGAGACCCGGGTCCTGGTCGACAGCGTCGCCGGTACCACGCGCGACCCCGTCGACAGCCTCGTGGAAGTAAGTGGAGAGATATGGAAGTTTGTCGACACTGCAGGGCTGCGACGGCGGGTCAGCCACGCCAGTGGAGCGGAGTACTACAGCAGCCTGCGCACGCAGTCCGCGCTCGATGCGGCCGAGGTTGCCGTTGTGTTGCTCGACGCGAGCGAGCCGATCAGCGAGCAGGACCAGCGGGTCATCGCGATGGTCGTCGAGACCGGCCGCGCCCTCGTCATCGCCTTCAACAAGTGGGACCTCGTCGACGAGGACCGGCGCCTCGCCATCGCCAAGGAGATCGACCGCGAGCTGGCGAGGGTCGCCTGGGCCCCGCAACTCAACGTCTCAGCCCTCACCGGCCGCTCGGTCGACAAGATCGCCAAGGCCCTGCACACCGCCCTGGACGGCTGGGAGACCCGGATTCCCACGGCCCGTCTGAACCAGTGGATCTCCGATCTCGTCGCGGCAACGCCCCCGCCTGTCCGCGGTGGCAAGCAGCCCAAGGTGCTGTTTGCCACGCAGGCCGGGACGCGGCCGCCCCGCTTCGTCCTGTTCACCAGCGGGTTCCTCGAGGCCGGCTACCGGCGCTTCATCGAGCGCAAGCTGCGTGAGGACTTCGGCTTTGCCGGTACGCCGGTCGAGGTCAGCGTCCGGGTCCGGGAGAAGAACAAGAAGTCCTGACCCTGGCCGTGACCCTGCTAGTGTTCGCAGGCTTCCGAAGGCCACTTCGGGCGGCGGGCTGTAGCGCAGCTTGGTAGCGCACTTGACTGGGGGTCAAGGGGTCGCAGGTTCAAATCCTGTCAGCCCGACGTTGTGTGATGTCTCGCGACATCGGAATGGGCCGGACCTGCAACTCGCAGGTTCGGTTCACTTCCTGGGGAGGGCCTGGTGGCCTTCCGGTGGGCAGGTCGTCCTTGCGTGAGTCAATGGAGAGGTCGCAACTTCACCGGTTCATGTGCGCGTCAGCAGCGGCCTGGTCGTACGACATGACGTGGGTCGCCGTGATCTTGCCTTCCGCGTTGAGGTCGTCGACAAGCACGAACCGGTGCGTCTCAGTCATGCCCTTGACGGTCGAGGTCCCGTCGTACAGAGCGACCGCAATCTTGTTGTCGGCGAAGGTGGCATCGAGCTTCATCGTGAACGTGCCGCCGGTCGTCTCGATCAAGGTTCCGAACATCTGCGCGACCGCGTCCCAGCCGTGATGCGTGCCGGCGATGACCGAGCTGCCGGCGTTGGTCCAGGTGATGTCGTCGGTCATGCTTTGTCGCACGGTGTCGAGGTCCCCACGCGAGAAGGCATCGAAGGCCTCGCGGAGGCGGATGGCGTTCGGGTGGTCAGTGGTGGTGACGGAAAGGTCGGGCTTCGTCGTCGTTGACATGCGCTACCCCTGTCGGTCCTGCGCCACGGCGCGAGCCGTCATGGCGTCGCACCGAATCTTCCACCGGCCGGAGCCGTCGTCCAGTCCCGTTCTCCCCCGTCCGCAGCGACTCCGAAGAGCTGGGGCTCGTCGGGGGCAGTTCCGCCCACACCGACGCGAGGAAGGTACGTGTGTGACGGACCATGACAAGCAGGCCGCCGTCGGCGTGGGCGAGAGGTTGACGGGAGATGTAAGCACTCAGCCCGTGTGCGTGGGTTGCCACGGACTCGGGCCGACCCACCGAGGGGGCCCCTCGCGCGCCTTCCCCGACGGGGCGGCATCGAGGCGCGGTCCGGCTTGTACGGTAGGGGTCGGGGATGCGACAGGAGGTGGCCGGGTGAGCGAAGACGCCGACCTTGCGAACTCCCCGGCGGCTGCTCCGTCGACGCCTGGTGCTCCGGTGGCGGACTCCGTAACCGCTCCGGACAGGCTTGACCGAATCTGGACGATCCCGAATGCGCTGTCCACCCTTCGGCTCCTCGGGGTGCCGCTGTTCCTGTACTGGGTGCTCGTGACGGAGCAAGACGGCCGAGCCATCCTGCTGCTGATGGCCGCCGGCGCCAGCGACTACCTCGACGGCAAGATCGCCCGAAAGTTCGGCCAGTTCTCACGGCTGGGTCAACTGCTCGACCCCGCCGCCGACCGGGCGTACATCGCGGCGACGCTCGTCGCCCTGGTGGCACGGGACGGCCTGCCACTGTGGTGGGCCGTGGTGCTCGTCGGGAGGGATCTCGCCCTGGTGCCGACGCTGCCCGTCCTGCGCCGGCATGGCTACGGTCCGCTGCCGGTGCACTTTCTCGGCAAGGCCGCGACGTTCAACCTGCTCTACGCCTTCCCGATGCTGCTCGCCGCGCTCCCGAGCCGCTGCGACACCCTCGCGACGGTCTTCCGTCCGCTCGGCTGGGCGTTCGCGACGTGGGGCAGCGTCCTCTACGTCTGGGCCGGGATCTTGTACGTCGTGCAGGTCCGCCAGCTGGTCGTCGCCGACCGGGCGGCACCCTGGCGGGAAGGCGCAGCGGCGTGAGGGCAGTGGTGATGGCCGGTGGCGAGGGGACTCGGCTGCGCCCGATGACTGCGAACCAGCCCAAGCCCCTGCTGCCGGTCGTCAACAAGCCGATCATGGAACACGTCCTTCGGCTGCTGAAGCGGCATGGTTTCGACGAGACGGTCGTCACCGTCCAGTTCCTCGCCTCACTGGTGCGGACCTACTTCGGCGACGGCGACGACCTCGGCATGCACCTGTCGTACGCCACGGAGGAGACCCCCCTCGGTACCGCGGGGTCGGTGAAGAACGCCGAGGATGCCCTGCGCGACGACGCCTTCCTGGTCATCTCCGGAGACGCGCTGACCGACATCGATCTGGGCAAGGTGGTCCAGGCCCACCGTGACCGCGGCGCCCTCGTCACGGTATGTCTGACGCGGGTGCCAGACCCTCTGGAGTTCGGCATCGTCATCACCGACGAGCAGCATCGCATCGAGCGCTTCCTGGAGAAGCCGACCTGGGGCCAGGTGTTCTCCGACACGGTGAACACCGGCATCTACGTCATGGAGCCCGAGGTCTTCGCCCACGTGACGTCGGGCGAGGCGGTGGACTGGTCCGGTGACGTTTTCCCGGCGCTGGTCGCGGCCGGCGCACCGGTCTACGGCTATGTGGCCGAAGGGTACTGGGAGGACGTCGGCACCCACGAGAGCTACTTCAAAGTGCAGGCCGATGTGCTCAACCGTCGAGTCGAGGTCGAGATTGATGGTTTCGAAGTGTCTCCAGGCGTATGGATCGGTGAGGGTGCGGAAGTCGATCCTGACGCCATTGTGAAGGGACCGGCCTTCATCGGCGCCTACGCCAAGGTCGAGGCCGGGGCGGAGTTGCGGGAGTACACCGTGCTCGGCGACAACGTCGTCGTGCAGAGCGGCGCCTTCCTGCACCGCGCCGTCGTCCACGACAACGCCTTCATCGGCGCGCAGGCCAACCTCCGAGGCTGCGTCATCGGGAAGAACACCGACGTGATGCGGGCAGCCCGGATCGAGGAGGGCGCCGTCGTGGGCGACGAGTGCGTCGTCGAGGAGGAGGCCTTCGTGTCGAGTGGGGTGAAGGTCTATCCGTACAAGACCATCGAGGCCGGCGCCATCGTCAACACCAGCGTCATCTGGGAGTCGCGGGGTTCGTCCTCGCTGTTCGGCCCCCGTGGCGTGTCCGGCATGGTGAACGTCGAGATCACCCCCGAGTACGTCGTCCGGCTGGCGTCTGCCTACGCGACCACCCTGAAGAAGGGGAGCGTCGTCACGACGAGCAGGGATGCCTCCCGCGCCGCCCGGGCCTTCAAGCGGGCGGTCATCGCTGCGCTCACCAGCTCCGCGATCGACGTGCAGGACCTCGAGCTGGTGCCGCTCCCGGTGACCCGGTTCGAGACAGCTCGCAGCTCGGCTCACGGTGGGGTGGTGCTGCGCACCACGCCTGGGGACCCGCAGTCGATCGACATCGTGTTCCTCGATGAGCGGGGAGCAGACGTCTCGCCGACCGTGCGTCGCAAGATCGAGCGGACCTTCAGTCGCCAAGAGTTCCGTCGTGCCTTCCCCGGCGAGATCGCCGAGCTGTCCTTCCCGCCCCGGCTGCTCGACTCCTACTCCCAGGAGTTGTGCAGCGCGATCGATGTCACCGGCATCGCCGAGGCCGGTCTCAAGGTCGTCGTCGACACGGCCTGCGGTGCCGCCTCGCTGGTCCTGCCCACGCTCCTGGGTCGGCTCGGTGTCGACGTCCTGACGGTCAACAACCGCCTCGATGAGAACCTTGCCGCGGGCTCCCCTGCCGAGCACCGGCAGGGGATGGAGAGCCTCGGTGCGCTCGTCTCGAGCTCGCGGGCGGCGTTCGGGGTGCGCTTCGACCCCGTCGGCGAGCGGCTGTTCCTGGTCGACGAGCGTGGCCAGCACGTGGAGGAGGATCGGGCCCTGCTCGTGCTGCTCGACCTCGTGGCCGCCGAGCGCGGCCGGGGCGCTCGGATCGCGCTACCGGTGACCACGACGAGGGTGGCCGAGCGCATCACCCGCTTCCACGGTGCCGAGATCGCCTGGACCTCCACCTCGCCCGACGACCTGTCCCGGGCCGCCGCAGAGCCGGGAGTCGTCTTCGCCGGCGACGGTCGAGGTGGCTTCGTCATCCCGGAGTTCTCCTCCGCCATCGACGCGATGGCCGCCTTCGCCCGGCTGGTGGGCCTGGTGGCCCGCACCCAGCTCACGCTGTCCCAGATCGACGCCCGCATCCCGCAGGCCCACGTCGTACGACGCGACGTGCCCACTCCCTGGGCGGCCAAGGGTTCCGTCATGCGCAGCGTGGTGGAGGCCGCGGGGAGCCGGGAGCTCGACACGACCGATGGCGTACGGGTGGTGGAGTCCGACGGGTCCTGGGTCCTGGTCCTTCCCGACCCGTCGGAGGCCGTCACTCACGTCTGGGCTGAGGGCGCCGACTCCGCTGCTGCTCTCCGCGTGCTGGGCGAGTGGTGTGCGGTTGTCGGCCAGGCGGCGGACCAGGCCACCAGCGCCCGTCCCGACTTGGGTGGGCAGATCGGTACGGGAGGGGAGGCGCTGAGCAGCGGCGCCGTCCAGGGCACGACCGCCCGACCGGCGCGCAGTGTGCCCGCTCCGGTCAGCCACGAGGCCCGCAGGACCGTGCAGTTGCCGCCGGACCCGCAGTGCGTTGGGCCTGATCCCGACCCTGGCGGCGCCCGAGCGGCTGACCTGTCGAAGACCCGGGGACGGCGCGAGCCCTGACCGCGCCGCGGCGCAGCAAACGGGTGATCGTGGGGCAGGATGGACCTATGAGCTCCGGTCCAGTCGACCCGACAAACCGGAACCATAGATCGATGAGTCTGCTTGTCGACATGACGACAGCAGCCTTGGACCCGTCCTACGGCGAGACCGCTGCGCGCCGCCCGCCACCGTCGCCGGGGCCCACGAACAGCCGCCAACGAGGGCCGCGTCGCGTGCCGCTCGTCCTGGTGGTCCTGCTCGTCGTGGTCGGCGCGGCCACCGGCATCGCGGCCTCGCAGGTGCGTCAGCGAGCCAGCGACACCGGCGGGGGACGCCGGGCGCTGATCGCGGAGGTGCACCGTCAGACCACCGAGACCGACCAGCTCGACGCCCAGGCCAGCCGCCTGCGCGGCGAGGTGCAGCGGGCCCGGGATGCCGCCCTGGGCGCGGGAGCCAAGGGACGCTCGGCAGCGGGCCTGGTGGCCGAGCTCGAGCTCGTCACCGGCGGTACGGCGGTGCGGGGGCCCGGTCTGGTCGTCACACTGGACGACGCGCCCGACGTCAGCTCCGAGGCGACCACCCAGGCAGGCCAGCTCGGCAGCGGGCGGGTCTATGACCGGGACGTACAGGACGTCGTGAACGCCCTGTGGGCTGCCGGGGCCGAGGCGATCAGCGTCAACGGCCAGCGCCTGACGGCGATGACGGCCATCCGCTCGGCGGGCGAGGCCATCCTCGTGGACTTCCGCCCGCTCTCCCCGCCGTACGTGCTGCGCGCCGTCGGGAGCGTCGAACAGATGGAGCCGAGCTTTGCCGACAGCACTACGGCCCGCCGGTTCACGACCTGGATCTCCCTGTACGGGATCGGTTTCGCGGTGAGCCGCGCCTCCGAGCTCCGGCTCCCTGCTGCCGCCATCCCCGACCTGCGCGTGGCCCACCCCGCAGCCGCCCCGCCCACTGCCCCGGCACCGACCCCGCCCACCGCCCCGGCAGCAGCCTCCTCCCGTCCCTCGTCAGCTCCTGTCACCGCGGCACCGTCACCCGGGCGCACCTCGTGATCCCCGCGGCCGCGCTCGTCCTCGGCGTCGTCCTGGGGCTCGTGCTGCACCCGACGGTGCCGTCGGAGCTGCAGCCCTACCTCCCGATCGCCGTCGTTGCCGCGGTTGACGCCGTCTTCGGGGCGATCCGGGCGCAGCTGGACGGGATCTTCGACGACCGGGTGTTCGTGGTGTCGTTCGTGAGCAACGTGCTGGTTGCCGCCCTCGTCGTCTTCCTCGGCGACCAGCTCGGCGTGGGCGGTCAGCTGTCCACCGGTGTGGTGGTCGTCCTCGGGATCCGGATCTTCACCAACGCCGCGGCCATCCGCCGGCACCTTTTCCACGCATGACCGGGTCAGCGCCCTTGTCGCGCTTCCTGCGCCCACGTGCCCGACGCGTCGACGTCCTCGTCGCGGCCCTGCTGCTGCTCCTTGGCTTCGGGCTCGCCGTCCAGGTGCGTTCCACCCGCAATGACGGGCTGCTCACGAACGCCCGTCAGGAGGACCTGGTACAGATCCTCGACGAGCTGAGCAACCGCAGCGACCGCTTGCGGCAGGAGGTCGCGACCCTCACCGAGACCCGGTCGCGGCTCACCTCGGGCAGCGGTGCGGACCAGGCTGCACTAGCGGAGGCGGTACGACGCACCCAGCTGCTCGGCGTCATTGCCGGAACCGTGGCCGCGACGGGTCCCGGGGTCACCGTCCGGATCACCGACCCGCGCACCCAAGTGAGCGCCTCGGTCCTGCTCGACGCTCTCGAGGAGCTCCGCAACGCCGGTGCCGAGGCGGTGCAGATCGAGGGCACGCGGCCCGACGGCGCGCCCGGTGCCGTGCGGGTCGTCGCGCAGACCGCTCTTGTCGACACCCCCGAGGGCATCGAGGTCGACGGCACGCACCTGGTTGCGCCCTACCGTTTCGTCGTCGTCGGGGACCCCTCCACCCTGGCCGGTGCCATGGCGATCCCCGGGGGGGTCGAGGACGCGGTCCGCCGGGTTGGCGGGACGACCGACGTGGCCCGCGTGGAGCGCGTCAGGGTAGGCGCCTTGCGAGCGGTGTCGGCGCCTCGTTACGCTCGGGCGGACTAGCGCCGGGCCCCTAAGGGACGGCGCGCCCTTCGACCGAGAGGCCCCGGTGAACCCCACCGAGCTGAAGTACACCGCCGAGCACGAGTGGGTCCAGGTGGTGGGGGAGTCCCTGCGCCTCGGGATCACGTCCTACGCCCAGGAGGCCCTCGGAGACATCGTGTTCGTGACTCTTCCGGCCGTCGGCACCGAGGTGACCGCCGGCCAGAGCTTCGGCGAAGTGGAGTCCACCAAGAGCGTCTCGGACGTGTACGCGCCGCTGGCGGGCACCATCACCGCCCGCAACGAGGCTCTCGACGCCAACCCGGAACTGGTGAACAGCGACCCGTACGGCGAGGGGTGGATGGTGGAGCTGTCCCCCGCGGTGGGGGTGGAGGCGGCGCTGGTGGACGACGCCCTTCTTGACGTGGGCACCTATGAGGCGCTGACCGCTAGTTAGTCTCTACCTCCAGATAAGACTTCGGGGTCAGGTGAGGGTCGACGGTCGGTTGACCCTTGGGGAGCGCACCGGCTACGTTGCGCGGGACGGTGTGGCGCGCTGACAGGGTTGCCTGCGCCGGGGAACGGCAAGAATGGCGCGGGATGTTCGCGTCTGCAGACTCAAGGCGGAGCGTCGAGCGCGACATGACAGATGGCCCACGCGGGCTCGAAGGAGGCGGCAACACCGTGTTCTGCACCCAGTGCGGCCAGCAGAACCCCGAGGACAGCCGATTCTGCGCGCGCTGTGGCGCACCGGTGAGCCGGCCAGGCGACGGCGGTGAGAGCCGGGCGGGAGCTGAGACCACGTCAGCCATCTCTCTCAGCGCCCTCGAAGGGGCACTGGAGGCCGCCGATGCGACGGAGACGTCGCATGACACTCCTGTCGAGGGAGCGGGAGCTGCTTTGGAAGCCCTTCCGGCCGGCTCGGGCCTGTTGGTGGTCAAGCGTGGCCCCAACGCCGGATCGCGCTTCCTGCTCGACGCAGACGTGACCACCGCCGGTCGACACCCCGAGAGCGACATCTTCCTGGACGACGTCACTGTCTCCCGGCGGCACGCGGAGTTCGCCCGTGAAGGCGCCGGGTTCGTCGTGAAGGACGTCGGGAGCCTCAATGGCACCTACCTCAACCGTGAGCGGATCGATGTGGCCTCGCTCGCGGGCGGTGATGAGGTGCAGATCGGGAAGTACCGGCTGGTGTTCCTCGCCGGACCACGCGCCGGAGAGGGAAGTTGAGCATGCCCTTGCCAGCGAGTGGGCCAGCGAGTGGGCCAGCGAGTGGGCCATCAGGCGGGCCAGCGAGTGGACCAGCAGGTGGACCCAGCGGGATGCCTTCACGCGCCTTCATGAGCATCGGTGAGGTTCTCGGGCAGCTGCGCCCGGAGTTCGCCGACATCACCATCTCCAAGATTCGCTTCCTCGAGGACGAGGGCCTGATCAAGCCAGAGCGCACTTCGTCGGGCTACCGGAAGTTCTCCCGGGAAGACGTCGGCCGCCTGCGGTACGTCCTGTCCGCCCAGCGGGACCACTACCTGCCGTTGCGCGTCATCAAGGAACACCTCGACGCCATCGACCGGGGCCTCGAACCGCCTGGTGCCAGCGGTGGTGGGCCGAAGGTGCCGCGGGCGCTGGTCGCCGCGGAGGGCATGCCGGGTCCTGACGCGTTCCGCCCGGATGCCAGCGAGGTCCGGTTGTCGCGCCGAGAGCTCCTCGACGCCGCAGGCCTCGAGCCGGCCCAGCTCGAGCAGCTCGAGCAGTACGGCATGGTCGGCCCGCGTCCCGGCGGCAGCCACTACGACGGGGACGCCCTCGTCGTGGCGAAGACCGTCGCCGAGATGTCCCGCTTCGGGATCGAAGCGCGTCACCTGCGGCCCTTCAAGGCCGCCGCCGAGCGGGAGATCGGCCTGGTGGAGCAAGTGGTCACCCCGTTGGTGCGCCAGCGCAACCCCGAGGCCCGAGCCCGCGCCGACGAGGTGGCCCGGGAGCTGGCCGCCCTGTCGGTGAAGCTGCACGCGACTCTTGTGAAGGCCGGACTCGCCCCCGGCCTGCGCCGCTGACCGACTCCCGCGATCGCCACCGGGCTCGTGCTCGGGTGCGGTCGTCAGGACCGCTGGAACCGCCGACCGGTCAGGTGGAACGGCGGAGGTAGGGTCAACGACAACGCCGGTACCCACCGGCACCCGGCCCAGGAGGACCCTCGGTGGACGACCAGGACGGCACGCCGCTCACCGAGCTCACCGTGGTCGGTGTTCGCGTCGAGCTCCCCAGCCAGCAGCCGATCGTGCTGCTCAAGGAAGCCGGCGGCGAGCGCTACCTGCCGATCTGGATCGGCGCGGTCGAGGCCACCGCGATCGCTTTCGCCCAGCAGGGCGTGGTCACCGCCCGACCGATGACCCATGACCTGCTCCGGGACCTGCTCGACGCCCTCGATCGCCCCTTGCGCTCGGTCACGATCAGTGACCTTCGGGATGGGGTCTTCTACGCCGAGCTGGGCTTTGACGACGGGGTTACGGTCAGTGCCCGGCCCAGCGATGCGATCGCGCTGGCGATGCGGACCGGTGCGGTCATCAAGGGCCAGGAGTCCGTGCTCGCCGAGGCCGGCATCGCCATCCCGGACGAGCAGGAGGACGAGGTGGAGAAATTCCGCGAGTTCCTCGACACCATCACGCCTGAGGATTTCGACAAAGAGTCCTAAGCCTCAACAAGAGGTTGAGGTCTCGGACACACCGGCCGCGGGTCGTTGACCGTCACGTTGACGGTTTCTAACGTTCCCGGGACAGGATGCCAGCACCAGCGAGCACCAGCCGACCTGAAGGAGTGACCGTGGACGTGCAGGACCCCGGTCCGGACAGCCGACAGTTCGGCATGAGCCTTCAGGGGAGCCTGTTCGACGACCTGCCCGAGGACGAGCGTCCGGGGGCGCACAGTGGGCGTCACGAGGTCAGCGTGGGGTACCGCGGCCCGACAGCCTGCAGCGCCGCCGGGATCACCTACCGCCAGCTGGACTACTGGGCGCGGACCGGCCTGGTCGAGGCGACCGTCCGCGAGGCGCGGGGATCAGGCTCGCAGCGGTTGTACTCCTTCCGCGACATCCTGGTCCTGCGCATCGTGAAGAAGCTGCTGGACGCCGGGGTCTCTCTTGCCAACATCCGGACCGCGATCAGCACCCTGCACGACCACGGCGTGGAGGACCTCGCGCAGGTGACCTTGATCAGCGACGGAACCACGGTCTATGAGTGCACGAGCACCGATGAGATGGTCGACCTGCTCCAAGGCGGTCAGGCGGTCTTCGCGATCGCCGTCGGCCGTCAGGTCCGTGAGGTCGAGGGCACGTTGGCCCACCTGCCGGGCGAAAGGGCGCACGGTAGCGACGATCGGGCCGGCATCGAGGCGGGTGGCGCAGACCTGGCTGGCAGCAGCGCCGACGAGCTCGCCAGCCGACGCAGGCGTCGTACGAGCGCCTGACGCCCTACCAGGCCAGAGCCGACCGGAGGGGCACTGCTACCCTGAACGGGCCGACCACCCCTCGCGGGAGAGTTCTTGCGCAGCCAGCGCCGGGCGCCGAAGGAGCATCACTCCCCGACAACCTCTCAGGCCAACGGACCGTGTGGGGCAGGCGTCTCTGGAAAGTGGTCCGACCCGTGGCAGCGGGTCAGTCCCACCGACGGTGCAAGCCCTGCTCGCGCAAGCGTCAGGGTGAAGCTCTCAGGTCCCATGACAGAGGGGGAGGGCGAGCGAGCGCGCGTCAGGTGCGTCCGCCTACACCCATGGAGCCCTCTCGATGACTGACGCCCTCCCGTCCCCGGCCACCCCGACCCCAGCCACCCCGTCCCCAGCCACCCCGACCGACACTCACCCGGCGAGCCTGCGTGAGCTCGAGCAGGCGGCTCCCTTCGCGACCCGTCACATCGGGCCCGCTGACCATGAGCTTGCCAAGATGCTCGCAGTTGTCGGGCGCGGCACCCTGGAGGAGCTCGCGCTCGAGGCGGTCCCTGACGCCATCCGGGCGACCACCGCCCTCAACCTGCCTGCCGCGGCGAGCGAGGCCGAAGCGATCGCCGAGTTACGCCTGCTCGCGGCGCAGAACCGGGTCACCGTCCCGATGCAGGGGCTGGGTTACCACGGCACCCACACCCCACCCGTCGTCCTGCGCAACGTGCTGGAGAACCCCGCCTGGTACACCGCGTACACCCCTTACCAGCCGGAGATCAGCCAGGGGCGGCTCGAGGCTCTGCTCAACTTCCAGACCATGATCGGTGACCTCACCGGCCTGCCGACATCCAACGCCAGCCTGCTCGACGAGGGCACCGCGGCGGCCGAGGCGATGACGCTGACCCGCCGGCAGAGCACAGCAGGCAAGGACGCGGTCTTCGTCGTCGACGCCGACTGCCACCCGCAGACGATCGCGGTCGTGCGGACCCGTGCGCTACCGCTCGGACTGACGGTCGTGGTGAGCGACCTGTCGACAGATCTCCCTGACGACATCTTTGGCGTGCTGGTGCAGTACCCCGGATCGAGCGGCGCTGTCCGCGACCTCAAACCCATCGTCGCAGCGGCCCACGCCAAGGGCGCCCTCGTGGCGGTTGCGGCTGACCTGCTCGCGCTCACCTTGCTCGAAAGCCCCGGCGACGCCGGCGCCGACCTCGCCGTGGGGACCTCCCAGCGCTTCGGCGTCCCCCTCGGTTACGGCGGTCCGCACGCGGGCTACATGGCGGTGCGGGCCGGGCTCGAGCGGGCCATCCCCGGTCGGCTCGTCGGGGTGAGCATCGACGCGGCCGGCGCCCCGGCGTACCGGCTCGCGTTGCAGACCCGGGAACAACACATCCGTCGCGAGAAGGCCACGAGCAACATCTGCACCGCGCAGGTGCTGCTCGCGGTGATCGCCGGGATGTACGCGACCTGGCACGGTCCCGAGGGGCTCACCACGATCGCCCGCAGGACGCACCGGTACGCCGCCGTCCTGGCTCAGGCCCTTGGCGCGAGTGGGCCGTTCTTCGACACCGTCCAGGTCAGCACCCCTGACGCGGCTGCGGTCGTCGAGCGGGCGCGGGTGGCCGGCGTCGACCTGCGACGTGTGGACGCCTCGACCGTCTTGATCAGCACCGACGAGACCACGACGCGAGCGCACCTGGACGTGGTCACCGAGGCCTTCGCCGCGTTCGGGATCGGGAGCGGGAGCCAGGATTGGGACGCGCTCGACGCCTCGACCCCCGACGCCCTGCCTGAGGCCCTGCGGCGGAGCAGCCCGTTCCTCACGCACGACGTCTTCGGCAGCCACCACAGCGAGACCGCGATGCTGCGCTACCTGCGCCGGCTGTCCGACCGAGACCTCGCGCTGGACCGAACCATGATCCCGCTCGGGTCCTGCACGATGAAGCTCACCGCTACGACCGAGATGGAGCCGGTCACCTGGCCGGAGTTCGGGGCGATCCACCCCTTCGCGCCGCTCGAGCACGCGCGGGGTTACAAGCAGCTCGTCACCGACCTCGAGGGCTGGCTCTGCGAGATCACCGGCTACGACGCGGTGTCCCTGCAACCGAACGCGGGCTCCCAGGGCGAGTTCGCCGGGCTGCTCGCCATCCGCTCCTACCACCTCGCGCGTGGTGACAACCAGCGGGACGTCTGCCTGATCCCCGCCTCGGCGCACGGAACCAACGCGGCCAGCGCCGTGATGGCCGGCATGCGGGTCGTGGTCGTCGGCACCACGCCCAGCGGTGACGTCGACGTCGACGACCTCCGGGCCAAGATCACCCAGTACGACGGCAACCTGGCCGCCCTGATGATCACCTACCCGAGCACGCACGGCGTGTTCGAGACCGCGGTCACCGACATCTGCGCCGCCGTCCATGACGCCGGCGGTCAGGTCTACGTCGACGGTGCCAACCTGAACGCCCTCGTCGGCCTGGCCCGACCGGGAAAGTTCGGGGCCGATGTCAGCCACCTCAACCTCCACAAGACGTTCTGCATCCCGCACGGCGGGGGCGGACCGGGTGTCGGCCCGGTCGGCGTCCGCGCACACCTTGCGCCGTACCTACCCAACCACCCGCTCAACGACGAGTGCGGCCCCACGACCGGGCCCGGACCGATCAGCTCCGCGCCGTACGGCTCCGCGGGGATCCTGCCGATCAGCTGGGCCTACATCCGGATGATGGGGGGACCCGGGCTCACCCGGGCCACCCAGGTCGCCGTGCTGTCGGCCAACTACGTCGCCGCCCGCCTGCAGCCGCACTACCCGGTGCTCTACACCGGCCGCGGCGGCCTGGTTGCGCACGAGTGCATCGTCGACCTCCGCCAGATCACGAAGGAGACCGGCGTCAGCGTCGACGACGTCGCCAAGCGACTGATCGACTACGGCTTCCACGCGCCCACGATGAGCTTCCCTGTCGCCGGAACGTTGATGATCGAGCCGACCGAGTCCGAGGACCTGCGTGAGCTCGACCGGTTCTGCGACGCGATGATCGCGATCCGCGCCGAGATCGACAGCCATCGCGACGTCCTCGCCGGTGCTCCGCACACGGCCGAGAGCGTCCTCGGAGAGCTTCCCTACGACCGGTTGGTTGCCGCTTTCCCCGCCGGGGTCAGCAAGGCCAGCAAGTACTGGCCTCCGGTACGGCGCATCGACGGGGCGTACGGCGACCGCAACCTGGTCTGCTCGTGCCCGCCGGTGGACGAGTACAGCTAGGCGACCTTGCGGACCGCCGGGCGGTGCGGCGCGACGGCGCGGCGGTCGGGGAGCAGCTCCCCGGTGTCGTCGAACACGACAACGCCGTTGCAGAGCAGGACCCATCCCTGCTCGGGGTGGGTGCTGACCACACGAGCCGCGTCGTGGTCGGTGGCGTCAGCGGGCGGGCAGTGCGGGTGGTGCTGGCACATGGTCGTGCTCCAGGGTCAGGGTCGAGCGGGTGGCCCTCGTGAGGCCGTCCACTCGTCGTACTCGGCGTCGATCTGCGACAGGTTTAGCTGGTCAGAGTCGATCTGGTCAGTTCCAGTGTCGGAAGGGCCATCGTGTCACTGAACCACCGAATGCGCGGCTCCTTTCCCCCGACTGGTCGGGTGTCGAGTGCGCCCTCTGCCTGGTCCGGGTCGCTGGTGGAGCTCGACAGGGTCGAGTCCTCGAACCCGGGTGACGTCCTGGCTCTGCTCGCCGAGCACGGCCTGGCCGGGGAGCCCGCACAGCAACGCGGGGATGTCGCGGTCGCGTTGCTGCTGGGGGCGCGCGCCTGCGCGGAGCTCGGCGGGGTGCCGCTCGGGGCCGCGAGCCCGGTCGAGGTGCCCGAGTGCGTGGCGATCGCCTACCGCCTCGACCCCGGGGCTCCCCGCTCGCAGCCGGTGGGGTCCATCGGCGCCGGCTCGAGCACGGTGGGCGAGTGGGCTTCGAGCTGGACCGACGCTGAACATGCCGCCGCAGTGGAGCGGGTACGCCAAGCGATTGCCCGCGGTGACGTTTACCAGGCCAACGTCGTCGGGCACCGTTCGGCCTCCTTCTCCGGAGACCCACTCGTCCTGGCCGGTGCCGTCGCGGCCCTGCCGGGGGCGTCGTACGCGGGAGTCCTTTCCGGCGTGGGATGGGTCGTGGCGTCGGCGTCACCCGAACAACTGGTCAGGGTCGTCGGAAACCGGGTCACCACGGTACCGATCAAGGGAACGGCTCGCGATGCGGACGTGCTGCGGGCCAGCGCGAAGGACCGTGCGGAACACGTCATGATCGTCGACCTCGAGCGCAACGACCTCGCCCGCGTGACCGTGCCCGGCTCGGTCACCGTCGACGGCCTGTACGACGTCTGTCCTTGGTCTGGGCTCTGGCACGCAGCGACGACGGTGGTGGGCGAGCTCGCTGGTGGAGTGACCGTGCAGGATGTGCTGCGGGCCCTTGTTCCTGGCGGCTCGGTGACCGGCGCCCCCAAGCACGCAGCCTGTGGCGTGCTCGCCGAGTTGGAGCCGGTGGGGCGCGGTCCGGCGATGGGAGCACTGGGCTTTGTCTGGCCAGGTGGTCTCGACCTGGGGTTGACTATCCGTACCGTGGCGCTGGCGGAGGGTCGAGTCCATCTGTGGGCCGGTGGCGGGATCACCTGGGACAGCGACCCGTCGGCGGAGGTGCAGGAGGCGCACGCCAAGGCCGGACCGGTGCAGTCCGCCCTGTCCCTCGCGGCTGGGGGCCGGCGGGATCAGGTCCGGCCGTCGTCCTCCTGAGCCTGATGGAGGGTGTCGGACCGGCTCGCCCAGGCCGCCCGCAGCACGTTCCAGCCGGCCTTCTCGTAGGCGTCGCACACGTCCTTGTCGTCGTCGACCACGACGGCGACGACCCGCCCACGGGCCAGCGTGCGCAGCAGTGTTGGCTTGACCTTGCGGGCTGGGCGGTGGTCCCCCTCGGCGCGCATCACCAGCCGCCCTGGCGGGAAGCCGTGCCAGCGGAGCCACTGCTCGGTCTGTAACCGGCACCGCTCGGGCCTGCCCGTCAGGTAGGCCACGTCGCAGTCCTTCGCCGCCTCCGAGCAGAGGGCCGCGCCCTCGGGCCAGGGCAGGTCGTCACGGGCGGCCTCGAAGAACGACCGCCAGTCCGCGGGGTCTCGCTCCAGGAAGTGGACGCGGTGACTCACGTCAGCCAGCACGCCGTCGATGTCGAAGACAGCCAGCGGTCGCACGCCGCCGACCCTAGGCCCCGCCGTCGGGGTGCGCCGAGGGCTGACCAAGAGCATCAGAACGTCGTTGCATGCCCCGCCGGGCGTGTCGTACCACGCGTGTCCGCGCTCGTCGGTGGGCCGACGGACACTGACTACTCGGCCTAGTCACGGCCGACGGCCCAAGAACCACCCGTATGGGTAGTCACCCGAGGTGGGCGTGCTGCCGATGCTGGTGAGGTAGTCCTTTCGACCCGCACCCGCCCTTGTCCGACCAGCACCGGAGGCCACCATGCGCATCACCGACCTCGCCGTGCCGGCCCCCGTCGTGGGCACCCGGCCGCCGGCTTCCCGACGTGCGGGTGACTCGGGCGCGTCCACGCTGGTCAGCGCGACGCGCCAGCCCGGTCACCCGGACGAGGTAGCCGCCAGCGCCCTCGCGCGGGCCGCGGGACTCGCGCACGCCACGAAGGTGGTCGCGACGGCCAACGAGCACGCTGCCTCCAGCGTCCGCGGCGACTCCCTGGACCTCACCCGCATCCCCTGAGCCGGCTCAGCCCGACTGGCCGAGCGCCTGCCGGGCTGCTTGTTCGACATCACGCAGCCCGACCCGCAGTCCCTCGACCTCGGTGGTGAGCTCGGCGAGGTCATCCGCGCTCGGGTCGAGTCGACCCACGGTCGACGCCGTGGCCCGGACCTCCGCAACCCGGGCGACGAGGCCTTCGAGCCCCAGGGCGGAGGACTGCATCCGCGCGTCGAGCTGCTGCAGGGCCGCCACCAGGCGGTTCCGGACCGCGACGCGGTCTGCCACTGCGTCGGCGGACCGGCGGGCGGACGCGTCGGCAGGGGCGGCTGCGGCGGCCGCGGCCAGCGAAGCGGCTTCGGCGTCCAGCCCGGGGGAGGAGGCCTGCGCCAGGGCCTTGCCGAGGGCGACCGCCTGGCCGCCGAGGCCACGGAGCGTGTCCAGCACGGAGACGGACTCCTCGGCGGCGCGGGCGGTCGCCACGTCGGTCGGCGACGAGGCGGACCCGCGCGCCATGTCGTGTAGCGCCCGGACCGCGTCCTCGGCCCGCTTGAGCCAGACCGCGGCGGGCGTGCCGTAGGCAGGACGCGGGGGAGGGGGCGGCGCAGGGGGCGCTGAGGGTCCGCCGAGCAGAGCCCCGGCAGCGACCTTCACGCCGTACACGGCGGCCGCTACGCCGGCACCGACCAGCAGGCCAGCTCCTGGGAGCACGCCGGCGACGCCACCGAGGACACCGGCAACCAGCAGGCCCCACGGGTCTGCGAGCTCCTCGCGCAAGCGTCCCACGGTCACCCCCCGGTCAGAAGTTCGACAGCACGGCCGTGAAGACCTTGTCGATCGAAGCCGGGTCCGAGGCGTCATACGCCGCGCCCCGGGCTGCTTCGGCGATCCCGCGCAGCGCCGGCAGGTCGGCGTCGCTGCCGTAGCCGATGGGGAAGAAGCGCACCGAGCGGCTGGTGTCCTCGGGGGCAAGCTCCTTCTCCAGGCTGTCGAGGTTGTGGTCGGGGTTGTACTCGTTCTTGCCGTCGGTGAGCAGCACCACGGCGCTGATCATGTCGGGCGTCGCCCCCGCCGACATCACCCGGAAGGCCCGGCGGGCGGTCGCGTACAGGGCGGTGCCGCCTTCGGCCTGCAGGGCGCTGATCCGGGTGCGCAGCTCGGCCTTGCCCTTCGCGATGGGGGTGAACGGCACCAGCTCACGGTAGGGCTCACTCGAGCCGGTGACCGGGGTCGAGAACGACCACAGCGCCACGTCGTCGTTGGGGCCGAACTGGTCGAGGGCCTTCAGGGCGGCACTCTTGGCAAGCTCGATCTTGCTGTCGCCGTTGCCGGCTGAGTCGCCCATCGAGCCCGACGTGTCGATGACCAGCAGGACGCGGGCGCCTTTGCGCTGGCTGTTCCACAGCGCCTGCACCCGTGCGAGCACCGTCGGTCCGGGGGGAGTGAGCACCCCGTCGGCAGTGGGCAGTGAGGGGATCAGCCCGTTGGCGGCGCTGATCTGCGCGCCCGCCTTGCCATCGAAGGAGCGGAAGGCGGCGGCCGCGAACCGGGCCTGCGCCTTGCCCGCGGTGACCTCGGTGAGGAACGCCGCGGCGGCCTTGCGGACAGGGTCGGTCACCCAAGCCGCCTGCAGCACCGCGTACGGCGAGTCCGACAGCAGCGTCCCCTCCTTGGGGTAGATCGCGACCAGGGGGGTCTTGGGCTTGGCGTGCTTGCCGAGCGTCGCCGGGTCGCCGGAGGGGTTGCCCTGGTTGTAGTCCCAGACCGACTTCTCCTCGACCGCGACCGCGCTGATGTAGGACAGTCCGGCCCCCCGGTCGTCGGCCTTCTGCAGGTTCGACAGGAACGTGAGGGTCGTATCGCCGTAGTGCACGACGGCGCGCTCGACGGCCTGGGCGTAGGCCTGGACCTTCGGGTTCGCGAGGCTCGCGAGCGTCAGGTCGCTCGAGCTGCCGGTCGCCGCGACGTAGGTGCCGATCGTCGCGTTGAGTCCCGAGGTGGAGAAGTTCGGGTTGGTCTTGCCGAGCGTGAACTGCCCGTAGGGCTGGCCGACCGACGCCCAACCCCTCGGGTCCTGAGCCAGCTTCAGGACATCACCCCAGCCCAGCGGCTTGCTCGGCCAGCCGAGTGAGGTGGCCATCGGCTTGGGCATCGCGATCACCAGGGGGGTGGTGGCGATCGACGGGGGCTTGGTCGAACCGATCAGGTCGGGCTTGTCGGCGGACTGGGTCTTCTCGCGCAGCAGCCCGGTCCACGAGCTCGCCGCGGGGGACCACACGTCGGGCTGTGGGCCGTCGGTTGCCTCGTCCCAGCCCCGGGCGAGGGCGTCGGTCGCTCCACCGGAGGACTTGCTCGTCACGGTGACCTGCGCGCAGGTCCCGTCGACCCTGGTGCCGTTCCAGTCCGCGGCGATCTGCGTGAGCAGCGCTGCCTTCTCCGACGACGCGGTGAGGTGCACCTGGGTGCAGTTATTGTCGACCTTCAGCTGGCTCGGGCGCTTGGCGTCGCTGCTGGCGCCGCCGCCGGTGAGGACCTTGACGCCGACGATGATCCCCACGCCGACGACCGCCGCGACGATCAGCGGTGCCCGCCTGGTCCCTGCCATCGCCTCGTCCCCCCGCTGGTGTGTGCCGACCCAAGCATCCTCACACCTTCTCCTCGGGTACGACGGGGAAGTGGCCGTCCGCGCGTCCGTCTGAGGCTAAGTTGACATAATGTAGATTATCGGCGTCCCAGATGGGGGAGCTGTTCACCGGGCCCAGGCCGACCACGACCGGAGCGAGCCACTGCCCGGCTGGCGGAGCCACGGCCACGGGTGCAGTGCCACGACGTCCAGCGCCGCGCTACGTGTGCGGAACCCGGGGACCGGCGCGTAGGTCACGGCGAGCGGCCGACCGGCGAGCTCGACGAGCGGGTCGCCCAGCCGCACCTCGACATCGAGCTCGGCCAGTGTCTCGGCAAGAAAGACCAGACGTTTGCCCGACAACCGCAGCCTGGACAGCAAGGGCTCGTCGAAGACGAACACCGCCGGCAGGTCCGGGTGCACGGCCAGGGCCGGGTCGTGCGAGCCGAGCGATTCGGCGGTCAGCCACACCAGCTCGGGCGAGCCCGTGAGCAGTGCCGTCGAGGGCCCGCCGTCCGTCGTACCCGCGCTCACCCCGTCCGGAGGCGTGACGCTCGGGCCGGGCGTGCTGTCGGGCCAGTCCTGGATCGGGCAGGCCTGTTGCAGGGGGCAGTTCCGGCACAGGCCGGGGGCGCGCTTCTCGACCTGCCAGCGAGAGAAGCCGTAGGGCTTGCCGGAGCCAGCTCCGGTCGTCCACTGCCAGCCCAAGCGGTTGGCGGCGCGCGAGCCGTCGAGCAGGTGCGCGAACATCCGGTCCTCGCCCTCGCGCCAGTCCCGGCCGCCGCGCACGGTCCACTGCGAGGCCAGCCACATCCGGGTCTGGTTGACCAGCCAGCCGTCGGTTTCCAGGTCACCGACAACCAGGTCCATGCAGGCCATGTCGCGTCGCCACGGGTCCTGCGTCGAGGTGACCCGCGGCTCGGTGCGCAGCGAGCGCCACAGGTCCGACCCGATCCGGGCATAGAGGTGGCGGGCGTACTCCTGCCAGAGCAGCTCGTCGCGGTACTTGCTGCGGTCCGCGGGTGGGGCGGACCCGACGGCCTGCCACACCTGGGGCAGCGTCACCAGCCCGTAGCGGAGGTACGGCGACATCCGGCTCGCGCCGCGGGCGGACTCGGGCAGCACCTGGCTGCGCCGGCGCGCGTACCCCGTCACGTCCAGCCCCGCCAGCGCGGCGTCCGCCGCAGCCTGCCCGCCGCGTACGGCAGAGGCGTGCGGCTCGTCGCAGGTCAGGTGCCCGAGGTGCTCGGCGACCCAGGGCACAACCTCAGAACCGGAGGGAGGGCGAGGCAGCTTGGGCACGCCGTCCAGTCTGGTCAGTTGCGGTCAGCGGCGCGACCCGGACCGACGTCGCAGGCGACGTCTGGAGGGTCACGGGTGCTGCGGCGCGCCGGTGAGGTCCCAGACGTGGTGGGCCAGGTCGTGCAGGAGGTACTGCCCGAGGCTTACGACGGTGAAGTTCTCGCCGTCGCTGCGACTGCCGATGCGGTCCCACTGGTCGTGGTCGACGCCGTTGAAGCGACCGGCCAGCCGCTGGGCGTCGTCCCAGAGCTGCTCGGACACGACGGCCGGCACCTGCGCGGCATAGTCCTCGGCGATCGCCGTCGCGTCCTGGTCCCAGTTGGCGAAGAGCGGGTCGTCGTGGTCGAGCATGTCGCTGAGTCGTCCCAGGAAGACCCGGCAGACGTCGCGCGTGCGGCAGCCGTACTCCAGCGCTGACCACACACCGGCAGCCGGCCGGACCCTGACGTCCGGACCGGCCAGCGCCTGACGCACCTCGCGGACGGCGACGAGCAAACGGGTGCCGATGTCCTCCCGGTGCAGCTCGGCGGCTTCGAATCCGCACTCGGGACAGGGCCGTTCGAGCACCCACGTCCAGTTCTTGTCGTCCGGGGTCGGGGACATCTCGCTCATGGTCGGACGGTAGACGTCACCCGACGCGACGGCCAGAGCGGTCGCCGGGCCACAGCGTGGCCACAGCGTGGCCTTAGCGGGGCAGGCGCAGGAAGGAGACCGACGACGTTGCCCATACCGGACGGATCACGACGCGCCCGTAGAAACGCGAGGCGTCGATGATCAGGCCGTTGCCGAGGTACAAGCCGACGTGCGACATGGGCGCTCCGTAGAAGATGAGGTCACCGACCCGCGCGTCCCGCACCGCGACTCGGTGGCCGGACGCCACTAGCTGGGCCTGGGTTGCGGGGGGCATCCGCCCGCCCGCCCGGTGCCAGGCGCTGCGGATGAGGTTGACGTCGGTCAGCGTCTGGTTGCCCAGGTAGGCCCGCGCCTGCAGGGCGGCGCGTGCGGCGAGCGCGGACGGCGCCGTCCCGACGACCGGCAGCCCCGTGAGCAGAGCCCTCCCCCATGGGACGGCGGCCGTCACCTGCAACGCGGGGACCGCCCGATGCTGGTGAGCAGGTGCGAGGCCTGGAGCGGGTACGGCTGGGGCGGGCCCCCTCCAAGGCCGGACAGCCACCATGGCGGTCCGTGGCACTCGCCCGAAACGGACCGTTTCGGTCCACCACACGTTGCGCTCCACGACGCCCTTGTGGGACGACGAGGCATCGATCATGGCAACCGTCGTACCCGCCTGGGTCGAGGTGCGCTGCTCGACCAGGCCGACGTGCGTCGCCGGGTCACCGAAGAAGACGAGGTCGCCCGGCAGGGCCTGCTCGGCCGGGATCGGCACCGACCACGCCTGCTGCTGGGAGGCGGTACGCGGAATGTCCTTCACTCCCCCGACGGTCCTCCACATGACCGAGGTCAGGCCCGAACAGTCCCAGGCGTCCGGCCCCGTCCCACCCCAGGCGTAGCTGTCGTGCAGGTGCGCCCTCGCTGCGGCCACGACGGCTGCGGACGGGTCCCTGACCGTCCTGCCGTGAGCAGCCGCGAGCGACACCCCCGCGAGCGAGAGGCACACGACCAGCACTCCGACGCTCCGGGTGAGTCCCCTGGCCTGACGCGCGACGCCTGTCCAGCGCCTGCTTCGTGGGACAACGTGCACGGCGTGTCTCCTGTGACGTGTGTGACTCATGTGCTGTAAGAGTTCGGCTACATCAGACCTGGACCTGAGGTCGGGCGACTGGCAATGTGCCGCCGCGTCTTCGGACCTGGACAGCTGGGCGCGGGCTACCGGCTCCCGCGGAAGGCCGAGCCCGGCAGATCGGTGTCACCTAGGCGAACGAGGGAATCCTCTGGGACGTCCGGTCGTTGGATCCGAAGACACCCCTTGTACGGAGGACCCCCGATGAGTGACCGCGTTCTGCGAGGAAGCCGCCTTGGCTCGGTGAGCTACGAGAGCGACCGCCACACCGAGTTCGCGCCGCGCTCGCTGACCTCCTACGACTGCCCTCAGCGGCACGAGACGGCCGTGCCGTTCGCTGCCGAGGCCGATATCCCGTACACCTGGGAGTGCAAGGTCTGCGGTGCGCAGGCGATCCGCCGTGACGCAGAGGCGCCGGAGGCGAAGGCGGTCAAGCCGACCCGCACGCACTGGGACATGCTGCTCGAGCGTCGCTCGATCGCCGAGCTCGAAGAGGTGCTGGCCGAGCGCCTCGCCGTGCTCCACGAGCACCAGGGCCAGGTCAAGGCACAGCTGAAGGCCGACGCCGCCAAGACCCGCAAGAAGAGCGCCTAGCTCTCCGGCGGCTCCACCCGTCCCTCGACGATGCGTCCTTCCACAACGCCGTCCTTCACGACGCTGTCCTTCACAACGCTGTCCTTCACAACGCTGCCTTCCACGACCTCCCCGTCGACCACCGGAGAGCGCCCAGGGCGCGACGTCGACGCGCCGAGCAGGCGTCGGGTCAACAGGCCGGTCATCAGGCTACGGATGACCGCACGCGTCGGCGGCAGCAGGCACAGCACTCCGATCACGTCCGTGACGAAGCCGGGCGTGAGCAGGAACGCTCCTCCGAGCACGACCAGGGCGCCGTCCGCGACCTCTCTGGCCGGCATCCGGCGCTCCGTCAACGCGCTCGACAGCGCGCTCCAGGCCTTGCGGCCCTCCCGCCGGAACAGCCAGGTGCCCAACGCAGCGTCGGCGAGCAGCAGCACGATCGTCGGGAGGACGCCGATGACCTGGCCGACCTGGATCAGGACGTAGATCTCGATCGCCGGCACGACGATGAACAGCACCAGCAGCAGCAGTGGCATCAGTGGCCCCCTCGGGCCCGCCGGCTCCGGAACCCCCACACGGTGACCCGCCAGAGGGCCTCGACGACGATGGCCCGGCTCATCTTCGACTCGCCGCGTTCGCGTTCCACGAACGTGATCGGGACCTCGACGACCCGGTGGCCGGCTCGCCAGATCTGCCAGGCCAGGTCGACCTGGAAGCAGTAGCCCTGCGAGGCGACCCCCGCGGCGAGGACCGTGTCGAGGACCTCCCGGCGGTACGCCCGGTAGCCGCCGGTGGCGTCCTTGAGGGGCAGGCCCAGCGCGAGCCGGGTGTACGCGTTGCCGCCGCGACTGAGGAGCTCGCGCGAGCGTGGCCAGTTGACGACCTTCCCACCGTCGACCCAGCGGCTGCCGAGGACCAGGTCCGCGTGCTCGAGGGCGGCCAGCAGCCGGGGCAGCTGCTCCGGCGCGTGGGAGCCGTCCGCATCCATCTCGACGACGACGTCGTACCCCCGCTCCTTGGCCCAGCCGAAGCCCGCGACGTAGGCCGCCCCGAGGCCCTCCTTGCCGGCGCGGTGCAGCACCTGCACCCAGTCGTGCTGAGCGGCCAGGTCGTCGGCGATGGCCCCGGTGCCGTCCGGGCTGTCGTCGTCGACGACGAGCAGGTGCGCGTCGGGGACCGCTTCGTGCAGCCGGCCCGCGATGATCTCGAGGTTCTCCCGTTCGTTGAAGGTGGGAACGATGACGAGCACGGTCACGCGCGGGACCCCGTCCGGCGTCCGGTCAGGACCGCCCCCAGTCCCAGCAAGGACAGGACCAGCTCGGGCCAACCGCCGAGCCGGGTGGCCAGCGTGCGGCCGTCCCGCAGGGCGATCCGCTCGACGATCAGGTCCCGGGTGAACACCCGCGAGCGTGCCTGCAGATGACCATCCGGTGCGATCACGGCGGACACCCCGCTGGTCGCCGCGACCAGGACGGTGCGTCCGTGCTCGACCGCCCGCAGGCGTCCCATGGCGAGCTGCTGGGTGGTCTCACCGCTACGGCCGAACGTCGCGTTGTTGGTCTGCACGACCACGAGCCTGCCCCCTGCGTTCACGACGTCACGCACCACCCCGTCGTCAGCGACCTCGAAGCAGATGACGTCGCCGAGCCGCGCCGGGCCGACGGTGAGCACGCCGGGGGCCGTTCCCCTCGCGAAGTCACGCGGAACCAGGTCGACCTTGCGGGTGAAGCGTCGGACCAACGACCGGTACGGGATGTACTCACCGAACGGCACCGGATGCCGTTTGACGTAGGTGGCGCCCGGCCCGGTCGTCGGGTCCCACACGATTGCCCGGTTGCTGACGTAATGGCCGGGCCCGTCGGTGACGGCTCCCACGAGGACCGGCACCCCGATGTCCTGCACGGCGCTCATGATGAGGGCGGCGGACCGTGGGTCGGTGTAGGGGTCGAGGTCTGAGGCGTTCTCCGGCCAGATCACGAGGTCGGGCCGCGGCAGGCGGCCGGCTCGGACGTCCGCGGCGAGGTCGTGGGTCGCGTCGGCGTGGTTGGTGAGCACGGCGGACTGCTGCGCGAAGGCCTCCAGACCCAGCCGCGGCACGTTTCCCTGTACGACGGCGACCGTGACGTCCGTCCCCGACGTGGGGACCGGGACGAGTGCCGCCATGATGACCAGAAGCGGGGCGAGCAGGCTCCACCGGCCTGGTTTCGTGACCAGCAGCGTGCCGACGGCGGCCACCCCCAGCGTGACCAGCGGGGCGCCCCCGAGGGCGGCCAGCGGCGTCAGCGGGGTGTGCCCCTGGCTGAAGGCGAGCCGGCCCCACGGGAACCCGCCGAACGGAAGCCGGTCGCGCAGCGCCTCCTCCCCCACCCACATCAGGGCCGCCCACAGGGGCCAGCCGACCCTGTCACTCGTCACCGCGAGGGCGGCACCCAACAAGGCGAGGAATGAGGCTTCCAGCAGGGCCAGGGCGAGCCACGCGGCCGGCCCGGCGATCGTGCCGGTCCAGACGAGCAGCGGCACGAACAGTCCCAGCCCGTGCAGCAGACCCAGCAGGAACCCGCGCCGGGCGGTCTGCCCGCGGGTGCAGAGCGTGAACAGGCCTACGCACGGCGGCGCGAGCCACCACAGGTCGTGGGGTGGGAAGGCCAGGTCGAGCGTCAGCCCTGAGCAGGTGGCGAGTAGCAGCCGGGTCAGCCCGTCCGGCCGTCCCACCCGGTGGAGCCGTCGGTGCCGCCGGGGGCCGGGTCTGCGCACCGCGCCATCTTGCCTCAGGGTCACTCGGAGGCAGCGTCGGCGAGGTTCCGCTCGGAGCCTGGGGCCGCCCCAGGGACCGCCGGACGGACACGGCACCGGCTCGGTGGCGCCTTCGGACCGACCTCGTCGCGGCTGGCTGCCGCGTGCGGTGCCGTTGTCTACTGGGCCACCGGGCCGGTGCCCGGGTCTGGATCCCCCTGCCTTCTCACCTGCTCCGGGAACTCAGGGTCCCCGGAACCCGTCCGCCCCTGGTCCCCCCTCCTGCGGCTGGACATCCGGGGGCCGGATGCCGCAGGTGAGGTGCCGGGACGACCGGTCGTGAGCAGGTCGTCCATCGTGTTCGAAGGGGACCTTACCGAGAGGCGTCGGGCCGGTGTCAACCCGCCGTACAGGGTCGCAAGGCAGGATGATCCGCCCTGGTCACGGGGGGCGGCCAAAGATAGTCCGTTCGGCGCTTGACGCCCAAGGGCTGAGTGTGGGTCGGGCCTCACGGCCTCGTGAAGGCGTCGCGGCCGCGGACGACGGTACGCAGGCACTGCGGGGGTGCGGCGTCCAGGTTCGGCAGCCCGGCCACGCCCGCTCGGGCGTCGGTGGACCAGCCGGCGACCCGGTCGTCCGGGGTCTGGACGACCAGCTCCCCCGGGACGTCCCAGACCGCAAAGGTCGCGGGAGAGCCGGGGACGAGCTCACCCTCCTCGTCGCGTCGCGCCGCCCGCCAGCCCCCGCGGGTGTGGGCGGAGAAGGCGGCCCGCGCGGACAGTCCGCTGCCGGCCGTCCGGTGGTGTACGGCGGCTCGCAGCGTGCCCCACGGGTCGAGGGCCGTGACCGGGCTGTCGGAACCCAGGGCGAGGGCGACGCCCGCGCCACTCATCGCTGCGAACGGGTTCAGGCCCCGTGCCCGCTGACTCCCGAGCCGTTGGGCGTACATGCCGTGCTCGCCGCCCCATCGGGCGTCAAAGGCCGGCTGGACGCTCGCGACGACACCCAGGGCCGCGAGCGTGGTGACCTGCTCGGGGCTGACCATCTCGACGTGCTCGACCCGGTGCCGGGCTGCGCGCACGGTGTCCGCCCCGAGAGCCTGCGCGGCCTGGCTGTAGCCGTCGGCGACCGCCTGGAGGGCCCGGTCCCCGATGGCGTGGAAGCCGGCCTGCAGGCCGGCGCGGGTGCAGACGACCACATGCTCGGCGATCTGCTCGGCCACCAGGTACTGGTGGCCGGACCCCTCTGCGTCCTCGTAACCCCCGTGCAGGCAGGCCGTCCGGCTGCCCAGGGCCCCGTCGACGAACAGGTCACCGGCAGCACCGACGGCTCCGAGCTCCCTCGCCCTCGCTGTCGCCCCGAGCTCCCCCCAGTAACCGATCCGTTCGACCACGTGCTCCAGGGCAAGCAGAGCCGTGAAGTCAGTCTCCCCGCTGATGTCGGGCCCACCGCACTCGTGAACGCACGCGATCCCGAGGGACGCCGCCCGGTCGAGCATCGCAAGCTGGGCCGCCCTTCGTTGGGCCGAAGTGACGGACTCCTGCGCGGTCCGCCGTACCTCGTGGTGGGCCTGCTGGAGGACCAAGCCCTCTCCTGCGAAGCCGGGCAGGCTGCGCGCCTTCGGGCAGGCGGCGAGCAGGGCGCTGCTGGCCACGGCCGAGTGCACATCGGTCCGCGCCAGGTAGACAACTCCCCCGTACGACGCCCGGTCCAGCTCGGCGGCCGTGGGTGGGCGCCCCTCGGGCCAGCGCGTCTCGTCCCAGCCGGTGCCGAGCACGACCCCGCCGCGCGCCCGGCGGCAGTGCTCCTCCAGCAACCGCAGCGCCTGCGCGAGCGACGTCGTTCCGGTCAGATCCAGCCCGGTGAGGGCCAGCCCGGTGGAGGTGGCGTGGACGTGCGCGTCGACGAAGGCCGGCGCGACCCAGGCGTCGTCGAGCTCGACGGTGACGTCCGGACTCAGGGCCTCAGCTGCCCCCTCCTGGCCGACCCAGACGACCATGTCGTCCTCCACCAGCAGGGCGGTGGCGAAGGGGTCCGCGGGTGAGCGGACGCGGCCGTGGCGAAACAAGGTCGAGGGCACCTTCGGACCCTAGTGCGGTAGGAGCGCAGCAGGCGGATCGCCGGTTCCGGTGGTCGTCAACGGGAAGAACGACGGCTACGCTGGGGTGATGACCGCCATCGCTCCGGTGTCCCTCGCGCCCTCCGACGTCCACCGTCTGCTCGGCCAGCACCTGCTGGTCGACGGCTTCGACCTCGTCCTGGACCTCGCCACGTCGAAGGGCTCGACGCTGGTCGACGCCCGCAACGGTGACGCCTACCTCGACCTGTTCACCTTCTTTGCCTCCAGTGCGCTCGGTATGAACCACGCGGCGATCGTCGACGACCCGGCCTTCACGGCGGACCTGCTCGAGGCGGCCCGCAACAAGCCGTCGAACTCCGACGTCTACACCGTCGCGATGGCCCGGTTCGTCGACACGTTCGCGCGGGTCCTCGGCGACCCGGGGCTGCCGTACCTGTTCTTCGTCGAGGGGGGCGCCCTCGCGGTCGAGAACGCCCTCAAGGTGGCGTTCGACTGGAAGTCCCGATGGAACGAGGCGCACGGCATCGACCCCGCGCTCGGGACCAAGGTTCTGCACCTGCGTGAGGCCTTCCACGGCCGCAGCGGCTACACCCTTTCGCTCACCAACACCGACCCGGTCAAGGTCGAACGGTTCCCCCACTTCGCGTGGCCGCGGATCCCCTCGCCGTACCTGTCGTCGACGGCAGACGTGCTCGAGCGGGAGGCTGAGGCGCTGGCCGCCGCCCGGGCAGCGTTCGAGCAGCACCCGCACGACATCGCCTGCTTCCTGATGGAGCCGATCCAGGGCGAGGGCGGCGACCACCACTTCCGCCCTGCCTTCCTGCAGGCGATGCAGGCCCTGTGCCATCAGCACGACGCGTTGTTCGTCCTCGACGAGGTGCAGACCGGCTGCGGGCTGACCGGCACGGCGTGGGCGTTCCAGCAGCTCGGGGTGCAGCCCGACGTCGTCGCCTTCGGCAAGAAGACCCAGGTCTGCGGCGTGATGGCCGGTGGCCGGGTCGACGACGTCCCGGACAACGTCTTTCACACGTCGTCGCGCATCAACTCCACGTGGGGCGGCTCGCTCGTCGACATGGTCCGCGCGCGACGCATCCTCGAGGTCATCGAGGCGGACGGCCTGATCGCGCGCGCAGCCGTCGCTGGAGAACACCTGATGACTCAGCTTCGGGGGCTCGCGGACCGCCACCAGATGGTCACCGATGTCCGCGGCCGTGGGCTGATGTGTGCGTTCTCCCTGCCCGGCAAGGGCTCTCGTGACACCGCCTTGGCCATGCTGCGCGACGACGAGAAGGTCCTGCTCCTGGGCTGCGGCACCCGCAGCATCCGCTTCCGTCCCGCGCTGACCGTCACCGAGGCCGAGCTCGAAGCTGGCGTCGCCGCCCTCGACCGCGTCCTGACCCGCCTGGAGCAGACCTCGTGACCAGCACCGTCCAGTCGTTCGTCGCCGGCGCGTTCGTGCCCGGACTCGCGGGCACGTTCACTTCCGTCAACCCCGCCCAGCTGACCGACGTCGTTGCCGAGGTGTCCCTCGCCTCCGCCGCGCAGGTCGTCGAGGCCTTCGCCGTGGCCCGGGCCGCCCAGCCGGCCTGGGCCGACACCCCCGCGCCGGTCCGCGGTCGCGTCGTCGCCCAGATCGGTCGGCTGGTCGAGGCCAACGCCTCGGCCTTGGCCGACCTGATCGTGCGCGAGGTCGGCAAGCCGCGCGCGGAGGCTTTGGGTGAGGTCCAGGAGATCGTCGACACCTGCGACTTCTTCCTCGGCGAGGGCCGCCGGCTCTACGGCCAGACGGTGCCGTCGGAGATGCGCGACAAGCAGCTGTTCACCTTCCGCGTCCCGGTCGGCGTCGCGGGCATCATCACGGCCGGCAACTTCCCGGTGGCCGTTCCGTCCTGGTATCTCGTTCCGGCCCTGCTCTGCGGCAACACGGTCGTCTGGAAACCGGCCGACTACGCCGCTGCGCTCGGCGACGCGCTCACCCGGATCTTCGTCGCGGGCGGCCTGCCCGCCGGCGTCCTCAACACCGTCCACGCCGACGGGCCCACCACCTTCGAGGGTCTGTCGCGGGCGCTCGAGAAGGGTCTGGTCCAGAAGGTCGGCTTCACCGGGTCCTCCGAGGTCGGCGCGCAAATCGGCGCCCTGTGCGGCGGGCACCTGCAGAACCCGTGCCTGGAGCTCGGGGGCAAGAACCCCCTCGTCGTCATGGCCGACGCCGACCTCGACCTTGCCGCCGAGGGCGCCCTGTTCAGCGGCTTCGGTACGGCGGGTCAGCGCTGCACCTCCCTCGGCGTGGCCATCGTCCACGACGACGTCTACGACGCCTTTGTCGAGAAGTTCGTCGGTCTCGTCGAGAACGCCGTCGTCGGCGACCCGACAGGTGACGTTCTCTATGGCCCGATGCTGTCGGAGCGGTTCCTCACCGGCTTCGAGAAGTGGCTCGGCGAGGTCCAGCCGCACCACACCGTCCACGGCTCCACCGGGACCGGTCGCATCACCGCCGCCAACCCCCGCACCGGCTTCGTCGGCGACCCCGATGCCGGCGTCTTCGCCCACCCGACCGTTGTCACCGGCGTCACCAAGGACGATGCGCTGTACCAGAACGAGACCTTCGGGCCGCTCGTTCCGGTGATGCGCTTCGCCACCTTCGACGAGGCGGTGGACCTGGCCAACAGCCACGGGTACGGCCTGTCGTCGGCGATCTACACCAGCGACGCGAAGACGGCGTTCCGGTTCCGGGCGCGGGTCAGTGCCGGGATGCTGTCGGTCAACAACTCGACCTCCGGCGCCGAGGCGCACCTGCCCTTCGGTGGCAACGGCAAGAGCGGCAACGGCTCACGGCAGAGCGGCGTGTGGGTTCTCGACCAGTTCACCCGCTGGCAGTCGATGAACTGGGACTACGCCGGCAAGCTGCAGAAGGCCCAGATGGACACCGAGGAGTCGGTCGCCGACCTCGGCTTCCGCCTCTGACCCTTTCCGCCTCCGACCCGGTCCAGCTCTGACCTTTTCGGCTGCCCCGGCAGCACGGGGGTCAGGTCGCGCGGTACCAGCGGGGGCTGGTGTTGGGGGGCGGGGTGTACGTCGCCTTGACGACCAGCAACGAGGGCTTCCCGCTGGCGATCCCTTGCGCCACAGCTGATCCGAGCTCGGCGACGGTCACGTCACGGGCGGCCACCCGGAACGCGCGGGCCAAGGCGACGAAGTCCGGGGGCTCGAGGTCGCAGCCCAGGGCGGGTTCGCCGTCCTTGGTGAAGTCATAGGCGAGCATGCCGTAGCCGCCGTCGTCGACGAGGACCGTCGTCAAGGGGATCTGCTCCTGCGCGGCGGTCGCAAGGTCACCGCAGGCGAACAGAAAGCCCCCGTCGCCGACCAACGCGACAGCCGGCCGGCCGGACAGGGCGGCGCCGAGGCCAGCCGGGAAGCCGAAGCCGAGGGTGCCCCAGCCGACGGGGTAGGCCAGCCCGCGCGGACGTGCGACGCGGCCGAACCCGCCATACCAGTACCCGGGGATGCACATGTCGGCGACGACGACGGTGTCGTCGGTGAGCCCGGACTCGAAGGCGTCGAGAAACTCCGTCTCGGGACCGGCATAGAGCTCGCGGCCGCCCGGACGCGTAAACCATGGGGTGCGCAAAGCGGCGGGGAGCTGCGCGAGCAGGACCGACAGGCCCGCGACCGCGTCGAGGGGCAGGTGGACGTCGGGCTCGAGGTTCACCGGCTGGTTGAGGTCGACGGTCACGACCCACGGCGGCCGTGGCTGGCGGAAGCCCTGCGTGTTCATGGCGTCGAGGTCGCTGCCGACGACCACAACGAGATCCGCGGCGTCCCACAGGTCACCGGCCTCACGGACGTGCGGCGGGAGTGGCACCAGGTGCGGGTGGTCCGGCGGGAGCAGTCCCCGACCGCCGTACGAGGTGAGCAGGGGGGCGCCGAGCCGTAAGCAGAGGTCCTCGACGAGGGGACCCGCACCGGCTGCGGTGGCGCCGCCACCGGCCCACACGAGCGGGCGCTCGAAGGGCCGGGGAAACGCGTCGTGGCCGGACCCGACGCCACTCGTCGACTGCACGTCGGACTCGGGCGTCGGTACCGGCGCGATGGCGCTGAGCAGGTCGGTGGGGATCTCGACGTAGACCGGGCGCCGCGGGTGGGTCATCGCGAGCCGACCGGCGCGGACGACGACGTCATGCAGGTCCTCGGCGCGCTCGACCCGGACCTGCGCCTTGGTGACCGGTCGGAAGAAGGACGCCTGGTCGGTCGTCTCGTGAAGGATCCCGCGGAAGGCACCGGGAATCCGTGCTGTGGTGGGGATGTCGGTCGCGATCACCAGCAGCGGCGAGTAGCACGACCACGCCTCCCCCGCGGCCGTGACGATGTTCGACGCCCCCGGCCCGGTCGTGGTCAGCGCGACCCCGAGCCTGCCTGAGGCCCTTGCGTAACCGTCAGCGGCGTACCCGGCGGTCTGCTCGTGCCGGACCCCCACCAGGCGCACCCCGCTGTCGGGGAAACCCTTCCACGCAGCCAGGTTGTGGACGCCGGGCAGCCCGAAGGCAACCTCCACACCCAGCTCGCGCAGTCCAGCGACGAGCGCCTCACCGCCTGTCGGCATCGACGATCTCCTTGACCTGTTCGGGTGACAGCCCTAGCTGAGCAAGGACTTCGGTGGTGTGCTGGCCCAGTAGTGGTGGTGCGTCGTGGACCCTCGGGCGGATCCCGTCCAGCCGGTACGGCGAGCCCACGACGGTCACGTCCCCTTTCGGGTGCGCCATCCGCTGGAGCTGGCCGGTCGCGACGAGCTGCGGGTCGGAGGGCAGTTGCCCGAGGTCCTGAACGGGTGCGCACGGCACGCCGTGGCGGGCGAGGATCTCGACCCACTCCCGCGCCCTCCTGCTGGACAGCGCACCCTCCAGGGCGGCGGTGACGGCGGCCCGGGCGGCGACCCGTCCGGCGTTGGTCCGCCAGGCTTCCGCGGGCGTCACGCCGAGAGCCCGGCAGAGGTTGACGAACTGACTGTCGTTGCCCGCACCCAGGACCAGGGCGGTATCCGCGCACTGCAGCGGCCCATAAGGGACGATGTTGGGGTGGGCGTTGCCGGAGGGCTTGGGCACCACTCCCCCGATGAGTGCGTTGCTGGCCTGGTTGACCAGCATGGAAACGGCAACCTCGAGCAGCCCGACCTCCACCTTGAGCGGTTGACGCGAGACCAGTCCGGCGACCGCACCGACCGCGGCGTAGAGGCCGGTCACGATGTCGGCAATCGCCACCCCGACCTTCGTCGGCTCGGTGGTGCCGGTGACCGACATCAGACCGGAGCGGGCCTGGGCCATGACGTCATAGCCGGGCTTGTCGCCGTCGGGCCCGTCCCCACCGGCTCCGCGGACCGAGACCCACACGCCAGATCCGTTGTCACGCAGGCGATCTAGCCCGAGCTTCGTCAGGTGATGAGGCAGGAAGTTCTCGACCACGATGTCGGCAGTCTCGGCCAGTCGAGCGACGACGGCGAGGCCCGCGGGGGTCGTCAGGTCGAGTGACACAGAGCGTCGGTCGCGGTTGACGGAGAAGAAGTAGGCCGCGTCGTCACCGTGGAAAGGCGGCCCCCAGTGCCGCGTGTCGTCGCCGGTGCGGGGCCGTTCGACCTTGACGACATCGGCGCCGAGGTCGGCCAGCACCATGCAGCAGTAGGGGCCGGCGAGCACGCGGGACAGGTCCAGGACGCGGATGCCCGCCAGGGGCCCGTCGTACACGAGAGTCCCTGGCCAACCGGGACCGGCTGCTAGGGACTGCTCGAGCGACGTCACGCCTGGAACGCTGTCACACCCGGCTTTCCAGGGGTACGACGGACACGCCTCAGGTCAGGCGGATCCGCTCCTCGATGGCTGCTTCGAGCGTGGTCCGGCGGGGTGGGGCCACCGCGCCGCCCAGCACCATCACGAGCGCGCCGAGCAGGTAGCCGAGGAACAGCCGGGTGCTGTCCTTGCCGTCCCCGATGAGGTTGCCGTAGACGAAGGGGCCGAGGGCCCCGAAGCTCTGCGCGATGGCGAAGAAGACGGCGATCGCGGTCGCGGCGAGCAGGACACCCGAGATCGTGTAGGTGCCGGCGATCATCTTGCGCCGTCCGACGCTGTCGAACAGGTGCCCCACGACCAGCGGACCGCTCAGGTTACCGGCAGCAAAGGCGATGAAGTCGTAGGGCAGGGAGCCGTCGGCAACACCGTAGAACTGCCTGAGGCCCATGCCGTGGGTGAAGAAGATGGCGTTGCAGAGGAGTGGGTGATCCTGAACGTCGAACCGAGAATCGAGCGACGCGGCATCTCCCGGAACAGCACCTTGACCAGCGCGGCGTTCCCCATGTCGGTGGTCGGGGAAATCTCGATGGCCCTGGTCTCGTCGATCGCGGAGTTGATCGCGGCGTACTCGCCACCGACGCCGACGCCGGCGAGGTAGACCGACGCGACCGCACCCACCGCACCGCTGACAGCCCCGACGTGGCCTTGTTGGTGAGGGTGGGAATGACGGTGGCGGCGATCGTGATCTCGAGGCCGTCCAGGATCCAGGCGACCTCCTGGCGGGCGACGCTCACGCACCCCTGTCGCGCCTGGAAGAACCGTTGCTGGCAGGCTTCATCAGGTGTCCCTCGACCCACGGGCCCTGCCTGACGCGGTGCTGTCCTTCCTCCGCGAGCGCCATCTCGCGACCCTGACCACCCTGCGCGCCGACGGCTCCCCGCACGTCGTCGCCGTCGGCTTCACCTGGGACGACGACGCGCACCTGGTCCGGGTCATCACCAACGGCACGTCCCGCAAGGTCGCCCACGCCCGCCTCGGTGGCCGCGCCGTCGTCGCCCAGGTGGCCGGCCCCAACTGGCTTTCCCTCGAGGGAGTCGTCTCGGTCTCCGACGACCCCGCCCGCGTCGCCGAAGCGGTACGCCGGTACGCCGACCGCTACCGGCAGCCGGCCGTCAACCCGTTGCGGGTAGTCCTGGAGATCGCCGTGGACCGCGTCCTCGGACGGGCCTGAGTCAGGTAGCGGAGGTTGCCACGCCATCGTTGGCGTGAGCCGCGACGTGGCGGGTGGCTCGCTCATGTGGGCCCGGCCCCCAGGACGATCTACCGCTGGTGGCGGTCCGGGGTCGGCGCGTCGGCGCCAGGAGAGGTAGATCGTTCCCGAGGCGTCGGCGATCTACCACCCGTGGTGCCGACCCGCCGAGGAGCGATCCCCACGAGCGGTAGATCGCTGGCGGGGTAAGCGGCTGCGGGGGGTGGGGTGTGAGGGAGGGAGGGTGAGACAGGTCGGGAGGGTGAGGGAGGGAGGGGTGAGGGAGGGCGGGAGGGTGAGGGAGGGCGGGAGGGTGAGGGAGGGCGGGAGGGGTGAGGGAGGGCGGGCGGGTGAGGGGACTACTCGTCGACGAGGGTGGAGCGACCTTCCCACGGGGTGCTGAGGACGACCGTCGTACGGGTCGAGACGCCCGCTGCGGCCCGAATCTCCTGCAGCAGGGACTCGAGGTCACCGGGGGCACCCACGCGGACCTTCAGGATGTAGCTCTCCACACCGGCGACGCTGTGGCAGGCCTCGATCTGGGGGATGTGCCCGAGCCGTACGGGGGCGTCGTCGGGGGCGGCCGGGTCGATCGGGGTGATCGACACGAAGGCCGTCAAGGGCGACCCGGCAGCGATCGGGTCGACCTGCGCGCCGTAGCCCAGGATCGCGCCACGCTGCTCCAGGCGGCGGACGCGTTGGTGGACGGCGGAGGTGGACAGGCCGGTGTCCTTGGCGAGGTCGGTGTAGGAACGGCGTCCGTCGTCGACGAGCAGTCGCAGCAGCTGGCGGTCGACCGGGTCGTAGTCGCCGGAGACGCTCACGGCCGGGGGCTCATGACCGGCACCATCGTGGGTGGGCGTTCACGACCGGGTGAGGGATCTGCCGATGACGATCCGCTGCACCTGGTTGGTGCCCTCGAAGATCTGCATCACCTTGGCCTCTCGGAAGTAGCGCTCTGCGGCGTAGTCCTCGACATAGCCGGCGCCGCCGAGGACCTGGATCGTGTCGGTCGTGACCCGCATGCAGGTGTCGGTCGCGAACAGCTTCGCCATCGAGGCCTGCGGGCCGTAGGGCTTGCCGGCGTCCCGGAGGCGGGCCGCGGACAGGTAGAGCGCACGCGCCGCCTCGACCTGCGTGGCGAGGTCGGCGAGCAGGAACTCCATGCCCTGGAACGACGCGATCGTGCTCCCGAACTGGCGGCGCTCGGTCGCGTACGAGACGGCCAGCTCCAGGGCGGCCTGGGCGAGTCCGACGGCGACGGCGGCGATCCCGAGCCGGCCACCGTCAAGAGCGCTCATGGCAATGCGGAACCCGTCGCCCTCGGCGGCTATCAGCCGGTCGGCCGGGACGCGGGCACCATCGAGGACGACCGTCGCGGTGTGCGCGGACCGCATGCCCATCTTCCGCTCGGGAGCCTGCGGGAGCAGCCCGGGTGTGTCCGAAGCCGCCAGCAGGCAGGAGATCCCGCCGGGTCCGGAACCGCCGGTACGGACCATCAGGTTGTAGAAGTCGGCGTGCCCGGCGTGCGTGACCCAAGCCTTCGCGCCGTCCACGACGTAGTCGCCGCCGTCGAGGGTCGCGCGGGTGACGAGGGCCGCCGCGTCCGAGCCGCTGCCTGCCTCGGACAGGCAGTAGGCGCCCAGCAGGTCACCGGCGAGCATGTCCGGCAGGAACCGCTCGCGCTGCGCGTCCGAGCCCCACTGCGCGACGGGGAAGCACGCGAGGGTGTGCACGCTGACCCCGACCGCGAAGCCCGCCCAGCCGCGGCCGAGCTCCTCCAGCACCTGTAGGTAGACCTCGTACGGCTGACCCCCGCCCCCCAGCTCCTCCGGGTAGGCCAGCCCGAGCAGGCCGCTCTTGCCGACGGTCCGGAACAGCTCGCGCGGGAACTCCGCGCGCGCCTCCATCGACTCCGCCAGCGGCGCGACCTCGTGCTCGACCAGGTCCCGGGTCAACTCGAGCAGCGCCTCGGCCTCGGCGGTCGGAAGGCTGCGGACGACTGGCCGGGTGGTGGGCATCGGGGCGCTCCCTTGCGAGGTGTCCTCGAAGGCTACCCAGCGGGGGCGTGGGAGGCTGGTCACGTGCCTGGACAGCTGATGCTCCTCGACTCCCCTGCCCTCTGGTACCGCGCCTTCCACGGCGTCCCGGACAGCGTCCGGTCGCCTCAAGGGGAGCCGGTCAACGCGATCCGGGGTTTCCTGGACATCGTCGCGCGGGTCGTCAGGGACACCCGCCCCTCCCGGCTGGTGGCCACCGTCGACCTGGACTGGCGGCCCGCCTTCCGGGTGGCAGCCGTGCCGTCGTACAAGCTGCACCGGACGATCGAGGGGGGTGCGGAAGCGGAGCCCGCGGCCCTCGGGCCGCAGGTGGGGGTGCTGCTCGAGGTGCTCGCGGCGCTGGGGGTCCCGGTCGCCGGGGCGGAGGGCTACGAGGCGGACGACGTCATCGGGACCCTCGCGACGCGGGAGACCGGGGCGGTCGACATCGTGACCGGTGACCGCGACCTGTTGCAGCTGGTGCGCGACACCGGCCCGGTGCGGGTGCTCTATGCAGTGGAGAAGATGAAGCCGTACGACGAGGGCGCGGTGGCCGCCAAGCATGGGATCCCCGGGACGCACTACGCGGATTTCGCGGCCCTGCGCGGTGACCCGTCGGACGGGTTGCCGGGGGTCAAGGGCATCGGCGAGAAGACCGCTGCGGCCCTGGTCAGCCGCTTCGGGACGGTGGAGGCGATCGTCGCGGCGCTCGACGGTGGCCCGGACGGCTTCCCAGCCGGCGCGCGGGCCAAGCTGGAGGCGGCCCGGGACTACCTGGCAGTCGCGCCCGCTGTCACCCGCGTGGTCTGCGACCTGCCGCTGCCCGCCTACGACGACGCTCTGCCTCGTGTACCGCGCTCACCGGAGGCGCTGCTGGCGCTGAGCGACCGCTGGGGCCTGGACAGCTCCTTGGAAAGACTGCTTCAGGCGGTCGAGACCGCCCTGTCCGACTAGGCTCGCTGCTCGTGGGCAACCCTGCATTCTCCGTCCTCACCCGTCGCAGCGAGCTCGATGCTGCCGCGCACGAGGAGGTCGACGTCCTCGTGGTCGGCATGGGCGCCACCGGCGCCGGTGTCGCTCTCGACGCGGCCTCGCGCGGGCTGCGGGTCGCTGTCCTGGACATGGGCGACCTGGCCAGTGGCACCTCCAGCAAGTCCTCCAAGCTCGTCCACGGTGGCCTGCGCTACCTGGAGAACTACGAGTTCGGACTGGTCCGCGAGGGCGTCATGGAGCGCCAGCTGCTGCTCAAGCTCGCCCCGCACCTGGTCCGGCCGATGGACTTCCTCTACCCGGTCTGGCCGGACACCGCCAAGCGCCGCCTACTCGGCCTCGGTCTCACGACCTACGACATCTTCGCCCTGGCCTCCCTCGCCGGTCGCGGCGCCGCCACCCGTCGCCACCAGAAGGTCTCCGCGCAGGAGGCGATTGCCCTCGCCCCCGCGATGGCCGACAGCGGCCTGGCCTACTCCTACCTGTACGGCGACTGCGGCACCGACGACGCCCGGCTGGTGCTGGCCGTCGTCCAGGCCGCCCGCCGCTTCGGAGCCCTCGCGATCACCCAGGCCGAGGTGACGGCCCTGGTGTCCGAAGGTGGACGGGTTGTCGGCGCGCAGGTGCAGGACCGGCTCGGGGACGTGTCGGTGACGATCCGGGCCCGGCACGTCGTCAACGCCACCGGCGTCTGGGTCGACCGGCTGCAGGGCTTCGAGGAGCCCGGTCGCGCGGCCGTCGTCCAGCCCTCCAAGGGCGTCCACGTCGTGGTCCCCCGAGAGCGACTGCCGCTTCTGGAGGCCTCGATCCTGCTGCCGTCCAAGCAGGGTGACGGTCGCTCGATGTTCGCCATCCCGTGGGGTCGCCAAACGATCCTGGGTACCACCGACACGCCGTACGACGGTGCGCTGGACGGGTTGTCGCTGACCCGTGAGGACCTCGACTACGTCCTGGCGGCCGGCAACGCGGTCTTCAAGAGGGACCTGTCCGAGCAGGATGTGCTCGGGGCCTGGGCCGGGGTCCGACCGCTCATCAGGGCTGGCGCGGACGGCGGCAAGATGAGCGACATCTCCCGACGGCACACGCTGGTCGAGGGTGCCGGTGGGCTGCTGACGATCACCGGTGGCAAGCTCACGACCTACCGCCGGATGGCGAAGGACGTGGTGGACCGCATCGTCGAGCGCGACGACCGCAAGGCCAGGTGCCGCACCGATGAGATCCCGCTGTCGGGTACCCGCCCGGTGGGCGACCTGGTCGACGAGACGACCGTGACGGCCCTGTCCCTCGGGTTGTCCGCCGAGGTTGCGGCATCGCTGGTCCGCCAGTGCGGCGAGACCGCAGGGCACGTGCTGTCGCTGGTGGCAGCCGAGCCGGCACTGGGCGAGCTGCTGTCACCGAGCGCGCCGCACATCGCGGCCGAGGTCGTGCACGCCGCCCGCTCCGAAGGAGCCACGACCGTCGACGACGTGTTCAGCCGGCGGATGCGACTGTCCCTGCGCGCCCGGGACGCTGCGCTGCCGTCAGCGCTGCTGGCGGCCCGGCTGCTCGCCCGAGAGACCGGTCACGACGACACCTGGTCGCAGGCCCAGGTCGGGCTGTACGCCGACGCGGTGCGGGCGGAGCGGGGCGTCCTCGGGTTTGCGACGACCGCCCCCGTCACCGGCTGAGACCGTCGCTGACGGAGCGGTCAGTGTGGGGCGTCGGTGCGCGACCAGGGCAGTCGCGGCCACACCAGGAACGCCTCCGCCTCGAGGGCGGCAAGGGCTACCCGTGGCAGGTCGCGGGCCGTGGGGTAGCAGACGTAGCGCGGCTCCCAGTCGGGCCTGAACTTGGCGTTGAACCGGTACAGCGACTCGATCTGGAACCAGCGGGAGGCGAACAGCAAGAAGCCGCGCCAGGCCCGGATCACCGGGCCCGCACCGAGCCGCTCCCCACGTTCGAGGGCGGACCGGAAGACCGCGAAGTTCAGCGACAGCCGCTTGACACCGAGCTCGCTCGAGGCCCTGAGAGCCGCCACGATGAGCAGCTCGTTGAGGCCGTTGTCGGCGTCGCGGTCGCGGCGCATCAGGTCCAGCGACAGCCCGTCATCACCCCAGGGCACGAAGTGCAGGAAGGCCCGCAGGTTGTCGCCCTGGAAGGCCATGACCAGAGCGCACGCCTGGTCCTGCAGGTCGCCGAACCGGCCCAGGGCCATCGAGAAGCCGCGCTCGGTGTCGGCACCGCGCCAGGCGTTGGCCTGGGCCCGCAGCCGTACCCCCTCCTCGCGGCTGATCTCACTGACGCGGCAGACCCGGGTCGTGTAGCCGGCCCGCTCGACCCGGTTGACGGCCTGCCGCACGTTGCGCATGGCCCGGCCCTCGAGGCTGAAGTCGGCGACCTCGACGACGGCCTCGTCACCGATCTCGAGGGCGGCGAGGCCGGCCCGGGACCAGGCCGTGCCGGCCACCTCGGAACAACCCATGACAGCTGGCGTCCAGGCGTGCGCGTCCGCCTCCGTGAGGAACGCCTCGATGGCACCGGGCCAGGCCTCCGGGTCACCGAGCGGGTCGCCGCTGGCGAGCATCACACCGGACACCACCCGGTAGGCCACGCAGGCCTTCCCCGACGCCGACCACAGGACGCTCTTGTCACGTCGCAGGGCGAAGTAGCCCAGTGAGTCCTGGTGGCCGTAGCGGGCCAGCAGGACCCGCATCCGGGCCTCGTCGTCGGGCGACAACCGGGCGGCCGGCTCGGCCGGCCGAAGCACCAGGTAGGCGGTCGAGACGGCGGTGAGCAGCCCCAGCGAGAGCAGGGCGTCGCCGATGAGGTCGTCGGCCCGATGGCCACGCCGGTCGTTGGTGAACGTCAGCGGACCTTCGAACCCGAGCAGCCCGACGAACACGTGCTCCGAGGCGCGCGTGAACGAGTACGGCGTGGCGAGGGTGTCGGCGCGGGTCCCGACCAGCGCCATGCCCAGGCCGTAGCTGGCGGCCAACAGGAACAGGAACGCCCCGACGGCCCGCCAGCGGGTGCGGGGGTCACCCTTGGCGTAGAACTCCGACCTCAGCACGACGAGCACGACCAGAAGTGCGCCGGAGATCGACGCCTCCTCGACGTCCAGTCCCTTCAGCACGTGCAGGCCCACGCTGACGGCGAGCAGCAGGGCCGCCACCCGGAAGGCCCGGCGCTTACGACGTCGCAGGCCACGGGCAACGAGGACGAGCAGGATGCCGGTGACCAGGGTCAGGGCGGTGCTCGCGTTGCTGACCCCGCCGGGCACGTACTGCCGCAGCTCCCTCAGGCGACCCCGGTCGCCCTGCGTCACGGCGCTCACCAGGTCGATGAGCCCCACGGTGAGGCAGAGCAGTGCCGCCGTCACCGGCACCCAGCGTCGACGCTCGCGCAGGAGCGGCGAGGTCACGCGACACCGGAGTAGGACACGACACCCCGGCGTACGGCGGCAAGGGCCGTCCGCGCGGTGGACCGCACCGGCTCCTCGGCGATCAGGGCGACCTGCCCCAACAGGTCCGCGAGCTGCTTGCATGACCGGACGAAGTCCCCGGCCGTCAGGTCGGGGTCGTCCTGCAGGACCTGCTCCAGCTCAGCTCCGGCCGCCCACCGCCAGGCCGACCAGGAGAAGCCCGGGTCCGGTTCGCGCAGGAAGTCCAGCGTGTGCGCCGCCTCGGTATCGCGCAGCCGCCCCCAGAGCTCACGCATGGCGTCGAGGGTCGCGCGGACCGGCCCTCCTGGGACCTGGGGCGAGGCCTCGTCGGGCCGGCGGCTCTCGTAGATGACCGCCGAGACGACCGCGGCGAGCTCGGCAGAGGACAGGCCGTCCCACAGGCCGGCCCGCAGACACTCCACGACCAGCAGGTCGGACTCGTTGTAGACCCGGGCAAGTTGTCTTCCGGGTTCGCTGACCTCGTCACCGGACAGGTAGCCGAGCTCCTCGAGGACACCGCAGACCCGGTCGAAGACACGGGCAATCGAATGCGTCTTGCCCTCGACCCGGCGCTCGAGGCCGTCCGTGTCGTGCCTCAGCCGGGCAAAGCGCTCGGCCCATCTCAGGTGCTGCTCGCGCTCGTCGCAACCGTGCACCGGGTGCTGGCGCAAGGCCGCCCGCAGCCGGGCCAGCTCGACGTCGTCGGCCGCCGCGGCCCGCGGCCGCCGACCCCGCTCCGGCCGCAGCCCCAGAGCCCGCAGCGACCCCGCCAGGTCCTTGCGGTTGTGCGGGCTGCGGTGGTTGAAGGCCTTCGGCACCCGAAGCGTCCCCAAGGGCTCCACCGGCGCGGGGAAGTCGGCGTCGGACAGCCGACCGGCCCAACGGTCCTCAGTGAGCACGAGCGGGTGGGCCTGCCCGTTCTGCCCCAGCCCGGGGTCGAGCACGACGGCCAGCCCGGACCGCCGGCCCTGGGGCACCGCGATCACGTCCCCGACCTTCAGGGCAACCAGTGAGGACGCCGTCTGCGCCCGCCGCTGCGAGGACCCCTGCTTCGCCAGATCGGTCTCCCGCCGGCGGACGGCCTGCCGCAGGTCGTCGTACGCGAGGACGTCTCCCAGGTGGCAGGACATCCCCTCGCGATACCCGTCGAGCGCCTCGAGGTTGCGGCTGACCTGCCGGGCCAGCCCCACGACCGAGCGGTCGGCCTGGAACTGCGCGAACGAGCTCTCCAGCAGCGCCCGCGCCGACTCCCGGCCCACGCTGCCGACCAGGTTCACCGCCATGTTGTACGACGGGCGGAACGAGGACCGCAGCGGGTAGGTCCGGGTCGAGGCGAGCCCAGCGACCTGCTTGGGGTCGAACCCGGGCTGCCACAGGACGACCGCGTGACCTTCGATGTCGATGCCGCGACGACCGGCCCGGCCGGTGAGCTGGGTGTACTCCCCCGGGGTGACGTCGACGTGCGCCTCGCCGTTCCACTTGACCAGCTTCTCGAGCACGACGGTCCGGGCCGGCATGTTGATGCCCAGCGCGAGGGTCTCGGTGGCGAAGACCGCCTTCACAAGCCCCTCGACGAACAGCTCCTCGACGACCTCCTTGAAGGTCGGGAGCATGCCGGCGTGGTGGGCAGCGATGCCCCGCTCGAGGGCCTCGAGCCACTCCCAGTAGCCCAGGACCCGCAGGTCCTCGCGCGGCAGGTCGGCGGTGCGGCGCTCGACGTGCAGCCGGACCCGCTCGCGTTCCTCGGTGGAGTTCAGCCGCAGCCCGGCTCGAAGGCACTGGTCGACCGCGGCCGCGCAGCCGGCCCGGCTGAAGATGAAGGTGATCGCCGGGAGCAGGGCCTCCCGGTCGAGCCGCTCGATGACCTCGGGCCGCCGCGGCACGGCGGGACGGGACGGGCGGCTCCCGCGCTCGCGCGGGGAGTAACGGTCCTCATCCCGTGACCGGCGTACCAGCTCCGGGCTGACGTCACCGCGATTGTCGCTCTGCGCATGTTCGCCTCCGGCACTCTGCGCATGTTCGCCTCCGGCGCTCTGCGCATGTTCGCCTCCGGCGCTCTGCGCATGTTCGCCTCCGGCGAAGAGGTCGTAGAGGCGGGTGCCGAGCAGCACGTGCTGGAACAGCGGCACCGGCCGGTGCTCCTCGACGACCACCTCGGTGTCACCCCGCACCGTGACGAGCCAGTCCGCGAACTCCTCGGCGTTGCTCACGGTGGCTGACAGCGACGTGAGGACCACGTCGTCGGGCAGGTGGATGATGACCTCCTCCCAGACCCCCCCGCGGGACCGGTCGGCGAGGTAGTGCACCTCGTCCATCACGACGTGCGCCAGCCCACGCAGGGCCCCTGAACCGCTGTAGAGCATGTTGCGCAGCACCTCGGTGGTCATCACGACCACGTCGGCGCCGCCGTTGATCGTCGTGTCCCCGGTGAGCAGGCCGACCTTGTCGGCGCCGTGGCGGGCGACCAGGTCGGCGTACTTCTGGTTGGACAGCGCCTTGATGGGTGTCGTGTAGAAGCATTTGCGTCCCGACCGCAGTGCCAGGTGTACGGCGAACTCCCCGACGACCGTCTTCCCGGCGCCGGTCGGCGCGGCGACCAGGACCCCCCGGCCCCGCTCGAGGGCCTTGCACGCGGTCCGCTGGAAGGCGTCGAGGCCGAACGGGTAGCCAACCTCGAACTCGGCCAGCGCCGGCCCGCCCTGGGAGCCACGGAAGGCCTGGTAGCGCTCGGCGGGGCTGGGCTGCTGCTCTGCCCTGCTGGTCATCTGCTCAGGCTATGCGGCAGTGCCCGTTGGCGCTGTCGGCCGTGCTGGTGCTGTCGGGTTCACAGCGGTGAGGGCGTCGTGTCGATGTAGGACGGCTGGTCGTCGGGCAGGCCTGCCTCGGGCTCCAGTGCGGCGCGCTTGCGGTGGGAGCGGTCCCGGACGAGGGCGATCAGGATGCAGACGCCGTACAGGATCCAGATCGGGATGGCCATCGCAAAGAACGTGAAGGGATCGGTGCTGGGGGTGATGACGGCCGCAAAGAACGCGATCCCGACGACCATCCCGCGCCACATCCCGCGCATCCGCTGCGCGGTGAGGATCCCGACGAGGTTGAGGAACACCAGCACCAGCGGGAACAGGAACGACACCCCGAAGGCCAGCAGGGTCAAGGTGGCGAACGACAGGTAGCTCTGCAGGTCGGGCAGGCTGACCAGGCCGTCCCCACCGACGGTCAGCAGGAACTGCAGGCCCTTGTCCATCGTCAGGTAGGCGAAGAACACGCCGGTCGTGAACAGCACAAGCGAGGAGGCGAGGAAGGCAAGGGCGTACTTCTTCTCCCGGCGGTGCAGCGCGGGCGTGATGAACGCGCCGAACTGGTAGAGCCACACGGGGGCGCTGAAGACCACCCCGGCGATCCCGGAGACCCGAAGGCGCACCTGGAACTGCCCGAAGATGTCGCGGACGTAGAGTTTGCAGTCCGGTCCGGCCGCGGGAGTGCGGCAGTAGGGCGCGCGCAGGAAGTCGAAGACCGGCTGGTAGAAGACCGTGCCGACCAGAACCATCGCCAAGGCGATCACCAGGACGGACTTGCCGAGTCGGTTCCGCAGCTCGAACAGGTGCTCGATCAGCGGCATCCGCCCGTCAGCCAGGCGTTGTGCCATCCCCCGGGGCTACTGCTGCGGGCGGTCCGGGGTCGCCGGCGGCTTGAGCGGCTCTCCCGTGTAGGGGTCATAGCGCAGCAGGGGCTGGCCGGTGACCGGGTCGAAGCGCGAAGGCACGGGAGGCAGGGCGCCCGGAGCGACCGGCGCTGTCTGCGCTGCCTGCGATGTCTGCTGCTCCCGCTCCAGGTCGTCGTCGTGCAGACCCTTGGTCTCGGCCTTCAGGATGCGCAGGGACTTGCCCAGCGCACGTGCGGAGTCAGGCAGGCGCTTGGAGCCAAAGACGACCAGCACCACGAGCAGGACCAGGACAAGTTCCCAGCCACCAGGGAAGTTCACAGCATCTCCTCGATCGGACTGACCACACCCTACGTCGCGCAAGGCCGTTCAGCGTCGTTGACGTGATGACGGGTCCGTGGCGTTCAGGTGGGAACCAGGCTGCGCAAGCGGCGGTGGCGCCAGCGCCCCGAGCGAGGCGGCGGCGCCGGACACCTGGCGCACGAGCCGGCGTACCTGCTTGTAGAGAGCCCAACCGGCCAGGCCCACCACGACGAGCGCCAGCACCACGGTCAGGACGACGACCAAGACCCAGAGCACCTGTCGACGCTATCGCGCCGACCGGTTCGGGGCACTGCTCAGGCGACGGCCCGGTCGACGAGCGAGGCGAGCAGGTCGGTCTCGCCCAGCCTGAGCGCGAAGTCGAGCAGGTCGTCGTAGGACAGGACCGGGCCGGGCTTGGTCTCGAGGACCTCGGCAGGCAGGTCCCAGACCGTGGCCGGGACGCCGCCGGAGACCAGCAGGGACACGACGTGGTCGTCGGCTGGTTTGCGGATCTCGGTGCCGCAGCTGTGGCATTCGAAGGAGTAGTACGACAGCGGTGCGTGGCTGCAGACCATGAGGGACACGTCAGCGGGCGTGAGCTCGACCTCACCGCAGGTGGGGCAAGAAGCCTTGATGGTCGTCATGGCCGTTCCTCTCGCTGGTGCGCTCTGTCTGTGAGCGACAACGAGGCTTTCGGCAGGCACGAGCTATCGCTTGACCCCCGAGTACCGCAGATGGCTCAGGGTGACTAGTCCCTGCTACCGATCGGAGTAGGCGGCCAGCGCCGATCGCGCGTCTTCGCGCACGCGCTGGGCCAGCCAGGCCGGCTCCAGGACCCGACCCGACGCCCCGAGGGACAGCGCCAGCCGGCGTACCCACGCCGTTCCGGAGGTGCGCAGGGTGACGACCTGCCGGCCGTCGCCGAGCTCCTCCACGGCATCGCAGGGGTAGAAGTCGGCGACCCAGGCGGCGCCCGGCTCGAGGGCGAGGCGGACCACGGTGTCCCCCGGTGCCGGCTGGAACAGCCCCTGTGACAGGTCGCGGGACGGCGCGTCCGGTGGCGGTGCCGCATCCTCGTCGAGGACCTTGAGGGCCTGAACCCGTCCGAGGTGAAACACCCGCATCCCCTCGGCCCGACGGCACCAGCCCTCGAGGTAGCTGCTGCCCTCCACGACCAGAAGCCGGACGGGGTCGACGTCGCGTTCGGTCGTCTCGTCGCGCCCGGCAGTCCAATACACCAGGCGCAGCACCTTGTGCCGGGCCAGCGCCTCCCGGACGAGCGGCAGGACGGTGCCCTCCCCCTCGAGTGCGACCGCCACGCGGTCGGCGGGGGCGGCGGCGGTCCCGGCCGCGGCCTCGACCTTCGCGAGCGCCCGCAGGACCGGCTCGGGGTCGGCCAGGCCGGGCGTCTCGGCCAGGGTGCGCAGGGCGACGACGAGAGCGAGCGCCTCATCCACCGAAAGCCGGAGCGGCCGAACAACTCCCTGGGGGTCGGACAGCGTGATCGTGTCCCCCTCGAAGTCGATCTCGATCAGGTCACCCGGGTAGTGCCCCGGCAGCCCGCAGACCCACAGCAGGTTCAGGTCCTTGCGCAGCCGGTCCTCGGTGATCCCGAAGTCGGCCGCGGCGGTCGCGAAGGCGATCCCGGGGCGCGTGAGCAGGTACGGCACCAGCGCCAGCAGGCGTGGCAGCTCTTCGAGCGTGCCGCTCACGAGCGCACCTCGGCAGGGGTGTCCTCGGCGAGCGCGGTCAGGCGCCGTACGACGGACTGGCGGGCCTCGTCCGGGGACAGCACGACGGCATCGGCGCCGTAGCCGGCGACCCGGTCGGCGAAGCGACGGTGGTCGGAGTACGGCAGCTCGACGACCTCCCAGCCTTCGCCGTCAGGCACGGTGGTTGTGGCGGTGCGGCGCAGCTCCCAGCAGCTGCCCGTCCGCACCCGGACCCGCGCCGTGGTCGTCGGGGTGTCCCCCGCGCTCTCGACCACCATGGCCCGCAGGTCGGACCCGTCGGGGATCACGACGGCGCCGGTCGGCCCTTCCGGGGTCACCGGCCCGGTGATCCTGGACAGCCGGAACACGCGGGTTGCCTCTCGGGTGAGGTCGTGGGCGACGAGGTACCAGCGGCCGTGCCACGACACGACGCCCCAGGGCTCGACCCGCCGGTACTCGGGGGCCGGCCGCCCAGCGGTGCGGTAGTCGAAGCGTAGGACCTGGCCCTGGACCGCGCCGGCGAGGCAGGACTCGAAGGCCGGCTCGGTGGCACCGATCCGTGGCTCGAGCCCGGTGGCGCTCTCGGGCGGCTCGATCCCGGCGGCCCGGAGCTTGAGCAGGGCGCTGCCGGTCGCGCCGGCCAGGGGCGCCGACTGCCAGAGCCTGGCTGCAAGGCCGAGGGCCGCGGCCTCGTCGGGCTCCAGCGCGATCTCCGGCAGCTGGTAGTCACGCTGGGCGATGCGGTAGCCGGGCTCGTCGTCCCAGCCGGAGTTGGACCCGGTCTCGAGCGGGATCCCGAGGTCGCGGAGCTCCTCTTTGTCCCGCTCGAACATCCGGCGGAACGCCTCCTCCTGGGCGGGGCCCTCGCCGGCACCGTAGCCGGGGACCGCCTCGCGGATCTGCTGCACGGTGAGGTAGCGGCGGGTCGCCAGTAGGCAGATCACCAGGTTGAGCAACCGCTCGGTCTTCTTTGCCGCCACCTTTGTGACGCTAGCGCCTCGCTCGTGGTCACGACGGCGGTCACGCGCGATGTCCCGCCCGATGTCACGACGGCAGCCGACGATGCGCCCGATCCAGACCCACCCCCCGGGTGATCTTCCTCTCCTGGTGGCCGACACGCCGTCGACGGGCACCAGGAGAGGAAGATCGGCGGGGTCCGGGTCGGTCACGCGGGACAGCTAGTACGACGGGCTGCGCCAACCGCGCTCGAGCAGCGCCTCCTGGAGCACCTGGCCGGCGCGGCGGTGCTCCTCAGTGACCTGTTCGAGCAGATTCAGGTCGCTGGTCGGTCGCGTGGTCACGACCTCCAGCCGGTTGGACGCGGTGACGAAGGTGCGCATCGCTGCCACGAGCCGGTCGTCCGTCAGGAGCACGGGGAACCCCCTGGTGTCGGGCACCACCTGGCGACGGGGGTCGGGGCTGGTGCTGCAGAGGGTGTCGGCATCCGGAGCATCAGCTCTTGAGCCGTTCAGCCCAGGGTCACCCGCTCGGAGCAGCCCTGACCAGCGGGCCTGGGGTCAGCAGGCCCAGAGCAGCGGGCCTGGGGTCAGCGGACCCCGAGCAGGTCCACGACGAAGACGAGGGTCTCGTTCGGCTTGATCGCGCCACCGGCGCCGCGGGCGCCGTAGCCCAGGTGCGGGGGGATGGTCAGCTGGCGACGGCCGCCGATCCTCATGCCGGCGACGCCCTGGTCCCAGCCCCCGATGACCATGCCCGCTCCGAGCTGGAAGGTGAACGGCTCGCCCCGGTCCCAGCTCGCGTCGAACTGCTTGCCGTCGGACCAGGCGTGCCCGACGTAATGCATCGTGCAGGTCTTGCCCGACACCGCCTCGACGCCGTCACCCACGGTGAGGTCCTCGATCACGAGGTCGGTGGGCGCAGCGCCCTCGGGAATCACGATCTGCGGCTTCTCCATGCCGGCGACCCTACCCACACTTCGATGTCCACAGCACGAGGGCGCGGTGGACATAGGGGTCACATGGAGGCGATGAGCTTCTCGACGCGGTCGTCGACGGAGCGGAACGGGTCCTTGCAGAGGACGGTGCGCTGGGCCTGGTCGTTGAGCTTCAGGTGCACCCAGTCGACGGTGAAGTCTCGGCGCTTCTCCTGCGCCTTGGCGATGAACTCCCCGCGCAGCTTGGCTCGGGTCGTCTGGGGGGGCACCGACTTGGCCTCGAAGATCCGCACGTCGTTGGCCGCCCGCTCGACCAGGTTCTTGCGCTCCAGCAGGTAGTACAGACCCCGGTTTCGGTTGACGTCGTGGTAGGCGAGGTCGAGCTGGGCGACCCGGGGGGAGGACAGCGCCATGTCGTGCTTGGCGCGGTAGCGCTCGATGAGCTGGTGCTTGATGACCCAGTCCACCTCGCGCTCGACCAGGGACAGGTCGCCGGTCTCGATGGCGGTGAGGGTGCGGTCCCACAGGTCGAGGACCCGCTTGACGGTCTCGTCGCCGCCGCGTCGGGAGACGAAGTCGACGGCCTTGTTGTAGTACTCCCGTTGCACTTCCAGGGCGCTGGCCTCGCGGCCGTTGGAGAGCTTCACCTTCTTCTGGCCGGTCAGGTCGTGGCTGACTTCGCGGATCGCCCTGATCGGGTTCTCCAGCGTGAGGTCGCGCATGACGATGCCGGCCTCGATCATCCTGAGCACGAGGTCCGTCGTACCGACCTTGAGCAGGGTCGTCGTCTCGCTCATGTTCGAGTCGCCGACGATGACGTGCAGCCGCCGGAAGCGCTCGGCGTCGGCGTGCGGCTCGTCGCGGGTGTTGATGATCGGGCGGGAGCGGGTCGTCGCGGAGGAGACGCCCTCCCAGATGTGCTCGGCCCGTTGGCTGACGCAGAAGACGGCACCGCGGGGGGTCTGCAGGATCTTCCCTGCGCCGCAGATGAGCTGCCGGGTCACGAGGAACGGGATGAGTACGTCGGCCAGCCGGCTGAACTCTCCGTGCCGGCCGACGAGGTAGTTCTCGTGACAGCCGTAGGAGTTGCCGGCGCTGTCGGTGTTGTTCTTGAACAGGTAGATGTCGCCGGCGATGCCCTCTTCGCGCAGCCGCCGCTCAGCGTCCACGAGCAGGCCCTCGAGGATCCGCTCCCCCGCCTTGTCATGCGTCACGAGGTCGACCACGTTGTCGCACTCGGGGGTGGCGTACTCCGGGTGGCTGCCCACGTCGAGGTAGAGCCGCGCGCCGTTCTTGAGGAACACGTTGCTCGACCGGCCCCAGCTGACGACCCGCCGGAACAGGTAGCGGGCGACCTCGTCCGGGCTCAGGCGGCGCTGCCCGCGAAAGGTGCAGGTCACGCCATATTCGTTCTCGATGCCGAAGAT
>JBBRNK010000015.1:0-86138 GCA_038230355.1 Mycobacteriales bacterium | reverse complement strand
GGACATGAAGAGATCGGTAGTGGCTGGCAACCGTGACCCCTGCGCACGACACGCAGGTGGTCCCATGACTGGCAACCGGGGTGGTCCCATGACCGTGGCAAGAAACCGCTCAGACCGGTCCCATCCTCGTGGCTAGCGACAAGAGCCGCGGTCTAAGCTGTGGCGGGTTGCGCTGGGCACTGGCCGGGATCGTCTGTCAGCACCTGACCGTCGCCCGCGTCGCTGAGGGTCTCGGGGTTGCGTGGAACACCGCGAACGATGCCGTCCTGGCCGAAGGCCGCCGGGTCTTGATCAGCGATCCGTCCCGCTTCGACGGCGTCAAAGTGCTTGGGGTCGATGAGCACGTCTGGCGGGACACCCGCAAGGGCGACAAGTACGTCACCGTCATCATCGATCTCACCCCGATCCGCGACAGGACAGGGCCTGCGCGGCTTCTGGACATGGTCGAAGGGCGCTCCAAACAGGCGTTCAAGACCTGGCTCGCCGAACGACCGAAGGCCTGGCGCGACGGCGTGGAGGTCGTCGCGATGGACGGCTTCACCGGCTGCAAGACCGCCACCAGCGAAGAGCTCCCGGAGGCCGTCGCGGTGATGGACCCGTTCCATGTCGTCCGCCTCGCTGGTGAGGCCCTGGACCAGTGCCGACGGCGCGTGCAACAGCAGATCCATCGGCACCGCGGGCGCTCCGGTGACCCGCTCTACAGTGCCCGGCGCACCCTGCACACCGGCGCAGGACTGCTCACCGACAAACAGAAGACCCGGATCAACGGCCTGGTCGCTAAGGACGCGCACGTACAGGTCGAAGCAACCTGGCGGATCTACCAGCAGATGATCAGCCCCTACCGCGAACCAGACCGGACCCGCGGCCGCACGACGCTGAACACCCTCATCGATGCTCTGAGCGCGGGCGTCCCCTCCGAACTGACGGAGCTGATCACTCTGGGCGGGACCCTCAAGCGCCGCGCCGCCGACGTGCTCGCCTACTTCGAACGACCCGGCACCAGCAACGGCCCAACGGAGGCCATCAACGGCCGGCTCGAGCACCTGCGCGGCAGCGCCCTAGGGTTCCGGAACCTCACCAACTACATCGCCAGATCCCTGCTGGAAACCGGCGGCTTCAGACCCCGACTACACCCTCGATTGTGAAGAGCCCTTTAACGCTGCGCCGATAGTAGGCCGACCTTCCAAAGCGCCGGGGGACGGGTCCGTTCACTGGAGACTCGTCTTGTCTTGTTGGCAACGGGGACTCGGTACTCGCGATCACCCGCCTGGGCCGTGTTGGCCGGCACAGGTGACACAGCCGGCCGCCGCGGGGAGGACCTCCAAACGGGCGGCGCCGATGGGCTCGCCGCACACCTCGCACCAGCCGTAGGTCCCGGCCGCCGCGCGTGCTTGCGCCGCCGTCACCCGCTCCACGGTCGCTCGCGCCTGGGCCAGGAGTGCCAGTACCTGCTGGCGTTCGAAGGCGATGGTCGCGCCTTCGGGGTCGTGCTCGTCGTCAGCGTTGGAGCCCACCGAGGCGGCGACCACCTCCGCATGTCGGGCGGCCAGGTCGTCGACCTGGGCGACCGCCGCGACGTAGAGGGCGCGCAGGCGGTCCGGGGTGTTCACATCCGGCTCGACCCGCTCGGTGCCACGGGGGAGGGAGACGTCGTCGCCTGGGCTGACGGTGACGGTGACGGGTCCACCGGCGGCACGTCAGGAGTTGGCTCACCGGAGGGGGAGCCAGAGGGACTCGGGTTCGTGCCGGGCGCGGCCGTCGGTGTGGTTGTCGGTGTCGCTTTCGGTGTGGCTGCCGGAGCCGGAGCCGGAGCCGGAAGGGGGGGCGGCGTCGGACGTCGCCTCGGCCCTGTCGTGGAAGCGGCGCGGGTGGTCGCACCGGGGGTCGGTGACGCGGTAGGGCCAGGCGTCGCCGAGGAGGCGGCCGTGGGGGTCGGGAGGGCACGCAAAGCCGCCGTGAGCTCGCTCGCCGGACCCGAGGCGTAGGACCGCGCGGCCGACAGCACCCCGGCCACGTAGGGGACCGAGTGGTTGTAGGAGAAGACGGCGGCGATCAGGTCAGCAGGCCGGCTCAGGTCGCGATGGTCGGCGCACAGGTAGTCCGCGGCAGCCGCCGCAGCGTCGACCAGGTTTTGCGGGTCTGCCCTGTGGTCGGCGCTGGCATCGACGCCCCACCGCGCCCACGTCGAGGGCAGGAACTGCATCGGTCCGACCGCGCGGTCCCAGGTGGTGTTGCCGTCGAGCCGGCCCCGGTCGCTGTCGCGAACAGCGGGGTAGTCGGTTCCGTCCAGGAGCGGACCGGAGATCGGGGGTGTCGCCGTACCTGTCCAGTTGGGCCGTAGCGCACCGGCTCCGCGGGCGTGACCTGACTCGAGCAGACCGATGCCGGCCAGCACCGGCCAGGTCAGGTGGCATCCGGGGTCTGTCGCTTGCTCCCGCCTGGCGGCAAGGAGGTAGGCGGTCAGCGAACGCGGGGGGATCTCAGCAGCCCGGACCCCCGCGTAGCTGGCCACCAGCGTGGGTGGTGCCGCAGCCTGAGCTGCGACGGCCTTGGGCGAGAACAGCGCGCGCGCTCCTGGCCCACTGACGGCCTTCAGTGCCGCGCTGAGAGCCGTCGTGGTCGACGACATATCCAGTTCGAGGGTCGGAGTCGCCGCTGCCCCGACGTTCGGGAGGGCCGACGAGGTCACGCTGGCGGACGGCGACGCGAGTGCCGTGAGGACCACCAGGGCCACGACCACGCCTGAGCCCGCGAAAAGCGCGACAACCGAGCGCCAGCTCCGCCGGATGCGGGCGTGGTCCCTGATCACGGTGGCACTCCTGGGTGAGGTCTACCGCACCGGCCCCTGGGCCGAGCGCGGGTGCTGGACAGCATGGCCGACCGTAGGCGGACAAGGCAAAGGTCGGTGGACGGGCATGTGAACAACGCACGCGGCTCCACGGTCCCGCGGACGCCCCATGCCGGTAGACCGTCTGCGCCGCGTCGTTCGACCAATCGGCGGAACATCGCTCGGCTGCAGTTGCCGATGCAGGAGTTGGGCAGCGACATCCATCGCTCTAGGGATATCGAGGACGACCATGGGCACCGGCACGACCCGGCTCGGTCCAGCCCCCCAGACGGGGTTGCGACGGCAGGACAGCGTGGTCGCCCGACGCAGCAAGCTGGCCGGCGCCGGCCTCGTGCTCGTCCTGCTCGCGGTGAGCGTCTACGCCGTCTGGTCGGCGCAGGCCACAGCCGGGAGCGCCGCTGCCGCGGCCACGGCGAGCAGGTTGTCCGACGACTACGCGCAGGCTGCGACCGCCGTTGCGGCAGAGGAGTCGCTGGAGCGCAAGTACCGGCTGGAACCGAACGCGAAGGTCCGGGCACGCTACGACGCGACCGCCGCCGGATTCGTAGCCGCCCTCGAGGTGGTGAGACATGACGGCCGCGCAGGTGACGCGGCCTTCGTCGACAGCGTCCTGGTTCACCACCGTGCCTACCTGACGGCGGCGTACCGGATGTTCCGGGCAACTGACCGCGGGGACATCGCGGGCGTACGGAAGATCGACAACGAACAGACGGACCCGTCGTTCGCCGTGATCGAGCGGGCCGTCCTCGACGTCGCCCGCCGCAAGCACGACGCATCGCTGAGCCAGATCGACCACCTGCAGCGTCTGGAGAGCACGACTGGCCGCCTCACCCCGCTGGTCTTCCTGCTCGGGCTGGCGTTGGCGACGCTGCTCGCCTCGGTGAGTCGCGGCCACCGCCGACAGCTCGATGTCGAGCGGGCCGTGGCGGTGCACGACGCATTGCACGACGCCCTCACCGGACTGCCCAACCGCACGCTGCTCGCTGACCGGTTCAATCAGGCATTGCGGACGGGCGCAAGCGTGGGACTGCTGCTCATCGACCTCGATCGCTTCAAGGAGATCAACGACACGTTCGGCCACCACTACGGCGATGCGCTGCTCACCCAGGTGGGACCGCGCCTGTCGGCCGCGTTGCGAGAGGTCGACACGGTGGCGCGGCTGGGCGGTGACGAGTTCGCGGTCCTGCTCCACGACGTGCGTTGCGTCAACGACGCCGTCGTGGTCGCCGAGAAGCTCCGGGCCGCGCTGGAGACCCCGTTTCGGGTCGAGGACGTGGACCTGGACATCGAGGCCAGCGTGGGCGTCGTCCTGTCCGGGGAGCACGGTGAGGATCCGACCACGCTGCTGCAGCGCGCGGACATCGCGATGTACGTCGCGAAGTCCCAGAACCTCGGCGTCTTCGCCTACGACGCCGACGCCGATGGGCACTCCCCGGCCAAGGTCGCGCTGCTCGGTGACCTGCGGCGCGCCCTCGACCGCCGGGAACTTACCCTGCACTACCAGCCGAAGGTGAGCATCAGTGGCGGCGACGTGGTCGGCGCCGAGGCCCTGGTGCGCTGGCAGCACCCAGCCCGCGGACTGCTGTTCCCGGACAGCTTCATTCCCCTCGCTGAGCACACCGGGCTGATCGGACCCCTCACGACGTACGTGCTCGACAGCGCCCTGGCGCAGGCCCGAGCCTGGCTGGATACCGGGCATCCGCTCACGGTGTCGGTCAACTTGTCGGCGCGCAACCTGCTCGACTCCCGCCTGCCCGCCGAGGTCGCTGGGCTCCTCGGGCAGCACGGGGTGCCAGCGGAGTTGCTCGAGCTCGAGGTCACCGAGTCGGCGATCATGACCGAGCCGGAGCGCGCGCACTCGCTGCTCGAGGAGCTCTCAGCACTGGGAGTACGCATCTCGATCGACGACTTTGGGGCCGGCTACACCAGCCTGGGTCAACTCAAGAATCTGCCGGTGACCGAGTTGAAGATCGACAAGTCGTTCGTGCTGACCATGGACAGCGACAGCAGCAACGCGCTGATCGTGCAGAGCGTGGTCGACCTTGGCCACAACCTTGGGCTGACGCTGATCGCCGAGGGTGTCGAGACAGCGCAGGCACTATCTACGTTGCGCGGCTACGGGTGCGACGTCGCTCAGGGTTACCACATTGCCCGGCCGCTGGCCGCCGCCGCCTTCGACCAGTGGCGTGCGGCTCAGCTCGCCGAGACAGCGGTCACACAACCCGTCTGGTGACCCGGGAGCGTCGGTCGCCTGGCTCGTCGGAGGGGAGCCGGGTGCGGGGCTGTGCCGACGTAGCCACGGTTCTGGCTTCTAAGGCCGGCCGGATTGCCGACTCGCCAGTCGGGCCGAGAGCTCCCCGCGCGAGCGGACGCCGAGCTTGATGAAGGCCCGGGTCAGGTGGAACTCCACCGTGCGGACCGACAGGAACAGCGCACCGGCAATCTCCTTGTTGCGCCGGCCCTCCGCGACGGCCAAAGCGATCTGCAGCTCCCGGGGCGTCAGGTCGGCGACGCCGCCGACGCCGGCGTCCCGCGACTGCACCCCGGCGGCGGCAAGCTCGCCCCGGGCACGGTCAGCCCATGGCCGGGCATCGACGTCCTCGAACACCGCGAGGGCGGCACCGAGCTGTTCGCGCGCCTGGACCTGATGGCGGTCACGGCGTAGGCGCTCCCCGAAGCAGAGCCTCGTGCGGGCCTGGAAGAAGCGCATGTCTGCGTCGGGAACCGCCGTCGTGGTCGGCAGGGGCGCGGCGCCGGATCGCTGCTGCATGCTGACCCTCCGCGCGCCCTCCAGGATTCGTCGTGTGTCGTGGTGAGCACTGTCGGTGCCGGCGTGCGCCAGTGCGAAGTAGACCTGGTGCTCGAACACGGCATCGTGACCACGCGCGGCCTGACCGACCTGGCCAACTCCGAAGTCACGCTGGTGGTCACCGGTGGCACCGGCCGCTACTCCAGCGCACGCGGAGCAGGCACCCTGACTCCGACAAAGACCGGCAGCGAGGTGAAGCTCACGCTGCGCTGACCGGCGGTCAGCGGACCGTTCCTGTCGAGTTCCGGCCTTGATGAACGGCCATCTCACTCAAGGTTGGCAGGAGTCCCGACGGGCAGCCCTCCGTCGCCGCGGGCGATGACGGCGCGCAACGTGCGCGCCGACATCGAGAAGTGCCGGCGTGCGATGGCCCCGGCATCGTCGACGCGGCCGTCGTGGATGGCCTCCACGAGGGCGGTGTGCTCAGCCAGTGCCCGTTTGGAGAAGCGGCGGTCGTAGGGCTCGATGGGCAGTCCGAAAGACACCCGGGCCAACAGGTCGTGGCTGAGCTGGGCCATCTGCGGGTTGCGGGTGGCCCGCAGCACCGCCTCGTGGACGGCGAGGTCAGCCGCGTGGTCCTGCTCGGGTGTGGTGGCGGCGGCGAAGACGGCGAGCAGGTCCCGCAGCTCACGCGCCTGGGTGACAGTTCGGCGCTCCGCAGCGGTGCGCGCCACGACCTCCTCGAACCTGCAGCGAAGGTCGCAGAGCTGCTCGAGCTCCTCGCGGTGCGGCACCAGTGTGCGGGCGACCGCCGCCGCGGAGAACTCGTTCCAGCTGTCCCGGACGAAGGAGCCGCCCGACCGACCCCGCCGGACCTCCAGTGCGCCACCGGCCTGCAGCTGGCGCAGCCCTTCGTGCACCGTGCTGCGACTGACGTTGAGCAGCCGTGCCAGCTCTCGCTCGGCGGGCAGTCGCTCGCCCGTCACGAACTCGCCGAGGGCGATGGCGGTGAGCAGCCGGTCCATCACCTCGTCCACCGCGGTGGGCACGTGGACGGGCCCCAACCGCAGTGCACGCTGGCCCGCACCGTCGGCGTTCGTCCTTGTCGTCATGACGGGCAGCCTGCCCCCTCCACAGTCCTCTCGTGAACCACGAAACCAAAAATTTACATGAAAAGGTCTTCCCATCAGACCATTACAGGTGCAGGTTTACGCGACCACTTCCGTCGCCCGAGGAGAACCGTGCCCCTACCTGCAGCATCCGTCGAGGGCGTCATCGACTTCCGCGGCTGGAAGACCTGGTACCGGGTGACGGGTGACCTGTCGACATCGACCAAGACGCCGCTCGTCGTGCTGCACGGCGGCCCGGGTGTCCCGCACGACTACACGCTGCGGATCGCCGGGATCGCCGCCCAGGGACGCGCCGTCGTGCACTACGACCAGCTCGGCTGTGGCAGGTCGACGCACCTGCCTGACAAGGGCGCCGACTTCTGGGACGTGCAGCTGTTCCTCGACGAGCTCGACAATGTGCTCGCCGGCCTCGGCATCGCCGACTCCTACGCTTTGCTCGGTCAGTCCTGGGGCGGCATGCTTGCTGCCGAGCACGCCGTGCGCCGACCCGGAGGCCTGCAGGCGCTGGTGATTGCCAACTCACCGGCCTCGATGGAGCTGTGGCTGTCCGAGGCGAACCGGTTGCGCGAGCTGTTGCCGGAGGACGTGCAGGCGACGCTGCTGCGGCACGAGCAGGCCGGCACGACGACGTCGGAGGAGTATCGCGCAGCGGAGCAGGTCTTCTACGACCGGCACGTCTGCCGCGTGGTCCCCAACCCGCCGGAGGTGGTGGCCAGCTTCGCCGCCCTCGAGGAGGACCCAACCGTCTACCACACGATGAACGGCCCGAGTGAGTTCCACGTGATCGGCACGATGAAGCACTGGTCGGTGATCGACCGGCTGGACCGCATCGTCGCCCCGACCCTGCTCGTCAACGGCGCGTACGACGAGGCGACTCCGGCCTGCGTACAGCCGTTCGCCGACAAGATCCCTGGTGCGGTCTGGGAGGTCTTCGCTGACTCCAGCCACCTTCCGCATGTCGAGGAGGAGGAGCGGTACCTGCAGGTTGTCGGCGCCTTCCTCGACGCCCACGACGCCCACGACGCCCACGACGCCACCGCCACCTCCTCCTCCTCCGCATGAAGGGCTCCCACATGCATCGCGTCCGGACCTCCGTCGCCCTACTCGGGTTGGCCGCAGCCGCAGCCTGCTCGTCCGGCAGCACCGCGTCGGCTCCCTCAACCGCAGCCACCGGAGGGAGTAGCCCGGCCACCTCGGTGGGCTTCCAGGAGCAACACAAGGGCGGGACGCTGAAGCTGCTGGCGAAGTCCGGTGGCGGCACCCTGGACCCCAAGATCAACTACACGCTTCAGTACTGGCAGCTGTACCAGGCGACCTACGACGGCCTGCTGGCCTTCAAGAAGGTGGACGGGGAGGCGTCGTTCACGGTGGTCCCCGACCTGGCGGAGGCGCTCCCGGAGGTCACCGACGGTGGGAAGACCTACACGTTCACGCTGCGCAAGGGCATCAAGTTCTCCAACGGCGCGGACGTGACCACCAAGGATGTGGTCGCCTCCTTCAAGCGGATCTACTCGGCGTCGACGCCGACGGAGGGCACGTTCTACAACGGCATCGTCGGGGCGGCGGCGTGCATCAAGACACCGGCGGCCTGCGACCTGTCCAAGGGCGTCGTCGCCGACCCGGCGACCAACAAGGTCGTCATCAACCTGGTCGAGCCGGACCCGGAGTTCCCCTACAAGCTGTCGGTGCCCCATGCCGCGATCCTGCCTGCGACGGCGCCGCCCAAGGACGCCGGCAACGTGCCCATCCCGACGACGGGTCCGTACATGTTCGCCTCGTACGACCCGAACCGGGCGCTGACGATGGTGCGCAACCCGTACTTCAAGGAGTGGTCGCACGACGCCCAGCCGGCCGGGTACTCCGACTCGATCGTGGAGAGCTTCGGACTCACGGTCGAGGCGGCCGTGACGGCGGTGGAGAACGGGCAGGCCGACTGGGTCTACGACCCGCCGCCTGCCGACCGGCTGAACGAGATCGGCACGAAGTACACGGCGCAGGCGCACGTGAACCCTCTGACCGCCTTCTACTACCTGCCGATGAACACCCGGCTCGCGCCCTTCGACAACGTCAAGGTGCGGCAGGCGATCAACCTCGCTGTCGACCGGAACGCGGCCGTCAAGCTGTTCGGTGGCACCCAGCTCGCGCAGCCGGTCTGCACGTTCCTGCCGCCCGGCTTCCCGGGTCACGTCGACGACTGCCAGTACACCAAGGGTGGTGGCACCACCTGGTCGGCGCCGGACCTCGACAAGGCCAAGCAGCTGATCAAGGAGTCCGGAACGGCCGGGATGGCGGTCGGGATCGTGGTCCAGGACGACGAGGTGAACAAGGCGATCGGCGAGTACGTCCAGAGCCTGCTGACCGAGCTGGGCTACAAAGCCACCCTGAAGCCGATCTCGGCGAACATCCAGTTCACCTACATCCAGAACACCAAGAACAAGGTGCAGATCAGCCTCACGGCGTGGTACCAGGACTACCCGGCGGCCTCGGACTTCCTCAACGTCCTGCTGTCGTGCGCGTCCTTCACCCCGGGCAGCGACTCGAGCATCAACATCGCCGGCTTCTGCGACAAGGGCATCGATGCCCAGATGCAGGATGCCCTGGTCACCGAGCGGACCGACCAGAAGGCCGCCGACGTGAAGTGGGGGCAGGTCGACAAAGCCGTCATGACGGCATCTCCGGTGGTCCCGCTGTTCACCCCGAAGCTCATCGACTTCACGTCCAAGCGGGTCGGTAACTACCAGTTCAGCAAGCAGTTCTACATGCTCGTCAGCCAGCTCTGGACGAAGTGACGGCTGACCACATGGCAGCAGTAACCGTGGACGGGGCCCCCGCGTCCCGGGACCTGCCGGCCGAGCAGGCCCTGCCGTCACCTGGCCCATGGCGCACTGCCCTGGGCCAGGTCCGGCGCAACAGGGCGGCAATGGCCTCGGCAGTGGTGCTGGTGCTCATCGTGGTCGTCTGCGTGGCTGCCCCGTTCTACGCGCACTCGGTGGCACACACCGATCCGTTCACGTCGAACGTGTCGGGGACGACGCTCGTGGGTGGCAAGACCGTGCCGGTGCTGCAGCCCAGCACGACCGGGCTGGGGCTGGGGGTCACCCCACTCGGACCGACCTGGGACGTGCGGCACTACTTCCTCGGTGCCGACAACCAGGGTCGCGACGTGATGGCCCGGCTGCTGTACGGCGGACGCAACAGCTTGCTGATCGGCGTTGCAGCTGCCCTGCTCTGCTGCGCACTCGCGACCGTGATCGGGGTGCTGGCCGGCTACTTCGGCGGCGCCATCGACGCGGTGCTGTCGCGGCTGCTCGACGTGGTGTGGGCCTTCCCGGTCTACCTGCTGGCGATCTGCCTGTCCGTGGTGCTGCTCACCAGCGGGCTGACCATAGGGCCGCTCCACGTCGGTGCCGGCAGCCTGTGGTTGCCCGTGCTGATCATCGCCGTGGTCTACGTGCCCTACGTGGCCCGACCGTTGCGAGGGCAGGTGCTTGCCCTGAAGAACAAGGAGTTCATCGCCGCAACCGTCGGGGTCGGCGCCTCCGACCTGAGCATCATGCGACGTGACCTGCTGCCCAATGTGCTGCCTACGGTGGCGGTGTTCCTACCGCTGATGACCGCCCTGAGCATGCTCACCGAGTCGGCGCTGTCGTTCCTGTCGGTCGGGGTGCAGCCGCCGCAAGCCAGCTGGGGCACGATCATCAACGACGGCTTGGGCCTGCTCTACACCCGCCCCGCGGTCACCCTGGCGCCAGGCATAGCGGTTGCGCTCACTGCCGTGGTGCTCAACCTGCTCGGGGACGGCGTGCGCGAGGCGCTCGATCCGCGCGCCCGGCTGCGGGGAGCAGGCTGATGCTCGGCTTCGCCGTGAAGCGTTCGGCGTCGGCCGTCCTGGTGCTGTTCTCGCTGAGTGTGCTGGTGTTCCTCATCTTCTTCGCAACGCCCGGAGTCGACCCGGCGGCGCGCATCGCCGGCCGCAACGCCGACCAGGCGACCCTGATGCAGGTGCGGCAGGAGTTCGGCCTCGACCGGCCCCTGCCGGTCCGCTACGGCCTGATGATGGAGCACCTGTTCGTGCAGCGGGACCTGACCTCCTTCGTGAACAGGGGAGTGAAGGTCATCCCGCAGATCACCCAGGCGGTGCCGGTCACGCTGTCACTGGTGGTCGGCGCAGCCGTGATCTGGATGGTGGTGGGCATCGCCATGGGGGTGGGAGCGGCGGCCTGGCAGGGACGCGCCGCCGACCCCATCATCGTGCTGCTCGGCGTGGTCGGGGTGTCGATGCCCGTGTACTGGCTCGGTGAGGTGGTCAACCTCCTGACGCAGAGCCGGCTGCACGGCAGCGTCTTCTCGTGGGTGCCGGCGCTGGGCTACGTGAAGCTGACCGACGACCCGGCCCAGTGGGCGTTGCACCTGCTGTTCCCGTGGCTCACCCTGGCCGCGCTGTACGCCGGCATCTACGCGCGGGTGCTGCGCTCGGAGATGCTCAGCGCCCTGGACGAGGACTACGTCCGCACGGCCCGCGCCAAGGGCGTGTCCGAGCGACGGATCCTCATCCGGCACGCCCTGCGCTGCTCGCTCATCCCGGTGGTGTCGCTGTTCGGTCTCGACTTCGGCGCGCTGGTCGGAGGATCGGCCCTGCTCACGGAAGTGGTGTTCGGTCTGCCCGGAGTCGGTCGGCTGACCTACGAGGCCCTGCAGAACCTCGACCTGCCGGTCATCCTCGGAACGGTCATCTACGCAGCCTTCTTCGTCGTACTCGCCAATGCGGTCGTGGACATGCTGTACGCCCTGCTCGACCCGCGGGTCCGTCGTGCCTGAGCCGTTGCTGGAGGTGCAGGACCTACGGGTCTCGTTTCGGACCCGCCGGGGGGTCGCGAGGGCGGTCGACGGCCTGTCCTTCAGCCTGCAGCCCGGCGAGGTGCTCGGCGTGGTGGGGGAGTCCGGCTCGGGCAAGAGCGTCTCCATGATGAGCATGCTCAAGCTGATCCGCGACCCCAACTGCACGGTCGAGGGCAGCGCCCGGTTCCGTGGCCAGGATCTGATCGCGATGAACGACAACGAGCTGCGACAGCTCCGCGGCCGGGACATCTCGATGATCTTCCAGGACCCGATGACCTCGCTCACCCCGGTCTACACGGTGGGGTGGCACATCGCCGAGCAGCTGGGAGCGCACACCCGCGTCTCGAAGGCGACGGGTCGGGCGCGCGCGATCGAGCTGCTGGAGGAGGTCGGCATCCCCGACCCTGCGCGACGGGTCGACGACTACCCGCATCAGTTCTCCGGCGGCATGCGACAGCGCGCGGTGATCGCGATGGGGCTGGCCAACAACCCCTCGCTGCTGATCGCCGACGAGCCGACGACGGCCCTGGATGTCACGACGCAGGCGCAGGTGCTCGACCTGCTCCGGCGGCTCCGTCGCGAGCACGGCTCCTCGATCATCTTGATCACCCACGACATGGGCGTCGTCTCGCAGCTCGCCGACCGGGTCCTCGTCATGTACGCCGGGCGGGCCGTCGAGGAGGGCGCCAAGACGGACGTCTTCCACGATCCGCAGCACCCCTACACCTGGGGCCTGCTCGGCTCGGTGCCGAGGGCCCGGGCGCCCCGGGTACGGCGACTGCCCGCCATCCCCGGATCGCCCGCGTCCGCGCTGACGGCGCCGGCGGGTTGCGCCTTCGCACCGCGCTGCGCCCACCGCCACGGGCTGTGCGACGAGCAGCCGCCCCTGGTGGGTGGTGCTCATTCCGACGCGTGCTGGTTGCCCCGCGACTCCCGCCGGGACCTGCACCTGACCGCGGTTCAGGTGGAACGATGACACCCGAGGTCGAACGCGGTGAGGTCCTGCTTCGCGCCACCGATGTCACCAAGCACTTCGCGGTCGGGGGGGTGTCGTTGCGGCCACGTTCTGCCCGACCCGTCGTCCACGCCGTCGAGGGAGTGTCCCTGCAGGTGCGACGCGGGGAGACGTTGGGCGTGGTCGGCGAGTCCGGGTGCGGCAAGTCGACGTTGGGCCGTTGCCTGGTCCGCCTGACCGAGCTCACCGCGGGTCGGGTGGAGCTCGCCGGTCAGGACATCACCCACCTGTCCCGGCGCCAGCTGCGACCGGTGCGCCGCAACGTGCAGCTGGTGTTCCAGGACCCGTACGCCTCGCTCAACCCGCGGCGGCGGATCGGGGACATCATCGCCGAACCGCTGCAATTGCACGGCAGCGGAACCCCGGCGCAGGTGCGCGCCGAGGTCGGCGAGCTGCTCGAGCGGGTGGGCCTGTCGACCTCGCACGTCGACCGGTACCCCCACGAGTTCTCCGGAGGTCAGCGGCAGCGGGTCGGGATCGCCCGTGCGCTGGCGATGAACCCGATGCTGATCGTCGCCGACGAGCCGGTGTCGGCGTTGGACGTGTCCATCCAGGCCCAGGTGCTCAACCTGTTCGCGGACCTGCAGGACGATCTGGGGCTGACCTACGTCTTCATCGCCCACGACCTCGGGGTGGTGCGGCACGTCTCCGACCGGATCGCGGTGATGTACCTCGGCGAGCTGGTCGAGGTCGCGGACGCCGACCCGCTATACGACGCCCCCGCCCATCCGTACAGCGAGGCTCTGCTGTCGGCCGCACCGGAGATCGACGACGGCACCGAGCAGGTGCAGCGCGAGCGGATCGTGCTCACCGGCGACGTGCCCAACCCGGTCGACAAGCCCACCGGCTGCCCGTTCCACCCCCGCTGTCCCTACGCCCAGGAGCGTTGCGTGATCGAGCGTCCCCCGCTGGCCGAGGTCGCTCCCGGGCGCTTCACCGCCTGCCACTTCCCGCTCATCACGGCCACCGGCGAGCCCGCGGCGCATGCGATGGCGCAGCGATGAGCGGGCTGGAGGTCGTCTCCTACAGCCCTCGCCCGGAGGAGTACGCCTGGACCTTCGGCGGCGCCGCGCCGGTACGCCGGGTGCAGCCAGGCACCGTCCTGGAGCTGTGGACGGAGGACTGCTTCGCCGGCCGGGTGCGCAGCAAGGACGACCTGGTGTCGGTGGTGTGCGAGTTCCCGTTCCTCAACCCGCAGACCGGGCCGTTCTTCATCGAAGGTGCGGAGCCGGGCGACACCCTCGCCGTCCATTTCGTGTCGATCGAGCCGAGCCGGGACTGGGCGGCGTCGACCACCGTGCCGCTGTTCGGTGCGCTCACCTCGACCCACCTGACCGCCACGCTGCAGGCCCCGCTACCCGAGCTGGTGTGGATGTGGCAGCTGGACCGGGTGGCGCGCACAGCGCGCTTCGCCGCTCGCGACAGCGACTTCAGCGTCGACCTGCCGATGGATCCGATGCACGGCACCGTCGGGGTCGCCCCCGCAAACCTCGAGGTCCGCAGCGCGCTCGTCCCGGACGCGCACGGCGGCAACCTCGACACCCCGGAGATGCGAGCCGGCACCACCTGCTTTCTCGGGGTGAACGTCCCAGGGGCGTTGTTCTCCCTCGGTGACGGGCACGCCCGGCAGGGCGAGGGAGAGACCTGCGGCGTGGCCGTCGAGTGCGCCATGGACACCGTGGTCGTGGTCGACCTGGTCAAGGGTCAGGCCACGCCGTGGCCACGCCTCGAGTCCGACACCCACGTGATGACCGCCGGTTCGGCGCGGCCCCTCGAGGACGCGTTCCGGATCGCGCAGGCCGACCTGGTCGCCTGGGTCGCAGCCGACCACGGGCTGTCCCTGATGGATGCCTACCAGCTGGTCTCGCAGGGCGTGGAGTCACCGTTGGCGAACGTCTGCGACACCAACTACACGTCGGTCGCGAAGATGCGCAAGGACTGGCTGCCCAGCCGGCAGGGTCCGCTCGCCGGAGTCCATGACCACCTGCGACAGGTCGGACGCAGCTACCTCGCGGAGCGCTGAAGCGGCCCACTCGGAGACCGCACTACCTGGGCACGACGCAGGCCCTGACGCGACCACCGGGTGGACCGTAGGTTGAGCGGGTGCTGAACGATGTGCTCGACGTCTTGGTCCGCATCATCGAGGCTGGGGGCGCCCTGGTGATCTTCGTCGGTGCCGTGACGGCGTTCGCACGGTTCGTCCTTGAAGGACTGCACCACCGCGACCCGGAGATCTTCGTCGAGGTGCGGCTCGGTCTGGGCCGCTTTCTGGCCCTTGGTCTGGAGTTCCAACTGGCGGGGGACGTCCTCAAGACCGCCATCGCGCCGAGCTTTCGCGAGATAGGCCAGCTGGCGGCGGTCGCCACGATCCGCACCGCCCTCAACTACTTCCTCAGCCGCGAGGTGCGCGAGGAGCGCGCCCAGCTCACCGGCCCGGCCTGAGCCCCGGCGCGCCTGCGTCCGACCTGGGCCGGGCCGGAGGTCAGGAGGGGCTCGGGTGGCCCCGGTGACGGAGCCGATCGGCCATCGTCCGCATCACGTTCAGGGCAAACGTGGGGTGCTCGTCGATGAGGAACAGGAACTCCCGCTGGGGAATCGGGACCACCACGCAGTCGGTCCGGGCGGTCGCCGTCGCGCTGCGTGGCTCGGAGTCGATGAGCGCCATCTCGCCGAGCAGATGACCGGGGCCGAGGGTCTCGACGAGGACGCCCTCGACGAACACGTCGACCTCGCCTTCGACGACGGCGTACATCACGTCTCCCGGGTCCCCCGCGGCGAACAGCACCTCACCCGCGGCCAGCGGCTGACGGTGGGTGGAACTGTCGAACATGTGAATCTCGACCGACGACATGGGCTCCCCTTCTCCTGGTCAGCACGGTAGTGGAGGCGTTGCGTCAGAGGGCGACGATCTGACGACCCGCCGACGAGGTCCAAACCGCGGTAGCGGCGTCGAAGTCGATGACTATGTGCGCCGGCACGGGACCGGGCTCGTGACCGGCGTTGAACAACCACCTCGTGCCTGAGCGGTGCGACCAACCGCCGCCCGGGACGAACGGCGCTTGGTGGATGTGACCGGCCAGGACCACATCGGGACGGAACCGTTCGATCCACGTGGCGACGACGTCGTCGCCGAACTCGCGGCGGCCGTCGAACGACAGCGGTGATCCGGTCGGTGGTGAGTGGCAGACCCAGACCCAGCGACCGCGCGTCCGGGCCGCGTCGACCTGGAGCCGTTGCTCTAAGGCGGCTTGGCCGAGCGGGCCGTCTTCTCGCCGGCCTCGTCGCGGGCATCGAGGTCGTGGTTGCCTGATGCCGTGAGCACGGTGACGAGGCTGCCAAGGGCTCGCAGCTGCGCGGTGACCGCGATCGCCTGGGCGTCGAGCGGGACGCCGGAGTGGCCGTCCAGCAGGTCGCCCGCGATCACGACAACGTCGGCCGACGAGGCGCCAACCCGCGCCAGCCAGTCGAACTGCGGGAGCCGGTAGTGCAGGTCGGAGACCAAGATGACCTTCACGATCGGGTCGGGTCAGCACGGCGCATCGTGCTCCCTGTCCGAGCCAGGGTCGGGCGAAGCCCCCTGGTGATGCGACAGCGACTCCAGTACGAGGTCGACCACGCCGAGGTGGTCCGCACGCCCCGCGTACTGCTGCCGCACGTCGACGAGGTACTGGGTGAGGGCGTGCAGTCGGCGACCGAGCAGCGTCGCGACCGCGAGCGACACCTCGGGTCGGGAGCCGAGGAAGTCGTCCGGGTCGGTACAGACCCTGAAGGTGCAGTCGCCCCTGGCTGTGACGGTCGCTGATGCGGGGAGGTGGAGCAGGGCGGCCAGCTCGCCGAACAAGGCGCCCGGCTCGTCGATCCACGCGATCGTGACCCCCTCGCGGCTGACCTACACCGAGCCGCTCACCAGGACCAGCAACCGGCGCTGCTCCTCGCCCTCGGTGATCACCGCGGACCCATCGGCGTACCCGACCTCCGGCAGCTCAGCAGCGGCCGACAAGATGGCCTCGAGCACGGTGACTCCCCCCGGAATGCCCTCGACGACAGGAGTGGGCCTTACCCTTCGCGACGGCTCGATCGGCACACAGGGTGCGGGTCGCAAGCGTTGGTGTTGTGGGTCCCGCGTTCCCCCCGGCGCGCGGGCGAGCGGGGTCATGGTGAGGTTGGCGGGTGACGAGCTGGGGCTGGGAGCTGATCCGGCTGTTCCTGCACATCACGGCTGCCACGATCTGGGTCGGCGGCCAGCTGACCCTGGCAGCTCTGGTCCCCTCACTGCGGGGGGTCTCGCCGCAGGCGCCGGCGATCGCCGCCCGTGCGTTCGCCCGGGTGGCGTGGCCGGCCTTCGCGGTCCTGATCGTCACGGGTGCCTGGAACGCCTGGGCGGTAAGGGACGAGCTGCACGACTCGTACGCCGTACTGTTCGCCAGCAAGCTGGTCGTGGTCGCGCTGTCCGGGCTCACAGCTTGGCTGCATGCCCGCGCGACCACACCGGCAGCCCGTGGCGGCTATGGCGCGGCGACCGCAGCGTTCGCCCTGCTGGCCGTCCTGCTCGGCGTACAGCTGACTCTCTGACACAGCTGCCGGGCCATGAGCGATTCAGGCGTCAGCGATCACCCTGTCGAGGGCCTCCCGCCCAGCAGGGACCTTCGGCTCTACCCGGAAGTGGGGCGACCGGCGGTACCAATGACCTGCCGGCCGGGCAGGTCGCTCCCGCCATCCAACAGGAAGAGCCACCGATGAACAAGACGTCCCTGACGGCTCTGGTCCGTGAGCACCTGCTGGTCGCCGAGAGCGCGAGCAACGGTCGCAGCTCGCATACTGTCTACGGCGGTCACGAGCACGTCCTACGCCAGACCCTCATCGCCCTCGCCGCCGGACAGTCGCTCGAGGAACACGCCAACCCGGGCGAGGCCACCGTGTACGTGCTGCACGGCCGCGTGAAACTCACCTCAGGCGGCAACGCCTGGGACGGATCTCCCGGTGACCTGCTTACCGTCCCGGATGCACTTCATTCCCTGGAGGCCATCAAGGCGTCCGCTGTGCTCCTCAGTGTCGGCCTACGCCGGAGCTGACCGCGACTGGTGTACGGCGACGTCTGTAAGGTCCACGGCGACCTCGCCAGCATCACGGTCGACGTCACCTTGCCGGCGGGAGGGCGGGGCCGGTCGACCGCGCGGCGAGGTTGAGGTCCTCCAACATGGCTACCTGACCGGTGAGCACGTCCGTGAGGATGTGCCGAGCCAGGGCGAGCAGGTCGGCCACCTCGGGCGCCGCGAGCGAGTAGAAGACGGTGCGCCCCTGCTTGCGGGTCGTCACCAGTCCCGCCCGTCGCAGTACGGACAGCTGCTGGGACAAGTGTGACGATTCCAGCAGCACGACGTGCTGCAGCTCGCTGACCGACAACTCACCGTCGCTGAGTAACTCGAGTAACCGGATGCGTGCGGCGTGCCCGAGGGTCTTGAAGAGCTCTGCCTTCAACCGGTAGAGCGGAGCGGTCACGTCGAGCGCGCCACTGCGGGGCTGACAGCGACCGGGTCGATGGACGGGCGCGATGTTCCCTGAGGACACGGTCCTGGCGGCGACCACGTGCTGATGTCCATGGACCCCTCCAAGGTGGTGACGTAGTCCACCGTCTGAGTAGTTGACCATGTTATCAGGTAAACCGATGATGAAGTCATGTACGTCCTCGATCAACGACACCTTCCCGGGACCACGGTCCACCTGCTCGCGGCAAAGGCATCAGCCACCATGGTTGTCAGCTGGACCTCGCTGGGGTCCTGACGTGAGCTCACCCTCGGCCTTCGACCCGACGACCTCCGGCACGCAGGCAGTGGGGCAGCGGCCGCTGGGGAAGGTGGCAGCGACGTGGTGGGCATCGCTGAGTCCGTTGCTGCCGCGGCGCTCGGACTACGCCGGCCTGCGCCATTGCTGGCCACGTGACCTCGCAGCGGGAGTCACGGTCGGCATCGTCGCGCTGCCGCTCGCCCTGGCGTTCGGAGTCGCGTCCGGCGTCGGAGCCGCCACCGGTCTGGTGACCGCGGTGATCGCCGGCGCGGTCGCGGCGGTCTTCGGGGGCTCGCACCTTCAGGTCTCGGGCCCCACCGGTGCGATGACGGTGGTGCTGGTGCCGCTCGTCGCTCAGCATGGCCCCTCGGTCGTCTACCCGGTCGCGGTGTTGGCGGGCCTCGTGGTCGTGGCCGCCGCGCTGCTGCGACTGGGCAAACTGCTTGCATACATTCCGTGGCCGCTGGTCGAGGGGTTCACCGTGGGCATCGCCTTGGTCATCGCGGCCCAACAGGTCCCGAGTGCTCTCGGTGTCCCCAAGCCGCACCTCGAGAACGCCGCGGCCGCCGCGGCCGTCGCCCTCGGCCGGTTCGCGCAGCACCCGAACGGGGCCGTGCTCAGCCTGCTGGTGCTGTCCGTCGTTCTCACCGCCGGGCTGCCGCGGTTGCACCGATCGTTGCCGGCAAGCCTGCTGGCAGTCGTCGCCGTCACCGCCGTGGCGGAGCTGCTCGGCGTGGACGTGGCTCGGATCGGAGCGCTTCCGTCCTCGTTGCCGGTGCCGTCGCTGCCGGACCTCACCCATCTCGGTGACCTGATCGGGCCGGCCGTGATCGTGGCCTTCCTGGCAGCGTTGGAGAGCCTGCTGTCGGCGAGGGTCGCCGATGGCATGGCGGACACCGGCCAGCACGTCCCTGATCGTGAGCTGTTCGGTCAGGGGCTCGCGAACATCGCCTCGGGGCTGTGCGGTGGGATGCCCGCGACCGGTGCGATCGCGCGTACGGCGGTCAACGCCCGAGCGGGGGCGCACACTCGCGTGGCCGCGCTGACCCATGCCCTGGTGCTGGCGGTCATCGTGTACGCCGCAACCGGACTGGTGGGCCGGATCCCGCTGGTCGCCTTGGCGGGCGTGCTGCTGGTCACGGCGTACCGCATGGTGGAGCGACACAACGTGCGGGCTGTCCTGGGATCCACGCGCAACGACGCGATCGTGTTCGTGCTCACCGCGGTCGGCACCGTCGCCTTCGACCTGATCAAGGCCGTCGAGGCCGGCTTGGCTCTTGCGGTCGTGTTGGCCCTCGCCCACCTGGCGAAGACGGCGCAGGCCGTCTCAGAACCCCTGAGCTCGGACGGGATCGACAGCGAGGCCGAACATGCGCTGCTCGCGCAGCACGTTCTCACCTATCGCTTGGACGGACCGCTCTTCTTTGCCGCCTCCGCCCGGTTCCTGTCCCAGCTCACGGCCACCGCGGACGTGCGGGTCGTCATCTTGCGGATGAGCGCCATGTTGATGCTGGACGCCACGGGCGCCCGCGGCCTCGGCGAGCTCGTCGAGCAGTTGGCGGACCGCGGCATCACGGTGCTCATCAAGGGGGCCAGCCCCGAGCACACCCGGCTGCTCACCGCCGTCGGGACGCTCGGCCCCCTACTCGCCCAGGGACATGTGTTCAGTGAGCTGCCGGACGCCGTGACGCACGCTGCCAAGCACCTCGCCCGGGACCTCCATGACGCGACAGCCGACCATCCGGTCTGACCGCTGACCGCCGGGACGCAAAAGAGGGAGCTGCAGCTGGACCTGCGGCTCACGTGAACTGGAACAGCGCCGTGTGCGGCGTGCTGTCGGCCAGGACCACGGTCAGCCTCTGGCAGGTACCGGCCAGGGCCCTCGGCGTCTTCCAGGTGTACACGTACTGGTGGGCGGTCACGTCGTACTTCAGGCTCGACAGGGAGGTGTCCGAGATGGGCAGCGTAGTCGCCGCCGCTGCCGACGGACAGGCGATCGGCTGCCAGTCGATCGTCGAGACGTTCGACAGGGAACCGGTGTAGCCGGTGGCGCCCTGCAGGCTGAACTTCACGGGGACGGTGGACCCGGCCTTCGCCCGGTTGAGGGTGGTGGGGTTAATCACCGGCGAGAAGAACCCGGTGAAGGACCACTGCACCCGGTAGTCCAGGCCGGTCGAGCTGTTGCCAGCCACGTCGGTCAGCGTCAGCGCCTTGGTGTTGAAGCCGGGCCTACTGGTGTCCACCGTGCCGGAGCTCGGGCAGCCACTGGCGACGCCGCTGCCGACCGGCCCGTCGGAACAGACCGCCGTGAACGCCCCGGTGCTGCCGACCAGGAAGGTGCCGTTGGCCGGAGTGACGAAGGTCGCGGTCGGCGCAAGGGTGTCGATCCTGATCGTGCCCAGGGCATGCGAGGAGCCGTCACTGCCGTCCACGCGCACGACGTGCGAACCCTCGGCCGTGATCAGGGCTGGAACCGGCCCGACCTCCACGCCGTCGACGACGACGGTGTAGTGCGCGGCCGGACCTGAGGCGTCCACCGCGACCGACGAGGTGAACCATCCGTTCTGCCCACTCGTGCCCAGCACGTTGGAGGTGAACGAGGACTCGGCCCCGAACAGGTCCCCTTTGTCGTCGGTCGTGGCGGTGTTGCCGAAGGAGTCCTGCGCCTGCGCCAGCCACTCCACCGACCCTGCCGCCACCGCGGTCGTCGCGCTGAAGGTCGATCCGGTCGCGGGGGGGCTCAGCTCGACCCGGCTCCACGTCGAGGCGCCGGGGGCGTGGAACAGCACGAGAACGCGGGCGATGGACGCCCCGCCCTGGGCGGTCGCGTCGACCGTGAAGGTGACGGACCCCGACCCGTGCGCGGCGGCCGCGTTCGTCATCATCGGCGGCGTGTACGACGAGCTGGCGGAGTACAGGACGCGCGCCTGCATCTTGGTGAACAGCCGCTGGGTGCCGGCGGTCCCGACCGAGTTGGCGATGAACTGGCCGGGCAGCAGGACCAGCCGGTCGGCCCTGCCGACCGGTGTCGCGAACGACGTGAGCGCGGAGAACTGCGCCGGGAAGGTGGCGTCGCCGAGGGAGGCCTCCGGCTCGTGCGCCGACAGGTCGATGGTGGGCCGCGCGAAGACCGGGTCCACGCCGGTCGTGTCCTGCGAGGTCAGCCCGGTGAGCAGCGCGCCGTGCGCGGTCTGCCCGCTGGGTGGGCTCACGCCCACCGAGGTGCGGGGCTGGATCGGTCGGTAGTGCGTGACCTGGCTCTCGCCACCGACGCTCCAGAACCGGCCGCGATCGGTGGTCGTGGCGGTGAAGGTGGGGGCGACGGTCACGTCGGTGGCACTCAGACCGGTCAGGCCGATCACGTCCCCGGCGGGGGCGGTCGTGGCGTGCGCCGCGACAGCGTCGACCTGGGCGACGGGGGTGACGACGGGACCGGGCACCGAGGTGCTGCTCAGCGGGTCGAACTTCGGCCCGCCCACCCGCCACATCGGCAGGCCGAAGTACACCGCCTCCTCGAGGGCCTTTTCGTCGTACACGCCGTAGGCGCCGAGGGCTCCGAAGTAGGCCTGCTTGGCATACTGCAGCGCCTGTCCGGCGGACATCGAGCCGTCCAGCCGCTGGGCGAGCAGTCTCATCAGCTCCTCCGACAGGGCGACGCTCGAGGTGTCACCGAGGCCGAAGCCGGTGTTGGCAACCCAGATCGCGTTCTGGTTGGCCAAGGTCTGAGCCCAGTCCTTGGACACCGTCGCATCGCTACCGACGTAGCGGTCGGGGACGTTGAGGCCGGCGTGGCAGCCCATCGTGAACAGCAGCCGGCCGGCGAGTCGGCCCGGGTTGGCGGCGACGTCGCCGACGGTGAACAGGTCGTTCTGAGTGCCGCTCAGGTTGCCGGCCGACGGCAGCGCCCGGTTGTGGTCGAAGTGGGCGTTCAAGCTGGCCAGGAACGGCGACTGGGCAGCACCGGGCGGGAACAGCGCTGCGTTCAGCTGGGCGCGCGTCCAACCGCTCGTCGCGCCGGGGTCGTCGATCAGCGCCGAGTGCGGGCCGGTGCCGACATCGCGGGTCAGCGCGCCGTCGACCGTGCGCGCGCCGTCGGCCAGGAAGTCGTACCCGGTTGTCAGGGCAGAGGTGGGGGTGAGGGCTCCTCCGGCGGCGACGAACTGGTCGAGCTGGGCCCCGATCTCGGTCGGCGTCTCCACCAGCCGTCCCACCGCGAGGTCGGGCAGGTACAGCCGACGGTCGAGCCAGCCGACCGGGGCCAGCGATCCGTAGGCGTCGTCCGTGAGCAGGTCGCCGTGCCGTTGGGCCGCGGACAGCGGGTTGTCAGCGGCGGCCGGGGTCGGCGGGGCGTCGGTCTCGGCATAGCCGCTCTCGTTGCTGCTCAGCGTCAGGTCGGGCGTGCGGTACATCGGCAGCTGGGCGTCAGCGCCGACCAGCGTGACCGACGTCAGGCCCGGAGCCGAGCCGGCCTTGTACCCCCGCACGATCGCGCTGACTGCGTTCACCACGTCGTTGGCCGTCGATGTGCTGCACGGGTCGCGATTCCAGGCGTTGTACGCGCCGACGGTGCTCGGGTCGGCGTCCACCGGCACCACGAGCCCGGCCACGTCTGCCCGCGTCGCAAAGCTGGCGAGCTTGGCGAGCAGCGCGGTGGCGGCAGCCGGCGTGTTCTCGGCTGCGAGCTGCTGGGTGTTGACCAGCAGCAGGGCCCGCGTCTGCGAGTTCCCGGTCGGCAACGTCCCGGTCACGCTCTGCGTCGTACCCAGTCCCAGGCCGGGGCAGGTCGTCGACACGGGGCTGTCCTCCACGACGCGCAGCAGGTATGGCTGGTTCGAAAACGTCCCGTTGTAGCCGCTGACCTGGACGGTGAGGTAGCCCGGGCCACCTGTGGACAGGGCTCCGACCTCCTCGTCGACGGTTCCGTGGTGCGCTGACTGACCCTGCAGCGCGAGGTCGGTGCGCAGCGGTACGTCGTTGAGCAGCTGAGGTGTCGGTGCACGGCCGGTCGCGGCAGTGCCGATGCCGTCGTCGAGCAACGGAACGCTCCGCAGCGGCACGCTGCGCAGCGGGGCAGCAGCAGGCGCGGCCGGGTCGGCGGGCGCGCCGTAGACGACGAGGTCGTTGTCGTTGGCTAGGTGGCTGAGCAGGACGTGGACGTGCGTGCCGGCCGGTGGGACGGGCAGCCGGTAGTAGTCGAGGTCCCCGGCCTTGGAGATGTGGCCGACGACCAGGTGGTCTGGGGCGATGACCGGGGCGTTCGCCGGATCGTCGTTGTTCGGCTCTGCGGTGTCTGTGACGCTGACGCCGCCATCGGTCTCACGGGTGCTGGCATCAGCGGTTCCGTGCGAGACGGACGTCAGGTGCACTGTGAGGGAGGGCACGGAGAAGGGGCCCAGCGCGAGTCCGGGGTTGACGACCAGGTGCACGACATGGGTCGCCGGCACCGCGCGGACCAGGTGGAGCCGGACGTCCTGCCCCACCACCGTCGCGGTCTCGCCACTGCCCAGGTCGTTGCCCCCGGTGTAGCGGAAGCCGGGGGGCAGCGTGAGCACCGCGTCGCCAGTGGCGGTGTCGCTGAGCCCTTGCAGGTCCATGCTGACCGCGTAGTTGATCTGCGGGGCACCTTCGCCCTGGTACTGCGACAGCTGAAGCGGGTCGAGGGCGACCTGCTCCCAGGGCACCGCCGAGCTCGGTACCAGGGCGAGCAGCGCGTCGCCGAGTGTGAGGTCGTACGTCGGGTCGATGGCGTCGGCCAGGTCGCCCAGGGTTGCGCTGCCGAGGGCGTTGCCGAGGGCGTTGCCGAGGTCGCCGAGGGTCTCGTCGCCGAGCAGGGGCTTGATGAGCCCGAGGGTGGCCGTAGGCGTCACCCGACCGTTGGTCAGGGCGTCTCCGAGGGTGGGGCACGCGGGGTCGCCGGCCACGCAGCCGGTCAGCAGTCCGGCCGGCACAGGGATGCCGCCCAGCGCGATGTTCCCCAGTGCCGAGGCGGGCGAGAGCGTCGTCAGCGTGATGGCCCCGAGCGCGTTGTCCGCCCCGCCCACAGCCAGCGTCAGCCGGCGCAGCGGGACCGACCGCAGCGGGGACGTCCCGATCGTCACCGAGCGCAACGGCACCGAGCGGAGCGGGGCACCGACGGGCACCGACCGCAGCGGCACCGACCGCAGCGGAACCGAGCGCAGCGGGACCCCGGCCAGGTCGGCGGCCAGCACCGGGCTGGTCCCGGTCAGTCCCAGGGCGCTGCAGCTGTAGCCGAGCGACGACAGCCAGGCGCACCAGTTTTGGAACGCCGTCCCGTTCGACGTCCCCGTCGGGGCCGGGATCGGCAGGCTGCCTATCCCGGCGCTGCCGAGGAAGATCGACGCGACCGAAAGGTTGCTGAGCGGGGTGCCGGTGAGGTCGACCTGGTCCAGCGTGGGTCCCGGGAGACCGGCTGCGTCGAGGACGGCGAGGGCGGCATCAAGCGTGACCGTCTCGAGGGGAGTGCTGGCCAGCGACGTACCGGCCAGAACCTGCTGCCAGGTGGTGCCCGTCAACGGGATCTGGCTCAGCAGCACCGACGCCAGGGGCACCGAGCGCAGCGGCACCGAACGCAGCGGCACCGACCGCAGCGGCACCGAACGCAGCGGCACCGACCGCAGAGGGACCGACCTCAGCGGGGCGCTCGCGACCGCGTCGGTCGCCGCTTCCGGCAGCGTGTACGACGGGATCGCGCTCACCGGGACGTCGCTGGCGCCCGGGCCGTACGACGGGGTGAGGCACTCCCCACAAGCGTCGGCGGTCGTGACGGACAGGTTGGCCACGGCGAACGCGGCCTGGAGCCGCCCGCAGCGCAGGCTGAACCCGTCCAGGTCGTCTCCGCTCCTGGCATCGACACCGATCGCGAAGGAACCAGCCGGGCAGGCATCGGGACCGAAGGGCGAGCCGCCGCTCAGATCGTTGGGGGAGAAGGCAGGGTCTCCTGACGAAGACCCCGACAGGACAGCGCCGGAGAGCCCCGTGCAGTTGACCTGCACCTCGTCGATCAGGGTTCCAGCCCGTCCCCGGTCGCCGGTCACGACACTTCCGGACGGGCACGATGTCGAGAAACGACCAGAACCCTCGGTGACACCATTCGAGGACACGGTTCCGGCCAGAACCGGGAGGCTGTTCACAGCCACCGATCCCGCCGCGTCGACCGGGGTGCAGTACACCTCGAGGCCGGCGCCGTAGCCGTAGGCAAAGTTCGCCCCGCCGTCGGAGATGAGGGTGAGTGAGGTCAGCGCGCTGTCGGGGCTGCAGACGACCCGGCTGGCGGCTCCACCCGTCGAGCTGCCTTGGGGCGGGGTGTTGCCGACGTAGGTGATGGTCGGCGTTACGGCAGGCCCCGGCGAAGGCGACGGCGAAGGCGAAGGCGAGGGGGACGGCGAGGGCGACGGATCAGCGTGGGCGCTGGTCGTCAGCAACCCAAGGACCAGCAGCGGCACCGTCATCAGCACCGCACATCGACGCGAACGTGCCACCATCGAAACCCCCCCAAGGGTCTTGACGCGTCCGACCGGAGGCCAGGACGTGAGGCGACGTTAGGCCAGTTGCCCGGTCTGGACAATGTTGCGGGTGCACTCTGTCCTGTTCGCGGTCTTTGACGCACACTTGTCGCGGGGGTCGCGATGGAGGAGCTCGAAGCGCAACGGCAGTACCTGCCCAGGGCGCTGCTCACCCGGGCCGGTACGTCGGCGTCGTACTGGGTGCATGACGGGACGCTGCTGTTCTCCGACGTCTCGGGCTTCACCGCGCTGTCGGAGAAGCTCGCCCGGCATGGGCGCGCCGGCGCCGAGGAGATGGTGGGGGCGATCTCCACCGTGTTCACCCCGCTGCTGACCGAGCTCGAGGCGTACGGCGGTGACGTCCTGAAGTTCGGCGGCGACGCGCTGCTCACGTTCTTCGAGGGCACCGACAGTGCCGCCCGCGCCGCGGCGTGCGCCCTGCAGCTGCAGGCCCGGCTGAGCAGCGTGGGTCGGGTGAGCACTCCGTTCGGACAGGTGCGGCTGGGAATATCGCAGGGGATGAACACCGGCGAGTTCGCCTTCTTCCTGTGCGGCGACAGGCATCTGGAGCTGCTGGTGACGGGCTCCGCGACAACCCAGGCCCTGGCCATGGAGTCCGCGGCCGATCGGGGGGAGGTCCTCGTCAGCCACGTCACCGCCGAGCAGCTGCCGACGTCGCAGCGGGGCGCGACGCGCGACGGTGGCGTCCTGCTTCGTACGGCACGCCGTCCGGTCGTGCCGTCCCTGTCGGCACCGTCAGCTGTGTCGGCACCGTCGGGGGGCGACGACCTCGGTGTCTTCGTTCCCCATGCGCTGCGCGGCCGGCTCACCCGGGTCACCGCCGACAGTGAGCACCGGGTCGCGACCGTGGGTTTCCTGCAGTTCCGCGGCTGCGACGACATACTGCGGCTGAACGGTCCCGAGGTGCTGCACACCGAGCTGCAACGGCTCGTCGTTGGCGTCGTCGACCTTGCGGAGCGCTACGGCGTGACCGTCATCTGCACCGACGTCGGCCCGGACGGCGGCAAGTTCATGCTGGCCACCGGAGCGCCCGACGCGGACGAACGGGACGCGGAGTCGATGCTCCGCTTCGGCGTGGAGGCCCTGGGTGAACCGGGCGCACTGTCCCTGCGCATGGGCGTCAACCGAGGGGGCGTCTACTGCGGTCGTGTCGGTGGGACGTCGCGCTGGACGTACAGCACGATGGGCGACGCGGTGAACCTGGCCGCCCGGGTGACCGGGAAGGCCTGTCCGGGCGCGCTGCTCGCAACGACCCTGGCGCTGGCGGGGGCCGGCAGGCACATCGCGACGCATCCCGTCCCACCCTTCGTGGTCAAGGGAAAGAGCCAGCCGGTGGAGGCAGCCGTCGTCACGGCCCGCCCCACCGGCGGCGCCGACCGGGTCGCCCTGCGCGCGTCGACGCCGCTCGTCGGGCGGGAGGTCGAGGTCGGTGTCCTGACCACGGCCGCCCACAAGCTCAAGCAGGGTGAAGGCAGCGTGCTCGAGCTTGTCGGTCCGGCCGGCACCGGCAAGAGTCGGCTCGCCGCCGAACTGCACGACCTCGTGCCGGCCGGCACCCGTCTGCTGTACGTGTCCGGTGAGCGCTACCACCGCAGTACGCCGTACTTCATCGCCCATCTGCTGCTGCGCGCCGCGGTGGGGATCCGGACGGACGCCCCAGCGGTCGAGGCGGGAGCAGCTCTCGCGCGGTGGGTCGGGCAGGCGGCACCAGACCTGCTGCCGTGGCTACCGCTGGTCGCCCTCGCCGCGCGCGCCACCGTCCCCCCCACCTCGCAGGTCGACGCCCTCGCCCCCGAGTTCCGCGCGACGAGGACGCAGGACGTGGTGAGCACGCTGCTCGAGACGGCCCTCCCCGGCCCGACCCTGCTGATGCTCGAGGACACGTCCTGGTACGACGAGGCGTCCGCGCAGCTGCTCGCCACGCTGCTCGGCCGCTGCCCCGCGCACCCCTGGCTGGCCTGCCTGACCCGGCGTCCGGAGACCAGCGGGCTGCGCGGTGGGACCGGTGGCCACACCGAGGTCCTCGAGCTCGGACCGCTCGACCTCGAGACGGCGGTACGGCTGCTACGTGCCACCGACGTCGGAGCCGACCTGCCGGAAACCCAGGCCGGAGAGCTGGTGGTGCGCGCGGGCGGCAACCCCTTCTTCCTGCTGCAGCTGGTGCAGAACGGGCTCGACGGAGGCGACCTCCCCTCCGACGTCGAGACGGTGGTGGCCGCCAGGCTCGACCGGCTCCCGTTCGCCGCGCGTCGCTTGCTGCGGCACGCGTCGGTACTCGGTGCGCAGGTCGACCTGGCGGTACTCGCCGACGTCGTTCCCGAGCCGGTCCCGCCCGAGGTCTTCGCGCAGTTGGAGCCGGACTTCCTGCAGTCGGCCGGGAACGGCCTCGTCCGGTTCACCCACGAGCTGTTTCGAACCGTCGCCTACGAGTCGTTGCCCTTCCGCCGACGCCGCGAGCTGCACCTTCAAGCTGGGCTGGCCATGGAGGAGAGGGGCGGTTCCTCGGCCCTGCTGTCGCTGCACTTCGAGGCAGCGGGGGACCGCGCCCGCACCTGGCGGTACGCCCTGGCGGCGGCCGAACAGGCCCGCGAAGCCTCGGCCAGCAAAGAGGCCGCAGATCTCTACGAGCGGGCGATGCGGGTGGGCCGCGAACGTCCGGCGCCCGAGCGTGGCGCCGTGGCCGAGTCGCTCGGCGACGTCCACGAGCTGCTCGGTCACTACACCGCAGCCGCGCAGGCCTACGACCTCGCCCGCCGGTGCCTGCCTGCCGTCGCCGATGTCCTGCGCCTGCTACGCAAGCAGGGGGTCCTTCGCGAGCGACGCGGGTCCTACCCCCAGGCGTTGCGTTGGTACACCCAGGCGTTGCGGGCTGTCGACCCGCAGGACCGGTCCTGCTTCGCCGGTCTCGCCGCCGTGAACGTCGGGATCGCTGCAACCCGCTACCGGCAGGGCCGGTTCACCGCCTGCGTCGCCGCGGCGCGGACCGCCGTACCGCTCGCCGTGGCCGCTGGCGCACGGGCCGAGCTCGCCCACGCCTACTACCTGCTGGACGCGGCTCTGACCGACCTGCAGGACCCGGAGGCGCTCGCCTTCCGGCGGCTCGCCCTGCCCATCTACCGGGACCTCGGTGACCTGGTCGGAGAGGCGGACGTGCTGAACAACACCGGTATCGACGCCTACTACGAGGGGCGATGGGACGAGGCCATGGCGCTCTACCGGGAGAGCCGACGGTGCCGGGAGCGAGCCGGCGACGTGGTCGGGGCGGCGACCGCCGACAACAACATCGCCGAGGTGCTCTGCGATCTCGGGAGGTTCGCCGAGGCGCAGCCGCTGTTCGAGGAGGCGCTGCGCGTGTGGCGCCAGGCGGAGTATCGCGTCGGTGTGGCGCTGGCCTCGAGCAACCTGGCCCGGACACACCTGCGGCAGGGCCGCCCGGCGCCGGCGGCCCCGCTGCTGGCCGCCGCCGAGGCCGCGTTCGCGGCCATGGGCGCCGAGATGCTCCGGTTCGAGACCCGGGTCCGGCGTTTGGAGCTGCTGGTGGCGGAAGGTCGAACGCCGGACGCGCAGCAGCTCAGCGAGGAGCTGACCCACGCGGCCAAGGAGCTGTCCGTCTCGCCGGTCGTCACCGCCACGCTGCACCGGGCGCAGGGCGGGGTCCTGCTACTCGTCGGACGGTTTGGGGAGGCCAGGGCGCTGCTGGAGCAGGCGTTGACCGCCTTCACAGCCGTGGGCATGACCTGGGACGCCGAGGCGACCGCCGCCCAGCTGGAGATCTCGTCGATCCCGCGTCAGATCGCCCTGCCAGACGTCACCTCGGGTTCGGCCCTGCTCCCGGCCTGACTCAGCGGGTCTGCCAGCCGCCAGTGTCCACGCCGCCCGGGATGACGTCGATCGGGTCGTACGGACCGCGGGTGAAGGCGAACGTGGCGAGGTCGAAGGACCGGCCGTCGGCCGCTGGTTGCAGCACCTCGCCGGCGTAGTAGCCGTCCAACCCGAGCCAGGCCCCGTCGCCGCGGCGGGTGAAGCGGGAGGCGCGGCCGCGGTCGGTGAGGCTCTCCAGGTGCAACAGCCCGTCCGCACGCAGGCTGAGGGTGAACGGCGCTGGACCCCAGTACCAGGGGCCGACCAGCGCGAGCGTCGCCTCGTCGGACGCGGACAGCGGACGCCAGGCGTCGACGACGTGCGGCTCGCTTTCCCGGACCACCTGGATCAGGTCGCTCACGAGGGCGGCGTCACCGCCACTGGTGGCGTTCGACAGCGAGACCGCTCCGACCTGCTCGACCCGGTCGACCCACAGGCCGGCCAGGAATCCGGGCATCGAGCCGCCGTGTCCCACCAGAACGCGTCCGTGGGAAGCCGCGACCATCACCCCCAGGCCGTAGGCAGACCAGGTTGCGTCCTCCACCGACCCGCCGGCAGGCTGGCACATCTCCTCAAGCGTTGCTGGCGCGAGCACCTCCCCGGTGTCGCCGAGCAGGAACGCGGCGAACCGGGCGAGGTCGGTCAGGGTGGACCAGAGCTGGCCGGCGGCGGCCATCGACACCGCGTCATGCTCAGGCTCCGGGAGCACCAGGTCGGCCCACGGGTGCACCGCAAACCCTTGTGCCGCAGGGGAAACCGGCCGCGTCGTGGTGCGGGTCATGCCGAGGGGCAGGAGCACCTCGTCGCGGACGACGTCGGCCCACGGACGGCCGCGCAGGCCGGCGACCAGCTCCCCGAGGACGCCGAAACCCAGGTTGGAGTAGTGGAAGCGCCGGCCGGCTGCATGTGGCCGGTTCGCCTCCGTGAGGCCGTGCCCGGACAGGGTGGTGCCCGGCGTCCGCTCCCACCAGGGACCGTTGGTCTCGGCCCCCGCACCGGCCATGTGGGACAGAAGCTGGCCGAGGGTGCGGCGATCGAAGGGGGTGCCGGGCAGGTGCTTGTCGAGAGGGTCGTCGAGGTCCAGCAGCCCCTCGTCGCGCAGCCGGAGCACGGCAACCGCGCAGACCGTCTTGCTGATCGAGCCCAGCCGGTACTGCACGTCGGCGTGCGGTTCGGGCACGTCGCCACGCCCGGCGGACCAGGCCAGTCCTCCTGCGCGAACGACGCCGGCGACAAGCGAGGGCGCACGGCCGTTTCGCTGTGCGTGCGCGGTACGGGCGAGCAGGCGGGCGGCAGTGGTCTCGAGCACGACATCAACCTAAGGGCGAACCGTGGCTATTCGCGTCAGGTCAAGCGGGTTCGAGGAACCTGTCAGGGCTGGAGCAGCACCTTGATGGCGGTGCGCTCGTCCATCGCCTGGTAGCCCTCGGCCACCCTTTCCAGAGGAAGCGTCCGGTCGAACACCAGGCCGGGAGCGATCGTCCCTGTGAGCACGTCGGGCAGCAGCTGCTCGATGTAGCCGCGGACGGAGGCGATCCCGCCCCGTACCCCCTTGTTCTCGCTGAACATCTGGCGGATCGGCAACTCGGCACCGAAAGGAACCCCGACGTAGCCGACCAGGCCACCATGGCGCACGCTGTCGACCGCCTGCTGCATCGACTCCTTGGTGCCGACGCACTCCATCACCGCGTCGGGGCCGATGCCGCCGAACAGCTCCTTGACCCTGGCCACTCCCTCGTCGCCGCGCTCGCCGACGACGTCGGTGGCCCCGAAGGCGCGGGCCAGCGCCTGCCGGTCGGGGTGCCGCGACATGGCCACGATCTGCTCGGCGCCAAGGCGCTTCGCGGCGATCACGCCACACAGCCCGACGGCGCCGTCGCCGACCACGACGACAGTCGAACCAGGGCCGACACCGGCCCCGAGTGCTGCGTGGTGCCCGGTTCCCATGACGTCGGACAGGCTGAGCAGGCCGGGCACGAGGTGGGCGTCGGGCTGCTCCGGCAGTGCCACCAGGGTCCCGTCAGCGAGCGGGACGCGGAGGGCCTCGCCCTGACCGGCGTCCGCGGTGGCGGCAGGGCTGTCGAGGCTGCCCCACCAGCCGCCGTGCAGGCAGGAGGTGTGCACGCCGTTCAGGCAGTTCGCGCAGGTGCCGTCGCTGATCGAGAACGGGGCGATCACGAAGTCACCTACCCGCACGGTGCGCACGTCGGCGCCGACCTCCTCGACGACACCGACGAACTCGTGTCCGATCCGAGCCGGGCCGCTGCTCTCAGCGATGCCTCTGTAGGGCCAGAGGTCCGACCCGCAGATGCAGGACGCGACGACGCGTACGACGGCGTCGGTCGGCCGCTCGATCCGGGGGTCGGCCACCTCCTCGAGGACGATCTGGCCAGGGGCACGCAGCACGGTTGCTTTCATGGGCGGCATCTTGGCACGGCTGTGATATCAATACGATTTCACTGGCCGAGGAGATGCTGGCCCACCCCGCTTCGGGAGGCTCTGAGCATGGACGTCGACCTGCCAGCCAGGGCAAGCGATGCCGCTTATGGACTGCTTCGCGAAAAGATCGTGGACCTATCCTATCTGCCGGGCACGCTGGTGAACGAGCTCCAGCTGTCGCGCGACATCGAGCTCGGCCGAATGCCGGTGCGCGAGGCGGTGGCCCGACTGGCCCGTGAGGGGTTCCTCTCGGTCGTCCCCCGCCGCGGCATGGTCGTGGCCAGCATGAACCTCACCGAGGTGCTCAGCATGCTGGAGGCCAGGGAGATCCTCGAGATCGGCGTGGTCAGTGAGGTGTGCACCAAGGCCTCCAACGCCGAGCTGGCCGAGGTCCAACAGATGTTCGAGGACGTCGACACTGCCGGCGCGTCGGGTGACTACCTGAAGTTCCTGGAGGTCGACCATCGCGCGCACGCCCGGCTCGCCGAGCTGGTGCGCAACCCCTATCTCTTCCCGCTCGCCGAGACGCTGCTGCTGCACAACCTGCGGTTCTGGCGCTACTGCCACCACACCCGGGTCGTGGCCGACGGGCACGTCCAGCCGCACACCGGGTTGATGGAGGCGGTGCTGCGCCGCGACCCCGAGGCGGCACAGGCAGCCATCCACGAGCTCGTCACGACCGCGAAGTCGGGGCTGCAGGAACTGTTCTGAGGCAGCGTTCGACCTCCTCGGCAACCGCCAGCAGCCGGTCGTCGTCGCCTGCTCTGCCGGCCAGTTGCAGCCCGACGGGCAGGCCTTCGCTGTTGCAGGGCACGGTGACCGCTGGCTGCCCGGTCACGTCGTAGGCACCGGTGAACAAGCCCTCGAGGTCGCCCTCGGCGGTGTCGAAGGGCGGGGTCGTGGCCGGGGCTACGAACGGCACACACGGGCCGACGAGTGCGTCCAGGCCGTCGAGCAGTCGCGCCGCGTCGGGAAGCAGCGCCGCTCGCCGGGTCAGGGCAAGCTCATAAGCGCCCCGGTCCAGGGTGGCAGCGGTCTCGAGCAGGCGACGGGTCTGCGGGGCGTATGCAGCCGGGTCCTGAGCGAACCGGTCGCAGTGCGCCGCCCAGGCCTCGTACAGCACGATCGGGCCCAGCAGGTCGTTGAGCTCCACCAGCACCCCCGTGGCACTGGCATCCAGGTCAACCAGGAGGTGTCCGGCCGCGGCCAGCGCTGCCAGCGCCTGGCGGACCGCCCGGGCGACCTCCACCTCGACCTGCGGATGCTCGATCTGACTGCGGAGCAGACCCAGCCGGAGCGGGCCGTCGTGCCCGCTGCCCGGGGCGCCGCCGGTCAGGGCGGCCAGCAACCGACGGGTTGTGGTGACGTCCCGCGCGAGCAGGCCGACGTGGTCGCAGGTCGGGGAGAGCGCTTCCACGCCCGCTGTCGGCAGCAGCCCGTACGTCGGCTTGAGGCCGACGACCCCGCAGAAGGCCGCCGGGATGCGCACCGAGCCGCCGGTGTCCGTGCCGAGGGCCGCGGGACAGACTCCCGCCCCCACGAGCGCGGCCGACCCCCCGCTGGACCCGCCCGCCGTCCGGCCCGGGTCCACCGGGTTGCGTGCCTCGCCGAGGTCGGGGTGCTGGGCGCCGGCCGCGAACTCGAGCAGGCTGCTGAGGGCGAACACGTCGGCTCCGGCCGCGCGCAGCCGGGCCACGACCGCGGCATCGGCCGACCGGGGTGGGCTGGCCATCGAGGTGGGGTTGCCATTGCCGCGCGGCTGTCCCGCCACGTCGATCATGTCCTTGACGGCGACCGCCAGGCCGAGCAGCGGCCCGTCCATCGCGCGGGCCGGTGCCGGCAGCAGGCGGACGACGGCGTTCAGCGGCCGCCCCAGCCGCTCGGCGAGCTCGTAGGTCGCCAGCAGGTCCAGGTTGGCCCGCTCGCACCGGCGTTCTCCCCGCTCGATGGCCTTGACCAGCTGGGCGACGTAGGTCGTGAGAGGACCGCTGAGGTCCTTCAGCACCCCGTCCACCTCGGTGGGCCGGTGCCGGACAGCCAAGTCGCGGTAGATGCCGCTGTGCGTCTTGGTGCTGGCCCGGTTGAAGGCCACCAGCCGTCCCACCGAGCCTTCGATGTCGGCGGGGTCGAAGCCGTCGAAGGCCTCCGGGACGGCTGGTGACTGCGCCAGCACCTCGCGGGCCAGCGCGGTGAACAGCATCCGGTATGCCGGGTCGGCCAAGGCCTGCGCGATGGACAGGTCGGACACGGCGGTAGCGAACAGCATCGCGCCGTACGCCTGTTTGGACCAGAGGTAACCGGCGATGTTGTCGGTCGCCTCCGCCCACGGAAGGGCCGCGGCCAGGTCGCGCACCCGCTGGCTCACCGGGCCCGCCGGCTCGCCGACCCTGAACGTCGCGACGTTGCCCTGCCGGATGTGCCCGGGCCCCACGACGTCGGCACCGAAGTTGACGAAGCCGATGACGAGCCGGTCTGCGCCGACGGCCGCGCCGATGAGGTCCGCCGTGTGGCCGTTCTGCAGCGACACGACGTAGCCGCCCTCGCCCAGCCGTCCGGCCACCCCGGAGAGGGCCTCGGACGTGTGGTGTGACTTCACGGCGAGCAGTACCGTCCCCAGTGCGGTCGGCAGGTCGGCGGGAACCACCGCCGTCGCCGGGACGGTGAAGGTCTCGACCGGACCTTCCAGTCGTAGACCATGGGCGTTGAGGGCCGCGACCTGGTCTGGGTCGCTGTCACAGAAAAGGACGGCATGTCCTGAGCGCACGAGATGGGCGCCGACGGTGCCACCGATGGCGCCGCTGCCGACAACTGTGAACCTCACCTCCACGCCTCCTGCGTTAATTCTGTGTACAACTGATTGACACCTGAGATGTCAGTAGGGAAAGTACGCCCCAACCCGCTTCGCGCACCACTGCACCGGAGGAGTTCGCATGCGTCGTGCCCTTGGCACTCTCGTCGCTCTTGTACTGACCGTCTCGGCCTGTGGAGGCACCACCACCTCCACCGCGCCCACGAAGAACAAGCCTGCGAAGGGTGGCGACCTCGTCATCGTGAAGGCCCTGGACTCCAAGTCCATGGACAACACCACGACCTTCGACAACGACTCCATCTGGATCTTCGAGCAGATGATGGAGCCGCTCTACACCGTCACGGAGGACGGCAAGGGCGTCAAGCCGTGGCTGGCCACGAGCTACACGCTCTCGCCCGACAAGCTGAACTACACCTTCAAGCTGCGACCGGGGGTGAAGTTCACCAACGGAATGCCGATGACCTCGGCGGACGTGAAGTTCTCGCTGGACAAGGCGGGTGCCACCAAGGGCGGTTGGGAGTTCATCAACACCGCGATCAAGAGCGTCGCTGCCCCCACGCCGGACACGGTGGTCGTGACGACGAAGTACCCCTGGGCGCCGCTCGTCGCCGACCTGTCGAACTTCAACAACGGCATCGTGCCCAAGGACTACGCCGGCATGACATCCAAGGCGTTCTACGACCACCCGGTCGGCACGGGACCCTTCAAGTGGGACCACTGGACCAAGGGCAGCGAGCTCAAGCTCGTGAAGAACGCCGACTACTGGCAGACGGGCAAGCCGAGCCTGGACAGCGTGACCTGGAAGACGGTCCCCGACGACAACACGCGCACCCTGCAGCTGCAGGGTGGACAGGCCCAGGTCAACGAGTTCCCACCGTTCTCCTCCCTCGGCCAGCTCAAGAACAGCAGCACGACCCAGGTGACCCTGTTCGACTCCACCAAGACCGACTACCTGCTGTTCAACCACACCACCAAGCCCTTCAACGACGTGCACGCACGGCGGGCGATCTCCCTGGCCATCGACCGGGCGGCCATCATCAAGTCGGTGCTGTTCGGGAACGGCAAGCCGGCCAACTCCTTCATGCCGCCGCAGGTGCCTTACTACGATGCGGCCACCAAGGGACTGCAGTACGACCTCACGGCGGCCAAGGACGAGCTCGCGAAGTCCTCGACCCCCAACGGCTTCACGGCGACCTACCTGTCCGCTGCCGGCAACGTCCAGGACGCAGCGATCGCCCAGATCCTGCAGGGAGCTGTCAAGCCGCTCGGCATCACGATCAAGATCGAGAACGTCGACCCGGCGACGGCCCGTGCCCGGCAGGACAAGCTCGACTACCAGATCACGCACTCGTCGTGGACGATGGACATCGCCGACCCCGACGAGCTCGTCAGCTTTGCAGTCGACCCGACAACGGGCGCCAAGTCGTTCTACACGGGCTACAGCAACAAGGCCGTCATCGCCGCCACCCACGACGCACAGAAGGCCTTCGACCCGGCCGCGCGGCAGGCCAAGTACACCTTCATCCAGCAGCAGGCCGCGGATGACGCGTTCATGGCCTTCCTCTACTACTCGCCCTACCAGTGGTCGTACTCCAAGAAGGTCCAGGGCTTCTTGCCCTACCCGACCGGCAACTACCACCTCGAGGACGTGACGCTCAGCAAGTAGCCGAACTCCAGGGATCCCGGACAGCACGTACGAGAGGGAGCGGATGGCCTATCTCGCCTTCATCGGCAGACGAATGTGGCAGCTGCTGCCCGTGCTGTTCGGGATCACCCTGGTGGTCTTCTTCATGATCCACCTGATCCCCGGGGACCCGGCGTCGACGCTGCTCGGCAACCGGTCGACCCCGCAGGCGGTGGCCGCGCTGCGGTCGCAGTTCGGCCTGGACGAGCCGCTCTACCAGCAGTACCTCGACTTCCTCGGTCGGGTGGTGCGCGGCGACCTCGGGTCCTCGTTCGTCTACAAGAGTCCCGTGCGTGACCTGGTGCAGGGACGCATCTCCGCCACCCTGTGGCTGCTCGGTATGGGGGCGCTGTTCTCGCTGCTGCTGAGCGTTCCGCTGGCCGTGCTGGCGGCCAGCCGCAAGGGTGGCGCCCGCGACCAGGCAGTTCGGATCGTCCCGCTGATCGGTCTGGGGATGCCGGCGGTATGGGTCGGGCTGATGCTCCAGCTGTTCTTCGCCCTGAAGCTCGGGTGGTTTCCCGTGAGCGGCTTCGGCGCGTCCTTTGGCGAGCACGTGCGGTCCATCGTGCTGCCGGCCATCACCATTGCCGTTGCCCTCGCACCCATTCTGGTCCGCAGCCTGCGCACCAGCCTGCTCGAGGTCCTGGACAGCGACTACGTGCTGACCGCCCGGGCCAAGGGGATCAGCCGTGGCCGCCTTCTGGTCCGGCACGCGCTGCGCAACGCCGCCGTCTCGTCCGTCACCGTGCTGGGTGTCAACATCGCCTACCTGGTCGGGGCCACCGTCATCGTCGAGCGGGTCTTCGCGCTGCCGGGGTTGGGGACCCTGATGCTCGAGTCCATCTACAGCCGCGACTTCCCGGTCGTGCAGGGGGTGGTCATCGTCATCGCCGTCCTCGTGGTGTTGGTCAACCTCGCGACCGACCTCGCGCACGCCTCACTCGACCCACGGGTGGGAGTGGAGGCGTGACCGCCGTCGTCGAGCGTCCCGAGCTCGAGCCAGCCGACCCGGCCGTCCTGGTCGTTGCTCCGCGCGCTCGACGGCTCAACCCGACGCTCCTTGCCGGGCTCGTCCTGCTGGGGCTGCTCCTCCTAGCGGCAATCTTCGCCCCGCTGCTCACGCCCTACGGCCCGACGACGCAGGACCTGTCCAACTCGCTTGCCCCGCTGGGAGGAAAGCACCTGCTGGGTACCGACCAGCTCGGCCGCGACACCCTGTCCCGGCTGCTGTACGGCGCGCGCACCGACCTGCGGGTCGGTTTCCTCGCCGTGCTGTTCCCCTTCATCATCGGATCGGTGCTCGGGCTCGTCATCGGTTATCGAGGAGGCTTGCTCGACACGCTCGTGATGCGGCTCGTCGACATGGTCATCGCCTTCCCGTTCTACGTCCTGGTGATCGCGCTGGTCTTCGTCCTGGGCCCCGGCACCCGCAACATCTACATCGCCATCACCGCGGTCGGCTGGGTCGCCTACTGCCGGATCGTGCGGGGCGAGGTGCTGGTGGCCAAGCAGCAGGAGTACGCCCTGGCGGCCCGCGCCGGCGGAGTGCCGACCTGGCGGATCCTGCTGCGCCATCTGCTTCCCAACGTGATCGTGCAGGCCGTCGTCTACTCGATGAGCGACATCGTCCTGTCGATCCTGGCGATCGTGACGTTGGGCTACCTGGGCCTCGGCGTCCCGCCGCCCGCGCCGGACTGGGGCTCGATGATCGCCGACGGGCAGCAGTTCCTGCTCGACAAATGGTGGCTCACGACCATCCCAGGGGTGGCAGTGGTCATCACCGGGCTAGGGCTGTCGCTGCTCGGGGACGGGATCGTTGAGCGGGTGAAGCAGACATGAGCACTCCCCTGCTGCAGGTCGAGGACCTGCACATCGACGTCCCCACCCGACGCGGCCTGCTCCACGCCGTACGAGGGGTGTCCTTCCAGGTGTCCCCTGGAGAGGCGCTCGGGCTCGTCGGCGAGTCCGGCTGCGGCAAGAGCCTCACCCTGCGGGCCATCCTGGACCTGCTCCCGCACCCGGCCGAGATCGTGCGCGGTCGGGTCCTCGTCGACGGCGTCGATGTCACCGCCCTGGACCGGGCTGCCCGCCGCAAGGCCGTAAGCGCCTCGATCAGCATGGTGTTCCAGGACTCCATGACTGCGCTCAACCCGCTGATGCGGATCGGTGACCAGATCGCCGAGGCGCCGATGGCGCGGCTGGGCTACTCCCGCAGCGCCTCCCGCGTGCGGGCCGTGGAGCTGCTCAGGCAAGTCGGTGTGCCCGACCCCGAGCGGCGAGCCCGGGCCTACCCGCACCAGCTGTCAGGTGGCCTGCGCCAGCGGGTCGTCATCGCGATCGCCCTGTCGTGCGAGCCTCGTCTGCTGCTCTGCGACGAGCCGACGACTGCCCTCGACGTCACCATCCAGGCGCAGGTCCTGCAGCTGCTTCAGGGGCTGCGTCGCGAGAGCGACCTCGCGATGCTGCTCGTCACCCACGATTTGGCGGTCGTCAGCGAGACCTGTGACCGCCTCGCGGTGATGTACGCCGGCCGGGTGGTCGAGGATGGCTCCATCGGCCAGCTCGTCCTGGAGCCGCGCCACCCGTACACGTTCTCGCTGCTGCGCTCGGTGCCGGACCCCGACGAGGTCCGGCAACGGCTGCTCACCATCCCGGGGGCGCCGCCGGACCTCGTGCAGCCGGTGCGCAGCTGCCCGTTCCAGCCGCGCTGCATCTTCGGCAAGCCGGACTGCGGGGGGGCTGAGCCGGTCCTGTTCGAGCTCGGGGGAGCCCGGCACAGCGCCTGCCACCACGTGGACGACGCCCTGAGCTGGGCCGACCTCGCGAAGGTCCACGCATGACCGAGGCCGCCTTGACAGTCACCGGGCTGTCCCAGCACTTCCCCCTGGAGCAGGGCACCCTTGACCGGCTGCGGCGGCGGCCACGGCCGGTGCTGCGTGCTGTCGACGGGGTCGACCTCGTGGTCGGTCGCGGGGAGACCCTCGGTCTTGTCGGTGAGTCCGGCTGCGGGAAGTCCACGCTCGGCCGTTGCATCGTCGGGCTCTACGAGCCGACTGCGGGCGAGGTCCGCTTCGGCAGCGAGGTGCTCGACGCCAAGCGCACCCGCGAGCAGCGGCGGCACGTCCAGATGGTCTTCCAGGACCCCTACAGCTCGCTGAACCCGAGGATGACCGTCGGGCAGACGCTGCGCGAGCTGCTGCGGCTGCACCAGCTTGTCCCACGGGCGAGCGTCGATGCCCGCTGCCGGGAGCTCATGCACCTCGTCGGACTGCCCGAGCACGCCCTCACGTCCTACCCGCGGCAGTTCTCCGGCGGACAGCGGCAGCGCATCGGGATCGCCCGGGCCCTGGCCCTGGAGCCACAGGTCCTGGTGGCTGACGAGCCGGTCAGCGCCCTCGACGTCTCGGTGCAGGCCAACGTGCTCAACCTGCTGTCGGACCTCAAGACCGAGCTCGGCCTGTCCATGCTGTTCGTCGCCCACAACATGGCCGTCGTCCGTCAGGTGTGCGACCGGGTCGCCGTCATGTATCTCGGCCGGATCGTCGAGACCGGCGCCACCAGTGACGTGTTCGCCCGGCCGCAGCACCCCTACACCCGGCTGCTGCTCGCGTCGGTCCCGCGGATGCGACCGGGCCACGTCGCCGAGCAGACCGCGCAGGGCGAGCCCGGCTCACCCGTCAACCTCCCGAAGGGCTGCCGGTTCGCCTCGCGCTGCCCGCTCGCCTTCGACCGCTGCCTGGTCGAGGACCCAGCCCTGTCCGCAGCCGGGGGCGCCGGACAGCAGGCCGCCTGTCACCTCGTCGGAGCACCGGAGGCCGTCCATGCCTGACACCTCACCCGTCATGATCGCCAGCGAGCGCGGCGAGGTCGGCCTGCCGGCGGGCATGGAGCTGCTCCTGCAGGGCGGCTCGGCGCTGGATGCCGTCGAGGCGGCCCTGCGGCTGTGCGAGGACAACCTCGAGGACCACTACGTCGGGACCGGCGGCTTGCCGAACGCCCGTGGCGAGGTCGAGCTGGATGCCTCCGTGATGGTCGGGTCGAGCCGTGCGTTCGGCGCCGTCGGCGGGCTCAAGGGCTACCCGCACCCGATCTCGGTGGCCCGGGCCGTGCTCGAGAAGCTCCCCCAGCACGCGCTTCTCGTGGGGGAGGGGGCCGCGCTGTTCGCCCAGGAGTGCGGTTTCGAGACCGCCGAGCTGCTCACGCCCGAAGCCCGCGAGCTGTGGCGCAAGCAGCTGCTCACCGAGCTTCAGGAGTCGGTGGAGGGCGAGGACACCCCCGTCCAGGACGGCGACCTGGCCTACAGCCGCGCTGCCCTTGAGCTTGTCCGCCGGCTCGCTCCGCACGAAGGCCCGTGGGGCACGATCAACATCATCGCCCTGGACGCCCACGGCGAGATGTGCGTCGGGGTCAGCACCAGCGGCTATCCCTACAAGTACCCCGGCCGGGTCGGCGACTCGGCGGTTCCCGGTGCTGGCAACTACTGCGACCTGCGCTCCGGCGGGGCGGCTTGTACGGGCCGTGGGGAGCTGTCACTGCGGGCCGGGACGGCCCGTCGGATCGTCGACCTGCTGGGCGGGGGCGACGACCCGGCCGAGGCGTGTCGCAAGGCGCTGGAGGATGCGGCCCTGCTGCCGGACGCCTTCCGGGCCGAGCTGCGTGCCATTGCCCTCACCCCCGACGGCCGGCATGGCGGTGCCGCCGGTCAGAAGGGCGCGACGTACAGCGTCATGACCGCTGACACCACCGAACCCCGTACAGAGAGCAGGGCGTGCCCATGAGGGTGTTCATCTCCAGCGATATGGAGGGCACCACCGGCGTCGTCGACTGGGGTCAGGCAGTCGGACCCAACCCGGAGTACGAGTACTACCGGGGCCTGCTGCAGGCCGAGGTCAACGCGGCCATCGATGGGGCCCTCGAGGCGGGGGCGACGGAGTTTCTCGTCAACGACTCGCACTCGACCATGCAGAACCTTCGACCGCACGAGCTGCACGGCCAGGCCAGCTACCTGTCCGGCAAGCACAAGCCGATGTACATGGTCCAGGGGCTCGACGCCTCCTATGACGCGGTGTTTCTCATCAGCTACCACGGGTCGATGAGCTCCTCGGCGGTGCTGTCGCACACCTACAACCCGCGGGCCATCGCCGATGTCACCCTCAACGGCACCGTGGTGGGCGAGTCGGGCATCAACGCGCTGGTCGCCCAGGCCTACGGCGTGCCGGTCGTGCTCATCACCGGCGACCAGACCACCGCCGACGAGGCGACGCCGTTCTGCCCGGGTATCGAGACGGTGGTCGTCAAGCAGTCCTGGACGCGGTTCGCCTCGACCGGCCTGCACCCCGACCTGGCGCGGGAGCTGATCCGGGCGGGCGCTCGGTCGGCCCTGGAACGGCTCTCGGACTTCACCCCGCCGCAGATAGTCCTGCCCGCAACCCTCGTCGTGCGCTTCCACAACGGTGACTTCGCCGAGATGGCGACCTGGTTGCACGGCGTCGAGCGGGTCGATGAGAAGAGCGTGTCGATGGTCGACGAGGACCCCCTGCGGTTGTTCCGTACCTTCATCACCGCGGTGTCCCTGACCCGTTCGATCGTGGACTGGTGAGCATGAGCAGCACAGGGGTAGCGCTGGTGACCGGCGCGGCAGGCGGGATCGGTGCCGCCGTGGCGCGCCGGCTGGCTGAGGACGGGTTTGCGGTGGCTTGCCTCGACCTGGATGGCGACGGCGCCGCAAAGACTGCAGGCGACCTCGAAGACGCCCAGGCGTTCACGTGCGACGTCGCCGACGAGGACTCCGTGGCCCGTGCGGTCGCGGGGGTGCAGGCGTCGTTGGGGGAGGTCACGGCGCTCGTCAATGCGGCCGGCTACTTCGCCCGCCATGACGTACCCGAGTTGTCGGTGCTGGAATGGCAGCGCTTCATGAACGTCAATGCCATGGGGCCGTTCCTCATGGCCCGGGCCGTCCTACCGGCGATGGTGGCGGCCGGCTCGGGCAGCATCGTCAACGTCGTCTCGACCGCCGGGGTGCGTGGCGGTCGCCAACGGGCGGCGTACTGCGCGTCCAAAGGCGCGTTGCTGCAGCTGACCCGCAGCCTGTCGGTCGACCACGGGCCACAGGGCGTGCGGGTCAACGCGGTCTGCCCCGGGCTGATCGACACCCCGATGGCGGACTGGATCCGGCACGACGCGACGGCGATGGCGGAGTTCGACGCCAGCCTGCCCGCGGGGAGGATCGGTACCCCTGAGGAGGTCGCGGACGTGGTGTCCTTCCTGGTCGGTCCGTCGGCCGGCTACATGCACGGCGCCACCGTCATGGTGGACGGTGGCATCTCGGCCTGACGGCCGCCGTCACAGCCCGGCGGGTATCAGGTCGAGGTCCTGTACGGAGATGTTCAGCGTCTGGCGGTCCACGCTGAACAGCTGGCCGTTGTGCAGGTCGGTCCAGCCCGAGCCGAAGCCACTCGAGGCGACCACCACCGACGCAGGTGTCACGCGGTAGCGCAGGTGGTAGTAGTCGGGCTCGTCCTCGCGGACTTCAGCTCGGGGGTCGTAGCTGCAGATGGCGAACAGCCGCGAGGGGGTGAGCAGCATGCTGTTCAGGCTGCTGCAGGCGACGGTTTGGCCGATCAGGCGCACCGTCTCGACGTAAGCCCTTCCGACCGCATCGTCGTCCGGGTGCTCGGAATCGCTGCTGAGCAGCCGTGCCAGCACAGCCAGGAAGAACCGCTCGCTGTCGGTGTCACCCCGCATCTGGTGACGGGTGTGCTCGTCGAGCAACGCCTCCAGGGCGCTGGGGGGTGCGATGGAGCCGTTGTGAGCGAACGCCAGTCTTCCGTCGGTGAACGGGTGGGCGTTGTCGTGGACCACCGGCAACCCCAGCGTCGCCCACCGCAGGTGCACCAGCGCCAGGTCACTGGCGTGCTCGTGTGCGCGGTGCGCGAACCGGGTACTGGTGCCCGCTGCCGCAGACTCCTTGTCGACCTGCACGGTGTCGTGCTCGGCGTGCGCCACACCCCAGCCGTCGCCGTGCTTGCACGACAGCTCCAGAAAGCCCGCGAGGTCGTCCTCTCCGAGCAGGTCGGCGAGCGTGGTCGCGGTGGTGGTGGCCCAGCCCAGCAGTCGGCACACGGGTGGAGCTCCTTGTTCTCAGGGTTCTCAGGGGTTCTCAGAGGTTCTCAGGGGTTCTCAGAGGTTCTCAGAGGTAGTTGCAGGAAATCCCGCCGTCCAGGACGACGACCTGACCGGTGAGCCAGCTGGCGGCGTCGGAGGCCAGGAAGAGCGCGAGCTCGGCGGCGTCCTCCGGGGTGCCGAACCGGCCGAGCGGCACCCGGTCGAGCCGAAGCTGCCGGGCCTGCGGGTCGGGGAAGAACTGCTCGACGTGCGCGGTCGCGATCGGGCCGGGGGCCAGTGCGTTGACCCGGATTCCGTGCGGGCCGAGCTGCACGGCCATCGAGATGGTCAGCGACGAGATGGCGCCCTTGCTGGCGGCGTAGGCGTCCTGCGGGAAGCGGGTGCCGAGGTGCGCAAGGAAGGAGCTCATGTTGACGACCGCGCCGCCACCGGCCGCGATGAGGTGCGGGACGGCGTGCTTGCTGAACAGCACCGTGCCGGTGAGGTTCGTTCCGCTGATCGTGCGCCACAGCTCCAGGTCGGCGTCCAGGAACGACCGGTCCTGGTGCGGCATGATCCCGGCGTTGTTGAACAGCACGTCCAAGCCACCGAGCGCCGACACCGCAGCAGTGACGGCGGCCTCGACCTGCGCCTCGTCGCCGACGTCGGCCTGCAGGTGTACGGCGGTGCCGCCGGCCGCGCGGACCAGCTGGACGGTCTCGGCGGCCGTCTCGGCGACCACGTCGACGACTGCCACAGCGGCACCTTCGCGGGCGAACGCGAGGGCGCTGGCGCGCCCCAGCGCGCCCCCCGCGCCGGTGACCAACGCGCGCTTGCCGGCCAGTCGGCTCATGCCGGGATCCCGTAGAGGTGCCGCGCGTTGCCGGACAGGACACGGGTGGCGACGTCCCACGCCTGCGTCGTGCTGAGCTCCCCGTCCTCCACCAGCAGCCACAGGGCCCGGGACAGGGCGAGCCGGCCGTCGTGGGCTCCCATCCAGTGCAGCTCGGGAACCCGGGCGCCGTCGGAGCTGAACATCAGCTTGGAGAATGGCGCGGTGCCGAGGGCCGCGCTGGTCATGGCGGTCAGCTCCCCGACGGACAGGAACGGGATGCCGTAGGACAGGTCCAGATAGGCGTTCTGGTAGACCGAGGCGAGGTAGGCGCCCTCGCGGACGTACGGCCAGCAGCCGTGCAGCAGCACGATCGATGCCCCTCGGTAGACCGGCTCCTCGAACACGGCGCGCAGGGCGAGCGGCGAGGCGGTGCGTAGGTCGACGTCGGGGTCGCCGTACCCGACGTGGAACTGGACGGGCAGCTGCTGCTCGGCAGCCCGGGCGAGGGCGGCGTGCAGGAGGGTGTCGAGCAACGGCTTGTGGCCCAGCCGGACAGCGCCCGTGGCCGCCACCTCAAGCCGGGCCGCAGCGAACGAGCTCTCGACCGCATCGGGGTCCCAACGCTCCAGGTCCAGACCGGTGCGGTAGCCCACGATGCTCTTCAGGCCGGCGAAGCCCTGAGCTCGCAGGTCTTCCAGACTCACCGCGAGGGCGTCCAGTACGTCCCGCAACGCGTCGTGCCGGGCGACAAGGTCCTGAAAGAGCAGCTCCAGGCGCAGCAGCAGCACGGGGCCGCCGCCGGTCGCGGCGGTCAGCACGTCCGCAGCCACCACCCGGTCCGCGGGCGGGTAGCCGGTGTCGACCACCACTCGGTCGATGCCGGCGTCCTGCCACAGGGCAGCGGTGAGCTCGGCCGTCGACCAGGCCTGCCTGGCGTGCAGGACGGCCGCCTCGTCGGCCTCGGGATCGAGCCCGTGGAAGGACGCCATCCGTCGCATCAGCCGGCCGTAGAAGGCGGTGTCCGCAGCGTCGATGGTCCGCATCCGGGTGTGCGGCGACTCCGTGAACCGGGACCGCCAGTCGCCCAGGCTGTCCGGCTGCTGCTTCAGATCCAGGCCGTGGCAGTGGTTGTCGACGACCGGCAGGTCGCCGAGGTCCAGAGTCGAAGGGGTGGAGGACATCGTCAGAACCGGTAGAAGTGGTGGCGACGCTCGAAGTCCTCGTCGTGGGCGGCAAAGGTCTGCTCCTCCGAGCGCCGGACCGCGAGATAGCAGCGGGACAGCAGGTCGCCCAAGCTGTCGATCAGTACGGCGTCCTTCTCGAGCGCGTCGAGCGCGTCACCCATGTTGCTCGGCAGCGGCCGGACCTTGCTGCGCTCGAGCTCGGCCGGCGTCATCCGGGCCGGGTCGTGCTCGCAGGGCTCGCCGGGGTCGAGCTGGCGGGCGATCCCGTCGAGCCCGCAGGTGATCAACGCGCCGAGGGCCAGGTACGGGTTGGCGCTGGCGTCGGAGGTCTTGAACTCGATGTTGTAGCTCGCCTCCTCCCGGTCCCAGAACGGCGAGGCGACCCGGAGCGCCACCTCCTTGTTGTCAAACCCCCAGGCCGTCGTGCAGGAGGCCCAGGCGCTGGGCTGCAGTCGACGGTAGGAGTTGCGGCTGGGCACGGTGAGTGCGGCCAGCGCTGGCAGGTGCTCGGCCACCCCGGCGATGAAGTGCCGACCTGTTTCGGACAGGCCGCGCGGGGCCGCGGCGTCGTACAGCAGGCTGCGACCTGCGGCGTCCCAGAGGCTGAGATGGACATGCGCTCCGCTGCCGATCTGGTCGGGGAAGGGCTTGGGCGCGAAGGAGGCCAGCAGTCCGTGCTGGAGCGCCACCCCGCGGACGGTGTCTCGGAACTTCATCTGGTTGTCCGCCGCCCCGAGCGCGTCGGTGTGCCGGATGGAGATCTCCTGCTGCCCGGCGCCGTACTCGTTGATGGCCTGCTCGGGGACCATGCCCTGGGCGGCGAGGGCGTCGACCAGGTCGACCGCGAGCGGCGCGGCGAGGTCGTGGCCGATGACGCTGTAGACCGGCGCATGTCCTGGTACGTCGAAGGGTTCGTAGCGGCCGTCGACGTCGCGGGCCAGGTAGAACTCGTTCTCGAAGGTGGCCTGGACGTGTAGGCCCATCGCGGCGGCGTGGGCGATCACGCGCTTGAGGTAGGAGCGGGGGCAGGCCCCCCAGTCGGCGCGGTCATGCCCCAGCTGGTCGCATAGCACGCTGGCACTCGCCGGGGCCCAGGGCAGCACCGTGAACGTCGTCGGGTCGGGCACCAGGCGGATCTCGCCGACCGGCTCCATCCCGGGGATGTCGACGAGCCGCTCGCACAGGTCGATGGCCATCTGGGCGCGGGTCAGGCTGACCCCTTCGTGGAGTTTGCCGGCCAGCTGGTCGATGTGGATCGCCTTGGTGCGCGCCACCCCACTGACATCGCAGTACTCGAACCGGACGAGCTTCACCCCCGCTGCGCGAGCGGCGGTGACGATCTCCTCGTGGTGCTGCATCTCACTTCTTTCCGTCGAGGGCGGGAGCCCTAGAGCATCACGTCTCCGCCGTTGGGACCAAGGGTCTGGCCGACGTAGTACGACCCGTCGTCGGAGGCGAGAAGCACTGCGGTGGGGGTGATCTCGCTGACCTCACCGAACCGGCCGAGCGGCAGCTCCGCGAGCTTGGCGGTGCGCCACTGCTCGGTCTCGCCGTCCAGAAGCGGGGTCAGTACGGGGCCGGGGGCGATGGCGTTGACGAGCACCCCACGTCGGCAGACCTCGCGGGCGAGAGCCTTGGTGAGGCCGATGACGGCGGCCTTGCTGGCGCAGTAGTGCGCCACCTCGGTACCCCCGACCTGCCCCAGCTGGGACGCGACGTTGATGATGCGGCCGTAGCCGCGCCCAAGCATCTGCCCGAGCAGGGCCTGGGTGCACAGGAAGGTGCCGCGCAGGTTGACGGCGAGCACCCGGTCCCAGTCCGCGACGGCCATGTCCTCCAGCAGCGACTGGGTGAAGATGCCGGCGTTGTTGACCAGGATGTCGACATGCCCGAACGCCGTCAGGACCTGCTCGGACATGGCGCGGACGGCCTGTTCGTCGGCCACGTCAGCCTGCACGTAGACGCACCTGCGGCCCAGCTCTTCGACGGCGGCGATCACCGGTAAAGCCCGCTCTGCGGGGACAAGGTCAACGACCGCGACGTCGGCGCCCTCGCGGGCGAACGCCACCGCGATCCCGGCGCCGATCCCGGAGGCAGCGCCGGTCACCACTGCCGTCCTACCTTCGAGGCGGGCGCCGACCATCGGTCGGATCGGCGCCGTCAACGGAGTCCCCCTGCCCTTGTCCATGCCTTGATCGACAACAGGTATATCACCACTGCCGGCAGGTGCGGGCTCGGTGACCAGGCGACGTCGGCGCTTACGGGTGCCGGAAGGTGGTCGTACAGCCGCCGTCGACGGTGACGATCGAACCGGTCATGAACGAGCTGGCGTCCGATGCCAGGAAGACCGCCACCGAGGCGACCTCCTCGGCCTGTGCCTGCCGACCGATCGGCTGTCGAGCAGCGGCGGCCTCGCGCCGCTCTCGGGCCTCGAGCGACGCCGCCCCGCCGAGGGCGGCGCGGTGGCCGCCCATGTCGGTGTCGATGTAGCCAGGGCAGATCGCGTTGACCCGGATCCCCTGGCCGCTGTAGTCCACCGCCAGCTGCCGGGTGAGGTTGACCAGGCCACCCTTGGAGGCGCAGTACGCCGGTGCCTCAGGCGCCCCGATCAGTCCATACGTGGACGCGATGTTGACGATGCGGCCCGCGCCCGAGGCGAGCAGGTGGGGCATCGCGAAGTGGGCGCACAGGAAGGGGCCCGTGAGGTTGACCGCGAGGGCACGGTTCCAGTCGTCGAGGTCGAGTTCGTGCGCGCTCCCCGTCCCGCCTGCGATCCCGGCGTTGTTGACCAGGATGTCCAAGCCACCGAAGCGTTTGACGGTGCCGTCGACGAGCGTCTGAACCTGGGTGGGGTCGGAGACGTCGCAGGCCAGGAACGCAGCCTCACCTCCGGCCTGCTCGATCTGGCCCACCGTGCCGTCTCCAGGCTGGACGTCCGACACCACGACCCGCGCCCCGGCGGCGGCCATCGCGCGGGCGATCGCCCCACCGATCCCTCCGGCAGAACCGGTGACGACGGCTACTTTTCCTGACAGGTCCACGAGGATCACGGTCCAGACTTTCGGGAGACCAGCATCAGCTGCACGCGCTGCGCCGATCGCAGACGATCGCGTCGTCACGCTAGTGCCTGGATGTGGTGTTCAGCGACCGCTCGTCGTCGTCGGCCTTTCTCAACGTCTTGGCTGCGGGCCAGGGCGACCACCCTTGTATGAACTGGCCAGAGCAACTCACACCGAAGATCTGACAGACCGCAGCCAGGCAGGAGAGAGATGGACGTGGAATCGCTGACAACGAAGGCTCCTGACGGGGGCAGACGCGCACCTGTTCCCCGCTTCCAGGGCCGCGTCGCCATCGTCACCGGCGCTGGCGCGCAGGACGGGATCGGGATCGCGATTGCCCGGGCGTTGATGGCCGAAGGGGCCGGGCTCGTCCTCGGTGCCACCTCCGATCGCGTCCACGATCGGGTCCGCGAGCTCGGCGGCGATGCCCTCGGCGTCATCGCCGACCTGACCGTCGACGGCGCGGCCGAGGACCTCGTCCGCGCCGCCGTGGCCCGGTGGGGCCGGGTCGACATTCTCGTCAACAATGCCGGGATGACGTCGGTGTCCACCGGCTGGGACTCCGACGACGACGTCGCGCGGCTGTCACGGTCAGCGTGGGACTCGGCGATCGCACGCAACCTCACCACCGCGTTCCTGATGTGCCGAGCCGTCGTCCCGGCCATGCAGGAAGCGGGCTACGGCAGGATCGTCTCCATCGCCTCCACCACGGGGACCGTCAACGCGATGCCCGGGCAAGCCACCTACACCGCGGCCAAGGCGGGGCTGGTCGGGCTCTCCCGGGCGCTCGCCCTCGAGGTCGTCGGCGACGGCGTGACGGTGAATGTGGTGGCCCCTGGCTACATCGCCACCGGGTCTCAGCTCGGCTTCGAAGCCACCGCGGCAACCGCGGGGCCGGCGGGACGAAGCGGAACGCCGGACGAGGTCGCTGCCTGCGCCCTGTTCCTCGCGCACGAGTCCGCGTCGTTCGTGACCGGCGCTGTCCTCGTGGTCGACGGGGGCCATGGGCTACCGGAGACGTGGCCACGACCGTGAGGCCGGTGCGGCGCACAGGCCGATTGTGGGGCGCGGAGGCCGGGGTTCCAGGCACACTTGACCCCATCCCCTCTGGTCCTCGGAGGACTGATCTGTTGTCGAGGAGAACCATGTCCGAGCAGGACATCCAGTCCGACCGGAGCGAGTCCGCCCCCGTGGCGACCGAACCCACCTGGTGGGGCACGCATCTGCGCGAGATCCGCTGGCAAGCCGAGCTCGCCCGGCTGCTCGCCGACCCGGTGTGGCGACAGGTCGACCTGCCCCGCGGCGATGGCGAGCCGGTGCTCCTGATCCCTGGCTTCCTGGCAGGCGACCAGTCCCTGTCGGTCATGGCCAGCTGGCTGCGCAAGCTGGGCTACCGGCCTCGTCGCGCCGGGATGTCGTTCAACGTCGCCTGCTCCGACATCGCCGTCGACCGGCTGGAGAAGGTGCTGGCGCACGCCCACCTGAGCTCCGGTCGCAAGGTCGCCATCGTCGGCCACAGCCGCGGTGGGCACTTCGCGCGGGCGTTGGCCGTACGCCACCCCGAGCACGTCTCGCAGGTCATCTCGATGGGGTCGGGCCTGGACGTGCCGTTCGACATCTCCGAGCCGACCCGGCTCGCGGTCGAGGGCGTACGCCGGATGGTCGCGCGCCGCGATCCTGAGCGGGCGGCCCTCGGCTGCTTTACACACGAGTGCCTGTGCCGCTATGCCCAGGACTACCGCTCGCCGTTCCCGGAAACCGTGCCGCTGACCTCGATCTACTCCAAGGGCGACGGGGTGGTGCGCTGGCGGGCCTGCGTCGTGCCGTACGCCCGCAACGTCGAGGTGACCGGCAGCCACATCGGACTGGCCTTCAACCGGCACGCCTACCGCGAGATCGCGCACGCGCTGGCGCCGTCCACGTGATCATCGCCGTCGTCGGGGCTGGCACGATCGGGCTGTCGTGGGCGGCGCTGTTCGCCTCGCACGGCCACGACGTGAGGATCACCGACCCGCGCGAGGACCTCGCGGCCATCGTCACTGCGGGCGTGGGGGAGCTGGCAGCTGTCCTGCCCGGTGACTGGGCGCAGCGGGTCGCCGTGTCGTCGTCCTTGGAGGAGGCGGTCACCGGTGCAGACGTCGTGCAGGAGAACGGTCCGGAGCGCCTGGAACTCAAGCAGGAGCTGTTCGCACGGATCGAGAAAGCCTGCCCGCCCAACGCTCTGCTGTTGTCGTCGACCTCGGGTCTGATGCCCAGCGACATGGGCGCGAGCATGCTCGACCCCGGCCGGGTCGTCGTCGGCCACCCGTTCAACCCACCGCACGTCGTGCCGCTGGTCGAGGTCGTGCCCGGTGTGCGTACCAACGCTGAGACCGTCGAGGCTGCTGCCGATTTCTACCGCTCGCTGGGCAAGGCGCCGGTGGTGCTGCGCAAAGAGATCGGCGGATTCGTCGCCAACCGGCTGCAGTCGGCAGTCTTCCGCGAGGCGGTGCACCTGGTGCTGTCCGGTGTCGTGACGCCCGAGGAGCTGGACCGGGTCGTGACCGAGTCCGTCGGTGTGCGGTGGGCGACCGCCGGGCCGTTCGAGAGCTACCACCTCGGCGGCGGCCCTGGCGGCATCCGGTACCTGCTCGATCACCTCGGTCCGGGCATGGTCAAGCGCTGGGCCGACCTCGGCCGGCCCGAGCTGACCCCTGAGGTCATCGAGCTCATCGCGGCCGACACCGAGCAGCGCTTCGCAGGCCGCTCCTTCGAGCAGCGCAGCGCTGACCGCGACGCCGCCCAGCTCGCCGTGATCGCCGCCCGAGACGCGGCCCGGGCAGCTCAGGCCTGAGCCGCGACGGTGCCGTCGGCTACCAGCGCCTCGACCTCGGGACCGGACAGCCCGAGCTCGTCGAGCACCTCGCGGGTGTGCTGGCCCAGGTCGGGGGCGGGGGCGCGGGGAGACAGGTCCTGGCCACGCAGGCGCATCGGCGTGGCGACCGTACGGAACGCACCGACGACCGGGTGCATCACCACCGGAAAGGTGCCGGCCACCGCAGCGTGTGGGTCGGCGGCGACCTCGCTGATAGTCGCGGCCGGCGCCCAGGTCAGGCCGGCACCGTCGAACACAGCTGCCCACTCCGTCAGGGTCCGGGAGGCGAACAGCTCGTCCATCAGGTCGGTCACGTCCGGCATGTGCTCGAAGCGCGAGGCCACCGACTCGAAGCGGGGGTCCAGCACCCACTCGGACCGCCCGACGGCGGTGCAGAACCGCTCCCACCAATGCGGCTCGGGCATGAACAGCAGCACCCAGCGGTCGTCCGCCGTACGGAAGCTCTCCTGCAGCGCGTGCCGCCGGCGTCGCCGGCCCAGGGTCGGCGGGTCCTGGCCGTCGACCAGGGTTGAGGACAGGTCGGTCGACATGGTCCAGGCGGCGGTGGCCAGCAGGTTGACGTCGATCACCTGCCCCTCACCGGTGCGCTCGACAAGGCGCAGCGCCGCGAGCACGGCAGCCAGCATCGCCAGCGCCGCGGCGTGGTCGCCCTGCGCCGGCCGGGCCCGCGGGGCCTGCTCGCCCGGCTCGGTGATGGCGTGCGTGATGCCGCCCCGGCCGAAGAAGGCGGTGATGTCGAAGCCGGGCCGCGCGGCGTCGGGGCCCTCCAGGCCGTAGCCGGTCAGGGTCGCGTGCACGAGCCGCGGGTTGCGGGCCAGTAGTGCGTCGGCGTCCAGGCCGAACTTCACCTGCCTTCGTCCGAGCAGGTTGTTGACGAAGACGTCGGCGCCGGCACACAGGCGACGTACGAGCTCCTGGCCTTCAGGTCGGTCGAGTGCCACGGCGATGCCGCGCTTGCCTCGGTTGTCCTGCTGGAAAGGCGCATCCAGCGGCGGGTCGACCTCGGGCTGGCGGATGACACCGCGGACTGGGTCGCCGCGCATCGGCTCGACCTTGACGACGTCCGCGCCGAGGTCGGCCATCATCGCGGCAGCGCCGGGGGCAGCCATCCACCCGGCCACCTCGACGACGCGAACACCCTCCAGCGGTCGGCTCATCGGCCGGTCCAGCGGGGCGCCCGCTTCTCGATGAACGCCGTCACGCCCTCGCGCGCGTCCTCGCTGACCCGTGCCCGGTCCATCGCCTCTGCGCTGCGCCGCCACGCCTCGTCGTCGTCGATCCGCAGCGCCTCGCGCGCGATCGCCAGGCTCTCGCGCACCGCGAGCGGGGCGTTGGCACAGATCTTCTCGGCCAGCTCGCGGGCCCGCGGCAGGACGTCGTCGGGCTCGACCACGTCGTTGACCATGCCGAGGCGGTGGGCCTCGTGGGCACCGAGCCGGTCCGCCGTGAGGATCAGCTCGAGGGCTCGGGCCGAGCCGATGACCCGCGGCAGGCGGAACAGCCCGCCGGCGGCCGCGACGATCCCGCGCGTGACCTCCGGCAGGCCGAAGGCGACGTCGGTGCCGGCGACGACCAGGTCGCAGGACAGCACCAGCTCCGTGCCGCCGGCGAGCGCGAAGCCGCGGACTGCCGCGATCATCGGCTTGGTACGTGGATAGCGCACGAACCCTGCGAAACCGCCCTTGTCGGTGGCGAGCTCGGCCGCCCGTCCCGCGCCGAGGGTCTTCAGGTCGGCCCCGGCGCAGAAGGTCGCGCCCGTCCCGGTGAGGATCCCCACCCACACGTCGGGGTCGGCCTCGAGCCGGTCCATCGCCGCGGCCAGCGCCGTCGTCAGCTCCGGGTTGACGGAGTTGCGGGCGTCGGGGCGGTTGAGCGTCAGCGTCGCGACATGGCCGTCGACGTCGTACAGGACCTCGCTCATGAGCCCTCCAGGTAGTCGTGCACGAGGGCCGGGCGCCCCAGCATGAGGTCGGTGAGGATGTGCGTGGCCGAGACGACCTCGCGCACCGGCAGGTCCGCCAGCGGCGCGTTGACGTGCTCGAACAGCTGCAGCCGGGCCGGACCGGTCCACGCGCCCTTGATGGTCATGGACGTGATCTGGCTGCGCACCAGCTCGCAGATGCGGGGCTTGCGGTCGTAGCCGGGCAGGAGCTTCAGACCGTAGGTCGGGGCGCCGATCTCGGCCCGCGCGTCGTCCTCGGACAGCTCGTGGTGCTTGTAGCCCATCGTGGCGGTCGCGACCCGCAGCGAGCCGTAGTCCAGCGTTCCGACCAGGGTCTCGGTGTCGACGTAAAGCGCTGGCGCACCGAGCTTCTTGGGGAAGGCGCTGATCTCCCGGCCGCTCGCTATCGAGGCCAGCGAGTCGACGTACATGCAGTGCAGGTAGTCCGCCGGCTCACCCTCGTACTCGACCCGGATGATCTGGCCGCACTCCAGGAAGGACCCGAGGCCGGTGACGTCGGGCATCCGCATGACCTCGAAGCGCACCAGTGGCTCGACGACGACCAGCGGCTCCGGCACGATCCGGCGCAGCGCCTCGGCATCGGTGCGGTAGGTGATGTTGAGGTACTCGCGGTCGGTGAAGCGGTACGGCCCTCCGGGCGGGTAGGCCGGCGCCCCGAGCGGGGTCGTCAGCTGGCGGCGCACCTCATCGGCGTCCATGTCAGTGCTCCTTTCGTGACGCCCGCGCGGCGACGAGGCTGCGGGCTGTGCGCAGCATGCCGACCTGCAGTCCGAGGGCTCGGGTCAGGGGCTCATGTCTGGCGCCGAGCCCAGTCAGGGGGTGGCCGGCGGGCACGGGACCGACCGAGGCCAGCCAGTCGGCGAACAGTGCGTGCGAGAGCTCCGGCCGCTCCAACAGGTAGGCATGCCCGGCGTCGGGCACCAGCTCCAGTCGGGCGCCGTCGATCGCCCCGGCCAGCAGCCGGGCGTTGGCCGGCGGCGTGAGCTCGTCCTGCGCGCCGTGCATCACCAGCGTCGGGGCGGTGATGCGCCCCAGCCGGGCCCGGGTGTCGTGGTAGGTCGCGGCCGTCAGGTGGCTGACCATCCCGCGGGCCGAGCTCCGGTGCTGGCCGAGCAGTCCGAGGTACCGGCGCACCAGCTCCGGCTCGCGTTCGCGAAAGCCCGGGGTGAACAGCGCCCGCCCGACCAGCTCGCCCCGCAGGGCAGCCGGCGTACCGCGGCTGGCCAGGGCCGCGGCGATCCGCGGGGAGGGCAGCACCGCCCGCGGCCCGCCATGCGATGTGCCGCCGAGAACCAGTGCCCGCACCCGGTCGGGAAAGCGCAGCGCCACCTCCTGGGCGACCATCCCGCCCATCGACAGGCCGTAGACGTGGGCACTGTCGATTCCCAGCGCGTCGAGCAGGCGTACGGCGTCGCCGGCGAGCTCCGGGACCGACGTCGGACGCCATGGCGCGGGGGACCGGCCCGCGCCGCGGTTGTCGTAGCGGATGCAGTCGAAGCCGGCGGCGTACCGCCCGATGACGGGGCTGAAGATCTCGCTGCTGATCGCGAAGCCGGTGATCCACAGCAGCGGCTCACCGCTGCCCTCGCGGTCTACGTGCAGCCGGGTCGCGGTGGCCCCGCGCCCGACCTTCACCAGCGTGATCAGGGTTCCATGACGTACGCGCCGGGGGCCTTGGCGATCACCGGGTGCGCGGCGCTGCCCATCGTCGTGGGAGCCGGACGCAGCTCGCCGGAGCGTGCGGCCAACCAGGCGGCGTGGTCGGTCCACCAGCTGCCTGGGTGGGTGACGGCGCCGGCCTCCCACTCCGCGCCCGAGACGGGCAGCGCGTCGTTGACCCGGAAGTTGCTCTTGGGGTTGGTCGGCGGGTTGACCAGCGCGGCGATGTGTCCGGCGGTGGACAGCACGAAGCGGGTGTCGCCGCCGAGCAGGTGTGCGCTGCGGTAGCAGCTGTCCCATGGACAGATGTGGTCGGTGCTGCCTGCCACCACGTAGGAGTCGACGTCGACCTTGGACAGGTCGACCGGCGTACCGAGCACCTCGAAGGAGCCCGGGCGGGTCAGGGCGTTGTCGAGCGTCATGCGGATGAAGTCCCGGTGCAGTCCGGCCGGCATGCGGGTGGTGTCGGCGTTCCACACCAGCACGTCGAAGGCCGGCGGCCGCTTGCCGAGCAGGTAGTTGTTGACCCAGTAGTTCCAGATCAGGTCGTTGGGCCGCAGCCAGGCGAAGACGCCGGCCAGCGCCTTGCCGTCGAGGTAGCCCTTGCGCTGGCTCTGCGCCACGGCGAACTGCGCGGTGTTCTCATCGACCATCGAGCCGACCGTGCCGGCCCGTTCCTGGTCCAGCAGCGTGACGCCGAGGGTGAGCCCCGCGATCCGGTCGCCGTGCCCGGTGGCGACCAGGTGCGACACCGCGCAGCTGGTGACGATCCCGCCGGCGCACAGGCCCAGCACGTGGCTGCTGGGGCTCCCGGTGACCTCCTCGACGGCGTCCAGGGCGGTCAGCACCGACCCGGCGTACTCGTCGAGGTCCCAAGCTCGGTGCTCAGCCGACGGGTTGCGCCACGAGATCACGAACACCTGCTGACCCTGGTCGAGCCAGAACGCCACCATGCTGCGGTCCTGAGCCAGGTCGGCGATGTAGAACTTGTTGATCATCGGCGGGACGACCAGAAGCGGCGTGGTGAGCACCTGCTCGGTGCGCGGGCGGTAGTGGATGAGCTCGAACACAGGCGTACGCAGCACGACCGCGCCCTCGGTGACGGCCAGGTTGCCGCCGACCGAGAATCCCCTGCCGTCGACCATCGACGGGATCCGTGGCCGGGTGGCCATGTCCTGCACGAACTGCCGCGCGCCGGTGAGGTAGCTGCGCCCACCCGTCTCCAGGCCGGTCTTGAGCGCCAGCGGGTTGAGCAGCGGGTTGTTCGACGGCGCCATCGCGTCCACGACCATCTGCACCACGAAGCGCATCTGCTGCTCGCTGCGCCAGTCCAGGTCGGCATCGTCCACCACCCGCTCGAGCGCGTTGCCGGCCACCAGGTAGCTCTGGCACAGCCGGTGCAGCACGGGGTTCCCTGTCCACGCCGGGTCGGCGAAGCGCTTGTCGCGCTTCCCCGGCTCGACCTGCGAGACGCCGGCGACGACCCTTCCGAGCTCCCGGGCCGTACGCGCGGTGATCCGGGTGGTGTCGAGCGGCCGCGCGACGAGGCGGGCCGCGAGCTTGAGCCCGGCGCGCCCCGGCAGCATGCGGCGCACCGGTCCTACGGCGGCATCCGTGAGCATCACGTCCAGGGGTGAGCCATCGGCGGCTGACCTGGCGGGTCGCTCCTGCTGCGTTGCGGTCATGTGTGGTTCCCGTCCTCAGTCGTGGCCGTAGTGGCTCTAGGAAGTTGTGCCCACCGTGAGACCCGAATCACACGCTACGTTGCACCCGTGGGAAAAGCGTTGTGGAGAAGGGCGTACGACGCCGTGGAGCGCCCCGTCGGCAGCCGGCTCGAGGCGGCCGTGCAGACCGAGCGCTTCGCCGATGTTGCCGGGCTGCTGATTGGGGCGCGCGCGGAGCTGTCGCGCCGGGTCGAGCGCACCACCCGCCGGGCACTGCACGGGATCAACCTGCCGGCCGCCAGCGACGTCGCCCGGCTGCGCGAGCAGGTCGGTGCCCTCGATCGCAGCGTGCGTCGGCTCGATGAGGCCCTACGCCGCCCTGCCCCCACCACCCCCGCACCAGGAGGCCCCGATGGCGTTGACGACCGACCCGGCCGAGCTCGTGAGTCGGGTGCGCCGCGACGTCGGGCGCAACCTGCTGCGGGCGCGCAACGGCGTGAAGTACGTGACCGGGGTCGACCGGCCGAAGGTCGGGACGACGCCGAAGGACACCGTCTGGCACCGTGACAAGGCCGAGCTGTGGCGCTACCGCAGCGACGCCGTGACGGTGGCGACCCCGGTCCTGATCGTCATGAGCCTGGTCAGCCGCAGCTACATCCTGGACCTGCACCCGGGGGCCAGCTTCGTCCAGGCGCTGCGCGACGACGGCTTCGACGTCTACCTGCTCGACTGGGGTGTGCCGGACGAGCTCGACGCCGGCAACGGCCTGGCGACCTACGTGGACGAGCTGCTTCCTGCCGCGATCGGGTCGGTGCTCGAGACCTCCGGCAGCGACGAGGTCAACCTCATCGGCTACTGCTACGGCGGCCTGCTGTCGCTGCTGCTCGGCGCCGCCCACCCCGACCTGCCGGTCGCCTCGCTCGTCACGATGGCGACCCCGGTCGACTTCAGTGAGATGGGGATGTTCGGACGGATGTTCGATGAAGGTCGGTTGTCTCCGGACGACGTGATCGACGACACCGGCAACGTCCCTGCCGATGTCATCCGCAACGCCTTCCGGGTGCTCAAGCCGACGGCCGACCTGACCCAGTACGCCGTGCTCTGGGAGAAGCTGTGGGACGACCGACAGGTGGAGGCCTTCCAGCGGATGGGCCAGTGGACCCGCGACCACATCCCGTTTCCCGGCCGGGCCTTCCGCGAGACCGTCGAGATCATGCGTGACGGGTCGTTGATGGCAGACCGGGTACGCCTTGGCGGCCGGCTGCTGTCGCTGCGCGACCTGACCTGGCCGCTGCTGAACGTCGTGGCCGCCAAGGACCACATCGTGCCGTCTGGCGCGGCAACCCCGGTCTGCGAGCTGGTCGGCTCGGCCCGCGCCGAGACCCTCGAGCTGCCAGCCGGCCATGTGGGTCTGGTCATGGGCAGGGCCGCCGCGACCACCACCCTTCCGCAGATGTTCGGCTGGCTCCGCGAGCACAGCACCACCCTCGAAAGGACCCCCTGATGGACGTACGTCGGCTGACCCCCGAGCTCGCAGCCCCGCTGGAGGAGTTCTTCCGCCGGGTGCCCGAGTCCGACCACAACAGCTTCGCCGAGGACGTCCTGCGCCCCGGCGTGGTGCAGGGCTGGCTGGACCAGGAGGGGACCCACCGGGCCTGCGCCGTCGAAGGTGACCGGGTTGTGGGCTACCTCGCAGTCCTGCCACTCGTCGGCTGGTCGGCCCACGTCGGCAGCCTGCGGGTCGTCGTCGATCCCGCGGCCCGTGGCCAAGGTGTCGGTCGGGCGCTGGCCAGGGCCGGCCTGCTGGCCTCGCTGGAGCTGGGCCTGACCAAGACCGTCGTCGAGGTCGTCGTGGACGCCGTCCCGGCGATCGGGATGTTCGAGGTGCTGGGTTTCGAACCCGAGGCGCTGCTGCGGGACCACGTCCGCGACAAGAGCGGCGAGCTGCACGACCTGGTCGTGCTGGCGCACCAGGTCGAGGGGACGTGGTCGGAGATGGCCACGGCCGGCATGGAGGAGGCCCTGGCCTGAGGCCTGGCCACGGCGCTGCCACCCGACCCTGCCCAATCCTGCGTACCCGCCCCTAGGCACCAATCAGACGAAGGCGCTCTCGCCGGTGATGGCCCGTCCGACGATGAGGGTGTTCATCTCGCGGGTGCCCTCGTAGGAGTAGATCGCCTCCGCGTCGGCCACGAAGCGGCCCACGTGGTGTTCGAGCAGGATGCCGTTGCCGCCGAGGACCTCGCGGGCCCAGCCCACGGCCTCGCGCATCCGCACGGTGGAGTGGGCCTTGCACAGCGATGCGTGCTCGTCCTTGAGCAGGCCCGCATCCTGTAGCTGCGAGGCGCGGACGTTCATGGCTGTGGAGGCGGTGACGTTGCTGAGCATCTTCACGAGCAGGTCCTGCACCATCTGGAACGAGGCGATCGGCCGACCGAACTGCTCGCGCGCCTTGGTGTACCGCAACGCGTGTTCGAAGGCGCCCCGCGCACATCCGGCTGCTTGCCAGGCCACGCTCATCCGGGTCACCCGCAGCACGTCGGCCGTGGACCGGAAGCTTTCGGCCTTCTGGAGCCGGTTGGCCTCGGGGACGCGGACGTCGCGGAGGTGGATCTCGGCGTTCTGCACGACACGCAGGGCGATCTTGTCCTCCTGCTTGTCGAAGGTCATCCCCTCGGTGCCCTTCTCGACGACGAACCCCTTGACCTGCTCGTCTGCCTCGTCGCGGGCCCAGATCACGATGAGGTCGGCGAAGGCAGCGTTGCCGATCCACTTCTTCTCGCCGTTGAGGACCCACTCGTCGCCCTCGCGCCGGGCACTCGTCGCCAGACCGGCTGAGATCGCCGAGCCGACGTCGGGTTCGGTGAGGCCGAACGCACCGATGAGCTCCATCCGGGCCATTGCCGGCAGCCAGCGCTCGCGCTGCTCGTCGGAACCGCAGAGGTTGACCGAACCCATCGCGAGGCCGCCGTGGACGCCCATGAACGTGGCTATCGACGGGTCGACCCGGCCGAGCTCCATGGAGACCATGCCGTCGACCAGGGCCCCGCGGTAGGGACAGCCCGGCCCGTCGTACGCCAGGCCGGCGATGCCGAGCTTCGCGATGCCCGGGACCAGCTCGTGCGGGAACGCCGCGCGGGTCCAGTAGTCGTTGATGACCGGCTCGACCTCCCGCGTCATGAAGGCGCGCACGCTGCTGAGTAGGTCGCGGTCCTGTTCGCCGAGCAGCAGCTCGAAGCCGAAGAAGTCGGAGAAGGGGGAGTCATCGAGCGTGAGTTCTTCGGGTCCGCTCATGCGCCGGTCGCCTGTGCGCCGGACGTCTCGGGCGCCTTCGTGGCTGCGGTCTTCCCGGGACGCTTGGTCTCGGCTGCGGCAGTCACGTCGACCCTCCTTCCGGGGCGCTGACCTCGCGCCGCAGGATCTTCCCGGTGGGGCCCTTGGGCAGTTCGTCGACGATCCATACCGCGCGGGGGTACTTGTACGCCGCCAGGCGCTCCTTCGCGAACGCCTTCAGGTCCTGTTCGCTGACCTTCTCGCCGGGCTTCAGCGCGACGGCGGCGCCGACCTCCTCGCCGAGGCTGTCGTGCGGGATGCCGATGACGGCGACCTCGGCGACGGACGCGTGCTCGTACAGAGCCTCCTCGACCTCGCGGGGGTAGACGTTGTAGCCGCCACGGATGATCAGGTCCTTTTTGCGGTCGACGATGAAGAAATAGCCGTCCTCGTCGATCTTTGCCAGGTCGCCGGTGTAGAACCAGCCGTCCTTGATCGCCTTGGCTGTGTCCTCCTCGCGCCCCCAGTAGCCCTTCATCACGTTCTCGCCCCGGATGACGATCTCACCGACCTCGCCCTGGGCGACGTCCTCGTCGTCGTCGCCGACGACCTTCATCTGCACACCGCGGACCTGGGTGCCGATGGAGCCCGGCTTGCGCTGCTGGCCGGGCTGGTTGAAGGAGGCGACGGGGGAGGTCTCGGACAGGCCGTAGCCCTCGAGGACGATGCAGTCGAACTTGTTCTCGAAGTTCTTCATGACCTCGACCGGCATCGCCGACCCGCCGGAGATACAGGTCCTCAGGCTCGTCATGTCGGCCTCGTCCGCGCTCGCCGCGTGCAGCATGCCGGCGTACATCGTCGGGACACCTTCGAAGACGGTGACGTGGTCGCGACCGACGATCTCCAAGGCCTTCTCGGCGTCGAAGCGCGGGATGAGGGTGAGGCACGAGCCCTTGAGGATCGAGGCGTTGAGCCCGCAGGTGAGGCCAAAGACGTGAAAGAGGGGGAGGCAACCCATCACGACGTCGTTCTCGGTGAGCTCGACGAGCGTCTCGGCGCTGGTCGCGGCGTTGGTTCTCATCCCGTGGTGGGTCAGCTCCGCGCCCTTGGGCTGGCCGGTCGTGCCCGAGGTGTAGAGGAGCACCACGGTGTCACCATCCGCGCGGTCCACGACCTCCGCGTCGGGCTCGTGCCGACCGAGCACCTCGTCGAAGTCGAGACCGACCTCGACGCACTCGATCCCTACCTCCAACGCGCCCTTGGCTGCCTCCTCGGCCATGTCCTTCCACGCGAACACGATCGACGCGCCCGAGTCCTCGAGGTAGTACTTCACCTCGCGGGCCTTGAGCAGCGGGTTCATCGGCACGACCACAGCGCCGATGGCCAGCGCGCCGTAGAACAACACCGGGAACGGCGGCACGTTAGGCAAGACCAGACCGACCCGATCACCAGTCCCCACCCCCTTGGCCTTCAACAGGGCCGCCACGCGCCGGGCACCGTCCTGGAGCTCGGAGTACGTCAACACCAGGTCGTCGAGCTTGACCGCGGGGCGTTCCCCGTGCTGCTCGGCGGTTCGGGTCAGGTTGTCGGCCATGTTGGTCACGGTGTGCCTCCGGCGTACGTCGTTGTGCGGGTCATGCAAGCGCAGAAGGACCCGCCTCGTGACGAGGCGACCTCGTCACGATGTGCGGGGTCCCGGTTTCAGGCTGGTACCCGTTTGCTGAGCGCCACACCCATTCCGGACCTGATGTTGGTGACCCCGTGATGGACGTCAGGCGCGGATAGCCTGGCATCTCAGGGAGTCCAGTCCGCGGCGGATCCGCAGGAGGTCCGGGCAACACGTGGTTCCGAGGTGGTGACGCACGAGGTCCGCGTCCGTCGTGCCTGCGCGGTCGCCGCGTGTGCGACGCCCGGTGGCGCCGTGCAATCGGGTGACGTGGCGGGGAGGTCTTTGGTGTGTGGTGGCGAAGGAGGCCACCGTGAAGGAGGCTGTCCCTATGACGAGGACGGGTGCAGAACCCACGAGGGCGGGTTCGAGCGGAATCGACGTCGGCGCCCGCCGGCGTAGCGGAGCGGTTCTGCTGGTGGGTGCGTTGCTGGTGTCCGTCATCGTCGGCCCGGTCGGACCAGCGAAGCTCTACTGGATGCCGATCATCCTCGGGGTGAGCTACCTGCTCGCGGGCGCCGTCGCCGGCAGGCGCTCGCTGTTCTGGGCAGCCGGACTCATCGTCTCGTCGTGGGGGCTCGCAGTTCTGCTCCTGCTCCGGGGCACCTGGACCACGGATTTCTCCGGCACCACGGTCGCCGCGATCGGCGTGGGACTGGTCCTTGCGGCGCTGTTGCCGCGGGTGGGTGTCGAGGTGTCGCTGGCCAGCCTCGCCATCCCGGTCCTGCTCATCGGCGTTTTCGAGTTTCTCCAGGCGGAGTCCCTCGACGTGTTCAGCAAGGGCTGGCTCTTCGGGCTCATCCTGGCCCTCCGCGGCATCTACGACCTGCGTCCTGGAGAATGACCGCATCTGACAGGTGACATCAGCCCTCGATGACGTTCCACCTCGCGACGGTTGGCAGGGAACGTGGCGCGCGCCACACCGTCAGCCAGGTGTCCCGCGCTTCGTCATGGGGATCCTCAGGGAGCACCGCGTTGTGGTGCTCGACGAGAAGAGGACCTCATGCGCATTCCCCGTGTCAGCCCGAAGAACCTGACCGGCTTCCTGGACAAGGTCGTCGGCCTCGGCAAGGAGTTCGTGGGCGAGCTCACCAACTCCCGGTCCCTGATCCAGGCGGGCGAGGCTCAGCAGGACAAGGGCACCGAGAAGCTCAAGGCGCTTCGGTCGCAGATCGAGGCAGACAGCCACCAGGCCGCGGCTGAGGTGCACGAGGCGCGCCAGAAGGTTGCCGCCGGCGCCAAGTAAGACCCCCCACACGAGCGAAGGAGAACGCCATGGGCGTGTTCGAGCAGATCAAAGGTAAGTCCAAGGAAGCGGTCGGCGAGCTGACCGGTAACGAGGCTCTGGAGCAAGAGGGCAAGGCGCAGACGGATAAGGGCGTCGAGCAGACGAAGGCTGACGCGGCGCAGGCCGAGGCGAAGGCGCATGAGAAGGCCGCTGAGGTGGCCGACAAGCGCCAAGAGCTCGCCGAGAGCTAGGCCTCGCACTCATCAAGCGCCCCCGGTCCACGGACCGGGGGCGCTGTCGTGCCTAGGGCCGGCGTTGGTGTTCGAAAGTGAGCGGTGCGAGCTGTCCACAAGCTGCCCTGGCCGGGATCTGTCAGGCGCCCTACTGCTGGGCGCGGCCGCGAGCAGCGGGGTCGTCGACGGCTCGTACGCGGGTGGCGGTCACTGGATCGACGTAGCTGGCGAACGGCGTCAGCCCGATCACGTAGGTGTGCTCGTGCCCTCTGGGGTGACGCCATGGGAGTAGCTGACGCCGTACCGGTTGTCGGCGCCCCCGGCGACGGGCTGGGATGCCGTCCAGATGCTCCCTCGGCCTGGGACGGGACGCCGAGCCGACGCACGCCCTCGAGGTTGCCTCCCTGCGCAGGCCTACTGCTGCCGTAACAAGGCCAGGCGTCGTGCCGTCTCGGCCGCGGTCCCCCATCCGCGCGCCGCTCGGTCACAGCGTCGGCTGAGCGCTCAGGGACCCACAAGCACGCCAGCCGAGGTCGCCTGCGTGGACCCACCGGTGCCACTAGCCGTGACGCGACAGGTCATGGTGGTGCCAACGTCACTCGCTACGAGCTTGAGCGAGGTGCTCGTGACGCCGCTGATGATCGTTCCGTTGCGCAGCCAGGCGTAGGCGAAGCTGTTCGCGTTCGTCCACGAACCACGGTTGCAGGAAAGCGATTTGCCGGGCCGTGCGGTGCCGGTGATGGACGGCTGGACCGTTGCCGCCGGTGGCGCCGCGAGTGCCTTGCCGAGGCTGACGGCAGTCCCCGTCCCGCCCCTGCCGGTGGCGGTCACGACGCACGACAAAGTTTGCCCTGCGTCCGCTGGGCCCAGGGCGTGCAGGGCCGCGGTCTCGCCGCTGATCGGGTTGCCGTTGCGCAGCCACTGGTAGGTGTAGGTCAGCGCATTCTTCCAGCCGCCGCTGGTGCATTGGGCCGTCCCGCCGACGGCGAAGGTGCTGCCGACGGCGGCTCTCACAACTGGCAGCGTTGAGTTGGTCGGGGGCGGTGGGATTGCCACCGAGCCCTTGGCTGTGACCGTTGTGTCGCCCACCGGGTTGCTCGCCGTCACTTGGCAGGTGAGCGTCGTCGCGGCGTCCGCCGCGACGACCGTCCAGGTCGGGCCATAGCCGCCGGGGATCTGAACGCCGTCGCGCAGCCAGTACCAGGCGTAGGTGGGGGTCGGCTGGCCCTGCCATGAGCCCTGCGAGCAGGTCAATACGGTGCCCAGACCTGACCCGCTGGCTGGTGTGACGGCTGGCAGCGTTGTGTTCTGGGGGAGGGAGACCGCCGGCACTGTCACAGTTGCGGACGCAGACTGAGCTGTCCCAGCAGCGTTGGTCGCGGTCGTACGGCAGCCGATCGCTGCCCCCGCGTCGGACACCACAACGTCGTAGGTGGTTGCGGTCTCGAAGGCAATCGGAGTGCCGCTACGCAGCCACTCGTAGGTCAGGTCCGGGGCGGGTGCGCCGGTGGTGGCACCGGCCACGCACGTGACCGTCTGCCCGGCCTGCACCGTGCCCGACAGCGTAGTGGCGCTGGTAAACGCCGGCGCAGTGCTCCCGACGACGAGCGCGTCCGACGTCGAAGTCGCGCTACCGGCGTCGTTGGTGGCCGTCACCTGGCAGGTCAGCCCGAGACCGGCATCCGGCTGGCGTACGAGGTAGGACGCCGAGGTCGCGCCGCCGACCGGCGAGGCTTCCACAAACCACTGGTAGGCGAACAGGAACGGACCGGTGCCCCCGAAGCCGCTCGGGTCGCAGGTCACCGTGTCGCCGACGAAGGCGACGGAGGGTGAGATCGAGACCGGACTGGCCGGCCCGACCGGTGCGTCGCGCGTCTCGATCGTCGCGTCGAGCTCCTTGCCGAACCCGACGCCGATGGGCACGGCGGCCGCGAGGACGTGCCCGTATTCATCAACGGCAACATGGCTGAGCGGGTTGTTGTCGGAGGTGACCGTCGTGACGGCATTGGTCGGCTGCCAGGAGCCCCCTGCGGGCCGCAAGGATGATGCGGCGTACCAGGAACCCGAGCGCACCGTGGTCCACACCGCACCCAGGTCACCAGCAGCGTTGACCGCCACTTGGGGGTCCATCGCGTTGTCGATGGAGCTGATGACCGAGTCGGTGAAGCCACCCCCGCTGACTGCGGTTGCGAGGCGGGCGCTGCGGCTCCCGCCGGCCAGGGAACTCCACGCCACGTAGGCGGTCCCCGCCCCATCGACGGCCACGGAGGGCCCGAGCTGGCCTGGCTGCGCCTGGCCCGGCGAGAGGAATGTCTGGCTGCCCCATGACCGGTTGGTTCGCAGGACCGCCCAGGGACTCTGGCCATACCAGGCGACCACTGTCGTCCCAGCCCGCTGCGCGACGGCCGGCGAGTAGTTGGTGGACCCGCTTCCGCCTCGGAGCACCGCGGCCCCCCACGTGCCGCCGGCCGGGGCTTCCAGGGTCCACAACTCGTCGTTCTGTGAGCTGTTGCGGGCAATGACGGCCATCACCGCGGAGCCGTCCGCCGCCACCGAGACACCGGGTCGCGAGTGCACATCGACCGAGGAGATGCTCAACACCGTCGGAGTCGACTGCCAGCCGGTGGCGGGAGTCCAAGTGACCGACTGCACCCGCCACCGCGTCACGTTTCCGTTGCAGGACTGGTAGGACGTCCATGCGATCACGGTCGTCCCGTCACCACCCGACGACACGTTGGGCTCGTTAGGGCAACCGCTCCCCGGGCCCGCTGTGCCGACGCTGTTCCAGCTGCGTACCGCGCTCCACGTGCTGCTCCCCGCGGGCCGCCGGATGGCGCTCACCCCATTCCCGTACCACGTCAGCACGAGGTCACCGGCCGGGTCTACCGCGAACTGCGCACTGCGCACGTAGCCAGTGCCGTTTGTCGGCAGCAACTGCGGCGCCCCCCACACACCACCGGGAGGCCGCTCGCGCAGCCACACCGCGTCGTCGGCCGGGTATCGGTAGTCGACCCAGACGGCGTAGGCGCGACCACTGGCGTCATAGCCGGTCAGCGGATCGCTGATGATGCGCTGGCCGGCCGTGGCGAGGTTGTCCGAGGACGACCAGTCAGCCTGCGCAGGAGCAGCGGTAACGACGGTGACCAGCAAGCCCGCGAGCAATAACCCGAGTACCCGCGCCGCCCGCGCGGGTGACATCCCCGTACGCGGACCAGTCACCGATGGCGCAAAATGTGCGAACATGGTTTCCCCCATCACGTTTCGCAGATTGCGCGGACTATCCACCCGATCTCCACAGGTGTCCTTGGTGCCGCCAAAAATGGCCCGGAAGGGCTACGGGTGCGTAGCCGCCGAAGGATGACGGCGTGTCACCCATCGCGAGGCGTCGGTGTGATCTCGCGGCCCGGCCTTCGGGCCAGCCGCGAGAACGGTGTCACCGGGCGGATCCGCCGAGCCTTTTGCTTGGCGGTAGAACGGGCAAGATCGAGCCCACGGTGGCTCACGTTGGTGAGCAGCAGATCTTGCAGAATTTCGTTGACCCCGCCCAAGCGAACTTCGCCGAGCTGCTGTCCACACCTCCCTGTCAGGGATGTGTCAGGCGCCCTACCCTGGGCCGGTGAGCGGCGCGGATGCAGTCGACGACCCCACGGTCGAGGAGATCTGGATCAATGAGCGACTGACTAGGGGGTTCGGGATCAACGGGACTCACGACGGTGGGCGGGGGCTTGCCCTGCAGGACAACCCCTCCGGCGTGAAGTAGTCGCCACGGTTTCAGCGGAAGGTTCAGTGGCTGCCTCGATGGTCTTGCAGGCCGAGGATCGCGGCCTTGGTGTCGCGCATGTGGCCTGCGGGCCCGTGAGGCTTTGGCCAGGGCTCGTTCACCGTCGGCTAGCACTTCCTCGGCCTCGGCGAGGAGTTGGCGTCAAGCCCAGAGTGTCCCCGGTCTGGGCAGGCGTCAGGTGGAGTGCCAGGGGAGCAGCGCCTTGAGCCGATCCTTGGCCGAGGACGGCCAATCAGGCGGAAAGCCCTGCGACCAGTCCCAGTCGGGCAGGGACAGGCCGTCGTTGTAGAGCTCCTGAACGCGCTCGAGGGCCGTCACGCTCGGGCGGTAGGCCGGTTCTTGCAGATCGACGGGTGCGTCGTGGAGCAGCCCGGAGGCACCGTCACCGGGACGTCGGCGCTTTCCGGCGACGCGTGCCTGCAGCGTCGCGAGCTGCCCCACCTCGGTGGTGAACCAGCGGACCAGCCAGTCCTGGCCCGCTTCCTGGGCGGCCGCTCTCGACGTGCGCAGGGCGTCATCGGCCGCAGCACAGGCCTGGTCCCAGCGCTGGCGCGCGACCCGGCCGTCTGTAGCGGCGCTGGTCATGTCAGGTCCTCCGGTAGAACGGCTCGTCCAGCGCCATGATCGCCGAGGCGAGCTCCGCATCGCTGCACGGGCTGCCGAGGACACTCGCAGTGAGGCGCAAGGGGCGCGGTTCCACGTCGGCTGCGACCAGGGCCAGAGCCTGCAGCACGTCCTGACGACGCTGCACGGAGGTGTCGTCCAGGTCGACGTGCAGGTCCAGCACCGGCCTGGGCGACGGGACGTCGGCGAACGTCTCGGCCCGCCACAGGGCGCGCACCTCAGGCAGGGATCGGGCCGCCTCCCGAGTTGCCCCCATGAGCTGCTGCAGCTCGGGCGAGGGCACGCGCGGCCGATCGCCCGGGGACGGCCGGACGGAGGTGCCCGTGGGGACACCGGCCATCTCGAGCAGCACGTGCCGGATCAGCTCGAGGGGCACTTCCAGAGCATCGGTCGTGCCCGGATCGAGGACCAGGTCGACGTCCTCGGGCCAGCCCAGCGTCAAGGTGCTGAAGGGGATCGAGGCTCCGCCGACGCCGTCACCGAACGCATCGACCAGGCGGCGTGCCGTCGAGAACACGAACGCGTGCCTGCCGTCGTCATCGGTGACGATGTACAGCGGTGGGCTATCGCCAGTAACGATCCGAGGAATCTGCTCGGGGTTCGCCCCCGGCATAGGGATGTGCACGACCGATCTCGCGAGAGCCCTGACGAGCGATCCGCTGTCGAGGTCGTCACGACCGGTGGACATCAGCTCCGCCAGTGGGCTGGGCCGAGCCCGCTTCAGTAGCGCCATCAGTGACCGGCCTGCGTGGCCAGGTCGGACAACACGTCGGGCACGCGCACCGTGCCTGCCGTGACTGTGCCGACGGCGACGCCCTTAACGAGGTTTGGCCGCGCCCACGGCGCCTTGCCCGTCCAGACGACCCACTGCCTGTCGACGTCGTGCAGCAGCACCTGTGGTCCACCACCGAGCTTGACGCCCATCGGGAGCTCGATCGCCTTGCCCGCGAGGGAGAGCGAGTGCGTGCTCATCTGGGCCGCCGTGGTCCCTGTCGTCATGCTCACGGTCGACCCAGCGGGAACGTGCAGCAACGACAGGTCGGTCCGCTTGCCCCACTGCGGGACCAGGGCGAGGCGCTGCATGAAGCCTCCCCGGCTGTGGTTGAGCACCTCGTCCAGGGGTGCGCTGTACTTCAGGGAACGGCCGGCGTTGAGAGGCGCCGTACCGTCGTGGACGTTGGCGAGCCACAGGTCTTTGTCGAGCTGGAGGGTGCCACTCGAGGTTATGGTCTTGAAGTTCTTCAGCTCGTTCTGAACGAGGGCGCTGTAGTCGAGCCGACCCGACGAGGTGAGGTACTTTGCGGAGGCCTCGTGCCCGACGGCGCCGGGCACGAGCTTCTCACCGCGCGATAGAAGGGTGGCCTTCTCAGCCTCGCTCAGGTCGCCGAGCGCTTTGCCCGTCTTGGACGCAGCGCCGAGCCCGTCGGCGCCCTTCACGGCAGCGGCTCCACCACCAGTGAAGAAGGCGGCTGCCACGCTGGGGATGATCTCGCCACCCCAGCGCGCGTATTTGCCGTTCGACAGGTCCTGCCAGTCAATGAGCGCCTTGCCAAAGTCCAGCGGGTGCGTGACTCCGTGCAGCAGGCCACCGCCGAGGTTGCTCCAGTTGTCGCTGACGTCGCCATGCAGGCCGGCCAGCCCGCCGACCATGACGACCGGGTCCTTGACGGAGTCCCAGGCACCGCCCGCGAAGTCGGTCACCGGGCTGTACCAGTGGTGCTCCGGGGGCTTGGGCGCGGGCGCCGGCTTCGGACGGAACGGCGCGAGGGTGTCGTTCAGGCCGCCGGCTGCTGTGGTCGCGGCGCGCCGGGCGTCGTCGATTCCCTGCTGCGCCTGCGATCGGGCGACGGCGCGCAACGGGCTGGTGTAGGCCACGCCGAGTAGCAGCGGGACCTCCAGCGACGTCATCGCCGTCGTCTGTTGGTGCTGCTCCTCGTGCAGGGCCTCATCGGCCAGGCGTCGGGCCTGGTCCCAGCCGGCCTGAGCGAGCGCGAGCTGCTGGCTGAACCGGCCCAGTGCGGACCCTGCGATCTGGTACGCGTCGGCGGCGGCCGCAGCGGCGGCGGCGTCCCGGCTGCAGGCGGTGGCGCAGGCCATCGCTGCCTGCCCGCTCCACGCCTGTGCGAGCACTCTTCCCACCATCCCGACCAGGGCCTGGGAGGTGTGGCCGAGGGACTCCCCGGCGGCTGAGTACTTCGCCGCGAGCGACTGCATCGCTGCGGGCTGCCCCGAGGGGCGGGGCAGCCCGTCGAGCGGGTCGGGAAGGGTCACGGCGTGCTGGCCAGCGGGAAGGGAGCCGCGGGTGCGACCGGTGCAGTGGCGTTGGGAAGCATCGGGGCGACGAGCAGCTGCAGCATCGCGTCGTTGCCGCTCAGGGAGGCCTTCACCACCGAGGTGGTTAGGGCGGGCGAGACCATCACCGTCGAGTCGACGCTCTGGTAACTAACCGCCGCGGCCGCGATGGTCTGGGCGGCGCTGTCGACCTGGCTGGAGACGTCCTGGGTGAACTGCTGCCAGAACGTGCCGAACGACGACAGCGCACCTGACAGGTCTGCGTATCCGGCGTCGACGCAGCCTGCACTGAGCACAACTCCTTGCGCCGACCGGATGTCGGAGGCGGCGGTCGCGACCCGGAACGACAGGGCATCGACCGTGGGCACGGTCACGGAGAAGCCAGGCACGGGCAGGCTCCTTCCTGGGGTCGGTGTAGCGGGCGGTGGCTCAGCGGCTGAACGAGGCAGCCACCGACTGCTCGTTCTGGTCGTAGGCACCGGAGGCGCGGTTCATCAGGGCCGAGATCTCGGTCAGGGCCTGGTGCAGCTGGCGCTGCGAGGTCTGCCACTGCTCGAACAGCTGCATGAAGCGGCCCTGGGCCACACCGGCCCAGTCCGAGCCCAGGGGAGCGACATTGCCGGCGAGCTGGGCGAGCGTGCCCTCAATGGAGCCAGCACCGCCGTTGAGCTGACCGCCGACGGCGGCGAGCTGCTCGGGCGTGACCTTGATGAGACCAGCAGACATGACTTCTCCTCACAGGGGTGACGCCAACAGGGGTGACATCGATGTAGGAGGGAACTACCCCTTTCGTCCGGCAGCACACCAGCACCGCCGACATCTCACCTGAAAAGGGAAGGAACCTGAGTGCCGGGACCTCGCCTGCTCGGCACCCACGTCCGCTACGACGCCGACCGTGACGCCTGGCTGGTCCACCGGCCAGCCCGGACCTGGCCCGTTCTGCCCACGGCGCGGCCGCATCAGCTTCCAACGCCACCGGCTGACTTGGCTGGCGACTCTCCTTCCTTGCTCACGACCTTGGTCCCGCTGCTGGGGTCGCTGGGCATCGTCGGTTTCGCGGTGGTCTCCGGGTCGGTGGCGTTCCTGGTCGTCGCGGGCTTCATGGTGGTCGCCGTGGTCGGAGGGACCCTGGCTACCCGGATCGCGTCGTCCCGTCGGACCCGCAGGCGGGCGGAGCGGCGGCGCGCGGCCTTCACCGAGGCCGTGCAGGCAGCGGCAGCGGCCTCCGACGAGGCGGGGCAGCAGCAGCGCGACGCGCTGCTGGGGCTGTACCCGGAGACCTCGGGACTGCTGACGGCTGTCCAGCGGCAGGGCGCGCTGTGGGAGCGACGGCCCGTTGACGACGACTTCGCGAGCGTACGGCTCGGCCTCGGACAGGTGCGCGCCCTCGCCCCGGTCCTGGCTGCCAGTGGGGTGGACACCGATGCTGAGCTGACGGCGCTCGCCGAGGCCGCTGCTGGGGACAGCGGTCAGCTCCAGGAGTGCCCGGTCGTGCTGCCGCTTCGCACCCTGTCGTCGTTGGCCGTCGTCGGACCGCTCGGGGAGGGACGGGAGCTGGTCGGCTCCTGGGTCGCGTCGCTGGCGGCGACGTGTGCCCCGACCGACCTGCGGATCCTGGGGCTAGTACCGTCCGAGGCCCTTGCCGACTGGGACTGGGCGAAGTGGCTCCCGCACGTCCGCGACCCGCTGAGCGGCGACGGCTTCGGTCGCGCCTCGCGGGCCCTCGGCACGGAGCCGACCCTGCTCGCCGAGGCTTTGACTGGGCTCGTTGCCGTCCGGCGCGATCAGCAGCGCCGTGCCACGGAGCAGGGTGGCTGGAGGGCTGCCGGCGGGAGTGCCGTCGTAGCAGGGGAGCACGTCCTGGTCATCTTGGACGACTACGACCCGGTGGCGCTGGGCACCGCCATGTCCCAGCTGGATGTCCTGCTGTCCCAGGGATCCCAGCTCGCGGTGACGGTCGTGATTTTGTGCGACGACGCCGCGACCGTACCGACGACGTGCGGCGCCAGGGTGGACCTGCTTGCGGATGGGACCTGCCGCTTCCGGGAGGCAGGTCCGAGCGGCCGCTGCGAGCTGGGAGTGCAGCCTGACCGGCTCGACCGGGACGATGCCGAGCGCCTGGCGAGACTGCTGTGCCCGCTGTGGCTCGTCGAGGCCGATGTCGGCGCCGACCTGGTCGATGTCGTCCGGCTCGTGGAGCTGCTCGGCTATGACCAACCCGAGCAGCTCCATACCGGTGAGGGCTGGCTAACGCCGGCGGACCTGTTCGCCTCAGTCGAGGAGCCAGAAGCAGATGTGCCGCAGCGGCGACGTCCCACCGCCGCTGACCTGCTCAGAGTACCCGTCGGGCTGCTGTCCGACGGCAACCCGCTGCTGCTCGACCTGAAGGAAGCGGCCCTAGGAGGGACCGGGCCGCACGGGATGCTGGTCGGCGCTACCGGTTCCGGCAAGAGTGAGCTACTGCGTTCACTCGTGGTGGGACTGGCCGCCGGGCACTCCCCGGAGCTGCTGACGATGCTGCTCATCGACTTCAAGGGAGGCGCGACCTTCGCCGACCTCCAGGAACTGCCGCACACCGCCGGACTGATCACGAACCTCGCCGACGATCTCACTCTCGTCGACCGGATGCGCACCTCCCTGGCCGGTGAGCTCGAGCGCCGCCAGCAGCTGCTGCGCGACGCCGGCAACCTCGAGTCGATCCACGCCTACCAGGAGCTTCGGTACCGCCAGCCGGAGCTGCCCGCCCTGCCGTACCTACTGGTGGTCGTGGATGAGTTCGGGGAGCTCCTCGCGGCCCGACCCGAGTTCCTGGAGGTCTTCGTCGCGATCGGACGTCTCGGGCGCAGCCTCGGGATCCACCTGCTGCTCGCGACCCAGCGGCTCGAGGAAGGCCGGATCCGCGGCCTGGAGTCCCACCTGCGGTATCGCTTGTGCCTACGGACCTACTCCGCCGCCGAGTCCGTCACCGTCCTGGGCGTCCCGGACGCGCACACCCTCCCGCCGATGCCCGGCTTGGGCTACCTGCGGGCCGACAACGACCTGATGCGGTTCAAGGCCGCGACCACGTCGCTGCCGCACCGCCCCCAGGAAGGGGTACGACGGGCGCCCGCGGTCACCCAGCCCTTCGGGCTGTCCCGTCAAGGTGGAACCGTCACCCCAGAGTCCGGCGAGGCAGGGCGCTCCACCGAACTCCGGGTGCTCATCGACCGGCTCGGCGAGGCACCTGTGACGACCGCGAGGCAGACAGTGTGGCTGCCGCCCCTGCCTGACGTGGTGGACCTCGTTCCCCTGTTGGAGAGCACCTTCGGTCACGGCGTGCCCGTCGGGCTGGTCGACGACCCGGCCCGGCAGCGGCAGGACCCGCTGCTGATCACGCCCGCCGGAGGTGGTGGGCACGTTGCCTGCGTCGGCGCGCCCCGGACCGGTCGGACGTCGTTCCTGCGGGCCGTCGCGGCGTCCCTGGCGACCGGCCGCTCAGCGGCGGAGGTCAGCGTCTACGTGCTTGACCTCGGTGGCGGCGGCCTGCACGACCTCGCGGTGCTGCCACACGTCGGGGCCGTCGCGGGACGGCACGACCCTGACTCGATCAGCCGTCTGTTGCGCGAGCTGCGGGTCGTCACCGAGGAACGCGCCGCAGCCTTCCGGCGGCTCGGGGTGACCTCCCTGGACGCCCTGCGCCGCCACCCGGAGGCCGCCGACGTGCTGCCGGACCCGCTCGCCGCGGATCTGTACCTGCTCGTGGACAACGCGGGGGTCCTTCGCAGCGAGTTTCCCGAGCTGGACCTGCTGCTGTCGGACCTGGCCGGAACGAGCCTGCAGTTCGGTGTCCACCTGGTGCTGACCGCGGGCCGGTGGCTGGACCTGCGGCCCGCCCTGCTGGACGCCGTCCAGACCCGCGTCGAGCTCCGGCTCAACGACCCCGCCGACTCCCTCGCCGGTCGCCGGGTGGCGGAGACACTGCCGGAGGGGCGTCCCGGCCGCGGCCTGCTGCGTGACGGCCGGCACGTGCAGCTCGCGCTGGCCGGCGACGTCGGCTGGATCACGGCACCCGACGCTCACCGCGCACCGCAGGTGCGCCCGCTCCCGGACACTGTGCACGTCGACGACATCGACATCGACACCGGCGACGACGACGAAACTGGCGGAACCTTCTGCTTGGGGCTCAGGGAATTCCGCCTCGCACCGCAGCCTCTCGACCTCGCCGCCCCTGGCGGGCACCTGCTGGTGTTCGGTGATGACGGGTCTGGCCGCACGACCCTGCTCGACCGGGCCTTGCACCACCTGGAGCAGGGCCCCCTGGACGTCCGGATCCACCTCGTCGACATGAGCCGCGGGCTGCTGTCTCATGCCGACCACTCCCGCGTTCAGAACTATGCCTTCACTGGTTCGTTGGCCGCGGAGCTGGCCCATGATCTCGCGGGCCAGCTCCTCGACAGACTCCCACCTCCCGACGTCGACCGCGCCGCGTTGCGGGACCGGTCCTGGCGGTCCGGCCCGGACCACTACCTGATCGTCGACGACTACGACTTGCTGCTCACCGGCACCAGCGGTCCGCTCGGGATCCTCACCGATGCCCTCGGCCACGCCGCCGACATCGGGCTGCACGTCCTGTTGGCCCGGCGCGTCGCGGGTGCAGGCCGGTCGGCGTTCGAGCCGTTCGGGCAGCGCCTTCGCGAACTCTCACCTACCGCGATCATCCTGGACGGTGACCGAGGTGAAGGACCCCTGGTGGGTGACCGGACCGCTGTTCGCCAGCCGCCCGGACGCGGCTTCCTGCTGCAGCGTCGGCAGTCCCCAACCCTGATGCAGTTGGCGTTGCCTTGCCGGGCCGTCGTGGGGAGCGCGTCGTGAGTGTGACCCGACGGGTGCGCCTGCTGACCGTCGTCGGACCCGGTGGCCGTCACGACGTCGCGGCCGCCGCCGAGGCGTCCCTGGTCTTCTTGATGCCCGTCTTGATCGACCTCGCCGGCGGTGAAGGCGCGGAGGTCACCAACCCCCGCTGGGCCCTGTACGACGAGGACGGCCGAGTCCTTCGACGGGGCGGGACCCTGCTGAGCGAGCAGGTACTCGACGGCTCCGTGCTCGTCCTGAGCGAGAGCCACCCGGGGGCGCCGCCGCCCGTGCCCGTACCCGCCCGGCTACCCGAGCCCACGGAGACCCTCCTTGACTGACACCGATGTCACCGCCCCTGAGCGGCCCGGGACGGAGCGCTTCGGCAGGGCCCGCTTCGGCGCCCCACCGCCGGCACTACCTGAGCCGGCCCCCGAGCCGGAGCCGAGCAGGCGCAGCCGACGGCGTCGAGCCGTGCCCGCCCTCGGCCTCTTGGCACTTGTGCTCACCGCCCTGTTCGGCGGCTGGTGGTGGGGCAGCAGCGGGCAGGTCAGCGTCTGGCAGCTCCGGCACGACGTCGCAGCCGGTGCAGCGCTGCGGCCCGGTGACCTGGTCGCCGTCCGGGTGTCCTCGGCGGCGGGTCGGCTGGCCGTCCGCTCCACGACGTCGGTCGTCGGGAACATCTCGTCGCGGAGCCTGCCGACGGGGCAGTTGCTGCCCAGCGGCCTGCTCGCGCAGGGAACGCCGCTGCCGCGGAATGGCGATGTCCTGATCGGAATCGGCGCCGCTCCCGGGAACGCACCCGACGGACTACGGGCAGGGGACCTGGTGACCGTGCTCGGGCTGCCCGACAGCGCCCGCGCCGGCGGCAAGCAGGCGCCGGCGTTCGCGGTCCTCGGCCAGGTCGAGGTCTACTCGGTCACCACCACTGCGAACGGCCAGGTACTGACCCTGGTGGTGCCCGCCGACCGGGCCGGCCTCATCGCCGGCCTCAACGCCCAGCAACGGATCGCTGTCGTCCAGCAACCGTGACCGGCGAGCATCTGCGCTGCTGTGACCGGGATCGCCACGGACCTCAGCGACCATCCGGACGGCCCGCTCACGCGACTCGACCGGGTACCTCTTCGACGCTCTCTCTGACATGACCCCAACCCTTCCAAGGGGTGGCCCAGGTCCGGCCTGGACCTGCCCCGCCTGCTGGCCCAGGACCTCTGAGTGGGTGCCTTCCTCGGGTTGCTGTTCGGGCTGGGACGCGTCGCGGTCCACCGGGCCCGCACGGTGGCGACCACGCCGAAGAAGCCTGGCGAGTCCTGGCAGGACCGCACCTGTGAGCTGCTGCTGCAGGCAGGCATCGAGGGCGTCAGCCCCGGCCAGCTACTGGGCGCGTCCGTGACCGCGGGGGTCGGCGCTTTCGTCATCGTCCTGGCACCAGCCAGGTGCTGGTCCTCGGCTTGGCCTTCGGTGGCTTCGCCTCGGTCCGGCCCCTCACCCCTGGTACGACGACGTCGGGCGGAGTTGTCCACAACGTCCCTGGCAGGGAGGTCTCAGGAGCCTTAGCCTTACGCCGATGAGCGGCGTGGATGCAGTCGAGCTCGAGGTCCGTGAGCTGGTCCGTCGCCGTGGGATCGACCCCTTCCAGGACCGGGCGGCTGTACGCCGGCTGGTGGACGAGGTCGTCGCCGACTACGACGAGCGATCACTGAGCTCGACGCTCGCGACGCTGCCCGACCCGAAAGTCGCCGCCAGGGCTGTCTACGACGCGGTCGCAGGTTTCGGCCCGCTGCAGCGGCACCTCGACGACCCCACGGTCGAGGAGATCTGGATCAACGAGCCCGGGCGCGTGTTCGTCGCCAAGCGCGGCCGGTCGGAGCTGACGACGACGATCCTCAACGACGGTCAGGTGAGGGACCTCGTTGAGAAGATGCTGAAGAGCACGGGGCGACGGGTCGATCTGAGCACGCCATTCGTGGACGCGATGCTGCCGGACGGCTCCCGGCTGCACGTGGTCATTCCTGACATAACCCGGCAGCACTGGTCGGTGAACATCCGCAAGTTCGTGCTGAGCGCCAACTCGATGGACGAGCTGGTCGGGCTGCAGACCCTGACTCCCCAGGCGGCCCGGTTCCTGGAGGCCGCCGTCATCGCGGGGCTGAACGTGATCGTCGCTGGGGGCACGCAGGCCGGTAAGACGACGCTGCTGAACTGCCTGGCCGGGGCGATCCCGGGGCGGGAGCGGGTCATCACCTGTGAGGAGGTCTTCGAGCTCACGAAAGAGGAGTTAAGTCGCATGTGCCTATCTTGACCGAAGTCGATCGTTCACCACTGCCTCCTTGGTCGCTAGGAGCTCGCACTTTTCGTCTGGATCCCCAAGACCGGGTACGTCGGTGTGGGCACGATCCTTGAACGCCTCCTCGGAGGTGACCAGGGGCAAGGATCTCGCTGGACCCCGCCTCGGAGGCAGCTGAAGGGCGCAGTCAGTAACTCTGCGGTCCGAAGTTGTCGGTATCGCTCACGACGAAGTGGCGAGCATGTCACTCTGACTCCTAGCCACAGAGCCTCCGAGGGGGGTTGCATGTTGTCTGCTAGCCGTATCCAACCCACACCGGCCTCAGCCAAGGCCCGCGTAGCCGTCAGTTGGATGCGCCGCCACAAGCTCTGGACGACGGCCGGCGCCTTGGTGCTCGTCGGCCTGCTCGGCAACGCGCTGCCCGACACCAGCACGAAGACCCCTGCGAGCCAGGACGTGCAGACCGTGACGGCGCCGGCCCCGTCGCCTGAGATGCCCTCAGATTCGACAAGCCCATCCTCTGTCGCTGTCACGCCACTGCCGACCAGGGCGCCCGTGGCGAGCCGGGTGCCGGTCGCGGCGGCCGTCGTTGGAGCCGCGGTCCTGCACGGCGTGCCGGAGCCCAATCGCCGGCTCACCCCCGGCAGTCTGCTCGCAACCTCCACCAAAGCAAGGGTCTGCACACCCGGTTACACAAGGACTGTGCGCAGCGTCACCACCGCTACTCGAGAGGCAGTCTTCCGCTCCTACGGCATCGCCTACCCCCCGCCGGCGGGGGCCTACGAACTGGACCACCTCATCCCGCTGGAGCTCGGCGGCGGCAACGCCGCATCGAACCTTTGGCCTGAGACGTACCGCGGCGCCGGCTCTGCGAGCATCAAGGACCGTCTGGAGAACCACCTCCACGGGCTGGTGTGCAGCGCCCAGGTGGCCCTCACGACCGCTCAGCAGGCGATCGCCGGTGATTGGTACACAGCGCAGGCCCGATACGGGACCATCGCGGTGCACTCGATGGTCACACGCGTCTACGAGCCGACACCCACCCGCACCAGCTCCAGCACCTCGACGGCAACGACGCCGGGGAATGGCGCGACGGCTCAGTGCAACGACGGCACCTTCTCTTCTGCAGCCCACCATCAGGGTGCCTGCTCGCGCCACGGTGGCGTGCGGCAGTTCTACCGGTAGCGGCCTTGGCAGAGCCGGCACAACTCGGGTTCGACACCTCCAGGCCGCCGACCGTGGGCCCTTCATCGGTTGCAGTGAAGCGCTCGTAGGCGTCCAGCCGGCACAACGAGGGTGTCAGCGTCGCGGTCCAGAGGACCGTCCCCGCGCCAAGGTCCCCGATGGCCTGCACTCTGCTGAAAGGTCCGGGACACTGGCGGCCATGAGCCCCGCTGAGCGTCGTGTTGGTCCGTTCACTTTGCTGTCCTGGGAGACCCGGACCAACGGGCCGCTACTAGCGGCGGCGGTGGCGTTCCTTGTGGTGTTGACCGTCCCTGTGATCGACGAGCATCTAGACCCTGGGGTGGGAGCGGCAGTGCGGGTGCTGGACGTGCTGATCTGGGTAGCGTTCGCAGTGGACTACACGGTCAGGCTGTACCTGGCCCCGCGCCGCTGGCGGTTCGTGCGTACGCACGTCCCCGACGCGCTGATGGTGGCGCTGCCGGCGCTGCGGCCACTACGGATCTTGCGGCTACTCAGTTTGGGGAGCCTGCTGGCGCGACGCTCAGCGAACACCCAGCTCGTCGACACCGGCCGGCTCGTTGCCGGCACCGCGGGTTTGATCGTGTACTTGGGAGCGGTTGGTGCCCTAGACGCTGAGCGGGGAGCAGCCAAGGCCAACATCACTACCTTTGGCGATGCGCTGTGGTGGGCAACGACCACCATCACCACAGTCGGGTATGGCGACCGTTACCCCGTCACGACCCTGGGCAGGCTGATTGCCGTCGCGCTCATGATCGTGGGGATCGCCCTGCTGGGAGTCCTCACGGCCTCAATTGCCGCCTGGTTCGTGCGCCAGTCCACCGAAGCCGCCGTACAGGCCATCACCGCAGCTGTAGACGAAGCCGCAGACATCGAAGAGACCGGACAGCGCCTTCTCGCTGACGAGCTCACCGATATCCTTGACGCCGTAGCGACGCTGGACGCCAAGGTCCGGAACTTGGCCAGCCAGTCCCAGCCCTCGCTGTAACGACCACCCCACGCTCCAGCCGCAGACTCCAGGCTTCTGGCCGGGAGGACCAGCCATACCTCCGCACCCCAAGGTCAGGTCGGTTCGCTCCACGTGAAGCTGGCCGTGAGGGCCGGTCAAGGGTGTCGGATGAGCAATCCCTCGGTGCCGTCCCAGGCGGTGGCGAGCATGGCTTGAGAGGCCGTGGGGTCGATCCGTGTGAGCGGTCATGAAATTCCTCAGCTTGCGGGCTGGCGGATTCATCCGGTCGTCGCAACACCAGCTCATTACGCGGCGGTTGACAGTAGCGCGGCGAGGGCCTCGGCTGGGGTCTTCCAGGCGAGGGTTTTGCGAGGTCGGCCGTTGAGGGCTGTGCTGACCTCGATGAGCCGCTCGGGTGAGTGGACGGACAGGTTGGTGCCCTTGGCGAAGTATTGGCGCAAGAGGCCGTTGGTGTTCTCGTTGGTCCCTCTTTGCCAGGGGCTGTGTGGGTCGCAGAAGTAGACCGGCAGGTTGGCCTCGATGGTGAGCCGGATGTGTTCGGCGAGCTCGATGCCCTGGTCCCAGGTCAGCGACCGGCGCAGCTGTTCAGGCAGCTCGGCGATGGTGGCCGTGATGGCGTCTCGGACGGCCGTGGCGCCGTGATCCTCGGGCAGGTGCAGCAGCATGGTGAATCGGGTGGTCCGCTCCACCAGGGTGCCGATCGCGGAGCCGCTGTTCGCACCGATGATCAAGTCCCCTTCCCAGTGCCCGGGCACGGCCCGGTCCGCCACCTCGGCCGGCCGGTCGCTGATCATCACCTTGTCCTTGATCCGTTCCCGACGACCATCGGTGCGGCGCTGAGGCTTGCGCAGCGCCCGCCCGGTCCGCAGGCAGGCGGTCAGCTCGCGGCGCAGAGCGCCGCGGCCTTGCACGTAGAGGGCCTGGTAGATCGCCTCATGACTGATGCGCATCCGCACATCGTCGGGGTAGTCGAGCACGATCCGGTTGGCAATCTGCTCGGGACTCCAGTGCTCGAGGCAGCTGAGCTTGCCTTGGACGTACTGCTGCAGCGGCGGGTGCCGCACGATCTTGCTGGCCTTGGGCCGGCGGGCCCGCTTGTCAGCCTCAGCCTGAGCGACCGATGCCCGGTACCGCGAAGGGTCGCCGCCGCTGGCGTTGCGCCGCAGCTCCCGACTGATCGTCGCCGGCGAGCGACCCAGTCGCTGGGCGATCTCCCGCACCCCGACACGTTGGCCTTGCCAGATTGCGATCTCCTCCCGTTCGGCCATCGACAGGTAACGGCCAGTCGGCTCGGTGAGCTCCAAGGTGGGCATGCCGCCACCGTCGCGGAACCATCTGCTCCCCACGTCCAGCGACACGCCCGCAGCGGCCGAGGCCGCCTCGGTGCTCAGTCCGCTGGCCACCTGGCGCCAGAACTCACGTTCCACATGTCGTGGAGTCCTTGGCCGTCCTCGACCTGCCATGACAACACCCCAATCCCATCAGGGTGTTGCGACGATCCCTTGAACCGAAGGCCACGTTCTTTCGGAACAACGGTGCCACAGGTGTCCCCGCGGCCGGGGCAGGCTCGCACCAGGTGGACTTGACTAGCCTCACGGCCCATTCATCCCACCCGTCACGGCGCGCGTCGGAGGACCTCCTGCAGCAGCGTCACGTAGCGCTGCCCCAACGCGCTCATCGAGTACGACTCGGCCCGCGCGGCAGCCCCCCGGCCGAGCTGCTGACGCAGCCCAGGGTCGGCGAGCATCCGGTTCAGCGCTGCGGTTAGCTCCGCCTCCGAGCCTGGCGTCACCAGCACACCGGACTCACCGTCGACGACGGCTTCGTCGATGCCGGCAATCCGGCTGGCGACGACCGCGCAGCCAGCTGCCATCGCCTCCAGCAGGGCCACGGGGAGCCCGTCCTGATCGCCCGACGCGGCGGGAACGCTGGGGACGACGAGCACCTCGCAGGCTGCGTAGGCCCGCGCCAGGTCGTCCTTCGTGGTCTGACCGAGGAACGTCACGGGCAGGCCCGCGGCCTGCGCCTGCAGCGACTCCAGCAACGGCCCACCGCCGGCGACGTCGAGGGACCAGCCGTCAGGGAGACTCCGCACGGCCTCGAGCAGCACGGCGAGGCCCTTCTTTTCGACGAGGCGGCCGACGAACAACAGCCTGCCGGGCACGCGTCTGATCCCTACTCCACCAGCCCGTACGCCCTGGACGTCCGCTCCCATCGGGAGCACCAGCGTGCGGTCCGGGGGCGCCCCGAGGGCCAGCAACCGGTCGCGCATGTCGAGGTTCATCGTCGTGACGGCGCCGGCACGGCTGAGAACGGCACGCTTGAGGCGCAGCGACACGGGATCTGTTAGAGCGTAGACGTCACCGCCGAGGGTCGTGACCAACCTCGGAACGCCGCGTGCAGCCAGCAGCGCGACGATTCCCTGAGGGATGACCCAATGGACGTGCAGGACGTCGGGGCGGTGGCTGCGCACCCACTTCCGGACGGCCAGCACCTCGAAGACCAGGAAGAAAGGGACCTGGAGCAGCCGGGACCGCTTCCCCCGTACGTTCTCGACGATCGCGCCGTCGGCGAGGTCCTCCCATCGACGCGGGAAGTAGCCGAACCGCTCGATCCGCAGGCCGTCGACGACCTCGCGCCTCGCCGCACCGGGGACCCGGGGTACCAGGACCACGGTGTCGAACGCGATAGCCTCCACCTGCGCCAGGTCGCGGACGAAGCCCGGCGTCCCGTCTCCTGGCCGCGCCGGGAAAGTCGAAGCCAGCACGAGCAGCCTGGGCTTGCTCACGAGGAGGTCCAGGTGGAGGTCGCCATCATTGGCGCCTCCGGCTTCCTCGGCACGGCCTTGCAGAGGAAGCTGCGAGGTACGGACGTGTCGGTGTACACCCGGGCCGCTCCCTTTCTCGACGCTGACGGTCGCGCTGCTGAGGGTCTTGCCTCCGCGCGCACGGCCTACTGGCTGGCTACCCAGATAAACCCACAAATCGCGGAGCAGCAGCCAGAACGAGTGGTGGCCGACCGTGAGGCCTTCGAGCGCTTTCTGGACGCGATCGACCCCTCCTCGACCGTAGTGATGGTCAGCTCGGGTGGGACGGTTTACGATACCGGAAGCGCACCGCCGTACTTCGAGGCCTCCCCCACGCTGCCGCTGTCGGCGTACGGCCGCGCCAAACTTGACCTCGAGGCCCTCCTCGCCGCGCGGCGCCCGGCCGGTACTCACGTCACGCTCCGTGTCTCCAACGCCTACGGCCCCGGCCAACGGGCAGCCAGCGGGCAGGGCGTCATCGCGTACTGGCTACAGGCGGCTCGCAACGGCGAAGACCTCACGGTCTTTGGCGACCCGGCCACGTCCCGGGACTACGTTTTCGTCGACGACGTCGCTCGTGCGCTCGCCCTCGTGCACGCGGCCGACGGGCCGCTGCCAGCGGTCGTGAACGTCGGATCCGGGCGCGCGACCTCGCTGGCGGACCTGGCCGAGACGGTGCTCGACGTGGTCGGCCACCCCGACCTGCGGGTGCTCGTGACGGAGCGCCGGTCGTTCGACGTGCCGCACACCTGGCTGGGGATCGGGCTGGCCGCCGAGGTCCTCGGTTGGCGTCCCACGACCGAGCTGCGCACCGGCATCGCAGCGGCATGGGCGGCCCTGCGATGACCGGCCGCGCTGCTAGCGTCCCGACGAGAGCAGGGGATGACAACGAGCGGGTGCGGCGCCGCCGAGGGCCCGTCCGGATGGTCGACGGCATCCCGTACAGCAATCGCGACAGCACCCTGAGCCTGCTGCCAGGAGCCGCGCTCGGCCGGTGGATCGCCGGTCATCAGGACCTCGTGCGGGGCAGGCTGCTGGACTGCGGATGCGGCAACCAGCCCTTCCGCGAGTGGTACGGCCCGCTCGTCGACGACGTCGTCGCGCTGGATGCGACGGCGATCGATGGCATCAGCGTCATCGGCTTCGCGGACGAGCTCCCGTTCGCCGCCAAGTCGTTCGACACGGTCCTGCTGACCGAGGTCCTCGAGCACGTCGGGGACCTCGAGGGCGCGGTGAGCGAGCTGCACCGGGTCCTGCGCCCTGGCGGTCACGCCCTGGTGACGATTCCGTATCTCTACCCGACGCACGAGGCGCCCTACGACTTCCGGCGGCTCGCCCACTTCGGCTTCCGCGCGGTCCTGGAGCGCCACGGGCTCGAAGTGCTCTCCCTGGACGCGAAGGGCGGTGGGCTGCTCATGATGGCCCACCTGATGGTGCTGGCGGTGGTGGCTGCGCTGGACGGCGTAAGCACCAAGCTGATGCTGTCCCGCAGCCTCACCGATTTCAGAGCCCTGCGCTGGCTGCTGGGCGCGCCCCAGGAGCTGGTCGGTCGGCGCCTTCGCACCAGTCCCGGGGTGACCGGCTCCGCATCCCGCACCAGCCTCGGCTACATGGCAGCAGTGCGGCGCCCGCTCTAAATTGGTATGATGTGCTGGCCGATATCCGCCGGGTCTGCCACGCCGAAGCGCATCTTCGTTGTGCTCGAGGTTGTCTTCGATGAGTGAGCGGTTGGTGCGCAGCAGGTCACCGATCACACCGATGATGACGCTCCTGAAGCTCATCACCAGGAACACCGTCCCGACGAGCAGCGACTGCAGGTGGCCACCGTGGTCGTCGGTGATCTGCAGGACCGCGTAGCGCGCGAACGGCACCAGCCCGAGGGTCCCGAAGACTAACGTTGAGAAGATCACGTACGGCTTGTACATGTGGGCCCGGATTATGGCGCCCGCCGACTTCAGCACGTGCTCGTAGGTGCTCGAGAACAGCCGTGACTCGCGGGTCTTCCCGTTGGTCCGGATCGGGATGCTGGCGATGGCGAGCTTCTCGTTGCCCGCCTGGATGATCGTCTCCATGCAGTACGAGAAGCGGGTGATCATGTTGAGCAGCATCAGGCTGTCGCGGCTATGGGCTCGAAACCCACTCGCCGCGTCCGGGAGGTCGGTACCGGCGGAATCGTGAACGAGACCGCTACCGAGCTTCTGGAGGACTTTCTTCGGGCGGCTGAAGTGTTCGACCAGGTTGACCTGCCGGTCCGCGATGACGATGTCGGCCTTCCCCGCGACGATCGGCTGCACAAGGTCGGCGATCCGCTCCTGGGGGTACTGGTTATCGCCGTCGGTGTTCACCACGATGTCCGCGCCGAGCTCCAGCGCCCGCTGGACCCCGTCGTGGAAGGACCGACCCAGACCGCGGTTGCGTGCGTGCCGGACGAAGTGCGTCACGCCCATCGAGCGGGCAACCTCGACCGTGTTGTCGGTGGACCCATCGTCGATGATCAAGATGATGATTTCGTCGATGCCCGGGATCTGCTTCGGAATGGTCCACAGAACCGCAGGCAGCGTCTGCTCCTCGTTAACCCCGATCTTGCGGTAGCCGGCTGATCTTGGTGCTCCGACACGGGGGCTGGAAGCGCGAAAGTGCCTGTTGTTGCTGGGAAACTTGTCTTGCGGAGGGACAAGAAATCTCTACGACGAGAGGTACTTCGCAGGTGCAACCTTCAACGCGCAGGACGGTCCCGGTCATTACGACCGACGGGACCGGGGTGGTGTCGCACGCCGGGACGGTCCTGCTGGCTGAGTTGGCGGATCGGATCGGGCTAACGGCGTTGCTGAGCGAGGCCACCGATGGGCTGCGAGAGCGCCGCGCCGGCCATGACCCGGGCCGGGTGCTGGTTGATGTCGCCGTCGCGATCGCCGACGGAGCGGTGACGATCAGCGACATCCAGGCCCTGGCTGATCACGAGGGCCTGCATGGCCCGGCCGGGTCGGTCGCGTCGACCCCCACGATCTGGCGGGTGCTGGCCGGCATCGATGGGGCCATGCTCACCCAGATCCGGCAGGCCAGGGCCCAGGCGCGGGATCGGGCCTGGACCGCCCGTGGGGAGCTGACCGGTAGCGAGCTCCCCGGGTCGCGGGCGGCCGGCAAGGTCATTGACGAGGTCGTGATCGACCTCGACGCGACCCTGGTCACGGCGCACTCGGACAAGGAAGACGCTCGCGGGAACTTCAAGGGCGGCTTCGGGCACCACCCGCTGGGGGCGTGGCTGGACAACACGAATGAGGCCCTGGCGATGCTGCTGCGACCGGGCAACGCTGGCAGCAACACCGCCACCGACCACCTGACCGTCGTGGAGCAGGCTCTATCCCAGGTCCCGGACCGGTGGCGCAGCAAGAAGGTCCTCATCCGCGCCGAGGGCGCGGGCTACTCCCACGCCCTGATCACGGCGCTTTCCTCCCAAGGGCTGGGGTTCTCCGTCGGTTACCCCGTCACCGAAGCGGTCCGGGACGCCATCAAGCTCCTCCCCAAGTGGGCCCGGACGGCGGCGAACAACGCCGACGGCGGCCTGCGGGAGCACGCCGACGTCGTGGAGGTCACCGGGATGCTCGACCTTTCCCGCTGGAGGAGCACCTGCCCGGGGATGCGGGTCATCGTGCGCCGTGAGCACCCGCATCCGGGCGCGACCCTGGACGCCTTGCCAGATCCGCGACGGATACCGGTATCAGGCGTTCACCACCAACACCCCCGGCGGACAACTACCGTTTCTGGACGCCCGGCACCGGGCCCACGCACGGGTCAAGGACCGGATCCGGACCGGCAAGGACACCGGTATCGGGCACCTGCCCTGCCGGCACACCCACATCAACCAGGTGTTGAGCGTCAGTCTGGCTGAGGATCTGTAGG